>CALOEQ010000010.1:0-44722 GCA_942492425.1 uncultured Flavobacteriaceae bacterium
TGGGGGCGATGAGAACCTCAAGGATTACCCGATCGAAGAGAATCCGGAGTTGACCATCAAGAGCGTGCTGAACAACCTGATGCTCTATCATGAAGGATGGGGGGATTCCATCAAGCATCCCCTTACCTATTCCGGAGGTCTCAGTCGTGGATACACGCGCACCTGTTCCCCGGCAGACGTGCTGGGCTTCGAAGGCTTCAGTCCATATACCTTGCCTAACGTTATCGAGATTTCAGAAGGTATTCCCTATATCGACATGACCGATTGGGATCACGAAAGGCTCTATGAACTCAAGGGCAAAGTCGTGAGCATCGGCGTCAAGGAGATTACCGGCCTGGACATGCCTGTCTTTGAAAAAAGGCGCTTTCAGCACGGGGTGACCTCGAAGAGCTTTTCGAACGGCATTTCCGAAGAAGGACATTGACTACCGAAAGGAGTTTCATTCCCGGTATGAATGAGAATCCTTCAAAACTTGAGAAAGTCTCGGGAGAATGAATTCCGGGGATATGAATTCCAGTGGGATGAACAGTGACTGGATAATATCCCAACGAGGGGCAAAGAATGAAATTGATTTCCATCGGCCCTATGATTGCATGGTGGAGAAGGAGCGGCGCCCCGATGGGCGGGTGCAAGACACTGCGATTGTCTTTTTGTCGAATAAAGAGTGTTCCTACAAATGCCTGATGTGCGACCTTTGGAAGAACACCTCGAACGATTCTGCTCCGCCAGGGGCCATTCCCGAACAAATTGAATGGGCGCTCGCCAGGCTTCCGGCGGCCCGGCACATCAAGTTGTATCAGCCGGAAGCTTTTTTGACGGAAAAGCAATTCCGCGATCGGACTACCCGAGCATCGCCAGGCTTGTCGATCACTTTGAGACCTTGATTGTCGAGAGCCATCCCAGGCTGATCGGTGAAAAATGCCTGGAGTTCAGAGATCTTATTTCTGGAAAATTAGAGGTTGCGATCGGACTGGAAACGGCCCATCCTGAAATACTGGCTCGGCTCAACAAGCAGATGACCCTGGACGATTTTAAAAGAGGGGTCGAATTTCTCAAGAGGAACGAAATGAATTCCCGGGCCTTTATTTTGCTTCGTCCTCCTTTTATGACAGAAGAGGAAGGAGTCGCATGGGCACAGAAATCCATCGATTTTGCTTTTGATTGCGGTGTGGATTCCTGTACGGTCATTCCGGTGAGGGCGGGAAACGGTGCGATGGAGCAACTGATGAAGAGAGGAGAATTTGAAATCCCAGACCTGACTTCGCTGGAAGAAGTCCTCGAATACGGAATATCCCAAAGAAGAGGTCTTGTTTTTGCCGATCTCTGGGACCTCGAGTTGTTTTCTGATTGCAGTACCTGTTTTCCGGATCGCTATGAGCGAATCCATCAAATGAATTTAGCCTTCAACATACCCTGTTGCCCCGGTTAAGCGTGCAGACATTGTTTCATGAGATTTTGGCATCTCAATGATAGAGTGTAGGTGAATTGCAAGCTCAGTCCGTAGTCATCATTGGCAGCTCCTACAGCAACAGGCTGACTGTCATAGGTGTAGTAGAAATTGAGTCCGATCTTGAAATTGTTGCTCAATATACTCACCTTGGGATTGAGATTGAAAGTATAACGATTTCGGCTGTCCGTCAAATAAGGCAGGTAATTGAAATTTGCGTCCACCCAAATTTTCGGGCCCCAGAGCTTGTAGACCTTCCAGTACACCATGAAAATACCGGCTACATCATTAGTGATATCCGAGTCGTCAAAAGGGGTTTCCCGAGAGAGATTCGCACCCATTCCGAAATAGAGTCGGTTCCATTCATTGTAAACCACGTCGTTGATTCCAGTGAGATTCAGGAAGGTCCTCAGTTTCGTTCCCAATTCCAGGTTCTGGCTTGCGCCGATTGAAACATTCGTGGACCACCCCTTTTTAAGAGCTCTCTGCCAGGTGAACAAAGCATCGGCTTTCCGAGAATTTAGTGTGTCTCGTTGAAAAGTATTGTTGATGTCCCATTCCAGGTTGAAGTAGGTTCTCTGTTTTCGATAATCTACGTTGCCCGAAAAAGCCAGAGTGGTGGTTTCGCTACCTTTGGTGTAATTGAGTCCAAGACTGAAATTGCCACTCGTTCGCATAATGAAGCTCTTTTTAATGGGGTAGATTTCTCGTTAACCGGGATCAGTTTTCGTTCACTTCCTGTGACTATGTAGACCATCCGATGGTCCTCGGATGCATCGAAAGACCCGAAAAAAATGATCCCAGACTCCATTTTGATCTGGAATTGTTTTTTGGAGATTATCGTATTGACTTTGGTTTCCTCGACGCTAATGGTGCCCATTCCATCCATTTTCCAGGTGACAACCCCGGATACCATTCTCTTCAAATCACCGGTGAGAACGTTCCCATTGATGTGAACGATGGTATCGGTTTTCTGTGCTCGGATTTGGGTCACACAGGGTGAATGCAAAAATCAGTATTAGGCCTCTAATGAGTCGGTTCACGACTTTTGTTATTTGATCCTTAAATGTAAGAATAACTTTGTGTTTGGAGAGCTATGGAATATGAATATGCTTGTCTGGGGAAGAATCGATACCTTTAAAGAGCCTTAAAATCAATGAATTTTTAATGTCCAGAACAATGAGAGTATCCAAATCTTTTTAAGAACCCGAGCGGTAAATAGTATCTTAGGTCTTTTTATTTATTTCCTTTATGTCAGCGAGTGCCCGAGGTACAAAACCGGTCAGGATGCCAAATGCTTCCGCGGATCAAAGCGTATTTGAGTTGAGAATCTATTATCCTCATGATGGAAAACTTGAAGATATACTTTCGCGATTCAGGAATCACACCACTGGGCTTTTTGAAAAGCACGGATTCACCAATGTGGGATATTGGGTGACCCGACCGGGTGAGAAGCCTTCTTTCGCGGATTCTATGCTGGCTGAAAATCAGGGAAAAGAAGCTTTGCTGTATATTGTTTCCTTTCCGAATATGGAATCCGAGACAATTCTTGGGAAGCTTTTGTAAAGGACCCGGAATGGACAAAGGTCTATGAAGAAAGCCGAGAGAATGGTCCACTTGTTCACGAAATTGAGCAGGTTATCTGAATCCTACGGACTTTTCTCCCGTTCAAATGAGCATTTCTGCAAGTTAATGCTGATTCAATTCGAAAGGTTGAAGGTCAGACCCACACTGAAGACCCGAACCTTGTCGACATCATTGACCCAGGAGAAATCAAAATTGAGCGGACCAAGAAACGAATCATAGGCAATCTGAGCCCCCGCAGAAATGATTGCACTGGTTTCTATCCCATCCGACCATCTTCCAGAAGGGGAGAAGGCCTCTTCGATATAATCCGAGAAATCTCCGAATCCAACCGAAGCCAGGTTGAAATGAGGAATGATGAAGATTTTTGACGTTGGCTGGAACTGAAGCCTGGGAGTTGCAGATTCATGTACTGACTCTCGAAAAGCTCGTCTTCATGGAGACCCAGGAAACAGGTAGGAACCCCTCCTTGAGGCGCTCGTCAGAACCCCACCCAGACTGTATTTGGCCGTATAGCCGTAATCGGTGAATGACGCATCATCCTCTTTGAAGGCGTCCTGTGCGATAAAGCTGAGATTGGTGCCTATAATTCCTGTCGTTTTTGAGTTGAATGGGATGCGGTATTCAAAATCAACGCCGAACTTGGTGAATCCGTTGGTCGATCCTCTGACGTCATCCAACTCTGGTTGAGAATAAATGAGATCCACATCATGTAGGATAGACCGGCTCACAAATCCTCTCAGGAACATGCCCTTGGAAGGATAGAAAACCCGGTCAAAACGTGAATAGAAGTAATGGCCTCCTATTTCCAGGTTTTTGAAATCATAGCTGGCCAGACTGAGAATGTTGTCTTTGATGGATGGGTCGACCTCGGGTACGATGCGGTTATACTCATAGCTCAAATCCATTCCCACGTAACTGCTCCTTGAGTTCAGGTTGTAATTGATCTGGTTGTCAAATTGTCCATATCTGGATTTCAGATTGTCTGCAATTTCCCCCGCCAAAAAGAACTTCTGATCCAGGAACTCAGCAAAGACCTCAGAGCGCCACCACCAGTTTTTTCTTTCTCCGAACGTCTTTTGGTATTGTACGCGAAGCGGGCTGAACCGCTATATCGGCTGTTATCACAATACGCGACGCATTGCCGATGACATTTCTGCCGGTGTAATTCACAGAATGCCGACCGATCGGTACGAGTCGTAGTGCAGGGAGCCTTTCACTTGATGCTGGGAATGTTCATAACCTCGAAGTTCGGCTCCCAACAGGGAGTCCTTGAAAACGCCCTCGTAGGTGATCTGTTTGAAGAGCGTCGTCCCCATGGCCCTGTCGATCCCGTCGATCATCTCTTTGGAGGAATAGATATTTCCTGTTTCAATTCCCATTCGGGCCTTGACCAGCTCCAGGTTCGGCTCGCTGATGTCGGTGAATATGATGGTGTCTAAGGCAAAGGCATCCTCAACATCCGGAGTTTTGTGTTCTCTTTGCCGGTAGCCTTTGAGTTGCTCGGACAAGGCGACCAGTTCCGGCAAACTTGCCTGGACTCCTTTCTTTCCCTCGACATAGATTTCATTTGATTTTTGAAAATCTCCGGTGGAATGAGTCAGATGGGGTATGTGATCCACCAGTATATCGCACATTTCCCGACTTTCCGGATTCTTCAGATTGCTGGTGAGCATACCTGTCTGGAAAGCCAAAGCCGGTATGCTGCTGAGTTTCTCCTTGGGCTGCATTCCGCCGCTTACGTCACTTCCGATGATGATGTCGGCCCCAAGCTTTTTGGCCACATCTACCGGGAAATTATTGACCACACCTCCATCCACGAGGAGGGTGCTGTCGTATTCAACCGGCTGAAAAACACCGGGGATGGACATGCTGGCTCTCATGGCCAGGGAGATCGAGCCTTCGCTGAACAGGTATTCTTTTCCGTTCACAATATCTGTTGTCATCGCCCGGTAAGGAATCGGCAGGTCATCAAAGTCTTTGATGTTGTAAACCGGGTAAACCCAGCAATGAGAAATTCTCGAACTTTTGATCTTTCAGGAGACCTGAGTTCACTTTGGGCTTTCCTTCAATGATGTCAAAATCGACCAGGTGTCTCTTGAACTCACTTTTTTCCTCCATGCTGACATCCCAAAGGGAAATATCGCCTCCGAGCAGTTCCCCCCAATCTGCTTTTTCCGCAATGTAGGCAATTGAGTCCCCCGAATAGCCCATGGAATAGAAACCCCCAACGATGCTTCCCATACTCGTTCCAACAACGAGGTCGGGTACTATACCGAGAGAATCGAGGGCCTGAAGCAGTGGTATATGAGCCATTCCCTTGGCACCCCCCCCACTTAAGACCAGTGCCACCATTGGTTTTTCTTTTTGTTTCTTTTCCTGAGATCTCAAGGATGGCGCCGTGAGAAGCGTCAGAGGCAGTAGAATTAAAAAGGCAAGAGTCACTGATTTATGCATGTTGCACGATTTATTTTAACTGTAAAAGTAGGAAGTAAAATGCAACATCTACTGAATTCCTTATTTTTCGGGCCTTGTCCGCAACTCGTTTCCTGAATTTCTTGTCATCTTTAAGAATCTCATAAAACCCCTCAATGTAGGTTCTGGCCAAGTCATACTCTTTGGGATCCTGAAAATAAGATTCCAGACTCTCAATCGCCGCAAACACTTCATTCTCCTTTTGAAGAAATAGTGTGCGTATTTCCTCCAATGTTCTTTGATCGGCTTCAAAACCGCGGTACAATCGTTTGGTGACATGATCAATGGGAAGGACTTCATTTCTTACCTGGGAGACCACGGCATAGCTTGCGTCGACCAAACCGGACATGTCAAAATCATAGGGAACCGGGACAATCATGTCTCCGATGTAAAAAATCTTTTCATTGTGAAGATAGACCGTTGAAAAATCCGTGTTTCCTATCATGTACTGGAACAGGGCATTGATCACCCTGTAGCTCTGGTCCAGAGCCTGATAATCCATGAATCTTTCGATCTCCCTGGCATTGTTCATGCGTGAAAAGCTCTCATCATCCTGGATCATAAAACCCATGAGTTTGAAAGTTTCGGACTTGTTTTTTCGAGTCCTTTCAAGTTCAACTTCAAGGAGACGTGTCTTGAAATGATAGGGACTCAGGGCTTCAAATATCCTGTAGGCCATGAGCTCCTTGAGCAAATTGTCATCTGCTTTCTTGCTTTTGAGACAGGGCAGCACCAATTTCGTTTTCGGGCTTTGTTCGAAAATCGTTCCAACCGCCTTTTCTTTGGGAATTTTAAGCTTTAGCGGGGGTGAAGAAACAGTAGGTCCTTCGAAATCCTCCTCGCACCCTGATTTCGGCCTCCATTTCATCCATTCACCCTCATGGAGATAACTCATGTCGCAGCGAATATAGGTGCTGTCGTTGGACTCTTCGAGCAACTCTTTGACAGAATAACGCAATTTGATCGGCAAAGGATCCGGGGTCTCAAACTGTGCAGAAGCAAGGCAAGTGAAAAAAAGGCACAGGAGTATTAAACGCGATAATAGTCTCCTTTCAATTCTTTTATTTCTTTTTGATCTGATTTTCGCTTAGTTTTTCCTTGATGGCTCTTTCAACCAGCTCAATGTACTCGTCATCGGAAGCAAATCGAAGTCCTATGATTTGCCTAACAGTCAGTTCCTTGGGAAGAGCCTTTTTTGTCAAAAGGTAGTGTCTCAGCTT
The DNA here is from genome assembly GCA_942492425.1 of uncultured Flavobacteriaceae bacterium. Lineage (GTDB taxonomy): Bacteria > Bacteroidota > Bacteroidia > Flavobacteriales > Flavobacteriaceae > Lutimonas. The sequence goes on from CALOEQ010000010.1 coordinate 6,727, forward strand.
CTCTTCAGCCACAATGGCACGATCCTGGGCCCTCAGGGCATTTCCCCTTGAAAACAATGTGGCCAGTATCAGCAATACGGATATGAATACGATCAGAGAGGCCGAATAGAGATTGTCATCTGAACTATTCACCAGGTTGATAATCGAACCAATCAAGAGAATCAGCAGGGCTGGCATGGCTATAAAATGGAATAGCGGGTCATAACGACGATGGGTGGAGTAGGTTTGTTTTTTCATAAAGGTTGATTTTTTTTTTTGGATTTGGATGCCTTAAGTTACTCATTTTTTCAATGGGAGCCATATTTCGTTGAGAAGAACCCGACTTTGAAGAGAACTATTCTGCTTCTTTTCGGAGCACCTGTAGCGGAGGACTGTTCAAGACGCTGCGGCTGTTTCCGAGGCCCACGAGCAACACCAACAGGGTGATTCCCGGGAACAACACGAGAAACGGAAAAGCAGAGGGCACAAACGCCATGTCGAAAACCGACCAGGCCAAAATCTGGCTGCTCAGCAGCGAGAGAAGAATCCCACTCAGACTGCCAAGAACTCCCAAATAGATGTACTCCAATGACACGATCTTGATGATCTGTTTGTTGGTCGCTCCTATCGTTCTCAATAGGACATTTTCACGTATGCGCTGGAACTTGCTGTTGCGGTTGGCTCCAATCAACACGATGATACCCCCTGTGATGATGCTGAAAATCGCCATGAAATTGATCACCCAGGAAATTTTTGTCAGTACCTGATCGATCAGTCGCAGCATTTGTCTCATATCGAGGATGGAGATATTGGGGAATTTTGCGACGAGCTCCGACTGAAGGCGCGCCGAGCTTTGATCGTCAGGAGTGTTGGTGGTCAGCACGTTGAACTGAGGGGCATTTTCAAGTATGCCCTTTGGAAAAAGCAAAGAGAAATTGGGTTGCATCCGTCCCCAATCGACGGCCCGAATGCTGGCTACACGGGTTTTCATCAAAACGCCCTGCACATTGAAGGTCAGGCTGTCGCCCACAATTACTTTTCCGTCCCGTGCAATGCTTTCAGAGACCGAGATATTCACCGGAACGGCAGGATCGAATTCCTGCTCGGGAATCCATTCGCCGTCTACGATCTCCTCGGAGGAGATCAGGGAGTCCCTGTAGGTCACCCTAAACTCGTGGTTGAGCATCCATTCGTTGATCCCGGAGGCTGTGTCCTTGCGAATGTCGTTGGACAACCTGCCGTTGATGCTGTGGACACGCATGGTAACGATGGGTATGTTGTCGATGACTTTGTCGAGGCTTGCAGCTACTGCCTCTTTTTGATCGGTCTGAACATCCAGAAGAATGATGTTCGGGGTGTTGCCACTGGTGTCGAAAGAGAGTTTTGAAAGAAGCATGTCCTTGGTGAAATACAGGGTGCTGATCAAGAACGTGCCCACCCCGATGGTGAGAATCAGCACCAGGGTCTGGTTCTGTGGCCTGAACAAGTTCAAAAGACTTTGCCTGGAACAAAAACCCCAGGAACTCGGGAAGAAAGCCTTTATGGCCCGAATAAAAAGCGCGGAGACCCCGGTCAAAATTCCAAAAGTGACCAGCATCCCCAACAGGAAGAACAAAGCATATTTCCAGTTCTGCAAAATCCAGAAAGAAAAGATCGGGACAAAGCCGAGAATCAACAAAGATACCAGGGATATGGCTCTTTTCGATTTTTGATTGTCATCCTCAGTGATCCGAAGAACACGCAGAGGCGACACATACCAGGTGCTGAGCAAAGGGATTAGTGCGAAAAGAACCGACATAAGAATGCCCAACAGGAGTCCCATAAAGAAAAACTCCGGGCTTATCTGGGTCTCCACTTCAAAGGGCAGCAAATCGGCAAAGAGCACCGGAAAGGATTCCTGCAGCAAAAATCCAAAGACCGAGCCCAGTATGCCCCCGGCCAGTCCCATGCCTAGGATCTGTAACAAAAACAAAACGAATGTCTGCTTGCGGGTAGCTCCCAGGCATTTGAGAATGGCCACGGTCTTCAGTTTGTCTTTGATGTAGATGTGCACGGAGCTCGCGATTCCGATACAGCCCAGAAGCAGGGCCACAAAGGCGACAAGATTCAGAAATACGATGAAATTGTCATAACGGCTTCCAATTCTTTGGCTCGTATCCTCATGGGTATCCATGTCGGCCTCTTCGGCATCCAGAATCGGATCGAGTTTATCGTTCAACTTCGCGAGATTCGTTCCCGGTTCGGCGACGAAATAATACTGGTACTCCAAACGGCTGCCGGTCTGAATCAATCCGGTTTTCTCGATCTGATCATAGGGGAGGTAGACGGCGGGTGCAATCGCGCTGTTGAAGCCTCCGCTTCCCAGGGCAGATTTCAGTGCGCCGGCAATTGGAAAGGTGACCTCTCCGACCTTGATGCTGTCTCCCACCTGTATGTCAAACTGGATCATGACGGTGGCATCTACAAGGGCACCACCTGATTCCTGGTAGGAACTTGCCGCCGATTCAGGCTCTGTTTCGAGCGTTCCATAAAAAGGAAATGGGCCCTCCATTCCAACGATCCTGACAAATTTTGTTTGGCCGCTTTTGGGAAAGAGACACATGGAGGAAAAATTCACCTCCATCGCGTCAGCTCCACCCAGGGAGTCAATGATCGCCTGAACCCGTTCGTTGGGCTTGTGTCGTGAATCGATTACAAAATCTGCACCCATCAGGGATTTGGATTGCAGATCGATATTGTATTGCAAATTGTCACTGAAAGACTCTACGGAAACCACTGCGGCGATGCCCAGAACGATGGAAGCCATGAACAGACTCAGTTTTTTATAGCTCGCCTTGCTGTCTCTCCAGGCCATCTTCATCAGCCAGGACAATTGTATGTTGTTTTTATTCTTCATGTAAGAGCATCCGTTGGGAGCATTGGTCAAAGTTTACTTTCTTCTTGCCAGACCTTGCCATTTTTGAGTCGGAGCATTCTTTGCGTCTTATTGGCAAGTTCCATGTCGTGGGTAACCATGACGAGTGTTGTGCCGAGTTCCTTGTTCAGGTCAAAGAGAAGACGTTCCACTTTTTCACTCGTTTCAGCGTCCAGATTGCCGGTGGGTTCATCCGCAAAGAGAATGTCGGGCTCGTTCGAAAAGGCTCGTGCCAGGGCCACGCGCTGCTGCTCTCCACCGGAAAGTTGTGAAGGGTAGTGGTCGGAGCGGTCAGCAAGCCCCACCTTTTCAAGAAGCGACAGGGCTTTTGATGTCGGATTCTTAATGCCTTGCAGCTCCATAGGCACACTGACATTTTCCAACGCCGTCAGGGTGGGCAACAACTGGAAGTCTTGAAAGATAAAGCCCACTTTTCTGTTTCTGAGCAGCGCCCTCTCATCCTCGGTCAGTTTCATCAGGTTTTCCCCACATAGCTCAATCGTTCCTGTATCTGACTGATCCAATCCGGCACATAAACCGAGAAGTGTCGTCTTGCCGCTGCCGGAAGGACCAACGATGGAGAAGGTTTCGCCCGACTCGATTTCAAAGGAAACCCCATCGAGGACCGTCAGATCTTTGGAGCCACTGCTGTAGTGCTTCTCCAAATTGGACACATTTAATATATTTGCCATAAACGCACGTTTTTTTGCGAAGCCGAAAGATACGGAAAATGACGCGCTTCAATTTCTTCCCCACATGAGCCACTTGTTAAAATTATGTTATTTGTTCCTCGTTTTTTCCATGTTCGCCTGTCAGTCCAAAGAAAAAGGCGCTGCCGGTAATTCGGAAAAAACAGGAGATTGAGAAAGAGACGAAAAGATAGAGGGAACCGAGGCCCGGGTCAGGAACATTGTTTTCTTTGGAAACAGTCTGACTGCCGGGTACGGATTGGATCCCAGGGAGGCATTCCCTGCTCTGATCCAGGATAAACTCGATTCGCTCGGGTTGAAGTACAATGTCATCAACGCCGGATTGAGCGGGGAGACCACTTCAGGAGGTAATAGCCGGGTCGATTGGGTCTTGAATCAAAAACCCGATGTTTTCGTCCTGGAATTGGGCGCCAATGACGGACTTCGGGGCATTCCCCTGGAAGAGACACGTGCCAATTTGCAGTCGATCATTGACAAGGTTCGCGAGAAGAATCCTGAGGTTGAAATAATCCTGGCGGGCATGCAGATACCGCCCAATATGGGACCGGAATACACGTCTGAGTTTCGCATCATTTACCCGGATTTGGCCAAATCCAACGAGATCGCCCTTATTCCTTTCCTGCTAGACGGTGTTGCCGGGAATCCACAGCTGAATCAAAGAGATGGGATTCATCCGACGGCCGACGGGCAGGTCATCGTGGCCTCAAATGTCTGGGCCGTGCTTGAAGAGTTCATCCAATGAAAAACCCGGCTCGAATGCCGGGTTTATTGTCTTGATTTTTTTTAATCGATCTGTTAGCGCATCTCAGTTTTGAACTTCTGACCGCCAACTGAAGCTTCATACATCAAACCTCCTTTGGCATGCGTGAAAATCAAGATGCCATCCCGATAATCTACATCGAATGAGCCTCCTTCGGTTATCGCTACTGCTGAGGCTTGAGCTGAAAACTCAAACTTGTCCCCGTAAATCGATTAAAGGCATCGGCGTCCTGGAAGAAGATCACTTCAGAATAGGCCTGACCTCCCGCCTGAAACCCAACGGTGACCTGTGACATGCGGCAGTCTCCGACAACAGCGCCGCCTTTGTATAGGGTCCCATTACCGGTGGCTCCACCGACACCCAGTCCTCCTTTTCCTATGGAAGGAAATACGGCATAGCCATAAGCCGTGTTAAAGTACTTGGAAATTTTGTCATTGGTCTGCTTCATTTCGGCAATGGCTTCTTTGGATTTTTCCGAAACATCCTTCTGGGCAATCGAGCTGAAACTCAAAAAGAGCACCATCACTGTGATTAACGTAGTTTTCACATTCTATTTTTTTGGTTAAATGATTTTGAATCCACCTTCCATAGCTTTGTGTGCAAGATGCAGTACATAAAGATAGCGATTTTTGGAGGTTTCTAACAATAACAGGGTATTGTTTCCTTTTCTTGGATAAAAATCTTAATTTTAAAAGGCTTTAACTCAATTGACTCATGGATTTCAAGTATATTGTTATCACTGCATTCTTGTTGTTGATCTTTAGCACTAGTGTCGCCCAGGGCTATTACAACCAGGAAAATTTTGGGAACCGATCCCTGCTTCTGAACGGAAATGTGACCGGAAGCGTTGATGATCTGGGACTGACTTACTACAACCCGGCCCGGATCGCTCTGATCGAGAACCGGCCTTTCCATCAACGCCAAGGCCTACCAGGTGACCTCCCTGTCCCTGAAGAATGTCTTTGGTCGAGACAACAAGCTGAGCGATTCCAAGTTTCAGGGGGTTCCCAGTCTACTTGCGGGAACCTTCAAGATAAAAAAGTGGGAAAAGCACCACTTTGCTTATGCCTTTCTCTCCAAGCAGAGGAGCCAGTTGGACATCAATGTCAGGAGCGAAGTCAACGAAGGAGATATTTTGGAGGAACTGCCTGAATTGGAACGGCTGGCATCGAACCTGGAAATGAACAACAGGGAAACCGATGAATGGTTCGGTGGATCATGGGGGATGAAGATCAGAGAGAATTTTAGCGTTGGGGTCTCAGCGTTTGCTTCTGTTTACAACTTCAAAGGACAGTACGATTTAAGACTGGCCACCCTCAATGAATCCCAGCGCGTTGGGTTTTACAATAACTGCAAACTTCAGTCAAACCCTTACGGTCTGTTCTGGAAAATAGGACTCGCCTGGAAATTGAAACATATTACTGATTTTGGGCTCAATGTGGATCTGCCTTACCTGGAAGTCATAAAATCGGGCAAGTTGAGTTACGGAGAATTCCTGTCGGGTTACGGTGCAGACGGGGATATCTATGAATACGGTGACTTCAGCAGCCTGGACTCGAACCGCAAGGAACTTGGGGGTCTCCATAGGCGCGGAGTATTCCCTGGAAGAAGAACACCATACACCTCAAGGCCGACTGGCATGCGGGGATTGGCGAATACGACCGGTTGGTCATCCCGCCGTTCGACGATGGAACCGGGGAACTCAAAGAGATCAATTTCAGTGAAGAACTCTCCTCGGTGATCAATTTCCGGGAGGTGGGTTTTGAGATCTTTCTCAATGATCGAATGAATCTCTTTGCAAGTTTTGCACAGACTTCTACCGTTAGAGACCAATGCGAATTATTTTTGATCTCGTCGACGATGCGGAAACCGACGTGAACATCAAGGCCGATTTCAGGCATTACGGCCTAGGTGTTGATTTCAAGTTCCTAAGAGCTGATATCACGGTGGGTACCACGTATGCCTCCGCGACGGATATATTCGACAGACCTGTTGATTTTCCTGATCCGGAAGACGGTCCTATAGTTCCGGGCAATGACGATCCTTCTGAGATCGGATTGACGAGATGGCGATTCATTGTGGGGCTGGAGTTTCCGATTTTTGGATACGACGTCAATTTCAAATAAACAGGTCTTTATTACCTGGAGAGGTATCATGAGCAAAGCCATACTTCACTTCCTGGGCGCAGCATCGACAGTGACGGGTTCAAAAATCCTGATTGAAACGGGAGAATTGAAGGTGCTGGTCGACTGTGGCATGTTACAGGGATTGAAGGAACTGCGCCTTCTCAATTGGGAACCCATTCCATTTGATGCGGATAAGATCGATTTTGTTCTATTGACCCATGGCCATCTGGATCATGTGGGTTTTCTGCCCAGGTTGTTCAAACAGGGATTCTAGGTTCTGTGATTGGGACGGCTCCAACCCTGGACATCGCAGAAATCATCCTTCGAGACAGCGCAAGAATTCATGAAGAAGAAGCCAAAAAGGCGAACCAGGAAAGTTATTCGAAGCATCATCCGGCTTTGCCCTTTTACACTATGGAGGATGTGGATAAAGTCCTGCAGCTGTTCAGGGAAGAACCAAAAGACGAGTGAGTCGTAACTTTATGTCCAGAAGTCCCGATTCGGGATTCAGGTGTAACGAGCAGCTGGTATTGGGAGCCTGCTTTATCGAATTGGAAATCAGCGGGAACCAATTGTTTTTCGGAATGATATTCGGTCGAAGTAATGACATTTTGCTCGATGACCCTGAGAAACCCGAACAGGCTGATTACCTGATCCTCCAAGAAAGTACCTATGGGAACAAGTTCCATCCTCCCTGACAGTATCGAGGACCTGCTCACCGAACTGATCACAAAATGCATTCACAACCGTGGAACCCTCATCATTCCGACATTTGCTGTGGAACGACTCCAGGTTGTCATGAATATTCTCTGGAAACTTTACAAGCGAAACAGGATACCGGGTGTGCCCATTTACATAGACAGTCCGATGGGAAACAATGTCCTGAATCTTTTCCGAAAATTTCCGGACTGGCACAAATTACCCATGACAGAGCTCAATGCGGCCAGCAACCATATGCGCCTGATCACCTCTTTTCGGGAAACCTGGGAGGCCATTGACGACAACCGTGCCAAAGTGGTGGTGGCGGGAAGCGGCATGGTGACCGGAGGCAGAGTTCTAACGTATATGCAACAATACATAGATCAGGAAAATACATTTGTGCTCCTGGTGGGCTACCAGGCTGAAGGCACACGTGGAAGACAGCTGCTCGATGGGGCTCATGAAATTAAGATAAGAGGCAGGTATTATTCCGTAAAGGCCGAGATTCATCACATTGAGAGCCTTTCGGCTCATGGGGATCAAAAGGATTTGCTCGATTGGTTGAGCCGTTTAGAGGGAGCCCCGGAGAAAGTGTTTCTTGTGCACGGAGAGCCCACTGCAATCGATGCGCTGCGGGTCAAACTCAAAGATTCTTATTCCTGGGATCCTGTTGTTCCGAGACTTTATGATAGATTCGTTTTGTCGATCTGACTCCTCATTTGGGAAAGTTTGATATTAGTCATGTTTTAATTGGATTGGCCTGAATAACTTTGATATAAACATTGAAGAAAATGTCATTCAAAAGATTACTTGTCACATTGGGTATTTTATTCGCGGTACTCATTTTTTCCTGCAATAAGCAAAAAGCAAGTCATGACGATGCTAGCGATCATGATTCTTATGAGTGGAGTTACGAGGGTGAGACTTCACCCGGAGCATTGGGCAGAACTCGAAAAAAACCTTCGAACTGCTCAGGCAACAGGCAGTCTCCGGTGAACATTATTGACCTGAATGTTGTAGAGAAGGATGGTGATACGGCTCATAATACTCTTTTCTATTCACCGAAGACCATTTTGACCCGGGTAAGGAACAATGGTCATACCATACAGTTCGATTTTGACCGTGGGGATTCCATATGCAGCAGGGATGTTCATTATGACCTGGTGCAGATTCATTTTCATACCCCCTCTGAGCATACGGTCAATGGAATTCGATATCCATAGAGACTCACCTGTGCATCAGAGCAAAGAAAGGATAGCTTCATGGTACTCGTGATATTGGCATTGAAGGCGAGGAAAGCGAGACTCTCGAGCGCCTCGAGAGTTTTTTGCCATTGAAAGAAGGTGAGGAGAAAGTGATCAACACGGCCCTGGACCTCACCACGATTTTTCCAAAAAACAAAGACTATTACTCCTACCGTGGCTCACTTACGACACCACCCTGCACGGAGAACGTGAACTGGATCATCTTCAAAGAGCCCAGCATACTTTCCCTGGAAAGAAGTCATACGCATGCGAGACAACATGCCCCTGCGCAATTTTCGAAATGAACAGGATTTGAATGACCGGGTGGCAGTATACCTGTACCACAATCCTCACGGTTTTCCAAGAAACTGAGCGGAGGTTCGAAGTTGACCTTTTGTCTATAAGCAAGGATTAATTTTTTATATTTACCGGAACAGTGATGCACTTCAGGTATGAATAAAGAGAAAATTCCACAAGACTCTAATAATTATTGGGAACAGCTGAAACGCATGGAAAAGTTGATCCGCGCGGCTGGAAGTAAAAGCGGGTGTGATCTTTTCTTTTCACAGTTTGATCCTGGGTCTTTTTGTGGATCGCATGGATTACCTGCAGTCGATTTTTGCGCAAAGCACAGCTTTTTTCGTGCTCGCGGCCATCTGGATGATCTTTGTGGTTTTATCCATATACTTTATTGTTTCAAATGCTTCAAGCCCCAGATTGAGACCAAATACGACACGAATGTGTTTTTCTTCCAGGACGCCGTCAGGTCTTTCGATTCCGTGGAGGACTATTCCAAGACCCTGATGGAAATCTGTGAAGACAACGACAAATTATGTGAGCAATTAAGTCATCAGATTCACGTGGAGAGCAAGATTATCGATGAAAAATTCAAGGCTGTTCACAATTCCATTAAATATTTTGGGCTTAGTTTCGTTTTTATATTGATGTTGATCGGTCTTTGGATCATAAGATTGTGAACACGATTTGCTGTAATGATTGAATACGAAAAGCTCAAAGAAAGAATTCTCAACTTGCTCGATGAGCAATTGCCGGGGGATTTAACCTACCATGGGACGCACCATACTCTTGATGTATTGGATGTTTGCAATGCCTTCTTTGAGCGTGGGAGCATTGAAGAAAGGGATGCCCCTGCTATTGAGAACCGGGGTCCTTTTTCACGATTTTGGATTCACCCGTTCCTTCGACGATCACGAAAGAAACGGAGCTATCCTTGCTGAAAAGGTTCTTCCGGATTATGGATTCAGCCCCGAGGAGATTAAAATCGTGGAAGGTCTTATCATGTCGACAAAAATTCCACAAAAACCCGAAACCGAACTCGAGAAAATCATCTGTGACGCTGACCTGGACTACTTAGGGCGAGATGACTACTATCCCATATCAAACACCTTGTTCCAGGAGTTGAAGTCTTTGGGCAAGATCAAAACCCAGGCAGAATGGAATGCCCTGCAAGTAGGATTTTTAGAGGCTCACAAGTATCATACATCCTATGCCATTGAAAACAGGCAGCCCGAGAAGGAAAAGCGAATCGCTGAACTCAAGGCGAAAAATGGCAGCTAGTCCCCCTAAAAAACCAGTTTTGTTTGCCGGGATTGGCTTTCTGATCCTCGGGATTTTGCTGAGAAAGCTAAGCGGCTACCCGGAGATGGGGTTGTTTGTCATTCTTTTGGGTGTTGGATTGAAAACCTATTACATCATTCAGGCGATTCGAAGCGGTCTCTACCGACCCGGGAAAGAATTATGGCTCTTGTTCATTGGGCTGACCTTGTTTCTCGGTGGACTGTATCTAAGAGGAAAGCCTTTCATTTTGAATCCGATCTACCTGATCATCCTTGGCCTGGGGATGAAAATAATTTTTATCATCCGATTCATCCAAATGGTTAGGTTGAATCGCGAGAATAAGATTCAATCCTAAGAATCATTTGCCTTCGATGACTCCGCATCCGATTCGGGCTCCGGCAGCTCCGGAAGGCTGAGTGGAAAAATCATCTATTCCTGCATGAATGATTATAGCTTTTCCAAGAATGTCTTTTTTCGGATCCTCACAGCCTATGCCAAAAGTTCCAGTGGTTCTGGAAATACGGCCCTTCCCATCTTTTCCAACCTCGATGTTGCCAATGTCCCCTCTGTGAAAGGAATCCCCTTTCCACCGGCCATGGTCCTCTTCGGTCGGATTCCAGTGTCCGCCGGCCGAACTGCCATCTTCAGCCGAGCAATCGCCCTCAACGTGTATGTGTATCGCATGATCCCCGGGAGAGGCCCCTCGGACCATCGCCTTCATGGTTACCACCCCATCTCGTTCGGAAAAAGATACACTGCCTGAAACCTTGCTGCCACTTTTGGCTTTCAGGACAGATTCAGCTTTTTTTGTGTTCTCCGTGACGCGTTTTTGCTCGAAGCTTGACAGAAGATAGAAGACGCCCAGGGTGACGCTGATGGTTAAAATTGTTGTTAATTTCATGGTTCTAAAGTTTATCAGGTAATAGTCTTTCATAAAGTCGAGCTTCAGGTTGCCAGGCTTTTTGAAAAAGGATTTGTTGCTTTTGGAGCACATCTGGTTTCCTGAAATGCGGGAACTGGCCCTGCCCGTGCAAACTGAGGCCAGAGGTTCTGTAAATATGCAGATGATAATAGGGAATGATCCAGGTGAAATTGTCCAGGCGGCGTGTGATGCGAACGATAATGCCCTTGGGACGGAGCTCGAGGTTCGCATAATTGAGATCCGGTCCGTTGAGCAAGGTTTGTTCAAGTTTGGGGCTGGCTTCATCTATCACCATTCGACCCGAGCCGACTCCTCTCAGGATGAGTTTTTTCTTCAGGGAAAAGGGCTTGCCAACGAGATCCTGCATAATCAACTCGTGCTCTTCATTCTTATAAGTCGTATTCAAAAGCATACTTCAGTACATCATTGTGATAGATAAGCAAAGATACGAAATGTTTAACAAAAAATATAAAAAGTTAAACAAAATAAAATGATCTATTCTATGTGGACATCGGACTGCACGTGAATATTGTTTAAATTTGAAATGATTTAGATGGTCAAAAAAGTTGATTTAATGAGAGTAAAAATTATTCCCCTGATTCTAATAAGTTTTCTCGGAGCATTCAGCTTTGCTCAGGAATCTTCCGACGAAACGATGAAGAAGGCCAACAACTCACTGGTCGACTTGAAGACTCTCAATTTTCGCAATCCACCCAGCGTTACTTCAATAGATCATTACACTTTGATTGATGGCCTGGCCTCAAATAACTTGAACAATGTATTTGTTGACAGTAAAGGAAGAATGTGGGTGAATCCCGATGTGATGACCGCCAGACAATACAGGTTGTCCTTTTTTCAGTTTGATGGTACAAAAAGCATTTTCCATGAATTAAAGCCGGACTCATTGTCAAAAAAGAGAGCATCACAAACCTGGTTTATTATGGGTGAGGCGATTGATGGGTTTTTGTATGGAGCTAATCGTTTAAACAAAATTCTATTTTACTGGCATCCTGATAATGGTATACAGTATTTTTTTAAACTGGAGGCCAATGAAAAGCTACTTAACATGGCTCCGCATCCGGAAGGAGGAGTTTTAGCCTTAACTGTAGAAATACTTGATCAAAGTAACCTTGGCAATGAAACATACCGTGTGATACACGTAAAAAATGGAATAATAAGACAAGTTGGTTCTATTGAACTTGATTTCAAGGATGATCTAATTCCCATTACTCCCAAACGCCTGGAATACCCATTTGAGGTGACTGGGAACATCGCCTGGTTTTTACACCAGCGAAAAGGATTGGTGAAGCTATCGTTGAGCAGTGGAGCAATGGAGTTTACCCCATGGACTGATTTTGAGGGCATCCCTATGATAAAAAAGAGTATTAAGGATGTCCCCCACATTAGCTTTCATTGGAATATCATTGGAATACAGAAGGATGAATTATTGCTCTATCTCGGTCAGCAAAATGGTTTTTTCACTGCTTAATATTCATAACAGTAAGTTAAAGCAAGATCATCGACTAAACGAGTTAATAGTGAGGGAAAACAGAGCTGATTTTATGTTAAAAGTCTTCTTTGCCCGAGACAATAAAAAGAATGTGTTCATTACGTCAGGATATTATAATCGAGATGTTTCATCATTTGAGGTAAAAGATTTTCAGGCTTTATTGATAGACCAGGCCGGATGCTGGTATAACTATACCGGACTTTTAGATCAAATGAACAAGAAAGTCGAAATTGATTACCGCCCGCATGGAAGGTATTTCAGTACCAATTTTCTAAATGAAATAGGATCGACAGTGATGGAACTGGGGATGGCTATAATGGATCTGCAACCAGATCTGAAAATTGAAACCATTAGCACCACGATTGGAAATGGTGCGCGTGCAATGGTTGTTGTTGATACCTCGACCTTACTGGTTAATCGAGATGATCAACTCATGCTACTTAATCTTACGGATCATACATGGACGCAGATTGAAGACTCACATGTCCGGGCGGAGGAATTATCTCCTTTAATTTCAAAAAATGGAAGGATTTGGATGTCCAACAATCAGGTAACCAACGGGACTATGCTCTCTTTCAATCCAGGCAATGATCAATTGGATTTATTTCCTATTGAAACAGAATTTGAACAATTTGCTTTTATTAATGATCAGGAAATTGCGCTCTTTCGTGATAATGGCAGTTACTACAATGTCGGACAACTCCTCATTTATAATACTGAAACGAGGAGCAGTAAACCGTTTCTTTTGGAAGATACTCCTTTCAGTATAGAATCTAAAGTGAATGATTTGCTTCTTACAGGAGAAAATTCCCTTTGGGTTGGAGCACAAAATGGACTTTGGTACCTTGACTTATCTAACAACAAAGTCGAGCATATAAATCATCCTGATTTCCTAAATGATGTGAATATCACATGTATTTACCAGGGGGAAGATGAAAGGTTTTGGTTAGGCACTGATAAAAACGGGATTCTCATTTTTAATTTTAAAACCAATGATATCGAGCAAGTGTCTGTACAAGAAGGTTTGGCAAATAATACAGTCGTAGGCATGATGGTCGATGATCAATCGAACAGGTGGGTGGCGACGTTTAATGGGATAAGTATTGTAAGTCCGAAAGGAAAAGTGCTCTACAATATAAGACAATCAGACGGGTTGATCGACAATCAGGTTAGACCTTCGGCTTTTGCGAAACTTCCAAACGGCAAGTTCGCATTTGGAGGAACTGCAGGTATTAGCATCCTTGAACCTGATCACATCCTGAATACTTTGGCAAAAAAGGAGCGTAATTTGATCTATCTTACCAGCCTTGGGTATTACAGTAATAAGGATGAACAGGTTGTTAATATAAAGAACTCCTTTAATAAGCTTAGTACAATTCACATTTCAGCTGCAGAACGCTATATAAACCTCGATTTTGCACTATCAAGATATACTCAGCCTTCAGCAACAGTCATACGAATATCGTATACTACCGGCAGAATCTACAGATAAACAAACTTCACATGTTCCCTGGATAAATTTAGGAGCAGCCTCACAAGTGACTATTAATAACTTACCTGTTGGTGAACAAATTATACAGGTTCAGGGTGAGGATAAGCAATTAAATTCAGTAGCAGTTCCGCTGGAGATTTCAATTCTGGTAGATGATTTTTTCTATCGCAAGTGGTGGTTCTATGCATTAAGTGCCTTACCCTTTCTTTTGGTATCTACTTATATGGCATGAGGATAAAGGGAGAGAAACGTCTCCTGGAAAGAAAAGTAAAATTCCGGACCGAGCAGTTGTTAAGAGATAAGGAGATTATCAAAGAGCAGGCAGTACAGCTCCAACAGCTGGATAAGGCCAAAACCCGTTTTTTTACCAACATTTCTCATGAATTCCGTACCCCCTTGACCGTCATCCTGGGAATGGCGGAACAGATCAGGAACCAGGTAAAGGAGAAGGACATCATTCGTAGAAATGCCAATCAATTGTTGAGACTTATTAACCAGATCCTGGAGCTTCGTAAGTTGGAGGCTGGTAATATGTCTGCTAGTTACGTTCAGGGCGATATCATCACTTTTCTTAAGTATTTTATTGAATCATTTCATTCACTGGCTCAGCAAAAAAATATTGAACTGGAATTCGAATCAACTGAAGCCCCACTGGTACTGGACTATGATCCTGAAAAACTGAATCACATCGTATCCAACTTGCTGACCAATGCCATTAAATTTACACCTGAAGGTGGGAAAGTACGTATTTTGGTAGAGGTTCACAGAAATATGACACCACCGCTCTACCAATTATCGGTGATTGATACAGGAATTGGCATTACGCAGGATAAACTCACAAATATTTTTGATCGCTTCTTTCAGGCGGAGGATGAGGAAAACCAGGGAAAAGGTGGTGTTGGAGTAGGATTATCACTGGTCCATGAGCTGGTAAAACTGCTAAAGGGCAACATCAATGTCCAAAGTGTTCCAGGCCAGGGAACTAAAGTCAAAGTAATGCTGCCCTATACAAACGTTGCACAGCCTGAGCGAAACCGCCAGGAGGTATTTTCAATAGAAGCGTTAAAATCCCGCAACACTGAGAAAGAATCATTAACTCCTGGAGACTCAGGCAAAAATGACCTTTCTACACTGTTGATTGTAGAGGATAATCAGGATGTTGCTGAATATCTCATCACCTGCCTGAAAGATGAGTATCACCTGCTTTATGCGGCTGATGGACAGGAGGGTCTTGAGATGGCACTTGAAAAAGTCCCTGACATCATCATTAGCGATGTGATGATGCCTCGATTGGATGGTCTCCACATGTGCAAGGAGATCAAACACGATGAACGGACCAGTCATATACCAATCATCTTATTAACGGCAAAGGCTGATATAGAATCCAAGCTTACGGGTTTGGAATGTGGCGCTGATCTGTATTTGGAAAAACCTTTTCATAAAAAAGAATTGCAGGTACAATTGCGAAATCTGGAGCGCAGACACGTCGGATTTTACGTGAGCGCTATGCCAATATTGAAAACCTGGAGGGAACCCCTGACAAATCCATCCAGAAGGAAGATGCATTCATTTTCCGACTTCGGGAAATCATTATAGAATCCATGCATGAACAAAACTTCGGGGTACCAGAGCTATGCAAGAAAGTTGGGATGAGTCGCACACAGCTGCACAATAAAATCAAGGCGCTGACGGGCCATTCCACTTCTCATTTCATTAAGAAGGTACGCATCCGTCAGGCTACTCATCTATTGCGGACTTCGGAAATGAACATCAGCCAGGTGGCTTTCGAAGTAGGAGTGGAAAGCCTCCCATATTTCACCAAAATCTTTACAAAAGAAATTGGCCTATCTCCAAGCAAATACAAAGAAAAATCGCACGTGGAACAATAGGTTAAATAATTAGAACAATAGGTTAAGCCAAATCTGTTTTTTTGTTGGTTCTTTGGAATTAACAAAAGAGCGGTTTATCTCAACGAATCAGGAATGCTGACTTAGAACGCGACTATTGTAAACAGTTTAAAAAAAGAAGCGATGAAAGAGAATAGCATTAATACTGATGTTGCAGCAGTAGTAGAGGAATCTAAAGTAAAAAAGGATGTTTTTCCAGGCATGCGAGGGCGCCGACCAATTATTGATTAATCAAGTATATGTTCTAAATGTATAAACGGATTTGATATAAAAAACCACTAATACAAATAATAACATGATGAAAATAATAAAAGTATTTAGCTTAAGCGCATTGGTAGGATTGGCTTTAGTTGCATGTAATAATAGTAGTGACTTGACCAACTCGCCGGCATGGTGGGCTTTTGTAGGCTTTAATCATTATTGGAGCAAAACTTTGAATTCAAATTTCTCTACGGCATGGGCTGGAACCACCTTGGCTTCATTTCAAGCAGACGAAACCATACAAAGAGCAGGCTCGTTCCATGCCAACCTGATCTGGTTTCCATATTCTAGAGTATCTACAGGCATAGAATACATGTGGGGCCTAAGAGAAAATAAAAACGGTGTTCAGGGCACGGCTTCACGCATTCAGTTTATGGTGAAGTTTATATTCAATTAGAAATGATATTCAGAACATAAGATGATTTCCGTGAATAATAATTTTGGAAAAAACAAAGCACAATTCAAACCAAAAACAATGGAAAAAGAGAATTTAAAACTTGTAAAAGAATCCGGAAAAGGAAAGCTCTATGAGGCGAACACCTTCCTCATCTGGCTCTAATCATGAAAGATGGAAAAATATTTAAAAACCAATTATAAACAAGAAAAAATGAAAACAAAGATGAATTTTAAAGTTGTAATTCTTTCCCTGGCCTTGATATGGAGTGTATCCGCAGTGCAGGCCCAGGATAAAAAGGAAACAACACTGTTTACCAACGTTAAGGTCTTTAACGGTATTGACGAAAAACTGATGGATGTAGATGTGCTTGTAGAAGGCCATCTGATCAAGCAAGTGGCCAAAGGAATCAAGGCCCCAAAGGGCACTACAGTCATCGATGGCGGCGGGCGCACGCTGATGCCGGGGATGGCAGACACTCATGTGCATCTGGCCTTTGCAACTTTACCACAGCAAACGCTGCTTTTGGAGAGGCTTCTTACGGGTATATCAATTCCAGTCTTGATGCTAAAATCTTTCTTATGAATGGTGTTACGACAGTCAGGGATATGGGGGGGAATACGTTTGGGCTGAAAATGGCTATCGATCAGGGTATCGTTGAGGGACCAAGGATTTATCCTTCCGGAGGTGTAATTTCCCAGACCGCGGGACACGTTGATTTCAGAACGCCAAACCAAAAACATCGCAGGTTTGGTGGCACCGAGCCAGCGTATGTAAGTGAAGGGCACGCCTACATTGTAGATGGAGTGCCGGAAGTTCTCGCAGCGGCCAGGGAAAACCTGCGACATGGGGCTTCACATATCAAGTTGGCCGCTGGAGGAGGTTACGCATCACCTGCAGATCCTTTATTTGGTGATCAGTTTACTTTCGAAGAGATCAAAGCAGCAGTTGATGTAGCCGGCGACTGGGGAACCTACGTGACCATTCATTCCTATCATCCAAGTGCCATAAATAAGGCTATCGATGCGGGTGTAAAGGATATCGGTCATGGGCATCTGTTGGACAAAGCCACCTTGCAGAAAATGGCCGATATGGGAGTCTTCCTAAGTACCCAGCCTTTCACCGTATGTAATGAGCCTCAACTTGATGATTTCTCCAATTCAAAACTGAACCAGGTTTGTAAGGGTACAGAGTTCATTTATAAGACGGCAAAAGAAATCCCAAACTTAAAACTCACTTACGGAACAGATATCTTTCTGAGCCCGAAAGAAGAATTGGCTAAGTCAGTAAAAATGATGGAACGCCTACTGCCATGGTATACGCCAGGTGAAATTCTTATTATGGCCACTGGAAATGCAGGTGAATTATTTAAATTGAGCGGATTAAGGAATCCATATACAGAGGGAGATCTTGGAGTGGTCAAGGAAGGAGCGTATGCAGATCTGCTATTGGTTAATGGCAATCCATTAGATGACATAAAAATGGTTACTGAAAACTCGAATATCAGAATCATTATGAAGGATGGGAAAATCTTTAAGAATACAATGAGCAATTAAATGGAAACATCAATTATTAACATTTGAATTTTAAAGTTATGAGTACAAAAGACACCCCCATGACATTCTGGTCCATGCTGACGACGAAAGTGGACGCCGACGACACTTTTTGGGATACTACCTCCTATCCAAAGCTAAATTAGAAACTTCAATATTCGAAAAATGGCAGAAAACACGAATCAAGGTGAAACCTTCATTACAGAATTAGCGCCCCGGATTTATAGATATTCATACCCATAGCAACGATATACCTGGTCAGCCTGAACGCCGACCAGTTGTTAATTAATCAATTTGATATTGTCGATTTACAAACGCTTGAGCATTAAAACTACTGCTTAAATAATTTTCCGATGTGCTTCAGTATGACCAACGGCCAATCTATTATAAATCCATGCGGAAGGAAGATGCCTTCATTGTCTGACTATGGGAAATCGTTATAAAATAATTGCATGAGCAAAATTTTGGTGTAGGAGAGCTTTGCGAGAAAGTTGGGATGAGCCGCACACCGCTGCACAATAAGATCAAGGCGCTGACAGGTCATTCCACTTCTCATTTCATTAAGAAGGTACGCATCCATCAAGCTACTCTGCTATTGCGGACTTCCGAAATGAACATCAGCCAGGTGGCTTTGGAAGTAGGTGTCGAAAGCCTCCCATATTTCACCAAAATCTTCACAAAAGAGATAGGCCTATCTCCCAGCAAATTCAGAGAAAAATCGCAGTTGGAACAATAGGTTAATTTATCGGAACAATAGGTTAATCATGATTTGATCTTTTGTCGGTACTTGGAGACGACATTTGAGCTGGATCTCGCTGGAATGATGACGTTTCATGTCAAACAATCAAAAAAAATAAAAACTACTAATCAAAATCCGTAGAATTAAAAAGGTTATCTCTATGAAAACTTATGTTATCTTAATTTTAGCATTATTTACTTTCCTTGGGCTGAAGGCTCAAGATGATACAGAACAGCAGCCAGAGCAAAGTGCTGACGACCTTGCTAAACAATTGGCAAATCCAAATGCAGCCTTAGGACTTATATTTACTCAATTTGACTACACAAGGTATTCAGGAGATATTCCAGATGCAGGGCAAAACGGTGTTGTTTTCAACTTACAACCCAGTTTGCCTATTCCGCTGGGTCCAGGTGTGAATATATTCGTGCGGCCATTGATCCCTATCTATTTAAGCCAGCCGGTTGCGGGAACAGATGGATTTAGCCAGAAGGCCGGCTTAGGAAATATCAGCGCAGATGTTGCGTTGGGAAAAACATGGAAATCGGGTTTTATGGGCATGATAGGGGTATTTGCTGGATTTAAAACAGCCTCTATCGAAGAGCTTAAATCCCCTTATACGTCTATAGGACCAGAAATTGTCGTCGGTTATACCCCGAAATGGGGCTTTGTTGGTTTTATGCTGAATCACGGCTTTGGTGTCGGTGGTGAAGATCCTGGTACTGACTCGGATGATTTTCTCTTGCAGGATGCGGTTTTGACATCAACGGCAGGCGTACCGAGAAGATCGAGCGTTACCGCAGGCCAATACTTCTACGTTGTGGGCGTTGGAAATGGCTGGCAAATATCAGGCACACCCACGTTTGCCTATAATCATAACGCAGATGCCGGAAACCGGCTTACCTTTCCTGTGGGAACAGGAGCCATCAAAGTGACAAAATTTGGCAAATTACCGGTTAAATTAGCCTTGCAGTATTGGTATTACGTGGCATCGCCTGATAATTTTGGACCGCAGCATCTGGTACGCTTACAAATCGCGCCGGTTGTGCCCCTGCCATGGTAGAACAATAGCAAATAAACCATATTCAACTTGAGCACAAGAATGCAAATTGAAAATGGACATTGGCAGGAAAAACTGCAGACTTTGACCTCGACCAATAAAGGTCGGTCTGCAGCCATTGCCGTCCATGAAATGACAATAGTTGAAAATAAGCCATTCGTCAGCGTTATTTATGATCCCATACGGAAGGGAAACGATCTCATCTTGGCCTTAGATGGTTTTATCCACATGGTCAATGAACCTCTGGAGATTTATATGACACAAGATTCGAATGGTGTGGTTTCCACACTGGAGATTTTCGACCAAAACGGTGCACCAACAATTTTGAGGCTCCTATGAATTAGTAAATTACATTGCAGCTGTATAATCTATTATTTAATGACAAATCAATACATTGCCAATAAATTCGGAATTCGCCAGGCGGAGGGAATTCTAATGAAACAGCTAAGACGATTAGGAGTCGGGCAATTGCGCCATAGACTCTCAGAGCGACTGACTGCGACCAATTGGCTCAGAGTTTGCCCGGACTTGTCACCCTCCTGGCGCTGCTTCTTCTCTCCAGCTGCAAATCAATTGGGCCGAAGGTCGTACTTAAATCTCATATCGATTACAACAAGGCTGTTGAGCAGGTCATCCAGGAGGAACTTTTGCTCAACATTGTACGCAGGCGGTATTACGAAGCACCTCAGTTTGTCACGATTTCAAACATCAACGCGACTATGAGCATTTCGGCCGGAGCTTCGGGTGGCGCTTCGACAGGCTCCAGTAACGTAGGAGCTAATGTTGGCTACTCCAATACACCCACCATCACCTTCACCCCCAGACAGGGCAATGAGATCCTCGGTCCCCTGACCACTCGGATGAGTGTACTTACGATTGCAAAAATGGCCCAGGCCGGCTACCGTTTTGATTTTCTGCTGGCTTTGATGGCCGAGGGACTTACCGATGTTCGGGGACCCGAGGCAGGTGTGGGTACCGATTTCCGCCCGGGTGATCAGGAATTTATTGAAGTCATCCAAGCCGTAGGAGACTCATAGATAAAGGACATCTCAAAGTGGGAACCTTCAGTTGGAACGATCCCTACTCCGACATTACCATCCCGCGCGATCAGATTACTGTAGAAAACCAGCTTACCGCTATTGCCCTTGGCAAAGGTATGGGTCGATTTAAAAGCTACGACGGCGGAGAAAATTACTACTTTACTGATTGGCACGATTATCCGGCCATGTGGATCGACCCGGAGTCTCGAACATCAAGTGACGGTAAGCTCATTATTGAGACGCTTAATTTGCAGCCCACTCCCCTTAAAGAGAGTCTGGACCTTTGCTAGGACCCGGGTTATAGAGGGTACCGACATGGAGAATGTGCCTGACAATCCTAGGCCAGAGCTTAGGATGCAGCTGCGAACCTTCTATTCAGTTTTGAATTTGTTAGCCTATGGTATTGAACTACCCCCAGGGGACGAAGAGGAAGGCAGGGCTTTTACCAAGGCTCTTTATGATAAGGCGGTTAGTGAGGGACGAGCAGTAGATTTAAGTAATAAGTTCGTTGTGCATTCGACCAAAGGCAAGCGCCCGGAGAATGCTTTCGTGGCCGTTAAGCATCGTGACACCTGGTTCTATGTGGACGATCGTGATAAATCTTCCAAGCGATTCTTCAATGCAGCCTATGACTTATTTAATATGGAAATAGCTCCATCGGGAGGCAGTGGGAGCCCGATCCTGACGATTCCAGTGAAATAGACTATGCAATTAAGACCAGAAATAAAGATAAGGTTTGAGGGGCGAGAGGTCCGAGCCTCCTCATTCTATTTGAAATACGGACCTATTATCAACTGAAAATAAAGAGTTTGACTTTAATAATTATTAACCGTAAAATTATTTATTATGAAAATAAATAGAAGACAGTTTGGATCAATGGCTGGATTATCTGCAGCCGGTTTAATCCTACCTTGGAGTACCCAAGCATGTGCGAAAACTAATGATAAAACAAGCCTCATGGGCAGCCCTTTAGCTGCCCCCGATCCGGGCAAGAACTGGCACCCCTTGGCGGCCAAAAGACCTCATAAGGATATTATGGGCCGTATTCAAGGCCTTATGAAACGAGAAGGATATGATGTATTAATGCTGATGCTAGGGGAAAATGTATGCTATTCAACAGGCTATTTTTCCATGTTTGCCTATCTGCCAAGTCTTCCTATAGGAGCCCAGACGATCGCAGTTATTTCGGCAGATGGGGATGCACATGTATGTGTTAGCTCGTACGAAGCAGATGATGCCCGAAGACAGACAGTTGATGAAGTTAAGATTGAGATCATGCCGGGATTTGTTTTTATAGATGACGGAACCGAGGAGTCACGTGCGGAAAAAGACCCCTCACTAGACCCACTTGTTACCGTTAAAACTGCAGCAAAGATTGCAAAGGACTTGGCTGGCAATGGAAAAATCGGTACAGAGCTTGGCATGTTGACATGGGCATTTAAGGATGTGTTGGAAAAAGAAATAGGGGCTGATCGATTGGGGGACTGTAGCGGTTTGAT
Organism: uncultured Flavobacteriaceae bacterium; assembly: GCA_942492425.1. GTDB lineage: Bacteria > Bacteroidota > Bacteroidia > Flavobacteriales > Flavobacteriaceae > Lutimonas. The sequence goes on from CALOEQ010000010.1 coordinate 29,111, forward strand.
GTATGAATCGCGCCTGATCAAGTTTCCTTGGGAAATCGATATGCTGAGATTGGCTGCCCAACACGCAGAGCGTTATATGACACGCGTAGCTAGAGAACTGAAGCCCGGGATGAACGCCACGGTTATTGATAAGCTGTGTAATGTAGCGGCTTGGGAAGAAGATACGGAAAACTCAATGAGCATTCTTGGCAAACAGACTGCAATAGGGCCTTACTGGGGCATAGGCTTAGCACCTAGAAACTATGTGATCCAGGAGGGCGATGTTTGCCGTATTGATGGCGGAAGTACCCATTTGGGCTATATCAGTGACATCTCGCGTACCTGGGTCGTTGGTGGCTCGGAAGGCAAGCCGGATAAAAAGCATGTAGAGACCTATGACGCATTGTATGCAGGGTTCCAGAAAGGCCTTGATATGCTCGGGCCTGGCGTGGTGCTGGGGGATCTTTATGAAGCAGTCCGGGCAGAAGTGGAAAAATCTCCAATCTTTCCTAACTACGCCCGAGGCCACGTGGGGCACAGTATTAGCGTAAAACCGCAAGCAGAGGACAATATTACGATCTCGAGAGGTCAGAAAGTCAAATTCGAGCCTGGCATGGTCGTTTGGGTGGAGTTCTCGTATATGGCTGCTCAGGGCGCCTATGCACCAGGAGGGTACAACATTGAGGACTCCTTTGCGATTACCGAAGATGGATACGACCGGTTCACGATGGCCAACGATCATCTAATCTGGAACGTATAGTGTCTGGATAAATAGGAACATATTCTCCGAAGTGGTTTTCTCGGAATTCCGAAGAAAACCCCTTCGGTATTGTAAACAACAATTACAGACTGACCTGCCTATAATAATTAGGGCAGGTTATATTATAGATTATATACGCAAACTATTGCTAACGCTAAAAAATAATAATTGGATGAGACGGGTTATGCTGCTTGCGCTTAGTTTGAACTGGCGGATTGTGGTAATGAGCGCGATCTTTGCTCTCGTGGTTCCGGCGACCTTGTACGCGCAATCTGCAAGCGACCGGCTCGCCGGCCCCGGTTCGACACCTGCCCAGCTTGACTCGGACAGTCGGTCGCAGCCCCGATGGTCGGATTGGAAAGCCTCGTTAAAGGATAGCACGGGCCTCGACTTCGGGTTCGACTTTATTGGCCTTGGGTATGTCGCGACAGAAAGCGTGGGCGAGAACACGGCCGCCACCGGTGTCGCGCGTCTCTTCGCGGAATGGGAACTGACCGGGCGCGGCACCGAAAACACAGGCTCTCTGATTGGCAAGGTCGATTACCGCCACCGCCTGGCCACCGTTCCGGTCAAGGAATTCGCCGGGGAGCTGGGATATGCCGGCGTTATCGGTGCCACCTATAGTGATCAAAGGTTGCGATTGACGCACCTCTTTTGGAATCAGAATTTTGCCCAGGGTAACGGTGCGGTTTACGCGGGTTGGCTCGATGTCACCGACTATGTTGATGCATATGCGCTTGCGAGTCCCTGGCAGGGGTTCGCAAACCTCCAATTTCAGACCGGGAATGGAACCATCGGCGGATTGCCCGATTCCTCCCTGGGTGTGGCCGCGGGCTATTTCTTCAAAAACAATGTCTACATCAGTGGTGGGATTGTAGACGCCAACGCAAATGCCAGGAAACCCCTCGCCGGATTTGGCACGTTCTTCGGCGAATTTGAGACCTTCAAATCGTTAGAGGTGGGTTGGACGACGGGTCCGAAGGCGCGTTTTTTCAACAGTGCGCACGTGACCCTTTGGCAGCAGGACGCACGTACAGAGGAAGGAACGTCCAGTGGGTATGGCGTGTCCTTTCACCTCAGCTACGTTTTGGGTAAGCATTGGCTTCCGTTCCTGCGTGGTGGCTGGGCAGATGCCGGCGACGCTCTCTATGAGACCGCTTTCAGCGGTGGCTTCGGATACAGCCGGGATCCAAGCAAGGGGCTTTTGGGTGTTGGCCTCGGCTGGAGCCGGCCGAACGAAGACACGTTTGGTGCAGAACTGGAGGATCAGGTAGCTTTAGAGGCGTTTTGGATGTTGGAGCTCGCCAAGTTCTTCGAACTGACCCCGAGCGTCCAGTACATTATCAACCCAGCCCTGAATCCCGATGCGAACTCTACCATGCTCTTCGGCCTTCGGGGCCGAGCAGCTTTTTGAACATGATATTTAATCTTAAAAACAATAAATTATGAAAATCAACAGAACGATACTAATGGCGCTAGCCCTTATCGGAGCGCTTACTGCCTACGCACAGGACTATGACGTTGTGCTGAAGGGCGGGCGGGTCATGGACCCAGAGACCTCGCTTGATGCAATTATGAATGTGGGCATCAAGGATGGCAAGATAGCTGCGGTGACCACGGACGAACTCAAGGGCAAGGAAATCATCGATGTGAAAGGGCTCGTGGTTTCGCCCGGCTTTATCGACACCCATCAGCACAGCCTCGACATTGCCGATGGCCGACTTGCGGCTCAGGACGGCGTCACCACCCACATGGAGTTTGAGTTTGGCCGCAGTCCCGTGGCCGAGGCCTACGACATCGTGGCAAAGCGCGGCCACCCAATCAACTACGGCTTTGCCGCCAGCTGGCCCATGCGGCGGGCCGAGGTCATGACGGGCTTCAAGGGCGAGGCGACCTTCGAAGGCCTGACGGAGGCTTTCGAAGGGTGGGGCGAGACGGTCTCAAATCCCGAGCAGGAAAAGCAGATCCTGGCGCTGGTCCAGAAGGATCTTGACGATGGAGCCCTCGCGGTCGGCTTCCCCCCTGCCTACGGCAGCGGAGCCGGCACGAAGGAGTCGATCAAACTGTGGAAGATGGCGGCGGCCAACAACGTGCCGGTTTCGGTCCATGTGCGCTATCAGTCCATGCTTGATCCGAACAGCTCGGTTGAAGCCATGAACGAGATGCTGGGCCTGGCGGCCTCATCGGACGCACACGCCATTCTCTGCCACATCCAACTGCTCGGACTCAGCGATCCCTACATGATGCTAGACGTCATTGATGCAGGTCGCAAGGCAGGGCTCAAGCTTACCACTGAGGTCTATCCCTTCGGTGTCACCGCTCCACCGATATCCGCCGACTACCTGCAATGGGAGAACTCCGATGAGCGCATCGGATTCGAATGGAACGAGATTCGCACCGAAAAGACGCCCCACTACACGTTCAAGGATAAGGCAGACTTCAAGAAGTACCAGAAGGAACATCCCGTTGAATTCGTGCAGATGGAGTACATCGATGAGAGCACGGACGAGGGCCTGGCTGCGATGCGCGCTGCGGTGACCTTCCCCAATACCATCCCGGCTGCCGATGGAACGCCAATCGCCTGGGAGGGCAAACCCAATGGTGCTGACAAACTGGGCCTGGGGTCCGAGGTTGATGTCTGGCCCTTGCCAAAAGATGCCAGTGGCCAGCCGCGAACCACCTGCACCCACGCGGTCATCCTGGAGAAATGGGTGCGAGAGCAGGGTGCGCTGACCCTGATGCAGGCAATCGCCAACTCCTCCTATGTTCCCGCCAAGGAGCTTGGCTCACACATTCCCCAGTTCAACACCAAGGGACGCCTGCAGGTTGGCATGGATGCGGACATTACGGTGTTCGACCCCAAGACCGTAAAGGCCAACGCCACCTGGGACGATGTTGCGGCGCTCAACGACGGCTTCCATTACACCCTCGTCAACGGCGTCTTCATCTTGAAGGATGGCAAGATCCTCACGGATGCCATGCCAGGACAGCAGATCCGGCGAACGCCAAAGGGGCGAAATAGGAATAGAACGCACATGCCAGGCTTGCGCCCTGTGTGGATGTTGAACTTGAGCCTGGCTCGTGCTCTTTAGGTCAGGTTATGTTATAGATTATGATGTTTTATCTTTTACCTATTTTTTTAGAGCTTTGGGGCTCTTTTTCCGGGTTTTGGGAAACAGACAACGCAACTCGCACACAACCATTAGGCGTTTTTGCTCTCCCAGTCATGCCAGGGAAGTTGTTCCCCTCACCCCGGGGGTAATTCTGCATCTTCCGGCGGAGACAGCAAACGGGGGGGAAACGCGGTTGGAGGTTTGTCCTAAAACTGAGCATCATCGGCGTCTGTATGGTGTTGGGTAGGGAGGGGGCGGGCGGGCGCCGTGGTCACCGGAGAAACGTCCGGCGGGTGGCAAAGGGACCACTGGGACAGAGGGAGGAAGAGCGGAAGGCGTGATGATGATCGTATAGTCCACTCATCCGCGTCTCCAATAATATATTAGAAAAATATGTTAAATCTGCCCCCTGCAATCGTAAGAGTTAATAGAGATTACTTGAAACCTCGACAATGAAAAAGAAATATTTTATCCGTACTTCTATTATTTTATTCGTGTTCTTATTAGCATGCGAACCTCCGGAAGATCCTGTCATCGCAGCTGTAAATGACACTAATGCTTTGTTAAACAGACATGTTTGGAAATTAGAAGAATTCACGCTGAAAGTTCGAAATGAAGACATTCCGCCTCCATTGCTATTTAAAAGCTCGGGAGCGACTTTAGAAGCTGGTCTCTATGACCTGGAGAATACAGTATTAGATGCCTCCGAGATGAAAAAGTATGAGGTTGAGTTTAATGAAGAGAAAACGATCATAACACGAAATGGCCTGATCGACTTGCTTATTGAAGAAGAAATTGGAAGCTACTTTGTTTTTAACGAACGGGTGATTCGCATTAATTCCGCAGAAAGTGTAAACTACAGGTATATTTACGAACCAAGCACAAGAGAATTTTCCATCATCGCCAATGAGGAAAGTGCGGAATACCTTATTAGGAAGACTAACGACAAACTGGTCGATAGAGTCGCCAGTAATTCACCTGGTAAAGTTGGAGACGCTATAGCCGGTTTATTGTTTAATAATGAAGCACTTCAGAAACTTATAAATGATACTGTAGTTTCTGCACTCTCAGGGAAATTGGAGTTTATAAATGAAATTGATCCCGAAAAGCTATCGGGTGATTTGGCTGCTGAGATTAGGATGGCATTAGAGCAGATTGATTGGCAAACTGTCTTGTCCCAATTACTTCAGGAACAACTTGAAGGCATTTCAAATATTGATGTGGAGCTTGTTTCAGAGGCTATAGCAACAGCAGTGTCTGATTATGTCAATGAGACATTAACAGAAGAGGCCTTATACGATTTCGTATTCCCCTATATTGAACAAATTGCTACAAATTCTGAGCAAGTTACCGAATTTATTGCCACGCTCGTTGTTGATCTGTTCAACAACATCTTTACTGAAGAAAATCTACAACCGATACTAGCTGGTGCCTGGAATGAGTTTGTATCTTTAAATGATGAACAGGTCTCAGAGATAGCAGGAATTCTGACGAATGTCATAGAAGAAAATTTTATAAATCAGGAAAACATTGCCGCCACGCTGTTACCTTTTACGCAATTGATTGATGAAACGCCTTTATTCCAATTAGGCAATCTGGCAACCCAGGCTACTGAGTCCATTGAGAATCTGGTTAATAATCTGAATGAGCGAATTCCGGATTTAAATCTGAATCCGGACTATGAAAGCATGCAAGATGCCATACGACTGGCTTTTATTGGAATTAAACCTGTTATTTCAATAATTGGTCCAGAAGAAGCGGCTAATGACGTTGCATCACTTATTTTATCACAATTCCTCACCACGGATAACATCAATACAGCTTTGGTTGCCGCGCTTAATTTCCTTCAGACCATTGATCCGGAAACAGCAGGTAATACACTCAGTCAGTGGTTACTTAGCCTTGAAGATGATATATCGGAGGCTCTGCTCAATACCTTACGAGATTTGTTAAGTCCCATACTGGACAATTTAAATCCTGAAGAAACTGCATTAAATATTGCAAGAGCTCTTAATTCCTTCATATCAGATAATGTAACCCCGGAGAACTTGCAAAACCTCATACAACCCATACTGGAGAAGATAGTGAATCTGAATGCCGAAGAGGTGGCAGATTTTTTAGCAGAGTTGATTTTGGGATTAGATATCATCCAGGACAATGTTACTGAAGAAGCTATTCGGGGATTCCTTCTTCCAGTACTTGAATCTGTGCAGGAAACCAATGTGGAAGAACTATCACAAAATATTATTGATGCCATTGTAGCCTCAGGAATATTTGAAGAGACCATCACCGAAGAGAGAGTTTCGCTAATAATTTCACTCCTTATTTACAAGGCTACATGGGACAACGTGTTAATTGCCAACAACTTTGAGGAAATAACAATAATCCTTCGTCATGACTAAATACCTCAATAAATCTTTTCTTCTGTTCGCCTGCATTTTTTTCATTCAAACACAGATTGCCAAAGCCCAGCAGGTGAGTAATCTAACCATTTCCGATGCTTATGAAAAACACCGCGATAGCCTAAAAAAAATGCCATACGAGTGGCGTTTCCCCATTCTCGGGGGCAAACTTCGAGAATTGGGTTTTGATATTCCCTATCCTAATGGAATAAATGTGCTTTTTGCTCACTCAAGGCAGGACATTGTCATTAGTGATGCCTTTGTTGGATTTGATACTGATAACTTAATTGGCATAGATGGTATAGCACGTTTCCGGCAAATACAAGCAGAAAGTTAATGGGTATTCGGCTCGTTATGATTTTTGGCTTCTTCCCTTCCTGAATTTTTACGGTTTAGTAGGTGGTATCAACTCAAAGACTAATATACAATTAGGTCTGCCGATTGAATTGGAATTCAATACTGATAATAATGGAACTGTGGTTGGTTGGGGAGCAGTTGTAGCCGGTGCAATTGGACCCTTGATCGTACAGGGAGACTTTACAATGGCCTGGACATTTATGGAAAACCAGAATGAACCTTCTCGAACAGTAGTTATGGGTTTAAGGACCGGATATTTGCATAGATTTCCTAATAAGCCAACCAGGAATCTTGCTTTCCTGGTTGGGGGTCAATATTTAGGACTTAACCGTAACGGAAGTGGCGTTGTAAATTTAGAAAAATTAGTAGGTATCACTCCTGATGATAAAAGCAGAGCCCTTGAGCAGCTGGATCAATGGTATGATGGATTGACTGATACAGAACAGCAAGTATTGGCTCCTATATATGATGGGGCTTCACGCTGGCTTTCCAGTGATGATCCTGTTATTCTCAACTATAAATATCAAAAGGCCTTGCCTTATCCTGTAAGTATGAATGTTGGCGTGAATTTTCAGTGGAATAGTCGATATAATATTATGGCCAACTATTCCTTTCTGGGAAGCAGAAATCAATTAGTCGTTGGTCTAAGCTATAGGTTCGGGTTTAAAGGTAAGAATTTATTGAGAGGCGTAACTCTTTAAGTGTATTCTGAAGAGGCAACAGAGCATGGTACCCGTACTTCACTTATTTTTCTTCAATGAGAAAGGTTTGCCGATGGGTCATGTGTTTTTAATCCTGGAAAGAAAGCTTCTGAATATGTTGTAAATTGCAGATTCAATTGTCGATAAAAAATTGAACGCGATTAGAATAAGAGTAATTCCCTTGATGCTTTTCAGCTTCATTGTATCTGTAAGCTTAGCTCAGGAGTCACCGGACGAGACGCTCAAGAAGGCCAACAACCCTTTGGCTGACATGACGGCTTTGAATGTTCACAATTACTACATTCCCAGGCTTTCGGATGCTTCGAGTGATGCCTATTTGAACAACGCCTGGATTCGCTTTGCCAAACCCATGGCAGGCGGCAAACTGCTCATGCGAATCTCCATGCCCATCAGCACGGTGGCCTTACCCGACCGTTTTGGAGGCGTTAGCTCTACCAGCGGACTGGGCGATATGAATGCTTTTCTTTCTTATAATTTCGTTTCCGAAAGCAACAAAACCATGGGTGTAGGACCCCTTCTCGTGGCTCCTACAGCATCAGAGTCCATTCTGGGATCCGGGAAATGGCAAGCCGGTTTCGCCTTTGTCGCCTTTTTTGCCAATTCTCCTACTTTTCAGTTTGGGAGTCTCATTACCTGGCAAGCCTCCTTTGCCGGTGAGAGTGATCGAAATGATACGAATCTGGGAGCTTTTCAACCGTTCTATTTCTGGCAGTTGGGCAAAGGAACCTACCTCGAGGGGGCACCGATCTGGGTGTTTGATTTTGAGAACGAGACCTTTCACGTGCCGATTGCCCTGGGTATTGGAAAAGTGGTCAAGGTTGACCGGACCGTTTTCAATTTGTTTATCGAACCTCAGTACTCCATACTGACTAAAGGAACCCAGCCCCAGTTTCAGCTGTTCACTGGTATCAATCTCCAGTTTCTGAAAAAGACAAATTAGAATCGCTGATACGGCACTCGCGATTGAACACAAGTCGTATTGAGCTTCGCACCCAAAAAGTAATCCATTTTAGTAGAATTTCTGGAGATCCTCGACCAGGTCAGCCTCTGACAATAGTGCCATTTTCTTGAGACGGATCTTTTCAAGCTCCTGGTTGTGTCGATCGATGAGCTCAGGGTCGGTTTCTTCTTTTCGCAGTCTTAGGATTCGATCTGACTCTGCGTCAAGTACCCTAAGCGCTTCCTGATAATCTTCAGTGTATATGGCGTAGTTTCTCTCATCCTCTGCTTTTCCTCCATTTTTGCTGTAGTCCTGATGCTCACTGAGATCAGGAAACGGAATGATCTCCTGGGCTGAAGCAAACTGGTTGCCCCAGAGAATTGCCGCAAGTATTAGAAATGCTTTTTTCATTCGAGGATGGTTTTCGAGTGCAAATTTACTCAAATTATCGACTTCTCATACGACATTCCACGCCAGATTCCCTATTCCTCAAAAAAAAGGACCGGCGCGAGCCGGTCCCTTTTTGAATGAAAACTTACTTAAAATATAAACATTAAATGGAATTAAATTTGAACGTGCAAGGTAATGGGCAGGGTATAAGAAACTCCTACCGGGATGCCTCGCTGTTTTCCGGGTGTCATGGTCGGAAGCATGTTCACCACGCGAACCGCCTCTTTTTCAAGTCTCGCATGGGGTCCTCTGGCTCGCGTATCCTGAACCTCACCATTCTTGTTGATCTTGAAAATGACATAGACTTTTTTCTTGCCGGGTGTCAAACCGAGGTCTTTTGACAAGTTGGTGTTGTAATTCTTGGCTACGTGCTGCGTGATCTTCTCCTGCAGACACTTCTTCTTCTCTTCTTTCGTGCCCTTGCAGCCTGGGAATACCGGAGGATCCTCTATGATGGCAAATGGAATGTCTTTTTCCACTTCCTCTTCTTCGACAACTTCTTCAATGTCGTCCATCTCAACGACCTCAACAAATTCACTCTCGTCGGTCTCCGTTGTCTCGAGGATGGTTTCTTCGATATCTTTCTCGTTTGCAACCACTTCGATCACCTCAGGTGCCGGTGGCGGAGGTGGAGGTGGCTTGACCTCCAGGATTCTCTCTGTGATTGGAATGTCAATAATTTCTTCCTCCTGGACATTCAGGGAGGCAAGTTCGTCAACGGAGCGATCAAATGTCCTCCATTCTATTGCTGTGTAAATAATGATGAGGGAGAGCGTTAAACCCAACTGAAAGAAGATCTTGCTGTAGGCCGCGACGCTCGCTTTCTCTGACTTCTTAGCTAACATGACTGGGATATTTAATTTACTATAAAATTAAGACCATCCCAGAGCATAATTCATGACAATTGTCACTTTAGCAATTTTTGCGCACAATTTTTGAGAATTTAAAGTTCAATATCGATTTCGAATTGAGATATCCGTTATTTGCTTAAAAATGGAAGATTTCATTGAGATTGTTGATTATTTTTCTATTCTCTCTGTAACAATAAGGGCACATTTTGCGTCTATTACTGTAGCTCTATAATAATTTAACTCTTTTTACGGCCCCCGATGTTCGATATTGACCGCTGGCAGGAAATTTTTGAGACGATTCACAAGAACAAGCTGAGAACCTTTTTGACAGGTTTGTCGGTTGCTTCGGGCATTTTCATTCTCGTGGTCCTTCTCGGTTTCGGAAGGGGTATGGAGAACGGCATTCGCAAAGAGTTTGAAGCCGATGCGACCAACCGGATTTGGGTCTGGACGCAGAGCACAACCAAGGAATTCAAGGGCCTGAACCCAGGACGAAGGATACGAATGAAGAATGACAATTTTGACTACATCAGCCAGAATTACAAAGATCAGATCGAGTTTCGTTCCGGAATTTTTCGAGTGGCCTGGGGCACAACGATCAACTACAAGAAAGAATCTGTTTCCTACGGCATTCACGGGGTGTATCCGAATTACCAGCAAATAGAGAATCAGTACATGACATCCGGCCGGTTTATCAATCAATCAGACCTTGACTCAAAAAGCAAGGTCATTGTGATCAGCGGAAAAGTTGCCAAAGAGTTGCTCAAAGGGGTTGAGGATCCTTTGGAAGAATACGTTCAGATCAATGGAATCAACTTCAAGGTTGTTGGGGTGTATTCCGATGCCGGAGGCGAACGAGAGGAAGATCAGGTTTTTCTGCCTTTTACAACGGCCCAGAGTGTTTTCAACGGTCAGGACAGGATGAATAACTTGTCTTTTACGATCAAACCCGAAAAGACCTTTGAAAAATCGGTGGCGGTGTCAAATCAATTTGCGGCCGAGATAAAGGCCTATCTCCAGGAGTCCCATATGGTGGCCCCGGATGACAACAGCGCCATAAACGTCTACAACTCTCAGGATGAGGCTAAAAGATTCTTTACCCTGACCGATAATATTGCCTTTTTTTTCTGGTTTGTCGGTGTCTGCACAATCATAGCAGGGGTCGTCGGAGTCAGCAACATCATGCTGATCATCGTTAAAGAGCGAACCCGTGAGATCGGTATAAGAAAGGCTTTGGGCGCAAAGCCCTGGTCGATTGTGGGAATGATCCTGCAGGAATCAATTTTCGTAACGGCAGTATCCGGTTTTGCAGGACTGATTTTGAGTATGGGACTTCTTGAAATAGTAGGTCCCAACGTCGAAGTCGATTACGTGGTGAATCCGTCGGTCGATTTTTCGATTGCCATGACCATGGTTTTCGTTTTGATCACCGCGGGAGCGATTGCAGGCTTCTTTCCAGCCTGGAGAGCCGCGAACATACAACCCATAGAAGCCCTAAGAGACGAATAAATAGACAGACATGTTTAATCGAGACAGATGGAATGAAATACTGGAGGTTTTGACCGCAAATTGGATCAGAACGCTTCTCACTGCCTTTGGTGTCTTTTGGGGGATTTTTATTCTCATTTTGTTACTTGCAGCGGGCAAAGGCCTGGAAAACGGAATCAAAAATGACTTTGGGGACATTGCTACCAATACCATGTTCATGTGGACGCAGACCGTGACGAAATCCTACCAGGGTATGGCAAAAGGAAGACGATTCAGCTACCGCCTGCAGGACGTCGAGGACATCTGGAACAATGTGGACAATCTTAGGTTTGTTTCTCCTCGCAACCAGATTGGAGGTTGGAGAGGGGCAGCGAATGTAATCCGGGGCATTGAGACAGGCGCTTTTGACGTCTATGGAGACTATCCGGAGATCATCAAACAGGAGCCCATGGACATTGTTGAAGGAAGATTCATCAATCACAACGACATAGATGATAAGAGAAAAGTGGCTATCATAGGCCAGGGAGTCAAGTCGAGCCTTTATGAAAAAGGAGAAGACATCCTGGGTACCTACATAAAGATCAACGGGGTGAATTTTATGGTGATAGGAAGCTATAAGAAAAAAGCCTCCGGGGGTGACAGCGAAGAGCAGCAGAAACAGATTTTTGTGCCTTTTACCTCATTTTCACAAGCGTTCAACCGGGGAGACAAGGTGGGATGGATGGCCATCACAGCAAAAGACGGAACTCCGATCACCGAGATCAAAAGCCAGATCTTTGACATCGTGAAAAAGAATCACAAAATACACCCGGAGGATAACAGAGCCGTGGGGCATTTTGACCTGTATGAGCAGTACAATCGGGTGGAGAGCCTGTTTATGGCACTCAAGGTGATCGCTTATTTTGTCGGCACCCTGGTCTTGCTGTCGGGTGTGATCGGAGTGAGCAATATCATGCTGATCGTTGTCAAAGAAAGAACCAAGGAAATCGGCATCCGACGTGCTGTCGGGGCAACTCCTGCAAAGATCAGGGCTCAGATTCTTACAGAATCCGTATTTCTCACCATCATTGCGGGTATGGCTGGGATAGCTTTTGGGGCCTTTTTGATCTACGGAATCAACTACGCGCTTGATATGGTTGATCCAATCGATATGTTTGCCAATCCGAGCGTGAATCTGGGAGTAGTCACCACGGCGCTCGTGATCCTGGTGGGTTCAGGCTTGCTGGCGGGAATGATCCCGGCTCAAACCGCAATTAAACTGAAACCCGTCGACGCCTTGAGATCCGAGTAAAAAGAAAGCATCAAAGATTCAAAATAAAAGAGCAGAGAACTAAATAAAGCACGAAATCAATAAAAAATGAAAAAATCAGTAACCATAATAACTTTGATATTCATCACGGTGACCTTTGCAGGGGCCATGTACTATCTGTATTCCAAGAACCAGGAGGATCCGGTCGTTTACAACACGGAGAAACCTTCGAAGCAATCCATTGTGAACAAGACCGTGGCAACAGGAAGCATCCTTCCTATGGAAGAGGTGCTGATAAAACCTAATATCTCGGGTGTGATTGATGAGATTTACGTGGAAGCAGGCGACCTGGTTAAGGCCAATGACCTTATTGCCAAGATCAAGGTGATCCCGAATCTATCAAGTTTGAACCAGGCTAGAAATGCCATTGATCAGGCGAAGATCACCCTGGATGATGAGAAGCGAAAATACGATCGTCAGAAGAGCCTGTATGAAAAAGGCGTGATCTCAAAACAGGACCTGGAGCGGTTTGAAGTAACCTTCAAACAAGCCGAACAGGCCTATGAAGCGGCTCGCCAGAACTACGACATCGTGAAGACGGGCTCCACCAAGGGTTTGGGAAGCTCGGCCAACACCCTGATTCGATCGACGGTTCCCGGTATGATCATGGAATTGCCGGTAGAAGTAGGAAACCAGGTGATTCAAAGCAATAACTTTAATGAGGGTACGACCATTGCCGCTCTTGCAGATGTAAACCGCATGATTTTCGAAGGCAAGGTGGATGAGTCTGAAGTGGGCAAGATCAAAGAAGGCTACCCCCTGGAAATAACCGTAGGAGCCATTGAAAATGCGACGTTTGACGCTGTATTGGATTACATCGCACCCAAGGGCAAACTCGAAAACGGAGCCATCCAGTTCGAGATCAAGGGGACTTTGGAGAAGCAGGATAGCACCTTCATTCGCGCAGGCTTGAGTGCCAACGCTTCGATTATCCTGGCCCGAGCCGACAGCGTTCTTACGATTAAAGAGGCCCTGGTCCAGTTTGACGACGAGTCCAAATCACCCTATGTTGAAGTTAAAACGGGAGAAAAGGAATTCGAAAGAAGGGATATCACCCTGGGCATCAGTGATGGGATCCAGGTGGAGGTGAAGGAAGGACTCAGCGAGGACGATGAGATCAAAGTCTGGAACAAAATTGAAGGCCTGTAATTGAAGGGCTGTAATTGAAGTAGTGTCTAATCTTCAAATGAAAGAGGGAGTCATACGATTCGTATGACTCTCTTTTTTCAATATCGCTATTTTAACTAGTGGTTTTCTAATTTCCGCTGAGCGCGGCGTTGTATTCCCAGATCTCATCCCGGCTCCATTAGACATGGAATCTGCCATGCCCCGGATAAAGGGTTGCCAGACGTCTTCTCCATGAAGCTTGATGAGAATGTCTTTGAAGGTATTCGGCTCGTCGTATTCTGCATAGTTTTTAAGAAAGCTCACAGTTGCCAGAAAATCGCCAATTCGATATCCCTGACGGAACTGATTGTCGTAAACGCCCCAGGGATTGTCGCCGTCCATGGCTTTGATCGTGGAGCTGATTTGGTCCAGAAGGTGATCGACACTGTATCCGTGGCCTTCCGCAACTTCGTGAAAGCGAATGTGAAGGATCGGGGTGTTGCCGACGTTTCCGTCCATCATATCGGTGTTTGAGAGCTCCATATCCTGCTTCCAGTATTCTCCGTGGCTCAATTTTTTAACATAAGGCATGACGTTGTCTCTCCAGTCTTCGTCGTGTCCTCCACCTTGGGTCTTGAATCGAGATGTGCAAACTTAAGGTGCCCCATCTGCCATACCATCTTGCCCATATTAGGTCCGGATACCACATTGTAAACCAAGGCGTGATGCGGTCCTTGTTCGCTGTGATATTTTTTGTTGTGCTTGGCCATGGCCTCTCCGAGTTCTTTTAAGTTGGTATTGTCGGGGTTATGTAAAAGCTCTCCACATCGGGGTGAAAGAATCGTCTTGTGCCAGGATTTCAATTGAGCTGCTTATAGAGATAACTACGATAAGTAAGAGTGTAAATAGTTTTTTCATGTAATTAAAGTTTGGTTAGTTGATATCCCGCCGTGGAGAGTAGTTCTCCCACTCCAGGGACCCGCAAAGTAATGCCGGGAAGCAAGCTTTAAAAATGGATTAGGACGAACAGTTGGTCTGTTAGTTCGTAGATATGCTTTTTTTTACCGAAGGAAATTCAAAAAAGAACCAGATGAAGGATCAGAATTGCATTTTGGGAAAGTGATCTGAGCAATTACTCTTTTTTTTTCTTTTGTGGCTCTTTTTGTACTTCGACTTCCTGGAACAGACATTGAAATCAATCATATTGTAGTCAAAAACGTAGTAGTGGGATGCCTGACTCATTGTACAATCACTATTTTTATTTAAACCAATTCTAAATAATACTCAAATGTATGAAATTATTTGAATTCGAAATTGATGTTTTTCAATTTTTTTTGACTCTTTTTCGAGGGTCTTGATAGAATTCAAATTCCTGCCTGAATCCTCGAGAATCAAGGGTTGATCAGGAGTTTATTGAGACCTCAATCAAAAGTGATATTTATCATTTTTTTTACAACAATTAGCTGAAAACCCCTTATTTTTGTCACTCATTTCTCATTTTTTGAACGAATTGTAAACATGGACAGGTTTTCCTTTTTGAATACGGTGCATACGGGTTTTATCGAAGACTTATACCAGAAGTACCTGGAAAATCCCGATGAGGTCGAACCGAGCTGGAGAAGTTTTTTCCAGGGATATGACCTGGCGAACTCGGATTTCAGCCTGGACTGGAGAGGAAGACGGTGAAGTTGAGATTCCCGAGCAGGTCTACAAGGAATTCAAAGTTATTGAGCTGATCAACGGTTACAGGACCCGGGTCATCTGTTTACCAAGACCAATCCGGTGAGAAACAGGCGCTCATATCGCCCAACACTTGATCTCGAAAACTTCGGACTCAGCAATGCAGACCTCGACAGAGTGTTCAATGCAGGAAGCATACTGGGCTTGCCGCCGAGCAGCCTGAAGGTGATCATAGGTCACCTTGAAAGAATTTATTGCGATTCAATTGGAATCGAGTATATGTTCATTCGCAAACCGGAGGAGATTGCATGGTGGCAGAAGAAGCTAAATGAGAATGACAATCACCCGGATTACACTACCGAAACCAAGAAATACGTCCTGGCAAAATTGAACCAGGCTGTGAGTTTCGAACAGTTCCTTCAAACCAAATACGTAGGGCAAAAAAGATTTTCCC
>CALOEQ010000011.1:0-23002 GCA_942492425.1 uncultured Flavobacteriaceae bacterium
GAGGTCGGGTCCGTAATCCTGAATCTGATCAGTGCTGAAACCAAAGAGCCAAAGAGGCGTATGCCCAATTTCATGGCCATACTATTACTGTGCTCTTGTAAACCAACTTTACCTTCCTGATCAACTGCCATGAACCTTGAGCCCAGAACCAGATCAACGTCCTCGTTCATGATCACATTGAATAGTTCCTGAACGTATTCAGGGGCATGCTGACCATCCCCGTCAAGCTGAACCAGATAGTCATATCCTTTCTCTAATGCATATTTGTAACCGGTCTGCAATGCCACTCCATAGCCCATATTGCAGAAATGCTTTATTACCTTTGCCCCGGCTTGTACTGCATGATACGCTGTCCCGTCTGAGGAACCATCATCAATGACTATGATACCAATTCCTTTATCCACTCCTTTATTCTTTTTATAATCCATCGGATATTTGCTTGCTCATTATAAGCGGGGATTATCACCAATCTTTTAGTTTTGTTTTCCATAAATTGCATGATATAAATGCTTTCGGGTTAAATTACAACCTAAAATCTGAGCAATGTTTTCATGCCGGTATAATCCTTGACACTTCGTACTCTTTTTTCTAATTTGATACGATGAATCGCCATTTGAAAGAATTACGGTCTGCCGTGCACAAATGAAACATATCAGGGAGAATTGGCATTGATAACAGGCGATGAAAAAGCAGGTTCATTGAACCGCCGAATAGATGTCATGGGAAACGAAAAAGCTGCGGCCCCCACAGGACATCCGAGGTTGAAGCTGGAAAAACACATCTCAACAAGTGTTATAGAAATCCTGAAAAAAATGCTGATTCTTTGAGAGACCTGGGGATGCTCAACGTTATTGTCGAAGAATACAGCCGTCTTTTTGCAAGCAACTTCCTTTGTCCAAGATAATCCCGGGACTTCTAGGATGCCTCTCCAAAAGCACAGTCCCGGATGACACCCTCGCACGAATAAACAATGCCGTCGAGAAACAAAAATTGAACCCGGGCAGAATGGCCGGCGTCAAATATTTTTTAGGACTCGAAATGGAGAAAGAGTAGGCAGCTGGACCTGGCACTGGAACTGTTCGAGGCGGCAGAAAAAGCAGACCCTCAGAACAGACAGATAAAAGAAAGAATTGATCATGTCATTTCAAAACTGTCTTCCGGAACCAGGTACAGTTATCTGCTCTATAGGGGAATGCTGACCCATGAAAAACTGCAGCAGGCATTGGCGCTTTCAAAGAAGATGCAGAAAAGTGTGGAATTCGTTCTCTTGAATCACTTTAAATTACGCAAAGAAGATGTTGGTAAGTCACTTTCTCTTTATTACGGTTGTCCTTTCAAGAGCTTTGATTCCAATCTGCCCGTACGGATAGAGCTGATAGGAGGTTTCGAAGAAGGCTTTTCTGCTTCATGACCTCTGGGTACCCTTGAGCTGGAGCAAAGAAGGGGTTGAAATTATCATTGATAACCCCGGAGATCTTCGAAAAACAGGCCAGATCCGTGCTCTCATTAAGACCAAAAAGGCCCTTTTCACCGTAGGTACAAAGGAGGACATTGAGCAGTTTATTGTTTATTTTTTGGAAAGCGAACCGGAAGATTCCGTTAAGAGCATGATCGATGAGCTGGATATGATTCCGGACGTCACACTTGAAATGGAGGTTGAAGAAGAAGACGAGAAGAGGATCTGGTTGACGAGGAATCCAGCCAGGTGGTAAAACTTGTAGACCAGATCATCGTAGCGGCATACAGGAAGAATGTCTCCGACATTCATGTGGAACCATCGGTGGTCGCGAAAAAAACTTCCATCCGTTTCAGACTCGATGGCGTGTGCAAGGATCATGCGGGAGTCCCCAATTCCATGGCGAGAGGAGTTCTCTCAAGACTTAAGATCATGGCAAGTCTGGACATTGCCGAAAGACGCCTGCCTCAGGATGGTAAAATAAAGTTCAGACGTAAAGGCATCCCCACTTTAGAGCTAAGCCTGGCGACCATCCCCACAGCTGACAGCCAGGAAGATGCCGTGTTGAGAATTCTTGCAGCAGCCGGAGCATTAAAACTCTCCGATATGGGATTGAATGAGCGTAATGCGAGGATAATGAAGAAGGTCCTCTCGCAGCCTTATGGCATGATATTGACAGTTGGACCAACCGGTTCAGGAAAAAACAACCACCCTGCATTCTGCTCTTGGCCATATCAACAGTCCGGGCATTAAGATCTAGACCGCTGAAGACCCTGTCGAAATCACGCAGGCAGGTCTGAGACAGGTTGAAGTCAAACCCAAGATAGGGCTTGACTTTGCAAGAGTAATGCGGTCCTTCCTACGGGCTGACCCGGACGTCATTATGATTGGTGAAATGCGTGATCACGAAACAGCTGCCATCGGGATCGAGGCTTCATTGACCGGACATCTGGTTCTGTCTACCCTTCACACCAACAGCGCCCCCGAAACAGTAACGAGACTGTTGGACATGGGGCTGAACCCTCTCAATTTCTCGGACGCCATTCTGGGGAGTTCTTGCCCAGCGTCTTGTGAGGAAATTGTGCACCAGCTGCAGAGCGAAATATCATCCCTCGCGAGAGAGGAATTTGATGAAATCGTCGGTCACTACGGCAGGGACTCTTTCAAGAAAACAGGAATAGAATATTCTTCCGAATTATCCCTGTACAGACGAACTGGGTGTGAAGCCTGCTCCGCGACAGGATAGCAGAGGACGCATGGGAATTCACGAATTGCTGGAAGGAACTCCTGCGATTAAAAAGTTGATCAAGAAGGCTGCACCCACCGAGGACCTGTTTCTTCAGTCTGTGAAAGATGGAATGACCACCCTCAAACAGGATGGCATCCGTAAAGTGTTCAACGGTCTGACCGATATGAAGGAGGTCAGCAGAGTTTGTATTAATTCGATCGTTGTGAAAGAATATGATGATGAACGTCTGGCTGTCCTATCGAATAATTGTATCGATTGTCCTAATTCCGGAGGCAGAAAAATAATGTCAAAAATTGGAATGGTCATTGATAATGATTTTTTTTTTGTGGAGTTTCTTGGAGAGGCCCTTGAGAAAAGGGGCTATAAAGTCATCAAGGGTTATGATGGGAAAGAAGCGATAACAAAGCTGAAAGAAGGGCCTGTCGATGTCCTGTTTCTGGATGTCATCATGCCCAAAATTGATGGGCCAACGGTTATTCGATTTATTCGGGAAAAATTCCCTGAACACTCGTTCCCGATCGTTGCCGTTTCAAGCACCTTCATTGAACGCGGGGACGAAATTGAGGAAATAGGGGCGGACTTCTATTTTGCAATAGGTCCTCTGGAACAGATGTCGGAACAGGTTGACCGATTGCTGGACGAATTGGAGGGACAGAGACCAGACTATTGGAACCTGCACGAACTTCTTTACTACTGGCAATATCCAACCTCGGGAAACGACCTCTGAACTGGTGGAAACATTGAATTTCCAAAAAGCAATCGTTGAACATATCGGGGTGGGCATTCTTGTGGTGGATCGGGATGCAAAGGTTATTAACTGCAATGCTATAGTGGTCGAACTGACTGGCAGGCCCATGCAGGACATATTGAACAGCCCCATAACGCACCTGTTTCCTGCACGGGAAAAAGCTGAAATCATAACAAAACTCAAGGCAGTAGCACAAAACCAGGAGCTGAAAAAGGTATATCTTGACCTGATCATTGGATTCCGAAGGGTTGGGTTGGTTTTTTCGATCCTGAAATTGAATGATAAAATAAGTGGATGGATTATTGCGATGGAGGACCTGAATAAATGGGAAGAACAAGCATAAAAAATAAGCTTATCCTCAGCTTTCTGGCATTTCTTTTGATACTTCTTTCGGTTGTGGGGTTTGTAAACTTTTGGAGCGAAGATTTTTATTTGGCACAGGCCATATCCGCAGCCATGGCTCTGGCTTCAGGAATTATTTTTGGAGGCATGTTTTCCGAATCGATTGTGAAACGCCTGCAGCGCCTCAGCAATGTTGCCACGCAAATAAGCGGAGGTGATCTCTCAAAGGAAATTTCACTGATTCCCACGATGAGATTCGTGATCTCGAAGAAGTTTTCGCGAAAATGGTCAACGACTTGAGAGCCATACTGCTGGAAATGAACCAGGTCTCAACCCAGATCCAACAGACCAATAAGCACCTTGTGACGATTATCAGCGAAGTCCTTTCCAAAAGCCACGAAATTGATGAAGCGGCCGCTATAATTGCCAGAGGATCGGAAGACCAGACCATGATTGTCCAGAAGACAGCCATCATTGTTGACAAAGGACTGGAAAGAATGGACGAAATGGTCAAAAAACAGCACGGACCGTATCGAAAATAGCCGAGGCCCAGTCCAAGAGCGAAGTTGGAGAAAAAATGCACGCGATACATTGAAGTATTTGGATGGTGTTCTCAAGCAGATGGCTGAATATGCTGAACCGGTGCACAGGCTGTCAAGGGAAATGGAAAAGATTAAGACAGTCGTCAGTGTGATGGACGAACTTTCCCAGAAAACAGATCTCCTTTCTCTTAATGCATCCATAGAAGCCACCAGAGCTGGAGAATCAGGGAAAGGTTTTGCTCTCGTAGCCAATGAAATCCGGGCTATGTCCGAAAATTCAAGACATTCCACCAAAGAAATAGGCAGAATAGTGGAAAATGTTTTCAAGAACAAGATTGCTGCAATAGAGTCCCTGGAGAAAAGCGAGAAAAGCATCGCCAAGGGGCGTGAAACCATAAACAGCATCGTGTCAACTTTTGAGGATACGCTTTCAGGGGTAAGAGACATCTTTTCCGAGGTGAGAGAAGTTGAAAAACTGACCCATGAGCAGGTGAACCAGATGAAAGGAATTCAGGGGCATTTTCATGAGCTTTCAGTCCTTGCCAGGGAGAATTTTGTCCTGACGCAGAAAACAACGATTGGGACCAAGAGTCAGGAGGCCGATTTGCAGAAAGTTGTCAATGGAATAAAAGCTTTAGAGAATTTGTCAGACAAGATGGTGGAGACTCAAAAGCGGTTCAAGCTCCCGGGTAACTGAGAATGGAATACCTCGTTTTCAATAGATCAGGATTCTGCCTTGGAATCGAAATTGAACACATCCGACAGGTTGTAAATGACGTGACTGTTGCCCCTGTTCCCCTGTCTCCCCCCGGTTATGCAGGGATCATTTACCACAGAGGAGAGCTTTTTGAAGTGGCAGATCTTGGAGTAATTATTGGAAAAGAAAATGCTATGGAATCAGTCCGGAATCTGAACATATTGCTCAAATGGAAACAGAAAGGGATTGCCCTGACTGCCGACAAAATTATTGGACTGCAGTCAATGGAAGAGGACAACAACGAACTTGAAAGCTTCACCCTCGACGGCAATCAAATCAAAATTATCACGCCCGAACGTGTTTGGAAGATGTTGTCTGAGTTACCTTATGGACCTCGCCAAATATAAGAATATCTTTGCTCAGGAATCAAAGAAATATCTCGAAGACCTTGGTCCACTATTGATCTCCGTAGAAAAGGATCGTATCAACCAAGGTCTGTGGGAGCAGATTCACGGGAAAATCCACTCCATCAAGGGCATGGCCAGGGCGCTGAGCATGGAAAGTATCTCCTCCCTTTGCCACCTTATGGAGGATTGGTGTAAGAAATTCCAGCAGGGCGCCTGTACAGCGGGTAGAGATGACGTACAGTCCCTGTTCGAAGGCGTAGACGTTCTTTCTGATCTGGTGAGCAGCTGGGGTGAAGATGTTTCTCCCGAACAGAAAAAACAAAGAGAAGATCTGACTGCAAAATTCGAAAAGGAGCCGTCCCAGGATCGTGTCGCGATCCCAAAGGAGCGTGGGGATATTACGGTCCATTCCCCGAAGGGAATAGACCATGTTCGTGTGGAATATTCTGTAATAGAAGAGCTTCTTGGACGTTCGCAAGAAATCATTCAACTCGAAAAAACCCTCCCGCCTCTGACTGGAGGCCGGATATCGTCAGGCCTTCAGAACTGGATAGATCACTGCAATTCCATGCTGAAGGAACTCTACCTTCGCCTGGCCATGCTCAGGCTGGCGCCTATAGCGGATTTTGCAGGGCTGTTTGACAAAACCATACGAGATCTTGCGAGGAAACACCGGAAAGAGGCAAGAATGGAGATAGTGGGGGGCTCCTGGTTGATATCGACCTCATGAACCGGCTGAGAGAACCTTTCATGCATCTGATGAGAAATTTTATCGCCCATGGCATTGAAAACCCTGAAGGGAGGTCGAGAGCCGGAAAAAATCCGGAAGGAAGGATCCTCCTGGAAGCGGAAAGAAAGGGGAATAAACTCCTTTTAAAAATCGAGGATGATGGCAGGGGAATCGATCAGGCCGCTATCAGGCGATTTTTAAGAAAGAAGAGACTTATGAAAGACAGTGAAATCTACGGGCTGTCCGAAAATGAGCTCTTGAAATCCATATTCCTTCCAGGCTTTTCTACCGCAGGTGAGACAACTACCCTTGCAGGAAGAGGGATTGGCATGGATGTGGTTGTTCGCACCATCGAAAATCTGGGTGGTGCTATAGAGGTTTTTTCAGCGCCTTCCAAAGGCACACGGTTCGTTATGCAATTTCCCCTGTTCCTTTCCATAATTGACGCATTCATCTTCACCGTAGGACCTTATACGCTCTCTATTCCCACAACACACATAGAAGCTGTAGAAAGTGCAGCCGCACCGGAAAGTTTGAAAAAAAGAGATTCGCTTGAACAGCTGAAAGATTTTCTCTGTATTGAAAAAACCGCCGACCGGCCTTCGCACATTATAAGGCTTAAGAGTCCGGAAGAGGTTGTTTCCCCAAATTCCGATTCTGCCGGAATGAGATTTGCAGTCGACTCGATTATAGGAAACACACCTTTAATGGCAATGCCTGTGGGGGAGCTTCTGGCAAAAGCAAAATTTTTCGCCGGCGTTGGAATTATGGAAAGTGGTGAAATTTCCATGCTTCTCGATACGGAAAAACTCCAGAAGGCACTTCATAAAACGCGTCTGGGTACTTAGGGGTTATTTTTTTACAATGTCCAGTTTTTTTATGATGTTGTCTTTTATCCAGTGGCTGTCCCACCACTCGATAGGGTTAACAGGAATTCCACCCACCATGATGCCGAAATGCAGGTGATCTCCTCCCGCCAAACCTGTCTGCCCTGTTGTGCCAATGATTTCCCCTTTCAACACTTCCTGCCCCGGTTTCACATTGATGCTGCTCAGATGTGCATAAATGGAAGCCAACCCCTGACCGTGGTCAAGGACCAGGGTCAGGCCGTAAATCCCCAGGGTCTCGGCAAGAATAACTCGTCCGCTATTGGCAGCTTGAACTCCTGAATTGGCAAGTGAAGCAAGATCGATTCCCATATGAGTCTGTTCATCAATTTTTTTCCCCTTGTAGTAATAGAAACGTCTTTCGCCGAATTTAGCCCTCGTTGCAGCGTTTTTCAGCCTGATCCAGACGCCATCCCATAGCTTTTCAGGGCTGGTATTTGTCCTGAGGTCAAAAAATGTTCTGGCATTTTCTTCTCTCAAGTCACGGTTAATCTTTAGAAATTTGGAAACATTATCTGCATTCGAATTATTGAAATACGGGGCAAAACCCGGCAACAACCGGTTCAGGAATCTATCCGTAATATTCATTTTATCCGTAGGAAAACGTTTTTTTCTTACATGGCAGTAAAACGCCGTTTTGGCGCGGTTCCCCGCCTTGTCTTCCGCCCATAAATAAATATCCGGCTTTCCTTTTGATTTGAGCGGGATGCCAAAATAGCATGCTTTATCCCCACTTTTTGAATCGACTGCCAGGGGATAACCCGGGAAGAAGAATTCGTCCACATAAAGACCGCTTTTCACTGCATCAGAGCTGGTTTGATAAATGACCAGCCCACTTCCTCCCATATTTACGTAATGAAGCCTACTGATGGTCCTGATAGCGGGAGGGATCGTGTCGACGACCATTTTGTGTTCAAATAAAGACAGATTTCCGTCCCCACCTTTTCTTCTTGAATAATCCCATGCACTCACAGTCAGATCAACCCGCCCCTGAGCTAAATTCAACGTAAAAGGGTCCACGCTGAAACCTGCATCAAATCTGTGTATGCCTTCCGCGTTAAACAGGCCTTCAAACGGAAATTTCTTTTCGAGGACGGTAATTTCCTCCCACCCTGCTTCATCGTCACCTGTAGCTGTTTTAACCCTCGTTTCATGTCAAGGATAGAAAGGGAGAATTCCTGTTTTTTTGAAAGAAACTCGGGCAGGGGTTTAACTGTTATTGTAGGTGACTCGGATTCGAAGACTGTACTCAAAAACCAGCCTAATAAACCGAGAACAACCACGATAGAGCCAATTGCCAGAAGTAAACCAATATTTCTTTTTTTTCGCATGGAAACCTATTGTCTTTTTTGTGATGAACTTATAGAAAAAACAAACCAGATGTCATCCGATTTACAGCAAACACCAAATGTTGTGGTAGCCATCGTACGGACAATTACAACGGCGTACACCAATATTCAATGCACATGGCAAATAATTTCCAAAAAAGGGGAGGAAAAACGGTATCTAAAAACCTGGGAGGCAATTCCCGGTGTTCAATATGTAGAAAACTGCAATGAGGCAATCGAAATGGTCCAAAAGAAGATCATCAGTGGCTGAACAAAAACCCTGCTATCCTTGTGCCGATCTCCTTTACCTTGCACATGATTTCATGCGGATCCAGATGCATGAAATGTCTGTCTTTCATCAGAATCTTTCCATTCACAATTACATCCCTGACATCGCTGCCGTTTGCAGAGTAAACCACCGTTGAAATAGGATTATAGACAGGCTGGAGATGGGGATTTTTAAGATCGATAATGATAATATCCGCCCTTTTTCCTTTTTCAAGGCTCCCAATATCATTTTTGAGTCCCAGGGCGGAAGCACCGCCCAGCGTAGCCATTTTAAGCGCTTCCCGGGCTTTCATCCTCGCAGGATCCCCGGTAAAGACTTTTGAGAGCTTGGCGGCACTATCCATTTCACACAAAAGATCCAGGTTGTTATTAGATGAACAACCATCCGTTCCCAGACCTACGTCCAGCCCAAGGGCCAACATCCGTGATATATTTGCGACACCTGAACTCAGTTTCATGTTACTTTCAGGTACATGTACAACTCCGACTCCCTTTTCAGCAAGGAGATCAATCTCTTCGTTATGCAGATGGATGGCATGGCTTACAATTAACTGATCAGTGAGCAACCCAAGATTATCCAAATATTCAGCCGGTCTTTTACCGGTATTCGATAGGATTTGATCCACTTCTTCTTTTGTTTCTGAAAGGTGTATCTGTAAATGGAGACAATGCTGGCAACTCAAATCCCGCGCATCCAACAGGGTCTTTTCGCCACAAGTCAGCGGACTGTGACAGAAAAGACCAGGAGTGATTAGCTCGGATCTCCCCTTCCATCTCTGAATGAATACCTCCCCCACGGAGATGTTTTTTTCCGGGTCCGGAACCCCGGGCGCCGGAAAATCGATAATGCCCTGGGCAATAATTCCCCGTAGTCCTGCCCTATCTGCCGCCATGGCTGTTTCGTCCTGAAAAAAATATCCATCGGCAAAACAGGTGGTGCCGGAAGATATCATTTCGATACATCCCAGAAGTGCGCCCCAGTAAACCGTATCCGGGGACAGGAATTCTTTTTCGAGAGGAAATATCTTCTCAAACAGCCATTTTTTCAAAGGCAGATCGTCTGAAACCCCTCGAAAAATGGTCATGGCCGTATGGGCATGGGCATTTATTAAACCAGGCATCACCAGGCAATCGGTGGCATCAATAATTTCACAGGAAGCATCATCTGGAGTTTTCAGATCCATTTTTCTTCCTATGTCCATGATGCGCCCCTTTGAAACCAGGATCCTCGAATCTGGAACAAGTCCCTGGTTCTCCTCCATGGTAAGGGCCATTCCACCGTCGATCACAAGGTCAATAGGGGCCTGATTCAAGTTTTTCCTGCCAAATTCATTTTCAAACAAATGTCTCTCCATTTCTTAGCATAATATCCAAATGGCTTTATTGCCGAGGCCCTAAATTCCGTATTCTCAATAAAAAAGTCGTATTTCCTTGACACGCGTTTGACTCTGAGGGAAATTACAGCCCAATTTTTAGTACAGTACTATCTTATAACAAGGAGCAGAATATGGCAATAGTGGCCCCTTTCAAAGGGTTAACCTACAACTTGGAAAGAAAACAAGATCTTTCCCGTCTTATGGCCCCCCCATACGATGTGATATCGAGAGAGGAACAGACTGCTCTACACCAGGCTGATCCCCATAATGTGGTCCGTTTGATCCTGGGTGAGAAAAAAAATTGAGACTCTGACTGGGATAACCGGTATACCCGCGCAGCAAATCACTTTCAGAGATGGCAATCTGACAGCACGCTCATCCGTACAAAAGAACCCTCTTTTTATTTGACCGCAATGACATACAACCCTGGAAATGGAGATCCGGAAAGGGTAAGATGGGGCATTATGCTCCTGGTGAAAATAGAAGACCCGGATTCGGGAGTAGTTCTTCCCCACGAAAGAACCTTTTCAGCCCACAAGGACGATCGATTGAAGCTTTTCAGGAACTGCAATGCGCAGTTCAGCCAGATTTTCGGCCTTTACGAAGATCCAGACAATTGCATTCTTGAAGAGTGCCGAAAACTTGCAGACCCACACCCGCAGATGGATTTTGAGGTCAATGACGGAGCACGACACAGAATGTGGGTGATCAGTCGCACGAGACTTTTTGAAAAAGTATCTGCTGCCATGCGTGATAAATCTATTTTCATCGCCGATGGCCATCACCGATATGAAACTGCGAGGAATTTCAGAAATATCATGAGGGCAAGATTCGGAGAAAAACCGATCAACAGGTCTTATGAATATGTTATGATGTATCTCTCAAATATGAATGATGCAGGGCTGACAATTCTTCCCTCGCACAGACTTGTTAAAATGGATTCGGAATTTGATCCGGAGATTCTGCTGAAAAAGGCGGCCAATTGGTTCGATATAAAGCAATATCCCATTAATCATCATGATATGAAGGGCGAAGCTTCCGAACTGAAAAAAATCATAAAGGAAAATGGAAGAGAAAGAACCGCCCTTGGCTTTTACTACTACCGGGCAGAACACTGGTACCTGTTATCCCTGAAACCCGGAATGGAAAATGAAATGGGAGAGGATCTTCACCCGGCCTTGAGGGAATTGGATGTTCTTGTCCTTTCCCGCCTGATCTTGCAGAAGAGCCTTGGTTTGACCATGGAAGACCTGGATAATGAAGAAATCATTCATTATGAAAGCAATACTTCCGCCACCATTGGAGCAGTGGACTCGGGGAGATACCAGATGGGATTTCTGCTCAATCACACCAAGATGGAGCAGGTAAAGGAAGTGGCGCGTAATTCTCTCGTCATGCCCAGAAAATCGACCTATTTTTTCCCAAAAGTACTTACAGGCATGGTATTTAACAAAATCGATCCCCATGAAATCATACAGGCGCACTGAAATCAAAGCCGGGCCGGATGAATGCATAGACAATTTTTTAGATGGACGTCTTTTCCTTATCCAGTCAAAAGATGGCTACAGAGTCTCCATTGACGCAGTGCTGCTGTCTGGTTTTGCAGGCATAAAAAACGGGGATCTGATTGTGGACTTGGGAACGGGTTGCGGCATTATCCCCCTGATTCTGCTCATCACGAAACCTGCAGCTCTTGTTTATGGCTTGGAAATACAGAAAGATCTGGTCAACCAGGCGGCGAGAAATGCCATATTGAACAACCTTGAAAACAGGATGAAAATTGTTCAGGGAGATATCCGAAATGTACCCATGCGCAGAAGGTGGGCCGATGGGGTGATATGCAACCCCCCCTATAGGAAGATCAACAGCGGTCGTATCAACCCTGATCCGCGCAAGGCCATTGCGAGGCATGAAATCCTGATTTCCATTGATGACATAGCCGCCACGGCAAAAGAAATCCTGAAAAAGAAAGGGCGGCTCACACTGGTCTATCCTTCCGTTCGTCTGCCGGATATCTTTTCAAGACTTCGGCACTACGGTTTTGAGCCCAAAAGGTTGCAGATAAATCATCCCAGTCTGAAATCACCGGCTAAACTGGCCCTTATAGAAGCAACGCTGGGCGGGCAGCCCGGCTTGGAAATTCTTCCTCCTGTCCTGGGACAGGGGTTTTTTTATTTCGGACCCACTTTGAATGAAATCTTTTTCACGGCCGCTCTGCCCAACAGCGCGTTCAGGATTTCACGGATGGAGGTTTCATCATAAAGGAGTTCCTGAAGCCACAGAGCGTTGGCAACGGCAACCTTAAGAATACCGTCCTTTATCTGAATGGGAAAACTATTTTTTGAAATATCAGGACCCACGACCTCACTCCATACATCCCAGATCTTGGCATCATCGGGGTTGAAAGACAGACCGCCGGAAAGAAGTTCTGCCATAACGTCTTTCAGAGATGTCAATTCGCTTTTGCGTGTATTCATATGGATTCTCCTGATCATTAAAAAATGTTGCCGTTCCATCAGCAACATCTTCATCCAGGCCTGCGGGAAAGGCTATTGTTAAAATTCGCTCGCAGTATGTCAACTGTTTTAACCTGTGATGCTGCTCCTTCTCTTTCAACTAATTTGACAACCTCTGTAAAAGGAAAATAAGAATGATTGAAACCATAGAAAACTCTCGTTTGTTCAGAATTGCAAATCCGAGGAGCATAGTCTTTTTTGGCGCTTCCAACAGCATTCAGGCCATGGGGACCAACCTCCTCATGTCCGTTCAATCTCTTGGCTATGAAGGAACCGTGTACCCGGTACACCTTAAAGAAAAAGAGGTCCTCGGGCAAAAAGCATATCAAAGTGTAATGGACCTTCCGGAAATACCAGACCTGGCTGTAGTCGTACTCCCCACAAAAGTTGTTAATCATACCCTTGAGGAATGCGGGAAAAAAGGTATCAAGCAGGCAATCGTTGTTTCTGGCGGTTTCAGGGAAGGGGGAAAAGAAGGGATTGCCCGCGAAAAGGAACTGGTTCGGATCGCAGAGAAATATGAAATCCGAATTCTTGGCCCGAACTGTATTGGAGTAGCCAACCCATCTTTCAAGCTCAACACGACCTTCGTTCCCCATGAAGGCCCAGGCGGGTTTATAGGCCTGGCTTCCCAGAGTGGAAGCTTTGTTACGCAGATGTTCAATTATCTTCACCGGTACAGCCTTGGATTCAGTACTGCTTTCAGCGTTGGAAATGAAGCGGTAATAGATCTGGTTGAGTGCATGGAATACCTTGGGGCCTGCCCTGAAACAAAAGTGATCGCCCTGTACATTGAAGGCATAAAAAGAGGAAGAGCGTTTATCGAAACAGCCCGATCCATAGTCCCCCACAAACCTATTGTAGCCTTTTACGTTGGAGGTTCGGAGGCCGGTAAAAAGGCTGGGTTTTCGCACACTGGAAGCATGGCAGGGCCGGACAGGATCTACGATGGTGTGTTTGAACAGTGCGGGATTATAAGAGGCGGATCTGTAACCGAGCTTTTTGATTTTTGCTGGGCTCTTGGAGGGTTGCCACGAGCGAAAGGAAACAGGGTGGTGATTCAAACCCATTCAGGAGGGCCTGGAGCCGCTGCAGCGGACGCTTGCGGGAAGGGCTGGACTTGAATTGCCGGACCTTTCAAAAGAAACTACGGAAAAACTCGCAGAATTTGTTCCCCATACCGGGAGTGTAAGCAATCCTGTTGATCTCACCTTTTCCAAAAACCAGGATGATTTTTACAGCAACATCCCTGGAGTGCTTATCAGAGGAAAAGAAACGTATACTCTTCTTGTTTACTTTCTTACTTCTCCCAAAACGGTTGAGCGAGCTTTAACGTTGATGGGAATACAGGAGGAGGCCGTCCAGGATATGAGCGAAAAAAATGGATAGAAACACAGTGCGAATTAATGGCAGGACTTCTTGAAACAAACAGTAAACCTGTGGTAGGATTTACTTTCCTGAGCTTGAAAGATCCTTCGATCAAGGGGCTCCTTTTCGAGGGGAATCCCGGTTTTTCCAAGTCCGGACCGCGCCGCACGGGCAATCGCGGCGACGGTTAAATATTCGAGCTATCTGTTACGATAGCAAAAATAACCAAATCAGCCAATCGCCAACTTAATTTCAGGGAGGAAACCCCATGGGAAGCAAATCGGTTAAAATCGAGGATTTGATGGCTGACAGCGGGGTGAAATTCGGGACACGCGGAGCCCGTGGCCTGGCTGTGGATATGACGGATGAAGTCTGTTATGCCTACACATGGGCTTTTATTCAGTATCTTGAAGAAATAGGCCAGGTAACGGGAAAGACAAGCGTTGCTATCGGAGGCGATCTGCGTCCAAGTACGGACCGGATTATGACAGCGGCTGCAAAAGCGGTGGAAGACAGGGGCCATATTTCCGAGAATTGTGGAAAACTGCCTTCTCCCGCCCTTGCGGGCTACGGAATCGAAAAAGGTATTCCCACGGTAATGGTTACAGGGAGCCATATTCCCGAAGACAGGAACGGTATAAAATATACGAGGATTGAGGGAGAAATTCTCAAAAAAGATGAATCAGGCATCAAGCGACAGATAGTTGTCATGAAAGAAGGGATGTTCAACGAGGAAGGGATGTTTTCTGGGAAGTCGAACCCCCGCCCCGAAAATCGGCTGGCAACTACGTCCTATGTCAACCGTTATCTGGACTTTTTCCCCGGGGGTTGTCTCAAAGGCAAAAGAATCGGCGTGTATCAACACTCGGCCGTTGGAAGAGATCAGATGGTGGAAATTTTTGAAGGCCTTGGCTCTGAAGTTATCCCCTTGGGTTTTTCCGACACATTTATCCCGGTGGATACGGAAGCCATCCGACAGGAGGATGTGAAAGCTGCCCAAAGATGGGCTGGCGAACCTTGCATTTTGACACCATCGTTTCTACGGACGGAGACAGTGATCGGCCTTTGGTCAGCGACGAAACCGGTAATGGTTACGTGGGGATGTTGTCGGCATCTTGACTGCAGCGTATCTGGAAGCCGATGCGGTTGCAACCCCCTGTATCCTGCAATTCCGCCCTGGAAAAATGTTGTTGGTTCAAAAAGACCTACAGGACCAGAATTGGGTCACCTTACGATTGAAGGGATGCAGGAAGCATTGAAGAATGGGTTCAAACGCGTGGTGGGTTATGAGGCCAACGGTGGCTTTCATTGCCTCAGACATTGAATGGGCAGGAAAAATATTGAAAGCCCTGCCAACCCGTGATGCGGTCATCGTTCAATTGGCAGTGCTCCTCCTGGCTATTAAGAGGAAGAAGAAAAATCAGCGAACTGCTTTTCGAACTTCCCCTGAGAGTCACCTACAGCAATCGACTGAAAAATTTTCCGACGGAGAGAAGTTTTCGGAAAGATCAGAGCCTTGCTCTCAAAAGACGGCAAAGGGAACAAAGAGGCTATAGAAGGGGCTTTCGGGAAGGCTTTTGGCCATGTGGAGGAAACAGATACCACCGACGGACTGAGAATCACGTTTGAAAACAGTGAAGTGGTCCACCTTCGCCCGTCAGGCAATGCACCGGAATTCCGGTGCTACAATGAAGCGGATACCGAATCCAGGGCGATTGATATGAACAGAATCTGCATGGATATCATGTCTTCATGGCGATAGGTCTTGCCGCTGTTTCTTCTATTTTCCGGTGCCTCCGGCGCCGGGAGATCTGTTGCCTCAACCCCTGCACCCGGCCACGGCAGCCTCCTTGTTTGCCTTGGCAAGCCGCTCCAGGAACCGACGCCACCATCCTTTCTTCTGATTCTTTTTATCTTTTTTATCCATTAGCTAACACCTTTTTCAGAAATACCTACGTGCTTTTTCCCCCCTTTCAGCCATACCCCCGGGCGAGGAGAAGTGTCTTGTTTCTATCTTCCAACGGGAGGGCCTGCTCAAGTCCTCCCGTATCCAGATTCATATTGATGGCTTCCTTATTTATCCGAAATATCTTTCCTTAGATTTCCGCTTATCCAGAGAACTACAGATAGACCCGTGCACAGTATTCCAGACGTCGTCAAAAGAACCGACGCTCAACCTTCCAACCTCGATGAATTTTACCACAATTTCCTTGGTGGCCTTCAAGGCCAGTTCTTCTTCTTTTTTCATGGTACGTCCCTTCCATTCAACAATCAACAATCAAATATTTAACCCCCCGCGGAAGAAGAAGGCCAATTCGTTTTTCCACAGGGGGTTGCGATAGAAAAAACCCTCGTAAGGCCCTCCCTACGCTTTAAATCATAAGGAACGTGAAGTCCTCAAATGCTCCAGACTCCCGGGATGTCTGCCCCGCATGAAGGGCATTTCCCATTTTCCAACCGATTCCCTACAACGCGAAATCCGATGCGTTCGATAATCGGTTTCCGGCACCTGCCGCAGAAGGTATTCTCTCCATTTTCACCGGGCACATTCCCTGTATACACATATTCGAGACCTGCTTCAAACCCGATATCCCGTGCCCGCCTAATGCTCTCGACAGGGGTGGAATGAATATGGTTCAATCTGTAAGTTGGGTGAAAACGTCTTATATTCCATGGGATCCCGGAATCCAGGTCGGCGAGAAAACGGGCCAGCTCCTTCAATTCTTCCTCGCTGTCGTTCAGCCCGGGAATCAACAGGGTAGTGACCTCCAACCAGGTACCCATCTCCTTCATGGTTTCCATTGTTCTTAAAACAGGAGCCAGCTTTCCTCCACACAGGTCCCTGTAGAACCGGTCGTTAAAAGCTTTCAGGTCCACATTCGCCGCGTGAAGATCCGGATCAATTTCTCTGAGACACTCTTTTGTCATCTATCCGTTGGACACAAAGACGTTTTTTAACCCTTCTGTCACGGCGAGGCGGGCCGTATCCAGGGCCGTTTCAAAATAGATGGTTGGTTCCGTATAGGTGTAGGAGATGGATGATGTGTGGCTTTTCAAAGCTTCTTCTACAATCTCATGGGGTGACGAATCCCGTCCCGCAATCCTGTTATGGTCCACCGGCATCTGGGAAATATCTGCGTTCTGGCAGAAAGCACACTTAAAATTGCATCCCGCGGTGGCAATGGAATAGGATAGACTCCCGGGCAGGAAATGAAAAAGCGGCTTTTTTTCAATGGGATCCACATGCCCTGCAATCATTTTGCCGTAAACAAGGCTGAAGAGTACACCTGACCTGTTTTCCCTTACATTGCAGAGACCTCTATCTCCGTCTCTTATCAGGCATTGATGATTACACAAGAGGCAGCGAACCTTATTTCCTCTTTTTCTGATACAGATAGGCTTCCTTCACTTTCCTGAACTCCTCTGAAATGGTTCATTTCTTTGGTCGCCCCCGCCAATAGGAGGGCCTGGCTTGCCGTCTTGAGTTTTGTTTTCAGGGGAAGATTTTCTGTCCGTACCGTATACTCTATGGTGGCAGATAGTCCTAGAAAGAAACCGAACGGAGAATGCTTCCAGTTCCAGAAAGCCTTGCTGGATGGTTTCGAATCTTCCATGAACGCCGGGAGCCACCTTGATGCTTTTCCACGAAATGGGAACCTGGCCCGTAAGCCAGCTGCATCAGAGACTTTATCTGCCAGAGATTGTAAAAAGTGGCCTGCCCGAAAAGTGGGTCGTTAAAATACCCGTGTATTTTGTTCAAAATTCCGTTCCAGGAAAGGCTGTTCAATACCCCTACAAAAACCTTGCTGCCGGCAACCCTCCCAGCCTCACGCAGTGCCTGAAGAGGGTTATCCATAAATTCCAGTGAATTAATAACGGTAACAAAATCAAATTCATTGTCATCAAACGGAAGATCTTCGGCCATGGCCTTTTTGAGGGTGGACCGATGCCCTAACCTCTCCCTGGCCTTTTGAATCATTGCCTGCGACGCATCTGTTCCACTGATATTCAACCCCATGCGGTTCAGAATCAAGAGATGATTGCCTGTTCCACAACCCACGTCAAGAACCCTCTGTCCGGGCCGAGGGGTGAGCAAGGATCCGACAATTTTCTCAAGAGAGCCCTCAATGGCTCGTCCTTGAAGGGATCGCCTCCATGCGTCGTAGAAACCCACGCTGTTATCGTCGAAAATCAGTCCCATCGATTTTCCTTACATGCCTTCACACCGGATTCGTTAAACGGTGGAGTTGTTAATTGATTGAGTCGTTATTATTGTAGGTGCAAGTACTTAATGATGCAAGTAGAAAAGAAAAGAGACCCCTATGGAAGGCCATGAGGAAAGACCCGTAATGAGAATTGCTGGAAAAGAGAGTGGTATTACAGGAAAATTGCAGGAAGAAAACACCTCTTGCCAAAGGGAAAAATCTCAGGGTATAATAAAAAAATTTTATGTTTTTAGATAGTCTTCAGTCATAGATTATCATCGCAATAAAGAGGGACGCATGCTGGCGGAGTAGCTGGTGATTTACCAATGGCCCTAGAAAATCTGCGGCCCATTTACAGGAAGTTACCGTGACACTTTCCGAATCCAAAAAAAATAGTAATAAAAGATATACCCATTCCAACAAGGTCATTGCACTCCTGGTGCTTCTTGCCGCCACGGTTATCTTTTTTTGCCGGATTCAGGGGCTTACCGTTGCTGGATCCGGACGAAGGCCGCTATGCGGAAATTCCGCGGGAGATGATCTAGAGCGGTGATTATATTACTCCGCACCTCAATTATGTGAAATATTATGAAAAACCACCCCTTTATTACTGGATAACGGCGGGATCCCTGCTCCTTTTCGGTCAGAATGAACTGGCTGTACGCGCTGTTCCAGCTATTGCCGGATGCCTCACTGTCCTGCTTATCATGGGGCTTGGAAGACGCCTTTTTGGTGGGAACGCAGGTCCATTGGCAGGCTGGATCTATACGACCAGCGTCATTCCTGTCATCATGGCCCGCATGCCCATTATTGACGGCGTTTTCAGCCTCTTTCTGACAGCCACCTGGGCTGCCTGGTGGTTGGGATATGATACCGGTACAAAAAGGAAAAAGACCTCGTATGTCGTTGCGTGGGGGTGTATGGGACTGGCCACCATGACAAAGGGTATTGCCGCCATCGCACTGACTGCCGCGAACTATTTTTTCCTTTTATTCTCTTGAAACGCGACTGGAAGGTTCTCAAGTAATATGGCATGGATTCCGGGATCCTTCTTTTGCCGCCATAGTGCTCCCCCTGGCATATTGCAGCAGCTATTCGTGACCCTCAGTTCGTGCAATTCTATATTGTCGTCCAGCATTTTCAACGAATATCAGGCCAGGAACACGCCAGTCCTCTGGTTTTTTCCTGCCATCCTCCCCTTCGGCTTGCTTTGCTGGACAGCCCTGTTATTCCCTGCAACAGTGAATGCGTTCAAGTTGGCTTTCAGTGCAATCAGGATCTTTCCCCGCTTCAATGAGAGAAAAAGAAACAAGGACGTTTCTCCTGAAACCTCGAAGATCCCCGGAACAGAAATAGAATCCAGTAAAACGCTTTTTCTGCTCATCTGGGCCTTGGCTGTTCCCGGGTTGTTCAGCATGAGTACTTGCAAACTGGTTCCTTATATCCCGCTCATCCAGCCATAGCCCTTCTGCTTTTCTTACTACCTTTCGAGGGGCGGACTCAAAAATTGTTCAACCAGGTGGTGCGGTGCTATCACGGCCGGGCTGCTTCTTGTGGCCATCCCGGTGGTTTTTCATTTTGCTCGAATTCAGGACACCACGCCCGCAGGAGAAGCAGTACGGGGCCTCTGGTATGCGGTACTGTGGGGTCTTGGGTCTGGAAGCGCATTACTGATCTTTGCCGTTTTTCGAAGGCGTTTCATGCCTCTCGCCACCGGACTCGTACTTGTTGCGCTGCTTCCCACTGCCATGCTTTCAGTTCCTGCAGTGGCCCATCACAGAAAAATAGGAGGTTTTATTAAGGCTATGCCGATGCCCCTCCCAATAGAAATCACCATAGCTGAATGGAGCAATTATGATCAGGCACTGAGTTTCTACACCAATCGAAGAATCATCCTTATAGACAATGTCGGCGAACTGGCTTTTGGAAAATCACTTGAAAAACCCTCCGGGTTCTTTCTCAAGGGGGAAAAAAGCCTGAAACGCCTGGCCGGCGAAGGCCCTTTCCTCGTCAACCTGCGTCCCGAGGCATGGCCCCGTGTCAGAAAATGGGACATACTGCACCCGGTTGCAATTAACACCACCAATGTCATGGTGGGCAACGACGAATTTTTTCGCATCACCGGCCTTGTGCCCTTGCCCGATGACAGCAACATAAAAAGGCCCCTTTTGCTGCTTCCAAGGAAACCTACCGCTCCTGGGAAACCAGAGTAACCGTCAACCGATAAACATTTATCAAGAATGAACATCCTCTCAAAATATTTCGCAAAAGAGTTTTTGAAACTGGTTATCCTGTGTCAGATCATTTTCATCTCTTTATATCTGATGATCGATCTCACAGGAGGTCTTGACGATTTCATGAAGGCCCATGCCCCCGTATATCTGATGTTTGCCTATTATGGCTGTAAAACTCTGCCGTTTCTATCCAGATGCTTCCGGTATCAACCTTGACGTCTGTCATTATTCTCTTCTGTATATTGAAAAGGAGCAACGAAATCATCGCTCTGAACGGCTGTGGAATCAGTATCTGGAGAATTGCCCAGCCCATCTTGGTCACATCCTTACTGCTCTCCCTTTCATCTTTCTTCCTTTCGGAAACTGTCGTTCCCTATACCAGTTCCTTGAGCAATGCCATCTGGAGGATTGACGTCAAGAAAGAAGAAACAAGTCGTTTCCAGAGAAGAAATCATGTGTGGTACAGGGGAAAAAACTCTATTTACTGGATAAAACGGTTCGATGGTGTAAAGATGGTGATGAACGATCCTACCTTCTATTTTTGACGACACATTCAAACTCATCAGAAGAATAGATGCCACCGGGGAACCTGGATGAACGACTTCTGGCGGGTAACCGATGGCATTCTACAGGAAAGCGAATCTGGAGGAGGTTTCAGTCTAAAGCGTTTCAAAAAAATGGACCTGAAAATCGCTGAAAAGCCGGAAGATTTCATAATGGAAGAGAAGGAACCCGATGAAATGGGTTACCGACAACTTAAACGTTTTGCAGATAAACTCGACCAGGAAGGGTATGATGCCACCAGGTATTTCGTAGAACTACATATCAAAATAGCCTTCCCGTTCATTTGTCTGATCATGGCGCTCGTGGGAATCCCCGTTGCGATCTGGAAGAGGGACATGGGCGCCTCACTGGCTGCTTCCATCGGAATCGCGCTCTGCTTTCTTTACCTCCTGGTTATGGGACTATCGCGCACACTAGGTTTTGCAGGAGTCTTTCCTCCCGTTCTTTCTGCATGGCTGGCCAACGCTATTTTTCTCTTTCTTGGAATATACCTGATGATCAATGCCAACAGGTAACGCACCCCATCAATACACTGGCAAAAACGAAAGAGTGATCGGTATCCTCATAGATGGAGGGGGCAGACGATCTTTAAACCTCAGATAGTGTTTCTTGAGCAGTGCGCATCACCGGGCGTTTCTCCCGCGTTGTCCTGTATTAGTTGCCTTTAACGCATCAACACTTAGGCAATTTCCCCGATTTATTGGATCGTCATGTTGTAATCCATAGGTGAGTTCACGGCTCTTCTCCAGCAGTTTGCACATCATCCCGCTTGAAGATACCAGCAGACTGCGCGAACCACATTGTCATTAGACAACTAGAATGGCGTCCAGGGTGTAGCCCTGGATAAATTTCGACTCGAAAAGTTTTCCTGACGTTTCTGCGATCCATGGTCGCTTTGTCGGGAACGGCAAAGATTCAGCCATGGAAAAAAACATCAGGAAATCCAGTGCAGTAAAGAACAATTCTTTCTCCGATACCCTTCACCCTGGTGGACCATATCACCTGAAAATCATCCATGAAAAGGCCCTCAGAGAGGCTGGCACACTCAGCCGTTTATTCCCTTCGTTCGTATTATAAAACTTGTTTGCCTCATGAAGCGCCCCAGTTATTTTGCCCGGAGACCGAATGAAAAAACAGACCCCTAAGACGATGCAAGATGGCTAGCACGCAGGCGGTAAGACGCCAAACTTGTCCGGCCTCAAAGTATCCGACAAGGCCAACGGAAAGAACAATCGCGATGAGAGGAAAGCAAGGCAGGATATACGGGATAAGTTTACCACTGCAGACTGAAAAGAAAAAGAAAGGGAAAAAGAACCAGCATATGGCAAACACGTACAGAACGGTTTCTTTCGTTTCGAATTTGAGGACCGTTGGGAATAGCAGCCGGGCTCCCGGAGAGCTACCCATGGCAGTGCACCACTCCGACCAGAGACGAAGGCAAAAAATACTCAGAAAGGCTTCGGATGCTGTCCGCCTTACTGGATCCAAGAATCTGGCATACATGCTCCGTCCAGAAAAAATAGCTCCAGAAATCCCCTTCACGAAAATGAATCATCAGTGCACCACGAGCCAAAGCCACCAGAAAGGGCCGCCATCATGGGGATCCATGGTATCCTCGAATAGGTCCTTGCATAACGACCTCCCCAGTGCATGAACTGTACGACCGCCAGCACAGGTACAGTGAAAGCCAGGAATCCCTTCGTGAGAAAAGCCAGCCCGCAAAAAACTCCGCCATAAGGGCCAGAAAAATCGTTCTTCCGCGGCTTATTTTCCGCCATATAGCGCAAAGAAAGAAGCAGGACCAGAGACCCCGATCAGACAGCATGGAAAGCAGACTGTCCAGAATGAGTGATATG
The DNA here is from genome assembly GCA_942492425.1 of uncultured Flavobacteriaceae bacterium. Classification (GTDB taxonomy): domain Bacteria; phylum Bacteroidota; class Bacteroidia; order Flavobacteriales; family Flavobacteriaceae; genus Lutimonas. The sequence continues at coordinate 22,794 of CALOEQ010000011.1, forward strand.
GTTCCGATATGACCAGGACGAGAGGACAGGATAAAATAATGGCCGGAGCCATGAACCGCAGCCGGTTCTCGCGTCTGAAAATCTGCGTACCAGCAGGAAAATCATCAAGGCCGAAAGCCCTATGGATAAGGCTGATGGTAGCCGCAGGGCAAAGGCATTTTGGCCGAACACGGTCATCGAAAGGGCATTCATCCAATATCCCAATACCG
>CALOEQ010000012.1:0-138437 GCA_942492425.1 uncultured Flavobacteriaceae bacterium
CGCCCTCGTGATGGAACTGGTCGAGGGCGACGATCTGTCGCAGCGCATCGCGCGCGGCGCGATTCCACTCGATGAAGCGTTGCCGATCGCGAAGCAGATCGCCGACGCACTCGAAGCCGCGCACGAGCAGGGGATCATCCATCGCGACCTGAAGCCCGCGAACACGAGGGGCCGCCTGGACGCCGGATGGCGCGATCGTGTTTGCGACAAGTGCACCCACCACCGGTCTGCAGCGGGTCGCGGCGGCAGGTGGGCCGACGACGGTCCTCACGCGGCCCGACCGCGCGCAGGGCGAAGCCGATCACCTGTGGCCGGAGATGCTGCCCGGCGGCGGTGGGGTGCTGTTCACCATTACGGCGCTGACGGGCGGCCTCGATGCCGCACAAGTGGCCGTCCTGGATCTCCAGACAGGGGCCCGCCGGATTCTCGTGCGCGGCGGCAGTCACGCCCATTACGTGTCGAGCGGCCATCGGCCATTCGTCTACGCGGCGGCCGGCACACTGCGTGCGGTGCCGTTCGACCTGGCCCGTCTGGAGACGCGCGGCACGCCGGTGCCGGTCGTCCCGGAGGTCGTGACGACAGCATCGGGCGGCGTGGACGCCGTGGTGGCGGGCGACGGCACGCTTGCTTACGTGTCGGGACGTGGCGGCGTGGCGGGGGTCAGTGCGCCTCGCGCGCTGGTGTGGGTGGACCGCCAGGGCCACGAGACGCCGATCCCGGCGCCACCGCGCCCGTACATCCTTCCCGCGCTGTCACCCGATGGCACGCGCGTCGCGGTGTTCGCAACCGATCAGGAGCGCGACCTCTGGGTCTGGGATCCCGGCCGCACGACGCTCACCCGCGTCACATTCGAGCCTGGTGTTGATGTCTTCCCAGTGTGGACGCCCGACGGCCGCCGGGCTGATCTTCACTTCGGAACGAGCGGGCGCGCGGAATCTGTTCTGGCAGGCGGCGGACGGCACCGGCGCGGTCGAGCGGCTGAGCGAGAGTCCCAACCTGCAGCAAGCCTCGGCGGCCGTGTCGCCCGACGGCCGCCGGCTGATCTTCACCGAGACGGTCCCGAAGACGGGCGACGACGTGATGATGATGGAATTGGACGGTACCCGTCGCGTGACGCCGCTCGTGCAGTCCCCGTTCAGCGAGCGGAACGGGATCATCTCGCCCGACGGCCGCTGGCTCGCCTACGAGGCGAACGACTCGGGCCGGTTCGAGATTTATGTGCGGCCGTTCCCGGACGTGAGCAGCGGTCTCTCGGTCGTGTCCACCGGCGGCGGCACGAAGCCAATCTGGGCGCGGAGCGGGCAGGAGCTGTCTATGTCTCGCCAGCCGGTGCGCTCATGGGCGTGGCGGTTGGAGCGCGGCCCGTCGTGGGCGGCCACGACGCCGACGCAATTGGTTAAGGAAGGCTACTACGGCACGATTCCGAGTATCGACATAAGCCGCCAGTACGACGTGGCGCCCAACGGGCAGCGGTTCCTCATGATCAAGGAGGGCGGTGAGCGAGGCGACCGCGCCACCGGAGCATCATCGTCGTGCAGCACTGGGTCGAGGAGCTGAAGCGGCTCGTGCCGACGAAATGGGCGACTGCTCCTTCCTGGCTCGGACACCGCGCATCAGTAATGCAAGTTATCGCGCAGTGCCCATAATCCGCCAGAAGACGCCCATCAGACAGTTGCCAAATGGGGTTTTGTTACGCCTCTAATTGGCGGGGGTCGCCACTTTGCTTCCCATCCATGCTCTTCCATGCAGCGACGATCTCCTTGGTTCGCTCGGCGTAGTCGTCAATGGTGGGCTGGGCGTAGGTGGTCGAGTCGTTGGTGAGCAGCTCGGTGCGGAAGAAACCGGGCTCGACCAGCATCGTGCGGATTCCAAAAGGGGCGATCTCTGGAGCGAGCGACTCCATCCACCCCTCGATGCCGAACTTCGCGGCCGCATACGCCGTGCAGAACATTTGGCCGGAGTTGGGCGCGCAACCCAATCACGCCCGGCGCCACGCGGAGTTCGAACACATGCGCCGACGAGGACTCGGCGCCGCGTACAGGACACGCTCCGGTCTGATCGCAGCGCCGATAGCCGCACCGGCGCCGGCGCCAATGCCGCCGAAAAAGGCTGCGAGATACCAGCGCGTCCGCCGCGTCTTGACGTCCACAACCCTGATAGCCGTAGTTCTGGCATTCGCCGTCCGTGAGGACGAGAAGTACCGCAGAGGAGGCTCCGGCGGCGAGTCCGATCAAAGCACCCCGGCCCGCGTGGCCACGGCGCTGCGTGATCCACGCCACGTCCGAGGCGGCCCACTTACGCGAGCCGTCGTTCACGAGCAGGTCGATCGACGTCGCCGAGATCCTCACGACGCGGCCCTTCACTTTCGTGCCCCCTTGGTCCGTGACGGATACGATCTCGCCCCGATGCGCCTCGGCGCGGAGATCGTCGAATGTGCGGGGCGCCACTTGCGCGAGGCTGGGAACCGCTCCGGCGGCGACCAGTACACCGGCTAGAACGACAGTGATGAATGCTCGCCTCATTGAGATTCCCCCGGCGTTGAGGATGCACGCTTCTTGTGAGCAGGGTCCGCATCGAGCAGTTCCGCCTGCAATTTCAGGACGCGCGCCTCAAACACTGAATTGTTAGGGATTTATTCCAATCGCGAGCGGAGCCCCTGGCGCTACTGACGAATATGTCGATGTGCGCACGTAACGGGGCAAAGCCGCATGTCGACTGACAGACGCGTCCAGCGGCGTTCTCCGTGCAGTCAGCGAGCGCGGTTGGGGATCCAGTCTTTTAGATTAGGCGCCGATAATCGTTGCGGACGATGTTTGCGGCAGCACTCCTCATCTTGTCGGCCAGCCTGTCCGATGCTCCGGGGACGGGAACGTTTCGAGGTGTTCTCCAGACCGAACTGTTCCGGCTCGGCCTGGTCAAGCTCTTGACCGTTGGGCCGAACCGGTCGTGGACGTGCCGATGCCGGCCGGCGCCGCCGTGTTCGCGGGATCGCTTCTGCCGATGGGCCAATGGGAATTCCGGGTATTGCTCGTGGAGCCGCGCTCTGGAAGTCCATTCATGTTCATCGATACCGACCGGAACGGCGCCTTCGATGCCGGCGAGCGGTTCGCATTCGTTGCTACACGTCACCCATTTGGGAGCCGCCGTATCAGGGTGCCCCTGCCGCCTGCGGCGGGAAGTCTCTTTGGCCACATCCCAATCGAACTGCTGCTGGCAGACGGCCAAGCTGCCAGCGCACGGACAGGCCGTCTGGCGTGCTGTTTGTTGATTAACTACGCCACGGCTAAGGTCCGGATTGATGAGTCGCGTATTTTTGATGCGCAGGTCAGCCAGACACCGGGACGATCAATCTGTCGCACGGGTATCAGCTGGTCGATCAGGGACGCCTGATGCGCGATCCTCTTTCACCGTGGCGAGCATGGGCAAGAGGGCAGCCGCCTGTGTTCCGCATTGGGAATCGGTATCTGGCCTACGACGGCGATCGACTCGACGACCAGGTCATCGTCATCGAAACGAAGCGTGCCAACCTACGCCTCGAGCTATATCGTGGCCTTCTCTACCAGACTTCTCGTTTTACGACTCCACTAACGGACTTACCAGCTGACCGATTTCCGCGGCCGATTCGTGCTGATCAACGTGTGGTATCCGGGGTGTGGCCGTACTGGGATCAGTTCACGTATCCGCTGCATCCGCTCGATTTGGGCAGACCGACCTGACGATCCTTGGATTCAGTCAGGGCTATACGCGCGAGGCACCTCTGGGACATCAGTCCCACCTCGCCTCGGAGTGGATCGAAGCGGAACCACAGGTGTTCGACGACTGCTTGATGACTGGCTGCAGATCACGTCGACACCGACGCTGATCCTGCTTGATCGGGATGGACGGATCGCGGTGCTGGAGCGCCGAGCGGATGGCGAGCGGCCCCTCTCGGGAGACGAGCTGCTCCAAACGCTCGAGAGAGTCATCGGTAGATCACCAAGGCGTTAACGCGAGCGGCAAGCCGACGGACGGTGTGTGTATCGACCTGCGAGCCTCGTCGAAGGGCCGTAAGCGCGGCCAACGCCCCACGTCAGTGCTCGATGAGTTGCGGCCAGTAGTCTTGTGTTGACCTTGGTGCCGATGCCGAGTTAGTTGGTCAACTGGTCGCAAAAAAGGTGGGCCTTACCGACTGTCGCAGAACGAGCGCCGCCGACTCCATCGCCTGGCCTATCAACGCCAAGACTGTCTGGCGAGGTCTGCGGCATCGTCGAAGGGGCAGGCCGATACCTGCGTTTCGTGTTTGTAGAAAATACATCCGATCAATATGGACCCGCACAAGATGGGGCGTTCGGTCCTTGCTCGACTTCGCCGGAAGCTCACGATTGATGGGGATCAAGACGATCGCTCTGCACCACTCACATCAAATCTCTCGGGCCACTCCAAGCAACAGCGATTCGAAAGCCACACCGCGGGGATCGTTCCACCTGATTTACGATGTGTGCGGACGCGAAGCCAAGTTGTGGTATTTAGTGACGCTCGAAGGAAACACTCAATCCATTCGCGTGAGCGCTGCGCCAGTCAGACCCCGCGAAGTCGTGTCGGCAGACGAGATCCGACGATCTTCATGAAAGGCTTCAACGCCTCGCCTCAGCAGCGGGCACATTCGTGCTGCCTGCGAGTGTCCCTCGCGATCAGGCCGCGCGACCGTCCGCCGAGCAGTGGGATCAGCTAGAAAGCTTCATCCTTGGAGAACAACGGGACCACGGTGAGTGCCACCGCATAAATGAGGAGAAACGCATGACTCAGCATCTGTATTTATGCGACGGACCTGCTTTTTTACGCGCTGACGGCGGTCCTCGTCGCACCGCCCGCGCTTCTCGCCCAGAGGCGAACCCAGACCGCCACACTGGCGCCGCTGCCGCAGGCGACGCCGGAATCGGTCGGCTTTGCCGCGCGCGGTCTCGACAGGATGGACGAGGCCATGCAGGGCCTGATCGATCAGAAGCACCTCGCCGGTTTTCCATCGGTTTCACCCTTGTGGCGGGGCGGCGGGGGCAAGGTCGTGCACCTCGACGCCTACGGCGTCCAGGATCTGCGCGAAGAAGAAGCCGGTGACAGCTAGACACGATCTTCCGCCTCGCGTCGATGACCAAGCCGGTGGTCGGCGTGGCCATGATGATGCTCTGGGAGCAGGGCAAGTGGACGCTCGACGACCCGGTGTCGAAGCACATCCCGGGAGTTCGCCGGCCTCAAGGTGGCGAGCAGGACGGTGGGAGGTGCCGCAGACCAAGCCGATGACGATGGGGCAGCTGATGAGCCACTCGGCCGGCTTCGACGTGAAAACGGCGGGACACGGCGAAGCTCAACCTCAACCGATCGCAGCCAACCGCTCCAGGCGTATTCATCGACAGGCTGGCGAAGCTGCCGCTGCGCCGCCCAGCCGGGCACCGACTGGCGTCTACGGACCGAGCGTCGACATCCAGGGCTACATCGTCGAGAAGCTGTCGGGCCAGCCGCTCGACGTGTTCCTGCGCACGAAGATCTTCGAGCCGCTCGGGATGAAGGACACGGGTTTCTCGGTGGACGCGTCGAAGGTCGATCGCGTCACGAGCATGTTCACCTACGGTCAAGCCGACAAGCGTCTCCGTCCGACGGCGAGGGCGTCGATCCGGCGTCGAAGCCGGCGTTTCTGTCCGGCAGCGGCGGGCTGCTCTCCACCACCGACGACTACATCCGGTTCGCGCAGATGGTGCTGAACGGCGGCGAGGCCAACGGCAAGCGGTTCCTGAAAGCGTCAACCGTGGAGCTGATGCGCACGAACGTGCTCGCCGAGGGAGTACGCGGTCGACACCTACGGTCTCAGTTCCAGCCGGGCATCGGATTCGGGCTCGACTTCGCGATCGTCATGGATCCCGGCCGCGGCCAACGACTGTGGGGGGGCGCCGGCCTGGTTCGGATCGATCCGCCACGACGTCATCGGCATCGGGATCATCAGCACGTCGGTGGGGCCGGGCGCGGCGACACGAGGACTGCAGCGCAAGGTGATCTACGACGCCTGCGCCGTTTGCGCGTCGCGAAGCGGAAATCGTGTTTCGGCCGAATCCGAGCCGGAGGTTCGGTGGCGGTGGAGAACCCAGCGTCGTTCCTTCCGGAATGGGCCTCTCGTCGTGAGGATACGCAGCCGACCTGCATCGCATTCGCAAGGGGTGTTTTCGTTCCCGCAGCAATCTCGGCTCAACCGCATCACATCGACCGGCCGGCAGCCGCTGTTTAAGGAGGGAAGAAGGGGAGAGGGGGGAAGAGGGGGAGGGAGCACGGGCCAGCGATCCCCCACCGACGCCGAAGGGGCGCGGCCCTTCTACTGGGGCGGGGGGGGGGGGGGGGGGGGGGGGCAGGCGGAGCTCGACGCCGAGCGAAGTGATGGTCGCGTTCATCGACGAGCATCGCGAGACCTATGGGGTCGAGCCGATCTGCCGCGTCCTGCCGATCGCTCCGTCGACGTATTTCCGCGCAAGGCGCAGCAGCAGGCGATCCGACGACACGGTCGCGCGCGCAGCGCGCGATGACGGTGCTGCGCGCGATCATTCAGCGCATCTGGCGACGAGCACGAGCAGGTCTACGGGCCGCGGAAGGTCTGGCGGCAGCTGGGCCGCGAAGGCCTCCGCGTGGCGCGCTGCCGCGTGCGAGCGCCTGATGCGCGCGATGGGCCTGCGGGGCGTCGTGCGCGGCCGCGCCTGGATGATCACCACGCAGTCGGCGATCCGGCGGCCGACCGGCCGGCCGATCTCGTCGATCGCCACTTCACCGCGACGCGGCCGAATCAGCTCTGGGTGGCGGACTTCACCTACGTCGCCACCTGGCGCGGCTTCGTGTACGTCGCGTTCGTGATCGACGTCTTCGCGCGGCGCATCGTCGGCTGGCGGGTCTCCTCGTCGCTGGCGACCGACTTCGTGCTCGATGCGCTCGAGCAGGCGATCTACGACCGGCGCGGCGCCGGCGTCGAGGACCTCGTGCATCACAGCGATCGCGGCACGCAGTATCTGTCGATGCGCTACACGGACCGTTTGGCGGAAGCCGGCATCGAGCCGTCGGTCGGCAGCCGGGGCGATTCGTATGACAACGCCCTCGCGGAATCGATCATCGGCCTCTTCAAGACGGAGGTGACGGCGCTGAAATCCAGTCCGTTCAAGACTTCGCGGTAGCTTTATCTCGAATGAGGGCGTGGCTGAAGTCGGCCCCCATCCTCTGACCTGTCTCTCGAGGTTTTCTCAAGACCGCTGAACCTCTCCGGTAATAGCCGCAGAGTAATTGGAACTCCACCCTCCCGGTGCCGAATCTGAAGGGTGAGGATTCGTCACCACATTTGCGCCTTTGTGCGTGAAGAGGCGCCATGAACTGCCAAAGCCGAGTTCAACCGATACCAGGGAGTGTGCGGTCCGATCTCAGGTTCGGGCAGATGTGTGAACTCTTCACCTCTCAGACCATGAAGCGACTGTTCCTGGCCCTCGTTCTGGTCGCAGTCTGGGCACCGCGTGGGTCGGCGCAGACCCTGCGCATCTACCACATCGACGTGGAGCCGCCCTCGTCGTCATGCCCAATGGCAAGACCCTCCTGATCGACAGCGGCAACAACGGTCAACGCTGTCATCGAAGGCGTCCTGCGCGAATGGGAGACGCAGCATGTCGAACTCGACGTCAAACGTTTCGCTTGCCGATCTCGAAACGGCTGAGCGAGGTGATAACTCCGGGCAATCGCGGTCGGTGGTCAGCTCGAGCCGCTACTGTCAGAGCTTAGCGCGAGGTAGGACCGTTGTCATGAACTCCGGGAATTATCGCCGGCTGAACAGCGGTCTTGCCCGGACGGTTCGACCGGAAGACGATCGATCAGAAGGTCGGTTATACTTGGCGCATTGGCGTGGGCTGCTGACGAAGCATGTCGAAGACGGCCGACAGTTCCTCCGAGAAGTCCTGACCGCGCCGCTCAGATTCACTCCAGAAGGTCAATCGTATCGGTTTGAGGGGGAACTCACGCTCGGTCGGCTGCTCGGCGCAGCGGGCGCGTTTGCACCTTTTGATTCGTCCCCAAGGGGACACGACGAAGGTAGGCAGCGACCAACCACGTTCGTGGAAGGCATCGCCGCGTGACCGAACAGCTGCGGCGTGGTGTCCCCAAGCGGACCACACCAATTCTTGCGACGAGCCTACCGACTGACGATCCGGCGTAAACACAGCTTCGCCCCAAGGGACTAAAAATCCGCGCAGCGCTTCAGCGAACCCGGAGGCTCATCGTCTGGAAATCGATTGTGACTTCTCGTGCGTTCGCGAAGACGTCGACCCCGAGCAGCCCGTAACTAGAATCGTCGCCGACCGGCGGCAGAAAACAAGATGGACATTGCCCAGAGTGATATCTGTGCCGCCAATCCCGAGACGCAGATCTGGTATCACGGTGGTCGGATGGTCCACCGCCAATCTGTGTCAAACGCGCACGGCTCTTGGTGCCGCGCTCGGCAACCAGACTCGAAAACTCACGCCCGAACCGCGGCCAGAGCTGCGTGCCCGTTTGATTGCCTGTGTCGAGCGTGAAGTGGAGAGACTTGCCCCTCCACGCTTACTTGAGCCATCACGAATAAGCGCTCGAAGAAGATCGGCGTCCCGGCAATGGGCTGAAGGATCATCTGTGGATCCTCCCACCGTGCACGAGTCGTCAAAGATCACTGGACTCTATCGAGCGCCATCGCAATCGGCATCCCGATGATGGCCTGCTTACCGAGTGGCAACTCCTTCCAGGGCATCTCGCTGGCGGAAGATACCAGGAAGGTGGCACGCGGCGCATTTCGGTGGAACCGATGATCAGCCGCTCTGCCGTTGCTGTTCTTGCTGCGACACTGCCTCCAGCGAGATCCCCAGCCCGTCCTGAGGGTTCGTTAATTGCCATCCCGAGGCGGGCCGCTTCCATCGCTGATCAGTGAGAAGTTGGCTCCGGTATCGAACAGCCAGCTGACGGGCTGACCGTTAGCGCTTCCGTTGAGCCGCAGACCTGCCGGAGAGACGTCGCACATCGACGTGGCCACACCCTTCTTCACTTCCATGTCTGGGCGGCCCCGGACCATATCGCGGATATTTCGCAACCCGCTGGTCGGTTCCCTTCCAAGCACACTTTCGATGAGGCGGGTTGCCTCGGCGTAACGGCCAGTTCGGAGCGCGCGGGCTATCGCTCTCACTCGTCGAATTGTCTCCCGACCGTTGTCCACCAGTGTGGCGGTCGACCGCGGTCGTACCAGAAGCACGATCGAGACGCGGGTATCACATATTGAGTTCACCGACAAAGGACTTGATGACACCGGCCAGCCGCGTAAGGCCTGGTACGCGCAAGAAATTGGAGTCGTGACGGCGACGGTTAGTGCACGGTGGCGTCGGCGGTGAGCGCCCGCCGCAGGCGCTCACGCAGGGCGGCCCGCTCGACGATCCACGTTGCCGCCCAGGCCGCGCGCGTAGTTCGGCGCGCCCGTCGGCGCTCCGCCCGTCGCCGCCGCCCGCGACGGGGAGCGATCGAGGAAGGTAGGCGGCGGCACTCCGGCATCGTCGTCGGGATTGCGGCTTGACGGCGCTGCGCTCAACATGAAGAGACCGCGCCCACCTCTGCGTTCGGCTACCGATGTGCGGGGACGTCGAAGGTGAGTGTGTTGGACACGAGCATCACGCTCGCCGTTGGTGTGGATGTCGCACCTACGAAGGGTAACGGCCCGGCGGCAGATTCCCGTAGCGCCTCGGCAGGTCAAAAGCGATGTAACCCACGTTGCCGGGTCTGCGGAGACAGCTCTGGAAGGGTAACCGCGATCATCAACGGGTGACACAATGGTTCCGCGCTCGTTTCGGAGCTCCCGTCTCGAACGAGGAACCGCCGACGCTCGCGAACGACGTCGGCGCAGAGACGTTTTGCAGGTGAAGGTTTATATGAAGAACGTTTCCACCGCTGTGCCGTGGTGCGAGCCCGATACCCGCAGCGCCAACCGTCGGCCTCCAGGACCCCATTCGAAGGCAAGATCAAGATCGTCTGGCGCGCGGCCTTCAACCCCCACGATGCGCTGCTGTTCGTTGAAGACGAGGGACGGGCGCTCGTCGCCGGGACCGTAGCGAATCTCGGACCGACGCGTGCCGTCCGGACCGAAAGTGGTCTCCCGAGAGGGTTTTGTTATCCCCGACGTATTCGGTCCGACGGATGAAGTACAATGCCAGCCCCGACGGTGGTTTCGACGAGCACTCGCCCGAGCGCATCACGCTGGTATGTCGTAATGCGCTGCTCGTAAGTGTTCGTCGGCACAAAGAGCTTCATCGCCCGAACGGACGTGGACGTGTAGTAGATCGCCTTCACGACAAAGCCGTTGTCATCACGAAACTCGCGCCGTGCCGCCGTCGCGATCTGCGTGATGGACGGATAGCAATGAACTCCGATTGTGCAGTGGTCTGCGGCGCGACAGTAGCAGCATTAACAAAGGCAGGATTGACATGGTCTGCGGTGCTTCTTGTTCTTCCAAATAAAAGGTTAGCGCAAGAGACATGCCGCAAACGTGAAACGCTGACGCGTGCGGTGGGCCCCTTAGGCGGAGGGCCTGTGAGTTTCAGAAACTGGCTTTGAGAGCCGGACTGCACCGGGAAAAGCACCTACTTGGACTGCGGCGTGGCCTCCGTGGTTGGCGTGAAATGTCTTGAAGCCTTCAAGTAGCCATCTGGCTGTTTGTGACGCCGGGCCGCAGCCCACCACCATCGTCGTCGGGATCGCCGCCTGAGGTCAGGGGATTTGCGTCCTCGTATGTATAGTCTTCTTTTGCTCTTGAGCAATGCGTCGGAACTCCTTCAGAATGAGGTCATCAATCTCACCGCTCGTTGTGTCAGAAATCACACTTGTCGCGCTCGTAGTAGTAGTAGACGAGCATCTGGACGCCAAGCAAATCGTTGACGCCGGTCCTCGGAATCGGGTGAGCGATGACACCAAGTCGGATCTCTATCTCGCGACGCTCCCACTCGATCATGGCCGGCCGGGCGAGGATCTCCTGGACGATGAACGGCTGCGGCTGCAATTCCTGCCGCTTGAACTTCGGACCACCCGCAACGAAGGCCTCATCGATCACCCGCCCGGCCAGCATGACGATTTCGCCAACGCCGCTGCCGGCGCGCTGAATGCCCCCCTGCGCGCGCAGCGTCAGGTCGCGGCAACGAATCGGCATGATGCGATCCCGCTGGTTGAGCTGAAGGAGGACATGGGAATGGGAACCGCGCACGAGGCTGAAGCCGTACTGACGGTCCATAACGATCTGCGTGGCGGAGTGTGTCTGGGCGATCGATGGATCGGACGTCACGCTCAGTCCGAATCAATCCGACTTAATAACCGATCACGATGGCTCAGTAACGTGGGGGTTGTTCTTGAGTGATCCTCCTTCCGCTCACAGTTTACAGTTATAACGTGTTAATACACACTAGCGACAAATGACGCCTCTATTATCCAGAAGCTTTTCACCTTCCCTATTGATGACGAACTGGCTGCGGGGCTGATTCGCATCGAAACCCGTGACAGGATCAAAGGCGGGGCAAGATCCGACGGGGGATCCGCATGTGGTTGAAATCGAAAAGCGTCAACGTCGGAGCACCGCACAAAAGCGGGCGACACGCCTAAAGCGCATATAACCGTCACGATCCCGAACCGTTCCGGTCCCGAAGAAGAGGACAGGGCCGCTCGGTGTGCGAGTGATCAATCGAAGCCTGACGTTTCCCGTAAGGACGCCGTGGTTATCTCCAGATTAGGGGTGAACAGCTTGCTTACGGCTCACGAGCGAATACGCTGCTCCAGACGCGAGCCCGCACGCTCAGGAACAGCACTCCTATATTGCGGAGTAACCAAAACGACCCGCCCGGCGGCTGTTGTGAGGAGGGGAGCCGGCACCGAGGAGGACGAAAGTAACCATTGCCACGACGCAGCAACTTACGAGCACCCCAGATGGCGCCGAACAGAACGCTCGGCTGTCTTGAGGCTGGCCACAATATCAGCACTGGAACGACGAGGAACAGCAATTCGGACGCATAGCAGACTAGTGCCGTGTAAGACCACCGGGCAGAGAAAGCCGCCCAGGCTCCGCCGCGGGCGCCTGGAGAACCGGTTGAGAGGAAAGGGCCTGCGGGAGGTTGACCAGGGTGAGAACGACAATCCTCCGACCGGCGCCAACAGCAGTGGACGAATCGTCTGAAAGAGCAGCATTGCTTCACATTCCAGTAACCGCCACTACCGAGTTCGACACCGCGTATGGCCGGTGGTGAGCACAGTCTGTGCCGTTTAGAGATGTGAGCAAATCGAGTAGTCACACTGCCGATTCTGGGCCGGGGGCAGACCAACAGTCCTGACGGTCTCCAGACTTCGGGAGAGTCCCGCGTGAGCGACAACGACAAGGACGCGCTGCTCTGGACGGCCCGGCCGCCCGTGCGCCAGCTGCGGCCGGGCGAACCGCTCTGGACGATCCGCGTGAACCACGTCATGTACTCGGCGGAACTGAAGTTTTACGGCGAGTCGTAGGGCTGGGGGAGTGTCAGATTTTCCGCGAGACCGAGTTCACGATGGGCCGGCGGTTCATCTTGCGTGAGGCGGCGATCCGTTGGGCGGAGTCGGAGCCGGAAGGAACGAGAAAAGCGGCGACGCGTGATATGGCCGGAGTGTAAAGGAAGCGCGTCCTTGTCGGTATGACCATTCGATTCGCGCCTTCATCGAAGAAAACCCGTCGATCGCCCGGCGTATTGGTCTCGTCCCGGCGTTCCCGCGTCAGTCGTCAGGCCCGCATCGGCATGATCGTAGGTGTAGTCATCTTCCGCGGCACAAGCCTGGGCAATGGAATGATCGTTCAAAGTGCGATCGTCGCAGCCCTGCTTCTCGCCGTAGGACAAGCCGGCGCCCGCATCGAAAATCACGATTCGATTGGTGCAAATGAGCGGACACCGTCTGATGAACGGTGTGAAACGACGCTTTTTCTCCCTGACCTCAGGTTTTTGACAAATTCTGTGACAGTGACCTACGAATTGAGTGAAACGCTGGGGAAAATGCGTTTACCGGCAAATCCTTAGCGTTGAGGACGGTCTCAAGTATCGACGAATGGTAGCAGACGCCGATCTGTTCGGAGGGGGCTATGTCGGAGAGAGGACGCGGCTGTGTGAGGAATGCGGGATGGCCTATCTTGAGGTGAGAGTAGATGCCAAGGAGGCAATACTGCTCGTCGGCTTCAATCCAACATTCGAGAGTGGCGCGCGGGCGGCGCTCGTTGAATTTCTTTCGACCACACAGGCTCAGGTAGTCAATCAGGAACTCGCAGCCCGACGAAAGCGGTAACCACTATGACCGTCTGCGCCATCTACGCGCGCAAGTCCACCGAGCAGACCGGCGTCGCCGACGAGCAGAAGTCGGTCACGCGCCAGATCGACCACGCGCGACGCGTATGCGTTCCGCAAGGAATCAGGACGTCTCGACGAGCACGTCTACGTCGATGACGGCATCAGCGGCGCCGAGTTCGCCAACCGCCCGGGGTTCCTGCGGCTGATGAATGCGCTGAAGCCGCGAGCGCCGTTTCAGGTGCTCGTCATGTCGGAGGAGTCGCGGCTCGGACGCGAAGCGATCGAGACGGCGTACGCGCTCAAGCAACTGGTGACCTCCGGTGTTCGGGTGTTCTTCTATCTCGAAGATCGCGAGCTGGCCATCGGCACGATGGCCCCAACGTACGATGATGTTCCTGCGGAATCAGTTCGCGCAGGAAAGAGCGACGGAAGGCGGCTCAGCGGACGCGCGTGCATGGTCCGCAGGCGCAGGCGGGCCATGTGACGGGCAGCGGCTGCTTCGGCTACCGGAATGTCGAGATCGTCGGCGGAGACGGGAAGCGCTCGCACGTCGAGCGCGAGATCGAACCCACCGAGGCCGACATCGTCCGGCGGATCTTCCGGCTGTCGGCTGAAGGGCACGGCGTGAAGAGCTGGCGAAGCGGTCGAATGCGGACAGCGCAATCGCCACAGGCGCAGTGCGGGCGTTCGCAGACCTGGGCGCATGTTCGGTGCGAGCCGTCCTGCATCGCCCACTCTACCGCAGCGAAATTGTCTGGGCACAGACGCGAAGCTGACAAGTGGGGGCAGAAGCATCAGAAGGGGAGGCCGGAAGCCGGTGGATTCGACAGTCGGCACCGTCCCTGCGGTCGTGACCGACGAGAATGGGACGCCGCTCATGCTCGCCGTGAATCCGCACGAAGCCTCTATCTGGCGGCATACAGGGCTGGGCGTTCGCGCCCGTACTGGCGTCGCCGCAGCAATTACTGTTGTTCTGATTGAGGCGAATCTGAATAGCGCGATCGTGATCCGCTGGTCGCGCTGAAACGACGGGCTACCCCACACCTGCGCTACTAACCGGATCCGCAGCGCTGCGTATTCATCGCGACCCCCGCCGGACGTAACTGTATTATTATTTCGATCGACGCTATGACAGGTCACTCATTGAATCCGGTGTACAGCGTATGCAGACCGAAAGACGGTGATGATCACTTCACTCTCGCGGCGCAGCCCGGCACGTCAATAAAGAATTGCTCCGGCTCGTCGCCATGATGGTTCCTTTTCTTTTGCCTGTTCTTTGATGTACTTCACAGAAGCTTCCGCTATATCACCTTCGATATGCCGTCTGTATTCAAGATCGTAGGGACGGACCTTTTTCACCACATCTTTTCCTGGTTCTGATTCCCAGATAGCGGTTTGCGATTTGGCAATTGCTTCTTCTGAAAAACCGCTTCTACGCATACCATCCGGATACAATGTACCGTCGGTGGTTTCTAAAATCCCAACATGCCATTCATCAAAGCCCTGGTTAATGGGCAGACTTTGCTTTTCCCCACCCAGATGCCATTTACCCACAATGGCAGTGGCGTAGCCTTGTGATTTGAACAGTTCGGCAAGCGTCACCTCACTATCCTGCAGCGTACTAGGTGTACCGGCAATAATAATACTTCCCAATCCTGCACGTTGAGAATATCTGCCTGTCAGTAAAGCCGCGCGGGTCGGTGTACAGCCCTGCTCCACGAAAAACTGAGTGAGCATCATCCCTTCGCTTGCCAGTTGATCAATGCGCGGCGTGGGCATACCACGAAGTTCACCACCGCTGCCATAGCATCCTAAATCACCATAGCCCATATTGTCTGACAGCATAAGCACCACGTTGGGTTGGCTGCTTTTCTGTGCTTGGGCACTGGCAGTTAAACCAGTACATGCCACTAAAAGGCAAGCAATAGATAGTTTAAAATATTTCATTTTTTCTACTGTTTTATTTGATTAATAATAATGTTGTGATTTATCTATAGCATCTTTAATTCGTTTAAAAGAATCTATAATCTCATTTTTTTCCTTTTCATTATCAGCTAATTCAACCAGTGAGGCTATGCTTTTTTTTGCATCTTTTAATTCTTTTTGAATGCCACTAATTATATGCTGCATTACTTTTTGATTCTGAATATCGCCAAAATGCAATTTCAACTTAATTACATCAAGGGTTGATTTCCATGTAAGCCATTCCTTTTCAAGGTTTTGTTTTAAGTCTGTGGTATTGTCTATCATCTATCATAGCCAAATAAATTAGAGGTATGAAACATTATTTTATTAACTCAAAATCATTCAATACCCATGTCTTATTGATATAGCCTTCTTCTGGACCATAAAAACGGAATACCACAAAAAAGCCTTTTTCAGCATTGGTCGGTACCCAGTTCTTTTCTTTTCCTTTGGGTGCTTTAGCTGCAAAATAGATATCAACACTGCCATCGGCATTTACTTCCGGATTGTCTCTTGAACCTACCGATTTATTGAAATTGTCACCGGTATCCAATAAACTACGTGTTGTTGGATCATAGGCTGTTACTGCCCAAAAGTTTTTTACTGGTGGATTGGCAGGCACTGTTAGTTTATAGGTTTTACCTCCATCTAAATAGGCCCCTTCTTTATCGCGGAAAGATGTTAAATAAGCGGTACCTGCCCCCGGTTTGGTTGCAATTAGTGCTGGAGAAACAACAATAGCAGGATAATGCCAGAGTGTACGTGCATCAACATCCGTCACACCATCGCGTTCGAAAGTGGTATTGTATAAAAACATTTTTTCCCAATGACGACCTTCCCAATATTCAATATCTTTTTCGCGTGAGGCAAAAACAATGGCTCTGCACATGGCAGCACCTAATTTTGCTCCCTGGTCGAATATTTTTTGCATGCGTGCATCAGGATTAAAGGCTTGTCCTTTCTTAATTCCTAAGCTGGCTAATTTCCCAAGTTGTTCAGCACTAAACAATGCTGTGGGTTCATATTGAATAACCTCATTCAACATTTCGAAAACAGAACCATCTTCAGCGGGAAGTGAATTTAAACCCAGCCCGTTGGTATTTACAACCTTAAAATCACGAGGACCTGTAGCCAACGGATATATTTTTAGATTTTGTCTAAAGTAGTCCAATGCTTTTTCGCCAGAACCAATATCGCCCCAACCACGCATCATGGTCCAAATGCGGTAACTTGGCGATTTTATAACGAAGTATCCCTCAGGAATGGTTTTTGTGTAGCCAGGAGGAACAAATAAATACTTTCCACCTTTTCCTTTATCCGGGCCAACAAAACCAATGTCGGTCAAAAATTTAAAGGCTGCATCATCAGCTGTACCATACATGCCTGCAGGAATTTCAACAACGGTTGCTCCATCCACTTTTAGGTCGAGGGTGGCCACCGCGTACACGGTAGAATTATTTCCTGTAAGGTATAACTCACTGGGTGTTAAACCCGGTCCGGGCATTACACCAACATCAGAAGCAGTTTTGAATCCAAAATCGCGAATTTGTCCTTTTAAAATACCATTTACCGAAAGCGTTGGATAAAAATCCATATAGGCTTGGGTAGCACGTTGCAAATCCATTTCATCATAAATTTTCTGAACGGATGCTTCATCCGGAAATGCTTCTAACTCAAAATTAAGTGTACCAAAACTGGTTTCAATTTTATCAGGAGCCGGCTTAAAATCCTTGTTGGTTTGTTTCTCACCGGCCGTTTTAAACAGGTTTCTGTTTTCGCCGGTTTCCTGTGCCTGCATTGGAAGAATCATTCCGATAATAAACAAGCACGTTATTGCAATACTTAGTAATTTTTGTGTTTTCATTTTAATTGTTTTATAAAATTCGGTATCATGATTTTTAATTATCGAAAGGGAATATTTTCATCCAATCGTTTTTCATGCTTACAACATGCCAGCCACCTTCCATGGCCGCATTTAAGGATGCGTTATCTTTTTCAGCATAGGCAAATTCTCTCGTACATCATCATCATGATTTACCAAAAGTTGAAAATTGGGTAGTGTGTTTGTTTGGCTATAGGTCAGTTGTCCGATGTCACCTCCACTACGTACATTGCCTCCAACAAAGATTGGGATACGACCAATTCGCTGCTCAATTGTCGCAGGCTTAGTGTCTTTATCGTTCATAAAAATGTTCTTTGTCCCCTTTACAATCTGCCATTTACCATCAACTTGTTCAAAAGTATTCATGGCAAAAGTGCCGATTACGTTTTCGGGTACAATACCATAAACATCTTCTGCAAAAACCCGCATAAAACTGTTGCCTCCACCGGAGCAGATATAGGTTTTAAAATTGTTGTCACGTAAATATTGCAACAATTCCAGCATAGGCTGATAAATAGTCTCCGTATACTTCTTTCCGTACTTTGGATGAGAAGAAGCGTTCAGAAAAGCGTTAACATCTGCATTAAATTCTTTCAAGGTCATACCTGCATGCGTA
Organism: uncultured Flavobacteriaceae bacterium; assembly: GCA_942492425.1. Classification (GTDB taxonomy): domain Bacteria; phylum Bacteroidota; class Bacteroidia; order Flavobacteriales; family Flavobacteriaceae; genus Lutimonas. The sequence continues at coordinate 17,810 of CALOEQ010000012.1, forward strand.
ACCGTAATGAGTTTCATTAACTCTTGGCCATGATTATTTAACAGATCATTCACCAGATATTTTTTATCACCTTCCAGAACCGATTTAAAGGGTTGCGTATCCTTCCACTCGGGATGGTCAACTGCCATTTGTTTAACTTGGTATGCCGCAAACTCTAGCTGTGCAACGGGTTGTTCACACCATAATGTGCCATCATTATCAAATGTTGCAATCCTTTCTTCAGGACTCACATATTGGGCACCTCCTTCTTTACTAACACTAGTTACAAATTCAATAATAGCCGTTTTTGTAGGTCCTTCATTCCAGGAAGGTAGCGGGTCTGAAACTGCACTGTTTTCTGCAGATTCTGTTTTAACGGTAGCATTATTTACATGTAAACGATAACAAAAGCGGCAGTAAGCGCAGAAAAATGTTTTTGAATATTTTCATTTTTATAGTTTTATTGTTGTTGAAGAAAAAGATTCTTCGACTCCGCTCAATCTGGCCGATCATCCTGAGCGAAGTCGACAGGTAGTTATTTAATTCACCTTCACAATTTCAACATTCTTTTTTTATTAATTTCCCCTGGTCTCCAGGTTTTATCAAACCAGGGTTCAAGCGGACCATAAATGCGCCACAGCATATGCCAGTTTTTACCGGGAACAGTTTGTATCCAGTTTACATCTCCTTCTGGTTTTTCATAACTGAAATAAACATCAAAGGATCCATCTGCATTTTGCACAACATTTTTATCGGAACTGGTAACCCCTGGGAATGGATAATCCGTTTGAAGTAATGATCTTGTCTGTACATCGTAAACGGTTACATCCCAGAATTGTACAGCAGGTACATTGGCTGGTATGTGTAATTTGTATTGCTTATCTCCGGATAAAGGATTGCCTTCAGAGTCGCGGATACCTTTCATGTATTGTGATCCTTTTCCAACCGGTGGAGTTACCATAGCGGGCGTGATTCCTGTCGCATAATAATGGAATCCTAATCTTTGATCGATTAAACGAACTCCATCTTTTTCAAACAAAGAGCTATTTCCAGGAAATCCTGTTTCCCAGGTCTTGCTGTCAGGATAAGCTTTAAAACTCTTGTCCCGGTTTCTGTATTCATTAACACGTGAATAGGCATTCCCAACAAGGGCTGCTTCATTTAGAATTTTTTTCATGCGTGCATCCGGTGCAAATGGTTTCCCTTTTTCAATTCCGATGGATGCCAGGTAACCTAAAATTTCAGGGCTAAATGCTGAAGCAGGTTCTTCCTGTACGATTGCATTCACTTCTTCAAAAAACTGAAAATCGCTGGCGTGTACGGTGTTAAATTCTTTACCAGATACATTCACAAAATTTACAGATTTAGGCTCATCTCCTAATGGATACAATTTAAAATTCTCTTTCATATTTTTTACAACAGGTTTTGGATCGAAGTTTTCCATAAACCCACGCATCACCAACCAATTTCCATAGGTAGCTGATTTTGCTACAAAATATCCATCGGGAATTTCACCTTCATACCCTGGGGGAACTAAGAGGTATTTACCTCCTTTTCCTTTGTCAGGTCCTGCGTTTCCATAATCGGTTACATATTGAAACCAAAAGTCATCGATCAATCCAAGGGTGTTTGGTGGTGTTTCCATTACCATGGGCCCATCTTTCAAATCAATCCACATAAAAGTGTATACAACGGTTGTATTGGGCGTAAGTAATATCACTTTAGAATCCATGCGGTCTTCCCAGATTATCATGGTTTCATTGTCGGGGCCAAATTTTCGAAGGCTATTTCTAAAACCACTTAATGAAGCACCGCTTGTGGTTAAGACAACACATTCAACTGCGCGTTGAAAATCGATTTGATCATACAGTTTTTGAGCTGTTTCTTCTGTAGGAAAGCCGTCATCAAAAGTTAAAGTTCCGAAACGTGTTTCCACTTCATCGGCAATTGGGATACTTGCCGGAATGTCGGTGGTCATTTTCATTTTCTGCTGTGCCTGCATTGGAATAATCATTCCAATCAAAAACAAGCTCATAAGCAGCCTAATAATTGTTTTTTTACTTTTCATTTTTTATAGTATTATCGTAATTGCGAGTCCCAAAACAATCAGGACTCGCAATGAAGGTTTATATAATTTAGTTGACTAACTCAATTTCACTTATTTTCCATTCCTGATCGTACCAAATCTGCGTTGGACCATAAATTCTCCAAAGCACATGCCAGCTTCTTCCAGGTATAGTTTGTAACCAGTTAACATTGCCTTCTGGTTTTTCAGGACTAAAATAAATATCAAAGGACCCGTCATCATTTTGAATGACTGCTTTGTCCTTACTTGTTACACCCGGGAAAGCCTGATCGGTCTGCAATAACGACCGTGTTTGCATATCGTAAATCGTTACATCCCAGAAATTAGCTGCAGGAACGTCGGGCAGGATGTGCAGTTTGTAGGTTTTGCTGCCGTCAAATCGTCGACCTTCCGAGTCGCGAAGCCCTTCCAGATATTGCGAGCCCAGGCCTACCGGAGGTTTCACCATCGCAGGTGTAATTCCTGTAGCATAAAAATGGAAACGCTCACGCTCATTAATTAATCGAACGCCATCACGCATAAATTCATGGCTTCCGCCGGCGAAACCGGGTTCCCAAGTTTTACTGCCGGGATATGCGGCGAAACTTTTATCACGGGCATTCCACTGTATAGTTCTCTGGGTTGCGTTACCGACCTTTGCAGCGTCATCAAGGATTGCTTTCATGCGTGCATCCGGTGCAAAAGGTTTTCCCTTTTCAATTCCAATTGAAGCAAGTATTCCTAATATTTCCGGACTAAAAGCCGAATTAGGTTCTTCTTGAACCACTTGATTGACTTCGGCAAAAAATTCACCATTCGAAGCATGAAGGGTATTGATAAACTTACCATTCAGGTCCACCCAATTAACCTCTTTTGGAGCATCTCCCAAAGGATAAAGACGAAAATGATCCTTCATGTTTTTAACAATTGGTTCGGCTTTGAAATCGGTCATAAAACCGCGTATGGCCAACCAATGGCCATAGGTTTTGGATTGTTTAACGATGTATCCCCCGGGGATATCACCCTCGTAATCCGGTGGTAAAAGAAGATACTTACCGCCTTTACCTTTATCATCTCCTGCATTACCAAAATCACATAGATATCTGAACCAGAAATCATCTATGATTCCAAGCACATTGGGTGGTGTTTCCATCACCAAGGGGCCATCTTTCAAATCGACCCACATGAAGCCATAAATCACGGTCGTATTACCCGTCAGAAGTAAGCCTCTTGGATCCAGGCGGCCATTCCAATAGATCATGGTTTCATTGTCCGGCCCAAAATCGCGGATTCCTCTCCTGAAACCTACCAGCGAAGCGGCAGGTGTCGTCATAATCATAGCTTCTACGGCGCGGACAAAATCAAGATTGTCCCATACTTTCTGCGCTGTTTCTTCTGTAGGAAATCCGTCATTGAATTTTAGCGTGCCAATACTTGTCTCCACCACATCCGGCGTAATAACATTCTCCGGAATTTGGGTAGTCATTTTATAGGTTTTCGGAGCTTCTTTTACAACTTTTTCAGGAGCTTCTGATTTCTTCGTTTCCTGGCAATTTGTAAACATAAATATGAGTACTGCACTCGCCAGTATTGATAATATTGATTTTAAATTTTTCATTATTAAGGTTTTAGATTTTATTGTTAATTAAAAGGTTTGTTATTATTTAACGAGTTCCAATTCACTCGGCCTCCAGGTTTTGTCAATCCATGGCTCAAGTGGACCATAGGCACGTAGCAGGATAAACCAACTTTTACCAGGAATGGTCTGAATCCAGTTGCCTTCATCAACACCTTTAGGTTTTTTTGGTGCAAAAATCACATCGATAGATCCATCCTTATTTTCTTTCACCTTGCCTGTCAAGCTATTAATGCCAGCAAATGGCTGATCTGTCTGAAGCATACATCTTGTTTGTGGATCATAAATCGTTATTGACCAATTGTCTTTAACAGGCACATTAGGAGGTAAGTGTAATTTATAGGTCTTAGCTCCATCAAGTGGTGTATGATCTCCAGCCATACCGGCAATTGCGTATTGCGAACCAGCTCCAGGTTTTGTTAATGCCATTGCAGGAGTTACACATACTGCATTAAAATGCATCCATAGACGAGAGTCCATTCTTCTAGCGCCTTCATCCAAAAAGTAAGAGTCATTATCAGCAAAAGCCATGACCCATTCACTTTTGGTTTCAGGATAGTAGTAGTGACCCGGATCGCGAGGTTCTATGGTATTGGCACGTGCATAAGCATTTCCAATATTAACCGCTTCTGTTAATAGTTTCTTCATACGTGCATCCGGATTGAAGGGCTTGCCTTTTTCAATACCCAATGATCTTAGTATCCCTAAGTTTTCTGCATCGTAAAAGCCAGCTGGCTCTTCCTGAATGATTTGGTTCAAATCTTCGAAGAAAGTATAGTCGTTTGGTGCAACAGTGTTGTAATACACACCCGACATATTTTTGAACTCCATTTTTGGCGGATTGTCTTTTTGGGATAATGGATATACTTTAAGGTTCTCCTTAATTCTAGTTGCAGCAGCTTCAACACCTGTTTTGGTATAACCACGCATAAAATTCCAAACATTATAGGTGTTCGACTTGTATACATAATAGCCGTCGGGAACATCACCATCGTATCCCGGAGGTAAAACGAGGTATTTTCCACCTTCTCCTTTATCCGGGCCCGCAGCACCCATATCGGTAATATATCTAAAGGCTGCATCATCTAAAATACCCAATACCCCCGGTGGAATTTCGATAACCGTGGGACCGTCATTTTTTAGATCCAGAAAACCCCAGGTATACAATGAGGTATTATTATAGGTCAGCGCCAATGACTTGGAATCGCCCAATTGCTCCCAAATTAAGATTTGATTGCTTTTACCCATGCCCATATCACGGTTCCCTTTACGGAGATTGTATAAAGAAACTGCTGGCGTCATATTGATAAATGCCTGCACTGCACGTGCGCGATCCACATACTCATATACGGCATCAATTGTTTTACGATTGGGGACCCCGTCGAAAAATTCCAAGGTGCCAATTGGTGATTCTATTTTATCCGGCGTAGTAATGTTTTCCGGAATCGGTGTTGTCATTTTCATCACCGGCTTTTGGGTGATCATTTTGGTTTTCTGCGCTAGAACTCCTATTACAGGCAACAAGAATGCAGCGATCAGGAAATATTTAATTTTAGTTCTCATCTTTTATGAATTTATTGATTAACTGTTTTTTATAATTTACTTGACCAACTCCACATCGTTCGGAACCCAGGTCTTGTTGTTAAAGGCGTTGAGCGGACCGTAGTAGCGTATGTACACAAAGAATCCTTGGTCAGGGATTACTTCTACCCAGTTTTGCTTCTCAACACCTGCCGGTTGTTTGACCGAAAAGTAAATATCAATGGAGCCATCATCATTCGTAACCGGAGGTGGCGTTTGCTGGCTACTGATACTTGGATAAGGCATGGTATTAACCACACAGCGATTAAAGTTATCGTAAACAGTAACTGACCAGAAAAGCTTAACAGGAACGCCAGCAGGCATATTTAATTTGTATGTCTTGTTGCCGTCAAAGAAATTATCATCACTATCCTTATAGGTAGTTTGATATCTTGAGCCAAGACCTTCAGGCATTTGCATCGCCATTGCCGGCGTAATACCATCGGCAGTAAAATGAAATACCGTACGTGCCTCAAGGTTGATATAATCGTTCTCATAGAAAGTAGAATTGTTAATTACATAGGGACTTTCCCAATTGCGATCAGGATATACGTTCGCATTTGGAACTCGCGTATTAAAGGCAATTACCCGCGACATAGCCACAGCTTGTTCGGCAGCTTTAGCCAATATTTTTTGCATGCGCGCATCAGGATTAAAAGGCTTCCCTTTTTCTATGCCAATAGAGGCTAATTCACCTAAGCGCTCTTTACCAAAAGCTTCAGCGGGCTCGTAATTTATTAAGGCATGCATCCAGGCAAAGGCAGTGGCATCTTCCGGTACTAAGGTATTAATCGGAATACCGGTAACATTGGTGTATGTATTCTCTCTCGGTCCTGTACTTAAAGGATAGATCTTACATCCTTTACGGAAATAATCCATGGCTCCTTCTCCAAAACCAATTACTGCAGCATTAGCGCGAACAAAAGAGAAAACACGATAGGTGGGCGATTTAAATACCCAATATCCATCAGGAACATCACCGGTATAATCAGGAGGCAAAATCAAATATTTTCCACCTTTTCCTTTATCCATTCCCGTAGGACCAATGTCGAATAAAAACTTAAAATTAGCATCGTCAACAGGTCCCATTAAACCACCAGGTACTTCAAATACTGTTGGTCCATCGGCCTTTAAGTCAAACACCAACATAGAATAAATACTTTCAGTATTTCCGGTAAGCCATAAAGCTTCAGAATCTAAGCGATCGGCAGTAACGGCTATATGCGAGCTACTATGGGTTCCATAATCGCGCACAACGCCTTCAATCATTCCTTTCATGGAGAGCGCGGGATACATACTGAGATATAACTGGGTGGCTTTTTGCAAATCCAACTCATCATACACTTTTTGTATGGTTTCCTCGGTAGGATAGCCTCCGGGGAATTCAAGTTTTCCAAATCTGGTTTCCATGGAGGTTGCAGCAGGCTCAAATCCTCCTGACTTGAATGGCGTTTGGGTCTTTGCCCAATCAAAAATACTGGTCTCTGAATCTGGCATCTGCTTGGTTAACTTCACTTCTGAAGTTGTACTCGTTGATGAAGCTGATGCTTTATCGGCGTCTTTTTTTACCTCTTGCTTACAACTATAGGTAAAGCCGATAAGCAGGGCAATTAGGTAAATTGAAATTGTTTTCATTTTTTGGGGTTTTATTGATTTTGCTTTGTTTTTTTCGATTTACTTCCTGTTAAGGCATTTGTGGCAAAAATGACGTTCAACATAAACATATTGGTCTTAAAGCGCTGAACGGCATTGTAGTCAAAACCATATTTGCCCACAATCTGCAGACGCTCACTCCAGGCCCAATATCCGGCCGTAAAGGCCAGGGTACTTTTTTTATCGCGAATAGAAGCGTCCCAAATCACGTCTTCTCCTTTGTCATCGCTGATCTGCCAATTGTGACCTCCCATGATACCCAATTCCAATCGCTCTGTTACATATTGACTTATTCCGTATTCCAGAGAAAAGCGATTGCCCGGATTAAAATCTTCTCCTTTAATCTTTGTATTGTATTCATAGGTTAAGCCCATCATCAAGGCAGTTGACTGGTCTACTTTAGGATAGTAATAGGTATAAGCCTGAGGTTGGTGCGTCCAGAACCCAAGACCAATATTATCGTCTGCACCCGTTTCATAACGCCCTGTAGGTGCTGTAAAGCCATAATAAAAAGTAAAGTCCCAGTGATCCAGGCTCCAGGTGAGCCCTAAGGGTGCTACATAAAGATCTCCAAATCCTGTCAAAGTAGCCGATGCTTCTTGGTTTAGGTCGGGATCTATAACACCTCCACGTTGTTCAGTAACGATCGAAGCATCTGCCCGTATATAACTAGGTACCACTCCTATCATCCATTGTGCACCCCCAAGTACGGGTTTAGGTACCCCGTAAAAAATGGCAGGTACAGTGGCATAAGAACCCAAATCTATATTCAAATTAATGGGAGGTAATTCGGGGAAAAAATAATCCAATGGAATATCACTATAAAGGTTTCCGTCTTTATCGGCGTATTGGTTGGTATACATGTATTGGTTGTACCAGACTATCGCAAGCCCTGGCGCCCCTCTGCCCATATCCCTAATATTAGAAAAGGCGGTAGAATAATGCCCGGTCTGAAAAGGAGAAACCTGTTGTGCCTTTAATTCTATGCTAAAACCTAATATAATTAAAGCAGTTAGCCATATTGCAGGTTTAACCGTTATATTAATTTTTATACGATTACCCAGCAGTGTATATTGACTTTTACTCATAGTTTTATATTTTAATGATCATGTACGTCTACATTTTTACTATTCAATTTTTTTACCGATATGACACTCATATGTATTTCATACAATGAGTTAAGTAACCCAGCTAACTGAGCCTGATCACTCATCTTCCCGACTAAGGTTGTTTCTACACCTGATTTTTTATTTCTATAAGACAAATCCATACCTGAGAGTCTTTCGGACCAGGAGGACGGTACTTTTCCCAAGACCCTGATTTGGTAAATTGCTGGTTTGGAAAAAGAGAATGTAGATTCTATATTATCGCCTGATGTTGTCATTTATGTAAGCTTTAAATTATTGCATAATTTGATGATTTAAAGGTAAGAGCGTCAGAAAGTGTATACAATAAACTAAAGTGGAAGAATGGTAGAGATATTGAGACATGGACTATAGAAATAGTGCATTTTGTCATCAACTCATAGTTCATTCTGAAAAAACAGTTGCTTTTATTTCAGAAAAAACGAGACGAAAGTATTGTTGGTAAAGTTTGGATCTATTTAATAAGTCCCAATTGACGTGTTCGGTTCAAAAGATCGACCCTGGAACTTGTTTCAAACTTCTGTCCCATATTGTAAATATGTTTTTTGATGGTTCCTTCGGATACAAACAAAGCATTTGCGATCTCCTTGTTTCTCAGTCCGCTTGCCAGCAGCTCAAGGGTTTCAAGTTCCCTTTCCGTTAGAATAACCTTTTTTGAACCCTCATTTTTTTCACGAAGTACAGTCTCTTGTTTGCGAGTAGCTTTTGTAACTAAACTATTAATTTCTTGAACAAAATCAACAGCAATACCGGCATCTTTCAATGAATTTAAGAGCTCTATAGCCAATATACCGGCTTCGATAAATGGCCTGATAAATCCATATTTCTCAGCCTGAATAAGCGATGCTTTCAGTTTTTCCATCGAAGCTTCCTTTTGCTCCATTTTTTGTAATGCTAGTGACAGTAGGAGGTTTATCTCAACCATTTGGCAATGCAGATTCGAAGATGTTGCGATATCAAGCATCGTGATTAAAATTCCTTCAGCTTTTTGTAAAGATTCGGGAGTTCCATTCGCAATGAAAACTTTTGCTTTCGTCATATGGGGGATTTCCTGCCAGAAAAACATTCCTGCAAAACTGGGTGGTTCTTTGAATTTTTCAGCCCATTGGAATGCGGTTTGGATATCTCCTTGTAAGAGAGCAATTCGGGATTGTGCAGATTCCACTACCAGCAAACTTAGTGGATCGCCAATTTCTTTGGCATAATGAATTGCGGTAGCTATCAGTTTATTTGCCTCCTTACTCTTACCGTTTAGCTGGTGAATCAGGGCAAGTGAAACTTTTGAATCGAAAACAGCCATTGTGTCTAAGTTGTATTGTTTCTCACCAGCCAGCGCAAAATGGTTAAAAGCCTTATCTAATTCAAAAAACTGAAGATGCGCCAGGGCCTGCAAATACCTGCTCCAGTTATTAAGAAAATCAGCCCCAATCTTTTCTGTAAACATTTGGAATTGAACCCCTGTATCCAGGGAGCTTCTCAATTGACCGGATAAGAGATGTACGAAATTAAGTGAGCCCCAATAATAGGCGATATCTAAGCTCGTATATTTATCGGTTCTTTTGATCTGACTATGTATTTCTGTGACAAGTTCAGCATACTTCCCTGTTCTTTGAAAAGCTACATAACGGACTAATCTGATATTGCATCGTACATGTTCTGGTAAATGATCACATTGGTTCAAACTTTGGTCTAAAGTTTGTAAAGAGGCTTCTGTATCACCCATCCAGTATTGGAAATTTCCCTGAAAAAATTTTAATTCAGAGGATACCTGCGGATCTGGTTCGGTATCTTGAATAAGCATATTTACTTTTTCCAGGATGGGTGGAATTTTCTCAAGGTGAAATTGCCCAAAAGCATACCATGCCTTCAAAAGCTGAAGTTCCGGTGAGTTTTCTCTCACAACCAAGGGCAATTTGTTCCGCCATCTTTCCACATTATTTATATTTTTGAGAAACTCGGCATGTGCAATATTTTTTACAATTCTTGCCGCTTCTTCAACCTTTCCCGACTTTATCATATAGTCTATCGCTTCATCAATCAATCCTTCGTCTTCAAACCACTTCGCCGCTGCATAATGAACCTTTTTAATTCTTTCAGAATTAAACCATAAGCGTAAATGTTTAAAAAGCGTTCTCTGGAACAAATGATGGTAACGAAACCATTTTTGATTATCATCAAGTGGGATAAGGAAAAAATGAGAATTGATGAGTTGATTAAATAATGTCTCTGTTTTTAACGGGTCATCATCGTCATGTTCCTTGGTCTGAAAGCAAGCTTTGACCAAATCGAGGTTAAACCTCTTGAGCAATGATGTTATAACCAATAAATCCTTCATGTCATCAGACAAATCGGAAAGTATCTCTTCGATAAGAAAATCACTAAGCGTGTTGAGGTCTCCTGTAAATGAAGTCAGTTCATTTTCTATATTCAGTTTGTTTTTTAATGCCAATGAAATCAATTGCAAAGCAGTTATCCATCCTTCTGTCTTTTTTTGTAATGACGCAGCTGTAGACCTTTCCAGCTTGATTCCATGCAGTTTATAAAACAAGCCTATGACCTCTTCTTCAGTAAAAGTCAGTTCACTCATACGAATTTCAATCATCCTGTTATGGGCCCGAAGGTTTTCAATCCGTATGGGAGGATCGCGTCTTGTAAGCATGCATAGATGAAGGTTCTCAGGCGGATAGCGCAATAACTCATCAATAAGATCATGAATCTCATCATTGCGAATCAGATGATAATCATCAAGAACAACGATATAATTCTCCTGAATCTCATCGAGTTCATTGATAAATGAGTGAACAATTAGTTTGTTGCCAGGTAATTCAGGGGCCTTGACCAGGGCTTCTGTCTTTTCTAATTTTCCAGGAAACACCTTTCGAATCGCGGTAATCATGTAAATCAAGAACGTGCGATAATCGTTTTCATCACTGCTTAATGATAACCATGCAGCAGGGTGCTTATTCTCTTCTATCCATGAACTAACAAGCATACTCTTTCCATAACCCGCAGGAGCACAAACCAATGAAAAGGGCTTATATATATTTCTATTGAATTCATCAATCAGGCGAAACCTGAAAACATGCTCAAGGCTTAATGGCGGGCGGTGTAGTTTTGTTAAGAGCATAGACTAAATTGCTTTCATATTTTGATTTCTAATACTCGCACACCTTAAATTTAATACAATTTCTGTTATGATAAATTATCAAGATGATTATTTCATGTTGTCATGAGCCCAACGATTATCTGCGATGATCCTCGAAGGCTCCATGTCGAGAATGAAAACATCCAGCCGTCTTGCAGACGGCTTTGTTTTTTGTTTTCGAATCCTTAGGCAAGCGAGCTTGCCACGGATTCTTCAAACAAAAAACATCCGCCAATCGGCGGATGTTTTCATTCATCTGTGACCCCGGGAGGATTCGAACCCCCAACCCTCAGAGCCGAAATCTGATATTCTATCCAGTTGAACTACGGGGCCAGACTACTTTAATATGTCATCGAGAAATTCTCTTCCAATTCCCGATTTTAAATATTTCTCTCTATCTCTTGCTTCGATCCTGCTTTCCAGCTCCTCAACATAAACCAACTCAAACGGAGCAAAGCCTTTTGTGGATCTATTCTTTCCAGTTGAACCCAGCCTGCCGGCTGGCAGGTACGGGGCCATTTCCCTCGAAAGGGAAAAAACTATTTTAACTGAGCGAGCTTTTTACGATGCCTGAGATCGTCTTCCCATCTGCCTTTCCGGCGAGTTGTTTGGAAGCGATTCCCATGACTTTGCCCATGTCTTTCATGCTGCTTGCGCCAGTGTCAGCAATGATCTTTTCAATCACGGCTGTTATCTCTTCTTCACTCATTTGAGCCGGCAGGAACTTTTCCAGAACGGCTGACTGGGCCAATTCAGGCTCTGCCAGGTCTTCTCTTCCCTGCTCATTGAAAATGGCAGCACTGTCTTTGCGCTGTTTGACCAGCTTCTGAACGATCTTGATCTCATCGGATTCCGACAGCTCCACGCCGCTTCCGCTGGTGTTGGCCAGGAGAAAGGCGGATTTCAAAGCACGCAGTGCCTCAAGGGCTGTCGTATCTTTCGATTTCATCGCCTCTTTCATCTTTTCCATCACCTCTTTCTGAAGACTCATAACTCAAATTTTTCGAGGCCCAAAGATATGAAAAAAACCGTATTGACATTCCATATTCAGGCCTGAGTTTACAAGTTATCCGGATTTATTCTGTTTCTCCAGTTCGAGAAGTATGGCATAGACCTTTTGGCTTTCAAATCCGCGTCTCAAAAGATAATCGGCCACCTTCTTTCGCTTTTTCAACGGATGTTTCTCAGGAGTCTGATCAAACTTCTTCTCCGCCAGGTCATACAAGGTGTCGTCGTAATCCTTTGGGTCGATCTCGGAGAGTCCCTGCTTAATGTTGTAGGAGGAAATGTCACGTGACAAGAGCTCTCGCTCGATGCGCTTTCGCCCCCACTTCTTGATCCTGAATTTCCCGCGGGCAAAGCTCCGGGCAAACCGTTCTTCGTTGAGAAATCCTTCTTCGAGCAAATGGAGCAGCAGCATCTCGCGTGCCTCAGGAATCAGATCGTAAGCTCGAAGCTTCTCCTCAACCTCCTTGTGGCAGCGATCCTGGTAGGCGCAATAGGCTTCCATTTTGCCTTTTAATTCTTCCAGGGAGTATGTTGACTTTTTCGGCTTCAATTGACAAATCTGTACCGTCCAAAAGTACTCTCCTGTATCCTGTTATCCAAACTCAAAACCTGTATTATGCGGAAGGTCCTTCTATTTTCTATTGTTTCCCTTTACTACTGCTTATCCTGGTCCCAAAAGGACCTGATTGCCCAACACGGATATGAAGTTTCCGGTTCATCATGGGCCCCTCTATCTTATTCTGTTCCTCCCTTGTACTTTCGGGGGATGACATTTGGAATGTAGTGGAGGCACTTGGCGAGATCACGCCCTACGAGGGGAGTTCATTCTGGGGCATCCAGGATCTGAATGGTGACTGCGGATCGAATGGTTTTGAATGGATCGAGCTGGCCGGAGTTGATATTTCGGGGTTTCGTTCGGTCACTTGCCGGATGCACATACAAGTCATTGGCTTCGACTCCGGGGACGACATCGAGCTCGAGCCCTTTTTCGACGGGGTAGCGCAAGAGCGAATCGTGTTTATTGACGGGATCAGCGACCTGACCACCAACGGATGGATCGAAGCTGAAATCGAGGTTCCGGATGGGGTATCCGAGTTTGGGTTGAGAATCTACGTCAAGCAAAACGGCAGCGACCAGGCCGGCATCGACGATATCCGACTCGAGGGAATACCCCTGGTTCCTTGCTCGGAGCTGTTCATCTCAGAATATGTGGAGGGAACTTCCAGCAGCTCGCACCGCAACAACTACATCGAAATCTACAATCCTTCATCGGAGACGGTTTCCCTCAATGGCTATGAGCTGGTAAAATATACCGGAAGCAACCTGGAGCCTTCCTCTCCTCTCGCGCTGGAAGGTGAGCTCGGGCCGTATCAGACTTTTCTTGTCGAAGATCAAAACGAGAACCTGGGAGTGGATTCCGATCTCAGCACCGGAAGCGCCACCATGGATTTCAACGGGGACGACAAAATCGGACTTCGAAAAGAGGGCTTTCTTGTGGATCTGATCGGCGTCATCGGCGACTCTTTGGAATTTGGAAAAGACCGGGTTCTACGACGAAAAAGTCATATTCAAAATCCGGCAAATCAATACAATCCGGAACAGTGGGATCTGTATGCTCTCGAACAAGCTGCCGATCTTGGTCGACACCAGTCTTCCTGCTCGGGACCGATGCCTGAGATTGCGGTTTTAGGCAACGGACTGGAAATTACGGATGGCAAAAGGAGCACAGGGTTTTCCGACAACACCTATTTCGGTTATTTGGACGTGGGATCCTCAGCTCGAATCGAAAATGAATTCACAATTGTCAACCTGGGTACTTCACCCCTGGAATTGGCTCGTATCGAACTCATCGGTGAGCACGCATCCGATTTCAATCTTGGACCGTTCAACTCAACCTCACTCAATCCCGGGGAGAGCCTGACCCTAAGTGTGAGCTTTTCGCCAACAGGTTCGGGAATTCGCAACGCCTATCTGCGCATCGACAACAACGACCCCTCCGAACCGAATCACGAATTTTTGCTCCAGGGGGAAGGAACTTCGTACACTTCCAGCCCCCTGATGATCAGCACGTATTATGAAGGAGAGGGCAATAATCGGTGGGTGGAAGTAACCAATATCAGCGCTGACCCGACTCCGGCTGACACCTTTTTCCTGGCGCTTTATCGGCAGGACCTCCTGGACGGGCCCATTGGAAAGCGGCCCAGCGTAAAAAGGGCCATCCCTTACATGGCGCCTGGAAAAGCTGTCAAGTTCAGAGCCTCGCTCAACGTCTCGAAGCCGGCATATGCCCTCGATGGATCGGAGATCAGCACCAGCGTATGCGGATTCAACGGAGATGATGTGCTTGTGATCTCGTCATCCGATGATGAGACCTGTTGGGAAAATCGCCTGGACGTCATTGGACGAAACGGACCCTGGGGGCAGGACATCGCCTATGTCCGCAAATTCGGTTGCGAGCAGGAAAATCCACATTCCGGTTTTCATCCCGAGCACTGGCACCCTTTTGGGCCCCATGAAATTGACAATGCAGAACCGGGTTATCCTCAACGCCTGGGTGAGTACTATCGCGGGGAAACACGATTTCGACAAAACAGCTGGACCAATGGGGCTCCAAGCCTTTATCGGAGGGTTGTTCTGGAGGACTATTTCATTACCTCCTCCCATGGGAACCTGCGCGCTTGCAGGCTTGAGATTCCAACGGGTGTCGGCCTGGTTGTTGAATCCGGGTATCATATAACAGTACGAAGCGACCTGGAAGTGGAAGGTTCACTTGACATCATGAACGAGGGTGAACTGCTGATGCTTGAAAATTCAGGTCAGGTTCTCGGCGAGGGTGAGATACGGATTCATAAAACGAGCTCGACCCTTTCTCCCTTAGACTACACCTATTGGTCCAGCCCGGTTCAATCTTCTGATTTGGCAGGTAGCTTTCAAGGATCAGATCCCAGACATATCTATTCTTTTTCAGCACCGCTCTTTTCCGATGAGGATGGGGACGGCAAGGACGACAACGGGGAGGCCTGGGTCCCAGAAGCCGGGAAGATGATCCCGGGAAAAGGCTATGCGATTCTTGCTCCAGAGACGCTTCCCACTGATAACCGCCAACGGGTCGTGTTCAAAGGCAAGCCCAATAACGGACACATCGAGATTCCTGTCAATCTGCGGACTACTCAAAACTCAGACGACGACTGGAACCTGATCGGCAATCCTTATGCCTGCACCCTGGATGCTGAGGCCCTTATCACTGACCCGTTCAATGCCGGCCTGCTCAGTGGGACCCTGTATTTCTGGACGCATAACACCCCTTTGCAATTTGATGAAAACACCGGGCAGAATGAATATTCAGGATCAGACTATGCGATCTATACCGTAGGCATGGGCGGCGTTCAAGCCGGCTCAGGCGGTCCTGCCCCGAATGGGAGCATAGCCTGCGGACAAGGCTTTTTCACCGAAGCCCTGACTCGTGGAACTTTACGATTCACCAACGAAATGCGAAGGGTGGGACTACCTGAGAATTTTTACAAGCCCTCGAGAACCAAAGAAGCTCAAGACGAAAAGAAAATCTGGCTCAATCTTTCCAGCAAAGAAGGAGCGTTCAGCCAGGTCCTCATTGGCTTCAAAGAGGGAGCCACTCCTGGTTTTGATACGTATTTTGATGGCAAACGACTCTCAGCCAATACCCATGTTGAGCTGTATTCCAAGTTGGGTTCAAGAAATCTGGCGATTCGAGGCGAGCCTCCTTTGACAGGAGAGGAGAAAATTCCACTCAGTGTTGTAGTCAAGTCAGATCGAATCGATTCGTTGCGAATCGAAATCGATCATCTGACCCCTTCCATGCAGACCCACGGCATCTACCTCCATGACCGCGAAAAAGATGTTCTGCACAACCTAAAGGAAGGCGCCTATGACTTCTCCGCCTCGGGCCCGGGAACCTATGAAGAAAGATTTGTCGTGCAATTCTATGATCGGGAGGATTCGGATCTGTCTTTGGGAGAAGAAGAGGAAACTCCCGACCCGGACCGACCTGACAAAATCATCTGGTCTCTGCAAAACGAAGTGCTTGAGGTCAGGACCCGGGCCAACAGCGAAATCCTCGAAATGAGACTCTATGATATGCTCGGCAGAACCGTTGTATCTGCCAAGCCCCGGGATAAAGCCGCCAGGATCACCGGGCTCGACATCGCCCACAATGCAGTCTACTTCCTGCAGGTAGCCACGAAGAACAGGGGGGTTCTGATGACCAGCATCCTTCACTTATGAGCATAAAAAAAGCCCACCGTTTCGGGTGGGCTTTGTGATATATACTTACCTTATTATCTCATCATTCTTGTCGAAGAACTCAAATTTCAGGTACGGATACGCATCTCTTGAGATGACTGTGATCCATTTTCTGTATTTGAAGAACCACTTCATCTGAATCGATTTCAGACCGCAAGTCAGGTAGGAAGCTACAAACGAATGCACGTGCAGTGCGATACCCGATGGGTTGTCTTCCATTACTTTTTTTAATCTCGCTTCGATCTGTTCGATCAGGATTATCGGGGCTTCAACTTCCCCGTTCTTGTTTGGATTATCTTCTTGTGTTTTGATGTTTCGTTCGGGCCGCACACGCTGTCTTGTAATCTGAATGAGTCCGAACTTGCTGGGAGGTAAAATCTTGTGCTTGGTACGAGAGGATTTCATCGCATCTTTCAAATGCTCATAGAGCTTCTTTCTGTGTGCCGCGGCGTGCATGTCTATAAAATCGACAACGATGATTCCACCCATGTCCCTGAGCTGCAATTGTCGCGCAATCTCAGTAGCTGCAATCATATTCACTTCCAGTGCCGTGTCAGCCTGGGAATTCGCCCTGTTGGATCGGTTTCCGCTATTCACGTCAATGACGTGCATGGCTTCGGTATGCTCGATCACCAGGTACGCTCCTTTTCTCATCGAAACGGTACGTCCGAATGCGGCTTTAATTTGCCGCTCAATCCCGTAAAAGTCAAAAATTGGAACTCTCGATTTGTAGTGCTTCGCCATCGACTTCTTCTCAGGCGCGATGCGCTCCAAGTAGTCCAGGATTTCCTGGTGCAAAGTCGCGTCATCGGTAACAATACTGGTAAAGGACTCATCGAAAATGTCTCTCAAAATGGACGAGGCCCTATTGAGCTCCGAAAGCACCTTTTGTGGAGCTTTGGCACGTGGCAATTGCTTGCACATGTTGATCCATCGTTGTAAAGAATTCTGCAGGTCACGATCCAATTCGGCCACCTTGATGTCTTGTGCAACTGTTCTCAGAATAACCCCAAACCCTTTGGGCTTGATGCTCTGGGCCAGTCGCTTCAACCGCTCCTTCTCCTTGTTGTTGCTGATCTTTTGAGATACAGAAACCCGGTCAGAGAATGGAACCAACACGAGGTATCTACCTGCGATAGAAAGCTCCGAACTTATTCGGGGACCTTTGGTCGAAATCGGTTCTTTTACAACCTGAACCAACAGATTCTGACCTCCTTTGATCACGTCGTCAATTTTACCATGCTTGTTGATATCCTTGTCGAACTTGAAATTCTTCAGCGTGTAATCCCTTCTTTTACCTGATGTAACTTGATGAGTGAAGTTTTGTAAAGATGATAATTGCGGGCCCAAATCATGATAATGCAGAAAGGCATCTTTCTCACTTCCTACATTTACAAATGAAGCATTGAGTCCGGATAATGTTTTCTTGACTTTTGCTAAAAATATGTCACCAACTGAAAAGTTGTTGTCTAAAGTCTCTTTGTGTAACTCAACAAGTTTCCCATCTTTTAATAAGGCAAAATCTATATCAGAGGAATTCGATCTAATTATTAATTCAGTTTTCACTCTGTTATATTTTTTGCATCCTACCAGAATAAAAACTCCGGTAAGGATAGATTAATAAATATTTTGGCTATCTCTTTTTGATAACCGCCGTATTTGCTTTCGCAAATTTTATGTCAATGAACGTAAGGACGAGAAGATAAAACAAATAGGTGATTGCTCACCTATTTGCTATTTTTTCTTCTTATGTCGGTTTTGTCTGCTTCTTTTCTTCCGCTTGTGGGTCGAAATTTTGCTTCGTTTTCTTTTTTTACCGCTTGGCATAATAACTGGATTATTGAATTTTTATTTTACCGGAACTCCGCTTTTCACGCTTTCAACGAATACCTTCGCTGGTTTGAATGCAGGGATATTGTGAGCCGGGATCTTGATCGTTGTGTTCTTTGAAATATTTCTTCCAGTCTTCTCTGCTCTTTCCTTAACGATAAAGCTTCCAAATCCTCTCAAATAAACATTGTTTCCAGAATTCAGAGAATCTTTAACCTCCACCATAAAATCTTCAACCACTCTTAAAACATCAGCTTTTTCGATACCAGATTTTTCTGAAATATTAGCTACAATTTCTGCTTTTGTCATTTTTAATTATTTAGATGTTATTTAATTCGATATTTGAGTCGGCAAATATAAGACATTAAATCAATTTCGGAAAGCTAAATGTTTAAAATTTAATTAGATAAAAAAATACTACGTTTGCAAAATGAGAGAAAAAGACAACTTTTCTAAGCCATTAATTTTGTGGTATTTAAAGAATCGAAGGGATCTGCCGTGGAGAAAGTCGAGGGACCCCTATAAAATTTGGCTCTCAGAAATCATTCTTCAACAGACCCGAATCGCTCAGGGCACGGAATATTATGAAAAATTCACCGCCGAATTTGACACGGTGTTGGAATTGGCTGCAGCCTCCGAGGAACAGGTTTTAAAGCTTTGGCAGGGGCTGGGCTACTACTCGAGAGCGAGAAACCTGCATGCAACCGCCAAAAACATCACGGGGGAGCTGGGTGGCAAGTTCCCGGGCAATTACAAAGGGCTGTTGCAACTAAAAGGAGTCGGTGACTATACGGCTTCAGCGATCGCATCGATTGCCTTTGATCTCCCTCATGCGACAGTCGATGGAAATGTGTATCGAGTGCTCTCCCGATACTTCGGAATCAGCACGCCAATAGATTCTTCCAAGGGAATCAAAGAATTCAAGGCGCTGGCCCAGGAGCTGCTCGACCCCGAGCAGCCAGGCAACCACAACCAGGCCGTCATGGAACTCGGTGCCCTTGTCTGCACCCCAAAGAGCCCCTCGTGCGAGACATGCCCGCTTCAGGGAAAATGCTATGCGCACCTGGCCAAAGAAACCCGACTGTTTCCCGTCAAGAAAGGAAAGACCAAAGTTCGAAAGCGTTACTTCAACTATCTCGTGCTGGATTCGTCAGAGGGCCTGACCCGGATTCAAAAACGAACGGGGCGGGACATTTGGAAACACCTGTACGAATTTCCTTTGCTCGAATCCTCCGAATCCATTGCCGATGCAGAAAGCATAGAAAACAAGGTGGTGAGTGAGTTTAACCTCGGGGAGGGCTACGGACTCAAAAAGTTCAATGCACAGACCGTTGTCCACAAACTGTCTCACCAGGAGCTTCACATGGATTTCTGGCTGATCCACACCGACGAAAAACCTCCCAAAACCACGGCCTGGAAAGAATTGGTGAATCATGCCTTGCCCGTGCCCCTGCAGAACTTTGTTGATAAATACAAAGGAGGCTCCTGACATCGGATTTTCTATTTGTAGTATCTTTGAGTCTCAATCATATGATTTATGGCGAATTCACTGAACAAGGTCATGCTCATCGGACATTTGGGCGATGAGGTAAAGATGCATTATTTCGAAGGCGGCAATTGCATCGGGAGGTTCCCGGTGGCGACCAACGAGACCTATACCAACAAACAGACAGGTGAGCGGATCACGACGACCGAATGGCACAATGTCGTGGTTAGAAACAAGCTGGCCGAGCTCTGCGAGAAATTTTTGAGCAAGGGTGACCGCGTGTATGTCGAGGGCAGAATCAAAACCCGGCAGTGGGAACAGGAAGGCGTCAAGCGATACTCCACAGAAATCCAGGCCCAGGAAATGACCTTTCTCAACACCAAGAAAGAGCTGAATAATCCCGGCGGATTTGACTCCCCGGCCCCGGCTGCCCACAAATCGGCAGACCAGATGGTCAAGGAAGATGAAACGGATGACCTACCATTCTAGATTCTTTGTATTTTTGCAAATCAAAACTTTGATCATTGGATCCTGAACCCGAAAGTTTCTTAGTAGCGATTCAACAAAATTGGAGCCTGATTGCGGGACTCGCCTCCCTGCTGGGCCTGCTTATTGCCTCCGGAATCATTTCCGGGACAGAGGTGGCTTTCTTTTCACTTACGCGATCTGATCTGGATAAACCGGACGACCCGAAAGCTCCGCTCGTTGCAGAGTTAATGAGCAGACCCAAGAAACTCCTGGCGACCATTCTCATTTCGAACAATTTCATCAATATCCTGTTCATACTCATTTTTGCCTATGTCGGGGACTTCCTTTTTGGAGGAATCGAGTCGAAAATCGTAAAATTCCTCATTGAAATCTTATTGGTTACCTTTCTAATTTTGCTCTTCGGTGAAGTACTGCCCAAGGTCTATGCCAACAGAAATTCCTATGAGTTTGCGTCCTTCATGGCCCGTCCCATGTCGTTCCTGACGCGTTTCCTGACCTTTTTGAGCACTCCCCTGATGCAGCTGACGGGGCTGGTGGAGAAGAAGCTCGGCAAAAAGCCCTCTGATCTTTCCGTGGAAGTTCTGTCTCAAGCGCTGGAGCTCACTTCCTCGGGAGCAACAACCAAAGAGGAGAAAAGAATTCTGCAGGGAATTGTCAACTTCGGGAACACCGAAACCTCCCAAATCATGTGCCCCAGAATGGATATCTTTGCCTTGTCCTCCGACGAGCCCTTCGCGGAAATCACCGACAAAATTGTGAAAAAGGGTCATTCGAGAATTCCGGTTTACGAGGAGAGCATCGACAAGATCATTGGCATCCTTTACACCAAGGACCTCCTTCCCCATTTGAACAAGAAGAGCTTTCAGTGGAAGAAGATCATAAGGGAGGCATTTTTCGTTCCCGAGAACAAGAAATTGGATGATTTGCTCAAGGAGTTCCAGGAAATGAAGAATCACCTCGCCATTGTGGTGGATGAGTATGGAGGAACTTCGGGCCTGATCACCCTGGAAGACATCATTGAGGAGATCGTCGGTGAAATTTCAGATGAGTTCGATCAGGAGGATCTTTCCTACTCGAAGCTGGACGATCTGAACTATGTGTTTGAGGGCAAAACCACGCTCAAGGATCTGCTCAAGGTATTGCAGCTCGATGAGGAGGTTTTGAACCTGGAAGAAATGGAGGCTGAGACCCTCGCGGGCCTGATCCTTGAAATTACGGGGAAATTCCCGAGGAAAGGAGAGACGGTGAGATACAATGGCTACCGATTCCTGATTGAGGCCGTCGACAAAAAAAGAATCAAGCAGGTGAAGATAACCCTGCCAAAAAAGACCAGAGCATGAGAAATTTGACAAAACGGATATTTGTTGCTGCAATCGGCCTCGCGATCCTCGTGATTTCCTGTGAGGAGCAACCTGTGCCCAAGCCCAAGGCCCAGCTCCGTTTGGAATATCCGGGTGCGCAATACGCTGTTCTCAAGTCGGATTGTCCATTTCACTTTGAGAAATCAAATGACTGTGAAGCGGTAATCAATGAGAAATGCTGGGTCAACCTGGAATACCACGAGCTCAAAGCCTCTGTGAACATGACCTACCGACCCGTCGATGGGAACCTCCCCGAGCTGCTGCGCGAGGCCGAAAAACTCACATTCAACCATACCATCAAAGCCGACGGGATCAGTTCCAGGCCTTTTGTCAGTGAAAAGAATAAAGTTTACGGTTCGGTTTTTGAAGTAACGGGCAATGCAGCTTCCCCCCTGCAATTCCACCTGACCGATAGTGTCAATCATTTTATCACGGGTGCAGTTTATTTTGACGTACAGCCCAATTACGATTCGATCCGGCCGGCTGTTCGCCATATCGAAAAGGACATCATTCGGCTCATAGAGACCATGGAATGGAGATAGGCTAAAAAAAAGGGAATCAATGAAAAAGAAGTATCTGTATAACAAAACGATTAGAAGCTGGCTGATCCTGGGACTCATTCTCCTTATAGGTCAAGTGATCATCGGAGGAATTACGCGACTTACCGGTTCGGGTCTGTCCATAACGAGCTGGGACATCATCACGGGGGTCATCCCTCCCATGAACAAGGCGCAATGGATCGAACTGTTCGATCTGTACAAAGAGACGCCTCAATACCAGAAGATCAACTCAGACTTCACCATGAAGGATTTCAAGTTCATCTACTTCTGGGAATACCTTCATCGGCTATGGGTGCGTGCGTTGGGATTGATCTTTCTCATCCCCTTTGTGATCTTTTTGATCCGAAAGCAAATTGACTGGTTCCTTATCAAACGACTTTTGCTGGTCGTTGTCCTGGCAGGAATCACAGCTTCTGCAGGCTGGATCATGGTGCTCAGCGGACTGGTGGATCGCCCCTGGGTAAATGCGTACAAGCTCACCCTGCACTTTATGCTGGCCATTGTGACCATTGGGGCGATGGTCAAAGCTATTGCGGATGTGTTCCTCATGGAGAACAAACCCCTGAAAGGGCATACCAGATTTGTGCTCATCCTGCTGGTCTTTACAGGCGTGCAATTGATCTTCGCGGGGCTGATGGCAGGAATGCGGGCCGGACTCGCCTACCCGACCTGGCCCTCCATGAATGGAGCCTTCATTCCCAAGGTGTTGCTGGATTCGAGCAACTGGACCTGGGAGAATATGACAAATTACGACAGTTTCAGCTTCGCACCGGCCCTGGTGCAATTCGTTCACCGCGGGCTGGCCTACATCATTCTGTTGCTGACCTTCTATTTTTACCACAAAAAACGGAATCATGTCCATACGAGTGCCATCAAATGGTTGACGGTTTCCTATGTGCTGGTGATCTTCCAGGTTTTTCTGGGTATCATGACACTTCTGAGAGTAAAGACAGGCATTCCGCTGTTTTACGGAACCCTTCACCAGCTGTTCGGACTTCTGTATGTCATATCGCTGCTCTTTCTCTATTACTCCCTTAGAAAGAAGATTTCGATTTGGAGCAAAAAAAAGCTACCCGTTGGGTAGCTCCTTTATTCGTATGTTCACAAGCGGTTAAGCCTTAATTTGATGTAGCTGCATCGGCCATGGCTTTTGCTGAGTCCACAGCTTTTTCAGCCTTTGCACCAAGAGAGTCCACTGCCTCTTCAACTGCGTCAGCAGCGTCTTCTGCTGCATCTGTAGTTGCGTCAACAGCATCTTCCACAGCTTCTGCGGTAGCTTCACCTGCATCTTCTACAGCTTCAACTGCATCTTCGGCAACTTCCGTTGCTTCTTTTTTCGTTTCACCACAAGATATCGCTACCATTGCCACGATAGCCATCATCAGTAAACTTTTGATCAATTTCATAGTTGTTAGTTTAGAGTTATTTTATAATTGATGGGTGCAAGAACGCAATGAAATATGAAGATTTTCTGAAGTCCGTTAAAAAACATGCCCGAATACAAAAAAACCTGGCACCGATCAAGGTGCCAGGTTTCAAAGTTTTAGTTTCAATTCACTTCGTCCTGCTTTGCCTCAAAATTGAGATTACTCAATTTTGAAATCAACTGGCAAAATAAAGGTCACGGGAACAGCCTCACCGGCTTTTGTGGCTGGAGTCATTTGCGGAAGAGCAGCGATCAATCGCTTCATCTCACCTTCCAGCTTGTAATTGCTAGTTTTCACTCTCAACGCTGAAACTTTTCCCACCTCATCGACGTGAACCACCGTAGTGATCTCATGATCTCCCGGATCCAACCCGGCTTCTCTGCCCAGGTCTTTGTTGAATTCGCTTTTCAGGAAGGCAATGAACTTTTCCTTTGAGCACGCACGGATCTCATCATTCGTTCCGCCACTGCAACCGGGGTAGATCACAGGCGTGTCAGCCAGATTCTCGGTCATTACACCTTCAGCAACGGCCATCTCTTCAACACCTTTGACAGCACCTTCAACACCTTTTGCAACAGACTCTGCTCCTTCTGCTACAGCATCTGCGCCCTCTTTAACGGCATCAGATACAGTTTGACCAGCTGATTCAGCAGCATCTCCTACAGCTTCGGCTCCTTCCTCAATGGCATCGCCCGCCTCTTGGCCGGCATCTTCAACTGCCTCCACAGCATCGTCCATCGCCTCTGAAGCATCTTTCTTTTCCGATTTGCATGAAAAGGTCAATGCGCTGACCACGACCAAAACAAATAATAACTTAATGATTTTCATATTTTTAAGATTTAGTTAATAAATGGGTCAATATTAATTCACCCCGTCTTTGTATTTGAATTTTTGTCCACCAAGTGAGGCTTCTGCCATCAGTCCGCCCTTCGCTTTTGTGAAAACAGCAACTCCATCCTGGTAGTCCACATCAACAGAGGCTCCGTCTTTCAATGCTACGGCAGAGGCCTGTCCTGAGAACTTGATCTTACCTTCCTTGAATCGGTCAAGGGCTGCTTTGTCTTCAAAGAAGATCACTTCCATGTATTGCTGACCACCAGCCTGAAGGCCCAGTGTCGCCTGAGCCAAACTGGCTCCTCCGATCACCTTGTAGTTTTCGAAAACCAATCCTTTTCCTCCTGCACCGCCAATGCCCAGTCCGCCTTTGGTAATCACAGGATAAACGGCGAAACCATGAGCGTCATAAAAATGCTTCTGTATCGTTGGGTTGGATTCGTACAGTCTTTTGATTGCCTTTTCCGTCTCATTCGCAAGTTTTGAGTCTCTCGGGTAATGAACAACCAGTTTCTTCTCCTCAGATGTGGCTTCCTCAACGGCTTCTCCAACAGCCTCTCCAGCCTCTTCAGCGGCATCTCCCACATCCTCCGCAGCTTCTTCAATCGCATCACCGGCAGCCTCGGCGCCTTCTTCTATGGCATCCGCAGCATCATCTGCGGCGTCCGACACGGCTTCGACTGCATCCTCAGCTGCTTCCGAAGCATCTTTTTTCTCAGATTTGCAAGCGAAGATCAAGGCTCCAACAAGCATTAGCGTTAAAAATCTTTTCATAAAATTCATGGTATTTCTTGTTAATGGTTAAGTTAAACAACAAAGTAAACCCTTTTCGGGTATAATTGCAACACTAAAAAGCATTTAGCAAGAGAATTTAGTCTGTGGCCTCCGGTGACTACTCAATGTCAGCTTCGTTTACTACCGGATCGATGGAACTCACCGTATACAAATCGCCTCCTCCCGCCTTTTCCACTGCCTGTACCAGATCCCTTTCACTAAGGCGGTTGGCATCATAGGTAACCACACCCGAACTATCTGCAAAATGGACCTCGGCAAAAGTCACCCCATCCGTCTTGTAAAGTTTTGACTGAATGAGTTTGGCGCATCCAATCTCGCAGGTCATCCCCTTGATTTCAAGGTGAACAGTTTTGACATCAGCCTCTTTGATTTGAGTTTCGGCTTCTTTCTCATTTTCTGCATTGGCAGCCTTGTCCCGGGTGTCGCAGGAAACAAAAATGATGGTGATTACAAGTACGGTCAGGAATTTATTGAGTATTTTCACGGGCATTTCACTGAGTTTGAAAAATGATTCGGATTGGACACAAAATTATAAAAAATAAAGGCCCTGACAAAGAAAGTACATGAAGAGTGAGCACATAAGATGGATGATTTTGATCGTACTTGCCCTGATCTGGGGAAGCTCCTTTATCCTGATGAAAAAGGCCCTGATCCATTTGAGTCCTGTGCAGGTCGGCGCCTTGCGGATGATCTTCACCGGCATGACCCTTATTCCTTTGGGTTACAGGGGTCTATCCAAAGTATCCAGAAAACAGTGGTTCTACATCTTTGTCACCGCCCTCGTCGGGACCTTCATACCGGTTTTTCTCTTTGCCTTCGCCGTGATGAACATCGACAGCTCCATCGTTTCAATCCTGAATTCACTTACGCCGCTCAACACGCTTTGGGTTGGTGCTGCTTTCTTCGGTTTTTCTTTTTTAAGAAAACAGATATTCGGGGTCTTGATCGGCCTTTCGGGCGCCCTGATGCTGATTTTGAAAGGTGCACAGCTCAATCCCGATCAGAATTACACCTTTGCCCTGCTCATCGTTGTGGCCTCTGTTGGATATGCTTTTAACATCAACATACTCAAAAAACACCTGGAGGAGCTGAGTGCCCTTACCATCACCACCGGAAACTTCGTTCTTTTGATGATTCCCGCGATTATCGTCCTGTCATTTACGGACTTCTTCCGGATCGATTTTATCATCGAGGCTCAAACCTCTCTCTTTTACCTTGTTCTGCTGGCCGTATTCGGAACGGCCATGGCCAAAACGCTTTTCAACAAACTCGTAAAGATCTCTTCTCCGATTTTTTCAAGCTCGGTGACCTACCTGATCCCGATCGTGGCGATTTTCTGGGGCGTGATCGATGGAGAGCGGATTTATTTTGATCAGTTCCTCGCCGGAGGACTGGTGCTTTTGGGGGTGTACCTGACCAACAAGGGCAAAGCGTAAAAAGTTTTCCATATCAAAGAAAAAGATGTATATTTGCACCCGCCTAATCAGAAAGGCATAACTAAGTAACAGCAAAAACATTAGTGTCATGTATGCAATTGTAGAGATAGCAGGGCAGCAATTCAAAGTTGCGAAAGACCAAAAGGTTTTTGTTCATCGTTTGGAAGGCAAGGAAGGGTCAAAAGTTACTTTTGACAAGGTTCTTCTTCTGGATGACGGCAAAGTGACCATTGGCGCCCCGGTTATAGAAAATGCAGAAGTATCTGCAAAGATCCTTGGACACCTCAAAGGTGACAAGGTTATCGTATTCAAGAAAAAAAGAAGAAAAGGGTACAAGGTGAAAAATGGTCACCGTCAGTTCCTGACAGAGATCCAGATTGACGGAATCTCAACCAAGAAAGCTCCTGCAAAGAAAGCAGAAGCTAAAAAGGAGACCACAGCCAAGAAAGAAGCACCGGCGAAAAAAGCAGCCAGCCAAGAAGGAGGCTGCGGCTAAAAAAGCAGCCCCAAAAGCTGCTGCCAAGAAGCCAGCGGCCAAGAAGCCGGCAGCTAAGAAAGCGACTGAGGCAAAAAAGGAAACCCCTAAGAAATAATTAACCTTTAAAAAAGTAGATCATGGCTCATAAGAAAGGTGTAGGTAGTTCTAAGAACGGTAGAGAATCAGAATCGAAACGACTCGGAGTGAAGATCTTCGGAGGACAAGGTGCCATTGCTGGCAACATTCTTGTTCGTCAACGAGGAACAAAGCACTATCCCGGGGAAAATGTTTACATGGGCAAAGACCACACGTTGCACGCCCAGGTAGACGGGATCGTTAAATTCTCAAAGAAAAAAGACAACAAATCTTACGTTTCAATAGTCCCTATTGAGGCATAAGCACGACTGATACAAGATCAATAATCTTGATTTGAAAGGCCCCGGTACATACCGGGGCTTTTTTTGTTCAAAGAAAATCGATCCGAAACTTCCATTGTTGCTCATAAATCATATTTTTGTTCGGAAGGATTCTCAATGAGCGCACCTTGAACGCCATCAACCGATTTTTTAAAGACACCATCATTTACGGAATAGCCGCCGTGCTGCCGCGGGCCGTCAATATTGTCCTTGTCAAGTTGCACACCAACACCCTGGCTTCTGAAAAATATGCTGAGAACACGATCTATTTCGTATATGCAGCCTACTTCAATGCCCTGCTGACCTATGGAATGGAAACCGCTTTCTTCCGGTTTTTCACCAGGGAAAAAGAGAAGGGAAGAGTGGTTTCGACGAGTTTTATCAGCCTGGTCACCACGACTCTCTTGTTTTTTGCTGTCATGTACTCCTTTTCGGATCAACTTACCTCCTACTTCGGATTCTCCAATCCGCTCTACCTGAAGATACTCATCGCGGTGACCACCCTGGACACGCTGGTCGTTCTTCCCTATGCCTATCTTAGGGTCACCAACCGTCCCATACGTTTCATGCTGTTCAAGGTTCTGAACATCCTGATCTACGCCTTTTTCAACTTGTATTTTCTCTGGTACGTGCCCCAGACCCTGGATCAGGGAGGCTATGTGCCCGAATTCATTGCCCGGGGATTTTCAGAGCACCCGCTTGTACTCTACATCTTCGTGGCAAATTTGCTGGCCAGCACGGTAACCTTTCTCCTGCTCCTGCCTACACTTTTAAAGTTCAAAATGACCTTCGACGGCAGACTCCTTGGCAGGATGCTCGTCTATGGCTTGCCCATCATGATCAGCAGCATCGCTTATGTCACCAATGAAAATCTGGACAAGCTGCTTCTGGAGCACTATTTCGGAAAAGAGGAAATGGGAATCTACGCCGCCTGTTATAAGCTCGGTGTTTTTATGATTCTTTACATCCTGGCTTTCAGACTTGGGGCAGAACCCTTCTTTTTCAACCAGGCCGACAAAAAAAATGCCAAAGAGACTTACGCCCGAATCATGACCTGGTTCCTCATTTTTGGGGCGCTTTTCATGCTCATCGTCGTGGGCTTCATCGATCTGTTCGCGGGGTTGCTGCTCGGCAAAGAGGAATATTTTGCCGCCCTGATGATTGTGCCGGTCATCCTCCTGGCCAACCTCTTCCTCGGCGTGTATTACAATTTGTCCATCTGGTTCAAACTCACCGATAAAACGCGCTACGGCATGTATTTTTCCATCGCAGGAGTGGCCATCACCCTGGTTCTCAACCTGACGCTGATCCCTGTTCTGGGAATCATGGCCTCGGCCTGGGCGACCCTGGCGGCCTACCTCACCATGGTCCTTCTGAGCTACTTTTACAGTAGAAAATACTACCCGATACCCTATACCCTGAAAAAATCAGGTCTCCTTCTGGTGATCGCCACGGCACTGTCCTATTTGTCATTTGTTTTTTTCAGGGGGAATTACCTGGTATCGGTAGTCCTTACGATTCTCTTTATCGGATACGCCTATTGGAGTCAAAAAAATGAAATACGTCAAATATGGAAAGTGTAAATGTAAAAATCATCAACAAATCGAAGCATGCCACACCGAGTTATGAGACAACTGCCTCAGCGGGCATGGACCTGCGCGCCAATCTCGAGGGACCCGTGACGCTGGAGCCCCTGCAACGAATGATCGTGAAAACCGGTTTGTTTATTGCCCTGCCAGCAGGCTACGAGGCCCAGGTAAGACCCAGAAGCGGACTGGCGGCGAAATTCGGTATAACGGTGCTCAACGCGCCCGGAACAATCGACGCCGACTACCGTGGAGAAATCGGAGTGATATTGGCCAATCTCTCCAACGACAGCTTCACGATCAATGACGGGGATCGCATCGCTCAAATGGTAATTGCGGCCTATGCACATACTAAATGGGAGGAAGTTGACGTTCTAGATGAAACCAAACGCGGACAAGGCGGATTTGGCAGTACCGGAATTTAATATAAAAGATCCTTCTTTTGAAACTACTTAAATACCTATTGATATTAGGCACCCTTTCGGGTTATGCCCAAAACACGGCTTCCGACGAGTTGATCGCCGCCTCGGAAGACGCGTGCAAATGCATTGCCGGCATCGAATCAGGAGCCGAGAACAAGAATGATGAGATCCAAAAGTGCATCAAGGGTTCCCTGGCTGTGTTCAAGGACGGTGAGGAAGTAAAAGTCGACCGCTTCAAACAGGTGGAGTCGGTTTTGGTCCAGAGTTGCGCGCCGCTGAAAGAGCTGGCATTTTCGGAAAACAGAAAGTTCAAGCATTCTTATTCCGAAAACGTATTGGCCCAGCTGGCCTATGACGACGGAATGGAATATCTCCAGGAGGGGGATGTGGAAAGTGCCGTTGAAAAGTTCAAGAAGGCCGTTTCCATCGACGAACAGTTTGCCTTTGCCTGGGACAATCTCGGGATCAGCTATCGCAAGATGAAACAATACGATGAAGCCATTGCGGCCTATGAGAAGTCATTGGAGATCTACGACAAAGGGAGACTGCCTTTGCTCAACATCGCCATCACCTTCAATCTCAATGAGCAATACAAGGAAGCGATGAAACACTATGAGAAATTCATCGAGGTCTATTCGGGTGATCCCGAAGGCTATTACGGGCTGGGCCTGATCCAGTACACCCAGAACCAGGAGGAGAAGGGCCTGGACAACTTAATTCACGCCTATACAATCTACACGGCTCAGAATTCACCTTACAGAGCCGACGCGGCGAAAAAGATCGGGTATATGTACAAGGACCTTCAGAACAAGGACCGCCTGGATCTGTTTCACAAAATTGCCGACAAATACAACCTGAAAGTCGAGAAGAATTAAGGGTTCATCTTTTCTATGACCGAATCGATGCGGTCCATGGTCTTTTCCGGGATATAACGCTTCGTTGCCAGGGCAATACCGAAGAGGATAAAGAAAACACCCAGGGTATGCCTTATTTTTCTCATCATCACCGGTGTCATTTTACGCTTCAATTGCTTGGCCAGCAGAATTTTGATCATGTCGGTACAGAGAAAGGCCGTCACCATCACCGCAAAGTACTGAAAGACCTTGCTCCCGTCCATCATGAAATTCGAGCTTACGGCGAGGACAACTGCGAGCCAAAAGGCCAGAACCCCGAAATTGATCGAATTGAGAAAGAATCCCTTGAAAAAGAGACCGATGTAATTGTTGTTCTCCACAACGACCAGCTCCTTGTCGGTTACTATCTTCTTGGTTTTCTTATAAAAAATGGTGAAGGCTCCGTAGATGATCAGCACGACCCCCCCGACCAGAAAGATCCTGGGGTCGTTTTGAATTCTTTGAAGGATGGAGACGCTGCCGTAATAGGAAACGGTAATGAACATGACATCTGCCAAAATCACCCCCAAATCAAAACTCAAAGCCGCCCTGAAACCCCGGGTTATACTCGTCTCCAACAAGGTGAAGAACACCGGTCCGACCATGAAGGACAGGCCGAATCCTAAGAGTATGGCATTGAGATATTCATTAATCATAGCTCCTTTTTTAAGGCTCTTCCGCTACACGTCGTCGAAATCGATTTTGATCACATCGGATGTGGGGTGCGCCTGACAGGTCAGAATGAGACCTTCTTTGACCTCATCTTCATCCAGGATATTGTTTCTCTCCATAGTCGCGGAACCCTCTGTAACCCTCGCCAGACAGCTGCTGCATATGCCTCCCTGGCAAGAATACGGCGCATCAAGGCCTTTGGCCAAAGCCGCGTCGAGCACAAACTCATCCTTGCGCATCTCAAAAGTCGTCTCTTCGTCGTCGAGCATAACGGTTATCTCCGTATTGCCTGAGAGTTCCTTCTTCACCTCAATCTTGTGAGAAGAAGTTGAGAAAAGCTCAAACTTGATGCTGTCTTCCTTTACTCCTCGCTTGATCAGCTCCTCCCTGACCGTATCGATCATCTTCTCGGGTCCGCAGAGGAAAAAATCATCGAAGGAAGCCGGGTCATTCTTATCCAGGACCTCCTTGACAAGATTTTTGTCAATTCTTCCGAAAAAAGCATGGTCACTGATGATCTGACTGAATACGTAATACAAGGTAAATCGATCCCCGTAGGTTTCTTTCAAGGCATCGAGATTCTCCCTGAACATGGTTTGCTTTTTCGACTTGTTTCCATATACAAGCACAAATCGACTTTCGGGCTCCTCCTCAAGAACCGCCTGAACCATCGAAATAACAGGGGTGATCCCACTGCCTGCCGCGAAGGCCATATAGTTTTTCGGAACATCCGAAGTCTCGAGAGTGAATCTCCCCTCCGGACCGGCAACCTCCATCTGGTCACCAGCTTTGAGCTTTCGGTTGGCAAATTGGGAAAAGCGGCCATTTGGCACTTCCTTTACCGATACCCGCAATTCTTCGCTTGAGGGCTTGGAACATATCGAATAGGCTCTTCTCAGAACGCTCCCGTCCAGATCCGCCTGCAGGGTCACATATTGACCGGGTATGAATTCAAATTCACCTTTGAGATGTTCGGGGACATCAAATGCTATAGAAACAGCCTCGACCGTTTCCCTTCTCACTTCCTTGATAGGGAGTTTATAAAATACTGACATGAAATAGTAGAAGTTTTTCGCGTACAAAAATACGAAATACTTTTGCCCTTTGGAACTTCATCTAGTGATTCTTGGAAATCGAATCCGGCAGCTCGTTATGGCCGGCCTCATCGACGGGAAAGAACTCTTTGAGTTTCTCTCCGGCATGTAAAACACCCCGAACAAGACCTTTGGCGTATTTGCCCAACTTGAATTCGGTGATCACCTCATCCCGGATGCTCTCCCAAAAATCGTCGGGCACAACCTTGTCGATCCCCTTGTCTCCGATGACAGCAAATCGATGGTCATCGACCGCCACATAAAAGAGAATGCCGTTCTGGTTCTTGGTTCGGTCCATGCCCAGGAAAAAGAAGACTTCTTCGGCCCTTTGGATCGGATCCTTGTCTACGGCTTTTTCCAGGTGAACCCGAATCTCTCCCGATGTATGGTTCTCGGCCTCAATGATCGCCTCTATGATGCCCTGCTCCTCCTCTGCCGTCAAAAATGCCTCTACTTCCAAGATCTAGTCTGTTTTAGGGTTTCGATTCATCGATTTCCTTCAATCCAAGTTCACTTCATCAATCAAAGTTCACTTCGGGCGCCTGCTCGCTTCCGGGTGCCGCCTGGAACAGCGCCATCTCGTCAAAATTCAGGAATCCCGCGACCACACTGGCCGGAAATTTCTTGATGTAAATATTGTAGTCTTTTGCCACCGTGTTGAACCGGTTGCGTTCGACGTTGATTCGATTCTCGGTGCCTTCCAACTGGCTCTGCAATTCGAGGAAATTCTGGTTGGCCTTAAGGTCGGGATATCTTTCAACCACCACCATCAGACGGCTGAGCGCACCTGTCAGGGAATTTTGTGACTCCTGAAATTGGGCCATTTGCTCCGGGGTGATGTTGCTTGGGTCAATGGTTGTCTTTGTCGCATTGGCCCGGGCCTGAATGACGCTCTCAAGGGTTTCCTTTTCAAAATCCGCATAGCCCTTGACCGTACTGACAAGGTTCGGGATCAGGTCGGATCTCCGCTGATAGGCACTCTCAACATTGGCCCACTGAGTACGGGCCGTTTCCTGCTTCTCGACCATGGTATTGTTCAGCCCTACGCCCCAACGAAAGATTCCGATAAGGATTACAACGATAATGATTAATGGGAGCCATTTTTTCATGATTGGTAAAATTTAGAGTTCGTTTTTAATTTGAATTAATTCATTTTTTATCTCCTCGAGCCTGAGGATCATGTCGTGTTTGGCGTAAAGGCTGCCTGGATTCTCTTTCAATTTCTTCTTCGCCCCTTCAAGGGTAAAGCCCTTTTCCTTGACCAGAAAATAGATCATCTGGAGATTCTTCAGGTCTTCCTGTGTAAAGAGCCGGTTCCCTTTCTTGTTCTTCTTGGGTTTGAGCACGTCGAATTCATTTTCCCAAAAGCGAATCAGGGAGGTATTCACGTCAAAGGCCTTGGCAACTTCACCAATCCTGTAATATCTTTTTTCTGGCAGGTCTATTTGCATTAGTCGAGAGATTGTCCTTCCTGAGAAGCCATTCGTAACATTTCCTGGAACTCTGCCGGTGAGAGGTCCCCGTAGTAAAAGTTTACCGGATTCACCGCGTTTTCATTGTAGCGCACCTCGTAATGGAGATGAGGCGCCTGGGATCGACCTGTGCTTCCGACATAGCCAATGAGATCCCCACGCTTGACGCGTTGTCCACGTTTCACATTGTAGTTGGACAGGTGGGCGTACAGCGTTACATAGCCGAAACCGTGATCGATGCGAACGTGCTTTCCATACCCTGAGGCACTATTATCTCTTCTTATAACCCTTCCATCGCCTGTTGCGTAAATCGGGGTGCCCCTGGGGCTGGTGAAATCCATGCCCTTGTGGAACTTTCTCGCCTTGGTAAACGGATCCAAACGCCAGCCGTAACCGGAGGCCATACGTGTCAGATCCTGTTTGCTCACGGGTTGAATCGCGGGTATCGAGGCCAGGAGCTCCTCCTTGTCTCGCGCCAGGTTGATGATCTCGTCGAGGGATTTCGACTGGACATACAACTGTTTGGACAGGATATCGAGGTCTTTTGTCGCCTGGATGATCATCTGGGAATTGTCAAAACCCTCCAGCGATTTGTAACGGTTCACCCCTCCAAATCCAGCCTTTCGCTGTTCTTCGGGAATGGGGTTCGCTTCAAAATAGGTTCGGTAAATGTTATTGTCACGCTTCTGGATGTCCTCCAGAACCTCCTCGGCCTGGGCCATCTTTTTCTCGAGCAGCTCGTAGTGAAGCTGCATGTTCGCCAACTCCCTTTTCAGCACTTTCTGACGAGGGGATTCAATGAACTGGTACATGATCAGAACCATGAGTCCGCCCATGAGGGCCGAAGCCACCATAAAAACCATCAGCCGCCTGAATTTGTCGCGCTTTCTAAGCTCGATCTTCCGGTAGGACAGAGTGTCGGAATCGTAGTAATATTTTACCTTCGCCATAAGCTTAATTATACTATTTTTGCACCTGTACAGGCATTTCCGGCAGACGCAGAAAACAAATTTACAATTTTTTTTCGTCTCTCTAACAGGATTCTAAGCCCTGTCATCTAAATCATTTTTATGACTTCACAGGAAATCAGAAATCAGTTTTTAGACTTTTTTGCCTCGAAGAATCACGAGATCGTGGCCTCGGCCCCGCTGGTCAACAAGGATGATCCCAGCCTGATGTTCGTCAACGCCGGAATGAACCCGTTCAAAGAGTACTTTCTCGGACAGAAGAAGCCCAAATTCCCAAGAGTGGCCGATACGCAAAAATGCCTGCGGGTATCCGGAAAGCACAATGACCTGGAAGAGGTGGGCATGGATACCTATCACCACACGCTCTTCGAGATGCTCGGAAACTGGAGCTTTGGAGATTATTTCAAAGAGGAGGCGATCGACTGGGCCTGGGAACTGCTCACCGGCGTCTTTGGCATTGACAAGGAAAGTCTCTACGTGACTGTTTTCGAGGGGGATGAAAGGGACAGCACCTCCTTTGACCAGGAGGCATATGATTTCTGGACGAAACACCTGCCCAAAGACCGCATTTTGCGCGGAAACAAAAAAGACAATTTTTGGGAGATGGGTGCCCAGGGACCCTGTGGGCCGTGCAGTGAGATTCATGTGGACATCCGACCCGAGGAAGAGAAAAAGAACCTGAGCGGACGGGAACTGGTCAACAAAGATCACCCAGAAGTCATCGAGATCTGGAACCTTGTCTTTATGGAGTTCAACCGCAAGGCCGATGGCAGCCTCGAAAAGCTGCCCGAGCAACATGTCGACACGGGCATGGGCTTCGAACGGCTCTGCATGGTGATCCAGAAGGTGAGATCCAACTACGATACGGATGTCTTTACCCCGATCATACAGGAAATAGAAACCATCACGGGTAGTCAATACGGAAAGGAAAAGAAAACCGATGTGGCCATTCGCGTCGTAGCGGATCACGTTCGTGCCGTGGCCTTTGCCATCGCCGACGGGCAACTGCCCTCCAACAATGGGGCCGGGTATGTCATACGCAGGATACTGAGACGTGCGATTCGCTATGGCTTTACCTTTTTGAGCCAGAAAGAGCCCTTTATCTACAAGCTGACCGACGTCCTTAGCCGACAGATGGGCGAGAGTTTTCCGGAGATCCACAACCAGCGCAACCTGATCCACAACGTGATCAAAGAAGAGGAGCACTCTTTTTTGAGAACGCTCGAACAGGGGCTGGTCCTGCTGGATGAGATCGTCAAGGCCTCGGACGGGAAAACCATTGCAGGGGCCAAAGCCTTCGAGCTCTATGACACCTATGGCTTCCCAAAGGATCTGACGAGCCTGATCCTGAGAGAAAAAGGCATGGATTTCGACGAAGCCGGTTTCGAGGCCGAAATGCAAAAGCAGAAATCACGATCGAGGGCCGCCGCCGCAATGGAGACCGACGACTGGGTGGTGCTGGGCGAAGAAGAAGATCCGGCATTTGTTGGATATGACCAATTGGAGGCGGAAATCAAACTGACCCGCTACCGAAAAGTCACCTCGAAAAAAGAAGGTGATCTCTTTCAGCTGGTGTTCAACAAGACGCCATTCTACCCCGAAGGAGGCGGACAGGTAGGAGACAAAGGATACCTGGAGGAGGCAAACGGAAACGTGGTCTACATCCTGAACACCAAAAAGGAAAACAACCTGATCCTTCATTTTACCAGGAACCTGCCCGGAGAACCCCAAGGAGTTCTGAAGGCTGTCGTGGACCCTGAACAACGCTTCCGAACGATGTGCAATCACAGCGCCACCCACTTGTTGCACCAGGCCCTGCGGAAGGTCCTCGGAACCCATGTGGAACAAAAAGGATCGGCGGTGCATTCCAAAAACCTGCGATTTGACTTCTCCCATTTTTCAAAATTGAGTGCCGAAGAGCTCAGGGAGGTAGAAGAGTTTGTCAATGCCCGAATCGAAGAAAAGCTGGGCCTGGAGGAAAATCGAGACGTACCCCTGGCCGAAGCCCAGGAGGCCGGCGCGATCATGTTGTTTGGAGAAAAATACGGGGATCGCGTACGGACGATTCGCTTTGGAAACTCCATGGAGCTCTGTGGGGGAACCCATGTTCAAAACACGGGAGACATCTGGCATTTCAAGATCACAAGCGAAAGTGCCATCGCTTCCGGAATTCGAAGGATCGAGGCCATTACCAACGATGCGGCCCGGGCGTATTTCTTCGAGCGGGACCAGGAATTGCAAGCCGTCAGCTCAGCCCTTAAGAATCCGTCGGACACCTTGAAGGCCGTTGAGGCCCTGCAGGTAGAAAACGCCAAACTGAAAAAGGATATCGAACAGCTCAACAAGTTACGCGCTGCGTCGCTCAAAGATGATCTGATCAAGGAACGGGAAGAGATAAACGGAGTGAGTTACATCGGGGCAAAACTGGAACTGGATGCAGCCGGGCTCAAGAACCTGGCCTTCGAGCTGGGATCACAGCTGGACAATCTCTTTTTTGTCGCCGGATCTGAAATCAACGGCAAGGCCCTGATGGCGGTTTACATTTCAAAAGGGGTCGTTGAGTCCAAAGGTTTGAATGCCGGGAACATCGTCAGGGAACTCGGCAAATTCATCCAGGGAGGCGGCGGCGGACAGCCCTTCTTTGCAACCGCGGGTGGCAAGAACCCTGCAGGCCTGGAAGATGCTATCAAGGCTTCAAAGGATTACCTCGTTTAGCCTTCAGAACCCGAAACGGAAAGAAATGATTAGAAATATGAGAATTTGGCTTTCACGCATTTGCTTGATTTTAATGGTTCTGACAACTACCGTTGCCGTGGCCCAGGAAGATGCAGCGATCCTGAAAACCACCCATGTCTACAAAGATACCCTGGGACTGGACTATTACGCGATCAAGACCGGGGAGGCAAGCAGCGCCAAAGACACGGTCAAAAAGCCACTGGTTGTGCTGGTTCATGGAGGAGGTTTTTACGGAGGACGCCGTGACGGGGTTGGCGAAGAGAAATTCGCGAGGGAGATGGCTCAAAAAGGCTATGAGGTCGCTTCGATCAGCTATCGATTGACGCGAAAGGGCACCGGCTTTGGTTGCGATTGCCCGGCGCGTGACAAGATCACAACGTTTCTAAAAGCCACCGAGGACCTGATGGCTGCAGTTGATTTCCTGGAAGAGAACCCTGAATTTGGCTTTGACCGCGATCAGATCTTCCTGGTCGGAAGCAGCGCCGGGGCCGAGACCGTTCTTACGGCGGCCTACATGACAGGTCATTACGAATTCAAAACGATCGAAGCCCAAAAATTCGCGGGTGTCGTCGCTTTGGCGGGTGCCGTTATTGACAGCGATTACATCACGCCTGAAAACGCCATCCCTGCCCTCCTGGTGCATGGAGAAAAAGACGACCTGGTTCCATTTGGAACGGCGCCTCATCATTACTGTGACCCTTCGGCAGCAGGCTACCTGATGCTTGACGGATCGGATACCATCGCCGAAAGACTGGAAGCCCTTGGAACCTCTTACATCCTGGCGGAAGACCCCGAAGGAAATCACGACTGGGCCAATGAAGGCTATGAGCTGACTGATCTGATCGGTCAATTCATCGAAAATGTAAGAACCGGAACCTCCTTTGGAGCGAACCGGATTCGAATACAACCGAACTGATGGGAATCAAGCTCCGAACAGATTGGGTACTTGAACCCGGTGACAACCGGATTGATCACCATAAAAAAGTTGCGCTCATCGGTTCCTGTTTTTCGGAGCATATCTCGCGCAAACTGAGGTTTTCCGGCTTTGACGTTTTTGAAAATCCACATGGCATCCTGTTTCACCCCATCGCCCTGGAGCGCGCTGTATCGGATTGCCTGCTTCAGACCCCATACAAAAAAGAGGAACTCGTTTTCAACGGCGAGGTTTGGACGAGCCTGAATCACCACGGCAAGTTCAACCATCCGGATCCGGAGGTCGTTCTCGATACGATCCAGTCTCAGATCCGCCAGGGGCACACGTTTCTGAAAACGGCGACCCACCTGGTACTGACCCTGGGCACGGCCTGGGTGTACAAGCATTTGAGCCGGGACAGCTATGTGGCGAACTGCCACAAGATCCCCCAGAATGAATTTAAAAAAGCACTTCTGAGCCCTGAAGAGATTTTGACGAGCCTCGAGCGCATAGTTTCGCAGGTTCGGGAGGTCAATCCGTCGATTGCGGTTCTTCTGACGGTAAGCCCGGTCAGGCACATCAAGGACGGTATGGTTGAAAACACCCGAAGCAAGGCCCGCCTTCATGAAGCGGTTCACCATCTGGTGGCCCGGCAGGAGAACACGAGCTATTTCCCCGCTTACGAGATTATGATGGACGACCTGCGTGACTATCGCTTTTATAAAAGTGACCTGATACATCCCAATGAAGTGGCGGTGGATTACATCTGGGAAAAATTTGTCGAAACCTGGATCAAACCATCGGCCGCGAAGCTCATGCAGGAGGCTCAATCGATTCAAAGGGCCCTGGAGCACAAACCTTTGCAGGATGACTCAGAGACCTATCGCAACTTTAAGAAAAAGATTGAAAAGCAGATCTTAAAACTTGAAGAAAAGCATCCTGAAGTGAAGATCTATCGGGGGCAAAGGCTGTCTCGAAAATAAGGGTGCCGCCCAATCAAAGGAGAACAAAAAAGGGAGCCTGTGGCTCCCTTTTTTATTCGCTTTTTTCAAGCTTATTTTATGCAATCACATCTATTTGATGCAGTTCGCAACGTTGCCCCAGGGGCCTCCGTTGATGGCATCTATGCCGTGTTGTTTCAGAATTGTCGCAGCCGATCCGCTTCGTGCTCCGCTTCTGCAGCAGGCTACTACCGGTTTGCCCAGTTTCCTGAGCT
This sequence comes from uncultured Flavobacteriaceae bacterium, assembly GCA_942492425.1. Lineage (GTDB taxonomy): Bacteria > Bacteroidota > Bacteroidia > Flavobacteriales > Flavobacteriaceae > Lutimonas. The sequence continues at coordinate 57,384 of CALOEQ010000012.1, forward strand.
CCTCGATATGCGCTCCGATCTGATTCAAGGGAATGTTTTTCGACCCTTGAACATGACCATCCTCAAACTCCTCTACCGTTCTCACGTCGATCACGATCGCGTTCTTCTCCAAATACTCCTCGATGACAGATACGCTGGTGTTGCTTCCGAATAAATTGAAAATTCCCATGAATATCAATGCTTTATTTAGTTATTAATTTTGTGCAAAGTTCCGAAACGCTTTCGAAACGAGTGTAACACCCGTTACAGATTTTGCCATTTCGCCTTCAATTTCACTTATTTTGCCTTTACACCCATGTAATCCAGGGTTAAATTGACCAGCGAAGTCACTCCAACTTTCATGCCACTTTCGTCTATAAAAAAGTCAGGTGTGTGGTGGGAAGCAGTGTCCTCCACCTTGACGTCGAGAGGTTTGCCTCCGACAAAAAAGAAGAGCCCGGGAATCTCCTTCTGATAGAACGAGAAATCTTCGGCACCTGTAATAGCATTGATCTGCTTCACGTTCTCCTTGCCAGCCGATCGCTCAAGGGTCGGAACCATTTTCGCTGTCAGCTCGGGATCGTTGTACGTGATTGGAATTCCTTTGGATATCTCGATCTCGGCCGTTCCTCCATAGCTTTCGGCTATTGACTTAACACGAAACTCCATCGTCTCGTTCAGTTTCTTCTGCATGTCATAGTCGAGGGTTCGGATCGTTCCCATCATCTCCACTTCTTCGGGAATGATGTTGTTGCGAACGCCTCCACGGATGAGTCCAACTGAAATGACGGCTGCCTCCTTGGTCAATTCGGTGTCACGACTGATCAGGCTCTGCAGGCCGTTGATGATCTGGGCCGAGATGACAATCGGGTCGACACCCTGCCAGGGGGCTGAGCCATGAGCCTGCTTTCCGTGCACTTTGATATGAAACCGCTGGGCTGCTGCCAGGGTTCCTCTGGGTTTGTAGGTGATTTTGCCTACATCCGTCTGGGCGCTGATGTGCAAGCCGAAAATCACTTCGGCGTCCGGGTTTTTCAGGGCCCCGTCTTTTACCATCATCTCTGCCCCTCCTTCTTCTCCCGGAGGAACACCCTCTTCAGCCGGTTGAAAAACAAACTTGACCGTACCCTTGAGGTCCTTCTTCATTTTTGTCAAAATCTCAGCGGCTCCCATGAGCATGGCCATATGCGTATCATGTCCGCAGGCGTGCATCACGCCCGATTCAATACCGTTGTATTCGCTTATCACCTTGGAGGCAAAGGGCAGGTCAACCCGCTCAGTCACCGGCAAACCATCCATGTCGGCACGAAGGGCAACAACCGGTCCGGGTTTTCCACCTTTCAGAATCCCGACGACCCCGGTATGGGCCAGGCCCGTTTGGACTTCCATGCCCAGGCCCTCGAGAAAGGCAGCCACTTTTTTTGAAGTCTCAAACTCCCGGTTGGAGAGTTCGGGGTTTTGGTGAAAATCTCTTCTCCATTCGATCACTTTGGGCTCAATCTCTGCCACCATCTGGTCCACTTTCTGTGCCATAGCCTGCATGCCCATTGCAATCAGGCAAGCCGTCATTAAAATTCTTTTCATGTTTTCGTTCATTGTTGATTAATTCGCGTAAATCTAAATTAAAATCATCGGGTAAACAACATTTCCCTGTATTTGACAAGGGGCCACAGCTCATCGTCAACCATGAGCTCCAATTTGTCACAGTGATAGCGAATCTGATCAAAATAGGGTTTTACCTTCTCGCAATACGCCACGGCCTTTTTCTCCGGATCGCCAATCACATTGGCCTTCTTGCGCTCTTCCACCATTTCACTGGTCTGGGAGGTAATCGATGAAATATGACCCGAGATCTTCTTGATAAGCTCCAGCTGGTCTCGGGCGATGGTTTCGAATTCCTTGCCAAACACCTCTTTGAGTCCGCGCACATTCTCAATCAGGGTATTCTGATAATTTACCGCTGTAGGGATGACGTGATTCAGGGCAATGTCACCCAGAACCCGACCCTCAATTTGTATTCGAAGCGAATATTCGTCGAGCTCAATCTCGTGACGAGCCCGTATCTCCTTTTCATTCATCACCTCCATCTCCTCGTAGAGGCGAATCACCTCCTTGCTGACCTTGACCCGTATCGCCTCAGGGGTGGACCTGTTATTGGTAAGCCCTCTTTTCTTTGCCTCTTTGGCCCACTGCTCACTGTAGCCGTTTCCTTCAAAAAGGATATCCTTAGAGTCCTTTATGTATTCCCTGAGCACATTGAAGATGGCCTCATCCTTTTTAAGGCTTTTCCCCTCGATAAGGCGATCGACCTCCTCTTTGAATGCTTTCAGCTGCCGGGCCACTATGGTGTTGAGCACCGTCATGGGAGTTGCGCAATTTGCGGTCGAGCCGACAGCTCTAAACTCGAACTTGTTTCCGGTGAAGGCAAAAGGTGACGTGCGGTTTCGATCGGTGTTGTCGAGCAAAATCTCCGGGATCTTACCTACGACATTGAGCTTGAGGTCGGTCTTCTCTTCGGGAGAAAGTTTTCCGTCGGTCACGTTCTCGAGCTCGCTTAGCACCTCGGTGAGCTGCCGGCCGATGAACGCAGACATGATAGCCGGTGGTGCCTCGTTGGCCCCCAGCCTGTGATCGTTACCCGCCGATGCCGCAGCGGCACGCATCAACTCCTCATAGGCATGAACGGCTTTTATCGTGTTGACAAAAAAGGTCAGGAACTGCAGGTTTCGCATCGGGGTCTTGCCCGGACTCAGAAGATTGATCCCGGTATCGGTGCTGAGTGACCAGTTGTTGTGCTTGCCCGAGCCGTTGATGCCGGCAAAGGGCTTTTCGTGGAGCAGCACCTTCAAGTTGTGTTTGGAAGCGACTTTGCCCATGATGTCCATGAGCAGGGAATTGTGATCCACCGCCAAATTGGCCTCTTCGTAGATCGGGGCCAGTTCGAATTGATTCGGTGCCACTTCGTTATGTCGCGTTTTGACCGGAATGCCCAATTTGATGCACTCGCTTTCGAGCTCGCGCATGAAACCCATGACCCGGTTGGGGATGCTGCCAAAATAGTGGTCGTCGAGCTGCTGTCCTTTCGCCGATGAGTGACCCAACAAAGATCGTCCGGTGAGCATGATGTCAGGTCGAGCATCCGCCAGGGCCTTGTCGATCAGGAAGTATTCCTGTTCCCAACCCAGGGAGGCAGTAACCTTGCTGACATTCTTGTCAAAGTATTTGGCTACCGCTGTGGCATACTTGTCAACCGCTGACAGCGCCTTGAGCAAGGGGGTTTTGTTGTCCAGGGCCTCCCCTGTATAGGCCACAAAAATGGTGGGGATGCAAAGGGTTGTTCCATAGATGAAGGCTGGCGAGGTAGGATCCCAAGCGGTGTAGCCGCGGGCCTCAAAGGTGTTTCGGATGCCTCCGCTCGGAAAGCTTGAGGCATCGGGTTCCTGCTGCACGAGCTCGTTGCCGCTGAACTTTTCGAGGGTCGTCCCATCGGGCAGCAGCTCAAAAAAGGCGTCGTGCTTCTCAGCGGTTCCGCCTGTTAACGGCTGGAACCAATGGGTGTAATGGGTCGCTCCCATCGACAGGGCCCAGTTCTTCATTGAGTTGGCGATCTGGTCGGCGATCTTACGATCAATCCGCTTCCCGTCTTTGATCGCGCTCTTCACTCCCCTATAGGACTCAGCCGTCAAATACTGTTTCATGTTCTGTGCATTGAACACGTGGCTCGCAAAATTCACGGATCGCATGTTGCTGTCTTTGACTTCAACCGGATTGCGATTCAAAGTTTCTGTAAGTGCCCTTGACCTAAACGTTGACATGGCTCTAATAATTTAATTTTTGGCCCATAAAAATAGCGTTTTTTAAAATGCACCCCTTAAAAAATTGGGTATTGATAAAAATAATGTTAATCTATACTAATTTACCCCTAATATTTATGACGTAAATGAAATATATTTATATTTGTGCCTGAAACCATTAATCTTAAACATTTATGAGCAAATCGAAGTTAGAGTACATTTGGTTAGACGGACACCAACCTACTCAGGAGTTGAGAAGTAAGACTAAAATTGAAGACGATTTTAGTGGGAAACTGGAAGATTGTAAAATTTGGTCCTTTGATGGCTCGTCCACTGAGCAGGCAGAAGGAGGCTCTTCAGATTGCTTGTTGAAGCCCGTTGCTATCTACCCGGATCCGGTCAGAAAAGACGGCTGGTTGGTCATGTCGGAGGTATTGAACGCCGATGGCACACCTCACGCATCGAACGCCAGAGCCAAAATTGACGATGACGACAATGATTTCTGGTTCGGTTTCGAACAGGAATACTTCCTTATGGATAACGAAACAGATCTGCCGTTAGGCTTTCCACGTGGTGGTTTTCCTGGCCCACAGGGCAAATACTACTGTTCTGTAGGTGGAAGATACACCTGGGGAAGGGATTTCGTTGAAGAGCACGCTGACCTGTGTATTGCAGCCGGCCTGAATTTTGAAGGAATCAACCAGGAAGTGGCCCCCGGACAATGGGAATTCCAGCTTTTCGCCAAAGGCGCAAAGAAAGCCGGAGATGAAATCTGGGTTGCGCGTTACCTGTTGAACCGATTGACAGAAAAATACGGATATTACATTGAATTGCATCCGAAACCGGTCAAAGGAGACTGGAACGGTTCAGGAATGCACGCGAACTTCTCAAACACAATCCTCAGAACCTGTGGTTCAAGAGAGGTGTATGAGGCAATCTGCGAGGCTTTCAGACCTGTTACCGATGAGCACATCGGAGTATATGGAGCTTACAACGATGAACGATTGACCGGACTGCACGAAACGGCTCACGTTTCTGATTTCAGCTACGGTGTATCTGACAGAGGAGCGTCGATCCGTATTCCGATCATCACCGTTGAAAACGGCTGGAAAGGATGGTTGGAAGATCGTCGTCCTGCATCAAACGGAGATCCATACAAAATCGCAGGCAGAATCATTCAAACGGTTAAATCAGCCGATATCAAAGAGCTGACCTAAGCATACTTGGGCATAGCATAAGCTTGGTTATATATTGAAAAGTGCCTTCCTTGTGGAGGCACTTTTTTTTTGTGCCCCTGCCCTTATGGGGCAAACCATTTAAACGAGTATGGCAATAAACACGACATAGGAACCCACCAGAATGAGTCCTTCCCTCCAGGAGAGCTTCATCCTTGAGGGGGCGAAAACGAGAAGGAAGATCAACAAGGCGAAGTAGAGCATCCACAATACGTCAAAATTCAACAATCCTTTGTCTTCTACCGGGATGGGAGTGATCATGGAAGTGATGCCCAGAACCGCCAAAATATTGAACACGTTCGAACCGATAAGGTTCCCCAGGGAGATCGCCTTTTCCTTGCGAGCTACTGCAATGACCGAGGCTGCCAGCTCGGGTATGCTGGTTCCCACAGAGATGATCGTAATGCCTATGATGCGTTTGCTGATGCCGAAATGAGCGGCCATGTTCACGGCTCCCTCGATCAACAACTCAGATCCGCCCCACAGTGCCAATCCGCCGATAACAAGAAATCCAAGGGACTTCCCCAGGGGCAAGGGCACGTCGTCTTCAGGCATTTCGTCAACAACCGCCGTTGTTTGAAAGCGAATCAGGTAGATCAAAAAGAGTATCAGCAGAGTGAACATGAGAAAACCCTCCCAACGCACGATCTCTTTCCCCGTAGTCATGAACAAATAGAGGAGTAAAGAGGACAACATCATCACCGGCCAGTCGTGCACGTAAAAGCTGCGCTGGACCCGGATGGTTCCGATCATGATCACGACCCCGAGCACAAAGCCAAAATTCGCGATGTTCGAACCGATCACATTCCCCAGGGCAATATCAGCATGCCCGTTTAGCGCGGAATTCAGACTAACAAGCAATTCCGGGGCCGACGTGGCAAAGGAAACCACCGTCATACCGATCACGATCTTGGGTATCTCAAGCTTGAGAGAAAGTGAAACCGCCGCTTTGAGGAGCCAGTTGCCCCCGAGTATGAGGAGGGCCAGGCCCGCAGCGATCAACAAAATGTTCATAGGGTCATTTTTGACAAAGATATACAACGAAAGGGCTATTAAAAATTTGTTAAATAACTATTTTTATAGTTATACAACTAGAAGATTAGTTTAATTTTATCTCGACAAACAACAAATCTCAGTAAAAGCCTCTGCACTCAATATGGAAAAACTCACCAATAAAGAAGAAGAGATCATGCGGGTCCTGTGGGATCTGAAAAAGGCCTTTGTCAAGGAGGTCCTGGCAGAGCTCCCCGACCCCAAACCCCATTACAACACGATCAGCACGATCATCCGAAACCTAGAAGAAAAGGGCTACATCCGCCATGAAGCGTTTGGTAAAACCCACCGGTACCATCCTGCTGTGACCAAGGAGGAGTACCGAAAGACCTTTATGCAGAAAACGATCAGCAACTACTTCGAGAATTCCTATAAGAACGTGGTGTCTTTTCTCGCGCGGGAAGAGAAGATCAGCGTGAATGAATTGAAAGAAATCATCGACCTCATCGAAAAAGGGGACGAATCAAAACCTGAGAAATAATGGAATACCTACTCAAAAGCGCAGCCGTTCTTACCCTGTTCTATGGCGTGTACAAGATCTTCCTGGAGCGGGAGACCTTTTTCCAGTCGCTCCGTGCCTACCTCCTGCTGGGCCTGGCATCCAGCCTCCTCCTGCCCGGCCTGAAAATTCGGGAATATGTTTTGGTGGAGACGATCCCCTTGACCCAAACGCAGGTCGTTCCCGCAGGTGCTGACGGGGTTCCCCAGGTGGCATCCCTCCCACTGGCCGACATCCTGATCTGGATTTACCTGTCGGGCCTTGTGTTCTTTGGCGTCCGTTTCGTGATGCAACTCGGTTCCCTTTATCTGTTTCTGAGGAAACGACCCAAAACGAAAGAAGGACCTTATTGGATCATCCCAACGAGTGACGACACGGCACCTTTCTCATTTTTCCGATATATCGTTTATCCGCACAAGCGCTTCCAGGGCCATGAGCTCGAGCAGGTGCTGGCCCATGAAAAAGCCCACTCGGATCAGTTTCACAGCCTGGACATCCTGTTTTCGGAGCTCATTTGCGTTGTGCTCTGGTTCAACCCCATAGTGTGGCTCTATCACAAGGAAGTCCAGAAAAATTTGGAGTACATCGCGGATTCCAATCCGAATATCATCCGAAACGAAAGCAAATCCTATGAATTTCTGCTGCTCAAAACGGCCCAGCCCACCTATCAGCTGGCCCTGACCAGCAGCTTTTATCAATCCTTAATAAAAAAGAGAATCCAAATGTTACAGAAAAGCAAATCAAACAACATCATGTACCTGAAGTTCGGCATTATCCTGCCGCTGCTGGCCGCCTTTGTCCTAAATTTCAACACAGAGATCGTTGCGCAGCCAAAGAGCAGTTCGACCCAAGTGATTGAGATCGATGAGGAAATGCAGGTCATCACCAAAGACTTCTCCAAAAGTGACCTCGACAAGCTCAAAGCCAATCTTTTGAAAGAGGGCATCGAGCTCAAATACAAGAAACTGAAGTACAACGACGCCAATGAAATCATCGGGATCGAGCTGACGGTGTCGAATAACAGTGGGAACAAGGCCAAACTCAGCCAAAGTGGAGATGAGCCCATTGCCCCGATCAGCATCCGTTACGATGCCAAAAACGGAACCCTGGCCCTGGGCAACATGAAGGGCATGCATGACGTGCACGTGGCGGTCCACACGGATCATGACGGCAAGATGCACAAGGAAATCCGCAAAGAGATCGTCATCGACAAAGACGGCGAGAAAGAAGTCATCATAATCGGGGGGGACGGAGACAATCACTTTTCGCATGAAGACGTCGATGTCAAGGTCATGTCTGACGGCAACGTCTGGATTTCGAAATCGGGAGATTCTACAAAGGTCAAGCACATCGAGGTGATCGAGATCGATGAAGACAGCCCGGGGGCCACGAAGATCATGATCAAAAAAGGAGAACCCGGCGTGGAAGACATCGACGTGAAGATCAAGACCATTTCAGGCGATCACGATGGCAACGACTTCGTGTTTCTAAATGACGGCGACAGCAAACCCCTGATCATCATGGATGGCAAAGAGGTTCCTGACGGAAAAATGAAGGACCTCGACCACGAGAACATTGAAACCATCGAGGTGCTCAAAGGCAGCAAGGCCGTCGAAAAATACGGGGAAAAGGCAAAAGACGGCGTGGTGATCATCACTTCCAAGAAGTAATTTCGGTTCTGTGCCGCGAACTGTCGCAACCCAAAACACCCAAAACACAAAAGCCTGAGTCACAAACGCCCGGAATCGGGCGTTTTTTCTATTTTTGCCCCATGAAGAAAAACCTTTTCAAAATGCTGGCCAGGATCAACAAGGCGGTGCTGCCGAGCCTGGCCAAGCAGCAGGTCGACATGAGCAAGGCCACCAAACTGCAACTGGCCCTGATCGGATGGCGCTACTACGTCACCAAAAACAGCCTCGATTGATTTTCAGGACATCAGCCAGGGCACTTCCAAAATCAGCCAAGGCACTCCCAAAAGAAGGAAAAATTCGCTATCTTTAAGTAAAAATCAGCACTATGGATGATCATTCAAAACACACGCGACTGTTTACCGGCTCCCTGATCGAGATTCAGCGACTGCAGCTCGACCTGGATGATGCAGAAATTCCATCAATGGTCAAGAACAACTTCCAATCGGGATTGCGCGCCGGTTTTTACGGAGGCTCCCCGTCACAGGTGGAACTCTTCATCTACGAAGAAGACAACGAAAAGGCCCGCGAGATCCTCGCCGCTTTCAAGCAGGAGATGGGCATTTGATTTTTTGGCTGAAGTTTTTTCTATTCTACAAAAAAGAAATATATTTGCAGCCCGAATAATTATGGCCTCGTGGCGCAACTGAATAGCGCATCTGATTACGGCTCAGAAGGTTACAGGTTTGAATCCTGTCGAGGTCACGAATAAACCGAAAAGCAAGCTAAACAAAAAATAGCTTGCTTTTTTTGTTTGGTGGCTTTTCGGTTTTCAAAGCGGAGCTTTGCAGGAGAAACGAAGTTAATCCTGCAGTGACCTCGAAACTTATGTATAGAGAACGCCAGCATGACGGAGGTTTTCTTTCTCAAAATAGAGCTCAAAGGAGAAACGAAGTTAATCCTGCAGGGACCTCGAAACTAAAGGGGAATAATCGATTTTCGTTCCCGCTCCCAAGTACTATCTTTTGATGGACCCCGATGTATCCCCTTTCATAAGGCTCAGCACATTGTCCAACGAAACCATATTCACATCACCGGGAACGGTATGTTTGAGCGCACAGGCCGCTGAAGCGAACTCCAGTGCTTCTTTATCTTCGTAGTGAAGCAATCCATAGATGAGGCCTGCGGCAAAAGCATCCCCGGTGCCAACACGATCGATGACAGGTGTGATGTCAAGCATCTCGGTTTTGATATATTCCCTCCCATTCCACATTTTGCCTTGAATTCTTTGGTGCGAGGCGCTCAGTGATTTACGGGTCTTACCCACCACTTTCTTGATTCGTGGGTATTCGCTCATCAAATTCTTTGATGCCACCCGAAATTTATCACCTGACTTGCCCAAGTCGAACATCTCGAAAATCCCATGGGCACTGGTAATTACGATGTCGCAATTTTGCACTAGTTCCGGCATGACCTCCTGCATGGTCTTTCCATACTTCCACATATTGTCCCTTGAATTAATGTCTCCCGAGACAGGAATACCCATTTTATTCGCTGTTTGGATGGCGTCCAGACAGCAAAGCGCGGCGCCTTCTGAAATCGCCGGGGTAATGCCGGTCCAATGAAACCAATCTGCATCTTTAAGAACATCCTCCCATTCTACCATCGAGGGTTCTATCAAAGAGAAGGATGAGCCCTCCCTTTCATAGATCACTTCACTCGACCTGTGAACCGCTCCTTTTTCCAGAAAATACTTTCCCATCCTGTCGCCTCCAAAAACGACGTGTTCGGTACTCAGCCAATGCTGTCTTAAAAACTGGGTGGCGGCCCTTCCCAGAGCATTGTCAGGAAACCGCGTCACATGCGCTGCTTTCATGCCGAGATAGGCCAATGAAATAGCGACATTCGCTTCACCACCCCCATAAACGAGCTCGAGGGAGGTTGCCTGAGAGAATTTGGAATATCCGGGTGGTGACAGACGCATCATGACTTCGCCGAATGTAATTACCTTTTTAGCCATGCTATACTTGTTTGTTATTAGGAGTTACGTTTCTATAGTTATGAACAATATCGACCCTACTATTGTCCGAGATCCAGAGCCCATGTCTCCCCGGGAGTCATTGTTCGGGTCACCTCGTTCTTTTTTTTACCCTGGCTCAGCGTGACGCTCTTCTCGCCTGTTCCAATGGAATGAATCAAGACTTGGTTGTTCTCAAATTTTACATACAGATCTGTCTGCTTAGATACCTTAATAGAGAGGCCATCTTTGGAAAGCTGCTGTACATTGAAAAAGAAGGTCCCGCGATCCGAACTCAGGCATATCGTGTTTGTGCCTTCTGTTTTCCATTCTGAAGGATTCACGGCCCAATCATCGATCTTGAGTTTTTCAGCATCCTCGTCCAAACGATTGCTATATCCGTGATACGGATAGATGATCGTCAGGAAACCAAAAGATTTTGAAGCGTTTTTGGAAACTATGCTCCACTGCTTACCTCGTGTTCCGGATGTTTTAACCGAATCTGTTTTAATAAGTTGGAGAATGTCATGACCCGAGGCATCAGGAGCCGTTGCTCTCAGAAGATTGGGGCCATTTTCGTCTGTGTAATGACCTTGCCATACCTGTTTGTACTGGTGAGCTGAATCTGATTTGAAGTCATCCTTGACTATCCAAAAACCATTCTTCACAAAAATCACCTGCCGGGTATACTGAACGCCTATATCCTCAAACCCGTCATGCCGACCTGCGAAGAAATCAAAATCCTCTTGAGTTTCCCAGGCAATTACTGTGGGATCTGGAAGTTTCAAGAATTTTCCAAATCCGCTCCCTCCTTTGTTCGATGTCCAGTTCTTTCCCTGTAATTCATTGTCGACAAGGGCGACATTCTTCACCAGCGAATTTTTGAATACATCCAAATCCTTCAGCGAATAACGCACCTGGTAATTTGGGAGAATGGCATGACCATGGGCCATGGCCTGGATTCCCAAAATGTCTCCGTGCTGATGGTCAGGTTTTTCATCATCCACGCCGGCGCTTATGATCATCATTTTGTCATTTGCCTTCCAGCCTTCTCTCATGATATAGTAATTCGTGGTTGGGAAGGCCAACGAGCCATAAACCGGTCTCTTCTTTTCGATGTTGTCCAGTTTGGCTATTTGCTCCTTGCTTAGAAACCAATAGACCCGATCGTCAACTTTGTCTGAAGCGAAGTACCCAAACTCAGGGTCTTCGAAGAGCAAATAACCCAGGGTCATCGCTCCTGAAATGTCATTGGTCTCGGCCCAGGGATTATCGGTATCGTCCTGAAGAACAGGAGCATACCGGTCAGGGTAAGCCACTTTTACCAGGGTAGTAAAGAGCCCTTTTAATTTTTCTTCCCACGCTTTGTCAACCTCAATAGAATTGAGTTGGGCAAGCTGATAGACATAGAAAAAATTATTGATATCGCTCATATGATAGTGAACGGACCGCTCGAATTGAAACCCATCTTCGTTGATTTCTCGATCAAGATGCTCGTCAAGCCTGAGCATAGCGCGCTCCATCCACTTGTCAGTTCCCTTGAAGTCACGCAGTAAAATGGAAAGCATTGCCAGCGCGGATACCCCTCTTGTCTGGTGATTGCCGGACTTGTATGCTGTGTTCCTTTCATAAAGGTGCTGGCCGTGTTGAAGGAGCGTGGCAATGGTCACCAGCTGATCCTGGTCTGAGTATTCCGTTTCATTCAAAAACATATTGTGGATCCATAGCCAGTTCAAAATTCGATATCCCGAGCGGAAAGCTTCGTACACACCATTCCCATCCTCAATTTTTTCGTATTGGCCCGCTTCAAGTGCAGCATTCAGCGAGCGCATTTGACTTTCGAAATATCGGATGTACTTGGGATCATTGTTCCCCTCGAAATAGAGAAAGGCGATGTCAACCATTTTATGCTGCCTGGCCAGATGCCTCAAGGCATAGGCATTTACGGGTTCTCCATTGAGATAGTTGAAGGGTAGAATCCATTGGGTCGAATCGCTGTATTTTCTCAAATGATCCAGCGCTCTATCCTTATGATCTTCCTGATTGTTGAAAACAGTATTGTAATATGACAAACGATCGTAGAAGGTCTTGTAATCGTAGAAAAATCGCTCTGAGAATTTGTCACGGAAATACGCGGCCAGTTTACTTTGAGTTATTTGCCCGTTGCTGCTTATTTGTTTTCTGACCTCTTCCTTCAGCAAACCGGATAGCTCTTCGTTGCTCACAACCCGATCCGAAGTGATTTCCTGCCCAATCAATGCATTGGAAACGAATGTTAGAAAAATGAAAACAAAAATTCTCATAATCAGTACATTAATTTCAAGGGAAGATTTTGTTCCGTGACAATTTTGCCGGAGTTCTTAATTGTATTGTCTGACTCCGAGTTGTTCTTGGCGCCCCAGAGACGGGCGACCAGCCTGACCTGGTTGTCTACAAATTCGTTGTTAACAAGGCTTACATTGATGATGCCATAGGTATTGATCAAGGTGCCGTTTTTTTCGTCCTTGCCGCATTTTGAAAAAGTACTTCCTTCGATGACCAGGTTTCCGCCGACGGTAGATTCATCGTATCCACCCCGATAGTAATCGACAACATTTTGGTCGACCCCTTCGAATTCACAATTAAGAATAGAAATGTTTTCTGCGTTGTATTCACCCTTGTCATCGTCTTCGGATGACAGCTCTAACCCATTGCTGCAGTTCTCGATCTTTGTAGACTCGAACCGGATGTGTTCTGAAAACGAATATTTGTAGGCTTTGAGCACATAGTCAAAATCTGAAATCTCTGAATCGATGACTTTTAAATTGTAAAGGCTCGACATGTTCTCTTTCAAACTGGCAAAGGCGTAGTTCTCACCAGAGCCTTTAAGAACAACGGACTTCAAAACGAGCTGACCTTTGGGGTTCATTTCGAAAGCCGGCGTCCCGGGAGCTCCTGCATATGACAGGGTTGCTTTTTTCAACGGATCCGCAGATTGAAAGGTTAGCTTCCTGTCGATTTTCAACGGCGATTTGATCTCGTATTCTCCAGAAGCCAGTTCAATCACATCTCCATGGTTGGCATTTGACAGGGCTGCTGCCAACTCCTTTGATGTAGCTGCGGAGTGAACGACCGGATCCGCTTCAGCTTCTGCCCTATCATACCATTTCGGGCCGTATTGCGAAGCATCCATCAATTTCCTTTTTTGCATTTCGGCACTGCTGAAGGCACCTATTTGGTTGTTGTCCTTTCGTGAATTGCCAAGCAGGTCCTCAGAGATTTGATCGAACTCAAAACCGTTATGCACCTCGATCTCATTCAGTTCATTCGAAGGCACCCAAACATTGTCATCGATTTCGGTCATGGAGAAATTCACAGTCTCAAGACCTGCAACTCCCTTGAAGTCAACGCCCTGGTTGTTGATCACATTACTTTGAAAATCTATGCCGCCTATGGAGTCATAGCGAACGATTGGCATAGGGTCACCCTTTGAATTATAAATTACATTATTGGCAATCAGGGTACGAATCGGGGTTTCAGACCTGATTTCTGAAGCGGGCAACACATCCTTCTGGTCAACGTTGGATCCCACACCGATTTGCCAGGGCGATTTGCAATTGACCCAGGTGTTGTAGGCGACCACGACATCCGTGACCTGGATGTATCGGTTCAGGGGGGACCGCTTGATTCCGTTCATGATCGCAAGAGGAGCCCGGAATATCTCACCTCTGAGGTTATAAAAGTAATTGTTGATCACCCAGTGACCGGTTCCGATAAGCCGAATGCCTCCCACATGAGGTGACTTTTCATCACCGATGAAATAGTTGCCATCGACAGTGCAATAATTTCCGTGACGCGTAACCAAAGATCCCTCGCTTTTGAAGAAGACATTGTTTCTGAATTCGTTGAAATTGGTTTTGCTTGAAATGACCTCGACTTCTCCATTGCAGCGGTCAAAAAAATTGTCGGTCACCAGGGTATAACTTGGCGCCATTGATGTGAAGCTGTTCCCAAGCTGAATGGTCTCCGCGCTGGGGCCTCCTTTCGGCGGCCGCGGCCCAAAGTAGTTGTTATTGATCTTGTGATAGTTTTTAATGCTCGCATTTCCGGCCAAATCTACGCGCACCGTAGGGCCTCTATTGGATTTTCCTGCGAGGTAACTATGGTCCAGTTGGTTGTGTCTTCCATTGAAAAGCACCCACAGGTCCTGCTTGTTCCTCTGGGCTTTATTGAAATCTTTGATGACCGTATTGGTCACGCGGCAATGATTGGCAAGCGTATCCTCGTTGATCCCGAATTCAATGACCGCTCGGGAAGGTGAGGCTCCCTCCGTGAAAAATAAACCGTCTACGACCAAATATTCTCCACCCAGCTTCAGGTCTGACTGTCCGGTGACAAGTACCTGTCCCGAACTTTCAGCTTTGAGAACAACGGGCTTGTCTTCGGTTCCGTAAGCGTAAAACTTAATTTGGAGATCGTTCCACGTTCCATTTTTCATTACGATCTCGTCTCCGGGCTTCGCCTTTTCGATGGCTTGATGCAGTTCTTCAGAGTTACCCACAAGTACCTGTGGCTTTTGGACTTTTTCGCATGCGCATAGCATTACAATGACAATGCCTAGAATTAGATAGTTTTTCATAGTGAGTATGATGCTTATTGTCGGGCTAGATTATTTCTTTGAATGCTCGGTTTTCCATTTCGAGAATTCGAGTTTTAGATCGGGATCAGTAAGAGGATACAGACCAATTATGGGGATCCCCTTTTTCACCATCTCCATGACGAAGGACTCGTAAACAGTCATATCCTGGCATTCCTCGGTAACCTCCTCGACCAAATCTGCAGGTATGACAATCACTCCGTCCTTGTCCCCAACCACGATATCTCCAGGAAATACCGCAACGTCTCCACATCCTATCGGCACATTGAATTCAAGAGCTTCATGGAGAGTTAGATTGGTAGGGGCCGAGGGTCTTTGATGATACGAAGGAAAGGGTAGTTCAGCAATTTCTTCACTATCCCGGAATCCTCCGTCTGTGACAATTCCAGCTGCTCCCCTTTTATAGAGTCGCGTAACAAGAATAGATCCTGCAGAGGCTGCCCTCGCATCCTTCCGGCTGTCAATGACGAGTACCGCTCCAGGAGGACATTCTTCTATCGCTCTTCTTTGCGGATGCTCCGGATTTTTAAACGCATTGATTGTATTTCTGTCCTCGCGGGCCGGAATATACCTCAATGTAAATGCGGGTCCCACCATGGATTCACCATTGAGCTTCAATGGGCTCACGCTTTGAATGAACTGATTCTTTAGCCCCCTTTTGAACAAGCTCGTCGCCAGCGTGGCTGTACTTATGGCTTTCAGTTTTGTTTTGATAGATTCGGAAATCGGCGAACTCATTTAAACAGGTTTTAAAATAAAGCAAGGAAAGATTTGCACAGTTCGTAAATATACATATATTTGGTCAACCAAAGTGGTAAACCAATTTTATTTTTTAATTATGGCCCAGTCTTTACTAAGGAATTTAGTACTGCTTTCGTTCCTGTTATCAATGGTTTCATGTTCTGTTTCCACTGACCAATCCATCCTTGTCAAAGACGTTGAAGCTTTTAATCATGCTCTATCTGAAGCGAAACCCGGCACTGTGATCAAACTGGCCAACGGAATTTGGAAAGACGCTGAATTGCTGTTCGAAGGATCGGGAAATGATTCATTGCCCATCATTCTCACAGCGGAAACCAAAGGAAAGGTTTTCCTGGAGGGCAGCTCAAATTTGAGAATTGCCGGGTCATATTTAGAAGTGAGCGGCCTGGTTTTTCGAAATGGTTTTACAACGACATCAGAAGTGATCTCCTTTAAAAAAGATGATGAGAATCTGGCCTCAAACTCAAGGCTCACCGAATGCGTGATTGACAATTACAGCAATCCGGAGAGACACGAACAGGATTATTGGATAGGAATTTACGGAAAGAACAACAGAATTGACCACAACCACCTGGTCGGAAAGAAAAATTTGGGAGTTACCATGGCGGTTAGACTTACATCCGAGGAGAGTCGTGAGAACAACCATCGGATCGATCACAACTACTTTGGTCCGAGACCGAATCTCGGCGCCAACGGTGGTGAAACCCTCAGAATTGGAACAAGTCACTTTTCACTCACCAATTCGAACACAATTGTGGAGAGTAATTATTTTGATCGCTGCAACGGAGAACATGAGATCATATCGAACAAATCCTGCCAGAATGTATTCAAGTACAACACGTTCTTTGAATGCTCCGGCACACTCACGATGAGACACGGAAATGAAACCTGGGTTGAGGGCAATGTCTTCCTGGGAAATGGCAAACCCAGTACCGGAGGAATACGAGTGATCAACGAAAAGCAGACTGTGATCAACAATTACGGCTACGGACTAAAGGGCTATCGTTTCAGGGGAGCCCTTGTGGTTATGAACGGTGTGCCGAATTCACCTATCAACAGGTACTTTCAGGTAGACAGCGCAGTTGTCAAGGACAACGTATTTGTTAACAGCGACCACGTGCAGCTCTGTGCAGGATCAGACGTGGAAAGGAGTGCTGCGCCCATCAATTCAGTCCTGGAAGGCAATGTCTTCTATCACGATTCCAAAGAGCAAATCTTCACCGTGTACGATGACGTATCAGATATTAGGTTCAAAGAGAATATCGTCTCAACGGGAGTTTCATTTAATTCGCTCCCGGGTTTCGAAAGTCAGGACCTTGAATTGAAGAAAGATGAACGAGGATATCAAATACCTTACAATAAAAAAGGTGAGGCCCTTATTCGTATTTCACCTGATATTTCCACTTTGGAGAATACCGGTGTGGCCTGGTATTCAAAAGAAGATACCAAAATTGATTTGGGAGCGGGCAAAGAAATATCTGTGGAACCCGGATACAACACTTTGTTCGATGCCGTCGAATCTTCATCTCCCGGCGATGTGCTTGTTTTGAAGCAGAATGAAGTTTACACCCTGACAAAAAGCCTGGGCATCGTTCACCCGCTTTCGTTCAAAAGCTCAGGAAAAGAAAGATCCAAAGTTCTTTTTGAGAAGAAATCAGTGTTCGATATTCAAAATGGAGGGAGTTTGTCTCTTGACGGATTAGTGTTTGACGGGAAAAAAGCACCTGACTATTCAGGAAACAGCGTGATACGCACCAGCAAATACTCAATGAATGAGAATTACAAGCTCTTTGTTAACAACTGCGTTTTCGAGGACCTTGATGTGAATCACTCTTTTGACGTCGTACGGGTCTATAAAAATACCTTTGCAGATACGATCAGCATAAGCAACTCCATCTTCAGGAACATTTCAGGAAATGTCATGGCGCTTGATAAGGAGACAGATGACAAAGGGGTTTACAATGCAGAATACGTGATCCTGAAAAACAATCTTTTTACAGACATCGGGGGCACTGTTCTCCATCTGTATCGAGGAGGCAAAGATGAGAGCACCTTTGGACCCTTCCTAACAATAGATCATTGCGTGTTCAATGAGGTTGGCAAGAATAAAAGAAACAAATACGAGTCTTCGCTTAGCCTCTACGGGGTGCAAGAAATCGACGTCACCAACAACATTTTCCAGGATTGTGAGCCCATCAAGATTCACCTCGTCGTCGGAGAGCCCATTGTAAATATTGACAGCAATAACCTGTTCAGAACTTCCGATCTTGAAATTACTGGTGACCAAAAATACAGGTTGGAGAATCTCTGGTCAATGAATCCTGAAATCAAAGAGGGTGGATTGTTCGAGTTATCACGAACTTCGCCAGTGGCAAACAAAGGTACTGACGGTAAAAATCTTGGTTTGGTTAATCTTTTACCTTTAGATAAGAATACGAGCGATGAGAAATAGAAGAACACTTTTTATTCATCTCAGCATACTTTTTCTTTTCGTCTTGAACGGATTCGGGCAGGAGCATCCCGGTCTTATTTTGACAAAAGGCGGCGTTGAGAAGATTCACGCTTCCCTTGGAAAAGTTCCTCTCTTTGACAAAACCCTCATGAAGGTCCGGGAAGAAGTGGATCACGAGATCGAACTCGGTGTTATAGTGCCCGAGCCCAAGGACTACTCGGGAGGTTATTCGCACGAAAGGCACAAGCGGAACTTTCTGACCCTTCAAAAAGCAGGTCTGCTATTTCAAATTTTAAAGGATGAGAAGTATGCTCAATACATAAAGGACGCATTGTACGCCTATGCGGATATGTATCCTGAACTGCCTTTGCATCCGCAGACCCGTTCATATGCAAGGGGCAAGATATTCTGGCAGTGCCTGAATGACTCGAACTGGCTGGTCTACGTGAGCCAGGCCTATGACTGCATCTACGACTGGCTGTCAGATGAAGAAGTCAAATATCTCAATACGACCTTGTTTCGACCTTTTGCTGATTTTTTATCTGTGGAGAATCCACAGTTCTTCGATCGCATTCACAATCACAGTACCTGGGGCAATGTTGCCGTGGGCATGATCGGCTTGGTGATGGACGACCAGGAGCTCATCGATCGGGCGCTTTACGGATCGGGTTCTGACGATTTCGATCCTTCGCAGAAAGACAATGACGGCGGACTGATTCGCATGCCAGGTCAGAAGACAGGTTTTTTAGCCAACCTCGATGAGCCGTTCTCACCGGATGGCTATTATACCGAAGGACCCTATTACCAGAGGTATGCGATGTATCCGTTTATGATTTTTGCCGAGGCGTTGGAGAACAAGCGTCCCGAGCTCAAAGTTTTTGAATACAAGGATGGAGTGCTCCTCAAGGCGGTCTATGCTTTATTGAATCTCACCGATGCCGATGGAGAGTTCTACGCCATCAATGATGCGCAAAAAGGGATGTCCTATTATTCCAGGGAGTTGGTTTCTGCGGTCAATATCGCCTATCACTTCGGCGGTCGCGATCCGCAGCTGCTTTCTATTGCTAGTCTGCAGAACAAGGTAATACTGGACGACAGTGGTCTTTCTGTCGCCGAGGGCATAGCCAACGGTCTCGCTGAGCCTTTCCAGAAACAATCTGTGATTCTTACAGACGGACCTCGTGGAGATGAAGGAGGACTGGCCGTGCTCCGATCTTCAAAAGAAAATACTGAGGTCAACTTACTCTTCAAATTCGCTGCTCAGGGTCTGAGTCATGGTCACTTTGATAAATTAAGTTACTCCTTATATATCGATGGTGAGGAGGTTGTCCAGGATTATGGACTAGCCCGATTTGTAAACATTGAACAGAAAGGCGGGGGAAACTACCTGAAAGAAAACAAAACATGGGCCAAGCAAACCGTGGCCCACAATACCATCGTCCAGGATCGGATCTCGCATTTCAAAGGAGATTTTGAGACCGGGAACCAGCATCATTCGGATCTCTATTTTTCGGATATCGATAATCCGGAAGCACAGGTCGTTAGCGCCCTGGAGCTGAACGCCTATCCCGGTACCAAAATGAACAGGACGATGGCGCTGATCAGCAGCGAGGAATTGGAACTGCCGTTTGTATTGGATGTTTTTCATTATGAAGCGGAGACCAATCACAACTACGAACTTCCATTTTACTACCTCGGGCAGATGATTTCAACCAACCTTGAAAAAAGCAGTGATTCTGATTTGAAGGTTCTTGGAAATAATGACGGCTACCAGCATTTATGGAAAGAAAGCAAGGGCAAGACCCGTGAGGAGAAGGCCCAACTGACTTGGCTGAAAGGAAATCGCTTCCATTCCCTGACCTCCGCGGTCCAGGATGAGGACGAATTCATTTTGGGACGAATTGGAGCGAACGATCCCGAGTTCAATTTGAGAAGAGATCCGGTGTGGATTCAAAGAAGAGTCGATTCGGATTCAGGCGTTTTTGTTTCGGTGATCGAGACTCATGGGAGCTACGACCCGGTAAGCGAAATCGCATCCAATGCCTACAGCAGTGTCAAAGGTCTTGAAGTGATCCATTCGGACGGGAACTATACGGCGATCGACATTCAATTTAAATCTGGAAAACACCAAAAGGTATTGCTTAGTTTGAAGGATTCTTCCTCTGACAAGCTGCATTCATTAGAAATCAAGGGGCAAACCTATACCTGGTCGGGCCCGTATATCATTAACTAAAAATAGAGAAGTATGAAAAGTTTTGGAGCTAGCAAGGAGTTTATCATGGGTGATGAAGTAGCCTGGGAAACCGTCGGCGAAGGAGTAAGAAGGCAGATCATGGGTTATGACGACAAGATCATGTTGGTCAATGTCGAGTTTGACAAAGGAGGAGTCGGACCGATGCACCAACACTATCATTCACAGGTGACCTATGTGATCAGTGGACAATTTGACCTGACCATTGGAGACGAAACCAAACGCATGAAGGGAGGAGATGCCTTTTATATCCCGCCCAATGTGATGCATGGAGCGATCTGTGTAGAGAAGGGAGTTTTGATTGATGTTTTCAGCCCGATACGGGAGGATTTCATGGAATAGAAGGCTTGGGAGGAAAAAAAATATCAAAATAGTTTTGTTTATTGGTAAAATAGTATATATTTGGTTAACCAATTTGGTCAACCACATTGGTGAACCAAAAATCAATGCGACAAAACCAATCAATCTTACAACTCAAAATAATCGGGAACTATGAAAACTTAAAACAAAAAAAAGGACAGGTGCACGCCCGTCCTTGAACATTACTTCGTGTTGAGGGAAGTAACAACTACACGTATTTACTTATAAAAACATGTTCTTCAAAGATACAAATTCTATTTGATTTTGTTAGTCTGATCTGTTTTGTAAGTGAATGAATTTATAGCTTTTCCTTTAATTTCAAGTGTTAAAGGAGTTTGCAGGACAAAAATCACATTTAGAATTTAACAAGATCAATCATGAATTTAAAAACGAAATTATTTTTAGTAGTAGTATTACTTCTAAATATTCCTTTATTCGCACAGGACACCTTTACGCTATCGGGCACAGTTAGATCAGCAGCTGACGATACCGCGTTGCCAGGGGTTAGTGTCCTGATTGTAAACACAACCGATGGTGTAATAACGGATTTTGACGGGAATTTTGAAATCGACGTAAAAATTGGGGATCAACTTCAGGTATCCTATCTGGGATACGTTTCACAAACGGTAGACATTCAGAGTCAATCGCCTTTGGAGATAGCCATGGTCGAAGACATGAACCAATTGGACGAAGTCGTCGTTATTGGTTATGGAACTCAGAAGAAGTCCAGTGTAACGGGTGCGGTCGCACAAATAGATGGAGACAATATTGCATCTGTACAAGCAACTCGTGTTGATCAGGCCCTGACAGGTAAATTGGCTGGGGTTCTTGTTCAAAATCAAGACGGAGCTCCGGGTGCAGATCCAAAGATTCAGATTCGGGCTGCCTCATCTATATCCAGCGACGTAAGTCCGCTGATTGTTGTGGATGGGTATCCGATCTCAGGAAGTTTGGCAACGGTCAACCCAAATGATATTGAAAGCTTAGAGGTTTTAAAAGATGCTGCATCTGCGGCTATTTTTGGATCCCGAGGTGCGAATGGTGTTATTTTGGTCACCACCAAGAAAGGTAGAACCGGAAAAGCGAGCTTTACCTATGATGGCTACATAAGCTCTTCAAGCAATTACTTCGATAATATTTTGAGTTCAGGACCCGAATGGGCCGCCCATGCAAGACGTGAGATTGAAGCAGGCAATTGGACGAGTACGGTAAATCTTGTAGATCCTGAATTTTTAGAGTACAGGTTAAATGCTTATGAAAATTCTCCAGGTGCTATAAGTACGGAAGACTGGCTTTTTAGAACTGGTTTTTCTCAGCGCCATAATTTCAGTGTGAGCGGAGGTGGTGAAAATGCAAACTACTTTGCTTCTGTAGGATATCAAGATGATGAAGGCGTCGTACTCGATCAAAATTATGAAAGAGTAAACGTTCGTTTGAATGTAGATGCCAAAGTTGGAAAATTCGCTTATGGTTTGAGCTTCAATGGATTTGCAGCTGAAAGAGGCAATTTCGGTCCTGACATGAGAGATGTATTAAGGGCGTATGGTGTTCATCCCATTTACCATACAGAAGAATCCATAGCGTTTGTTCAGGCATTGGATCAGCAAGCGCAGGCCTTAGGACTGGCCGCCTTTGACAACGGTTACAGGGGTTCAACTTATGAAGCCAGCAGCATCTACGATTTGGTACCTGGTATGGCGGCCCAGGACTGGCACTACGGAAGAGCAAATAACGGTATCGGAGGATCCGGTGACGCCGGTCCTGCGGCGAAGTTGGACAACTGGAAGAACACAGACAAACAGTATTTTGGTAATGCGAGCGCCTATTTTCAATACAGCTTTATTGAGGGCTTGGATTTGAAAACTGTCCTTGGAGGGGATTACAATGATACCCAAAACCTCGAATACAGATTGCTTGGGTTTGATTCCAGGGCGAGGGACTCTCAGACGTTTAGAGATCAGACAGACTTGACGACGACTTCAGTGGTAAGTGTGACAACGCTCAGCTATAACAAGACATTTGCTGAAAAGCACGACGTAGCTGCCTTAGTTGGTTATGAATTTCAAAGGACAAGATTTCTCGGTACTTCTTTGGATGGCTCAAACGTACCCGATGAAGACTTCCTGAACTGGAACCTTTTTAACCCAGCTGATATCGCTGTGTCAGAAAGAAATGAGACTCAAGAAAGAGAAAGTATTTTCGGAAGATTGAGTTATGCCTACGACAATCGTTATTTGGTCACGTTCTCTATCAGACGCGATGGTGACTCTCGTTTTGGAGAGAACAATAAATTTGAAACTTTTCCAGCACTTTCATTAGGGTGGAACGTGCATAACGAAGCTTTCATGCAAGACGCTGACGTGTTGAGCCGTTTGAAAGTAAGGTTTAGTACGGGATCATTGGGAACGACTTCTTTCTTAGGGTCGTATGATGCGCTGAGTCTTTTGGACCCAAGTGCAACTGTATATGGAACAGGATACCTGATTCCGGAAAACGTAGCTAACCCGGATTTGACCTGGCAAACGAATACAGAGACCAACTATGGTGTTGATTTAGGCTTTTTGAGTAATCGTTACTCCTTGAGTGTGGATTACTACACCTCAGACATTGAAGACATTTTGATCAATCAAAGTGTATCTGAAGTATTGGGTACCACGTCCATTGTACTGAACTCGGGTGATGTGAGAAGTTCGGGTTGGGAATTTGAATTTGGCGGAAGAGTATTTGATGATGGAGATTTTACCTGGAGCTTTTCAGGAAACTTGTCTACTGTTACCACGGAAATTACTGATCTAGGTGGATTGGATGAATTGCCTCGAGCCATTTATGGTGTGAGCGGAAGAGGCCCTGTGTTCAGAAATTATGTCGGTGGACAAATTGGTGAAATGTGGGGATTGGAAACCATTGGCGACGTTGAAATGGACTATATAGCTGACGGAACCCGACATCCAGACAATGCAACTGGAGAATCTTATGTGGTAGATCAAAATGGTGATGGTATAATTGATAGAACAAGAACTGTTGAGGAAGGCGGAGATTTGGTCTTGATCGGACAAAACACGCCGAATATGTATTGGGGTATCACAAATAATTTTTCTTATAAGAATTTTGATTTGTCATTCCAGTTTCAGGGAGCCCATGGAGGAGAGGTTTACAATATCGACCCACATTACTATGGCTCGGAATTCGGAGGAAGATTAGATTATGCACGTCTGGATCCAGATGGAGATGGCATTGCTGATCACAATGGCCAGTTTTATGAAAGAAACAGAAATCAAACAGACGCTTATATTCAAGATGCCTCTTATGTATCGCTGAGGAACTTTGCTCTCGGATATACTTTCAGAACAGGATGGATCGAGCAAAGCGGAATAAATTCTATCAGAGCATACGGAGCAGCTACCAACTTATTGTACTTTACGGCATCTGACTACACTTCGTATAATCCAGAGGGTGTAAGAACTTCAGGATCTGACTATCTAGGACCAACAACATATGGAGCACAAGTAGGTGCAAGTCCAATTGTAAGAGCCTTTACTCTAGGTTTAACTGTTAAATTTTAAATTTAAAAAAATGAAAAAAATATATATGTTAGTAGGAATGCTGATGTTTTTCTCAGCATGTGCAGATTTGGATCAATTCCCGGAGAATGTCGCAAGTTCGGGTTCTTTGGAAGAGTTTGATGGTGTATTGAATGCGGCATATTACTATCAGCTTGGTGCTGTTACACCGTGGGCGGTTATGGCTGAATTCAGGTCTGACAATTTTTATATGTTCGAACCGCCATATACTGAATTTGATGTTTTTGGACCTGGCTTAACGACTATGGAAGATCAATTTATGGGTCCACTGTATACGGCTTTGTACAAATCTATTTTAAGTGCGAACAATGTCATTGAAAACTCAGCAGTTGAAAAAGAGATTGGCGAAGCGAAATTTTTGAGGGCTTTGTCGTACTTTAAATTGGTTCAGGCTTTTGGTGATGTAACAATAAATCTGTTGGCGCAACCGCCACTAAATGACCCATCGTTTTTTGAAAGGCAACCGGCTGATGATGTTTATGATAACGTTATTATTCCTGATTTGAAGGATGCCATCATGAAGCTTAACAATTCATCGATTATAGCAGATCAAAGGGCGTCGAATCTGGCAGCTAAAGCATTATTGGGTAAAGTTTATCTCGCAAGGGGCGATTATGGAAGTGCACAAGAGTATTTAGCAGCTGTAGTGAACGAAGCACCGGGTGCCGGGATTAGCTTGGTTCCCAACTATGCAGATATTTTCGGGGCCGAAAACGAGGTTGGCAATACGGAAATCATTTTTTCAACCCAGATAGTAAGTTCAATAATCGATGAATATTCATTTGCTTCCCGTTTTTGGAACTGGTATGTGGGGGATGATTCAAAATCTGACTTCCCGGTTGATCCTGATTTGATTGCCGCTTTCGATGCCAGCGATGCAAATGGAGGCGGAACAGATTTAAGAAGGGCCGTGACGTTGAATGCAGATGGATTGACAGCGATCAAATTCCCAAAAGAAGGAGGGCTTGGAAGCGAGCACAACTGGATAGAGATTCGATTGGCAGATATTATTCTGCTCTATGCTGAAACCTTGAATGAAAACGGCGCTCCTGCCTCAGAAGTGCTTCCATTGTTGGACGATATTAGAACCAGAGCCGGATTGAACAGTTTGACGGGAACGGTAAATTCCAAAGAAGATGTCAGAAAGGCAATTGCCGATGAAAGAAGACTGGAGTTGGCCTGTGAAGGACACAGATGGTTTGATTTGGTTAGAACAGGAACGGTTAGTGAAGAAATGGGAGAAGTTGTCAGCAGCGAATATTATTTATTCCCTGTGCCTATTTCAGAAATCCTTGCGACTGATGGTGTAATCGATCAGAACCCAGGATACTAAATTATAATTGATTATTAGTTATTTGAGTAAATTGAGAATCGGTTTGAATGAGTTTACTGGTCGCCCATTGGCCAGTAAATTCTCAAACCAACCCACTGCGGATAGAAACCTCAGAAATTCTTATCTTTAAGCTTGACTAACTGGTAAACCAATTAAAGCTGATTTGTAATGCGATTTGACATAGTAACAAAATCCGAAGCCAACGAGGTTCAGAACCAAATTATCTCGAAAATACGGGATCTGATCAACTATAAGCACCTTGAACCCGGTGACAAGCTGCCCTCGGAGCGAATGATGGCTGAAAAATTCGGAGTTAGTCGAGGAAACCTCAGGGAAGCGATCCAGAAGCTGGAGTTTTACGGCTTGCTGAAGTCGATCCCGCAAAGCGGAACCTTCGTAGCCAACATAGGCGTCATCGCACTCAACGGAATGGTCGATGACATCTTGCAGCTGAAGGATCCGGATTTTAAATCTCTGGTAGAGACTCGAATTTTACTTGAATTGAAATCAGTTCGCCTTGCGGCGCTTCGTAGAACGGAAGAAGAATTAGAGCAAATTGAAGCTGCACTGAACGCCTATAGTGAAAAAGTATTGAGAGGAGAAGATGCCGTTCAGGAGGATCTGCTTTTTCATTTGGCCATTGCGAATGCCTCGGGGAACAGCACCTTGAATACGTTCATGCTTAAGATAACGCCAGAGATCATTACGAATTTCGAGAAGTATCATGTTTGTGATGCGAACCAGGCCTTCATGGGCATTGAGGAGCACCAGGCGGTTTTCGATGCGATAGCAAAGCAAGATCCGACCTTGGCCAAAGCCAAGATGAAAGAGCATTTTAAAGCTCTCTATCAATATTGTTATCACACATAATTGTGATAACACATAGCGGGCTTCACCGCTGAATTGCACGGTTCAGACAGAAGTCGATTAATTTTGAATTGAGGGAGGTATTACTTAACTGACTTATAGAAACATTTCTATCCTGCCCAAAGGTTTTTGGCCCAGAAATATTTCTTCTTTAAAAAGGCAAAAAGTAATCCAAAGATTAGCAAAGATGCACAACGTATTTGTGCGAACAGAGGTTTTCAATTTGAAAGGCTCAAAAATATCTAGTGTATGAAAGTTAAAGGATTAAGATGGGTAATCATCGGCCTGATCTTCTTGGCCACTGTGATCAATTACATTGATCGGAGTGCCCTCTCCATCATGTGGGGAAATGAAAATGTCGAGGGGTCAATCTCCCAGTCATTGGGATTGACCAAGAATGACTACAGCTATATTTTGAATATTTTCATGGTCGCATATGCACTGGGTCAGCTCTTTTCGGGCAAGTTGTTCGACAAGGTCGGAACCCGCATCGGATATGTAATCAGTATCGGTGTATGGGGCCTGTCTTCGTTTTTGCACTCTATGGCAAGAGGCGCACTATCGTTGAGCATTTTGCGAAGCACACTTGGATTGTCTGAGGCCGGGAACTGGCCGGGAGCGGTGAAGAGCAATGCAGAATGGTTTCCAATCAAAGAACGGGCGATAGCCCAGGGTCTTTTTAATGCCGGGGCATCGATAGGCTCTGTTATTGCACCTCTTTTGATAGCGACACTTTTTGTGGCCTACGGCTGGAGGATCACCTTTATGATCGTGGGATCGTTCGGATTGGTCTGGATCATTCCCTGGTTGCTGATCAACAAAGCCGGACCTAAAAAACATCCCTGGATCACTGAAGAAGAGCGCAAGTATATCCTGGAAGGCCAGAGCAAGAGTGACCAGAACGCGACGGAAGCGACCAAGGGATTGAGCCTGAAGGAGATTCTTTCCCACCGCGAATCCTGGGCGGTCGTTATCGGGCGATTCTTCTTGGAGCCCATTTGGTGGCTGTTTGTCGGTTGGATGCCGATCTACTTGTTTGATGTGTATGAATTCAACGTAAAGGAAGTGGGTATGTTCCTGTGGGTGCCTTATGTCGGTGCCGCAGTCGGGAGCATCGTCGGCGGATTTGTTTCCGGAAAAATCATCGCCAGCACCAATTCGATTGACAAAGGGCGCAAGACCACCATTCTGATCGGAGGAGTGATCATGCTCCTGGGACTCATTGCGACGGTCCTGATCGGAAACACGCCGGAACGATTTGTTGCCATTGTGTTTTTCGTGCTCTTCGGATTCCAGTTTGCCATCAGCAACGTGCAGACCCTGCCAAGTGACTTTTTCAGCGGGAAATCCGTTGGTTCCCTGGCCGGATTGGGCGGGATGATCGGCGTATTCTCGGTGATCGTCATGAACTTCCTGGTACCGATCATAGCCGAAGTTTCGTACACCCCTGTGTTTATAGCGATAGCGACGTTCGTTCCTCTGGGAGTCGGAGCCATCTACTTCTTTGCCAGGGACATTAAATCAGTAGAAGAATAAAAATCAACTAGTAATAAAAATTATAATTCATAAAAAATGAGTACAGATAACAGAGTAGCAATAATTACCGGGGCAACCGGTGGGATTGGTTTTCAAGTGGCGAAACGATTGGGTCATGATGGATTTACTGTTGTTCTAAACGGAATTGAAGATGAAGAAGGAGCCAAGCGAATAGAGCAATTGACCGCCGAAGGAATCACATCCGAATACTATGGTTTTGACGTTACGGATGAAGAAGCCGTGACCTCAAACATCCAGGCAATCGGTGACAAATACGGCAAGATCGATGTATTGGTCAACAACGCAGGAGGCCTGGGCGGAAGATCCCGGTTTGAAGAAATGACAACCGAGTTTTACCGGTTTGTGATGGCCCTGAACCTCGATTCCACATTTTTTGCCTCGAGAGCGGCAATTCCATACTTGAAGAAAAGTGACTATGCCTCGATTATTAATTACACGTCGATTGCGGCCTGGAATGCCGGTGGACCGGGAGCCGGAATCTACGGGACCTCCAAAGCGGGTGTGCAAGCTATAACGAGAGCCCTTGCAAAGGATCTTGCCGAATATGGCATCCGCGTGAATGCGGTTTCACCGGGAACGATTGACACGCCGTTTCACGCACAGATCAAGTCGACCAAGCCTGAGGTTTTTGCCTCCTGGAAAAACAACATCCTGTTGGGCAAATTGGGAGAGCCTCAAGAAGTGGCTTCTGTGGTTTCCTTCCTCGCCAGCAAGGATTCGTCTTTCCTGACGGCTGAGACCATCCAGATCACGGGAGGACAAGGTCTGGGAATTTAAGAACTGGAAAGTATGAAACTAGAAGGAAAAATTGCTGTCGTTACAGGTGGAGGTCGCGATATTGGCCGCGCCGTATGCGTTAAACTGGCCAAAGAAGGCGCCAAAGTCGTTGTGAACTATTTTGACAGTGACAAAGACAAAGATGATACCATGGCAGCCATCAAAGCTGCCGGAGGTCAGGCGGTTGCCGTCTATGGTGATGTGACCAAGCGAGGCGATATCGATAACCTGGTAGCCAAAACCAAAGAAGCCTTTGGAGACAAAGTAGACATACTGGTCAATGTGGCCGGTGGATTGTTTGCCCGAAAAACCATTGAGGAGATGGATGAGGATTTCTATGACCTGGTCATGAACGTCAACTTCAAAGGAACTGTCTTCGTTACCCAGGCATTTAAGCCCCTGATGGGCAAAGGCGCCTCCATCGTGAACTTTGCTTCACAAGCAGGTCGTGACGGCGGTGGACCCGGATCTGCGCTATACGCCTCTTCCAAGGGAGCAGTAATGACCCTCACACGGAATTGGGCCAAAGAGTTCGGCCCGCAGGGAATCCGAATCAATGCGGTTTGCCCGGGGATGATTGCAACCAAGTTCCACGACGATTTCACGGCCGATCAGGTTCGTGAAAAGGTTGCCGGCGTTACACCGCTCCGCAGGGAAGGCACGGCTGAAGAAGTGGCCGATTTAGTGGCTTACCTTGCGGGTGATGAGTCTTCTTTCATGACCGGAAACAACGTCGACATCAATGGAGGACTGGCCTTTAGTTGACATGAATTCGCATCGAGTTCACAGGATTCATATCTAGTTCATATATTGTTAAAGAAAATCATTTAGATACAAGATATTTAAGAATGAAAAAAGTAGTAACCTTTGGGGAGATCATGCTTCGATTGGCACCTCCCGGATTTTTGAGGTTTTCACAGGCCAATCAGTTTGATGTGGTCTATGGAGGTGGTGAGTCGAATGTAGCGGTTTCCCTTGCAAATTATGGGGTTCCTGTGGATTTCGTAACGCGCCTTCCTGACAATGACATCGGGGCCTGCGCCATGATGGAGATGCGAAAGCGCGGAGTGGGCGTCGACAAGATCATTTATGGCGGACAACGTCTTGGCATTTACTTTTTGGAGACCGGCGCGGTGAGCCGGGGGTCCAAAGTGGTCTATGACCGGGCGCATTCTGCGATGAGCGAGATCACGGCTGGCATGGTCGACTGGGAGTCGGTCTTTGAAGGCGTGAGCTGGTTCCACTGGACGGGGATCACCCCGGCGATTTCCCAGGGAGCAGCAGACGCTTGCCTGGAGGCAGTGAAAGCAGCCAGTGAGCGCGGGATAACCATATCCACCGATCTGAACTACCGAGCCAAACTTTGGAAGTACTGCGATGATCAGCACAGGGAGAAGGTGATGACCGAACTGACTTCCTATTGTGACATAGTTTTGGGCAATGAGGAGGATGCCGAGATGCACTTTGGGATCAAACCCGAGGGCATCAGTGTTCAGACCGAAGGGCACAATGTCAAAGCGGAAGCCTTTTTGTCGGTCTGCGAGCAGATGATGAAGAAATTCCCGAGAGCCAAAAAGGTGATCACCACCCTTCGCGGATCGATTTCAGCCTCACACAATACATGGGCCGGTGTGCTGTACGATGGAGAGACGATGTATGAATCCCCGCAATACCAGATCACAGACATCGTCGACCGGGTAGGAGGAGGCGACTCTTTCATGGGAGGCCTGATTTACGGCCTGTTGAAATACCCGGAGGATGACCAGAATGCACTGAACTTTGCGGTTGCAGCTTCTTGCTTGAAGCACACGATCAAAGGGGATGCGAACCTGGTGACGGTTCCTGAAGTAGAGAAGCTCATGGGAGGTGACGCATCTGGAAGAGTAGCGAGATAGAACGGTTGATGGGAGAAATCATTCTACACAATCCTAATATATTAGCATAAATAGAAGAAAAATGGCACAGTTCACGAGAATAGAAGTGGCAAATACGATGAAGGAAACCGGATTGGTCCCTTTGTTTTATCATCCGGATGCAGAGGTGGCCAGGCAAGTTGTCAAAGCCTGTTATGATGGCGGGGCGCGCTTGCTGGAGTTTACGGCACGTGGCGACTTTGCTCATGAGGTCTTTGGCGAATTGGTCAAGTATGCCATGGCCGAGCTGCCGGGAATGATCCTGGGAGTCGGCTCGGTGACCGATGCTGCAGCCGCCTCGAGATTCATGTCTTTGGGCGCGAATTTCATCGTGACCCCGGTTTTGAGGGAAGACATTGCAATCGTCTGCAATCGAAGAAAGGTTCTTTGGTCTCCGGGCTGTGGAAGCCTTACCGAAATCACGAGGGCAGAAGAATTGGGATGCGAGATCGTGAAGTTGTTCCCCGGCGGGATCTATGGCCCGGGCTTTGTCAAGGCGATCAAGGGCCCGCAGCCCTGGACGAGCATCATGCCCACAGGGGGCGTCTCCCCGACCAAAGAGAGCCTGGGCTCCTGGTTCGATGCAGGCGTGACCTGTGTTGGAATGGGCTCCAAGCTGATCAAAAAAGACGATCAGGGAAGCTTCAACCTGGCGGAAATTCAATCTGTGATTGAAGACTGCCTCGAACAGATTCGTTCCCTGAGAAGCTGATCTGGCCCCTTAGTTCCAAAGAACAAATCACCATGTCAGACACGCTCACGAAGGATTCCGGGAATAAACTGCTCAAAAGAGTTCTTGCTCTGGTTGTCAGTTTTGGTCCCGGAATTTTTGCTATTGGATATACCATTGGCACGGGCAGTGTTACGTCGATGATCGTGGCTGGGAGTCGATATGGCATGCAGTTGCTTTGGGTGCTCATGCTTAGCTGTCTTTTTTCTGGTTTGCTGATATTCGTCTACGGCAACTACACCCTGTTAACAGGAGAAACGGCCCTTTACAGTTTCAGGAAACATTTGAAAGGGGGTAAAGTCATTGCCATACTCATAATCGTCGGCATAACTTTCGGACAATGGAACAGCTTAATGGGAATCCTGGGCATTTCGGCAAATATTATTTTTGAAATATTGAATCTGAATTTTCCGAGTCTCAAGGCTGAGCAATACAGCATCGTGCTGGTCATAGCGGTCGCTATTATCGTAATCATGTATGCCCTTTTGTTGGTAGGAAAATATACTTTTTTTGAGAAGATTCTCATTTTTTTCGTGACGGTGATGGGGTTATCTTTCATTTTCTCACTTCTGTTTGTCTATCCACATCCAGAAGAGGTTCTCATGGGAGTGCTTCCTTCAATTCCAGATGTAGAAGGGGGCAATCTGATGGTCGCTGCCTTCGTTGGAACAACAATGGCCGCCGCCACCTTTGTTTCCAGGCCCTTGTTCGTAAAAGGGAAAGGCTGGAACAGAAGTCACATGGCTCAGCAAAAGAAGGATGCAATTGTGGCCGCCATACTCGTGTTCGTCATTAGCGGCTCGGTCATGGCAGTTGCCAGCGGGGCTCTTTTTCATGAGGGTCGTGTTATCGAGACGGTCCTCGACATGTCAAATACGCTAGAGCCAATTGCTGGTAAATTCGCCACCAGTCTGTTCTTCTTTGGAACTTTGAGTGCAGGTCTGTCTTCAATCTTTCCGTGCCTCTTGATCGCACCCCTATTGATCGCTGATTATCAGTCAGGAGAATTGGACACCAACTCCAGGCAGTTTCGCCTGATCACGGCCCTGGCATGCCTGGTTGCGCTAATAGGACCCATACTTGGGTCGAATCCGATCCAAATTCAAATCCTTTCGCAGGTTTTCAATGTTTTTGTCCTTCCTTTGGTTATCGTAGGAATCATTTTGTTGGTCAATAACAAAAAGCTAATGAAAGACTATAAGACTGGGCCTTTTGTAAATATTGGACTGATCCTCTCTTTTTTGTTTGCCTGCCTTGTTTCGTATAATGGTATATTGGGATTGTCCGACTCATGGTTTGGATGAATTTTAATATCTTGATTTATGCACAACAAAGGAGTTCTAAAACAATTTGATCTCAAAGGGAAAACAGCCCTGGTTACCGGATGCAGCCGGGGGATTGGCAAGGCCATGGCCGTGGGTTTAGCTGAGGCGGGAGCGGATATTATTGGCGTATCATCCTCCTTGAAAAAACACGACAGCGAGATTGAAAAAGAAGTTATTCAACTGGGAAGGCAGTTCCATCCTTTTCAATGTGACTTCTCTGACAGGGTCGATCTGTACCGTTTCCTGGAGGATTTACAACAGAACCATTCGAAGATCGACATCCTTGTCAGTAACGCCGGTACTTTTTTTCGATCGCCGGTGAAGGATCACCCGGATGCCGAGTGGGACAGGGTCCTGGAGGTGAATCTGAATTCTCACTTCATTTTGGCCAGAGAGATTGGAAAGCGCATGATTGACCGAGGCCAAGGAAAAATCATTTTCACGGCTTCATTACTAACGTTTCAAGGAGGAATCACGGTCCCGAGCTATGCAGCCAGCAAGGGAGCCTTGGGTCAGCTCACCATGGCGCTCGCGAACGAATGGGCGGGTCTGGGAATACATGTGAATGCCATCGCCCCGGGATACATCAATACGGACATGACCGATGCCCTTCAAAAGGATCCCATCCGCTCCAAAACCATCCTGGAAAGAATTCCCCAGGGTCGATGGGGCAAACCCGAGGACTTTAAAGGGCCGATCGTTTTCCTGGCGTCAGAAGCCTCAAATTACATGAATGGATCCATCCTGACCATTGATGGTGGATGGATGGGACGATAAATTTCATCAATTTCAACCAACGGTGTCAATCTCTGAGGTGTCTTGTTTGTTGATCCAATACTCAAAAGGGAAACTCAGTTATTCCTTACGTGACTCCGAATTTTTGTCCAGAGATGTTTACCCTGATTTGATTCCTCTATAAAGATATACCCCTCCTTCAAGATTATTTTTATTTATAATAAGTTCTTATAAAATCAGAACTTTTGTACATTTGTCTTTAACAGTATGAGGTTACTCAACAAGAAATTGTTGTTGAAATTCAAACGAAAGAGTCGTGGTAATCGAAGATTAGATCGAGAAATTGATTCACTTATTGAGGCTATTGAAATAGGAACATGGAAGAATCAGTTACAGCTTAATGAGATTCGGCCCGATGCAGATTGTGTTCATGCGGATGGGTTTTATTTCTTTAACATTTCAATTCACAGGGCAATGATTCTCATCGAATTTGAAGACAACGAAGCATCCATGGTATGGGTCGGAACGCATGAGGAATATCAACGGGTATTCAAAAACAACAAAAGAACCATCCAAAACTGGCTGAGAGCGAACGACTGGATCAAATAACAATGAAAATACAATTGGACATCGATACGCTTTTGAAAACCGGAAGTATCAAAGATGAACTCGATTATGAAAGAGCTTTGATTTTTGATCGCAAACTCCGGATTCTTGGGAAAAACAATCCTAAAATCAAAAGAAAGCGCAAAAAGCTGAGAGATTTAATCGAAGAATATGAGCGTGCGAACTGGTCGTCAAGCTCTCAAATTAGCAAGAAGAAACTCGAAGAAAATGAATTTGTTCAGGCTATCGCTGAGCGGGAGCGCAAGTTCATTCAAAGGAGAAAACAACTGATCCGCCAAAAGTTGAAAAGTCTTGATTTGAAGCAACAAGATCTCGGTTTGATTCTCGGACATTCCAGCAAATCGTACATGTCAGAATTAATGAATGGCATATACCCTTTTTCACTGAAAGATCTGATTGTGATCAATCGTCTGCTCAAAATCGACCTAACTGACCTCATACCTACATTTTTGTCTCATAAGGATCAGATCAAGATTCAATCTTGCATTCAAAAACTGGACAACCCCAAGCTGAATCTGGCCTCGGAAAAAAACTCCATATTGAAATATACTTTAGATGGTTTACATCACGACTCGCAAACGACCAATAGTTGAATAGTCGTCTATGACATCATCTGCTAAAACCATTGAAATCAGGCCCCTGGAATCGAAGGGTCAGAAATTTTATATTCTAAGATTCAAATATGACAAGGAGTTAATCCGTTTAGCCAAGTCTGTTGGATGCCGCTGGAATATTGCACAAAAAAGCTGGTACCTCTCTCGATCAAGTGAGAACCTGGAAAGAATTCAGCGCGTATTCACGGGCAAAGCCATCCTTCGTTTCAAAAATGTTGAGGTGGCGCCCTCAAAAGCAAAAAGACATGCTCCTAAGAACCGCATCCCTGAGGAATACATGAATCTTCTGATCCGAAAAAGATACAGTGCAAATACCGTAAAGGTTTATACGAGTATGTTCCAGGCTTTTATGAACTATTTTCCAGACAAGAATCTGGATGACATAACTGAGAACGATGTTAAGAAGTACCAGGACTACCTCATCAAGTCAAAGAAAGTATCCATCAGCACGCAGAATCAAGCCATAAACTCGATCAAGTTCTATTATGAAAAAGTAAAAGGAGGAGAAAAAATGGATCTGCGGATCGAGCGTCCTTTCAAGGAGAAAAAACTTCCGGAAATCATCTCAGAACATGAAGTGCTGAAATTGCTCAAGGCGACCCATAATCTTAAACACAAGGCAATTATCACTATGCTCTATTCGTCCGGTTTGAGAAGAAGCGAACTGATCAACCTGAGACTCAAAGACATTGATTACGACAAGCGAATCATATTCGTCCGGGGCGGTAAGGGCCGGAAAGATCGAACTACGCTTTTGGCGGATAATACTGTTTTGATACTGAGAAAATATATCGATATTTATAGACCGAATTATTGGTTGTTTGAAGGAGCCAGACGAAAACAGTACAGCCCGACAAGCGTCGCTGCAATTCTAAAAAGCGCCTCAAAAAAAGCCGATTTGAACAAAATGGTCAGACCACATATGCTGAGACACTCATTTGCCACGCACCTTTTGGAACAAGGAGTTGATTTGAGATACATTCAGTCATTGCTTGGTCATGGCTCAGCCAAGACCACTGAAATATACACCCAGGTCAGGAGTCATTCTCTTGCAAAAATCAAAAGCCCTTTTGACGTCCTAATCGAATCAGAAACCGGGTCCAATGGGGAATCATGATCACTGGGGATAAAATCATATAAACCTAATATTAACATACACCATAGTTGTGGTTAATTTAAACAAATGCACATTTTAAAACTTTCATTTGTATGTTTATTATTTTTTGGTTCATTAAATGGTCAGCAATTACCCAATAGTGAATCTGAAGAACTGAAAGTACTAGAATCAATCCTGAGCAATTCGAACAATAGCACTACGTATTATAAAACTATTATTGAAGATCAAAAAACTCCATTAACTACTTACATTGAAGCTTATTTATTGAAATTTTATTTATGTACAAATGATATTGATTCTGCCAGTGTAATCATCTCTGATGAAGAAGTAAATCTACTCAGACAGAAGTTTTCAAAACAAAAAGTAAAAAGAATCGATAAACTTCTTCCAAAGTATAAAAACAGAACAACAAAAAAACACGAAAGGTATAAAACAGGTAGTATTTCAATGCCTGTTACTTTCCGAGATGGCACAATGGCTTTATATTTCAGCCTGTCTACATACAGCGGTGAATTTAATTTACTTCGAAAAAAGAATGACACATGGGAGAAAGTCTGCTCAAACGCCGTGTGGATAGAATAAAACTAACCACAACAACGGGTATGATTAATTGTTGTATCCAAGTTGCATCAAACTCGTAAATTCTTAGAAAAATAAAGTTGACCAGGAAAATAAATACAAGCAGTTTTGTTAACGCTAAAAGTGCCTTCATCCACCGCATACATCCATTGAAGGCACACTCGGTCTCTGGGCGTCAACAAAACTGCCAAGTCAACAACTAATCATACCCAAACCGTTGGCAACAATTAGATAAATCTTGCGTTTGATGCATTAATGGTGTATATTTACATCATATATTTTATGATTATGGCACGACAAAGTATTTCTTTTACCGAACCTAATGATGAATGGTTGAAGGCTCAGGTGGAGAGTAAAGAGTATTCTAGTAAAAGTGAACTAATTAACGACCTGATTCGACAAGCCAGAAAACAAAATGCCCAAATTGACTGGATTCGGGCGAAATTAGAAAGGGCAGAAAAAAGTGGATTTACCGCAGATAGTAAAAAACAAATTCTTGCTGAGTCTAAATCCATGCTAAATGGCTAAATACCGAATAAGTAATCAAGCAAAAGAAGACTTGATTCGCATTCACCTGTTTGGAGTCAAAAGATTTTGAATGAATCAGGCCGATAAATATTTCGATTCATTTTTTGACCATTTCGAATTTATTGCTCAGCAACCGTATTCTTTTAAATCCGTAGATTACATCAAGCCAGGATACAGACGTTGTGTTTGCGGTGTTGATACTATTTATTATCGAATTAACAACGAAGTGGTTGAAATAATGGCAATAGTCGGTCGTCAAGACTTAACTGATCTACTTTAATCTAATAAGATAAACTGTTGCCAACAACGGGTATGACCAATGCTCTGTTCATCCTCCGTTAGGAAAAGTGAAAAATAAAGTAGAAAAATAAAAGACAAATCCAACCAACGTATATGAGCACTGCTCATACCCAAACCGTTGGCATGACAACAAAAGAACACTTCAACTTTCTTTGTATTTTTTTCAAAATAAGGTCAGCAACTACCAATTAATCGAAGAACTGAACAAGAATCAAACCTGACAATTCAACAATACTAGATCACTATCCAACATATATATTAGTCATCAAAATAATTCTATTACTAACTGACATATTTTGACAATGACATCACATGCATCATGATATAATCTCAGCGATTCAACAAAAAAACAATATCAATTACAGCAAAAGAAAGTAAAATGACTTCATGCCATTACTTCCGAAGAATGACTTTTTCCTGATTGATGAATGAAGAGAAAAAAGCAAGTACTGGAAGAAATAAACTACACCCAACAACGGGTATGATTAATTGTTGTATCCAAGTTGCATCAAACTCGTAAATTCTAAGAAAAATAAAGTTGACCAGGAAAATAAGTACAAGCAGTTTTGTTAACGCTAAAAGTGCCTTCATCCACCGCATACATCCATT
This sequence comes from uncultured Flavobacteriaceae bacterium, assembly GCA_942492425.1. Lineage (GTDB taxonomy): Bacteria > Bacteroidota > Bacteroidia > Flavobacteriales > Flavobacteriaceae > Lutimonas. The sequence goes on from CALOEQ010000012.1 coordinate 95,242, forward strand.
GAAGGCACACTCGGACTCTGGGCGTCAACAAAACTGCCAAGTCAGCAACTAATCATACCCAAACCGTTGGCAATAATAGATAAATTTGCGTTTGATGCATTAATGGTGTATATTTACATATATATTTTATGATTATGCACGACAAAGTATTTCTTTTACCGAACCTAATGATGAATGGTTGACTCAGGTGGAGAGTAAAGAGTATTCTAGTAAAAGTGAACTAATTAACGACCTGATTCGACAAGCCAGAAACAAAATGCCCAAATTGACTGGATTCGGGCGAAACTAGAAAGAGCAGAAAAAAGTGGATTTACCGCAGATAGTAAAAAACAAATTCTTGCTGAGTCTAAATCCATGCTAAATGGCTAAATACCGAATAAGTAATCAAGCAAAAGAAGACTTGATTCGCATTCACCGGTTTGGAGTCAAAAGATTTGGAATGAATCAGGCCGATAAATATTTCGATTCATTTTTTGACCATTTCGAATTTATTGCTCAGCAACCGTATTCTTTTAAATCCGTAGATTACATCAAGCCAGGATACAGACGTTGTGTTTGCGGTGTTGATACTATTTATTATCGAATTAACAACGAAGTGGTTGAAATAATGGCAAAAAACTTCGATAAAGTTGAAATTACTTCTCAAGAAGAACTCAGGTCATGGTTATTGAAAAATCATGCTCAATCTGAAAGTGTTTGGCTTGTTACCTACAAGAAAAGTGAGCCAGACAAGTACGTTTCAAGGTGGGACGTACTTGATGAGTTGATATGTTTTGGATGGATTGACGGTATTAGACGAAAGCTTGATGACAAAAAAACTATGCAATTAATATCTCAACGAAAAGTTGAGCATTGGGCGAAGACCTACAAAGAGAGAGCAGCTAAACTTATTGACGAAGGTAAAATGCATGAGTCGGGACTAAAGACAATAGAAGACTCAAAATCGAACGGACTTTGGAACTTCATGGATGATGTTGATAATTTAGTTGTTCCCGAAGACCTATCTCAGGAGCTTTCAACACTTGAGGGAGCTTCAGAGTTTTTTAATTCAATAAATCCTTCGAGCAAAAGATTTGTACTAAGATGGATTAAACTTGCTAAGACCGATAAAACAAGAAAAAATAGAATCAAGAAGATTACTGAACTATCTTCTAAAGGAGAAAAATTACCAGGAAGTTAAAAAAGAAAAAACTACAGCCAACAACGGCTATAGTGCATGCCCTGAGGGACACGCACCATAGCCAAACAAGCCAAACCGTAATGGGGGTAATTTACGGAAACAACGAGCAATATTTGGGTGTTTTTACCAATATTTGGTAAATTCGAGAAAATTTAATGTAATGAAAAATACATCTATATCACTCGGAAATTATTTTGACCAATTCGTACAAACTCAAGTTTCGGCTGGACGATACAAAAATGTCAGCGAAGTAATCAGAGCTGGACTTCGACTTTTAGAAAATGAAGAAAACAAAGTTATTGCATTGAGAAATGCTATTCAGAAAGGATTAGATAGTCCAATCGTTGAGGATTTTGATTTTGAAGAAAACCTTAAGAGATTAAAAGCTGAAAAAAGAATCAATGGCTAAAGTTGTATTAAGACAAGAAGCAATTGATGACCTTAATATGATTTGGGAATACACTTTCGAAAAATGGTCGGAAACCCAAGCAGACAAATACTATGCGACAATAAGACTTGCTTGTACAGGAATAGGAGACAATCCAAATATTGGAAAAGAATATGATGGAATAAACCCAAATCTACTCGGATTCAGATCAGGAAAGCATATTATTTTTTATCAATCTATTTCAAAAGATAAAATTGAGGTCATTAGAATTTTACACGAACGAATGGACTTAAAAAATAGGTTGACAGAATAAATAAACTACACCCAACAACGGGTATGATTAATTGCTAACGGCTTGAATGAAACAAACTCATCAACCAAACAACATAAAGAAAGTAAGGACAGACCAGGCAAAGTTTACGCCGTTAAAATGCTATCGCATTTCTGATTCACTCTGTAAACTCAATATCCGCAACTAATCATACCCAACACGTTGGGCACAAGCAACTAAATTCAGAGATTACAATAGAATTTGTAAATTTGATCAAATCAAGTGTTAAAATGGACCTACAAACAAGGAAAATATCATTCATTCAAGAATTTCTCCGCTTGACAAATGAAGATATCATTTCAAGCCTAGAGAAAGTGCTCAGTAAAAGAAAAGCTGAAGCTTATGAGCAAAGCATGAAACCAATGTCCGTAAATCAACTAAATCAAGAGATTGATAAAGCCCAGGAAGATTCTAAAGAGAATAGGGTTATTAGTGCTTCAGAGTTGAAAGCCAAATATAAAAAATGAACCTCCCTGTTTTCTGGACAAGATTCGCTGAAAACAAACTGGATGATATCTATAACTACTATGGCTCTACAGCTAGTCCGAAAGTAGCCCAGAATATCGTCAATGAATTAATCGATAGAACTCTTGATCTTGAAACTCACCCTGAGATGGGTCCTAAGGAGCGGTTGCTTGAAAATCGGTTGCAGGAATTCAGGTATCTGATTGAAGGCAATTACAAAATCATCTACTACATAAATCACAATCTACAGAGAATCGAAATCTTCAATGTTTTTGATACTCGTCAAGATCCTGAGAAAATAGACGAAGTATAAAGCCAGCTGCCAACAAAGGTTATAACATGCCTGCCGGCAGTCAGTTTAATTACTAACAATGTGAATGAATCAAAATCATTAACCATAGAGCATAGAGAAAGTAAGGATGGCCCAGGAAAAGTTTACGCCGATAAAATGCTATCGCATTTCTGATTCACTTTGTAAACTCAATATCCGTAACTACTCATAGCGGAGACCGATGTGCTTCATTAATAACCAACTGCTAATCAATGATAAAATTTTTTAGAAAAATTCGCCAAAACTTACTAATGGAAAACAAAATTGGGAAGCCAGCCTGGCCGGCAGGCAGGTATTTTAAATATGCTATTGGAGAAATTATTCTTGTGGTTGTAGGGATTTTAATTGCATTGCAAGTTAACAATTGGAATCAAAATCGAATTGCTATAAAAGATTCTCAAAACTATCATGACCGTTTGATAGAAGATCTTTTAAGTGAAAAATTAATTCTTAAAGAAAGGTTGGATTATTATATTTTGGTTCAAGATCACGCTAAAAAAGTAGTTTATGACTTAACTAATCAAACAGGTTCACTTGGGAGAAAATTTTATAATTAACGCCTATCAAGCTACCCAACAATGGAAATACAGAAATGTTCGAGACACATATGACGAACTTATTTCTACAGGAAATATCAAGCTTATACCCAACCCAAATTTGCGCAAAAGAATCGGTGGTTATTATGATGAAACTGATGTATATTTAAATGTATGGTATTCCGAATCGGATTATCGAGAATTGGCTAGAAGACATATTCCTTTTGAAGTTCAAAAAAAGATACAACAAGCTTGCGAAATTTGGACGAATACAGATCAACAAATAGGTGGTAATGCAATCATAGAAAACTGTGACCCACAACTCAGCCAAGAAGAAATTGACCAAAGTTTAGCACTCTTAAACCAAAATAATCAACTGCACAATAATGTCTTCCTAGTCTCTGCAAATCGTCAGGTTTCAGACCTTGAATTAAAAATTGGCCTTTATAGACGTAAAATGAATGGAACCATAGAATTATTGAAACTAATGAATGAAAGCAGGCCTTAAAAATGAAATCGTTTAGAAAAATAACTAAAGCACAACAAGGTATATAAGCGATTAAAACAGCTCATATACGAGACCGTTGTGCTTCATTATCAGAAAACTACTAACCAATGATAAAATTCTTTAGAAAAATTCGACAAAATTTACTTGTGGAGAACAAAACTGGAAAATATTTAAAATATGCCATTGGAGAAATCATTCTTGTTGTTATTGGAATTCTGATTGCTCTTCAAATTAATAATTGGAACGAAAAACGAAAAGAAAATAATTATGAACAGAAAATTCTCAATGAATTAAAATCAGATTATTTGTATAATAAACAAGAGTTGCATAATAATATAAAACAAGCCAGTGATTTAGCTAAAAACGCTGATAGCTTAATAATCATTTTAGGTTCACCCATTAATGAAGTAGACTTCGATAAATTTTGGTTCTTTACCCGGAATCTGTTTGGATATTCCACGTTTGACCCTTCTAATGGAGCATTGAATAACTTGTTAAGTTCCGGAAATCTAAACATCATTAAGAGCGATTCATTACGCATGCATCTTTCCAAATGGTCTGGAATGGTTGAAGATGTAAAAGAAGATGAAAAGCGACTAATATACTATGGTGACACTTGGCTTGAACCAATTTTTGTAGAGAACTATTATCCAAATTCCGGGTCTACTGAAATTAACATGAATCTTATGGGGAATCACCCATTTGAGAACATTGTCAAGACAATGCGAGGTAGAGCGAATTATATAGTCTTAAATTATAAAATCCTCGATTCTGAAATAGATAGTATAATAGATGATATCAATGGAGAACTGAGATCTGATCAAAAATAACGAAAGTCTAACACCGTGTAGAAATAATTGCTTGGTTCTCGCCTACTTGGAATATACTATCTTTGATACTATCAAATGATGCTATTAAGTGAAGCCTCCCTGCGACATTAGCCCGAAGATATTGGAGCAAATTGCTTCTATCTCTAAAAAAATTGGGAGAATCAATGCTTCTTTCCTTGATAAACCGTCGCCACAACTAAGAAAAGAAAATAGGGTCAAAACAATTCATCACTCACTAAAAATTGAAGGCAATACTCTATCCGAAGATCAAATAACGGCATTGATCGAAAACAAAAGGGTACTTGGACCTATTAAGGATATCAATGAAGTCATCAACGCCATATCAGTTTATGATCACCTGGGTGAATTTAATCATAATTCGGAAAAATCTTTTCTAAAAGCCCATGAACTGTTGATGAAAGGACTGGTCTCTGATCCCGGGTCCTATCGTAAACAAGCCGTTGGCATTGCCAAAGGTTCCAAACCGGAGCATATGGCCCCTCCATATGAAAATCTTCCTTTCCTGATGAAAGATCTCTTCAGTTATGTTAAAGATTCTGGTGAGATCACACTGATCAAGAGCTGTGTATTTCATTACGAATTGGAATTCATTCATCCTTTCATCGATGGAAACGGCAGAATGGGAAGGCTTTGGCAAACCCTCATACTAATGAACGAATTCCCATTATTCGAATTTCTACCCTTGGAAACGCTAATCAGTCAAAATCAAACGGAATATTATCAATGCCTTGGACAGAGCGACAAGCTAGGCAGTTCCACCCCTTTCATTGAGTTCATGTTGGGCATCATCGATCAAGCTCTTGAACAACTGCTCGGAGGCACAAAGAATACTATGAGTCAAAAAGATCGTCTTGAATACTTTCTTTCAAAATCCGAAAACAAGTTCACCAGAAAAGATTATCTCCTTACATTTAAGAACATATCTTCTGCAACTGCAAGTAGAGACCTTGCCATAGCTGTTGAGTTAAAAATGTTAAAAAAACATGGAGAGAAAAACAAAACCTTTTACACCATGATAAAATAAAAGATAGACTGGGTCCAACGTGTTGGGTACAAGCTGCAAAAAATTAATATTTTGAATTAACCAATTGGAAGAATATGAAAAACAGAAAATACCTAAGTTTGGGAATGGCGATTGGTGTTGCAATTGGTGGTATCCTGGGGATGGCTTTGAGCAATGGTGCTTGGGTTGCGATAGGCTTAGCTTTAGGAGCTGGAATTGGATCCAGAATTGATAGAAATAAAGCCAGCAGGTAACAATGTAGATAAGCCATTAAAACGGCTCATATACGAAAGAGTATTTGGCTTCACAGTCAAATTCCAGTGCACAACAACCGGTATGACCTGCCTGCCGGCAGGCAGGTTAATTGCTATCCATTGTAATGAATCAAATTCATCAACCCAACAAAATAGAGAAAGTAAGGAAAATCACTTCATAAGTTTACGCCGTTAGCAGCAATTATGAATTACCATAGGCATATTGAATTTAGAAGATCAATCAGACAACAATAGTAAATTGAAAGCCATCAGATTAAACCTCAACATTTCAAGTGAATGGCAATTAATCCTTTTTTTTGCATCTTTAAAACTCTTTGTTCACTTTTTTACTGTATCCAACTTTGAATTACATCGTGACGCCTACCTCTATTATGCTCAAAGTGAAAATCTGGCCTGGGGCTATATTTCGGTGCCTCCTTCAATTGCATTCATCGGAAAGTTGTCAACCTCAATTTTCGGAAATACAGTATTCGGCCTAAGATTTTTCCCAGCACTTATTGGTGCAGTTAATCTTATTGTCATCGGTCTGTTCGTTAAAGAGCTGGGTGGCAAAAAAATAGCCATCATACTTGCAAGTCTTGCCTACTTGCTTTCTCCTTCCTACCTACACACAAATGCTCTTTTTCAACCCGTTGCCTTCAATCATTTTTACTGGATATTGTCCGGATATTTAATCCTAAGGATGATTTCGCGCAGGAACCCCAAAATCTGGCTGTGGATTGCTGTAGTCTTTGGGTTTGCTTTTCTAAACAAATATTCGATTGTGTTCTTCTATACTGCCTTTGCATGTGCACTATTACTATCGAAACATCGGTATTTGTATAGATCCAGGTATTTTATTTTGGCCATAGCCATAGGGCTAATAATTGTTTCCCCGAATTTAATTTGGCAATATGAAAATAGTTGGCCTGTCTTACAGCATATGAGAGAACTTAGGGAAACCCAACTTGTTCATGTTCGATATTCAGACTTTATCAAAGCCCAGTTTTTAATGAATATTCAGGCCCTTTTAATTTGGGTTTTTGCCTTGATCCTTTTGTTGTTTTATAAGAAAGAAAACAAGTATCGGTTGTTTGGCCTCATCTATATTTTTATAATTCTATTGCTATTGGCTGGAAGTGGGAAGCCCTATTATTCGCTGGGCATTTATCCAATTCTATTTGCCTTTGGCGCCTACTTTATAGAAAAATATGTTAGAAAATACTCGGCATACGTCGTCGGCTTCCTTGTGATATCAATGTTTCTTTCCTTATATGGTTCACTTTCTTTTGACGGCATCCCCTTTATCACGCCTGATAAGGTCAACAACAAGGGCGCTTTTAGATGGGAGGACGGTGTTAATCATGATATTCCGCAGGATATGGCAGATATGACCGGTTGGAAAGAGATTGGCGAAGCAGTTCGTGACATATATATTAGCTTAGGCAAAGAGAATCGAGACAATTGCGATATTTATTGTTATCATTACGGACAAGCGGGTGCGGTGATGTTCTATGGCAAAGAAATTGGTATTCCACAGCCAATTTCACCAAATGGAAGCTTTGTATTTTGGGCTCCTGATAACTTGTCAACAGACTATGTCATATATGTACACTCAGACTTAGGAAATGACGTAAATCCTGACACTCACCTTCCACAATTATTTGAAAAGGTGACACTGATCAAAACAATTGAAAATAAGTATTTCAGAGAAAATGGGACAAAAATATATTTATGTGAATCGCCAAACGACGAAGCTAAAACAATCTACAAGAATATGATGAAAGAGTTGAAAAATAACTACCGCTAACCATGGCTATAATTCATTGTGGTTTAGTGCCACTCCAAAATAAAAGTATTAATCAATGGTTGATTTCACTGCGGAATCATCATATGAATACAATGAAATTAATTTATAAACCAATTGCTTTAGTATTATTCATTTTGGTTTCTGCTTCAGGAATGCAAGGACAATCCTACAATAGTCTTAACCGATTAAATGGACTGAATATTGACACCTATTTTAGTGAAGGCTCAAAGGAACAGGCAGTACATATGGCTACTCTTTGTGATAGCGTCATATCCTTTTATAAATCCCATATTGAATTCCAACCTACCGTGACCCTACTGGTATTATCCCCTGCAGATTGGAGTCAATACACCAGCTTTCCTGTTTACGGAATGCCACATTATCCAGATGCACAAACTCTTGTGGTCGCTTCCCATGACAATGATTTTTGGAAAAGTATGCTTCCACCCTTAGATAAATTGCCAAAAGAGCTTGCTAAACAAATATCCAGCACATATTCTGATGTAAATAACAATTTGACCATGCGAGGTTTTTTTGACCTTCTAGCCATTCATGAATTGGGACATGCATTTCACGAACAAGGCAAACTAACTATGCAGCGCAAATGGATGGGCGAATTATTTGCGAACATGTATCTTCATACTTACATAGCGGAAATGAAGCCTGAACTACTGCCTGAATTAACAACTTTCCCAAAAATGGTCGTGTCTTCAAGCAACAAGGAAGAGCTGAGATATACTACCCTGGCAGAACTGGAAGCCAACTACGATTTAATAACCCAAAAATATCCCCAAAACTATGGGTGGTATCAATGTAAATGGCACATAGCATCTGGAAATATTTATGACGAGGGAGGTATTGCTGTATTTCAGAAATTGTGGGAAGTATTGAAAACGCATACAGAACCATTAGATGATTCATCATTCGCAACGCTATTGTCTAATGAGGTTCACAACAGCGTTGCGGATGTGCAATTAAATTGGAATGATTAAATTCTTTAGAAAAATTAGACAAAACTTGCTTTCAGAAGGCAAAACCGGAAAGCCAGACTGGCCGGCAGGCCGGTATATAAAATATGCCTTTGGTGAAATTGTATTAGTCGTTATTGGAATTCTAATAGCTTTAGCCATTAATAATTGGAATTCTAATCGATTATTGAGAAACTCTGCTTATCAAAATATGAGAGCCTTAAACAAGAATATTGAGGATGATATTAATCAGCTGCAAAATTCTAAATCTTTCATGGATTCAGTCATTTTCTATTCCAATAAATTGAATATGACATTCCAAAAAAGAAGTACAGTCAATGAGAAAACTATTTTTTATTTACTTGAACTCCTTCTTGAAAGAAATATGACCATTAACTCAAATACCTTTGAAACATTGAATCGCAATGGTGAATTCATTGCCTTGGATAAAAATTTGCAAAATCAAATTGTAGCTTACTATTCCTCTATTGAAAGGGTAAAAGAAAGAGAAAATATAAGCAATGGGTTCATACAAAGAAACTATGAACCGTATCTGCTTAAAAATTACAATTATGCAATTATGAATAAGGCAAATCCATGGGAATCCGTACAAGATTATCTTAAAAATGATTCAAGGGATGCCAGAATGATTCATGATTCCATATTTTTAGAAGATAATTATTTGGAGTCACTTGTGTTTGCAAGATATTATCAGATAAAAAGTCAAAAAGAATCTTATGAGAAAGCGTTATATGAAGGAAGAAAATTAATGGAAAAACTTGAAGGTGAAATTGGAAAGTTTTCCAGTAGATGACCAATGCAACTAATCATACCCAACACGTTAGCATCCTTAGAAAATCATGACTCGAGTATTACTACTAATTACTTCACTAAGCATTTTAATTTCTTGCGAAAACCCTGAAAAGACCCACGATTTTATAATCATTGGTGGAGGGCTGATGGGAAGTTCTACGGGCTGGGAACTGTCGAGAAGTGGGGAAAAGGTTTTACTGATTGAACAACAAGATTCCATTTACACTTTTGGATCAAGTTTTGGTGAAGCACGAATTTCAAGAAGTTTAGGAGCAAAGGACGATATCTTTTCCTTTCTGCAACAAAAGTCTGTATCGGAAACCCGGGAATTAATAGATTATCTGAACAAGTCAGAAAATAGTCAACAGCATTCGATGGACGAGATTTATCGAACTTCGCCTGTGACTTACATTCGTTATAAGTCTCAAGCAGAAGATGTAAATCGATTACTTAAGGATCAAGAAGACCGATATGAGTTTGCTCCCGATAGGGAAACTGCAAAACTGCTATTTGATATGGAGATTCCTGATTCATTAATGATAATTAGAGAGTACAAACAGTATTCGGGCACACTTAACCCAAAAGTTCTGATTTCGAAACTTCATTTAGGAATGACTTATTCCGGAAGCAAGGTTTTGTACAATGAAAAAGTAATCAGCTTAAAGCGAAAGAATGCCCTCTATGAGCTTCAGATAAAAAACACCAAAACGGGGCGATTAAGGACCATCCTGAGTAAAAATATAGTCGCTGCTGCCGGACCTTACAATGGCGAAGCCGTAAAAGACATTGCTCCTTATTTCAAAGAACTAATCATACCAAAACGCTTATTCCTTGCTTTTTTGAAAATTGATCCAGCTGTTTACAATCGTCTTTCTGATGAACAACAAGACAGACTTCAACAGTCTTATCCTGTGGCAGAAATTAGTCCTGAAATCTACTACTCGATGATTGAAAATTATGATGAGGACGGGCAACCCATCCTGAAAGTGGGCGGACATTTTTTAAGAACCGAAATTCAGAATTTAGATGAGATATGGGAAAAGGAATTGACTGATGACGAAATTAACTGGAGCAAAACCAACACCATTCGATATTTAAAACTACTCGATTTACCTGTAGAGATTGACAACCTGGAATTTGTGAGTGGATACTCTTGCGTGTATTCGCTAACTGATTCTGAAGTCCCATATGTAACCAATATTGTCGATCAAAATAATGAGATTGATAAAACCTTCGTATTAGTAGGTGGAATGTCTGGAATTGGCGCAAAAGGCGCATTGGCCTATGGATTAATGGCGTCCAACTTACTGCTGGGTAAAGATGATACCACAAGAATCTATCAGAAAACGAAGTTGGCTTTAGGTGTTCCAAGATTGATTGAAGATTTGGACGGTCTCAATAAAAAAGATGATAACAAACACTAAAATGAATATACGACCTGAGCACCTTGACATGATCGTGTTAGTTGGGCGTTGACGAGAAGCTGAATCACTCAAATGGAAAGAGAAATTGAATTTACCATTGAACCTTGCAAAAAGGAGAATACAGGAAAAATGGTATTGGAACACGGATTTTAAAATACGCTGAAAAAAAACCAATTGGAGAAGTGAAAGACTTTCCAAAAGGTCACAGGCGAATATATTTCTCAAAAAAATTGACAAAATGAAAAGTCAGTAGCAATAATGCATAATCGCCAGTGTCAACCTGCCTAACTACAGGCAGGTATTTAAAATATGCAATCGGAGAAATTGTGCTTGTGGTCATTGGTATTTTGATTGCATTGGCCATAAATAACTGGAATGAAAATAGGAAATCGAAACAAGTAGCCAACGAAATCTATCGAAATTTACAAAACTCACTTGTGCAAGATTCAACTGAAGTTCAGCGAATAATTGAATTGCAAAATAGGAGTTTAAATGTACAAAAGGAATTGATTTTAAAACAAGTAAATCAAGAGTCAATTGAATTTGATGAAAATGATCTGAATCAACTGATTGAAGATATTACAGCAGGAGTATTTAGTTTCTTCCCTAAGACTGGAGTTTATAACTCAATCGTTTCAAATAACGGAATGGACCTAATAAAATCAAAGGAAATTAAGGCTTCATAAATCAATCTTTATGACCATCAATATGTGGAATACGCAAATATGGATGCCACAATTGAAAATAAATATCATTACCAATTATTTCCAGTTATCACTAAAAAAATTGGTTTTGTACATGGATTACATAAAAATCCTGACCCAGTATTATTCAAAGAATATTACACAGAATTAGTTTCTGAATGCAGAAATGTACATGGTATTTTAACTTCAAACAGAGATTTGCTCATAGGAATCAGCAAAGAGATCAATGAGCTATTACAATTGATTAGAACTGAACTTGAAAAATAACGTAAGCACAACATTGTATATGTGATCATAGCAACCCATGGAATGCTACGCTTCATACCCAAGACGCTAGCATACATTAATCCAGGAGCGATAAAGCAACTTCGACAGTTTCGCTAAGTTTTTTCTTGTTGGGTCGCACTTTTGATACTACGCGCAGTCCATTGTAAAGCGTATAGAACAAAGCTGCAATTGACCTTAAATCTTTATTCGTTGTAATCTGCCCGACATCTTTGCCTTTTTGCAGGTATTCAAAAAATATATTTTCAAAATCACTTTTATTGTCTTCCAAAGTCACTGCAATACTATCATCATTCGGAACGAGTTCGGTAGTTGTATTTACAACAAAGCAGCCTTTTCGATCTTCATCATTTATTGCTTCTTCAATGGCATTTTCGAACAGTCTTGCAAAACCTTCTCGAACATTATTTTGAGTATCAAAGAATTGCTTTAGACCTTCAATGTTATTCTTTCTGTACAACTCGAAGGACTTTTTGAAAAGTTGTTCTTTGTCTCCGAAAGTATCATACAGACTAGCTCTGTTAATTCCAAGGTGACTGACTAAATCCTGTACAGAAGTAGCTGCATAACCCTGCTTCCAAAACAGATTCATGGCTTTAGTCAATACTTCACTTTCGTCAAATAATTTCACTCTTGGCATAACAGCAATTGATTTATTGCAAATATACTATTACAGAATGATTGTTCTGATATTATTTTGTTTTCCTGCCCACAAATCGCACAACAGATCCTCGTCCAATGTGGAATTTGCCCTCATTCAGTTCGATTTCATCCTCTTCTAGCATCAATGTCTCATAATTCGAAAAATCATTTTTAATCTCTTCAATGGAATACAACATGTCAATATCCTTTGGACCACCAACCTTCATGTTCTCGGTACTGAATTTCAAGTGATTTTTGCTAAAAGCTTCAAGAATTACTGTGCCTCCAACTTTGAGATACTGATCCACCAGCTTATGGTACTGTTTTTTCCTCTCAGAAGGGAAATGAGCATAAATCAATGCTACTGCATCAAAAAAATCATTCTGATAAGACAAAGACCCAAAATCGCCAATAAAATAATCAAAATTAACATCGTTTTCTATTGCCAGTTTTTGTGCTTTATCCTTTCCCGCCGAGCTTATGTCACAGGCAAAACTCATCCAACCGTTTTTGGAGGCATATACTGCATTTCTTCCCTCACCTTCAGCAGGAAGGAGCAATGTACCCTTTTCCAACTTATCTAATTGTTGTTTAAAAAAGACATTAGGTTGGGTTCCGTATGCAAATGCTTTTTTGCTATATCTGTCGTTCCAAAATTCTTTCATTCTTCGTTTTTATTAGTGCAATCAGGTGATGCCGTCAAAGTTACTACCCTACCAGGATGGGATTAACATTCATCCCGCCGTCAACATTCAATTCTGCTCCATTGATAAACTTACCTTCTTCGGAAGTTACGAATACCACAAAATTAGCTACATCTTCAGGTGTACCAAAAGTCTTCAAAGGAATCCTTTCTTGCATCGCTTGTGCGAAACCATTCAATTGCTCCTCAGGCATACCTGTTTTGCCATAAATCGGGGTATTTATCGGACCCGGGTTAATAATATTCACCCTAATTTTTCGATTCGCCAATTCTGTTGCGGCTGAACGAGCATACGCATTTAGCGCTGCTTTAGTAGCACTATACACAGCAGCATTTGCCATTCCGGTGTAGGCTAAGATTGAAGAAAGTGCTACGATTGAACCTCCTTCTGAAATAAGGGGTAAGAATTTTTCAATTGTAAATACGGCGCCCTTGAAATTGATACCTACTTGTTGATCGAACATATCCTCAGGGGTTTGCCCAATCGGTGTGCCAAAAAATACACCGGCATTCACAAATATTTCAACCCAAATTGCTTCACATTTTCTGGCTCAGTCTCAATTGTACAAGTTCTCAGTTCTAAAATCCGCTCAATTTCTGGAGGGGGTAAGCATTTCAAACCCAACACTTTCCTCCAGTTAAGCGGCTATTATCCAGTTAATGAACATTATTTTGGAACGTTCGTTCGGCAAACATAATAAGAACATTCATTCCAATAATTGTGGATTTTTTCAAGAATATTTAAAACGGTGCTAACAACGGGCATAAAACAGGAGGCGGAGAATGAGAGTTCAATAACAACATTCTAAAAATAGTATTTTGTGAATGGATAATTAAAAATTGTAAAATGAGGACAACTAGACTTTTTTTTATTCTTTCGCTATCATTTATCATGCTTAGTGGTCAGGAAACACAAAAAAACAGGGTAATTGTACTGACAGATATCGAGGCAGATCCAGATGATACGCAATCTTTGATCCGTTTACTCTTGTATTCCAATGAAATAGATATTGAAGGATTAGTTGCCACAACCTCATGTTGGATGACTGATAAAGTCCATCCACAATCAATTGCCAAAGTTATTAAAGCCTACGAAAAGGTTCAACCAAACTTGCTAATTCATCATCCGGAATACCCCAAAGCAGAGATTTTATATCCTCTAATAAAACAAGGATTTCCTAAATATGGAATGAAAGGAGTTGGAGAAGGAATGGATTCTGAAGGTTCTGACTGGATTATAAAAATGTTGGAGAAAGAAGATGAGCGTCCATTATGGATTTCAACATGGGGAGGTGTTAACACCCTTGCTCAAGCTTTGTATAAAATTGATAAAACGAAAAGTAAAAAAGAAGCTCAACGATTAATTTCTAAACTTCGTGTCTATACGATTTCAGACCAGGATGATAGTGGCATATGGATAAGAAATAATTTTCCAGACCTTTTTTATATTGTAAGTCCAGGTGATGATTACACAAACGCTACATGGATGGGAATAAGTGCAAGCTATATTGAAGGGATAGACCATACAACAATTAGTAATAGTTGGATTGCACAGAACATACAACAAGGTCACGGCCCACTTGGTGCAGCATATCCTGATGTGGCATGGTCAGTTGAAGGTGATACTCCTGCTTTCCTTTCTTTAATACCTAACGGATTGAATAGCTCTGAGAACCCAAATTGGGGCGGCTGGGGCGGTCGCTATGAATTTTATCTTCCTGATTTTTCAAAATTAAAGGAGGGTCATTCAATAGTGGATAACAAGCCTGAAACCAGAAAAATATGGACAAATGCAATTGACACATATTCACCTTATTATAAAAATGAATACGGACGAGCAGTAAAACAAAGTTCCGAAGAATATTCAGGTTTTAAATTGACGATATGGCGTTGGCGAGACGATTTTCAAAATGATTTTGCGGCACGTATGGATTGGTGTGAGATGACATTTGAGGAAGCAAATCACGCTCCAGCTCCAATTCTTTCACATCCCGAAGAGATTACAGTTGAATCTGGTGAAACGTTTACATTAGACGCATTCGAATCGACAGACCCAGATGGTGACAGTTTGAGTTTTCTTTGGTTTAATTATCCTGAGGCCGGCACATATAAAAAACCAATAAAAGTCAATGGGGCTGAAAATGTTCACATCGCTCATTTTACTGCACCGAATGTTGACAAAGAAGCAAAGGCTCATTTTATATTGAAAATAACGGATAAAGGAAGTCCACAATTATCGAGTTATAAAAGAGTGATAGTAACAATAAAACCCAATTAACCACAACTGCTAATAATTCTACCCAAACCGTTGGCAATAATTTATAAAAACTGAAAATCTTTTTTCTTTTTGGCTCTGAAATAAAAATGAAATACTTCTCTATCAATCTATATACAAAAATGCTTCATTGTGCCATCGAAGAAGGGATGTCCAGAGAAGATTTCATGCATTTGCCAACACCAATTCACGCTCTAGATGATTTGCAAGTCGTTTCAGCAGAAGAGTTCCTATCCTTACATGAATTACTTGCTGATAAACTTGGACGCGGTTTTGCAGTGAGAGTAGGCCAAAAAATGATAATTGAAGATTATGGTGTTTTAGGACTCTCTTGGCGCACATGTTCAAAAGTTGGTGAAATCTTTGAGAGAAGTGAGCGCTATTTCAAACTGTTATCCAACACCTTTGATTGGCAAATTCAAAATGACGGAGACATTTCTCATGTGGTACTCAATCGGGAAGCGCACAGCAGAGGTATGGAATTATCCACCGAGGCAAGTTTATCTGCAACTGTTGTGGTTTTGCAAGCCATGTCTGAGAAGGACATTTCTCCCGTACAGGTGAGCTTCAAACATAAAAAACCTAAGGATCTTGCCAGTCATAAAAAAGCATTTAATTGCCCTATCCTATTTGAACAATCCCAGTACTCAATAAGCTATAAAACAGAAGAGCTTAATTTAAGAACAGCTAAAGCAGATGCTAGCATCAACAGTTATTTGCTTCAACAAGTTGATGAGAAAACTAAGGGTATTAGAATTCCTGGCAATAAGTTCGTTCGCGATGTTGAAGCTCTTATAAAAAATGCTCTTCCCACAGGGATTCCAAGTATTCATTACATCAGTGATCTTACTGCCATGAGCAATCGAACACTAACTCGAAGACTTTCTGAAGCTGGTGTTACCTATCGTGATCTGGTTAAAAAAACTCAAGAAAAAATTGCCAAAGAAATGCTGCGCAACAATACTGTTAGTATAGGTGAAATAGCTTTCTTAACAGGTTTTTCGGAACAAAGTGCTTTTAATCGTGCTTTTAAAAAATGGACGGACCTCACCCCTTCTGAATTCAGAAAAAATATTTAGAATTTACGTTTTGGCTTAAAATGTCAAAATCTTGTCTTTAAGTGTCAAAAAACTCATTTGACCACTTCGCACCTTTGTATCATCAAATTGATAACCCAATTAAATGATGGTAAAATTAGCAATGCTCTTAATAGGATTTGTCACAACAGTTTCAGTTGATTCAATGGATACCTGGGCTCATGACATTGATAGTCAAGTCTCTGTAAAAAAACGAATGCCAATGGGTAAAAAAACAAAACTCACCTCTAATGAGTATGAAGAATTATTAACCTGGATATCATCCACTAAAACTTCAACCAATGGAATTTAAACTAAAATTTATCGTGTTAATTCTCGGAATACTGTTTACGGGTCTTACGGCCGGACTGTGTTTTACCTGGTCAAATGCTGTTACACCAGGAATTGGCCGACTAGATAACATGTCCTTCTTAAAGTCTTTTCAATCCATGAATAGAGCAATCATCAATGGCAAATTTATGATGGTGTTTTTTGGGCCGGTCATACTACTCTTTCTTAACTCCTATTTATTCAAGAGCAACAGCACAAGCTTTTGGCTATTTCTCATTGCCGCCATACTCTATTTTACAGGAACCGGTTTAGTAACCATTTTTGGCAACGTTCCGTTGAATGAAGTTTTGGACAAATCCAATCTGGAAACACTCTCTGAATTTGAATTGCAAGATCTTCGAAACAAATTTGAACAACCTTGGAACCGCTGGCATACCATAAGAACACTCTCATCATTTGGCGCTTTTGTGCTATTAATCCTAGGAACGCTCTACTCAAAATAAGGCAAAGTATCAATCAAAAAACTAACAGTCATGAAACACTTAAGAGCTATTAGCATAGGCGTCGTTATCTGGATTGTTGGAGTGAGTGTATTTACGCTCTCATCATATATCTTCATTTTAGACGATGCAGAACAACAAGCAAATATGCTGCTTTTTATTTCAGTAATGCCACTAGTATGGTTTGGGGCGAAGCAGTATTACAAAAAAGATGCGAACACACATGGGTATTGGGTTGGACAAACTTTCTTTCTTACCGCAACAGCTTTAGATGCTTTAATTACGGTCCCTGTTTTTATCATTCCAAATGGCGGTTCCTATTATCAATTTTTTACAGATTTAGGCTTTTGGCTCATTGGTTTCGAATTTATAACAATAACAGTCCTGTATTGGTATATCAAAACAGGAACTACGAAACAAAATCAAACTATATAAAACGTAAATATTATGAAACAAAACATTTTAATTATCGGAGGAACCGGAAAGACCGGTCGCAGAGTTGCAAAAAATTTAACACAATCTGGACACAACGTACGCGTTGTGGGTAGAAAAACCACCCCTGCTTTTGATTGGGAAGATCCTGAAACATATGCTGCAGCTTTAAAAGACATGGACAGAGCCTACATCGTGTATTATCCTGATTTGGCTGTGCCTGGCGCAAGAGATTCCATTACAAGGCTAGCCGAAAAAGCTTTAGAGGCAGGATTAGAGAAAGTAGTTTTACTATCGGGTAAAGGAGAGACGGAGGCTGAGGCTTGTGAGGATATCGTTGCCAATTCAGGCTTAAATTACACCCTGGTAAGAGCCTCTTGGTTCAATCAAAACTTTAGCGAGGGTGCCTTTCTAGAATTTGTCCTTAACGGTGTGGTTGCACTACCCATGCCAGAGGCTGAAATTCCGTTTGTAGATGCCGAAGATATTGCTGACGTCGTTTCCAAAGTGATCGTCGATGATGCATACAATGGACAAACCATAACCGTTACAGGACCACAAAAAAGAACCTTCAAAGAGGCGGTTGATATCATGGGGGAAGCTATTGATAGTCCCATTCAATTTGTGCCCATTTCCATTGATGAGTTCAAGGAGGGGATGCGAAAAGCAGGATTGCCTGATTCTTATGTTTGGCTCTTTGGTTATTTATTCAAAGAAGTATTAGGAAATCCAGAGAATCAAGAAGTTTCTGATGATGTTGCCAAAGTTTTAGGTAGACCGGCTAAAGATTTTGAAAGCTTTGCCAGGGAAACTGCTGCGACCGGGATTTGGAATTAGTCTTTAATAAATGAAAAGGTTTTACATTACATTACTATTCTTAATCTTCCTTTCTTTTTCTTGTACCAAAGAAACTCAATCAAATTTGATTCTGTTAGATTCTAACATTCCAACAGGTACTCCCCTGGTTTTTGGGGAAGGGACTATCTCGACTGATAGCTACGAGTTCGCCATTACATTTACTCCAGAAATGGACGAAATATATTTTACACGCAGAAAACCGGGAGAAGACAACGTAATTTATGCCATGAAGTTGATTTTAGTTACTGTTTAAAATAACTTGTCTTATAGCCCAATCCTATTTTCTTTTCCATCAGTAAAACTTCCGGCTTGTCTTTTCTTAAACCAACTTGCCAATTATTGAAGATTTCCCAATCTTCATTTATAAAAATTGGTTTGCCATATTGACTCGTTAAAGCTTTGCGTATTCTATCTTCTTCTCCTTTTGCTGTTAAAATCCAAACTACGTTAAGCTTATCATCTCCAAAGCGAGCTTCAATTTTTCTTGGAAAGCCTAAATAATTGATGCCAAAACAATTTATTTGTATTTGTGCATTCGGATCTGAACCATCCAATTCTTCAATAGCAATAAAGTCACTATTGGATTCAAGCACTGGTTTTATTTCTTCCATGGATGATCCCATTTTAAGAAATATGGGTATTTCAAAAGAATGGTTAGATTCAGCATTTGGCTTTCTATCATACTTTAGATAAGGATTTTCCCAGGTAAATAAATTTGTGTGCATTCCTTCTTCAGTGATTATCCAGGCAATGTCCTTTTCCTTTTTTAAAAATAATTTATCCTTGGGATAGACTTCATAATCCATATATGTTCGAGCGGTATCTCTGCGCTTACTAACAAAGGTATTATATGCGCCTCCTCTCGCTTCTATAAAAGTGAGTTTATGATCAGCGAAAGTAAAAACAACACGCTCAATCAATCCATTTTCCGTTTTCACTTGGGTACAGACCAAATGATCCTCTCTATCCCTGGCTAATGGGAAGGTTGGATTATCAATCGAAATGAGATTTGAGGTATCTGATATTTCTCTTGTTTTTTGTGTTACTTTTTCTAATGAATCTTCCAAATGAATACCATTAAAGATTATTTCCGCCTGAGCATTCATTAAGATTGGAAAAAATACAAATAGAAAAATTGTCAGTTTTTTATTCAACATCATAATTATTTAGAATTGATCATTCTTGTTAAAGACAAAAATCAATCTTAAATGTTGCACTTTTTTATTAGCTTTCCTCTATCCGAAAAGTTCCGCCTTTTAAATAGGCTACTTTTTATATACAAACAGGTTAGCATTCATCTAATACCAGATTCATGACAATAAATAGATATTTTATTCTCACCATCCTATTTATCCTGAGCAGCTCCTTAATTGTTGGGCAACAAGAGGAAAAAACAATTTCTAAATTAAAGATAACCACATTGTCCACTATGCTGGTAAACGGAAAAGGAATAGGAGAATGGGGATATTCGGCATTGATTGAGGTAGACGGAAGGAAAATATTATTTGATACGGGAAGCAGACCGGAAACCGTTTTGCTCAATGCACGGGAATTGGGTATTGATTTGTCTGATGTGCAGGATGTCTTTCTCAGCCATAATCATTGGGATCACGTCGGTGGCCTTCTTACCCTTAGAAAGGAGCTAAAAAAACGCAACCCCAATGCGCTCGGTAGAATTCATGTGGGAGAGGGCATATTTAGCAAAAGAGTGAATTCTGAGAATACCATTTTGGCAATTAGAGATGAACTGGAAGCCGATCAAGTTGAATTCATTATTTATGCGAATCAACGGGAATTGTTCCCCGGCGTATGGATAACAGGACCCATAAACCGAATACATGATGAGCGAAACTGGTCCGGCAATGGTAAAATAGAAACGGATAGAGGTCCCATAGAAGATACTATACCCGAAGATCAGTCTTTGGTAATTGACACTGAAGATGGATTAGTTCTGATTTCAGGGTGTGGCCATGCCGGTCTTATCAATACCTTGGAACATGCAAGTGGAAATGGTAACAATAAAAAGGTCTTTACGATAATTGGTGGCTTTCATTTATTTGCTGCTTCAGAGGAGCAGTTGAAATGGACAGCAACTAAACTTAAGGAGTTTGGAGTTTCGAAGATAATTGGAGCCCATTGTACGGGAATTAATGCGCTATACACTTTAAGGGACTTGTTAGAATTGAATCGTGGTGATGCAATTGTCGGGTCTGTAGGTGATAGTTTTGACTTAAAAACCGGGATAAAAGCCGGAATTATTGCTAAGTAAAATAAGTTCTTATTACAGATGCTAACAAAACCTAAATTGCATTCCCGATGAGCATATTGCTATCTTTAGGGCCTTATGAATGAATATTTCAGGTCGATCATTCTGCAGAGCACAGGCGCTTCTTCTTTGTTTGAAAAAGAGACGATACAGGAATTGTGGAGTGGATACGGGAAAATCATGCGAGTCGGATTGGAGAATGCTTCTGTCGACAGCGTAGTGATAAAACACGTGCAGATGCCCACAAATACGCATCACCCCCGGGGATGGAACACGGATATCGGTCATCGGCGAAAAGTCAGGTCATACCAGGTAGAAACTACCTGGTACGAACATTACAGCAAAGAAAGTGCTGCCCGTCTTCCTGAATGCCTGGCCATTGAGACGAAAGATGATGAGGTTCTGATGGTTATGGAGGATTTGGATGAAGCCGGTTATCCCTTGCGCAAGCGTTCTGTCACCTGGGAAGAAATCACTGCGTGTCTGGCTTGGTTGGCCCAATTTCACGCGAGTTATTTGGGGAAAACTCCAGAGGGACTTTGGGAAGTCGGAACCTATTGGCATTTGGAGACCCGACCACAGGAATTGGCCCTATTGGAGGATCAAAAGTTGAAAGAGGCAGCTTCAGTGATTGATGAAAAACTAAATACATGTGAATACAAAACCTTTGTTCACGGCGATGCTAAACTGGCCAACTTCTGTTTTGCAGAAGATGGACAGGTTGCCGGCTTGGATTTTCAATACGTCGGCGGGGGTTGCGGAATAAAAGATGTGGCCTATTTTGTAGGAAGTTGTTTGAACGAAAGTGAGTGTGAACGTTTGGAAGCACAAATCCTAAACACCTATTTTGAGTTTTTACAAAGTGCATTGATGCAAAGAAATGAGGCCCTGGAAACCGAATGGAGGTCTTTGTATCGAGTCGCCTGGGCGGATTTTCATCGCTTTCTAAAAGGATGGAGTCCGGGTCACTGGAAGATCAATAGTTATAGTGAGCGTATAACCGCAGAAGTGATCAATAACCTGTAGAAATGAACCTGTCACAACTCAGCAAAATAGCGATCAAGGCAGCCCTTGCAGCGGGTAAGGTCATTCAGAAGCATATGAATGATGAGATTAAAGTGGAGAAAAAGACAGGGGGCGACAGCTATGCTTCCCAAGTCGTGACTGCGGTAGACATCGCCTGCGAAAAAGTAATTCTATCTCACCTTCTTCCGACCTGTGATGAATTTAATTTGGCCCTTTTAACCGAAGAGTCCGAAGATAATGGCAGTCGATTCGAAGAAGACTATTTTTGGTGCATTGACCCCATGGACGGAACCCTTGCTTTTATCAAGGGACAACCTGGTTTTTCCGTATCCATTGCTTTAGTCTCAAAAGACGGAACCCCGTGCATTGGCGTCGTGTTTGATCCCAGTACGGATACATTGTACCATGCGATCCAAGGAAACGGGGCCTTTAAAAATGGCAGTCCCTGGGAAATTAAGCATGGAAATCACCATTTGACCTATGTGACCGATCGAAAGCTGAAGGATACGCCGCGTGCAGCCGAAATAGAAAGCTTGCTTCATGAACAGGTAAAGAAGTTGGGTTTGAAAGGACTAACAGAAATGGCTGGAGGGGGTTCGGTGTTGAATGGCATCCGTGTAGTGGAAAATGGGCCCGCTTGCATGTTAAAGCTTCCGAAAAAAGAAAACGGCGGAGGCAGCCTGTGGGACTTCGCTGCTACGGCATGTATTTTCCAGGAATTGGGCTTACCCGCAACGAATTTTGCAGGAAGAAGATTGGACTTGAATAGAAAGGATGGCACTTTCATGAATCAAGAAGGCGTCTTTTATTCTAACTTTATCTATTAATAAAAGGGCTATTGGACCTTTTCTTCACTGATCGACACAAAAGAAAGAAGGAAAGGTCAGAAGGCATCGAAGAATGTTCAACATGCAAAAACAGATACTCACCATCTTTATTTTTTGCTTATTCGGCAGGGTTGTATCCGCCCAGGAAGACAGCACCTGGCAACAAAAGCCTGATTTCAATATTTCGGGTTTTATGGATGTTTTCTATGTCTATGATTTTAATGAACCACAAGGTTCGACAAGACAACCTTTTTTGTACAACCACAACCGTCACAACGAATTCAATTTGAATCTGGGCCTGGTCAAATTTGGGGTCGCGCATGAGAAATACCGGGCCAATTTAGCATTTCAGGTCGGTACGTATGTCAACGACAACATGGCGGGTGAACCCGGGGTATTGAAAAACATATTCGAAGCGAATGTTGGCATTTCGCTCAACAAGAAAAACAGCATCTGGCTGGACGCCGGGGTTTTGCCATCACATATTGGTTTCGAAAGTGCAATTTCAATAGAAGACTTTACACTGACGCGTTCCATATTGGCTGAGAACTCACCTTATTTTGAGACTGGAGCCCGAGTGACTTTTCATCCCTCCGACTCCTGGGAATTTGCGGCCTTAGTTCTAAACGGTTGGCAGTGCATTGAAAGGCTCGAAGGCAATTCATTACCCTCGTTTGGAACCCAGGTGAATTACAGCCCATCCGAAAAGGTCACGGTCAACTGGAGCACTTTCATTGGAACAGATGACCCTGACGAGACACGGAGAATGCGATATTTCAATAATTTTTACGGTCAATTCCGAGTATCCCAAAAGTTTGAATTCATAGCAGGTTTTGATATTGGAGCGGAGCAAAGGTCAAAGGGAAGCTCAAACTACGACATTTGGCTCAGCCCCGTATTTATTGGGCACTACACTATCAACGATCATTGGAAATCTGCCATACGGGCAGAATACTATCAGGACGAGACCGGTGTGCTCATACCCACGGAAACGCCAAATGGCTTTCAAACGACCGGAGTGTCTTTAAACCTGGATTATCTGCCGATCCACAATATCATCTGTCGAATTGAAGGCCGTTGGCTAAACAGCAAAGACGAAGTTTTTGAATCTAAAACAGGTATGACAGACAACAACTTTGTTATTGCGACATCAATCGCCATCAAATTTGGGAAACTCTAGGAAATTAATTTTGGGTGATCATAATTTAATAATCGAGTCCAGTATAAGTAAAGATCTATCGATGAGATTCATACACTTAATTTTATTTTGCAGCATCTTGATCCATGGAATGGATTGTCATAAATTAAATGCTCTGTCAAGTTACAAAAGGACTCAAACGCAGGTGAAATCAAAAGATTCTATTGGAACTAAGGATGTGACATTTGAGAGTGAAGGGATCCTGTTGGCAGGTACAATTTACTATCCCAAACATCCTCAGGCAGCTGTCGTCCTTGTACACGGTTCCGACAGTGTGCCTCGAATGACTGAGACCGCTGAATTATTGGCTAAAAATGATATTCTCGTTTTGACCTATGACAAACGCGGCGTCGGAGACTCCGAAGGAGTTTATGCAGGTCCTGAAGTAGGAACAAACAATATAAGCACCGAGAACCTGAATCTGCTGGCCAAAGATGCAAGTGCTGCTGTGAATATAATTCAACAAGAGAACAAAAACGTACCCATGGGTCTCTTGGGTTTCAGCCAAGCAGGTTGGATAATCCCAATCGCTGCAAACGAAAATTCACAAATAGAATTCATGGTTTTGTTTAGTTGCCCTACCATTACGACTCTTGAACAGCTCAGGTTTCAGTTTTACACGAATGGAAAACCTGATTTTTGGGAAAATCACACCGTAGAAGAAGCCAAACATCACACCAAAAACGACCCTGATCGATACCAGTTTGAAGCCACTGACCCCATAGAGGCTCTGAGTACTCTTTCAATTCCAGGACTTTGGCTCTTTGGTGAAAAAGATATTCAAATTCCGGCCAAATTGTGCATAGAGAATCTCAACGCGCTTAAAACGCAGGGAAAGCCTTTTGAATACGCTCTGTTTCCCACACTGGGCCACAATACCGGATATTCAGCCTCTGACGAACCCTTTGCTATGGCGATTCAATGGATAAAAAAACAAGCCCCTCGAAACTGATTTCGATCGGCAATTTTCATCACAGGGCCTGTCGGATGTAGCAAAACTCATATCTCATCGTCTTCAAAGAGTAAACAGATCTAAATGCTCGAAAAAAAATCAGAACGAAAAAACGCCTGGAAAACCATCTTTATTTTCCTTGCCATTGTGACTCTTTTGAGTTCGGTATTTCACTATGCAATCGTTAATTTATACCCCTCGAGACTCTATATTGGAGGACTGATGTGGTGTCCGGCCATAGCTGCCCTAATTACGCTCAAACTAAAAGGAAGGTCTGTCTCCTCTCTGAATTGGAATTGGGGGAATTGGAAATACATTCGCTTGTCCTATTTTGTTCCTGCCGTCTATGCCTTTTTGACCTATGCACTCATCTGGATTTTTGGATTTGGTGGTCTGGCTAGTGGAGAAATGGTTTTGGATTGGGCCAAAGACCTCGGTTTGATCGGGATAGGAACATTAAATCCAACAACAGCAATGATTTTAGCTGTGTTCTTGTTGGGAACTGTCGGTGTAATAAGGGCAATGGCTACGACGCTGGGAGAAGAAATCGGCTGGCGAGGCTTTTTCATCTATGAATTGAGAAAGGTTCTTTCTTTTACCGGCGTTGCGCTTTTTAGCGGAATCGTTTGGGCATCCTGGCATTGGCCACTGATCGTATATTATGGGGAAAATGTCCTTTTGGAGCTGACAGCGTTTTTTGTGGTTATCATATCCATGTCATTTATGATGACGTATTACACATTTAAATCCAAAAGCTTGTGGCCCGCTGTGATCTTTCATGCCGTAAGCAATGTGTATATTCAGAAAATATTTCCGCCTTTAACCACAGAGATCGAAGGAACCGAATACTGGCTGGGTGAAAATGGGATTATGTTTGCGATTGTTACTTTTGCTTTTGGTGCTTATTTTTGGAGAAAAGCAATCAAAGAAAAACTGTGACTAACCAAAGTTTTGAAATCGATCAATCAATCTTCAAGGTTTATGCTGGGGTGTCATATCAGAAGTAAGAAAATAACATTCACGGGTAAAAGCAATAACTTTGTTCATCTGCGAAAGAAAAGGCTACAAATGTCATCTCAAAGAAGTTGAACCCAATCGCAAGTGAGCATATCCCCAGATCAGTGCGAAGAAAGCTCAAAGTGAAAAACAAGTACTTTTAAATAAGGCAAGTAAGTACCCAAAATGTTGCCCGTTATTTAAAAGTGAAAGCAAAAAACAATTTACTTGATGGTGTCCAAAGCGCTGCTATTCGTCATTCGGCGGAAGTAAAGAGCCTAAGCGCCATGACCCAGGACAAAAATCTCAGCATCATAGATCGCATAGAGAGTTTTGAAGATATTATCAGCCTCGAGATTGGCAATACCAATCTGACGCGCGCCAGAACATTGGAACGTGAATCTGATATCAGACAACTCTATATAAAGTATGAAGGAAATAACCCTTCCGGGACTCAAAAAGACCGCATTGCCTTTGCTCAGGTGCTCGATGCGCTGAGACGAGATTTTTCCACCATCGTCCTCGCAACCTGCGGAAACTATGGTGTGGCCTGTGCCAACGCCGCTTATCTCGCAGGTCTGAAATGCAAAGTGTATATGCCGGCATCTTATCATTCCAGCCGGACTGCAGAAATAGAAAGTTTTGGTGCAGAACTCATTCGACTGGATGGTCTCTATGAAGACGTGGTATCAGCTTCAAGCAAAATCGCCTTGGAAAATGAATGGTATGATGCGAATCCGGGAGGAGCCAACACACCGATGCAGATTGCAGCCTATGCAGAAATAGCTTATGAGATCTATGATCAACTTCGCGATGCTCCAAAGTATCTGGCCTGCCCTGTTTCTAATGGCACCGTGCTGGCCGGTATTTACAGGGGGTTTGTAACACTCTTTAAAAGAGGCAGAACTTCGAGGATACCTATTTTCGTAGCGGGTTCATCCGCCAATAAAAACCCCATTATTTCTTCTTTTAAAATGGGATTAGACAAATGTGAGGACATTGACCCGAAAAAAATCAAAGAAACCGCCATAAACGAAGCACTCATTAACTGGCATAGCTTTGACGGAGATGAAGCTTTGTATGCCTTGAATCAAACCAATGGCTTTGCTTCGCATGTCACAGACAAACAACTAAAAGAAATGAGTTCCTATCTGCACAAAAAAGAAGGCATGAGAATATTGCCCTCCTCTTGTGCAGGACTGATCGCTCTGCTGGATGTACACAAAGAACATCCGTTATTCAACGACCGTTTTGTAGCGGTCATCACAGCAAAATATTAACATTCAAAGGATGAATAAGAAAACCATTCAGGGAACTGCACTGGTGTATGCAGACAAAGCCTTTAATACGCCCAATGGGAAAACTGCCCATGGCTTGGTGCGCTTTACCGAACGTTTTGAAGTGCTTGGTGTGATAGACCAAACTTATGCCGGGCAAGATGCCGGGTACGTACTTGACGGAAAAGCCAACGGAATACCCGTATTTAAGAACTTGCCATCGGCACTCGAAAAAGTGAAACCAAAGAATTTTGTGATTGGCCTGGCCCCTGATGGTGGGCGTTTACCTTCAGAGGCGCGGGATACGATCAAACTGGCGATTGAAAACGGCATGGATATCACAAGTGGATTACACGACTTTCTGACCAAAGACGAAAGCATAGTCTCACTGGCGCAAAAGCATGGGCGGACTGTAAAAGATGTGCGTAAAACCCCGGATAGAGACGAACTGCATTTCTTTGAAGGGAAGATTGAAAAAGTCAATTGTTTGAATATAGCCATACTCGGAACAGATTCAGCCATCGGAAAAAGGACGACTGCATGGATCATTGTTCATGGATTCAGAAAGGCTGGTTTGAAGGCTGAAATGGTAGGCACAGGACAAACCGCATGGATGCAAGGTGCCAAATATTCCATGATTATGGATAGCTGTATCAATGATTTTGTATCCGGTGAAATAGAGCATGCGGTGTATGAAGCATGGAAAAACGAGCAGCCCGACCTGATTGTCATCGAAGGGCAGGGCAGCCTTATGAACCCTGCTTATCCGGGTGGTTTCGAGATTCTGGCCGCAGGCCGACCCGATTATGTAGTATTGCAGCATGCGCCTAAACGCATGGAGTACGATGGATTTCCCGGTTACACGCTGCATTCACTTTCTGAGCAAATCAGGGCGATAGAGGTCATCTCGGGAAAAAAAGTAATAGCCATTACCGTCAACCATGAGAACATGAAAGCCCATGAAATCAATAAGGCATGTGATGATATCACCAGGGAAACAGGTCTTCCCGCTTTTGATGTATTGGCCCATGGCCCCGATGGCCTGGTTGATTTGTTGAAATCACTGATAAAATGACGGATATTAAAGATTTTGTTGTTCTAAAGAGACTAAAAGTACATCGCCTTGAAATCAAACCTAAGCGTGTCTCGGCTATTTATGAACTCACGCATCAAGATGGCAGTGTGGCAAGTAATATTCTCTATTACACTTATAATGCACCCCTATTTGACAAGAAAAATGCGGAAGATTTGAATCTAGGAAGCATGATGGTGGCCCAGGTGGCTTTGAATTACGGTTTGTTTTGCGAGGAGCTTGTATTCGAAGGTCATTTTGACAAAGCCGATCATGAGTTCATCAAAGGCATGACTGAGAATACCAGCCGGGAAATTCTTACCAACAAGCTTTTGATTGACAACCCGTTTCTGGTTCCACCTTTTGACAGATTAAAAATAATCCAGAAAAAACAATATACCCAGGCGAAAATCATATTCCCCAATCCGGCAGTAAATACGACAAGGAGCTTCTTTGGCAACATTGAGCCATCACTCGACAAATACGCTATCCTGAGCAGTGGTGGAAAAGACAGCCTGGTGAGTTACGGGCTTACCAAAGAGTTTGGTGAACCGCATCCAATTTTTGTAAATGAAGCTGGTAGACACTGGTTCACTGCGGTGAATGCTTTTCGATATTTTAAAGAAACCGAGCCCAATACTACAAAAGCATGGTGCAATAGCGACCGCATTTTTAACTGGATGGTAAAAAATCTGCCTTTCATCAAAAAGAATTATGCCTCCATCCGTGCCGATATCTACCCGATCCGCCTTTGGACAGTTTCCGTATTCCTCTTTGGTGTTTTACCCATTGCCTTAAAGAAAGGGCTTGGCAATATCATTGTTGGAGATGAGTACGATACTACCGAACGCAAAAGCTCACATGGCATTTCGCACTACAATGCGCTGTATGATCAGAGCAAGTACTTCGACAATGCACTGACCCGTTACTACCGGAAAAAGGGCTGGAACCTGCTTCAGTACTCCCTGCTCCGCAGCATGTCAGAGTTGCTGATCATGAACGTATTGCTAAAAAGATACCCGGAATTGCAAAAGCAACAGATCAGTTGCCATGCTGCACATGAGAAAGACAAGCGCATGTACCCTTGCGGCAACTGTGAAAAGTGCAGGCGCATCGTGGGAATGATCACAGCACTTGGCGAAAACCCAGTGCAATGTGGATACAATAAGGAGCAGATATCAAAAGCATTGAATCAATTGGCCAATTTGAGCATCAAACAGATCGGTTCAGATGCAGCACATCTTTATTACCTGCTAACTGAACAAAATCTCATTGAAAAGAACGACTTTACGAGAAAAATGGCAAAGGAGCATCCCCGGGTCATGCAATTGAGGTTTGATAATGAAAGAAGCAATTTAGAAGATCTCCCGCTACATGTGAGAAAACCGCTTTTTAAAATTCTAAGCCAATACAGCAACTTTGCTGTTATTAAAAAAGAGCAACAATGGGAGGCAATGGAACTGACTGACAAATTTTTAAATTTAAAAAAATACAAGTACGATGAGCGACAAGCATAAAAAAGACTTTCTCTGGGAAACACTCAGCTGGAAAGAGATTGAAGAACGACTAAAAGTCGTGGACACGGCCATTCTACCCTGTGGTGCCATAGAACAACATGGCCCCCACCTGCCGGTTGATGTAGATTATTATGATGCTGTTCACATGGCACACAAAGTGGCAGAGCAATGCCCTGATCCCAAGCCTTTTGTGCTTCCTCCCATTCCTTATGGAGTATCTTATCACCACAATGCCTTTAAAGGAACACTCAGCGTTACTAACAATGCCTTATCTGCTTTGATCCATGACATAGGAATGAGTTTAGCCCATAATGGTATCAAGAAAATCATTATTCTGAATGGACACGGGGACAACAAACCCACATTGACCTATGCAGCACAAATGATCAACAGGGATGCTAAAATTTTTGTGTGTGTGGAAACAGGCGAAACCAGCGACATTGATCTATATGAATTAATCGATACCCACAACGATATTCATGCTGGTGAAATAGAAACGAGCACTACCCTTGCGCTAAGACCAGAGTTGGTCAACATGGATTTGGCAGTAGACGAAACATTGGATTTGAACAATGAATATCTCGATTTCACCTCAGATCGCGGGGTAAGCTGGTATGCTCATACACAGCGTTTATCCGAATCCGGGGTAATGGGCAATGCCAAAAAAGCCACTGAAGAAAAGGGTAGAATAATGTGGGACATATCTATTAAAAAAATGGTAGAATTTGTTGAGAGCATTAAAAACACTCCACTCGAAGAACTCTATCAAAACAGATACTAGTCTTGAAAATTTCCAATATAGAATACTTTTGCCTTGATCTCAAAATGATCGAGGGATATACCATTGCCTACGAATCCATCGACCGTGCTTCGAACATTATCCTCAAAATCACCACGAATACGGGTGTTACCGGCTGGGGATGTGCCGCCCCTGATCTGGCAATAACTCACGAATCTGCAGATGATGTTGTTTATAATATTGAGCACTATATCATCCCGCTTCTCAAAGGAAAGGACCCATTTCAAATCACGCGGTTTCACTACGAGCTGAAGGATCAAAACGCGAACATGCGCTCCACTTTGGCAATGGTCAACATCGCTTTGTACGATCTCATGGCCAGGCAGGCGAAAATCCCCTTGTACAAACTACTGGGCGGATACCGGAATAAAATACAAACGAGCATCACGATCGGCATCATCCCTCTTGAAGAAACGCTCCAAAGTGCCAAGGGTTTTTGGGAAGAAGGCTTTCGAATTTTAAAGCTGAAAGGTGGGCTGAACCTGGAAGAAGACATCGAAAAAGTCTTCAAACTCAGGGAACAGCTCGGCAAAGAACTTGTCATTCGTTTTGATGCCAACCAGGGCTATAGCGTGGAAGAATCGGTAAAGTTCATAGAATCGACCAAGCCCGTTGAAATAGAATTGTTTGAGCAGCCCACTGCCTTCGGAAATGACGAAGCCATGCGTCAGGTAACTAAAAAAGTACAGGTGCCCGTAATGGCCGATGAGAGCATCCGCTCACTCAACGACGTGTTTCGTTTATCGAAGAATGATGGTTCGGATATGATCAACATAAAAATCATGAAAGTCGGTGGGCTGACAGAAGCACAGCACATCAATTCCGTGGCTAAAGCTGCAGGTATGGAAGTAATGGTCGGGTGCCTCGATGAATGCTCCCTGGGAATAGCTGCCGGCCTTCACTTTGCGTTGAGCATACCCAATGTAGAGTATGCGGATCTTGACGGACACCTGGATTTTTCAAATGATCCTTTTACCGACTTGTTTGTAATAAAAGAAGGATGGTTAATTCCTTCGGGAGAAATAGGTTTAGGAAAAATAAAACTGTAGTTAATCAATGGAAGCTAAAGAAGAGATATACATTATCGGTGCCGGAATAAGCGGACTCATTGCTGCTTATGAACTGGAGAAAGAGGGCTACCGGCCGATCATCATCGAGCAAACGGATGACGTTGGCGGAAGGGTCAAAACCATTCACGAAAAGGGATATGCCCTGGACCTCGGGTTTCAGGTGCTGCTCACCGCTTATCCGTTGGCAAATCAGTATCTCGACATGGATAAGCTTCAGTTGCGCCATCTGGAGTCAGGTGCGTTGGTTTATGCGAACGGCAAATCCTATCTCATTGGAGACCCCCTGAGGAATTGGAAAGTGCTCCTTCCTACCCTGCTGGCGGATGTCGGCTCCCTTGGGGACAAACTGAAAATCTTAAAATTGAACCTCAATCTAAAGAACAAATCCCTCGATGAGATCTTTGAATCGCCCGAAAGAACCACTCAGGAATACCTGGTTGAATTGGGTTTCTCCTCCAAGATCATAGAGCGGTTCTTCAAGCCTTTTTTCGCAGGCATATTCCTGGAGCCCGACTTAAGAACATCGAGCCGAATGTTTGAATTTGTCTACAAGATGTTCGGTGAAGGATATGCGGCCATCCCTAAACTGGGGATTGGAGAGATAAGCAAACAATTGAAAAGCAAATTGCATCGCACGGAGTTCATTTTCAACTGCGAAGTTGAAGAAGTAACGAATGACCATATTTTATTGCGTGACTGTGAAAAAAAACCGCATGACGGAGTGATCATAGCGAGCAACGCATCTTCATTAGTGCCCAGTCTTAAAGATCCGGAAATATCCTGGAAAGGTTGCATGTGCGTGTATTTTGAAGTGGATGAAACGAACATCCCCAAAAACACCATCGCACTGATCGGCGAACCCGGCAATTATGCCAATAACCTTTACGCCTATAAAGATGCGGGCACGGGTAAAACAATCCTGTCTGTCACTACCCTTCAGCAGGGCAAGAAACCCGACAAGGAGATCATTGACACGATCATTGCCGAAGTCAAGAAATACGCAGGATCGTCCAGCGTGAACTATATTCAGCACTATCGAATCAATCAGGCCTTACCGGATATTCAGGGCCTTAAAATGACGGCACAGCCCAGTGAGAGTCAAGTGCTGGAAAATGTGTTTCTCGCTGGAGACTATCTGCTGAATGGCTCCCTGAATGCTGCCATGGAATCCGGGCGTGTGGCTGCACAGGGAATGATTCAAAAAAGAAAGGGAACCCGTTTGTAAAGATAGATTTGTAACAACCTGGTATTCGACCTGCTCGTGTAACCCAATTCTCGCGCACAATACCCAAAACGAATTCAGTTTTCATTAGATTTGTATAGAACAAAAAAAGTATTCATTATCTATACCCTACCCTTATGAAAAATTTAAAAACTATCTTGTTTCTAACTGTGTTCGCAATCCTTGGTGCTTTTACGGTAAATGCACAACGTGTTGAGAGCGATTCGAAGCTGATTGGCAGATGGGATCTGACCATCATGATGGAGAAAGATCAATTGGAGAATCTCGGTATGTTCAGACATGGACTCATGGCCGCTGATGGCTTCCCGGGATGGTTGGAAGTCAAGTTATCAGGATTTTCAACGCTTGTGGGTTATTATGTGGGCTACGAGGGAAGTGCAAGACCCATTGCCGAAGTTAAATACGACGCCTCTAAAGACAAATATCACTTTACCATTCCTCCCCAATGGATGGATATCGATGACATCTATTTTGAATTCAGCCTAAAGGATGACAAACTCTCAGGCTATAAACTGCTCGATGGAAACAAACTAAAGTTTACCGGGGTTCGTGCGCCGAGTTTGACAAGAAGTGAACCCCCGGTTTGGGGCAATCCGATCAATTTGCTCACCGACAATATGGACCGCTGGATCATCCCGGAGAACAATAAGTTCAAAATGGTCGATGGCGTCCTGGTGAACCCCGAAAAAGGGGGCAACCTGATCACCAATCAAAAATTCAATGATTTCAAGCTCAGTATAGAATTCAAGATTCCTGCAGGCAGCAATAGCGGAATTTACCTTCGCGGTCGCTACGAGGTTCAGATTGAAGATTCCAAAGGAAGAGCGGATCGGGTCAGTGTAGGTGGTCTTTACGGATTCATTGAACCCTCGGTGAATGCGTCCAAAAAGCCCGGAGAATGGCAAACCTATGAAATCACTTTAGTCGGAAGGCATGTGACGATCGTGCTCAATGGGGTTGAAGTCGTTTCGAATCGTCCGATACCTGGTATAACCGGCGGATCCCTGGATAGCAAGGAAGGTGAGCCCGGCCCCATCATGATACAGGGAGATCACGGACCCATTGAGTTTCGGAAATTTACAATAACACCTTCAGTGAACTAACTTCCAGCAGATTTAAAGGAGTCGTTTGTGGAACATCGCAAAACCTACTGCGTTCACAGCTCGGAACAAGCGCCAAAAACGGATATAGTGTGAATAAGTTTTACGAACAGAGCAAGCTTTTTCAGTGGGTAGTTGGGCTTCTCATGCTATTTGCCGCAGGAGTATGCTTCGGCTATTGGATAGAGCTGATGCAAAGGAGCTTTTTTGCCATCCTGTTCATTTTTATCATAACACCCATAGGGCAGTTTTTGATGTCCCCGTTTATGAAATTGACCGGTGTTTACAAATACCTGTCCCCCATGTTGCTGATCTATGTACCAACCAAGAAGAAATATGACCTGCACAATGGCACTTCGTTCGACTATCTCTTTAGCTTCCGTAGAAATCGTAGAGGCGTGAATTGGCAAAGCACCCTGCTGATTTATTACATTGAAGGTTTGTTGGAGATCATCCGTGAGATCGAGAACGGTGAAGTGCCCGAATCTATAGAGATTCGAGGCAGCTCTTATTTCTTTAGCGGCAGGACGGCCCAAAGACTTGGGTTCGAAACCAAAGAAACGGGAATCTTTGAGAAGTTGAACTTCATCATCAACTACCTTGACCTGGTGTGGATGTATTCACTGTCCAAAGGAAAATTGCATTTTCCCGGGTTAAAGGACGTTAAAACGGCCACCACAACGGGCAAAAAACTAAAAGAAAAGAAGGATGACTTATTGAGGCTCAAAACCTACTTAAAAAAACAGTAGCCTTTGGCAGATCCAGCGAATGACTCCCATTCTGATAGCTAGCAGATGCTAAATCTTACCTGCCGTCTGAATCGCTATCGATTTTTATTTTCCTACTTTTATGACCCAACAACAGCTCTTCCTGATGAAATACCTTAAACTTCTGCTGGCACTGGTGCTGACCCTTGCAGTTTTTTATGCATTAAACACAAAATTGGGTTCCATTCCGCCTTTGGGAAAATTCTTGAATCCCGGTTCCGGCGTTT
Organism: uncultured Flavobacteriaceae bacterium; assembly: GCA_942492425.1. GTDB lineage: Bacteria > Bacteroidota > Bacteroidia > Flavobacteriales > Flavobacteriaceae > Lutimonas. The sequence continues at coordinate 130,207 of CALOEQ010000012.1, forward strand.
GGCAAAATGAAACGGACGAATCAATAACGGGAGAAGTCCGCATACCCGGGTTGAAAGACAAGGTCACCGTCCATTATGACGAGCAGATGATCCCGCACGTCTTTGCGCAGAACGAGCACGACCTGTACAGGGCCCAGGGTTACCTGACCGCAAAGCACCGCTTGTGGCAACTGGAATTCCAGACCTATGCGGCTGCCGGTCGCCTGTCTGAGATCTTTGGGGAGAGAGCCCTGGACTATGATCGCTCAGAGCGCAGGCGCGGCATGGGCTTCGGCGCAGATCAGGCCGTCGCCTATATGGAGAAGAACGACACAGAAACTTTGGGCTTCATTAAGGACTACGCCGACGGCGTCAACGCCTATATCGATCAACTGGAGCCCGAAGACTACCCGCTAGAGTACAAGCTCCTGGATTATGCTCCTGAGGCCTGGTCGCCCCAAAAAACAGCTTTGCTGCTCATGCGCATGACCAAGATGCTTGCCGGAGGAGACGATGACCTGGAAATGACAAACATGCTCCGCCTTGTTGGAAAGGAGAATTTTGATCTGCTCTTTCCCGATTTTTTTGATGTCACGGACCCGGTAATCCCCAAGGAAACCGACTGGAGCTTTATCGATGTGCCGCAGACCGATCTCCCACAGCACATAGCGGTGCTGGACACCATCACAGAAACGCTTGAAAAGCCCCATCCCGACAATGGCAGCAACAACTGGGCGGTTTCCGGAGAAAGGTCCGTCACAGGAAATCCCATACTGGCCAACGATCCTCACCTGGGGCTCAATCTGCCTTCGATTTGGTTCGTCATGCAATTGAGCACACCGGAGCACAATGCTTTTGGAGCGACCATTCCAGGAGCCCTGGCGGTGATTTCCGGTTTTAACGAGCACATTGCCTGGGGGGAGACGAACGCAACCCGGGACGTTATCGACTGGTATAAGATTGAATTCAACGACGACCGTTCCCAATACAAATACGATGGGGATTGGAGAGACGTGTCCGTACGAGTCGAGGAAATCAAAATAAAGGACGGGGAAACTTTCAGGGATTCCGTGCTCTATACCCATCACGGTCCGGTGGTCTTTGACAAGAATTTCAAAGCGGACAACAAGCATTCCGGCTATGCGATGAGATGGATCGGCCATGATGGCGGAAACAACCAAAAAACCTTCATTGAGCTCAACAGGGCCCGCAACTATGACGACTACGTGAGTGCTCTGCAATACTGGAACGCACCCGCGCAGAATTTTGTCTTTGCTTCGACTGAGGGAGACATCGCCCTTTGGATTCAGGGGAAATTTGCCAACAAATGGGAAGGCCAGGGAAAATTCTTGATGGACGGCAGCCGGCCGGAGAACGACTGGCAGTCCTTCATCCCGCAAAAATTCAATGCACACACCAAAAACCCGGAACGCGGTTTTGTGAGCTCGGCGAATCAGCATCCTGTGGATGAGAATTACCCCTATTTTGTTTTCAATGACGGCTATGAAACCTATCGCAACCGGGTAATCAATGACTACTTTAATTCGAAGGAAAAGTTCAGCGTTGAAGATTTCAAAGACTTACACAACAACAACTACAACCTAAAGGCTTCCGAACTGGTGCCCTACATGTTGGAACATATGGATGCTTCGAACCTGACAGAGGAGGAGCAAACGGTTTACGAAGAGATCAAAGCCTGGAAGTTCAACAACGACATTGACGAAGTCGGGCCGAGCATCTGGAGGCAGTGGTACGGGAAATTAAGGAACTTGCTGTGGGATGAATTCGATGAGGATGACCTGGCCCTGAACTTACCATACACCTACCAAACCATCTATCTCCTGAAAAATCATGGGGACCATGAGTTCATGGATATTGTTGAAACAAAAGACAAAAAAGAAACGGCCCGGGACCTCTTCCTGCTGTCTTTCAAAGAGGTGGCTAAACGTCTCCTGGAAATCAAAGAAGAGAAAGGCGATTACCAATGGGCCAATTACAAGGGTACCTATGTAGGGCATCTATTGCAGGCCTTGCCCGCTTTTTCTCGGTTTGACATCCCCATCGGCGGAGATCGCAATATCGTGAACGCCACAGCTGAGAATCACGGACCGTCCTGGAGGATGATCGTGGAAATGACCTCACCCCCTGCGGCCCTGGGCATATACCCGGGAGGTCAGTCGGGAAATCCGGGGAGCAGGTACTACGACAATTTTATCGATGACTGGGCCGCCGGAAAATACCACAGTCTTAATTTTTTACAATCCGATGAGGTCACAGATGATATCATTGGAACCCAAACTTTAACACCTGCCAGCCATGAATAAGAATGCCGCAAACTTTATCGCAACACTCTTCTTGGCTGTGTTATTGTCAATTGTTTTACCCTGGTGGGCCGTGATGCTCGCGGCCTTGATCAGCGCTTTGCTGATTCCCTTGAAAAAAGCAACGGTATTCTTCATCCCGTTTTTGGCGATATTCCTGTTTTGGGGTGTCTACTCTTTCATTCTGAGCAGTGGGAATGATTTCACCCTGGCGAGAAAAATTTCGGAATTGTTGCAAATGGGTGGAAATCCCTATGCACTGATAATCCTGACCGGAACCCTTGGTGGTTTGGCCGCCGGCATCAGTGGTATCCTGGGAAACCAGGTTCAAGCCTTTGTAAAGAGTAAATAGCTGCATCCGACGTCTGATCCGGCATAAGAAAAGTACATTCTTCTGCCTCGCAAGATTTGTCTCCTGAGCCGGGTTCATTCAGATGGATAAAAGGGCTATAACAAGCCGAACATTTAGCATATAAACCCTTGTTATCAGTGCAAAAACGAGTAACTTTGGGTATAATACTATAAATGCTTGTTACAATGAAAAGTTCGTATTTTAATATGCTTGTCTTAAGCAGCCTATTCATGCTCCTATTGTCTTCTTGCGGAAATGAGAAGAAAAGTGAATCTACTGACGCTCAGAACATAGTAGAACAGAACTTTACGGAGATCTCGCCGGAAGTACTTTTCGAAAATGACTACGCCAAAGTTTCAAAGGCCAGCCTTGCACCGGCAGACATTCAACCCACCCATGATGGAGAAACCCGGATAATTTACTCACTCAGTGATTACACCCTGGATTGGGAGGAAAAGGGCGAAAAAATGGGTGCTAAATCCTGGAAAAAAGGAGATGTTCATTTTCATGAAGCCGGAAAACATTCGGCATTGAATACGGGTTCATCAACAGCCGAATGGATCGTATTTACCAGGAAAGATGCAGATCTGCCGGATTGTGAAGAAAACACAATAGAAAATGACGTAAACTCGGTCGCAGCTGAATTTGCCAACGTTCTGCTGGACAATGATGCATTTAAGGTCACAGAAGTGACTTTGCCTAAAGGTGCCAGTATTCCAATGCATTCCGGGATCAATCGGATCATCTATTCGCTTTCAGACTATCAGATTGCCTATGAATCCGACAGTGATGGCAAAAGTGAAAAGCAGTTTAAAACAGGTGAAGTCCATTGGCATGAGGCATGTCAGCACGCTTTGCAAAACAACGGAGAATCAGATGCCAGGTTTTTGGTAGTCAGCTACAAGTGAAAACAAGACATTTTTTACTTGCTGTAAGTTTTATGATTGCAATCAGTTCTTTCGGACAGGTGGAGCAAAACAATGCCAATGAGCTTATGCACAGAAGACCCGTGGAAGAATTGATCAAAAACTTCGAATCGTCTGAAAGAGACGCTTATCAAAAACCTGAAAAAGTACTGGAGTATTTGGGTGATGTCGATGGTAAGAAAATAATGGACATTGGTACGGGATCCGGTTATTTTTCCGTCAAATTAGCTGACAAAGGCGCACAAGTCATTGCTGCGGATGTAAATGAAGAATTCCTCGAAGCACTTGAGAAAAGAATAGAACAGAACAATCTCAAGAACATAGAACTTCGAAAAATCCCTTACGACAGTCCGGGTCTGGCCCCTGACGAAGTGGACATGGTTTTGATTGTTAACACGTATCACCATATAGAGAACAGGAGTGAATACTTTGAAGAAGTCAAAAAGGGAACCCAAAAAACAGGGCAGTTGGTCATTATCGACTTCTTTAAAACAGAAGTTCCTGTCGGGCCATCGGTAGACCATAAAATTTCGATGGACCAGGTAGTTGCAGAGCTAAAAGAAGCAGGGTATTCCAGATTTGAGGTCAATGTGGATTTGCTGCCCTACCAGTACATCATCCGGGCGAAATAACGAAAGGAAATCTAAAGTGTTTAAAGCAATATGTCATTCTCGGGGTAGGTCTGTCCTAAACTCAGTTTGATGTTGATGATATACAATCAGAATATTAAAAGTTGACTCAGCTTGGTGTAGAGTTCAGTTTGAAACCGACTCAATATGAACGGGAGCTAGTTGCCGTTTTCAATGAACCTTGCGGAAACAACATTCAACTGGTAGAGAATTTATAAAACCAATAGTAAAAAGACCATCTTTTACTCAAGGTTGAATTCAATAAATCGTAATAGAAATGAAAAGCAAAGAGAATCATTTGAAACGTCGAGAGTTTCTGAAAACAACCGGGAAAACTGCTTTAGCGACGGTGTTTATGGGATCTCTTGGCCCAGGAGCATGGGGAGCCATTGGCCATCGTGAAGAAAATGTTTCCATCCCAACAGTGTCTTTGAATAATGGTGTGCAAATGCCGATTCTCGGATTTGGAACCAACACCCTCAGGGGGGACGTTGGCGCACGATGTGTGTCGGATGCAATTTCCGTCGGCTATCGTTTAATTGATACCGCCCACATTTACGGGAATGAGGAAGCTGTGGGAGAAGGAATTGAAACAAGTGGAATTGACAGGAAGGAGCTTTTTATAACGTCCAAACTTTGGGTCGACGACGCCGGGTATGAAGGCACGAAGAAGGCTTTTGAAACATCGCTGAAAAAATTGGGCTCAGACTATTTGGACCTGTACCTGATCCATCGCCCAAGAGGGGATGTAAAAGGTTCATGGAAAGCCATGGAGGAACTCTATAAAGCTGGAAAAATCAAGGCTATCGGAGTCAGTAACTTTCTGCCGGAACAGTTGGATGAATTAAACCGCTACGCCAAAGTGGAGCCTGTTATCAATCAAATTGAAACACATGTTTTCTTCCAGGAAAAAATAGCCTACCCTTATTTGAAAAAATCAAATACACAAATCGAAGCCTGGTCACCTTTTGCTGCAGGCAGGAATAATATTTTCGGCAACACTACCTTAGCCACAATTGGAGAAAAATACAACAAGACAATTGCCCAGGTATGTTTAAGATGGCACTACCAAAGAGGCGTGGTGGCCATACCCAGGTCTTCTCAAAAGGCGCATATGATTGAAAACCTCAATATTTTCGATTTTGAACTTTCTGATGAGGACATGAAAACCATCACAACTTTAGATCTAGATCGCACTCAATTTCCAGAATGGGGGTAAAATGTTCCTGATAGACAAGCCATATGTGTCAGATTTTCTGATCCAGACCCTAAAAGAGAATAAATATCCGGTCGTTGCCACAAAAGTTGCCAATGAATTGATAGCTGACGCTTCTTTAAATTGGATTCGCGAGGAAGAAGCCATTGCATCCTTGAAAAACAACCCCTCTCAACGGATATATTCCAATTCGGAAAACGCCCTCAGTTGGATCGATAAGCACCTGGGAGAAAGTGAATTGTCAAAACAAATCCATTTCCTGAAAGACAAGGCAGCTTTCAGGGAGCAGATCAAAGTACTTTTTCCAGATTTTAAATTCCAAAAGATAAAGTTTGAGAACATTCAGGACATTTCTTCCGAAGAATTGCCATTTCCATTTGTCATAAAACCATCCGTCGGTTTTTTAAGTCTTGGGGTCCATATCGTAAAAGATGAATATGACTGGACCAGGGCCAAAGAGGAATTAACGCCGCAAAACCTTGAAAGCATATTCCCTAAAAATGTGCTTGACACTTCCCATTTTGTTCTTGAGGACTTTATTCAAGGGGAGGAATACGCTGTGGATTATTATCACAATGACAAGGGTGAGGTGATACTCTTAAACGTTTTGCATCATGTATTTGCATCCGGGTCAGACACAAGCGACAGAGTTTATTCGACTTCCAAAGCAATTATCAAACAGCATAAAGCCGAATTGGAACAGTTTCTCGGCACAGTGGGCAATACACTGAATCTAAAGAATTTTCCGGCCCATGCAGAAGTGAGAATCGATGAAAAAGGAAAAATTGTACCCATTGAAATCAATCCGCTTCGTTTTGGAGGTTGGTGCACTACGGCCGATTTATCCGGAATTGCTCTTGGGCTCAACTCCTACAATTACTTTTTTGAAAATGCCCGCCCGAATTGGGATGCTGTATTTCACGGCAAAGAAAACACAATATTCAGCATTGTTGTTTTGGACAACAACTCAGGAATTAAACCTGACGACATTGCTGAGTTTGACTACAAAGCGCTTGCCAATGATTTTGACAACCCCATTTCAATAAGGGAATTGGATATCAACGAATATCCTCTTTTTGGCTTCGTATTCGCAGAAACCGACCCTGAGAACAGAGGGGAGCTACACGATATTCTCACTTCGGATTTGAGAAAATACATCCACGTCAGAGACTGAAAACGAGATCCCAATCTTCACGCAAACAAATGGGGAAGAATGACCTTTTACAACAACATGTATAATTCCTTGTTACTAAAGATTTTCACTTAAAAAAGCCTAATTTTACTCGTATATAACTTTAACAAGAGAGACGCATTACGATTAAAAATCTAGTGCATGAAAACAAATTAGAAATACAAATCATGAAACAAAGCATCTTTGCCATCGCCCTGCTCATTGCAATGGGTAGCTGTCAATCAAAAAAACAAGAAGAATCATCAAAGGCGGATCAATCAGCAACGACTGAAACAGTAACTACTGAAGATGCTTTTTTTGCTCCTAACGGGAGGATAGTCACGGCCGCATCCTACCCAACCGATGAAACATCCCGCCAGATTCTCAAGAGCCAAAGCCAGGTAGGGGTGAACAAATTTATTCATAAACGCCAATTGACACCCACGGATAATCAGCCCGTTGTGCGCATGAACCGGGATACGTACTATTCCATGGCTGTTGTTGATGTATCCAAAGGGGCAAGCATTACCATGCCCGAAATCCCGGAAGGAAAATACATATCGGTTCAACCGGTCACCGAAGACCACAGAATTCAGCCTATGATGTACGGCCCCGGAACTTTTGAATTGAAGACACATAGCGGCACACATGTTTATGTAATCATTCGACTTGATGCGACTTTTACCGAATCGGAAGTGAAAGAAATTCAGGATAAAATGAGCATTGAGGCGAATTCTGATAGATTGTTTGAGACAGGCCCCGTAAATAAGCAGTCATTTATCGAGGTAGAAGACGCTTTAAAGGCAGCAATGCCCTCTATTGTGAAACGAGACGGAGTAAATGCCTTGGAAGGCATGTTTACTGCCCCGGGTGATGAATCCAGTCAATTTTTCACTCAGGAGAAGTACCAGGTAGGTGCCGCCGTTGGTTGGGGTGGTGCTCAGATGATTGACAATATTTATGAACTATCGGGAAATTATTCAGCGGATGGATGCTATCAAATGACTTTTGAAGATCCGAAAAACATGGCTTTCTGGTCAATCACGGTCTATGACGAAAATGGATTCATGTTCAATGATCTCGCAAACTACAGTTCCAATACCGCTCAGGCAAATGAAGATGGGACGTACACCCTCAGTTTTGGTTGCGGAGAGGATGCTCCGAACAATCTGGAGATTGCCAACCCATCGAATGTATTCAACATTGCCGTTCGCCATTACCAGCCTTCAAAAAGAGTGCTCGAGGATGATTATCGCCTCGTACCCTTATTGAACGAAGTCGGTAAGCAATGATATTGGCTATGATTTCCTGAGTCGGCTCTATATTTCCGCTCAGGCATCATGGATATGTAGGGTGAAACAGTATACCGGATATTTAAATGAAAAGAATACAACAACATGGAATCATTGAGGGGTTTTTTAGAAATTGAGCTTGTTCACATTGGGGAGTTCGTGATACAGGTTTACACTGTGGTGACCATTTTGCTAATTATTCTCATTACGAAATTGGTTTTATGGGCAATTCGGAAAGGGATTTACAGCAGGCGCAAATTTCAAAAACTCGACAGGGGGAGCGCTTATGCCTTGTTTCAAATCATCCAATATACAATATGGGTAATTGCCGTAGGTTTGATTTTG
>CALOEQ010000013.1:0-1639 GCA_942492425.1 uncultured Flavobacteriaceae bacterium
GTTAAAGGACTGAGGGACTAATTCTGAGTGCTGAGGACTGAGTGAGAAAGTGATTGGAGGTATAGGGAAGATGGCCAAAATAGAACGGTTTGAATACCTGATTGCCTGGCAGAAAGCCCGAGAATTGACCCGTCGGATATATCTTCATACCGGGGTCGGGGCCTTTGCAAAAGATTTTGGGCTTAGGGATCAAATACGGCGGGCCAGCGTTTCCGTCATGTCCATTATCGCCGAGGGTTTCGAAAGAGGAGGCCGACCCGAATTCCATCAGTTTCTTGTATTTGCTAAAGGTTCCTGCGCTGAAGTCCGATCCCAGTTGTATATTGCCAAAGATGTGGGTTATCTTGCCGAAAAAGATTTCAATGCTCTCATGGATCTATCCATAGAAACCTCCAGAATTATCGGTTTTCTCAGAGTTTCCATTCAAAAGCTACGTGATTTCAAAAAATGATTTTTCCCAAATTTTTTTTTTTTTTTTTTTTTTTTTTTTTTTTTCTCAGTTTTCACACAGCACTCAGCCCTTACCTCTCAGTCCTCAGCACTCAGCACTCAATCTTCAGCCATGCGAAAGGATGCACTTATCCTTGTCGTCGGAGCATCAGGCATGGTGGGAAGTGCCATCATCCGTAAACTTCTCGCTCTTGGATATACCAATATTACAGGTACCTATCTATTGCTCACATGCCGGATAGCACGATTTTCACACAAGATTATGGCCGCCCAGTTAGTATGCCCAAAAATTAAAGCTGGGAGAAAGTGGTTGACTTTTCAAGCTGATGTAGATTCTTTCTTCAGTAAAAAAACCTAAATACGTTTTTCTTGCCGCAGCAAAGGTAGGGGGCATCCATACCAACAACACGTATCCTGCCCAGTTTATGTGTGACAGTCTTGCGATTCAGTGCAATACGATCCATACCGCCTATCAGACGGGTGTGGATCGTCTCCTTTCTTGGGATCCTCCTGCATCTATCCGAAGCTGGCCCTTCAGCCGATGAAGGAAGAACATCTGCTCACCGGTCTTCTGGAGCCCACCAACGAGCCATACGCCATTGCCAAAATCGCCGGCATAAAGATGTGCGAGGCCTACAACAGGGAGTACGGAACGTGTTACATGGCTGTGATGCCCCACGAACCTGTATGGACCCCACGACGGTACGACCTTGAGAACGCTCACGTCCTCGGCGTTGATGCGTAAATTTCTGAAAGCAAAAGCTTTCAAGGAAGAAGCGGAGTAGTAGTGGGGACAAGGACACCCAAACGCAGATTTCTCCATGTGGATGACGCCAGCTGATGCTGTTTATTTGTCATGAATCTCGACGAAAAACAGCGTGATCACTTTCAACCTCGAAACCCATGTTTCGTAAATGTAGGCGCCGGCATAGATAGCTCAATTATGCAATTAGCCCAAAAGATCCAAAAGGTTATCGGATATGAAGGTAAAATTGTTTTTGACAAAACCAAACCGGACGGTACGCCGAGGAAATTGCTTGATGTTACTATGCTGAGCCGATTGCGATTGAAATCAAAAATCGGATTGGAAGATGGAATTCAAAAAACATATGATTGGTATTTGAAGCAAGTGGCTCAGGGTTGAGATCCACCAATCAGAAAAAATGTAAACTCCTTGTCAACACCAAAA
>CALOEQ010000014.1:0-262500 GCA_942492425.1 uncultured Flavobacteriaceae bacterium
GTTCTAGTAACCATGCTCAGATGAGCACCACTTTATGGATAATATCTTCTTCAGAATTTGTGATGCGCAAGAAGTATATTCCCTTATCAAAATTTGAAACGTCAATTTGTTTGGAAATAACGTTTGATTTATTAGGATTCATGGATTCCTGGTAAAGAAGCAAGCTACCGCTCGAACTCAAAAGTTGAATACTGTAATCATGACCCAAAGTTGAAGCCTCAATATTCAGAATATTATCTGTTGGGTTTGGATAAACATTGAACGAATTGTTTGTGAGACCTGTTTCTACTTCCACTTCATCACAATTCTCCACAATAACCGTTACAAAATCTGACGTAGTAACACCTTCTGTTGTGGTATACAGCGTGTATGTAGATGTTCGACTTGGACTCACAACTAAGTTCTTGTCCGTTTCACCCGTACTCCACAAATAAGTTCCACCGCCTGAGATCCTCTCGTGTTATACTCTCGCCCAAACAAATGGTTTGGTCTTCTCCTGGGCGTTGGCCGTGCTGACTTCTGCGTTCCTGAAACCTCATCGTTTTCCACGGTAACCTTAACTTTCGCAGTTGCGAAACAATTTCCTTTTCTTACTTCGACTTCATATCTCCTGGTTTGGGACGGAGCTACCCCTAATGCTCTGTGTGGTCTCTCCCGTGCTCCACTCATAACTGTCTCCGCCGCTGGCGGTCAATTTTACACTCTCCCCTGACTGAATCGTCACATCCGATCCTGCCGAAGCTGTTACCTCATTCACAACCACCGTTACCTCGGCCGTGTCCTCAGTCACCCCATCAGACACTACCACCGAATACGTTGTCGTCTTCGCAGGACTCACCTCGATCTGAGATGTCGTATCTCCCGTACTCCAACGATATGTGCTGCCACCAGATGCTTCCAAAACAACCGAATCCCCCTGGCAAATCTCCTGATCCGATCCCGCATCAGCCTTTACAGGATCCGCTGAACTCCGTGGAATTCCCCCGATTGAATTCGAAGGCCCAATGTCTGTCGAATTCCTTGCGATCGACGATTCCCTTCATAATCCAACTGAACCGAAGGCAGATCCAATCCTGAATCAATCATCTTGCTGTCCTTTTTCAGCTTGAAATTGCCACCTGAAGCATCCTCAAACCCAGGATCAACCGAAACATTCCCTTTTCGGAAGGTGCCGGAAATCCCTTGTAAAAATTGTTGTTCTCGAAAACCCATCCACTAACCTTCCATATTCGACTCAAATGAACTGACGGAATAAACAATGTTGTTCTTAAATTCACAATTCGAAAAACCAACAGTGCCCAAATACTTTTTAAAAAGAATTTGATTGTTATAGAAAGTGTTGTTGTAAATCTTGTTGTTGTATCCCGTAGCAGAAATCGAATTCCGGTTATCAACAAAAATCGATGACTTCGTGTTCTTGAAGATGTTGTTTCGTATAATGTTGTCATGTCCCAATCCAACACCAATCTCTACGCTCTCTGTAAAGTTGATACATGTCCCATTCGAACCCGTCTCAACTATGCTGTTCTCAACGATGTTAAGAGATGTGTTGTCTCGAAACATAATACCACCAGCTGCACTGCTCCCTGGTCCTTCCCCATAGCTATATACTGCTCGAGCAACATTGTAACGCGTTCCACCGTGGCGAAACTCAATGGGTTTTACAATATTGACCGAAGTATGACCATCAACAAAATTGTAATAGGTCTTGTTAGGATCTGTCTCATTCGAGCCCCCAGAGCCCCCAGGAGAAAAGGTAAGTGAATTGACAGACCATGGCCATAATGGGAAAGATCACCGACACGTTTGGAATAATTGTTGCGAATCACATGATCACTGCCAAAAACCGAATAGTAATAATCTGTCGAGTTGTCATTTCGATCACAATAGCTCGAATTGTCCTGAACCAAACTTTCCGTGCCATCAATTGAAAAATTGTGCAAACCACCGTTGTAGCCCACACAATTTACAATCACATTGTCATGAGAGCGCTCACCGATAATTTGAATGTTGCGATCCCCATGCACGGTGATTATATTCTCAAGGAAAATATGATCGGAAATATTACCATAAACCATTTTTGTTATAGTTTGTCAATTGGAAGTTCTTTAAGGTAATATAAGATCCGTTGTATACTAAAAAACCGATATCAGTTGATTTCTTCCCATCAAAAGGGGCATTATTAAGGAGCTGTTCCGTTCGTTTTTAGAGGGATAACTCCATCCGTCGGATTATCTCCTGGAACCTTAGAATACCCCTCAATAATAATTGGATTTCCAATACTGCCATTCACATTGATCAGATCTAATCGCTGATTTCCATAGTTGCCTGCTTTTACATTATATCTCGTTCCCGGTTTCAAATTCGATACCATCTCCAGAAGGGTCAGGGTCTGCCTTGGCTTCCATCTCCCCACCGGTAGCATCTGCTGATACGTAACGCTCTTCTCCTTTAAAAGTAAGGGAAGACGTATCAACTAATTCTTTCAAAAAATAACCCAGAACATTTCCATTCCCGTCATTAAGATCACCCTGAATTATTCCTTTGGTTTCTATGTCTTTATAACTGGCGACAGCTGGCTCACCATAGACAATTGGCTTCGATAATCGCCCCTCAAGCACGGAGGAACCGAATCCGGAAAGTGAACTGAAACTATTACTCGAAGTATTGGCTACTGTGAATCCCTTATTCGATCCAAAAATGGGCTTGTTAAATTCCATCCCTCACCACACTTCATCTGAAGACACGCGAAGTGATTCCAGCTTTAGGGCATTGGTTTGAGACTTAACGCTCCCCAGGGTAAGAAATAAAAGATATAAACAAAAAAATAATCTCATTGTCAATTGCTTAAAACACTTTGAAAAATCAGCAACAAAGTGATTGGTTAAAAAAATAGGGAGAGCAATTGTGTTAATTCCAGTTTCATTCAACACATAACCTAGAACGAACAGAATTAGAGATTATTGCTAACACAAAACCTTAAAAAGATTGTGCAATGAATAAGTAAAGACGGGAATTAAAATTTGAAGTTTCCTATATCAAAAGGAACTTGGTGGAAATCTCGGATTGAAAATTGGTCAATTTCACGAAGTACAATCCTTTCGGAAGATTTGAAAGATCAATGTTTCTCAAAAGGGGTGATCGACTATTCTCAATTCGCTTTTTCAATAAAACCCTTCCGTTTAAGTCAAAAATCTTCTGTCCAATTTCATCGTCGCGGCAATGAACCCATATCGTTTGAAAAGCCAAATATGAAGGACGAATGACCGCTTCTGTCAAACTGCTGTAGGTTTCATTTGTTGGTTGCTGGTAGTTTGTCTCCCGTTGGCTCCTTCTGTCAGTGAAGTTTGCCATCTGGATGCATTCTTGCATTGATTTGTTGAATTGTTAATACTGATTCATCTGTATGTTGTATTTCCCCATAGATGGTAGATTTGTGCCATTTGGTTGTAATCCGCCTTGTGCTCCTTGGACCTGTATGGATGTAGATGTAGAGGCTTCTGCTTCTGCTTGATCCCCGATGGTTGCTGGTAAGCTTGTTGATTCTTGTTGGCTCCTGTTGATTGGACCTTCTTCTGTAGCGGGCTTCTAGTTCTTCTGTCGCTGGGAAGACTTTTATTGGACCTGTTGATCGAACTTGACCTTCTGTCGATTGATCCCAGCCATTTGTTAATTGGTCCTGTTGCACCAGTTGATTGTCTCGATTCCTCCTTCTGCTTGTGTTTCCCCGGTAGATGTAGCTCCTTCTTCTGCTTGTTGATTGCGCCAGTTGATGTAAACTTGTGTCTCAACTAGTTGTTGATTCTTCCCCGGTTGCTTGTTACGCTGCTTGTGTAGCTCGGCTGCTTGTTGATTGGTAAGCTTGTGTAGCTCCCGTTGCTCCTTCTTCTTCCTCCTCCTTCTGTAGCTCCGGTTGCTCCCGTTGATCCTGTTGATCCTGTAGGCTTGTTACTCCTTCTGCAGCTGCGATTGGACCTTCTTCTGTCAATTTGTCTGGTTGCACGTAGATGTAGCTCCTGTTGATCCAGTTGCTCCTTCTGCTTGTCACGTAGATGCTTGTCTCCCGTTGCTGGTAAACTTGATCCCCGGCTTGATCCTGTTGATCGCATCGGCTTCTGGATCTCCTTCTTCTGGCAATTCTTTGTTGCTGCTTGGACCTTCTTCTTCTGAAGCCGGTAGTTCTTTGTCTGAAACCGTTCTGCTGTGCTCTGTGATATCCAGACGCTCTGCTCGCGCTTGTCTCCGCTTTGCTGGTCATTCCGCCGGACTGGTCATTGTCGGTCACCGGTATTTATGTTTGCAACGCATTTTCGGCGGTATGGTCACCCCGTCGTTGCTACCGTTTGCGCGTAATGCTGCGGTTTCACCTGGTCGATTCATCCCGACATGGCGGTATGCTGCTGGTGGCAAATAGCCAGTCCCACAGCCGTCTGGTCGGTCACGTCGGCCATACGGATCGCCATGCCTGTAGTTCGCGGCTGCTGCTGGTGCTGACCTGAACACGGTGACGGTCTGCGCCAGATAGGATGCGTGCCAGCGTTGACGCCGCTATAGCCTTCGCCTGGCGTTGGTGCACATCCAGACTGATCATCTGCATCCAGTCGCGCAGGCTGTTCACGGCTGTTTACTGTTGTCATAGTCACCGTCGTTTTTACCGTTGTTGTCGTCTGCGGACTCCTCGTCCAGACCTTAAACCAATATCGCGATACGCCTTCGCGCGCCAGATAACCGGCAATAGTCCTGGCGGAAAATCTGGTCGGTCTGCATCGGCACCACGGTCTTCATCTTCCCAGCAATTGCGCGGTATAGCGGTAATACCCACGACGCAGGCTGGTGTGGTCTTGCTGGGTGAGTTCACCGTAGCCTTCACGCGTTCTGCTGTGCTCCGCCAGCACCTGCGGCGCGACGTTCGGTGCATCACCGGAACTGGATCGTCATCCGGTCCTGCCGGTGACATCGTTTCCAGCACCACACCGTTGCTCGGCGTGTCGCCAGTCTTTGGCTCGTTTCGCCAGGCTGCGTTGTTCTTTCTTTGGATATAGTCCGGGATATTCGCATTCTCTCTACATGCTCCAGCAGCCTGTACGCACCAGATCGCCAAAACAGTCCCCACAGCGTCTCTGATCCGATCCCGCGTCAGCCTTTACAGGATCCGCCTCATCTTCTGTAACAGTTACTTTGACTGCTGCTGAAGATGTACAAGCACCTGAACTTACCGAAACCTGATAGGTCTTACTCGAAGTGGGACTCACCGTAATACTCTGTGTGGTCTCTCCCGTGCTCCACTCATAACTGTCTCCGCCGCTGGCGGTCAATTCTACACTCTCCCCAGACTGAATCGTCACATCCGATCCTGCCGAAGCTGTTACCTCATTCACAACTACCGTTACCTCGGCCGTGTCCTCAGTCACCCCATCAGACACTACCACCGAATACGTTGTCGTCTTCGCAGGACTCACCTCGATCTGAGATGTCGTATCTCCCGTACTCCAACGATATG
The DNA here is from genome assembly GCA_942492425.1 of uncultured Flavobacteriaceae bacterium. Classification (GTDB taxonomy): domain Bacteria; phylum Bacteroidota; class Bacteroidia; order Flavobacteriales; family Flavobacteriaceae; genus Lutimonas. The sequence goes on from CALOEQ010000014.1 coordinate 5,501, forward strand.
TGCTGCCACCAGATGCTTCCAAAACAACCGAATCCCCCTTGCAAATCTCCTGATCCGATCCCGCATCAGCCTTTACAGGATCCGCTGAACCCGTGGAATTCCCCTGATTGAATTCGAAGGCACCAATGTCTGTCGAATTCCCTTGCGATCGACGATTCCCTTCATAATCCAACTGAACCGAAGGCAGATCCAATCCTGAATCAATCATCTTGCTATCCTTTTTCAGCTTGAAATTGCCTCGTGAAGCATCCTCAAACCCAGGATCAACCGAAACATTCCTTTTCCCGAAGGTGCCGGAAATCCCTTGTAAAAATTGTTGTTCTCGAAAACCCATCCACTAACCTTCATATTCGACTCAAATGAACCGACGGAATAAACAATGTTGTTCTTAAATTCACAATTCGAAAAACCAACAGTGCCCAAATACTTGTCAAATAGTCTCTCATTGTTGTAGAAAGTGTTGTTGTAAATCTTGTTGTTGTATCCCGTAGCAGAAATCGAATTCCGGTTATCAACAAAAATCGATGACTTCGTGTTCTTGAAGATGTTGTTTCGTATAATGTTGTCATGTCCCAATCCAACACCAATCTCTACGCTCTCTGTAAAGTTGATGCATGTCCCATTCGACCCCGTCTCAACGATGCTGTTCTCAACGATGTTATGAGATGTGTTGTCTCGAAACATAATACCACCAGCTGCACTGCTCCCTGGTCCTTCCCCATAGCTATATACTGCTCGAGCAACATTGTAACGCGTTCCACCGTGACGAAACTCAATGGGTTTTACAATATTGACCGAAGTATGACCATCAACAAAATTGTAATAGGTCTTATTGGGATCCGTCGCGTTGGAGTGACCCGGTGAAAAAGTGTGAATAGACAAACCGTGACCATAGTGATGCAACTCCCCAACTCGCTTCGAATAATTGTGCCCGAATCACATGATCACTGCCAAAAACCGAATAGTAATAATCTGTCGAGTTGTCATTCCGGTCACAATAGCTCAAATTGTCCTGAACCAAACTTTCCGTGCCGTCAATTGAAAAGTTGTGCAAACCACCGTTGTAGCCCACACAATTTAGAATCACATTGTCATGGGATCGTTCTCCTACGATCTGAATGTTTCGATTTCCATGAACCGTGATAATATTCTCAAGGAAAATATGATCGGAAATATTACCATAAACCATTTTGTCATAGTTTGTCAATTGGAAGTTCTTAATGGTTATATAAGATCCGTTATATACCAGAAATCCGGTCTCCTTGGACTTTTCCCATCCAAAAGGGGCAGATTGAACTGTTCGGATTCGTTTTAGAGGGATAACTCCATCCCAGATCCGGATTATCTCCTGGAACCTTAGAATAACCCTCAATGATTATCGGGCGACTTGGTTTACCTCGCTCATTTATCAAGTCCAGACTCAAACTCCCGTAATTTCCCGCCTTTACATTGTATCGCGTTCCGGACTTCAAATTCGAAACCATTTCCGGAAGGGTCCAAGGGTCTGCCTTGGCTTCCATCTCCCCCACCAGTGGCATCTGCCGACACGTAACGCTCTTCTCCTTTAAAAGTCAGTGAAGAGGTGTCAACCAATTCCTTCAAAAAATAACCCAGAACATTTCCATTCCCGTCATTAAGATCACCTTGAATTATTCCTTTGGTTTCTATGTCCTTATAACTGACAACAGCTGGCTCACCATAGACGATTGGCTTCGATAATCGCCCCTCAAGCACGGAGGAACCGAATCCGGCAAGTGAACTGAAACTATTACTCGAAGTATTGGCTACTGTGAATCCCTTATTCGATCCAAAAATGGGCTTGTTAAATTCCATTCTCACCACATAGCCATCTGAAGACACGCGAAGTGATTTCAGCTCTAAGGCACTGGTTTGACCAAACGAGTAGGTTGTTATAAGAAAGATAAAAGCAAAGAGAGCTTTCAGCAGAACAGAACTTTGTAATTTCATTTAAACTATTAAAATCAAAATGACTATAAAGTTTTGCCAAGAATTAGAGGGGGTTTTCACAGCAAATTAGTGACCTTCATTTATTGCAAAGAATAAATTATAGACGCCGCGAAACTACCCGCAGATTCTAAGGGGAGTTTCTAAAGATTTTTGAAGTAAGGTCTTGAAAGATAGATGAAATAAAGGGAGTCTAACTATTGGTAATCCCGTAAAATTTTTAGACTAAATCCCCATTATAAAAAACAAAGCACCATAAATAATGTGTACTCCGAAAATGAGACTAAACTTATCAACAATCTAAAAGAATTGTTGAAAACCCCTCAAGCCCAATCACAAAAAAACCTCGGCCATCATGCAGCGGGCGCTTCCGCCGCCACAAGTTTCGATGGTCGACAAATCTGAGTACAGGAGTTGGGCCTCGGCCTCGAGAGTGGAGCGCTGTTCGGCCGTCAGGCATTCATAGGCGGATTGGCTCATCACGGTCAGGGGCTTGCCGTTGCCATCCAGAACTTGCAGCATGTTCCCGGCGAAGTTCTCGACTTGCTCTTCAGTTATCTCAACAAGACCTTTTCCACTGTCTTTGATCTGCTTGACGACGTGCTTTCGTTCCTTGGGATCATCGATCGAATCCAGGCAGATCACCACGTTCTTCTCGGTGATGGCCATCATGACGTTGGTGTGATAGATGAGCCTGCGATCGCCCTCGTAACTCTGGTAGGCATGAAATATCACAGGGGTGTACTCGAAGTCCTCGCAAAACTCGATGAGCAGTCCTTCATCCGCACGTGCCGACAGGGCGCAGTAGGCCAGGTGGTTTTCGCGGTCGAGAACGATGCTTCCGGTAGCCTCCAGAAAAATATCTGATTCCTCGGCTGAGGTGTAATCGACAAGGCTCTTGATCTCAAAGCCTTCGGCCTCAATGCGATCGAAAATATCGTCCCTGCGCTCCCTTCTTCGGTTCGGCGCAAACATCGGAAAAACCCCGACCATGCCATTGCGGTGAAAGGAGACCCAGTTGTTCGGAAAAATCGAATCCGGAGTATCCTGTTCCAGATTGTCTTCGACTACGATTACATGAACACCATGACTCCTCAGTTTCTCAACAAACGCATCGAACTCTTCCAGGGCCCGCTCCTGGATGGTCCTGTCGGAAACATTATCAATCTCCTGTTGATAATAGTTGTTGACGGCGGTCTGCTCATTCATCCGAAAGGCGACCGGCCGAATCATCAATATGGTATTCGTAATTTGTCTCATCAATCGTGTTAAAAATTAACCTGGGTAAATCTTATTGCCGCTTTTGAGCGGACTTATTAAAACGCTGGTCTTCCAATAATTCCTGCCGCTGGATCACCACGACTCGACTGGGTCCAGGTTCAACATAAACTAATCCCTGATCAAAGGGAGGGTCGAACAACGCAGCAAGCCTTCCTGTTTTCCGATCTCAGAATAGGAAATCTCTTCAACTGTAATTCCCTGATCGCGCAACCAGTGATTCAATCGGTGAAAGCCCTTTTCGGACACCACGACGTCTTCTGCGATTGAAAATATATTGGAATTCATGTCGTACATCTCCTGCTTGCTGATCTCGAACACATTGTCCTTCCCAAAATAGTCGAGAAGCCACTGGTACTCTTCTTCCACCAAAAAGCCATTCCGGTGCAAAATCGCCTTGTCCTTGCCCACGGGCTGAAAACAGCAATCCAAATGCAGGGCATTCTCGCGGGGGTCGGTATTCGATTTTCGCAGGTCAAATGATTTCACCTTTTTCTCGGGAAACATAGCCTCCAAAAACTCGACTGCCTCCAAATTGGTCCTGGCCGTTATATATTCCGGGTAATCCGCGTCGTGATACACTCCGACGAAAATATAGTCGTTCCAGGGCATCACATCACCGCCTTCCACGTGAACCTCGTCAGGTGGGGTGATCCGTTTCTTCGGATCCACCTGCTCATAGACATGGGCTATGGCGTCGAGCTCTTCAATGCGATTAGGCAGGATGTTCGAGCGGATGAACTTGTCCTCGATCACAAATCCGATGTCACGGGCGAAGATTTGATTTACGTCTTTCAACACCTCCGGCCTGTATACCTTTACCCCGTACTTCTTAAGAACCTCATCAAAGGCTTTCATCTCCCTCTTCATGTCATCTTCAGTGGGATAGGTACCGGCCAGTACATGCTCGATCGACTTTGGGTCGTAGCACTCCTCCACTTTCGGAACGGGCCCGCAGGACTCTGCAGTCCCCAGGACAACGGCCCTCAGCCGGGAAGTCTCATTCTTTATATTCAGTTCCATCTCAAGCGATTCTATGATTAAAACTCTGTTTTGGTGAGTATTAAACTCAACAATCCATTCGATATTCAAGTCCGCCTCAAGGCAGATCGATCAAAATCATCAGAAAATATCAATTGAATTTCAGGATCCGTGATCGCAAACTTCAGCGCTATTGCGCGCTCTTTTAAGAGCGTTCTTCAGATCATGAGAATTGGGCAAAAATAGACAAAAAAAATCGTGAAAAGCAAAGTTTTGCTCTTCACGATTCAAACAATTTTTCAGTTTTTGAAAAAGCCTGGCTCAGCCCTTGAAACTGCCCAATGAACTATCTTTTGTCAAACGGAACAAAATCTCTCAGTGGCTCTCCTGTGTAGAGCTGACGCGGACGTCCGATGGGCTCTCCATTGAGCCTCATTTCTCGCCATTGTGCGATCCATCCGGGAAGCCTTCCAATGGCAAACATTACGGTAAACATGTGTACCGGGAATCCCAGTGCCCTGTATATGATTCCTGAGTAGAAATCAACGTTCGGATACAGTTTTCTTTCGGCGAAGTACTCATCCTTTAGGGCCACTTCTTCCAGGTGCTTGGCGATCGCCAAAACCGGATCTCTTGTACCCAGATCCGCAAATAGATCATCTGCCGCCTTTTTGATGATTCGCGCCCTCGGATCGAAATTCTTGTAAACCCGGTGTCCGAAGCCCATCAATCGGAACGGATCATTCTTGTCTTTGGCCTTCGCGATATACTTTTCTACGTCACCGCCGTCTTTCTGAATATTCTCGAGCATTTCGAGCACCGCCTGGTTGGCTCCACCGTGAAGCCTTCCCCAAAGAGCTGAAACCCCTGAAGAAACCGAAGCAAAAAGACCGGCCTCAGAAGAACCGACGATTCTAACGGTTGAAGTCGAGCAGTTCTGCTCGTGGTCCTCGTGTAAAATTAGCAGTTCATCCAATGCCTTGACAGCGATCGGATTGAGTTTGTATTCTTCCGTGGGGATCCTGAACATCATCTGCATGATGTTGGCTACGTAGTCCAACGAATTATCTGCATAATTGAAAGGTGCACCCTGGTTCTTGCAATGCGACCAGGCCGCCAAAACCGGGAATTTACCCATCAGCTTGGTGATCGCCGTATATATCTCTTCATTCGAATTGATATCCACGGTTGCCGGGTTAAAAGCTGTCAATGCGTTGGTAAGCGATGCCACCATACCCATCGGGTGGGCGCCTGTCGGGAAACCGTCAATGATGTCTTTCATCTCTTCGTTGAGCAGGGCGTGATGCTTGATGTCCTTCTCCCATTTCTCATATTGCTCACTGGTTGGCAATTCTCCAAAAATAATCAGATAAGCCACTTCAAGGAAGCTCGCCTTTTTGGTCAATTCCTCAATGGCGTATCCCCTGTGCCTGAGAATTCCCTTCTCTCCATCGAGAAAAGTGATCTTGCTCTCGCAGGAACCTGTGTTTTTGAAACCGGGGTCTATGGTTATGATTCCTCCTGTAGAAGAACGCAATTTTTTGATATCTATGGCCACCTCGTCTTCGGTGCCCACAACCACAGGAAATTCATATTCTTTACCTTGAACAATCAACTTGGCTATTTCTGACATTTCTATACTAATTTTTAAGATTTTCAATTTGTGCTTCGATACACGAAAATACGAAATAATGCCCAAATTTCCGATCAAAATGGGCAATATATGTTACACCAAAAACTCCGCCGAACGGCGCCATTGCCGGGCATAAAAAAAGACCAAACTGCGTTTGGCCTTTTCGTATTCAATCGTGTTTTGGACCTATCCGACTCTTGAGTGGATCAGCCTACCTTAAAGGCTTTTTCCTGAGGATAATATGCCGTGCTGTGCAATTCCTCCTCGATTCGAAGCAATTGATTGTACTTGGCCATCCGGTCACTTCTCGACGCTGATCCTGTTTTGATCTGTCCTGTATTCAGGGCAACCGCGAGATCTGCGATCGTGTTGTCCTCGGTTTCTCCGGATCGGTGAGACATCACGCAAGTATAACCCGCATTCTGTGCCATGTTTACCGCCGCAATCGTCTCGGTCAACGTACCGATCTGGTTCACTTTGATCAGGATCGAATTTGCGATGCCGTTTTCAATACCTCTCGAGAGTCTTTCCACGTTGGTCACGAACAAGTCGTCTCCGACCAACTGAACTTTGTCTCCGATTTTGTCTGTGAGCGATTTCCAGCCATCCCAGTCGTTCTCGTCCATGGCATCCTCTATCGATATGATCGGATACTTGGCTGAGAGTTCAGCGACGTATTGCGCCTGCTCCTCGCTTGATCTCACGACACCTTTGTCTCCCTCGAAAATGGTATAGTCGTATTTTCCGTCTTTATAGAATTCCGCTGCTGCACAGTCAAGGGCCAGCATGACGTCTTCACCGCCTTTGTACCCTGCCTCAGCAATCGCTTTCATAATCGTGTCAAGAGCGTCTTCAGTACTCTCAAATGTCGGCGCAAAACCACCTTCGTCACCTACAGCTGTATTCAGACCGCGGTCGTGCAACAATTTCTTGAGGTTGTGGAAGATCTCGCTTCCCATTTTAATCGCCTGAGTGAAGTTTTCGGCTTTGACCGGCATGACCATGAACTCCTGGAACGCGATAGGCGCGTCAGAGTGCGAACCTCCATTGACAATGTTCATCATGGGTACCGGAAGGGTATTGGCGCTCACGCCCCCGACATATCGGTAAAGAGGTTGGTTCAGTTCATTGGCCGCTGCTTTGGCCACGGCCAGAGAAACACCCAGTATGGCATTGGCTCCCAGTTTTGCTTTATTTGGCGTGCCATCGATTTCAAGCATGATCTGGTCGATCGTGTTCTGCTCGAAAACCGAATATCCGATGATCTCCTTAGAGATAATCTCATTGACGTTCTCGACCGCCTTCAAGACGCCTTTTCCCATATAGTCACTTCCTCCGTCTCTCAACTCAACTGCCTCGTGTTCCCCGGTAGATGCTCCTGATGGAACTGCTGCCCTTCCCAGGACTCCGTTCTCCGTGATGACGTCAACTTCAACCGTAGGGTTTCCGCGTGAATCGAATATCTGTCTCGCGTGGATGTCTAAAATAATGCTCATTTTGTTTGAATTTAGCTTTGATTTATATGCAGGTAAATTTACGAAATAATCGAGGTTTTACTTCAAAAATCCCGAATTAAATACGATATCGATTTCGATATGCAAAGCCAGCATTTAAGCCGGTTTCGCTGCTTCGATCATCTCGATGAACTGGTCGAACAAATACGATGCGTCATTGGGGCCCGGGCTGGCTTCCGGGTGGTATTGAACCGAAAAGCACTTCTTTCCTTTGAGGCGCATGCCGGCCAGGGTAAGATCGTTGAGATGCTCATGCGTCATTTCGATCCCTCCATGCTCCTCAACAGATTTTCTGTCGACGACGAAACCGTGATTTTGGGAGGTTATCTCTCCTTTTCCTGTCAGGAGGTTCTTCACAGGGTGGTTTATGCCACGGTGACCGTTGAACATCTTAAACGTCGGTACCCCCTGAGACAGCGCAATTACCTGGTGACCGAGGCAAATTCCGAATAAGGGCAGATCCCTGTCGATTATCTCTTTGGCAAGTTCCTGGGCCTCTTTGAGCGGCACCGGATCCCCGGGGCCGTTGGACAGGAAGTAGCCATCGGGTTCAAAAGCGCTGAGTTCCTCAAAAGTAGCATCGTAGGGAAACACTTTTACGTAGCAGTCTCTTTTCACGAGATTTTTAAGGATGTTCTTTTTGATCCCTATGTCAAGTGCGGCGACTTTGAAGCGAGCTTCCGGGTCACCTACCGTGTAGGGCTCACGTGTCGAAACCTTTGAAGCCAGCTCGAGGCCTTCCATAGAAGGAATCGCATCCAGCTTTTTTTGCAAAGCTTCCATATCGTCCGTTTCGGTTGAAATGACGGCATTCATGGCTCCCTTATCGCGGATGTAGCGAACCAGGGCCCGCGTGTCCACATCAGAGATGGCTACAAAATTCTGTTTTTTGAAATACTCGAGCAACGATTCCTCGGCTTTCGGACGGGAATAGTCAAAACTGAAATTGCGACAGATAAGGCCTGAGATTTTGATTCCCTCCGATTCCTGCTCATCCGGAGTGGTTCCGTAGTTTCCGATATGCGCATTGGTCGTAACCATGAGCTGTCCAAAATAGGACGGATCGGTAAAAATCTCCTGGTAGCCGGTGGTTCCGGTGTTGAAACAAATCTCGCCCACAGCAGTTCCCTCAATTCCAATCGATTTTCCTTCGAACCGGGTTCCGTCCTTGAGCAAGAGAATGGCCTTTTTTCTGCTTTCGTATTTCATCGTTTATCTCGGTTTTTAATTATTCGTTTGCAAGTCTAATAAAAAGAAGACTTTCAAAAATGCTTTGTTAATTTTATTTCATAAAAAAAGGATAAGCTAACGACTAGCCTATCCTTTTTTCCTATCAGTTTTCAAAAAACGATTTACGCTTCATTTTTCTTATCTGCATCGTCTTCCTTATCTGTCTTTTCCGCCTTGGGCTCTTCTGCCTTGGGCTCTTCGGCTTTGGGCTCTTCTGCCTCGGGCTCCTCCTTTGCAGGAGCTTCCTTTACAGGGGCCTCAACGACTGCTTCGGCAGCGTCCTCAGCGGGTGAAGGAGTTGCCTCTTCGACCGGTGCAGCTGCAGGAGCTGCTTCCTTAGAACCTGATTTGCGTCCGCGTCGTCGCGTAGATTTCTTCTTCTTCGCTATCGGCGTGTAAACCTCGTTGTAATCCACCAATTCAACCATGGCCATTGCGGCGTTGTCTCCCTGGCGATTTCCAAGCTTGATGATTCTTACATATCCTCCAGGTCGGTCACCTACTTTCACGGCCACGTCTCTGAACAATTCGGAAACCGCGTATTTGTTTCTCAAACTGCTGAATACAATTCTTCTGTTGTGCGTGGTATCGTTCTTAGACTTGGTGATCAGGGGCTCTACATATTGCCTGAGCGCTTTGGCTTTCGCCTCGGTCGTGTTGATGCGTTTGTGCTCTATTAACGAGCACGCCATATTCGCCAACATTGACTTCCTATGCGCTGTCTTTCTGCTTAAGTGATTAAATTTCTTCCCGTGTCTCATCTTTCAATTGACTATTAATTCTTTAAATCAGGTACAAATTACTCTTTGTCCAATTTGTACTTCGCTAAATCCATCCCAAAGGTCAGGCCCTTGTTGTTCACCAACTCGTCCAGTTCGGTCAGGGATTTCTTCCCGAAGTTTCTGAACTTCATCAGGTCGCTCTTGTTGAAGGAAACCAGGTCGCCCAAAGTATCCACCTCGGCTGCCTTCAGGCAGTTCAAAGCACGAACCGAAAGGTCCATGTCGATCAATCGCGTCTTGAGCAATTGTCTCATGTGCAATGACTCCTCGTCATAGGTCTCCGTTTGAGCGATCTCATCCGCCTCGAGCGTGATTCTCTCATCTGAGAACAGCATGAAGTGGTGGATCAGGATTTTGGCTGCTTCGGTCAAAGCTTCCTTGGGAGCAACTGAACCATCGGTCACGATGTCGAAAACGAGCTTTTCGTAGTCCGTCTTCTGTTCCACACGGAAGTTCTCAACAGCGTACTTTACATTTTTGATCGGCGTGTAGATCGAATCGATAAAGATCGTTCCGAGCGGAGCCGACACCTTTTTGTTGTCTTCTGCAAGAACAAAGCCCCGACCTTTTTCGATCGTGATCTCCATGTCTAGCTTCACGGAAGACTCCATGTTGCAGATCACAAGATCCGGGTTGAGCACCTGGAAACCTGAGATGAAATTCTGGAAATCCCCGGCTACGAGCTGCTCCTTGCCTGTGATCGAAATCACAACCGTTTCATTATCGGTATCTTCTATCTGCTGCTTGAACCGAATCTGTTTCAGGTTCAAGACTATTTCAGTAACATCTTCAACCACTCCTTTGATCGTGGAGAACTCGTGTTCCACACCTTCGATCCTGAGCGAGGTGATAGCGTAACCGTCCAAAGACGACAGCAACACACGTCTCAGTGCATTACCGATCGTAAGACCATATCCCGGCTCCAGCGGTTTAAATTCAAACCTGCCACTGAAATCTGTGGATTCGATCATTAAAACTTTATCCGGTTTCTGAAAATTTAATATTGCCATAGGTTATGTCTGTCTTTAAGATTATTTAGAGTACAATTCGACGATGAACTGCTCGTTTATGTTTTCTGGTATTTGAATTCTTTCCGGAACGGTGACGAATCTTCCCTCCAGGGTTTCCTGATTCCAGGCCAACCACTCATAAACATTTGATTTCGCAGCCAAAGATCGTTGGATAGCATCCAGCGACTTTGATTTCTCGCGCACCCCGATAATATCTCCCGGTTTCAACGAGAACGACGGAATGTTGACAATACTTCCATTAACTGTGATGTGTCTGTGTGCTACCAACTGGCGGGCACCTTTTCTCGTCGGTGCAATTCCCAATCGGAACACGACGTTGTCGAGTCTCGACTCACACAATTGAAGCAAAATCTCACCAGTAATTCCCTTGCTTCTTTGAGATCGCTCAAAGAGATTGCGGAACTGACGCTCCAGGATTCCGTAGGTGTACTTTGCTTTTTGCTTTTCTTTCAGCTGAATTGCGTATTCAGACTGCTTTCCTCTTCTCTTGTTCGGTCCGTGATGTCCCGGAGGATAGTTCTTTTTCTCTAATGCTTTGTCTTCGCCAAAGATCGGCTCGCCGAACTTTCTGGCTATTTTGGACGTAGGTCCTGTGTATCTTGCCATTTTTTTGTTTTAAAGGGACTATGAATTAAGGCAATCCTTCGATAATCTGAATCCTTAGTTAAAAATAATTCTGTTAAACTCTTCTTCTTTTCGGTGGTCTGCACCCGTTGTGTGCCAACGGAGTGACGTCGATGATCTCAGTCACTTCGATCCCGTTGTTATGCAGGGTCCTGATGGCAGACTCTCTACCGTTACCAGGTCCTTTCACGTATACCTTCACTTTTCTCAGACCCGCTTCATGAGCGACTTTTCCGCAGTCTTCTGCAGCCGTTTGAGCCGCATAAGGCGTATTCTTCTTCGATCCGCGGAAACCTTGTTTTCCGGCACTGGACCAGGAGATCACGTCACCTTTTTTGTTGGTCAATGAAATGATGATGTTATTAAAAGAGGCAGTGATATGCGCTTCTCCTACTGCATCGACAATCACTTTGCGCTTCTTTGTGCTTTTTGAACTTGACTTTGCCATTGTGTCAACAATTATTTAGTTACTTTCTTTTTACCTGCTACCGTCTTTCTCTTACCTTTTCGGGTACGTGAATTGTTCTTGGTCCTCTGACCACGGAGAGGCAATCCTGCTCTGTGTCTGATTCCTCGGTAGCATCCGATATCCATCAAGCGTTTGATGTTCAGCTGCACCTCAGAACGCAATTCACCCTCAATGGTGAGCTTTCCAACCTCTTCTCGGATCTGAGCGATCTGGTCGTCTGTCCAGTCCTGAACTTTAATGCTCTCGTCAACCTTAGCGTCTGCAAGGATCGTTTTTGCCCTGCTTCTGCCGATTCCAAAGATATAAGTCAATGCAATGACTCCTCTTTTGTTCTTTGGGATATCTATACCTGCTATTCTTGCCATAATTATCCTTGTCTTTGTTTAAATCTAGGATTCTTTTTGTTGATTACATATAATCTGCCCTTTCTGCGAACAATGACGCAGTCGGCACTTCTTTTCTTAACTGATGCTCTTACTTTCATCTCGATGTATTCTTTAGTATCTATATGTGATTCTCGCCTTGGTGAGATCATACGGACTCATTTCCAGTTTGACCTTGTCACCCGGCAGCAATTTGATATAATGCATTCTCATTTTTCCAGAAATGTGGGCCGTTACAATGTGCCCGTTTTCCAGTTCCACGCGGAACATCGCATTGGAGAGGGCCTCGATAATCTTGCCGTCCTGTTCTATCGCTGGTTGTTTCGCCATACTAAATTGCTACTTTTCGTTTTGATCCGGCCTTCATCAAACCGTCGTAATGACGATTCAACAAATGCGCATTTATTTGTTGTAAGGTGTCAATTGCAACTCCCACCATAATCAACAGAGAAGTTCCTCCATAGAAGATCGCCCATCCCGGTTGTACACCGGCTTTGGTGATGATCGCTGGAAGAATAGCCAAAAAGGCCAGGAAAAGAGATCCCGGAAGCGTGATACGAGATAAGATCGTATCGAGATAATCCGCGGTTTCCTTTCCGGGTCGTATGCCAGGCACAAACCCTCCGCCTCGTTTCAAGTCATCCGCCATTTTATTGGTAGGTATGGTGATCGCCGTATAAAAATAGCTGAAGATGATGATCAGCACTGCGAACAGAATGTTGTACCACAATCCGAAAATATCCGTAAAGGCCACACCGATGGACTTGATCACGGAATTGTCCGAACTGGCCAATAAACCGGGCACAAACATCAGCGCCTGAGCAAAGATTATCGGCATTACACCTGACGAATTCAATTTCAATGGGATGTACTGTCTGGCACCTGCCACATCCTTAATGTTTCCTGCAACAGTTCTGCGCGCGTACTGAACCTGGATCTTCCTTACGGCAGTTACCAGGAGAACACTCGCAAAGATCACAATGAACCATACTACAACCTCGATCAGGATCATGATGAGCCCACCGTTGGACTGGTTGATCCTTGAGGTGGCTTCCTGCATGAAGGAGGCCGGGAATATCGCTATAATACCGATCATAATCAATAATGAGATCCCATTTCCGATTCCCTTATCCGTAATCTTCTCACCGAGCCACATGGCAAAAATTGTACCTGTAGTAAGCAGGAGAATGGATGAGAAATAGAACAATGGACCCGTTCCTAGCAAGAATGCGCTTTCGGGGATTCCAAGGGCCGGCAGACTGATCAGATACGTCGGCGCCTGGATGATCAGAATCGCAATGGTCAGCCATCGCGTGATCTGATTGATCTTCTTTCTTCCGCTTTCACCTTCCTTCTGCAACTTCTGCAGATAAGGAACAGCAATACCCATCAGCTGCACCACAATCGATGCTGAGATGTAGGGCATGATCCCCAGTGCCATGACAGATGCCTTTGCAAAGGCACCTCCCGTAAAGGCATTGAGCAGACCCAACAAGCCGTCGGACGTTTTGTTGGCCAAACCTGAAAGCTGCGTCGGGTCGATCCCCGGAAGGGGCACCTGGGCAGCAAGACGGTAAACGACCATCAAACCGAGCGTCAGCATGATCTTGTTCCTGAGCTCTTCAATTTTCCAAATATCCTGGACTGTAGTTATAAACTTTTTCATTTACTATATCCAGCCTTAAAGGGTTACAGCTTCACCACCGGCTTTCTCAATAGCCGCTTTGGCCGTCGCCGTGAATTTGTGCACTGTGATGTTCAGTTTTGCTTTCAGCTCACCCCGTCCCATTATCTTGACCAGGTCGTTCTTGCCTGCAAGTCCGTTCTCGATCAACACTTCAAGGGTCACGTTGTCTTTGATTCTGCCTTCGTCAACCAAATTCTGGAGGGTGTCCAGGTTGATGCCCTGGTACTCCTTGCGGTTGATGTTCTTGAAACCAAATTTGGGAACCCGACGTTGCAAAGGCATCTGACCTCCTTCAAAACCGAGTTTCTTAGAATAACCTGAGCGCGATTTTGCACCTTTATGTCCTCGGGTAGCCGTTCCGCCTTTTCCGGAACCTTCTCCTCTGCCTATTCGCTTGCCTGATTTGACTGATCCTTTGGCAGGCTTTAAATTGTGTAATTGCATCTCTTCGATTCTTATTTGATTTCCTCTACAGAAACTAAGTGATTAACTGTTTTTACCATTCCGAGGATCTGTGGCGTGGCATCGTGCTCAACAACCTGATCCATCTTCTTCAATCCCAGGGCCTCAAGTGTCAACTTCTGGTTTTTGGGACGTCTGATCTTACTTCGAACTTGTTTTACTCTGATTCTTTTCATGACTTCGTCGTTATCCGTTAAACACTTTTTGCACAGAGATTCCTCTTTGCTTGGCTATCATTCTTGCATCCCTGAGGTTCAGAAGCGCATCAAATGTAGCTTTCACCACATTGTGCGGATTGGATGATCCCTGAGACTTCGACAGTACGTCGTGAACCCCAACAGATTCAAGTACCGCACGTACCGCACCACCGGCGATTACTCCCGTACCATGTGAAGCAGGTCTGAGGAACACACGGGCTCCTCCGTATTTGCCTTTCTGCTCATGCGGAAGGGTTTGGTTGATGATCGGGATGCGCACCAAATTCTTCTTGGCGTCCTCGATGGCTTTTGCGATCGCAGAAGCTACGTCCTGCGACTTGCCCAAACCGTGTCCTACGACACCGTCACCGTTTCCTACCACGACAATTGCTGAGAAACTGAAGGTTCTACCCCCTTTGGTCACCTTGGTAACCCTTTGTACTCCAACCAAGTGATCTTTCAATTCAAGTCCGCTTGGCTTTACTCGTTCTACGTTACTATAATCTTTGTACATGGAATAATCTTAAAATTTTAAACCTCCTTCTCGGGCTCCATCGGCCAATGCCTTCACCCTGCCGTGATACAAATATCCGTTCCTGTCGAAGGCTACGGTTTCAATTCCTGCTTTAGCAGCTTTATCGGCAATCGCCTTACCCACTGCAGCAGCTGTTTCTATCTTCGTCCCTTTCGCGTCTTTCAAACCTTTTGATGAGGCAGCGATCAAAGTTACTCCGGACACGTCGTCAATCAACTGAGCCGAAATCTCTTTGTTGCTTCTGAATATAGACATGCGTGGCTTCGCAGCCGTTCCTGAGACAATCTTTCTGATTCTCTTCTTTATACGGGTCCTTCTCTGAAGTTTTGTTAATGCCATAACCTTATGTATTATGCAGTTTTACCTGCTTTTCTTCTTAATTGTTCACCTACAAACTTGACACCTTTTCCTTTGTAAGGCTCTGGCTTACGGAAGGAACGGATCTTGGCGGCCACCTGGCCCACCAATTGTTTGTCGAAAGAAGTCAGCTTGATGATCGGATTCTTTCCTTTCTCTGACACAGTCTCAACTTTTACTTCCGGAGCCACGTCCAACACTATGTTGTGCGAGAATCCCAATGCCAGGTCCAGTTTCTGTCCCTGGTTTGAAGCTCTGTAACCTACTCCAACCAATTCCAGTTCTTTGGTCCATCCTTTTGAAACTCCTTCCATCATATTGAAGATCAAGGCTCTGTACAAACCATGCTTCGCTTTGTGCTCTTTAGATTCTGAAGCTCGCTCCACAGTCAACACACCTTCATCGTTTTTCAGCTCAACCCCGTCGAAGTTCTGAGTCAACTCGCCCAGCTTTCCTTTGACAGTGATTGTGCTGTCTTTGATATCAACAGTAACTCCTTCCGGAATCGATATTGGGTTATTTCCTATTCTTGACATCTCTCTTCTTTTTTAATAAACGTAACACAATACCTCTCCACCTACATTCTCCTGGCGCGCCTTTTTGTTGGTCATCACACCTTTTGAAGTAGAAACGATTGCAATACCCAATCCGTTCAATACCCGCGGCATTTCATGAGCTCCACGATACTGTCGCAAACCTGGCGTACTCACACGCTCAAGGTTCTTGATCACTGATTCCTTGCTGTTCTTGTCGTATTTCAAGGCAATCTTGATCACGTCCTGAACTTTGTTCTCAATGACTTTGTAACTGAGGATATAACCCTGATCGAAAAGAATCTTGGTCATTTCCTTTTTCAAGTTTGAGGCAGGAATCTCCACCACTCGGTGGCCTGCCATCGCAGCGTTTCTGATTCTTGTCAGAAAATCTGCTATAGGATCTGTTAACATATAAATTTATTTGCGGTTTTGGTTTTCGTCACAGCTTTTGCGGATCCGAACTTCAAACCAGTTAAATATTCATTTTTGTCGGCTCTCTACCAGCTCGCTTTCTTCACGCCGGGAATCAAACCTTGATTCGCCATCTCACGGAATTTTACACGTGAAATACCAAACTGTCGCATGTATCCTTTCGGACGTCCCGTCAGCTTGCACCTGTTGTGCATGCGGATCGGAGAAGCGTTCTTTGGCAACTTCTGAAGAGCCTCGTAATCTCCGGCCTCTTTCAGCGCTTTTCTCTTCTCAGCGTATTTTGCAACAGTCTTGGCTCTTTTGACTTCACGAGCCTTCATTGATTCTTTTGCCATTTCTTAGTTCTTTTTAAAGGGTATTCCCAATTCGTTCAATAACGATTTTGCTTCCTTGTCGGTCTCAGCCGTGGTCACGAAAGTGATGTCCATTCCGTTGATCCTGTTCACCTTGTCGATGTCAATCTCAGGGAAGATGATCTGCTCAGTGATCCCGAGGTTGTAATTTCCCCTGCCGTCAAAGCCGGAGGCTCTAACGCCTTTGAAATCACGAACACGAGGCAATGAAGCAGTCACGAGTCTATCGAGAAACTCGTACATCCTGTTCTTTCTCAGGGTCACCTTCGCTCCGATCGGCATTCCCTTGCGGAGTTTGAAAGAGGCAACGTCTTTTTTGGAGATCGTGGTTACCGCCTTTTGCCCGGTGATCTGGGTTAGCTCATCCACAGCGTACTCGATGAGCTTCTTGTCTGCGATTGCAGCACCCACACCCCTGCTAATAACGATCTTTTCAAGCTTGGGCACCTGCATTACGTTCTTGTACCCGAACTCTTTTGTAAGCGCATCGATAACGCGCTCCTTATATTCTTTCTTCAGTCTTGGCGTATATTCCATAACTACAATACTTCATTTGATTTTTTAGAAAATCTCACCTTCTTGTCACCTTCCATGCGGTACCCAACGCGAGAAACTTCTCCGTTCTTGACCAACATCAGGTTCGAAATGTGCAACGAAGCCTCCTTCTTGACGATTCCACCCTGTGGATTGTCAGCACTTGGCTTGGTGTGCTTCGAGATCATGTTGACTCCCTCGACAATGGCGCGGTTCTTGTCGATGAAAACCTTCACCACTTTGCCTTCCTCGCCTTTGTGATCACCTGCTATAACCTTTACCGTATCTCCGGTTTTTATTTTCAGCTTAGTCATAATCCTATTAATTAAAGCACTTCAGGTGCCAATGATACTATTTTCATGAATTGCTTCTCACGAAGTTCTCTCGCAACAGGTCCGAAAACACGGGTACCTCTCATTTCTCCAGAATTCGAGTCGAGCAAAACACAGGCGTTGTCATCGAATCGGATGTAAGATCCGTCCTTGCGACGAACTTCCTTCTTGGTTCTGATCACAACAGCTTTTGAAACCTGTCCCTTTTTAGCCGTACCGTTCGGAGTGGCATCCTTGACGGATACAACAATCTGATCTCCTACAGAAGCATAGCGTCTTTTGGTTCCACCCAGGACCCGGATCACAAGCGCCTCTTTGGCACCGGTATTATCCGCAACTTTTAATCTTGATTCTTGCTGTAACATAATTATTTAGCTCTTTCTAAGATTTCTACTAACCTCCAACGCTTTGACTTGCTCATCGGACGCGTTTCCATAATGCGTACCGTATCGCCTTCATTGCAATCGTTATTCTCGTCGTGCGCCACATATTTCTTGGTGTTCAATACGAACTTACCGTACAAGGGATGCTTTACTCGTTTCACCTCAGAGACAACAATCGACTTTTGCATCTTGTTGCTTGAAACTACTCCTATTCTTTCCTTTCTAAGATTTCTTTTTTCCATCTCTTCAATTCAATTACAATTATTGTAATTCTCTATTATTTAATTCAGTGGCAATTCGGGCAACCGTCTTGCGAAGGTTTCTTAACTGCAATGGGCTTTCCAACGGAGAGATCGCATGAGCAAGCTTGAGATCCGTGTATTTCTTCTTGTTGATCTCCAGCTTCTCCTGAAGCTCCTCTACTGATAATTCCTTAATTTCTGACTGTTTCATCTTTCTAAAAAATTAATCGTGGTCATAGTCATTTGCAACAATGAACTTCGTTTTAACGGGTAACTTCTGAGCCGCGAGACGCAAAGCTTCACGCGCCACTTCAATCGGCACTCCGCCTACTTCAAACATAATTCTGCCCGGCTTGACGACCGCCACGAAGTATTCTGGCGCTCCTTTACCCTTACCCATACGAACCTCTAGAGGCTTTTTGGTGATAGGCTTGTCCGGAAAGATCTTGATCCACAAACTTCCCTGTCTTTTCATGTAACGCGTCGCAGCAACACGAGCCGCCTCGATCTGACGAGAAGTGATTAAATCCTGCTCCAATGATTTGATACCGAACATACCGTTGGAAAGTTGGTGACCTCTCTGAGAGATCCCTTTCATATTTCCTTTCCCTTTCTGTACTCTACGGTATTTTACTCTTTTTGGTTGTAACATTTTCTAAAGTCTTAAAAAAAATTATCTACGAGATTTTCCGCGAGCTGGGCCTTTACCTCCGCCTTTTCCTTTCTTGGAAAGACCGACCAACGGTGACAATTCTCTCTTGCCGTAAACCTCACCTTTCATGATCCAAACCTTGACCCCTATCTTTCCATAGGTTGTAGTCGCTTCTTCCAAAGCGTAGTCAATGTCAGCCCTGAAGGTGGAAAGAGGAATCCTTCCTTCCTTGTAGGCTTCGGATCTCGCCATCTCAGCACCGTTCAAACGACCTGAGATCTGTACCTTAATACCCTCGGCATTCATACGCATGGTGGCAGCAATGGCCATTTTGATTGCTCGTCTGTATGAGATCCTGTTTTCGATCTGACGTGCAATGCTGGCCGCAACCAACTGTGCGTCAAGTTCCGGACGTTTGATTTCGAAGATATTAATCTGTACTTCCTTTCCGGTGATCTTTTTGAGCTCCTCTTTCAACTTGTCTACCTCCTGGCCACCTTTACCGATGATGATTCCCGGACGGGCCGTGGTGATAGTAACGGTTACAAGTTTCAGGGTGCGCTCGATGATCACTCTGGAAACGCTAGCTTTAAACAAACGCGCATGGATGTACTTACGGATCTTGCTGTCTTCAGCAATCTTGTCTCCGTAGTCTTTTCCTCCATACCAATTCGATTCCCATCCTCTGATGATTCCCAATCGATTTCCTATTGGATTTGTCTTCTGTCCCATGCTCGTTAATTACTTAAATTATTGGTTCCTAAAATCAAGGTTACGTGATTCGATCTTTTTCTGATCCTGTGTGCCCTTCCCTGAGGTGCGGTTTGCAATCGCTTCAGCATGGTAGCGCTGTCGACATAGATCTCCTTCACAAACAATCCGGCGTCCTCGATATTGGCGTCTTCATTCTTGGCCTGCCAGTTGGCGATGGCTGAAAGCATGAGCTTCTCGAGATTCCCTGATGCCTCTTTAGGGTTAAACTTAAGGATCTGCAAGGCTTTCTCTACCTCAACTCCTCTAATCAAATCTGCAACCAGGCGCATTTTCCTCGGAGAGGTTGGGCAACCATTGAGTTTAGCAACGTATGTGTTCTTGCGCTCTTCTTTGCGCTGATCTGCTCTTAACTTCTTACGAACTCCCATAACCTGTTATTTATTTCCTTTATTCTTAGCTCCGGCATGACCTCTGAACGATCGGGTCGGAGAAAACTCACCCAGCTTGTGACCCACCATGTTCTCGGTGACATACACCGGCACGAACTGACGTCCGTTGTGCACACCTATGGTCTGGCCGACGAAGTCAGGAGTGATCATGGATGACCTTGACCAGGTCTTGATCACAGACTTCTTGCCTGATTCTATATTCTTTTGGACTTTCTTCTCCAGCGCGTGGAAAACATAAGGTCCTTTTTTTAGCGAACGTGCCATACTTCTATCGATTTATTTTTTTCTGCGTTCTACAATTTGCTTATTGCTGGCCTTCGTCTTGGAACGGGTCTTGTACCCTTTGGCAGGGATACCGTTCTTCGATCTTGGGTGTCCTCCTGAGGCCCTTCCTTCACCACCACCCATCGGGTGATCAACCGGGTTCATCGCAACAGGACGCGTTCTCGGCCTTCTTCCAAGCCATCTGTTTCTACCGGCTTTACCGGAAACGGTAAGCTGGTGGTCTGAATTGGAAACAGCTCCTATAGTGGCTTTGCATGTGAGCAGCACCATTCGGATCTCGCCCGAAGGCAATTTGATGGTAGCGTATTTGCCCTCACGTGCCATCAGCTGACCGAAAGAACCGGCACTTCTCGCCATGACCGCACCCTGTCCGGGACGCAACTCGATGCACGAGATAACCGTTCCCAATGGAATGTTGGCCAGGGTCAAAGCGTTTCCGATTTCCGGAGCCACTTTTTCACCAGAGACAACAGTCTGTCCGACTTTCATTCCGTTTTGAGCGATCACATAGCGCTTTTCTCCATCCGCATAGTTCAGCAGAGCAATGTAAGCAGATCGGTTCGGATCGTACTCTATGGTCTTCACTGTCGCAGGCACTCCGTCTTTGTTTCTTTTGAAATCAATGACACGGTACCTTCTCTTGTGACCACCACCCATGAAACGCATGGTCATTTTACCTTCGCTGTTTCGTCCTCCCGATTTCTTGATCGGAGCCAAAAGGCTCTTTTCAGGCTTATCAGTGGTTATCGAATCGAAGTCGGTAACGACTCTGAAACGTTGTCCGGGAGTTATCGGTTTTAATTTTTTCAATCCCATCTTTATCTACTTAGATATTGCTATAAAAATCAATATTATCACCGTCAGCCAGTTGAACGACCGCTTTCTTGTAGCCGCCTTTCATGCTTTCAACCAAGCCCTGTTTGGTGTACTTGGTCTTCCTCTTGACAGGATAATTCATTGTTCTGACTTCTCTTACTGAAACGCCATAAGCACTTTCAACAGCTTCCTTGACCTGGATCTTGTTCGCTGTTTTCTTGACAACAAAACTGAAGCAGTTGCTCAACTCGCTCTGGTCGGTTGCCTTCTCCGTAATGATTGGTTTTATCAATATACTCATGACCCTTACTTGCTAAAATTAGACTCAATTTCTTCCAGGCAAGCTTCAGAAATTATTACTTTGTTTGCGTTTAACACGCTGTAAGTGCTTAATTCTGAACCTCTTATGACATCTGCCTTCTTCAAATTTCGTGATGACAAATATACATTATTATTCGACCCTTCCAACACAAACAAAGATTTTTTGTTTTCCAACTCCAAAGCTTTCAAGATGTTAGTGAATTCCTTGGTCTTTGGCGCTTCAAAATCAAAGGACTCGATCACGACGATATTGTCCTCTTTTGCCTTCATGGAAAGTGCAGATTGACGAGCCAGTCTCTTCAATCCCTTGTTGAGTTTGAAGCCGTAATTTCTCGGTCTCGGACCGAAGATTCGACCTCCACCTCTGAACACCGGAGACTTGATGCTACCTGCTCTCGCAGTACCTGTTCCTTTCTGCTTTTTAATCTTTCTTGTACTTCCTGCAATCTCAGCTCTTTCCTTCGCCTTGTGAGTACCCTGCCTTCTGTTGGCCAGGTGCTGCTTCACATCCAGGTAAATAGCATGATCATTCGGTTCAACACCAAAAACAGTGTCTGAAAGCTCAACGCTTCTTCCAGTCTTTTTCCCGTTGATATCAATTACTGCTACTTTCATTATTTCTGAATAATTACATATGAATTCTTGTGACCTGGAACAGCTCCTTTGACAACCAAAAGATTTTTGTCCTTAACCACTTTTAAAACCCGGAGATTCTGAACCGTCACACGGCTGCCACCCATTCTTCCTCCCATTTTCATTCCCTTGAAAACACGAGCAGGATAAGAGGCTGCACCTACTGAACCCGGAGCCCTGTTCATGCTCTGCTGACCATGAGTGCGCTCTGATCCGGCAAATCCATGGCGCTTGACAACCCCCTGGAAACCTTTTCCTTTTGACGTTCCTGAAACATCGACGAACTCACCTTCTTCAAAGTGATCCACGTTGATCTCATCTCCTAATTTGAACTCCTCCTCAAAACCAATGAATTCAACGACACGTCTTTTTGCAGAAGTACCGGCCTTTTTGAAGTGACCGTCAAGCGCCTTGTTAGACTGCTTCTCTGCCTTGTCATCGAAACCAAGCTGCACGGCCTCGTAGCCGTCAACCTCTTTGGTTCTGACTTGGGTAACCACACACGGACCAGCTTCAATCACGGTACAGGGGATGTTCTTCCCGTTCTCGTCGTAAATACTGGTCATTCCAATTTTCTTTCCTATTAACCCAGACATTTTAATTTAATTTAATATTGATTCTATTTCAAAAAAACAGGGTCAAAATATCTTCAACCCTGAATCTATTTTTCCGTTTTTCCCTCGTCAACTGCTCGGGACATGTGACCGAAATTTCCTTTTCGGCCGTTGGTCGTTCGAAACTCTTTCGTCAGACCTTGATCTCAACTTCCACCCCACTTGGCAACTCCAATTTCATGAGAGCGTCAATGGTCTTGGAAGATGAGCTGTATATATCGAGAATTCTCTTGAACGCGCTCAATTGGAACTGCTCGCGAGACTTCTTGTTCACGTGCGGCGAACGCAGCACCGTGAAGATCTTCTTTTGCGTAGGCAAAGGAATCGGACCGTTCACAACAGCACCGGTGTTCTTTACCGTCTTTACGATTTTTTCAGCAGATTTATCTACTAAATTGTGATCATAAGACTTTAGCTTTATTCTGATTTTCTGGCTCATTTTTGTTCTTTTTAGTAGATTAACCTTGTGCCTTTTTGATTACTTCCTCAGAAATATTCGATGGCGTAACAGCATAATGATCGAATTCCATGGTAGAAGTTGCTCTACCAGATGAAAGCGTCCTCAATGTCGTCACATATCCGAACATCTCAGACAGAGGAACATGGGCTTTTACTACCTTGGCACCCGCACGGTCAGCCATTGAATTCACCTGGCCTCTTCTTCGGTTCAGGTCACCAACGATATCTCCCATATTCTCTTCAGGAGTAACAACCTCCAACTTCATAATCGGCTCAAGGATCACAGCTCCGGCCGCTTTAGCAGCAGATTTATAACCCATTTTAGCAGCCAATTCGAAAGACAAGGCATCAGAATCAACAGGGTGGAACGATCCATCTTTCAAAGTCACCTTCATGGTGTCCATCTCGTAGCCTGCCAAAGGACCATTCTTCATAGCCATTTGGAATCCTTTTTCCACAGATGGAATGAATTCTTTTGGAATATTACCCCCTTTAACCTCATTTACAAACTGAAGTCCTTCACCTTCAAAGTCCTCATCCACAGGGCTCATGTCGAAAATGATATCGGCAAACTTACCTCTACCACCAGATTGTTTCTTGTAAACCTCTCTGTGACCGGCACCTTTGGTAATCGCTTCTTTGTATTCAACCTGAGGTTCACCTTCGTTCACCTCAACTTTGAATTCTCTTCTCAATCGATCGATCAAAACTTCAAGGTGAAGCTCTCCCATACCAGATATGATGGTCTGGCCAGAGGCCTCATCCGTTCTTACCTGGAAGGTTGGATCCTCCTCTGCAAGCTTCGCCAGACCCATTCCAAGTTTATCAACATCGGCTTTGGTCTTTGGCTCCACAGCGACCCCAATTACAGGATCTGGGAAATCCATGCTTTCCAATACGATCGGCGCATTCAAATCTGACAGAGTGTCCCCGGTTTTAATATCCTTGAATCCCACAGCTGCACCAATATCACCTGCTTCGATAAAATCGATGGCATTTTGCTTATTGGAGTGCATCTGGTATATTCTTGAAATTCGCTCTTTCTTTCCGGAACGGTTGTTCAGAATATAAGACCCTGCGTCAAGACGACCTGAATAGACTCTAAAAAAGGCCAGTCTTCCTACAAAGGGATCTGTTGCGATCTTAAACGCAAGGGAAGCGAAAGGATCATTCACTGAAGGCTTTCTGGCTACTTCAGCTCCTGTATCCGGGTTTGTACCCACGATCGCCTCCTTATCCAGAGGTGAGGGCAGATATCTGCAAACCGCGTCCAACAGGAATTGAACCCCTTTATTCTTGAATGCCGATCCGCAGATCATTGGAATGATAGCCATATCCATAACTGCAGCCCTCAGTGCATTGTGCACTTCTTCTTCAGTTATTGAATCTTCATCTTCCATAAACTTCTCAAGAAGATTCTCATCATACGATGCAACCTCCTCTATAAGCATAGCTCTGTACTGAGCAGCTTCTTCTTTCAATTCTTCAGGGATTTCGATCACGTCAAAGGTCGAACCGAATGAATCTTCATTCCATACAATCGCCCTGTTCTTCGCCAGGTCAATAATCCCTTTAAAGTCAGCCTCATCTCCGATAGGAAGAACGATAGGCACCGCATTGGATCCCAACATTTCTTTTACCTGAGTACAAACTTTTAGGAAATCTGCTCCCTGACGGTCCATTTTGTTGACGAACCCGATTCGAGGAACCTTGTAATTGTCGGCCAGCCTCCAGTTCGTCTCCGACTGAGGCTCAACACCGTCAACGGCACTGAACAAGAACACAAGACCGTCCAGGACCCTGAGCGAGCGGTTCACCTCAACCGTAAAGTCAACGTGACCCGGAGTGTCGATTATGTTGAAATGGTATCCTTTGGCGTCTGAAGTTGGAACTCCATTCTCAGTAGGAAACTGCCAGGTACAGGTTGTAGCAGCTGAAGTAATTGTAATACCTCTTTCCTGCTCCTGCTCCATCCAGTCCATGGTTGCAGCTCCGTCGTGAACCTCACCTATCTTGTGCGAGACCCCCGTGTAGTACAGGATACGCTCCGTAGTTGTAGTCTTACCGGCATCGATGTGCGCGGCAATACCAATATTTCTTGTTAATTTTAAATCTCTTGCCATTGTTACGCCCTATTAAAATCTAAAATGTGAGAAGGCTTTGTTCGCGTCCGCCATCTTGTGGACATCCACTCTTTTCTTAACCGCCGCTCCTTCTTCTTTTACAGCAGCGAGGATTTCTCCTGCCAGGCGCTGCGACATGGATTTTTCATTTCTCTTTTTCGCATAGAGGATCATCCATTTGATCGCCATTGAGATCTTTCTGTCAGCGCGAATCGGCATAGGGATCTGAAACGTAGCTCCCCCTACCCGACGACTTCTCACCTCTACGTGAGGCATCACGTTAGACAGTGCTTCTTTCCAGAGCTCCAACGCAGTTTTCTCCTCGTCTTGCTTGCGCTGCTCCACGATGTCCAATGCATCGTAAAAAACTTTGAATGCAACAGATTTCTTACCATCCAACATCAGGTTGTTCACGAAACGCGTGACCATCTGATCGTTAAACTTTGGATCGGGTAAAAGAATCCTTTTCTTTGATAATCTTTTTCTCATTGTCGTTTACATTAAAGCTTTTGAATTATTTCTTCGGACGTTTGGTTCCGTACTTCGAACGACGCTGAGTTCGTCCTTCCACACCTGCTGTATCCAAGGCACCACGAACGATGTGATACTTGACACCAGGCAAATCCTTTACTCTTCCACCTCTAACCAATACTATCGAGTGTTCTTGTAAATTGTGACCTTCTCCTGGGATGTAGGCGTTCACCTCATTGCCATTCGTCAACCTGACCCTTGCGACTTTTCGCATGGCAGAGTTAGGTTTCTTAGGCGTTGTAGTGTAAACACGAGTACATACCCCACGACGTTGCGGACACGAATTCAAAGCAGCCGATTTATTCTTCTTGGTTGTTTTGGTTCTTCCTTTGCGTACTAATTGTTGAATAGTTGGCATTCTAACGTATAAAATTATTATCTAAACTCTCTTTTTTAAGAGTTTGCAAATGTATAACTTTTTTATTGTTATTCAAACTATATGAATTTGATTTTTTTCACATTCGTTTTCAGGGAGATAGCATTTCGGCCGAATCCTTTGAATGTTTTGGTTTCTGGACGGATAGACAGCACCACAGAATGACTAATATTTATCCGCTTTTCAACGCTTAGAATTAAACAGAAACTCGCATGTCATTTCAACAGATTCTCAAGTGATTTGAATTTGGATGAAAATTGAGCCATCTTTACCGCTGAATTCAACAGCTCAACCCACTTCAAAAACGCATTGGCTTGAAGGGAACTCCTACACCATATATATATATCATTCTTTTCTTTCTGATCAGCACATCTCTCTATTCGCAGAAATTCACCCTGGATCTGGAGGTCACAGGCGGAGCCGACAACAAGATCGTCAGTTCAATCGATTACGAGCGCTTACATCAGGACAGCTCAGCAGCCAGGGCCGAGCTGGATACCATCCGCAAGCAGCTTCAGATGCTCGGGCATGTCGGAGCGCGCGTCGAGTCTATTCAAAAAACAGACAGCTCCATGACGGCGGTGTATGAGCTTGGGCCAGTGACAAAAGCCATCAGTCTTTCGGTCAATCAATCGGATTGGGCTTCTCTGGAGGATTTGAACTGGAACGATCTGGCTGAGATTCGTCCCGATGGCCAAATCCAGGTTTCTTTTGAGCGGCTGCCCGATTTTATGCAGCGCATATCTGACGAACTGGAAAGCAGGGGTCAATCTTTTGCAAAAGTCCAGCTTTCAGAAATTCGGCTCGACGGGGATCTGGCACAGGCTCGGCTCAATATTTCCTACAGTCAGAAACGAACCATCGACAGGATCGTCATCCGGGGCTATGACAATTTTCCAACAAATTTCATTCGCCACCGACTGGGTCTGGTGATCGGGGAAGAATTTTCCCGTTCGAAACTCGAACGTGCATCACTCGCCATGACAGGAGTGAGTTTCGCAGAGGAGACCCGGGCTCCGGAGGTTCTCTTTACGCGAGATTCCACTCTGATCTACCTGTACCTTAAAAAGAGGCGCTCGAATCGCTTTGACGGAATTATAGGGTTCGCGTCCGAGGAGGAGTCTTCGGGCCTGGAGTTCAACGGCTATCTCGATCTGTCCCTGAATAACATCTTCAACGGCGGGGAGTCCATAGCTCTATACTGGAAGAATAACGGCAACGACCGGCAACGGTTCTACCTGCAGGTGGGGACCCCTTTTCTTTTCGGCAGCCCGTTGACCCCCACGCTGAACTTTGAGCTGTTTCGCCAGGATTCGACCTTCAACAATGTCAGCGCCCGACTGGATCTGGATTACCTGCTCAATCGAAGGAGCCAGATCGGAGTCACCTTGCGCACCGAAACCTCGAACGACCTCACCAATCTCGGAAATGCATCCGTTGCCTCCTATTCGAACTGGTATGCCGGCGCGTC
The DNA here is from genome assembly GCA_942492425.1 of uncultured Flavobacteriaceae bacterium. GTDB lineage: Bacteria > Bacteroidota > Bacteroidia > Flavobacteriales > Flavobacteriaceae > Lutimonas. The sequence goes on from CALOEQ010000014.1 coordinate 32,885, forward strand.
CTACCAACTGCAGGAAACTCTAAACGACCCTTTGTTCCTGACTCGGTATGCACTGGAGCTGAAAGCACTTTTCGGATCGAGGTCGACCGATCTGGAAACCGTCTCCCAATCACAGTTCCATCTGAAAGCGAGCTATCTCTGGTCCATTGACCCCAGGAACCACATCTTTGCCGGAAACCAGAGTGCCTGGCTGAACTCGGCAGATTATCTCCAAAACGAATTGTACCGGATCGGGGGCATCTACAACCTCCGGGGGGTCAATGAAGAGAGCCTGTTCGCATCGGGATACAGCATCTTCAATCTCGAGTACAGGTACAAGCCTTCTGCCAACAGTTATTTCTATACCATTTCTGATTTTGCATGGGTCGAAAACAGGGTCGATCAGGAAAGCTTCAACGTGATCAGTTTCGGGGTCGGTTATGCCTTCAGAACGAAGGCCGGTATTCTCAACCTCAGCTATGCGAACGGAACTTTCGAAAATAGCCCCTTCAGTTTCGAAAATTCGAAGGTTCATGTTAAAATTTTGAGCTATTTCTAGGGTTTACGCAACCATTGACGATTTTAACATCCTATAAGAAAGACGCCCTGGGTCTTAACATATTATTAACCTCTTTTTTAAATTTTTGTGTTAAAAACTTGGTATATTAACTTTTTATTAAGATTTTTGGCGGAAATTAATTCAAATAATTTATATAATGAAAACAAAGTTAAGTGGAATTTTAACGCTGTTTCTGGCGTTATTTGTGCAACTTTCATTTGCGCAAGAAAGAACTATCACGGGTACTGTCTCGGACGAGTCCGGACCATTGCCAGGTGTTAGTGTTTTAATTGAGGGTACCACCACGGGTACTGAAACTGATTTTGACGGTAATTATTCGATTTCAGCGAACAGCGGGGACGCTCTTCGTTTCAGCTTCGTCGGAATGACCACTGTCACTAGGTCAGTCGGTGCCGAAAGCACGATCAACGTGACGATGGTATCTGAAACCAACACGCTTGACGAGGTTGTTGTAACGGCCCTTGGTATCAAGAAAGAGAAGAAGGCCCTTGGTTACGCAACCACGCAGGTAGACGGTGAGAAGCTTGAGGACAAAGCGGAGAGTGATGTTGCCCGTGCCCTTCAAGGTCAGTCTTCCGGGGTGAACATTACGTCTCAGAACGGTATGTCGGGATCAGGTACGAACATCGTGATCCGTGGTATGTCATCGTTCTCTCAGAGCAACCAGGCGTTGTTCATCGTTGACGGTGTGCCTTTCAGTAATGACACGAACACGTCGAATAACAATTCAAGGCCGTGACTTCATCGACGGTAACAACGGTTCGTCAAGATCTCTTGACCTTGACCCGAACAACATCGAGAGCATCTCGGTTTTGAAAGGTCTTGCGGCTTCTACGCTTTACGGAGCTCAAGGTCGTAACGGGGTTATCCTTGTTACTACGAAATCGGGAGCTGCCGGTTCAGGAAAGAAAAAGAACGAGGTAACAGTGAACTCTTCATTCTATTTCAACGAGATCGCATCACTTCCAGACTACCAGAACAAGTACGGTAATGGTTTCGACCAGGCGTTCGGTTGGTTCTTCTCAAACTGGGGACCAGGCTTCGACCGCGACGGGCCCGGAGGTTGGGGTAGTTCATCTGCGTTTGATGAGAATGGAACCCTTCCACACCCGTATTCAACTTCCACGCAGGAAATCCAGGAAGCCTTCCCGGAATTCCAGGGAGCACGATATGACTGGAAGCCTTATGACAGTGTGAAGAAATTCTTCCGTACAGGTAGCATCGCACAAACTACCATCAACTTCAGAGGAGCTTCAGACGACGGTAAAATCGCTTACAACGCGAGCTATGGTTACCTGGATGACACAGGATTTACACCTGGCAACCAGTTGAGAAGAAACAACTTCAGTGTGGGTGGTCGTGCACTTCTATCGAACAACTTCACGGTAAACGCAACATTGAACTATGCCAGAACTGACTTTATTTCACCTCCTGTGGCCTTGAGCCAGGGTAATGGTGCGACGGGAGCTGGGTCTTCTGTATTTGGTGACCTTTGGTTTACACCGCGTTCCATTGACGTTCAGGGACTTCCTTTCGAGAATCCTGTAACGGGTGGATCTGTTTACTATCGTCAGAACAACAGTATCCAGCATCCGCTTTGGACAGTTGCCAACGCTCAGACAGCTCAGGAAACCAACCGTGTTTTCGGACAAGGAACATTGCAGTACGACTTCAATGATAACCTGAACCTGGTTTATCGTGTCGGTCTTGACGTATATCAGGAAAACAATACAAACTCGCAGAACAAAGGTGGGATAAACAGTAACTCTGGTGACGTTAGACTCGCTAGTGGTCTGTATGAAACCTGGACGAACACGAATACGATCTGGGACCACAACTTGGCTTTGAGTGGTACATATGATCTGGGAGCTTCTTTCGGAGTGGACTTCAACGTGGGGGCTACCACAAGAAGAAACACGTTTTATCAACAAGGTGCTATTAGTGACGGCCAGCAAGTTTTTGGAGTCTTGAGACACTTTAACTTCCTGAACACAATCCCAAGGGAATTCGAGTCAGAGCAAAACATTGTTGGTGCGTACGGTCAGGTTTCCTTTGACTGGGACGATGCACTTTTCTTGACGCTGTCAGGACGTAATGACTGGATCTCTAACTTCTCTGAGGACAACAGATCTCTGTTTTATCCATCAGCAAGTTTGTCATGGGTGCCAACGAGTCAAATTGACGCTTTGAAAGGAAGCGATGCGCTTTCTTATTTCAAGCTGAGAGCCGGTTACGGTCAGTCAGCTGGTTTCACTCCGGGATATCCGATTGCTCAAACTTTGCTTCTTGACGTTCGTGACAGCCAGGACGATACAGGGCGAAACATCGTGACAAATACGACGAGTAACATACTCGGTAATCCGGATCTCAAACCCGAGCTCGTTTCCGAACTCGAGATTGGTTTCGAATCCAGATTCTGGAAAAACAGAATCCGCCTGGACTTCTCTTGGTTTGACAGGGAAACTACAGACCTGATCATCACGCGTCCATTGGATCCGGCTTCAGGTTACACGTCAACTCCAACGAACATTGGTAAGATCGAAGGTGACGGATTCGAGATTGACTTCGGCATTGACCTTTTCCAAAGCAACACAAACGGATTCGAGTGGAATCTCGGTGCCAACTTCACGCAGCAGGAATCTATCGTTACTGATTTGGGTACCGACACGGACCTGATTGTTTACACCGGTTTCTCTAACCTGGGTAACGCCGCGATCGAAGGTGAGAACATCAACACCATTTGGGGATCAAGAGTGCTGCGCGATGACAACGGCGAATTGGTTGTTAATGCTTCCGGGAACTACGTTCAGGATCCTGAAGACGGTATCATCGGTAATGCGAACCCTGACTTTATAGCGAACTTGAACAACACGTTCCGTTTCAAGAATTTCTCTCTGTACTTCTTGTTCAGCTACAAAGCAGGTGGCGACATTTATTCAGCCACTGTTTCTACCCTCTTGGGTCGTGGTTTGATCACAGAGACTCAAGATCGTGAGGGTACTTATATCCTTCCGGGTGTGCAGCAGTCCACAGGCTTGCCAAATGACGTGCAGATCAACAACTCGGATTACTACTTTTCTAACGTAGCTTTTGGACCGAGCGAATTGCAGGTATACGATGGTTCTACACTGAGGTTGAACGAAATCTCTTTGAGCTACAACGTGCCTCAGAAATACTTAGACAGATCTCCATTTGGAGCCCTTTCATTTAAGATGACCGGTTTCAACATGTGGTTTGATGCTTTCAACACTCCTGACGGAGCCAATTTCGATCCGAATACGGCTGGTCTGGGTGTTGGTAATGGTATGGGCTTTGATTACATCAACGGTCCGAGTACGAGAAGATATGGTTTGAGCATTAAAGCTACATTCTAAGATTAACCGAAAAATTTAAATATCACAAAAAAATGAAAAGATTATATAAAATATTGAGTTTGGCACTTGTTTGTAGCTCGGTCTTTTTCTACTCTTGCGAGACGCTGGAGTTGGACCTTACAGAGAATCCAAACGCGCTCACTCCCGGTCAGGCGGACGTGAACTTTTACCTGAACTCGATTCAGGAGGATTTCGTGCGTCAGCTTGATGGTGATGCTCAAACATCGGAGGACAACTTTGCAACCGGTGGTTTTCAAAACGGAGACGGGTTCAATGACTTTGGTCAAATGCTCGTTAGACTTTACGCCTACCAATCTCGTGACTACGCGAGTGGTATTCAGCCGGGTGACGGTGATGACGAGTGGTTGAACGCCTATGCGGGCATGCTTATTGACATCAAAGCCATGAATGTTTTGGCAGAAGAAGCTGATTTGACACATCACCTTGGAATGGGACAGTTCTTCCAGGCTTACACATTGGTTGTTTTGGCTGACTTTTTTGGAGACATTCCCGTTACGGAAGCTCTTCAAGGTGCTGAGAACTTAAATCCAGCTTTGGAACCTGGTTCGTTTGCGTATGATACCGCATTTGGTCTTCTTGACCAGGCGATCGCCAACTTTCAAGCGGAGGCCGCAGCGGATCCAACTTATGATGTATTCTATAACGGTGACTGGGACCTTTGGATCAAAGCTTGTAATACTTTGAAAATGAAGATGTGGCTTCAACTGAGATTGATTGACAGTGGTGCGAAAGCTAGTTTTGACGCGATTGTTGCTACTGGTGAATACATCCAGGACAGTTCTGAAGACTTCCAGTACAACTGGCCTGCTACAAGTGCAGCTCAGCCTGATACAAGACACCCACGTTATGGTTTGAACTACCAGGCTGCAGGAGCCAATGACTACATGTCAACCTGGTTGATGAACCTGATGGACACGGGTAACGATCCTCGTAAGAGATACTATTTCTACAGACAGACAGATGCTGTTCCCGGTAGTAACGACGCTCCACCAAACGAGGAGACTTTGAACTGCTCGTTGCAGACAGCTCCAGTACACTATGACGGATACACATTCTGCTGGTTGGACAACGGATACTGGGGTCGTGACCACGGTGATGACGAGGGTATTCCACCGGATGGTCTTCTTAGAACGACGTTTGGTGTTTATCCAGCTGGAGGTCGATTTGACGACAACAGATTCGCTGCAATTTCAGCGACTACAGGTGGACAGGGAGCTGGAGTCACTCCAATTCTTACCGCTATGTGGGTAGATTTTTACAAGGCTGAATTTGCCATGGCGAGTGGAGATATGGCCGGAGCCAGAGACTTTATGATAGAAGGTTCAAGGAAGTCTATCGCGAAAGTACAGCCGTTTGCTGCACTCGATGCCGATGCTGATCTCGAATTTGAACCATCTGAGAGTCAAGTAGATGACTGGTTAACTGATTTGGCTTCTAGCTTTGACGCTGCCGATATGGGAGGAAAATGGGACGTGGTTTCTGAAGCTTTCTGGGTTGCTTGTTTCGGTAACGGTGTGGAGCCATACAACTGGTACCGAAGAACGGGTTATCCCACAACCTTGCAACCGAACCGGGAACCCGATCCAGGAGTTTTCCAAAGATCTCTTTGGGTACCACAGAACGTTGTAAACAGAAACTCTAGTGTTTCTCAAAAACCAGATCAGGCTCAGCCGGTATTCTGGGATACGAATCCTACCGCACCAGTGGCGAACTAACAGAAAAGAATTAAAATAGTATATACAGATTATTATGAAAAATATATTTAAATACATCTCTTTACTTACTATTAGTCTGGTTCTTTTCCAGTCTTGTGAGGAGGGAGATATGACAATCGACGATGTGTTAGACAACACAACTCGTGGAGCTACCTTGAGGACAATGAACCTGATAAACGGTACAGTCAATGTTTTTGACATTCCGAACTCAGTTTTCGAGGTGGAACTGGAGTACCGTGACAACGAAGGGGGAGAACTCTTTGATTCGTATGACGTGTACGCTGCCTTCACTGACAATACAGATGACGGTGTTGACAACAGCAAGCCTGAAGTTTTCCTCAGAAACGTTGGTAGAGAACAACTGCCTGTCAATCCTGAGTATGGTTTTCCGAGAGGCGTTTTGCAACTTCCTGCGACGGAGACTCTTGCTGCCTTAGGATTATCTGAGGATCAATTGAACGGAGGTGATGTAGTCAATTACAGATTGGTTTTGAAATTGACCGATGGACGTGAATTTACAAACAGGGCCAGTGGTACCATTACAGGTGGATCTTTCTTTAGTTCGCCATTTGCTTACAATGCCTCAGTAGTTTGCCTTTTCGACGAACCAGACTTCTTCTCAGGCACCTACTTGTTGCAACAAGTACAAGGTGCAGGTGGTTTTGGAGTTGGTTTCGCTGATCAAATCGTTGAGATTGCGGCAGATGGTATCAACAGAACAACTACCGTTGTCTATTTCCCAGGTTTCGATTTGGAATCTGCATTCAGAATGCAGCTTGTCTGTGGACAGATCATCGTATTGGATGATTCTGTAGGATTAGCCTGTGGCGGTGGTACTGCCATAGGATGGACGCAAGGAACTCCTGCGGCTACCTTCGATCTTAATTTTGAAGACGATGATGTTATCGATGTTAATATCGAAGATGCGAACCCTGACGGAAACTGTGACGCTGGTAGTGGCCAGGTTGTCCTAAGGTTTACCAAGCAGTAATTAGATTTGTAAACTTTCTTCTTTTTTTAGAAGATAAGTGTAGAGATATGACAGCTGACTTCTATTGAGGTCAGCTGTTATTTTTTGTCAAAGAGTTTCGTTAGATTTCTTTTCCGTTTCTATTCGATGCTAAGGTTTACATTCGAAACTTGAAGCTTAGTCCTTTTGATTACAAATTCGGGTCTTTAGATGTTGAAATTCTGGTTGCAAATCAGGAAAAAAATATTAACTTTACCTACATCCCGTCAGGAATGTATTTCATAAAGATTTTTACAGATCAGGGGCTTCTGGCCAAAAAGATCATAAAAGCCTAATATATAATTTAGATTAGACACTTTTTATATGTTAATTTCATCACGCTTCGGCGTGATGTTTTTTTTAGTCTATCTTTGGCCCATGGAAAACAATGACAGTAAGATATTCGGTTTAAGGGCCATTTTAGAGGCTATAGAGGCCGATCAACAAATTGAGAAGGTGTACCTTCAAAAAGATCTGAAAGGGAGTCTCGCGCATCAATTGCAGAAGGTCATTCACGAAAAGAAGATCGCCTTCAGCTATGTGCCCCCGGAAAAACTCAACAAACTGTCAAAGCATCAAAATCATCAGGGTGCTGTTGCAAGCATCTCCCCGATCCGCTTTGTAGACCTCGAACAACTCACAACTCAGGTTCTCTCTGCGAAGAAGAATCCTATTTTTCTCGTGCTCGACCAGATCAGTGACGTCCGTAACCTGGGCGCTATCTTGCGAACCGCTGAATGCACCGGAGTCGATGGGGTGATCCTGCCTCAACACGGATCGGCACCCATCAATGCCGATGCCATTAAAACCTCTGCGGGAGCCGCTTTTAGAATTCCGATATGCAAGGTCAGCCACATTCTCGATGCGCTTTATCATCTCAAGTCACTCGACGTGCAGGTCGTATCGGTGACCGAAAAGACCGATCGCTCGATTTACGATCTCGACCTGAAACCGGCCATGGCCCTTGTCATGGGATCCGAAAACCGGGGAATCTCCAACAATGTGCTCAAGAATTCAGATCAGAAGGGCAAGCTGCCCCTTTTGGGAAGCATTGAATCACTCAACGTGTCTGTCGCCTGTGGTGCCGTGCTCTATGAAGCGGTGAGACAGCGGCTTTGATCAGTCTCTACCTTCCTTCCTGTTCTCATCCTCAGGAATAGCCCGAAACTCGCCCTGCTCGTCAAAGCGCAGGTCGAAATCATCCGGCTCATAATCGTCACGTTCCCAGTCATACTGTATCCTTTGGGGCCCCGTTCTCCTGAAAATATAGGCAAACAGGATACCGGTCACAAAACCTGAAAGATGGCCCTCCCATGAGATCCGCTCCTCGACGGGCAGAAGATACCACACCATGCTCCCATACAGAAAGATGACAACAAGTGATACGGCTATGAGCCTGTAATTCCGACGGAAAACCCCACTGAAGAAAATAAAGCTGAACAGGAGGTAAATGATCCCGCTGGCGCCAATGTGATAGGATTTTCGGGCAATGATCCAGGTTAGCAATCCTGTGATCAGGGCGCCATAGATGAATACTTTGAAAGAGATCGTCCTGTAGAAATACAACAGGGAGAACATCAGCACAAACAGCGGAATGGAATTGTGATAGAGGTGCTTGATGTCGCTGTGGATGAAAGGTGAGAATAAAATGCCCCGCAGTCCCGAAAAGGTCCGGGGATAAATCCCGTATCGATTGAAGTTGTAACCGAACCTGGCCTCAAACCAGAAAACGATCCACAAAAACAGTACGAAATACAGCGGAACAGCCAGTGTGGCCGGTGAAAAACGAAAAGCGTGCTTATCTTCCATTGCGCTTGAAACTTCAAAAATAAACAATAAAAATTGTCTTACTTTTACCTTATGAATACGCCGCTGGCCGAAAGGATAAGGCCCAAAACTCTCGAAGATTACATCAGTCAGAAGCACCTGGTCGGGAAAGAAGGTGCCCTTACCGCTCATATTGAGCAGGGCATGCTGCCATCCCTGATCCTCTGGGGACCTCCGGGTACCGGCAAGACCACCCTGGCCCAGATCATGGCGGAACAGTCCGGGAGGCCTTTCTATACGCTCAGCGCCATCAATTCAGGCGTCAAGGAAGTGCGCGAGGTCATCGACAAGGCCAAACAAAGCGGAGGATTGTTCACCCAGCGTAATCCCATCCTTTTTATCGATGAGATCCACCGTTTCAGCAAATCCCAGCAGGATTCCCTGCTCGGAGCCGTTGAGAAGGGCTGGGTAACGCTGATCGGTGCCACCACCGAAAACCCGAGCTTTGAAGTCATCCCTGCCCTGCTCTCGAGATGCCAGATCTACATCCTCAACGCCTTTGACAAGGAGGACCTTATCGCCCTGTTGGAGAGGGCCATTGAGTCAGATGAGCTGATACGTGAAAAGCAAGTTCAGATTGAGCAGACCGAGGCCCTGCTGCAACTCTCGGGTGGAGATGCCCGCAGACTGCTGAACATTTTTGAGCTGATCGTGAGCTCCCAGGAGGCCCCTGTGATTATCGACAACGACCTGGTCCTGAAAAAGGTGCAGAAAAATGTGGTTCGTTATGACAAGACCGGCGAACAGCACTACGACATCATTTCGGCCTTCATCAAATCCATACGCGGGAGTGACCCCAATGGAGCCGTTTACTGGCTCGCGCGGATGATCGAAGGCGGAGAAGACCTCAAATTCATCGCCCGGCGACTTCTCATCCTCGCCTCTGAAGACATTGGAAACGCCAATCCTACTGCTTTAATTCTGGCCAACAACACCTTTCAGGCCGTGTCGACCATCGGATATCCGGAAAGCCGCATCATACTGAGTCAGTGCGCGATCTACCTGGCCAATTCCACAAAGAGCAATGCCTCCTACAAGGCTATCAACGAGGCGCAGAGGCTGGTGAAAAAAACGGGAGACCTGTCAGTGCCCCTGCCCCTGAGAAATGCTCCGACCAAACTGATGAAAGACCTGGACTACGGCAAGGATTACAAATACGCCCACGATTTCGAAGGCAATTTCGCCGATCAGGAATTCATGCCCGAAGAGATAAAAGGAACACGCTTGTACGAACCGGGCAGGAACGCCCGTGAGGACCAGTTCAGAAAGTTCTTAAAGGACCGCTGGAAGGACAAATACGGCTATTGATCGCTCTGTATGCTAAAGATCATTCCTTTGTAAACGTCAGAACCTCAACTTTCCCGTTGCGTTTGACATCAATTTTCAAGTTGCCCTGCTCGTCAAAATATCCGGTGGTTTGCTCGATGTCTTTGTCCATGTCTTTCCATTCCACCCGGTAAACATTGGGCAGGGAGCTCTTTTCGAAGGTACCGATCTTCTCGCCCTGGTCATAATTCTCAGAAGCGCTTCGAACCACATAGGCAACAAGCTTATCCCCCTGGTCGATCAAAAAGAACGATATGTTTTCATTTCCATAGGTAACGGCTCCACTTGTACTCGCTTCTTTTTTCACGGTTTCTGTGGCTGCCGGTACGGCTGGCGTTGTGGCTGCCGGCTCGGTTGCAGCTGCGGCTGCCGGCACCGCTGCGGCTGCAACTGCTGCTGCCTCAGTCGGTTGTGGCTCAACTACCTCTGCCTTGGACTCCTCCGTTTTTGCACTCGCAAAGGAGGGCACGATTGCCAGATCCGGATTGAATTGATAGCCCAATTGAGCAATCGACGTAAAGGCATTTTCAAGTGCCATGGAATACGACTTGGCGTAATCTTTCTCCTTGCTTATTCCCTGCTCGGATGTATACACCACCTGATCCTGGCAATTTGTCAAAGAAACCCTCACCTTGCTTGTAAACGAATTGGACTCATCAATAACATTGGCCTCGACCCCCAGGCAAGGATTTGCGATAAGATCCTCGGGGTAATCCTGACCTTTCAACAAGGTTGTGAACCCATTTTTCTCAAACAGGTATTTGGTCTGGGAGTTTACGCGGTATTGATTCTCCTTCCTAAGGAAGTCAAATCTCTTGGGCACGATGATGTATTTATAAGAATCCAGAGGACTCTGGGCATATCCTGCGGCATTTGATCCGAGAACTGCCATCGACAAGAGAAAAAAGAAAAATAATCGTTTGGACATGGTGCTTTATTTGATGATGACATTCATCCCCAGCTGAAAGGACTGGTAATTGCTGTCTCTTACTGTTGGCAAAGCTAATAAATTATCAGCTGCAACAAAGAGGTTGAACTGTTTTATCCGAGCTGACACCCCTACCCCAATATTGTAGAAAGAAAAGCGATCCACGGTATAGGTGAATTTGGCATTCAGCGACTTGCTGAACTGTCGGGAATAGAATCCGGTGACGGCCCAGAGAACCGTTACCGGTCTGAACTCCGAATAAACCTGCAAGCCATATTCACTTTCCAGGGTTGTGTCTCCTATAAAATCCTGATCACAGCTTACCGTGCGGTAGGCTGAATTTATCTTTTTCCTTCTTGTTTTGGTCTTTTTGACGGAACCGCTCAATTTGACCGGCCTGATTTGGGTATAGGCAGAAGCCAAAGTATCCAGTTTGTCCTCGAGAAGTCCGGCCTCATAGTAACCCGTCCAAAGGTCATCCCAATAGTCCACCTCCTGACCTTCAGGAGGATCAAAGGGAACATCCTCGATACTAAAATCTTCCTTGATCTCATAGGTCGTGACATCATTTGAAAAATTGATAAAACCGAGGTCCCGGATGCTCCCGGTAAAAGTCAGGTCGTTATCACTCTTAACAGTAAAGCCAAAATCGATTCCAAAGCCGTAGTTCCCTCCACCTCCCAAAGCATTAGCCAGGATCTCAGCGGGGTCTCCAACAACGTTGACCCCTTGATTATTGACCAATCCCGAGGAATTGATCCCTGCATTCATCCTCTGAAAGACATGTTCAAAACCAAAAGGAACTTGTGAGAGCGAATAGATCCCGCTTTTCGATTGGGTCTGAATGCTCAAGGCCCCGGAATACAATTTCAACCTCCCTCCCAGGGTGAGCCTGTCGTTTACGGTCCTGTTGATCCCAACGTGCCAAACTCCAATCAATTCTCCAACTGCATTCAATTCGGACAGATCGTAGGGATCATCGGTCTCTGGTATTCCATCGCCGTTTTGATCATTTCCATTGAAAAAGAGATCCGTAATATCCTTCGGGTGGCTCCCGAATCCACTGGCTTCCTGGTACAAACCGAAACTCAGGTAATCACGGGTATCTCGCATCCGAAATCCCACATTGAAGATTTCCAATTGCTGGTTCAGGACATAGACATCCGATGAGGAAGGGTTCTGAAGGTTGAGGTTGGTCAAAATCTGGTTCAAATCGTCGGTTCCCTGTACAACATTGTTGTAGGTGACTCCTGTATTGCTGGCGCCAAACTGGAAATACAAATTGGACAGCAATGGCACCCCATAGTGCTGATCAAAATCAATTTCTGCCCCCGGGTTGAGCATCAGGGTTTGAGGAAGACGGTCAAAATCATAAGCAATTTGCATATTCTGGCCGACACAAAGCCGTCCGAATAAAATCAGAGTCAAGTATAGCAGAAACCTGAGGGGCATAGGGGAGTTTCAAGCAATTTTTAGTAAAACTGCTTTAAAGATAACCATTTTTAACAAACCTCTGATTAAATGTCGGTTAGAGATGCTCTTTGAGTTCCAACAGGGTTTTGACGGTGGTTACGTCTTCCCGGGGCAACTCACCATTGAACTCGCACATAATGGCCCGCATGCCCACATTGAGGGCTCCCTGGATATCGGCCTCGTAGTTGTCCCCGATCATGATGCTTTCTGTCGGTCTTGCCTCCGCCTTCTCCATTGCGTACTGAAATATTCTGGGATCGGGTTTCTTCACTCCCACATTCTCTGAGGTAACGACGTGCTCAAAATAGGGCTCGAGACGCGAGCTGGCCAATTTTCGATGCTGAACTTCTTCAAAGCCATTGGTAATAATGTGCAAGCTGTATTTCTTCCGGAGGTATTCCAATACCTCCAGTGCGTGAGCAAATAACTGGTTGTTCAGGGATAAATATGCAATGTACTCCTCTGAAAGGGTGTGTATCAGGTCGTCACCCGCCTCAAACTCAAGGGCATCAAAAGCCTCTCTCAAGCGACTGTAACGCAAATCCGATTTGCTCACCTTGTCTTCCCTGAAGAGCTTCCAGTACTTTCTATTGATAGGCCTGTAGGTTTCTGTAAAGCTTTCCAGATCAATGGCCACACGGTTGCGCTCGAAAATATAGGCAAAGGTCTTGTCCGAATTGGTTTCAAAATCCCACAGGGTGTGATCGAGGTCAAAAAAAACGTGTCTTACACTCATTTGGCTGCCTTATTTTTCCAAAGGATGCTGCTGTTTTTCACAATCCATCCATAAGAAAGAACAAATATAAGACCGATCGCGATGCGAACCGGCATTGACGGTTCAAAATTATCAACGAAGGCAAATATTATGACTTGCAGGACCAGAACAAGCAGTGGGTTCCTCAGTTTATGCATATGACCATAAAAAGCGCGGATCAAATGCCGTTCCTGAATCAATAGGAAGGATACCAGCAACACATATGTGATCAGGGTTGAAATGGCCGCCCATTGATATCCGTAAAGCGGAACGAGCCAGAGATTCAAAAAGAGGTTGATCAAAGCTCCCGCAAGGAAAACCTGGCTGAGCAAGCGCATTCGATCGGAGAATTTCATGCGAAGCTCCCAGAAGTTTGAGAGGCCCTGGAAGAAAGCGGCAAAAAAGACAAAGGGCATGATTGCATGGGCTCCCCTGAAAGCGGCTCCGAGGAGGACGTTGGAGATTTCCTCCGAAAACATGGAAAGATAAACCACAAGTGGGAGGCCCAGTCCGACAAAACCCAGCAAGTATCCACTCATGCTCTTCAGCGAGGAATTCAGGTCCCTCTCCAGCTCCTTGAACAAACCCGGGTTTATCGTGTTGAAAAACACAGTCACCAGGGCCATCACGGAGAGCTGTGAGATCTTGTAGACCTGGTCATAGATTCCAACTGAAGAAAGCCCTTCGCTGGCGAGAATGACATAGCGATCGCTGAGGTTCAGACTCAAAATGCTCAAATTCATGACCAGCCCGCCCATTCCATAGGAAAAAAGCTCCTTCCAGTTGCTGGAAGAAGGGCTGAAACGAAACCGAAGACGGATTGGATTCCACAAGGCCAGGAGTACCAGAAAAAGGCCGTCGATCAACAAGAGCCCTGTGATTAGCGCTGATATGCTTTGACCTTGAACGAAGACCAGGTAGAGACTTGTCAAAAAACTGAGAATGGCACGCGCAGACTGAAGAATGGTGTATAATCGGGCGCGGGCCTCCAACCGGACCACAACGAGGTAGCCCATGACGAGCTGGCTGAAGATCAAATGGCCGAAAGAGACAAGAATCAGTGTCCGGATCAGCGGCTTGGTCTCGAGCGCATACCAGCTCCCGGAGCCCAGAGCTAGAAGAATCAAGGAAATCCCAAAAAAGATCATCAAGTTGCCAAAGAGAAGCTCCGGGCATTTTTCAAGTTTGTACTTCTGATAGTAGCGCCAGAGAATGGAGGCGATCCAGGAAAAAAGCAACATGCCCAAATAGGAGAAAGTCACTTGTACGATTCCCAGGTTTCCAAAGTCCTCGGTGCCGAAATGTCTTGTGAATACAGGGGTTTTGACAAATCCGACCAGGAGCGGAAAAAACGAGCTCAGCAAATACCACGAAAAATCCCGGAAGAGACTTTGGCCTGATTTCAATTCAGAATTCGATTCAGCGCTCATCCAATGCTTTTTTATAATGGTTGCACAAATTGTCGAATTCTCTCTGCCAATTGTATTTTAACCGGGCTGCCTCGATGCCGTTGTTGCGCATGGCAGTGTACATTTTCTCCTGCCGCATCAGCGATTCGATAGCCTCGGCGACTTCTTCCGGATTCTCGGGATTTACGGTGATCCCGCAGGACTCCTTCTCGATCAGGTCGGCGATATGTCCAAAGTTGCTTCCAATCACCGGGAGTCCGAAGGCCATGTACTCAAACAACTTGATTGGCATTTTGATCTTGAGGCTTGAGACGGGTTGCCAGAGAAGCAAGCCAATCCTGCTGGCTCGGTAATACTTTCCAACCTGCTCATAGGGGACCTGCCCTTTGATCTCGATCGTATGGTTCAAATCGTGCCTCCTGATGAACGATTGCATCTCCTCCAGGAGTCCAGGGGGATCGATCTTTCCGAGCAACAGAACTTTGAGTTCCGGGATTCTCGGTTTTAATTCGCGAATTGCCTCCAACAATTTCCATGCTCCCCTTTTTTGTGTCAAAAGGCCACAATAGATAAGATCATAGCGTTTGTAGTGATAGGTAAACGTAACACCTTTGAGGTCTCCTGCGAAAAGAGTGCGATCCAGGTAGTTGTAAAGGACCACGGCGCGTTCTTCACCAATCGCCTTTGCAAATTCCTGTCGTACCCTGGGTTCATTGGCGATGACCAAATCGTAGTTCGACGCCTTTTTCTTCTCCCAGCGATCCACCCAGGAGGCAAATATGCCCACAAGCATTTTTGAGAGCCTCCCCGAATCATGCAGGCTCCTGTAGTCCTCCGCGTAAGGCTCCCGGGCATCATAAAAGACAACGGGACGATGTGGAAGGGACTTGAGACGAGGAGCAATCCGGTTGAGCCACAAATCGTGAAAATGGTAGACATCTGCTTTCAGCTCGACGCAGGCGTCATATATCTTGTCATAATTGTTCAATGGATTGAGACGCTTGATCGCGAAATTGACAAACGTGTTTTTCGAATATGCTTTCAATGCCCACATCCTGTACTCTATCCCCTCAGGAGTTCTTCCCTCATCGCTTTGAGGGCCGATCAAATAATAATGCACCTCCGCGCCCAACTTTTTCATAGGGACCGCCATCTTCCAGTAGATCCTGTCATCGTACAGGTCGTGCTTGTCTGCAAGGAAGCATATTTTGACGTCCTTAAAACAGTCCATACAAACGGCTTTTCATAAAATAGTAAGTCTCTATTTGGGCGCCAAAGCTTCTGTAAAACCTGGCGACCCCGGGAATCATTGACCCTTCGAGGTCAAGCAAAAGGTCGGTGCCCTGATGCTCTCGAATCAAGTTGTTCAGGATAAATGTTGGAGCGTCCAGGTCCTTTCCCTTTTTGTTGGCGACTGGGAAAAGATAGGTGATTCTTCGGTGATCCTTCAGCCAGAGCAACCCCCCGATCCATTGACCCTCATGAATAACGTTCCAGGTTCGAACCCTATCGGGATCATGGTCGACTACCCTATTCAATGCCTCAAGCAAAGGAGCATCCGGCACAAATCCAAGATCCGTCTGATCAAGATGCTTGAGAAAATAAGCTGGTTCTCGTGATTTTTCCAGCGTCAAGGTGTCAAAACCCTTCGTGATGATCCTTTTTCGGTTGGTGTTGAAAGAACCAAACAAGTCCTGGTAGTCCTTGTCCAGGCTCAAGGTATAGTTTACGCGCTCCTGCCAGGCTACCTTCGGCCGGCTCCCGGAATGGAATGCATAATCCACCAGTATAAACTTGGATCTTAGACTTTTGTAAAAATCGTCTTCCAACTCTGCACTGATTTTTTCCGAAGAGAAAACTCCGAGCTGTTGAACGAATGCCGGCGTGTAAACGTAATTCAGACCGAACTTCCTTCTGCGGGGAACGGGCAATACGGCCTTGTAATCCTTGTAGATGAGAGCATCCCAGTTCCGTGCCATAGCGTCCAGATAGCTGCTTGTTGCGTAGACCCTGAAATCATCTGAGCCATAGACGCAACGGTCGTAGTGCTCTTTGTCAATATCCTCGTATGCTACCAGATCGATCATTCACTGCCTCAACTTGCTCATCTCCCTCAACAGGCTCTCATAGAGTTTGGACCAACCTCGCCAATCGCCGTTTCCGCTCGCCGATTCATTGTGAAACACTGTGATCATGGTACCTTGCACTTTTCTGACCTCATTGGCCAGGTGCATAATCGTGTTGTAAGCTTTCTTGGGGGTGAAGTTCAAATAATCCTTCAGGGTCACATCCATCGCCGCAAAAGGAAATACCTTCAGCGGGGTTTGAATTTCAAAATCCAGGTCGTAGAAATAAAAAGGAGTGCAGGTACCCGCCCTGAACCCAAACTGGGAGGCATAGCCCATGGAGTAATCCTGTTTGATCTCCAGATCCACCAGATGCTGATAGGTCTCCGGCAGTGCAACCCTCAAATAATGCTGTCTTGATTTGGTAATCGGAAAATTGACGATGCTCTCCAGAAGGGATTGCTCCTTTTTGATCTTCTGCTCATTTTGCATGCTATAGTAGGAAGGATGAATGCCCACGGTGCAGTAATCGGCAATGTCCTTGATCTGCAAGCGGTAATTGCTGTTTCCGGGAGATATGTTCTTGTCATACGTTCCGTATTCCCCAAGCAGAAAAAAGAACAGGGTTCGGATGTCGTATTTTTTGCGCAAACCGACCAATGTGTCGTAGACATCATAAGGATCCCTTTGCAAGCCGAATATCACGAGAAAGCGCATCCACAATTCCCCAATGTTCAGCTGGGACAGGTCTTTCACAATGCCCCCCACATTCCTTGTAAAGCCCTTGTGCTTGAATTTGAAGGCCATGTCTATGTCTATCGTAGAAATGAAGTCGAACTTTCTGTTTTCATTTTTCAATTCGTCCTCAAACTTCGGAAAAGCCTTTCTCAGCAGCTCTCCGAATTTAAGCGCCCAGATGTCAATGACCGGTCGATCCAGGAATTTGTTCTGATAGGACAGGCTTTCAGAGGCCGGAAATCGTTCGTGTTCATCTTTCACATGCGGCAGGTATTCCTCGTAGCGCGAGATCAGGTAAAAGCTAGCGGCAAAGATGTCGCATGGCACCTCACTCCCCGGGTTGGTTTGAAAGAAACAGGGCGCGCCATCCCATTGAACCACATTGATCTCCAGGTAGTCTATGCCCTGGTTGAAAAGCAGTTCGTTGTTCTTGACAAAAAGCTCGTTGCCCAAAGCCTGTCGCGTGTAGGAAAACTTGAGGCCGTCATGAGCGATGAACTCCTCCACTTTGCTTGTGAATCCGACCTCGAGCCCGAGGATGCGGGTCAGGACATGCCTGAAAATATAGTTCAGTCGAGGTGTGATGCTATGGCTGTAAACGAGAAGCATTGGATCGATATTCGTTCTTCAAATGTAACCTTTCTGTTGGGCATTTCGAAAAAATTTACAAGGGATCCTGCAAGGGATCACATCAGATCCTCGTCAACGAAGCTGAAATGACCCTGGTCGGCCACAATAACGTGGTCGATGACCTTGATGTCAAGCAACTTGCCTCCACGAATGATCTTTCTTGTAAGATTCTTGTCCGACTCGCTGGGTGTCAGATTGCCGGAAGGATGATTATGGCACAGAATAACGCTCGTGGCACCGTGCTGCATGGCCAGCTTGAAAACAAGTCGAACATCCACAAGGGTGGCCGTCATGCCGCCTTTGCTCAGTTGAACCCTGGCCTCAACGCGATTTGCCCCGTTGAGGTAAAGGATCCAGAACTCCTCGTGGTTCAACTCGCCGATCACGGGTTGCATGAGCTCAAAAACAGACTGGGAGCTTACAATCTTGGGCTTTTGAACCGGGAATTCACTGTTTCTTCTTCTGCCCAGCTCGAGCGCGGTTACGATAATCAGTGCCTTTACCTTGCCGATTCCTTCAAATTTCATGAGTTCCGTGACAGGTGCCCGGGCAATCCTGTATAGGCTGTTATCAAAGGATCCCAGAATTCTCCGGGCCAAATCGACGGCGCTTTCCCTGCGATTTCCCGTTCCGATCAGAATGGATAACAGCTCTGCATCAGAAAGAGAAGTCTTCCCATTTTGAATCAGCTTCTCACGTGGGCGGTCAAGAGGTTTCCACTGCTTCATCGTGAAAGAGCGACTCTTGGTTTCTGTCATAATTTAACCGGTTTAGCGCCGAAAAGTATAAAAGAAAAACAATACATTTGTACGATAAATACGACAGATTCTAGGGTAAAACACTACTCCGCAGCAATGGGTCGTATAAAGACTTTGAGATGAAAATAATCATTGCCGGTGCCGGAGAGGTGGGGTTTCATTTATCCAAGCTCCTCTCGTATGAGTCGCACGAGATCATACTGATTGACAAGGACAAGGATCGATTGCTCTACGCCGACACCAAACTCGACATCAAGACCCAACAGGATGATGCGACCTCCATAAGCGCCCTAATGAACGCCAACATCGAGAATACGGATCTCTTTATTGCCGTAACTTCCTCAGAAACCACAAACATTACGGCTTGCGTCATCTCCAAGAAGCTCGGGGCCAAACAAACCATAGCCCGGATCAGCAATTCGGAGTTCACCGACAACAAAGACAAGATCAATTTCACTGAGCTGGGCATCGACGAGCTGATTTCGACGGAGGAACTTGCGACGAATGAGATCAAACTGCTTCTGGAAAAGGCTACTTTTCACGAGACCCACGAATTTGAAGAGGGCAAACTGACCATGGTGGGCCTCACCCTTTCAAGGACAGCGCCTTTTGTCGGAAAATCGGTGAAGGAAGCGGCTGACAGCCTCGCCGGGATCAATTTCATGCCCATTGTGATCAAACGCAAAATTGGGGGAGAGACCATCATCCCGAGGGGCGACACCCTGTTCAAAGAAGGAGACCAGGCCTATTTCATTACGCTCCAGGAAGGAGTTGAAGAACTGAATCGATTGGCAGCCAAAAAATACAAGCCTATCAAGGACGTCATGATTTTGGGTGGAAGCAAGATCGGGCAAAAGTCGGCTCAGAACCTCTGCGACAAGAACATGAACATCAAGATCATTGAGTACCACAAAAAAAGGGCTATCGAACTGGCAGAAGAACTGCCCAACGCCCTGGTGATTTATGGAGATGGTCGGGATGTCGAGCTTCTCGAAGAGGAGAATGTCTCTGAAATGGACGCGGTGGTCGCCGTAACCGGACGTTCTGAGACCAATATCATGTCCTGCCTGGTGGCGAAATCCAAAGGTGTGGAACGCACGATCGCGCTCGTTCAGAATGTTGATTATTTCAACCTTTCCAAGAACATTGGAATCGATACCCTGATCAATAAAAAGCTCCTTGCAGCCAATACCATCTTCCGTTACATCCGCAAAGGCGAAGTCCTTGAAATGACCATTTTGAATGATGTAAATGCTGAGATTCTTGAATTCAAAGCCCAGAAAAACTCCAAGATCACGCGAAAAATGATCAAGGACCTCAGGATGCCAAGAGGAGCCATCATCGGAGGAGTCATTCGCGACAACGAGGGCATCATCGCCCTGGGTGATTTCCAGATCCAGGAAAATGACAAGGTCGTCATGTGCTGCCTTCCCAAAAACATTTCCAAGGTGGAAAAAATGTTCAATTGATCGCGGAAATGAAAAAGTTCAACATCAAGGTCATTCTTCAGCTGATGGGAATACTTCTCCTGTTCAACGGAGGCTTTATGTTGATCTCTGCCCTGGTCAGCCTTTACTACGACGACGGAGCCCTGGAAGGCATCTTGCTCGCAGGGATCGTTACCCTCACCCTGGGGCTTATCCTTCGATTTGCCACCAAAGGCTTTAAAAAGAGCATCAAAAAGCGTGAAGGCTACCTGGTGGTCAGCCTGGGTTGGATCACCATGTCTCTCTCTGGTGCGCTGCCTTACATGTTCTCAGGAGCTATCCCTTCCTTTACCGATGCCTTCTTCGAGACCATGTCGGGGTATACCACAACGGGGGCGTCGATCCTTCAGGACATAGAGATCATTCCCAGGAGCATCCTGTTTTGGAGAAGCACGACGCATTGGATTGGCGGCATGGGTATCATCGTATTGGCCATAGCCATCCTGCCTCTTCTCGGTATCGGGGGTATGCAAATGTTTGCTGCGGAGGCTCCGGGACCTTCTGCAGACAAGCTTCACCCGAGGATCACGGATACGGCCAAAAGACTCTGGCTGCTCTATTTTGGTCTGACCCTGGTGGAGGCCATTCTGCTCAAATTGGCAGGGATGGGGTATTTTGACGCCGTTAATCACGCCATGAGCACCTTGTCAACAGGGGGATTTTCGACGAAGAACGCCAGTGTCGCTCACTGGAACGACGCCCCGCTTATTCAGTACATCATCTCGTTTTTCATGCTTGTTGCAGGAACCAACTTTGTACTGACCTATTTCGCGGTCAAAGGAAGGTTCAAACAGTATTTCCGGGATGAAGAGTTCAAGTTCTATTTCATCGCCATTTTGGGGATCACCCTGATCACAACCCTGGGCATCCATTTCTATGCCGATGTTTCCCGGGTCCCTACCGAAGTTCAGGCAATCGCCCACCCCATGGTCAATGGCGAGCTCGAAAGCTCTTTCCGCCATGCCCTCTTCCAGGTACTTGGCCGTGATCACTACGACGGGATTCGTCACTGCTGATTTTACGGTCTGGACGCCATTTCTCAAAGTGCTTTTCTTTCTTATGATGTTTCTCGGGGCCTCAGCCGGCTCAAC
Organism: uncultured Flavobacteriaceae bacterium; assembly: GCA_942492425.1. Taxonomy (GTDB): domain Bacteria; phylum Bacteroidota; class Bacteroidia; order Flavobacteriales; family Flavobacteriaceae; genus Lutimonas. Next base: position 54,050 of record CALOEQ010000014.1, read on the forward strand.
CGCCGGAGGCGTTAAAATCGTAAGGCACATCATCATGATCAAAAACGGTTTCCTCGAATTCAAACGCAGTTTGCATCCCAGCGGAATCATTCCTGTGCGATACAACGATAAGCCCGTGACCCGGGGCATCGTTTTCAACATCATGGCATTTTTCATTCTCTACCTCATCATTTTCGCCATAGGTGCCCTTGGTTTCAGCTTCATGGATATCGACTATGTGACTGCCATGGGTGCTGCTGCCTCTTCTCTGGGCAATGTCGGGCCCGCATTCGGGGACCTCAGCCCGGTAAACAACTACTCAAGCCTTCCTCCCTTTGGCAAATGGTGGTCGGCCATGCTCATGCTCTTTGGCCGTCTCGAATTGTTTACGATATTGATAATTTTCACCCCGTATTTTTGGAGAAACAATTAGAGAGATGCCCTTTTGGCGGAATCTCTTGTTCATTCCTCAAAGCTTAACTGGAAAGGGGATTAAAAATGAGTTCAAAAATCAGTAACTTGCATGCCAGCAGGCTGCCAGGGAAAACCGGCGTACTCCATTGGCATCGCTGCAGAATCAATCGGCATAAATCTCTTTCCACATGAAGATTCAGGCGCCTTACAAGCCAAAAAACAAGATCCGCATCGTAACAGCAGCTTCACTTTTTGACGGCCATGATGCGGCCATTAACATCATGCGTCGCATCATTCAGGCCACTGGGGTCGAGGTGATCCACCTCGGGCATGACAGGAGTGTCGAAGAGGTGGTCGATACCGCCATTCAGGAAGATGCGAACGCAATTGCACTCACCTCCTACCAGGGTGGGCACAATGAATATTTCAAGTACATGGTTGACCTTCTCAAGGAGAAAGGGGCCTCACAGATCAGAATCTTCGGAGGCGGAGGAGGCGTCATCCTTCCCGATGAGATCAAAGAGCTCATGGACTTTGGCGTCAGTCGCATCTACTCGCCTGATGACGGAAGAGCCATGGGCCTGCAGGGGATGATCAATGACATGGTGGAAAAGTCGGATTTTGACCCGGCAAAACTCGAAAATGACCCAGAAGACCTTATGAAAGGGCTTGAGGTCAAAGACGATGCCAGCATTGCCCGATTGATCACCATAGCTGAAAACGACCCGGAAAATTTTGCTGCCCTGTCTCAACGTTGGCAAGACAAACAATCGAATGTTCCCGTCCTGGGAATTACAGGTACCGGCGGGGCGGGCAAATCCTCACTTGTCGATGAGCTGGTAAGAAGATTCCTGGAGGACTTTCCCGACAAAACCATCGGCATAGTCTCTGTGGACCCGTCCAAAAGAAAGACAGGGGGTGCCCTGCTCGGCGACCGCATACGAATGAATTCGATCAGCAACCCCAGGGCATACATGCGCTCCCTGGCCACACGGCAGTCCAACCTCGCTTTGTCCCGACATGTCAAAGACGCTGTTGATGTGCTGAAAATAGCTGGTTTCGACCTCATCATACTGGAAACCTCCGGGATCGGTCAGTCAGATACAGAAATACTGGATCATTCCGACGTGTCGCTCTATGTCATGACACCGGAGTACGGTGCGGCGACTCAGCTCGAGAAGATCGACATGCTCGACTTTGCCGATTTTATCGCCCTCAACAAATTTGACAAAAAAGGCAGCCTGGATGCCTTGCGCGATGTCAAGAAGCAATATCAGAGAAATCACGGGCGCTGGGAAGAAAGGCCCGACGAAATGCCCGTATTCGGAACCATTGCGTCTCAATTCAACGATCCGGGAACCAACAATCTTTACCTGCAGGTGCTCGACAAACTCAATTCCCTGACCGACCACAAATTGGATTCCTCCATGGAATCAAGCCAGGAATTGAGTGAAAAACAACATATCATTCCACCCAGGCGAGTGCGCTACTTGTCAGAAATCGCTGAGACCAATCGAAATTATGATCAGGAATGTCGATCCCAGAGTGAACTGGCACAGGAGCTCTATGCCGTCTATACGACCCTGCTCAGCTTCAAGAAAGGAGGAGTGGAGCTCGATTCGGATGGCATCTCTTTGCCAAACGATGAATCGGATAAAGACAAGGATCAAAACCAGGAGATAACAAAGGCGCTCGTCGAGAAGTTCAAAACTCTCAAGAAGGACCTCAATCCGCATCACTGGGATTCGATCCTGAAATTCTCGTCCCTGAAGGAATCCTATTCCCGGGGGCTCTTCAAATTCGAAGTTCGCGGAAAGACCATTGAGATCCCGACACACAGCACCTCCCTGTCGCAGCTTCAAATCCCGAAAATAGCCCTGCCCAAATACAAGGCCTGGGGTGATCTTCTCAACTGGATGTTCAAGGAAAACGTACCCGGTGTCTTTCCCTACACCGCGGGCATCTACCCCTTCAAAAGAACAGGGGAGGATCCCACGCGCATGTTTGCCGGAGAAGGAGGCCCTGAAAGAACCAACCGCAGGTTCCACTATGTCAGCCTGAACTCACCTGCCAAAAGACTTTCCACGGCTTTTGACAGCGTCACCCTCTACGGCAATGACCCTGGGGAGCGCCCTGACATCTATGGCAAAATCGGAAATGCGGGCGTCTCCATTTGCTGCCTGGACGATGCGAAGAAATTGTATTCCGGTTTCGATCTGACCGATCCGATGACTTCGGTTTCGATGACGATCAACGGACCGGCCCCCATTTTGTTGGGCTTCTTTTTAAACGCTGCCATCGACCAGGAATGTGAAAAGCACATTGTCTCAAATGGATTGACCAAGCAGGTCGAAAAAAAGATCCAATCCATTTACAAGGAAAAAAATGCCACCCGACCTTCCTACCTCGGGAACCTTCCCGAAGGCAATGACGGACTGGGTCTGATGCTACTCGGTGTAACCGGAGACATGGTCCTGGACATGGAAGTGTACAACGAGATTAAAGCAAAAACCCTGTCCAGGGTGCGAGGCACCGTACAGGCTGACATCCTGAAAGAGGACCAGGCCCAGAACACCTGTATTTTCTCAACGGAATTTGCCTTGAAAATGATGGGAGACGTACAGGAGTATTTTACAGCGAATGAGATCCGGAATTTCTATTCGGTGTCCATCTCGGGGTACCATATCGCCGAAGCGGGCGCCAACCCGATCTCCCAGCTCGCTTTCACCCTGTCCAATGGCTTCACCTACGTTGAGTATTATATCAGCCGGGGCATGGACATCAATAAGTTTGGCCCGAACCTCTCCTTCTTCTTTTCCAACGGAATCGATCCGGAATACGCTGTTATCGGAAGGGTGGCCCGGCGAATCTGGGCCAAGGCCATGAAGCTGAAATACGGAGCCAATGAGAGGGCGCAGATGCTCAAGTACCACATTCAAACCTCGGGCCGGTCTTTGCATGCTCAGGAAATTGATTTCAACGACATTCGAACAACTTTACAGGCCCTCTACGCCATATACGACAACTGCAACTCGTTGCATACCAATGCTTATGACGAGGCTATCACCACTCCAACCGAAGAATCGGTACGACGGGCGATGGCCATACAGCTCATCATCAACAAGGAGCTCGGGCTGGCCAAAAATGAGAACCCGCTTCAGGGCTCTTTCATCATCGAGGAGCTGACCGACCTCGTCGAGGAGGCTGTATATGCCGAATTCGATCGCATAACGGAGCGCGGGGGTGTCCTGGGTGCCATGGAAACCATGTATCAGCGCTCAAAGATCCAGGAGGAAAGTCTCTACTATGAAGAATTGAAGCACCAGGGTAAAATCGACATCGTGGGAGTCAACACTTTTCTGAACAGCAAAGGATCCCCGACCGTGCTTCCAAGAGAAGTCATCCGGGCCACCGAAGAGGAGAAAAAGAATCAGATTGAGGTGGTTCGCAAATTGCACGAGACTTATGCGGCAGCGGCTGAAAAGGATATTCATGCGCTCAAGACCACAGCATTGGAAAACGGCAATGTCTTTGAGCGGATCATGGAAGCCTCGAAGGTATGCAGCCTGGGTCAGATCACCGAAGCGCTTTTCGAAGTTGGCGGGCAATACCGAAGAAACATGTAGTACCGTGTTTTCGACTTTACTTTTGTAGTTTTAAGCCTCAATTGCAAGTTTAAACTTCATTCATTGATTTAAACTTCTGGTAAAAGAATAATTCTGTACTGATATCACAATGAAAAAATCATATCATCTCCTCTTCCTGTTTTGGCTAAGTGTTTTCTTACTTTCCTGCTCCGGGGATGCATCCAGGCAAAACCAAGAGGCCGCGAATACCTATGTAAAGGACAACTACACGAAAAAAGAGGTCACCATCACCATGCGTGACGGAATTGACCTGCACACAACGATCTACACCCCCAGGGATACAAGCAGGACCTATCCGATGCTGATGAAAAGGACGCCCTACAGCTGCCGCCCCTATGGGGAAGATCAATACCCCGAGCGCATCGGCCCGAACAAATACATGATGGAAGAGGGGTACATCATAGTCTATCAGGATGTAAGAGGCCGTTGGATGAGCGAGGGAACCTATGACAACATGCGTGCCTATATCCCTGAAAAGAAGTCAGACAAGGACGTCGATGAGAGCTCCGACACCTATGACACCATCGAATGGTTGGTAAACAATGTACCCCACAACAACGGAAAAGTCGGAACCTACGGGATTTCCTACCCGGGTTTCTACACGACCTATTCGGCCCTCGATGCGCACCCTGCCCTTCGAGCCGCATCACCACAGGCCTGCATCGGCGACTTTTTCTTTGACGACTTTCATCACAATGGGGCCTATCTGCTGAGTTATTTTCGGGCAACCCCGGTCTTTGGAACGCCCAAAAGCGAACCCACCGATTCTGCCTGGTACCAGCTCCCCGACCTGAAAACGGAGGACCAGTACCAGTTTTTTCTTGACGCGGGTCCACTGAAAAATCTCGACAAGTATTTCAACTACGAGACCCTCGACGATCCTGGTGTGCGAAGCGATGACAAGGTGCAGGACTTTTTTTGGAAGGAGATCACCGAGCATCCGAATTACGACAGCATTTGGCAGAAAAAGGGGATCATTCAGCACTTGAAAAATGTCAAACCCAGTGTGGCGACCATGGTTGTAGGGGGTTGGTTTGACGCGGAGGATCTCTACGGACCTTTGGAAACCTACAAAACCATAGAAAAACACAACCCTGAGAATTACAACACCCTGGTCTTTGGCCCCTGGGACCATGGAGGCTGGTCGCGCACCAAGGCGCGAACGTCCGTGGGCAACTACTACTTTGGAGATTCCATTTCGGATTTTTTTCAAAGGGAGATCGAAGCCCGTTTCTTTGACCATTTTCTCAAGGGAGACGGTGACGGAGATGCCGGCTTGCCCGAAGCCTATGTCTTCGATACCGGAAAAAAAGAGTTGGAGCACCTACCCAACCTGGCCCCCTGAGGGAATCGAAAGACAAACCCTTTATCTGGCAGACGATAAAAGACTCAGCCCGGTTAAGCCTTCATCCGAGGGTCTGACCTTTTACAGCGACCTGAAAAATCCCGTACCCTACTCCGAGGATATCAAAACTGTTTTCACACCGAGAAAATACATGACTGATGATCAGCGATTTGCAGCGAGAAGACCCGATGTTTTGGTCTTTGAGACCGAGGTTCTGGACCGCGATCTGACCCTGGCCGGAGACATCCTCGCCAAATTGGTCGTTTCAACCACTGGTACCGATGCGGATTGGATCGTCAAGGTCATCGACGTGCATCCGTCTGACATCGATGAAAACAACGAGGAAATGCAGGATCATCTCAAAATGAGCAATTACCATCTCATGGTGAGGAGCGAGGTCATGCGCGGACGCTTCAGGAACAGCTTTTCGGATCCTGAGCCGTTTGTCCCCAACAAAAAAACAGGGGTTCAGATCAAGCTCCAGGACGTGTTTCACACCTTTAAAAAAGGCCATAAGCTCCAGGTCCAGGTTCAAAGCACCTGGTTCCCGCTGATCGACCTCAATCCACAGACCTATGTGCCGAATATTTACAAAGCCGATGAAGGTGATTTCAAATCTCAAATGCATACGGTTTACACCGAATCAGCCATAGAGTTCAATGTTTTAAACACGAGTGAATTGTGACCCGGGTGAACCCTATAGATGGCAGGCGAATCAAACTGGGGCTGTTCCTTTTTGCTCCCGTGCTCTTTTTTATCCTGGTGTTCGGCGTGGAGCTGGACCCGAACCGCCCGGAGATCACCTATACCCTGGCAGTGGCCCTATTGATGGCCCTTTGGTGGATTACAGAAATTGTCCCTCTGGCTGTCACCTCTCTTCTGCCTTTCATCCTGTTCCCGATGCTTGGCGTGATGAATGGCAAAGCCGTGGCCTCCAACTATTTCAACGATATCATTTTTCTGTTCCTGGGCGGGTTCCTGTTTGCGCTTGCCATGCAAAAGTGGAATCTTCACCGCAGAATTGCCTTGAAGCTGATGCTTACCGTAGGAAACAGCCCGGCCAGGCTCATGCTTGGCTTCATGCTCGCCACTTCCTTTCTTTCCATGTGGATCTCCAATACGGCGACCACCATGCTCATGGTTCCAATTCTCATTTCCATCATTCTCAAGCTCGAAGAGGTGAACAGCCGCGATTCCATCCACCCGTTTGCCACAGGGCTTCTCCTGTCGGTGGCCTACAGCGCTTCCATAGGTGGAATCGCCACCCTTGTCGGCACTCCCCCAAACCTCTCTTTTGCCCGAATATTCGCCATCTACTTCCCGAATGCTCCTGAAATCTCATTTGCCGCCTGGTTCTTCTATGCCTTCCCAATATTTGCAATCCTCTTTACGATTACCTTTATCTATCTGTACCTGGTCTTTGTAAGACGAAACAAACAGAAATGGACGAGCATTGACAACCAGACGATAATAGATGAATATAAGAAGCTTGGCCCCTGGATCATCGAACAAAAGATCATTGCCTTTTTCTTCGCTCTTCTCGCCCTGCTCTGGTTTACCCGGGCAGACCTGGAGCTCGGATTCATACAACTCAAGGGCTGGTCGAGTCTGTTCAAGTACCCGAAGTACCTCAATGATGGAAGCGTGGCCATTGCGATAGCCATCGTCCTCTTCCTGATCCCTTCGAAAAGGTCGAAAAGCCATTTCATCATGGACTGGAAGACCGCCGAAAAGATTCCCTGGGAAATCATTCTGCTCTTTGGTGGAGGATTTGCCCTGGCCAGTGGTTTCAAGGAGTCCGGGCTTTCCCAATGGTTCGGAGATCAGTTGGTCTGGCTCAAAGAGGTCCATCCGCTGCTCATTGTATTAGCGGTATCGTTGCTGATCACCTTTCTGACCGAACTGACCTCAAACGTCGCCACAGTGGAAACCTTTTTGCCCGTACTCGCAGGACTCGCCATGAGCATTGAATTCAACCCGCTCCTTTTTATGCTGCCGGCTACGATTTCAGCATCCCTGGCGTTTATGCTGCCTTCCGCCACGGCACCCAATGCCATCATCTTCGGAACCAAAAGGCTTGAGGTCTTTGACATGTCCAAAGCGGGCCTGGCGCTGAACTTTGTGGGCGTGGTGATCGTAACGCTGACGACGTACTACCTGGCCACCTTTATCTTCGATATTTCCCTGAGTGTCTTCCCGGAATGGGCTCAACCTTAGGACCGAAAACTTGAATCGAACCTTATGAATCCAAGAAACGAAGCATCCCTCAGCAAACCTGATATTTTAGGCACCGCCATGCTGGACTTTATAAACGGGAGACCTTATGAGAACATAGAAACCAGGACCTCGGTAGCCGGGCTTGACGAACTGCCTGTGCCCTACCTCTTCAGGACCTATGATGAAATGCCCGAACTGGAGCGGAAAGCCCTGGGAATGGCTGACGGGTCGGTGCTTGATATAGGCTGCGGATCGGGATCTCATGCCTTGTGGCTGCAGGAGAAGGGCCTTGAGGTCAAGGCTATTGACATTTCTCCCGGCGCCATAGAAACCTGCCGGATTCGAGGTGTTAAAAAAGCTGAGGTTCAGGACATCTGGAAACTCGAAGGCGAGACTTTTGACACCCTCCTGATGCTGATGAACGGAATGGGAATCTGTGGTAAACTTGAAAAACTGCCTGACCTTTTGAAAAAACTGAAAAGTTTGCTCAAACCCGAAGGTCAGATCCTGGCAGATTCCTCTGACCTGATCTATATGTTCGAAGATGAAGATGCGGAAAATCTGCCTTCAGATCACTACTACGGGGAGGTGCAGTTTGAGACCCGATACAAGGATCTTCAGAGTGCGCCTTTTCCCTGGCTCTATGTCGACTTCCACAACCTGGCCCTCCACGCAAGCCATGCCGGCTTAAAGTACGAAATGATTTGTCCGGGAGAGCATTATGACTACCTGGCTCGGCTCTCTGTACAGTGACGTTAAATCGGTTCATTGACGCTCTCGACGTCTTTGAATGAAGAACAAAATGACACAGGCCAGCAGGCAAATCCCACCCATCAGGTACCAGGTGTACTCAAATCCGTAGCGTTCAGAGATCTGAAGACCGGCATTCGGTCCGAGAATGTGGGCAAAGAAAAAGACATGCTGTACATGGCCATGTAGGCGCCCTGGTTGCCTTTGCGCGAGCGATCGAGGGCGTAGGAATTGGAAAAAGGAAATCCCAGCATCTCTCCAAAGGACATCAAGGCGAGTCCCAGAATGGCGATGCTGATCCAGGGTGAGATGTTCAATACCAAAAAGCTGAGCATCAAGAGGAAAGTGCCGCCGATCACGATCTTCAAATCCTCCAGCCTCCCATTTTCCAGGGAATGCACGATAGGCATTTCCAACAGGAATATCAAAAACCCATTACCGGCCAGCATGAGCCCGATGTGATCCTCGCTCAAACCCAGCACCTGGTTGTAGTACAGCGGAATCGTCGAAAAATACTGCATGAAAGTGAAGCCGACCAGGAACATGGCAAACCAGAAAACCATGTACTGCTTGTCCTTGTAAGGAGAGAGCGGATTGCGTTTGCGATTTTCCTCCCGGGTAATGACTGCGCTTTTCTGGTGGAGAGTCCTCCCGATGATGATTGCGGCAACCAGGCAAGTGATTCCATCCACCCAGAAAAGGCCTTTGTAGCTGATATAGGTAATGATCAGGCCTCCCATTGCGGGTCCCAGTGAGAATCCCAGGTTGATGGCCAACCGGATCAAGGTGACGGACCTTGTTCGATTTCCGGAATCACTATAGTCGTCCAGGGCCACCCAAATCGCGGGGCGAAAAGCGTCTGCCACCAGCGTCAACATGAAAATCCCGAAGCAAAAACCGTAGAAGGTCTCCACGACCTGGAGGGCCAGAAATATCAGGCCGGTCAACGAAAGGCTGACAAGCATTACTTTGTAATACCCGAAACGATCCGAAAATTTTCCACCCAGAAAAACACCCAGAACCGAGCCCAGACCATAACAGGTCATGATCCAACCGACCTGGCCCATGGTAAATCCCAGGTAACGTGTGAGGTAAAGAGACAGGAATGGAATCACCATGGCCCCTGCCCTGTTTACGAGGGTGGTCAGGGCCAAAAACCAGACTTCGCGCGACAAGCCTCTGTACGGTATGATCAGGGTTTTGAGCATGAGATAAAGATAATCCGAAAAACATCTCTGTTTTGGAGGAATCGGTATCTTTATTTCAAAATCATTCGATGAAATCAAAAAGAATCTTTCGGGCTGTGTTTCGGGCTGTCTTTCCAGCTGTGTTTCTGGGTTTGCTTCTTTTCTCTTGTGGAGAGTCAAAAGTGGATCCTGTTCAGGAGGCAATCGCCTTTCAGCGTGAATTGAATGCACAATTTGCCGACAGTGAAGAGTCGCCCCTGACGGAGGAGGACTGGCTGACTTTCGAAAGCCTGGAGTTTTTTCCTGTCGACACCGCGTATCGCGTGAGCGCCCGGCTCGAATTTCACAAAGACAGCAAGCCCTTTGCCATGCAAACGACCACCGATCGCCTGCCCATATACAAGCTCTATGCTACGGCGAGATTCCAACTCAAAGGGAAGGACTGCTCCCTGGAGATTTACCAGAACCAGGACCTTGTCCAGGACCCGGAGCACAGGGATTACCTGTTTTTACCCTTCACCGACAGAACCAATGGAGGCAGCAGCTATGGAGGGGGGCGCTATATCGATCTGACGATTCCAGAGGGAGAGGAGATCACTATCGATTTCAACCAGTCCTACAATCCGTATTGCGCCTATAATTCAGAATTTTCCTGCCCGATTCCGCCACGTGCGAATAACCTGAATCTAGAAATCCGCGCCGGCGTCAAAGCCTATGGAGACCATTAGATCAAATCATGTAGTAATTCTTACACCCATTTGGCCAGGTACAAGCCGGCAAAGACTGCAGCAATTCCCAGCACGAAGGTAAGTGCCAGGTAAGGGATAAGCCCAAAATAATCTCCGCTCTTCAAGTACAGGTGATTTTCGTAGGCAAAGGTGGAGAAGGTCGTGAAGCCGCCGCAAAAACCCGTTGCCAGGAGCAGGGAGTGATTCTCATTCAAAAGACCGGTTTTAGCCGTGTACCCGAAGATGAAACCGATGATCAGACTTCCCAGCACGTTGGCCAACAGGGTGCCGAATGGGATGGCGTTTTCAAAATTGTTCAGCCTTACGCCCAACCAGTAGCGGGCCACACTTCCCAAACCTCCCCCAAGAAATACCAGCAATGCTTGTTTCACAATCGTTATTTCGTAAATCCTTATCCTCCGTTCAACTCAATGCTTTCAATCTCTCTCCAGCTCCATTTTCCGGTAATGGTCCCGCGATCCAGGGTCACTATGCCCGGATTTGAGCGAACAATCGTCTTCAAGGTCGTCTCATCACAGAAGAGCAGATCAAAGTCGAAGCCGTACTCCGCTTTGACCTTGTCATAATCCTCCTGAGTCGACGCCGAGAAGAAATAAACCCGATAGCCTTTCTCTTGTGCGCGCTCGCTCAGCGCCTTGATCTTCAGCAATCCGGAATCACTGGCCAGACTGAGATTATAGGCCACCACGAGCAACAACCTGTCTTCCTCCATCAACATGTCGGTAAGGTCCTCCCCGTCGCGTTCCATGGTAAAATCATGGATGGGCGGAACATACCCTTCCGTGATGGTCCTGGTTTTGCGATCCACGAAGGTTGCTCCTTCAATGTTCCAGGGCTTTTCCTCTGTTGAATACACGCGGTCCTCCCCGTCCACATTGTAGATCCACGTATCCTCATAGACGGGCTTCTCCGCTCCATCAGGAATGGCCATGCCTTCCGGGATGTTCTTCCCTATGGCGTAGGCCCTGAAGTCAATGATGGGCAGGTAGCGAAGCACATAAATGATGATCCCTACAAAAACCAGCAAGGAGAGCAGGGAGATTCGCTGGGCCAGAACTTCTGACCTAAGGGGTTGAATGTCATGCACTCGCACCACGAGAAAGACAACGAGGACGATCAGGATGACGTTCTTGTAAAAAGTCTCCCAGGGAGTCAGGGTGATGGCGTCACCAAAACATCCGCAATCGGTGACTTTATTGTAATAGGCCGAATACCAGGTCAAAAACAGGAACAAGAGGCTTATTGCAAGTAGGCTCCATACCGTCAATTTGGGCAGGTAGCCGACCAGAAGCATTACACCGAGCATGATCTCAGCCATGATCAGAAGCACAGAAAACTGGAGGGCATAAGGACTTAGAAATTCCAAATTCAACACATCTGCCCCAAAATACTCTTCGAATTTATATGCTGATCCCAGGGGATCGACCAATTTGACAAATCCTGAAAAAATAAAGGTCACCGACACGAGCAACCGGGCAATCTGGGTCAATAGATTCATCATTTGCTTTCGTTTTCTTCAATTAAAATCAATGCAAAAATGGCATAATTGATCATGTCCTGATAATTCGCATCAATGCCTTCTGACACCCGAGTTTTGCCCTGGTTGTCCTCTATTTGTTTGACGCGCAGCAGCTTCTGAAGTATCAGATCGGTCAGCGAGCTGATGCGCATGTCGCGCCAGGCCTCCCCATAGTCGTGATTCTTGTCTTCCATGAGAGCCTTGGTTTCGGCTATGTATTTGTCATAAAGCGCGGTAGCTTCCTTCACGTTGAGATCTGGCTGCTCCACCACTCCCTTGTCAAGCTGGATCAGCGCCATGACCGAATAATTGATGATCCCAATGAATTCGGGAATTTCATCTTCTTCGATCTTTCGACTTTGGTTCTCCTGCAATTGCCGGATTCTCTGTGCCTTGATGAATATCTGGTCCGTCAGGGAAGGAATCCGGAGTATTCTCCAGGCGCTACCGTAATCTGCCATTTTATCTATAAACAATGTGCGGCAACGGGACACAACCTCGTCGTACTGGCTTGAAGTGTTCTGCATGAATTGAATTCTGTCTTTAGCTAAAGAATCAGACGAAATTATAAAAAACTGCCGATAATTTACCGGCGCTTTGTTTATTTTTACCAACATGGCAAATGCAGAAGTCTCAATGAAATCGATCAATTGTCTGGGAAACCTCATCGATTTGACCAGCCCACGGGTCATGGGTGTTTTGAACCTGACCCCGGACTCTTTTTACGACGGGGGGAAGTACAAAAGTGACGTGCAGATACTCAGCCAGGTTGAAAAAATGCTCCTTGAAGGCGCGACCTTCATCGATCTGGGAGCCTATTCTTCGCGGCCTGGAGCCTCGCATGTGAGTCTCGAAGAGGAACGTTCGCGGTTGCTCCCGACACTTAAACTGATTCTGAAAGAATTTGACAAGGCACTCGTTTCGGTCGACACTTTCCGAAGTGAGATTGCCCGGGAAAGCATTGAAGAGGGAGCGGCGATTATCAATGATATCTCCGCCGGTCATTTGGACCCCGAGATGTTTCAAACGATCGCGCAGCTGCAGGTTCCTTACATCATCATGCATATGAAAGGTAACCCTCAGAACATGAAGAGCCAGGCGCAATACGAAAACCTGCTCAATGAGATTATCTACTACTTTTCTGAAAGGGTCTTCGAGCTGCGCAAGCTCGGGGTGAACGATATCATCATCGATCCCGGCTACGGATTCAGCAAAACCCTGGATCAAAATTACGAGTTGCTCGGCAAGTCGGAGCTGTTGGGCACTTTGGGACTGCCTGTCCTGACCGGGATATCGCGTAAATCGATGTTGTACAAGCTCATCGGAACGGGGCCGGAAGATGCACTTGCAGCAACGGTCGCAGCACATGTCATTGCCCTGCTCAAAGGAACCCAGATCCTGAGGGTGCATGACGTCAAGGAGGCCATGCAAGCCATACAGATTGTTGAAAAAACGAAACTCGAAGCGGGTCATGGTTAAGCGTCTTTTCTATGTAATTGGGCTGATTTTGCTCTGCCAGTGCTCCGATAAGGAAGTATTGCTTCCGGTAGTCGCCGAAGGGGGGATCCCCGAGACTCAAAATCATTCGAGCATCTGGATCTTTTACGATCCTTCCGGGCAGGATTCAAAAGCCGTTTTGAACAAAAACAACAAGCTCATCAACACAAATTGGATCTTCAACATCGACCGCCGCCTGACCATGAAGGAGGTGATCCCCCATCTTCAGGCCATGCAGGCCGACAGGAACAAAGACTCGATGCACAAAAAAGAGGGCATGATCAACTTTTTCAGCTATGCAGACAGCAAAAATGAGCGCATCTCCCTGTTGAATTTTCCGGAGATCAATTTTGTGCCTGCGGTGGAGGCCGGGGGATCTCATGCATTGGCTGATTCAGAAGCCAACGTCTCCGAAACGGATTCAACCCATTGCCTGGTCAAGGTGCGGATCTACGAAGATTATCTCAGGGTGGATGGCAAAACCTTTGACATGGAGGAGATCGGTAAAATACAGTCGAGCCCGGGACCTTGTGGAGAAGAAAAAACGAAAGTGTTTCGACTGATGTATGACGAGGAGCTTACTTTCCAGAGCTATCTCAAGACCAAGGTCTTCCTGGCCGCGGCTCAAGTCCAGGTGGATACTACGGAGCTCGTTGAAACGTTAAAATAATTCATACATTTACAAAAAGCTCAGCCCTTGGACCAGATCAATTTTTTAAACATCAGCTTTCTGGATATTCTGGACATTGTTTTGGTCGCTGTGCTTCTCTTCTATGTTTTCAGGCTGATTCGCGGAACTGCAGCTATCAACATCTTCATCGGAATTGCCATCATTTACCTGATCTGGAAGCTCACCCAGGCCCTGGGAATGGAGCTTTTGAGTGATATCCTTGGAAAGTTCCTGGGTGGTGGGTTCATTGCACTTATCATTGTGTTCCAGCAGGAGATACGGAAGTTCCTGCTCATGGTGGGTTCGACCAATATTGCCTCAAAAAAAGGGTTTTTGAAACGGTTTCGGTTGTTTAAGACGGAACTTGCGGCCAACAGTCACATCGATGACATCGTAAGTTTCTGTTCGGAGATGTCGAAGATCAAAACGGGTGCGCTCATTGTACTGAAGCGAAACAACAGTCTCGAGTTTGTCAAAATGACCGGAGATGAAATGGAGATCCGCGTAAACAAGCCCATCCTAAAAAGTATCTTTTATAAGAACAGCCCGCTTCACGATGGGGCGATTATCGTTGAAAGTGATGTGATTACCGCCACGCGTGTCATTCTGCCTATCGAAAATACCATCGAAATTCCGTCCCACTTTGGCTTGCGACACCGGGCGGGGTTGGGAATCACTACCCGGTCAGATGCGTTGGCTCTTATAGTCTCGGAGGAATCCGGACAGGTATCCTATATCAACAACGGGGCTTTCATCTTATATGAAGACATGGCGGAACTTGCCGAGATCATCAAGGAGGACCTCTCTTAACTGGCCTGTTTCTGCACGAATTGAATGTTGTAGAGTTTGCTGTAGTACCCTTTTTTCTTGAGGAGTTCCTCGTGATTTCCAATCTCTACAATCTGACCATCTTCCATTACAATGATCTTGTCGGCCTGTTGAATGGTAGCCAGTCTGTGGGCTATGATGATCGAAGTTCGATTCCTGGTGATCTTCTCTGTAGCGTCCTGGATGAGCTTTTCCGAGTGAGAGTCAATGGATGAAGTCGCCTCGTCGAGAATCAGAATGCGGGGTTTGCTGACAGATGCCCGCAGGAATGCGATCAATTGTCGCTGGCCCACCGAAAGCATCACGCCCCTTTCCTTGACGTTGTAATCATAGCCTCCTGGCAGGGTCATTATAAACTCGTGTATGCCAATTTCTTTCGCTACCCTTTCCACCTCCTCCCTGGAGATAGAATCATCTTTCAGAGTGATATTGTTGTAGATGGTATCCGAGAAGAGGAACACATCCTGAAGAACCACTGCAATCTGTTCTCGCAAATCATGCAATTTATATTCATAGATGTCCTTCCCATCTATTCGAACGTGCCCCGAATCAATTTCGTAAAAGCGGTTTAGAAGATTGATGATCGTGGATTTGCCCGCTCCGGTTGCCCCGACAATCGCGACGGTCTGTCCGGGATCCACCTCAAAGGAGATTCCCTTGATCACTTCCTCTCCCTTCTTGTAACTGAATCGCACGTCTTCAAATTCGACCTGGCCTTTGAAAGCAGAAATCCTCGTTTCTCCAAAGTCGTTCTCGCTTTCTTCGGCATCAATGATTTTGAACACTCGTTCGGCAGCGACCATGCCCATTTGCAGCGTGTTGAACTTATCGGCTATTTGCCTCAAAGGTCGGAACAACATGTTGTTCATCATAATGAAACTGATAACCTCACCTGCTGTCACCGTGTTGTTTACGGCTGCATTCAATCCTCCGTACCAAACGACGAGTCCAATAGCAATGGAGGGAAGTACCTCTGCCACAGGAAAGAAAATCGAATTGTACCACACGGTTCTGATCCACGCCTTTTTATGCTTTTCATTGATCTCCCTGAATTTGTCGTATTCGATCTTTTCCCTGGTAAAAATCTGAATGATGCCCATGCCCGTAATTCGCTCCTGAACAAAGCTATTCAGGTTTGCCACTTCCGTTCTAACCTCCTGAAAAGCGGATTTCATGGCTCTTTGGAAAATCTTTGTCGCGAAGATCAGAATGGGCAGAACTGCAAAAACGATCAGCGCCAGCCTCCAGTTCATAAGCAGCATGACCATGGCCACCACAGACATTTTCAACAGGTCACTTATGATCATGAACAGGCCCTGTCCAAAAACACTGGCTATGGTCTCTATATCGGATACCACTCGAGTCACCAATCGTCCCACTGACGAACGATTGAAATAATTCATCTTAAAGTTCAGCAAATGACTGAACAGCTGCTTTCGCATGTCTTTTATAATATTCTGACCCAACCAGTTGGCAAAATAGATGAACAGAAATTGTGAGAGGACCTCAAAAATCAGTGCCCCCAGCATAAGCAACACATAAAAAAGCAGCTGCTCGGCATCCTTGTTGGAAATGTACTGGTCAATGACCTGCTTCAAAAGCGTCGGCCTGACCGCTGCAAAAAGAGCTACCGAAATGACAGCTATGGCGGAGACAGTAAATTGTAAGCGATACGCTCTGGCATACTGCATCAGTCGACCAAACAACTTCACGTCGTATACCTTTCCACTTACTTTGTTTTCCTGGTTTCCTGACATTTTAATCTATCCTTATGTTTTCGGGATACCTCACCTGGCTCAAATAGAGGCCTTCAGCCTTGACGGAGGGTCCCGCCATGGTTCGATCCCTGCTTTCGATGACTCGTTTCATGTCTTCAACTTCTCTCTTGCCCTGTCCGATCTCGATGAGAGTTCCGACGATGGCCCTGACCATGTTTCTGAGAAAGCGATCAGCGGTAATATGAAAGACAAGCAGGTCATCCTCCAACTTCCATACGGCTTCTTCGACTCTGCAAATATAGGTTTTAACATCCGTTTTGGAGCGGGAGAACGACTTGAAATCCGAATAGTCCAAAAGCAGTGACGCCGATTGATTCATTCGTTCCACATCCAGGTTCAAAACTCTCTTTTGCCAAACCAAACCCTTCAAAAACGGGCTTTTTCCTTCAAAAATCTTGTATTGATAGCTACGGCTGATTGCATGAAAACGGGCATGCACGTCGTCTTTCACACCAAATACCCCGTAAACCGCAATATCATCGGGTAAAATGGAATTCAATTTAAAAACGAGCTCGTCTTTGTTCAAACCATTTTGGGCACCCAACTCCTTCTCAAGATCGAAGTGCAGAAAAAACTGGGAGGCGTGAACACCTGCGTCCGTTCTGCCGCAACCGACAACCTGGATATTGTTTCGCAACAAGGTGGATAAAGCGTTTTCAACCGTTTCCTGCACGGTTGTGTCACCAGGTTGAGTCTGCCATCCGTGATAGGCCTGGCCATTGTAACCAAGTTCCATGAAATATCTCAAAAACCCTTATTTTAGTGCCTTGCAAAGATAACCAATTTAATCCACGGAATTTGTCGCAAAAGATCCTGCTCCTCTCAGACACGCATGGGTATGTCGATGAGAAAATACTCAACTACTGTCAGCAGGCCGATGAGGTCTGGCACGCCGGTGACATAGGAGATCCTGAGGTCATTCGAAAAATTGAATCGGTTGCGGTTGTCAGAGCCGTATACGGAAACATAGACGGCAGGGAAATTCGGAATCTATACCCCCTGGATGAACGCTTCTATGTTGAAGATGTCGATGTATGGATCACCCATATTGGGGGCTATCCGGGACGATATGAACCCCGGGTGAGAGAGCAATTGAAACTGAATCCCCCGAAACTTTTTATTTCCGGGCATTCGCACATTTTAAAGGTCCAGTACGACAAAAAAAATCGTTTGCTTCATATGAATCCGGGGGCTGCCGGTAAAAATGGATTCCACAAGGCTCGAACCATGCTTCGCTTCGAAATTGAAGGTTCAGACATCAAAAATCTGGAAGTAATCGAATTTCCGCGTCGATAGTTTACACGGCTTCGACGAGCTCGGGCTGGTGAATGGGAACGGATATGAAAATGCTGGTGCCTTCCCCAACTTTAGAGTTGATGTTAAACACACCTTTCATGATCTTGATTCGGGCGTCGATGTGGCTGAGTCCAAGGCCATCTTTTCTCCTGGCCCTGGTTGTGTCAAATCCGTCACCGTCATCGATAATCTGAATGATGAGCTTCTCGCCATTTCTCTCAATCAGGTTGATCGAAGCGTTACTGGCGTTGCTATGCTTGATGATGTTATTGATCAATTCTTCGATAATGCTGTAGATCTTGATCTCAAACTGCTGGTTGTATCGCTTGATCCCGTTGTCGTCAGAGATGAATTCCAGTTCCGAATTGGAATACTTTTCGCAAAGATCGTGAACGGCAAATGCCAGGCCGAACTTGAGCAAAACCGATGAGATCAGCTCGTGAGAAAGGTCCCGTATCTTGACGGATGCTTCGTTTACTATTTCCTGTGCTTTCGTGATTTCGATGGGTGCAACCCCGTTCAATTGACTTCTCGAGGCCTGGAGGTGCAGGTTGGCAGATGAGAGCAGGGCACTCACGCTGTCATGCAGAATCTCTGCGATTGATTTTCTTTCGTTCTCCTTGGCATCTATTGTCGCATTTATAATCCGGGTCTGCAGGTTGTTATGGATCTGCTCAAGCTTGTTCTGCTCTTTCAGCTTGTAGTTTTTGTAGAAGATAAAAGCGAGTACCAAAAAGGTCAGGGTGATAAATGCCATCCCATAGAAAAGCACCTGGGCCCGAAAAGCCTTGCTCTTTTCTTCTTCCGTACGCTGTTCTTCCAGGGCCAGATTGTATTTGGCCTCTACTTCGGCCAGGTTTTCTGCAAGGTGCTCACGGTTTATCTCTTCATATAATTCATAAGATCTGGCAGTTGACCTGTAAGCATTTTTATAATCACCCAGTGAGTCATATGAAACCGAAAGATTATCGTAGATGAGTCTTTCCAAAGCCCTCGCGTTTTCTGAGCTTTGATTCTTGAGCGAATTAAGAGCTACCTGATAATTGTGAATGGCCGTATTGAAATTGCCCTCGTAGTGATAAACGTTACCCATATTTACAATCGCATAGGCTATCCCAACGGTGTCCTTTTGGGCTTCCTTGACGCTCTTGGCTTTCAGGTAAAGACCTTTGGCCAGGTCATATTTGTTCTCGTTTTGCGCTATTACACCGAGATTGTTGTAGGCATTGGCAATGCGAACCTCAGTTTTGGGGGTCACCGGGTAATAGGTCACTTTTCTAAAATAGAATTCGGCGCTGTCCGTTTGTTTTTTGGCATAGTAGAAACTTCCGATCCGTATCAGGGAGATCGTTGTATTTACGGTATCCTTAATGAGCAATGACTTGTTCAGTGCCAGTTTGCTGTAGGAAATTGCTTTACTCAGGTTCTGATTGTTTGCAAAGATTTTAGCCAGATATGAAGCGTAGGATACATTCAATGGAGCGAAAGGTCGAGTTTTCAACTGGTCAAAATCGGTGAGCAGCTTTTCGATGGCCGCTTCACTCTCGCCCTTTTCATACATGATCTGCGCTTTGCGGAACTCGAACTCGAGCTTGCCTTCCAGGTCCCTCTTAAAAGAAAACGTGTTTTGGGTGTTTCGAATAATGTTATTGGCCTTCTCAAATTGACCAATACTGATTAGGGAATCTATTTGACTGAGCTTCAGATTGAGGTAGGCCCTTTCCTTCTGATTGTCATTTTGTGCAAACGAAGATGGCGAGCACAAGAAGAAAAACATCAAAAAAACAGTCGCTATGCGAGTAGCGAGAAACTTGTAGGCCCCTCTTTTCGAATTAAATAACCTCATTTTTCAAAGCAAATATAGCCAAACCGACGCTATTCTTCACTTTTACTTTTTTCATTAGATTCTTCCGATGCGTTTCGACCGTGCTCTCGCTGATGTGAAGCTCATCGCCGATCTCTCTGGTGCTGTACTGTTGCGCCACGAGTTTGAGCACCTGGACCTCACGCTTGGTAAGCGAACTGATCAGAACACCGTCCTGGCTGCCCTCGTTCTTCACCTGCCCTGTCAACAGGGTTTGCATCATTTTTTCTTTGATGTCATCGGTAAAGTACTGATTGCCCTCGGCAACTTTGTAAACGGCGTTCACGATATGCTCCCCAGCCGATTTTTTTGGAACAAATCCCTTGGCCCCCATCTGAAGGACTTCCTTCACCAGCTTGACGTCATCGTAACTGGAAAGAACGATTATCTCAGGCTTATTCTTCTCGTCCTTTAACTTTTTCAGGACCTGGATGCCATCCAGCTCAGGCATGTTGATATCAAGAACCAAAACATCCGCTTGATTCTCTTTGAACCATTCAACCACCTCATTGCCATTCAGTGAAAAGCCGGTTACTTCAATTTTGGGCTCCAGGTTCAGAACGGCCTTGACCCCATCTATAAGAATCTGGTGGTCATCTGCAATGTGCACAGTGATCTTGTCTTCCATGACTGTCCTGATAAAAGTTATTTGATAAAAAAAATCCGAAAAAAACTAATTTTCCGGATCTTCTTTTTAGTTTATAAAAACAAACGTTTTAAACCTGTTTTTATTGCCTGACTGTAATTATTCCCAAATGATGGCACCTCTTGGTTTCCTGTCAGGGTTTTTGGCGGTCATCAGGGCATCCATGGCCGCAACGTCGTAGTTGCTCTCATAGATGTTGTTAAAAGCGGTTTCAACTTTTCCATCTACGGGTTGAAGACCGAGAGTTACTGTTTTGGATTGTTGCGAGTCCCCGTTTTCCACTAGAAAAATCTCGTTGGAAGATCCGATCAACGAAGACGAAACAATTACATTTTCATCAACTGTGAATGTCACAGTTACATCCCCATTATTGTTTTCAAGGATTGGGGCCGATTCGAGAAGCGTCCCCTCATAATCTGACAAAACTACTGAAGATGTGCCTGTTAGGTTCGTCGTGAAAGATGCCATGACGAGTAACAAGCCAAGCGCAAGAGTAAAATTTTTCATAATAATAAATTTTTAGATTTGTTTGTATATGTATGCTATTGAGCTGAAATAAGCTAATAGATCAAATGTATCGGCAAAACAGATATAAAACAATAGCGGATTCCGGTGAATTTTAAATCTCCCCGAAAACCGTGAGTTTTATACCTGAAAACCACTACATGGGTGACAAATATATAAAAACTTATTATTATTGAATTTACAGTGCGCTATCTCTTATATTGGTTGATGTTTTTGTATTTAACTAACTCTTTACTAATTTTTTATGTTATTCGAAATGAACTAAGTGAAAAAAAATCTTTGATTCGAAGATTTTTTACTTTATCTTGCACCTTCGTTCACATTGAAATTTACTTAATCAATTATAGTGGAAGAGAAGTTTTTTGATTGAATAAATTGATGCTTCGCTTCTCTTCCTCTCCCTTTTCCTTTTTCCCCTTTTAAAGAAGGATCATTGCAGTGATGCTTCTTAAGAAATACTCAAACCCAAAAAGTTTGAGTATTTTTTTTATAGTAAGGAGAGAAGCTTTTGTTGCATTGAAAGCGTTAGATAACAATTGGCTTCACTTCTCTCCTTTCTCCCCTGTCTTTTGCCACTTGGCTGATTTATAGTAAGGAGAGAAGCTTTTATTGCATTGAAAGCGTTAGATAACAATTAGCTTCACTTCTCTCCTTTCTCCCCTGTCTTATGCCACTTGGCTGATTTATAGTAAGGAGAGAAGCTTTTGTTGCATTGAAAGCGTTAGATAACAATTGGCTTCACTTCTCTCCTTTCTCCCCTGTCTTTGAATCCAAGAGGATTATTTTGTCGTCATGTCAGTTTTTGGAATCTTAGCAATTTTCCCACTTTTGAAAATAGTAAGGAGAGAAGCAATTTGTTCAAAATAGAATGACAAAACATTGCGCTTCACTTCTCTCCTTTCTCCCCCTAATTTTTCTTCTTCTTAAAGAAGATATGTCTTTCATGAACCTCCGCGTAGGAGAACTCAATCCATCTCATCCGAGAAATTAATTTTCAAAATGTCAATTCAGGAAATCATAGCAATTTTTCCTCGAGAGTTTTATAAAGGAGAGAAGTACTTTTCAAATTCAAAAACTTCTTCTCTCCTTTCCCCCCTTAAATGCCTTTTTAATTAAAGGCTGCTTTTCTCATAGCAGTAATGTTACGTGAACAATTACATGACAAATATATGTCGCACTTGCAATTCTCACAATAGAGGAACTTGGGATTTTTGAAATTACCTGAAAACCGTTAGAAGCGAATTAGCATAAAAAAAGGCCGTCCGGATTGGTACCGGACAGCCTTCACACACTATAACTAAGGTATTAGTACTATCGCAAACGATCCACAGATTTTACAAGTTTTTCATCCCGCAGTATTGCTTTATTGGCCATAGCCACGAAAACAATTACCGCAATTGGAATGAAAACCCCAATACCCTTCTCAGAAAACTGGTTTTCTCCAGGTAAGCTTAGCAGTCCGTAAACAATAATTCCTAACAATAAAAAGTTGATTGCAATATTGATCCTATTGCATAGTACTTGTTTCAATCTTTGTCTGAACATCATAATTCCCACCAAAGATAATAGAGCAGACAGGAAAAACAATACGGGAATCGCTGAGAACAACAAATTATCCAAATGGAAAAAATCCATAAGGAACAATCCCGCTCCCTCATCCGTAGCCCAAAATGGAACACGGAGCGCCAACAGGGTTGACAGCAGAAGGGCAATCAGTAAATATATGGTTTGAATTCTTTGCAGCATCTTCTCAAATCAAGCGCAAAAATACATCAATCTTTTTAACAAATAAACTTTCAATATTAATTTTATTTCGTATTATTGCCACAATATTTACGAATTATATTGTAAAATTACTTCTTTTACGATACCCAATATATTATCGAAATCTTATTTCACACATTCACTCTCCATAAATGGAGATTCCGAGTGTTAAAACACACCTTATATATATGATGTTTGATATCGACGAACTCAAACAGATGAAACTTTTGGAGTTGCAAGAGATTGCTCAAAAGATCGAAGTTCCAAAGTTTCGTCAATTAAAAAAACTGGACCTGGTCTATCAAATCCTTGACGTTCAAGCTTCAAACCCGAAGCAAGTCAAAGAAATAGCGGGCCCGGTTCAAAAATCCAAACGAAAAAGAATTTCAAAATCTGAACAAGATGGTGAGCAGGCAGCTCCTTTTCAAGAGGCAGCCCTGACATCACCTGAGAAACAGGAAACGAAATCAGTTCCTCAGGAGGCTAGCGCCCCCAAAGAAGAACAACAGGAACAAGGACCAAAAACTCAGGACAAGCCGGATCAAAAACCGCGCTCGCCAAAACAAAAAAGAAACCAGGATCGACCTGATCATTCTCAGCGAAGATCGGATCAGCCTCAGAAAAAATCTGTACAACCGGATTCCAGAGGAGAGCAAAAGTCCCATCAACAATCAAAAAGTCAACACGGGCAAAAGGATCAGAAAGATCAGAAAACCCAGGGGAAGCAGAAAAACGAACCCGTTAATAAGACGGATTCGAACAAAAGAACCGATCCCAATAAAAGACCTGATCCCAATAAAAGGCCTGATCCCAATAAAAAGGGCGGGAAATATCGCGATCCTGACTTTGAATTCGACGGGATAATCGAAAGCGAAGGCGTTTTGGAGATCATGCCGGATGGGTACGGATTTTTGCGTTCATCCGACTATAATTACTTGTCCTCTCCTGATGACATCTATGTCTCACAGTCTCAAATCAAATTATTTGGTTTGAAAACCGGAGATACGGTAAAAGGAAAAGTCAGACCTCCAAAAGAAGGTGAAAAGTACTTTCCTCTGATTCGGGTCATCCTGATCAATGGTTTGAATCCGAGCATCGTTCGAGATCGAGTGGCATTCGAGCATCTAACCCCCCTGTTTCCGCAAGAAAAATTCAATTTGGCAGAGAAAAGAAGCAATATCTCGACTCGGATCATAGACCTTTTTTCACCCTTAGGCAAGGGGCAGCGCGGCATGATCGTCGCTCAACCGAAGACCGGTAAGACAATCCTGTTGAAGGATATCGCGAATTCCATTGCTGCCAATCACCCTGAAGTCTACCAGATCGTATTGTTGATCGATGAGCGCCCGGAGGAGGTAACCGATATGCAGCGAAATGTAAAAGGCGAGGTTATCGCCTCTACATTCGACGAATCTGCAGAAAAGCATGTGCGTGTGGCGAATATCGTCTTGGAAAAAGCCAAAAGACTTGTCGAGTGCGGACATGATGTGGTGATCCTTTTGGATTCCATTACACGACTTGCCCGAGCTTATAACACCGTGGCACCGGCTTCTGGCAAGATCCTCTCAGGAGGTATTGATGCCAATGCGCTGCACAAACCGAAAAGATTCTTTGGGGCAGCGAGAAACATTGAGAACGGAGGGTCTCTTTCTATCATTGCTACGGCCCTGACCGACACCGGATCAAAAATGGATGAGGTGATTTTTGAAGAATTCAAGGGTACAGGCAACATGGAGCTCCAACTCGACAGAAACATCGCAAACAGAAGAATTTATCCAGCAATCGACCTGGTCAAATCGAGTACGCGACGCGACGATCTGCTGCATGAGGAGAAAGTCAGACAGCGCGTATGGGTATTGAGAAAATACCTGGCCGATATGAACCCGATCGAAGCGATGGAGTTTGTGAATGACAAGATCAAATTCACCAACAACAACGAAGAATTCCTCATGTCGATGAATGGGTGATGCGCCCTTACAAGATATTCTACTGAAAGCCAGCCTTTAATAAAGACTGGCTTTTTTTTCGTTCAAATGCACTTGTTTAAATCCCTAATTATTGTGTATATTTGCACCCACATCGCGGGATAGAGCAGTAGGTAGCTCGTTGGGCTCATAACCCAAAGGTCGCAGGTTCGAGTCCTGCTCCCGCTACAAAGAAAGCCAGCTGAACTTCAGCTGGTTTTTTTATTTCGGAACATTGAAAGCTTGCTTTCGAAATGTGAAGAAATTAAAAAAACAGAGGTAATGCGGAGCATTGCCAGCTGGCTTTTTCTTTGTAAAGCTTCCCTTTTCAGGTCCGCCGAGCGTGCGAGGCAATCCTGCTCCCGCTACTAGGAAAAGCCTTTTAATTGAAAAATTAGAAGACTTTTTTCATGGGGCCAAGAATGAAAGCGAAGTTTTCAGAGAGTGGACCCATGAAAAAAGACAAAGCACGAGGTACGAGTGGAGGCTTTTCCTAGTAAAGCCAGTCATTGAGGTTCAACGACCGAAGGGAGTTAATCCTGCTCATACTGCACGTGCGAGTCAATCCTCCTCGATTAAATCTCACAGCCATTTTTTAATGGCCTTTTTTCACCGGATCATGATCGGAAACATTCTTTTCCTATCTTAGAGAATTCTTAATCTGAAATCAACTTAGATCTTCAAATGAGTGACTACGGCTTTCTATCTGTCCTTCCTCCCGTAATAGCAATCATCCTGGCCCTTAAAACGAAACAAGTTTACATTGCCCTGGTCTTTGGGATCTGGTTTTCCTGGCTCATCATGAGCGACTGGAATGTCCTGCAAGGGAGCCTTGCCACCATAGAGGGGATGGTCAACGTTTTCAAATCGGAAGGAAATACGCGAACCATCATGTTCAGCGCCCTTGTCGGGGCCCTTCTGCTATTCATCCAGTACTCAAGAGGGGTGGAAGGTTTTATCAATCGGCTGAATAACCTCATCCAATACTTTGAGAAAAAGCAGGCGGGATACAGCCGCGTCATGGTGCAGCTGCTTGCCATGCTCACGGGAATCGTGCTATTTGTTGAGACCAGCATCAGCTCCCTGACTGTCGGAACCCTTTACCGCCCGGTATTTGACAAAATGAGGATCCCGAGGGAAAAGCTGGCCTACATCGCCGACTCAAGCTCGGCCCCTACGTCGATTCTCATCCCCTTCAATGCCTGGGGTGCCTTCATAATGGGCCTGCTCCTTACACAGAACATAGAGAACCCCTTTACGATGCTGCTTTCATCGATTGCATATAACTTCTATCCCATATTGGCCCTGATCATTCTGGCCACGGTGATCCTATCAGGAAAAGACATCGGGTCCATGAAGAAGGCAGAATTAAGGACACAAACCACTGGCAAACTCATGAACGAAGGATCAAAACCCATGATTTCGGACGTAATCACCTCGTACAAACCCAAGGAGGGGATCAAGGCCAAGGCCTATAATATGGTAATTCCTTTGTTAACCATGGTCGCAATGATGCCAATCAATCTCGCCTACACCGGATGGGACAAGGTCGAAAGCTCAACCTCATTTGCCAATCATCTCTCTCAAGCCATTGGAAAGGGGTCCGGCTCTTCCTCAGTTCTTTATGCAGTCATAGCCTCAATTGTGGTTGCCATGATTCTATACCGGTCTCAGGGGATCATGAAATTGAAAGAAATGGTCGATCTAACACTGAAAGGGATCAGCGAGCTGATGCCCCTTGCCCTGCTGATGCTCCTGGCCTTTGCCATCGGTGATGCATGCAATCAGCTCGGAACGGGTGTTTATGTGGCGAATTGGTCAAAAGAATGGCTCTCCCCACAGTTCCTGCCTGCCATCGTATTTGTGATCAGCTCCTTCATCGCCTTCTCAACAGGAACTTCGTGGGGTACCTTTGCGATCATGCTGGCGATCTCTATTCCGATGGCCGAAGTGCACCATGCAGATTTGACTCTCGTCATCGCAGCAACATTAGGAGGAGGGATTTTTGGAGATCACTGTTCACCCATATCCGACACCTCGATCATATCCTCCATGGCCTCGGCAAGCGATCACATCGATCACGTTCGGACTCAACTGCCATACGCCCTGATTGGAGGCCTTATCACAACTGCAATTTACCTCTTCATGGGACTCGCCGGCATATAATGTGAATCAAAGATCTTACCTTTGTAAAAAAAGAACATGGCCCATAAATCAGGCTTCGTCAATATCATCGGCAACCCAAATGTGGGCAAATCCACTTTGATGAATGCCCTGGTGGGGGAGAGACTCTCTATTATCACCTCCAAGGCCCAGACCACCCGGCATCGAATTTTGGGTATCGTCAACGAAGAAGATTACCAGATCGTGTTTTCCGACACTCCCGGAATCATCAAGCCCGCCTACGAACTCCAGTCGTCCATGATGGATTTTGTCAAGACCGCATTTGAAGATGCTGACATTCTTCTCTACATGGTGGAGATCGGCGAAAAAGACCTGAAGGATGAAAGCTTTTTCGACAAGATCCGAAACGCAGACATCCCGGTCATTCTGGTTCTCAACAAAATAGACACCTCGGAGCAGTCCATTCTGGAGGAGCAAATGGAATTTTGGAACAAAAAAGTTCCGAATGCCCTTATCTACCCCATTTCGGCATTGGAAAACTTCAATGTTCGTGAACTCAAGGAGGAGATCGTTCGACTCCTCCCGGAGAGCCCACCCTATTTTCCGAAGGACCAGCTCACCGACAAACCGGAGCGTTTCTTTGTCAACGAAACCATTCGGGAGAAGATTCTAATGCTTTACAAAAAGGAAGTGCCTTACGCCGTTGAAATCGAAACCGAATCTTTCAAAGAAGAGGAAAACATCATCCGGATCAGATCCGTCATCATGGTGGAGAGAGATACGCAAAAAGGCATTATCATCGGGCACAAGGGCTCCTCGCTTAAAAAGGTGGGTACCGAGGCACGCAAGGATCTCGAGAAATTCTTTGGCAAGAAGGTTTTTCTTGAACTCTACGTCAAGGTCAACAAAAACTGGCGCAGCAGCAACCGGGAATTACGTCGATTCGGATACAAGGACTAGGATTTTCAAGATCTGTCAGCATGTATTTCTACAGCAGACTTTTGACCTCATCAAAATCAAGTCCCCCATAATTTCCCGAACTCATCAAAAGGACCACTTTGTCCTTCAAATCCTGGGAAAACAAGAACGATTTAAACGAAGCGGGCTCCGTGTAAATCAGAAGGTCCTTCCTTTCAAAAGCCCTTTCTATCTCTTCTTTGCCGATCTCTTCGAGTCGTTTTATCTCTACCGCATGCGGCGAATAGAAAACCAGGGCCTCATCCGCAGGATCCAAGGTTCCCTTGTACTCTTTTAAAAAATTCTGGTTGAGGCTGCTGTAGGTGTGAAGCTCCAGGCAGGCCAACAAGGTCCTGTCGGGGTATTGCTCCTTGACGGCACGGGTCGTTGCCTCCACTTTTGAAGGTGAATGGGCGAAGTCCTTGTAGATTACCGTTGATTCGTTCTCCCCGATCTTTTCGAGTCTTTTGCTCGCCCCCTTGAAGTCTGCGATGGCTTCATAAAACTCTTCTTCACCGACACCCAGATGAAAGCAAATGGCACGCGCCCCTTCCAGGTTCTGCAGGTTGTGCTGACCAAAGACCTCCAAAGGAATCTCCCCTTCCGGTGTCTCGAGTAAGGTCATCCCATCTTCTATTCGAAAATCAGGAGTGCCATAGGGGTATTTTTTTACCTGGTTTGTGCTTTGTTCAACCACGCGTTTTACTTCGGGGTCCTCCTCGTTGTATACGATGGTGCCCCCTTTGACCATGGTGTCCAGGAATGCGCTGAACTGACCCACATAGTTCTCATAAGTCGGAAAAACGTTGATGTGGTCCCAGGCAATTCCACTGATCAATGCGATATTCGCACGATACAGGTGAAACTTGGGTCTGAGATCTATCGGAGATGAAAGATATTCATCTCCTTCCAAAACGATGATCTCATTCTCTGCGGTCAGATGCACCATGCGATCAAATCCTTCCAGCTGGGCCCCGACCATGAAGTCGACCTCGATCTGATGGTATTTGAGCACGTGCAGGATCATGGAGGTAATTGTTGTTTTGCCATGTGAGCCCCCTATGACGACGCGCGTTTTGTTTTTGGCATGCTCGTATAAAAACTCCGGATAGGAGTAAATCGTCAGCCCGAGCTCCTGGGCTTTGAGAAGTTCGGGATTGTCTGCTTTGGCGTGCATCCCCAGGATTATCGCGTCCAGGCTGGAATCTATCTTCTCAGGGAACCAACCCATTTCGGCAGGGAGCAGTCCTGCTTTTTCCAAGCGGGATCGGGAGGGTTCGAAAATGGCGTCATCACTGCCCGTGATGTGATCGCCTTTTGCCTGGAGAGCCAGTGCCAGATTGTGCATGGCGCTTCCGCCTATAGAAATGAAATGGATGTTCATCAAACGGTTTTAATGCGTCTAAAATTACAAATATATTCCCCAGTCCCAAGTATTCAGCAGCGTCTTTTTAGGGGTCTTGTCAGACAGGTGGGTCCTCCCCCGCCGGGGATGCTTATATTCTCGCCCTTGTAGAGATGAACTGCACACCCGGCCTCTATCATTCGCTCCTGGGTGACAGGGTTGCCCGCCACCATAAGACATAGCCGAGGTCCCACGGCCAAAACATTGCACCCCATCGAATCAAACTCGGCTTCAGGCACTTCGATAAGCTCGTAGCCTCTCGAAATCAATTCCTCCCGGAAGGCTATGGGCATCAACGGGGAATAGACAACTGCAAGATTCTTGTCAACAGGACTCAATATGGACATCAGGTGGAAAACATCGTCCTTACCCCTGTAATGCGGCAAATCAGCGACAAGAACTTGAATGCCCCGGGGTTCAAGCAGAGCCTTCAGTTGGGCAATCCCCTCGGCATTGGTACGGTAGGTCCTCCCAACGGCCAGAGTCTGGGTGTCAAGCCAGGCCACATCTCCTCCCTCCAGGGTTCCGGGAGCTTCGATCCGACCCAAAATGGGGATGCTGTGCTCTTTGTAATATTCGGCCTGGGCCTCGGGCTCGGGCATCCTCGCTTGCTTTCCCATCCGACAGATGATCATTCCAAAATCTGTCGCTATGGACGCGTCCCTGCAGTAGATGGAATCAATGGTCACCCCCTCTGCGGCCGGAAACGTGAGCACTTCCGGCACATTCGCATTCAACCAGGACTCAAAACCTTGAAATTCGCCCTTTGAAGCCTTAAAATCCGGAGGGCTCAGATAGTTGAGCTCCTTCCATTGCTCTTCCAAAAAGGCCTGAGACCTGAAGGCATATTCGGCTTTTTTTACAAGAACCGATTCCATGGGCAAATACTCGGAATGGTGCGTGAATTTCATTGATCTCTCTTTTGATTGTACTTCATCAGTATGTAAAATGGAATTCCCGCGAGCAAAAGCAGAAATCCATAGAAAACCGTGTCATTGCCCGAACCGTAAATGGTCCATAGGGAATAAGAAAAACCGAGAGCCGCCAGTACCAGGTTCCTGATCAGTTTGGGTGTTCCAACTCTTTTCTCGATGATCACAAGGGCGTAAGAAGCCGAAGTAAACAAATACGGCACAAGGGCCGTCAGGGTCGATAGCAGGATCATAAACTTGAACTGACTGACCAGGCTCTCCGAAAAATTCATGAGCATCACCACGCTGGTCAATACGCTTCCGATCGCAATGCCCAAAGCCGGAGTTTGCCTGCTGTTTTCTTTTTTGAATACCCTGGGAAACAATCTGTCACGCGCCGCTGCCATCGGGATCTGACCGGAAATCAGTATCCAGCCGTTGAGCGCTCCAAGAGCTGCAATCGCAGCGCCGGCTGCTACAATATATCCCGAGTACTGTCCTCCGATGAGGTTCGAAGCCTCAGCAAAGGGAGCCGGTGAATTCTTCAGGGATTCTGCGGGAATCAGTCCGAATAAGACTACTGTGGCAGAAATATAGATCAAGGTCGTGATCACAGTTCCCAAAAGGGTCGCCCGTGGAACAGTATTCTCCGGATCCTTGATGTTCTCAGCCGGAATCGTCGCGCACTCCACCCCCAGGAAAGCATATAACGTGAGTGTTGCCACAACTGCAACCGTTTCCAGATCACTCTCCCCGGTCAGGTTGAATTCGGGGAAATTCGAGGTGTCAAAATAAAAGATGCCCAGAACGATGAACCCCAGCAGGGGAAGTATCTTGAACAAGGTTGTAATGACTTGTATGCGACCTGAAGTTATAATACCTCGAGAGTTTATCCAGGTAAGCAGCCAAATCAACCCAAGACCGGTCATTACGGAATACAAGGCATTAGTCTCCAAAACCGGAATGAAAAAACTGAGCGCGCTTATCACACCAATGGCAATTGCCGCGTTGCCCACCCATATGGAAATCCAGTACCCCCAGGCCATGAGAAAGGCTATGAAATCGCCGAAACCCTCTTTGGTATAGATATAGGGCCCGCCACTTTTCTGAACGATTATCTTGCTGAAATTTCCAAAAATCTTTGCCAAAGCAAGGGATCCCAGAGCCGTGAGCACCCAGGCCAGGATGCTGATGCTGCCATAACCGGCAAGGGTAGCCGGTAGAACGTAGATAGCCGCTCCGATCATGTTTCCGACAACAAGTGAAGTCGCGGTAATTAATCCTACCTGCTGCTTATCCGACATGGAAATTGAGTTTGATCATGCAGAAAATTCATACATTTAATCACAATTATACGACAAATAAATCAGGATGTCTTATGGGTGAAAAATTTCATGTCGATTCGGATATTCGCAAAGCGGAAACCCTCCCCGCAGCCTTCTATCGGGATTCCGAGGTGTTCGACCGCATACGGGAAAGCATTTTTCTCAAGACCTGGCAGTTCGCAGGCGACGACAACCTTGTGAAATTGCCCGGATCGGTCTACCCCTTTGTGCTTTTGGACAGCTTCCTTACAGAACCCATGGTGCTGACCCGGGACAAAGACGGGGAGCTGCACTGCCTGAGCAACGTATGCACCCACCGTGCGAATCTTGTAAGCCTGGGAGCGGGCAAAGTCAAGAAGCTGACCTGCATGTACCACGGTCGCAGGTTTGGGCTTGATGGAAAGTTTGAGCATATGCCCGAATTCGCGGAGGCAGAGGAGTTCCCGCGAGCTTGCGAGGACCTGTATGCTTTCCCCTTGCGAAAATGGGGTCCCTGGCTCTTTGCCGGATTGAATCCAGCCTTTGATTTCCAGGAAGTACTCGACATCATGAATGAGCGAGTCGGTTTTCTTCCATTGGAGCAGTTTGCATTCGACGAATCCCTCTCCAAGGACTACCTCGTGCACGCTCACTGGGCCCTTTACTGCGACAATTACCTGGAAGGTTTTCATGTCCCTTTCGTACACGAGGGTCTGAATAAAGTATTGGACTATGGCAGCTATACAACCGAGATCTATGAGCATTGCAACCTGCAGATCGGATATGCTGATCAGGGAACCGAGGTCTTTGACCTACCGGCAGGCCATATTGATGAAGGGAAAAACGTCGCTGCCTATTACTATTGGGTATTTCCGAACATGATGTTCAACTTCTACCCCTGGGGCCTCTCGCTGAACATTGTGCGCCCTCTGGATCTGAACCGGACCAAGGTCTCCTTCCTGAGCTATGTCTACGATCCGGGCAAGCTGGGCAAGGGCGCCGGAACCGACTTGGAAAAAGTGGAGCGAGAAGATGAGTTCGTCGTGGAAAACGTTCAACGGGGAATTCGTTCATCCTTTTACAGGGGTGGCCGGTTTTCACCCAAACGGGAAAAAGGCGTTCATCATTTTCACAGGCTGCTTTCTGCCTATCTCAAATAATATCAGTTGAGCTTGAAACTGCATTCGTTCTCATAGAGTTCGTCCAGGAGCTCTTTGGAGATATTGATCTTCGAGGTTCGGCTCGGCATGGTCAACTTCAGGTTTTCACTCTTGTCAAAAACGGTGAAATTCAGGTGCTGGTTTCCCTTGTGTTTCTTAAACATCTTTTGGATATGCTCAACCCTTTCCCTGTTGATTTGCTCAATGGGCATCTGGATCGTGATCTTCTTGGCCATTTTGCCCAGAACGTCCTGGAGCTGCTGCATCACGATGATCTGTACCCGTACGTCTCCATTTTGCCAGGCCCTTCTGCATACCGTTTTCAAGTAGAGAAAGGTATTGGGTATCAGGAAGTGCCTGAATTTCAAATAATCTTCGTTGAATAGCCTGAACTCATAGGCCTCGCTGTAATCTTCGAAGGTGAAGAGGCCCCAGGGCTTCCCATTCTTGCTGATGCGATGTTGCACGTCGGTTAT
This sequence comes from uncultured Flavobacteriaceae bacterium, assembly GCA_942492425.1. Lineage (GTDB taxonomy): Bacteria > Bacteroidota > Bacteroidia > Flavobacteriales > Flavobacteriaceae > Lutimonas. The sequence continues at coordinate 87,026 of CALOEQ010000014.1, forward strand.
GATTCCGGCAAAGGAGAGCTCTTTTCCTTCCAGGGCGTCCATGTTTTTTAAAATCTCGACCCGGGCATTGCAGAAATACTTTATCTCGGTTTTGTAATCGTCAAGCGGATGCCCTGAGATGTAGATGCCGATCATCTCTTTTTCCTTCGACAGCTCCTCCATGACATTCCACGGTTCGCATTTTGGGATCACAGGCTCATCGAGCTGGACATCGGACGCATCTCCAAAAAGAGAGACCTGTGCCGAATTTTTGCTCTCCTGGAACTTGTTTCCATAGCGGATTGCCTTCTCAATGAAGCTGACCCCTCTTTCGTCCAACTCGAAATACTGGGCCCTCGAGGTATCCGAAAAGGAATCGAATGCACCGGCCAGCACCATCCCCTCAAAGGCTTTTTTATTGGCGGCCCGCAGATCTACTCTTTTGGTCACGTCAAAGATCGATCTGAAGTTGCCGTTTTCCTTTCTCTCATTTACGATGGCTTTCACTGCCCCCGCACCTACTCCTTTGATGGCACCCATTCCGAAACGGATCGCTCCCTCGTTGTTGACTGAGAACTTATAGTAGGATTCATTGATGTCGGGCCCGAGAACCGGTATTCCGGATCGTTTGCATTCTTCCATGAAGAAGGACACCTGTTTGATGTCATTCATGTTGTTGCTCAACACGGAAGCCATGTACTCCGCCGGGTAATGTGCCTTGAGATATGCCGTTTGATAAGCGATAAAGGCGTAGCAGGTCGAATGCGACTTGTTGAAGGCATAGGCCGCAAAGGCTTCCCAATCCTTCCAAATCTTTTCAAGAACGTCTTCGGGATGACCGTTTTTCTTGCCTCCGTCGATGAACAGCGGCTTGAGTTTTTCCAACAGGGCGAAGATCTTTTTGCCCATGGCCTTTCTCAGCATATCGGCCTGGCCCTTGGTGAAATTCGCCAGCTTTTGCGACAAGAGCATCACCTGCTCCTGGTACACCGTGATCCCATAGGTCTCCTTCAGGTACTCTTCCATTTCAGGCAGATCATAGCTGATCTCCTCTCGACCGTGTTTGCGATCCACAAAGGAAGGGATGTACTCCATCGGACCGGGACGATACAGCGCATTCATCGCGATGAGATCCGCGAATTCTGTGGGCTTCAACGCTTTAAGATGCTTCTGCATCCCCGGGGATTCGTATTGGAATATGCCAATGGTCTCACCTCTTTGAAAAAGTTCGTAGGTCTTTTCATCATCCAGGGGAAACTCATCGGGCTCAAGCTCCTTTCCGTGAAGGGCCATTACGATCTTGACCGTATCCTTGATCAGGGTCAGGGTCTTGAGCCCCAGAAAATCCATCTTGAGCAAACCCGCGTTTTCGACCACCCCGTTGTCAAACTGGGTGACGTACATATCAGTTCCTTTGGCCGTGGCCACCGGGATCAGGTTGGTTATGTCCTCCGGTGTGATGATCACCCCGCAGGCATGCGTCCCGGTATTTCGAACAGAACCTTCCAAAAGACGTGCCTGGTTGATGGTTTCCGCTTCGGGGCCCTCCCCCTCAGAGATCGACCTGAGCGTCTCAACATTCTCAAATTCCTCGCTTCTCAATCCCTTGACCCTGGAAAGGCTCTTTTCATCCGTCCCGAAGATATGGCCCAGTTTAAGTCCCGGAATCAGCTTGGCGATGCGATCCGCCTCCGACAAGGGCAGGTCAAGCACCCGCGCCGTGTCCCGAATCGAAGATTTGGCTGCCATGGTGCCATAGGTGATAATCTGTGCCACCTGGTTGGAACCGTACTTGTCAATCACGTAATCGATCACCTTCTGCCGCCCCTCGTCGTCAAAATCGATGTCTATATCCGGCAAAGAAACCCGGTCCGGGTTCAGGAAACGCTCAAAAAGGAGATCGTACTTGATCGGGTCTATGTTGGTTATGCCCAGGCAATAGGCGACTGCCGAACCGGCTGCAGAACCACGGCCCGGTCCTACCGACACTCCCATGCGCCTCGCTTCTTTTATAAAGTCTTCGACAATCAAAAAATATCCCGGATAACCTGTATTTTCGATGATCGACAATTCAAAGTCGAGCCTTTCCCGGATATCATCAGTAAGATCCGGATAACGCGTTTTTGCTCCTTCATAGGTAAGGTGACGCAGGTATTTATTCTCGCCTCTCTTTCCGCCATCCTCCTCATCTTTTGGATCATAGAAGGCTTCGGGCATTTCAAATTTGGGAAGCAGGACCTCCCTGGCCAGGTCATAAATCTCTACTTTGTCTACGATCTCCTGTATATTGAGAATGGCTTCCGGGATTCGACTGAAAAGAGCCTTCATTTCGTCCTGATCCTTGAAATAGTATTCCTCATTGGGAAGGCCGTATCGGAATCCCCGACCCCGGCCTTTTGGGGTTGCCAGCTTCTCTCCGTCCTTCACGCAAAGCAAGATATCATGAGCGAGCGAGTCTTCTTTGTTGAGGTAGAAGCTGTTATTGGTTGCCACAAGCTTCACTCCATGCTTCTTTGACAATCGAATCAGAACCTCGTTGACGTGCGCCTCATTTTCCTGTTTGTGGTCATTGAGCTCGAGGTAGAAATCGGATCCGAATTCCTCTTTCCACCAAAGTAGAGCCTCCTCAGCCTGCCTCTCCCCGACATTCAGAATAAGGTGAGCGATCTCTCCGTAGATGCCTCCACTGAGCACGATAACGTCCTCTTTGTATTCCCTGATCAAATTCTTGTCGATTCGCGGAACGTAATAGAAGCCCTCGATGTAGGCAAGAGATGCCATTTTGGCCAGGTTGTGGTACCCGTTTTTATTCTTGGCCAACAACACAACCTGCCGACCGTTGTCCTTGACCGAACGGTCCCTCATATTCTCGCACACGTAAAACTCGCAACCCAAAATAGGCTTGATCTGGTGCTCTCCCCTCTTGTTATGTGCCAGGGCTTCGCTTACGAAAACAAATGCCCCCATCATATTCCCCGTATCGGTCAATGCGACAGCTGGCATTTTTCGTTCGGCCGCGGCCCTGACCAGGTCAGAGGCACTGGTGGTCGACTGTAAAATGGAATACTGGCTGTGATTGTGCAAATGGGAAAATGACGCTTTTGCGAGATCAGGCGAGCTGCCGTCTCCTACCCCGGGCTGCGGAGCTTCCTTCTTCTGTTGCTTTTTCTTGAGCTTTTTGCTCTCTGCCTTCAGGTTGTCATGATCCAGTCCGACAAGGCCTATCGGCTTTGTATTGTTCTGTTTGAAATCTTCGATATATCCGGGTTCCGCCAACAGCTCTTCCGCAGAATAGTTTCCGCGCCGGATCAACTCCAAAAAACACCGGGTGGTTGCCTCTACGTCTGCAGTGGCATTGTGCGCCTCTACAAAAGCCTCCCCAAACAGCTCCTGGTGCAATTCCGTGAGGGTGGGAAGTTTGAACTTCCCGTATCTGCCCCCGGGAATCTGACACAGTTCTGCCGTCTTTTCCGTACACGTGTCGAGAACCGGTTTTGCGTCCAACACCGTTTCGATTCCTGCCCGATAGAACTCGGAGCCCATGATATTGAGGTCAAAGCCCAGATTCTGCCCCACCAAATGAGTTGCTTTCGACAAAGCCTCATTGAATCTATTGAGAACGATTTCGAGCTTCTCCCCTTCCTGCTTCGCAAGTTCGGTTGAAATCCCGTGAACCTGCTCCGCGTCGTAGGGGATGTTGAATCCGTCAGGCTGAATCAGGTAATCCTGATGCTCCACCAGCTCTCCCATGCTGTCGTGCAATTGCCAGGCGATCTGAACACATCGGGGCCAATTGTCAGTATCGGTGATTGGAGCGTTCCAATTCTTGGGCAATCCCGTAGTTTCAGTGTCGAAGATCAAATACATGAGGTCCTGTTTTCGGAGAGAATATTGAAGGTTAAAAATAGAGATTTCATCGAATTGCCCCAGTCTTGTGGGTCAATTTTTATCAACAACAATTTAGTGAATCCTCCATATGTCAAAATTCAAAAATTATGATTACTTTTGCGGCCTACTTCGTGAAAGTAGTTTAATATTAATAACCAAGGTCGAGTACCTTAAAAATTAAAGAGATGCCAGTAAAAATCAGATTACAAAGACATGGTAAAAAAGGCAAGCCGTTCTATTGGGTGGTAGCCGCAGACTCAAGATCAAAGCGAGACGGAAGATCTTTGGAGAAATTGGGAACCTACAACCCGAACGTCAACCCGGCGAGCATTGAGCTCGACATCGACGCTGCGGTGCAGTGGTTGCAAAATGGAGCCCAGCCTACCGACACGGCAAGAGCCATCCTTTCATACAAAGGAGCCTTGTTGAAAAATCATCTCCTCGGAGGTGTTAAAAAAGGCGCCCTTACGGAGGAGCAGGCTGAAGCGAAGTTCCAGGCTTGGTTGGATGAGAAGAATTCAAAGATCGAAGCCAAGGCAAATTCACTTGCGAAAGCAAAAGAACAGGAGATTGCGAAACAGCTGGAAGCTGAAAAAGAAATCAGTGAGAAACGCCAGGCTGTAGCAAATGAAGCCGAAAATGAGGCAATTCGCGCTGAAGCGGATGCCAAAGCAGCTGCTGAGGCAGAAGCGAAAGCAGAAGAGCCTGTAGAAGACGATACTCCTCAAACCATAGATGAAGCGGCTGAAGAAGCCAAGAAAGAGGAAAAATAATTCTTGCGAATTCACACAATTTGAAAACCTGATATCTTCATATCAGGTTTTTTCATTTTATATTTGAAGCATCAGCAGCCAATTTGAGGCATTATGAACAGGGCCATGAAAAAATCGGAATGTTTCTATCTCGGCAGGGTAACCAAAAAGTACAGCTTTAAGGGGGAGGTGATCATCAAACTCGATACGGATGAGCCCGAGATCTACGAGAATCTGGAGGCCGTGTTTTTAGAGATGGGCAAGGATCTGCTTCCGTTTTTCATCGAAAAGAGCTCCTTTCAGAGAGGAAGCGAGCTTCGCGTCCGGTTTGAGGATGTGAAAACGGAGCAGGACGCAGATGCCATTTTGAAAAAGGAGGTCTATCTCCCACTTGAGCTTCTGCCGAAACTGAGCGGTGAAAAATTCTATTTTCACGAAGTCATCGGGTTTTCGCTGGTGGATGTGAACCACGGAAAGATCGGAACCATAGAGTCGATAAACGACAGTACGGCTCAGGCCCTGTTCATTGTCTCTGACGGAGAAGATGAGATTTTGGTTCCGATGGTGGATGATTTTGTAAAAAAGATAGACAGAAAAAGGCGCGAGGTACTCGTTGAAACTCCTGATGGACTCATCGAAATGAACAAATAGAAAGAATCCATTCCAATGCCCGAATCCCCGTTTCGCTTCAAACAATTCAATGTAGCCCAGGGCAAGAGTGCCATGAAAGTGGGAACAGACGGGGTTCTGCTGGGGGCCTGGGTTCGGATTCCGGACAAGGTCGATTCGGTGCTCGATATCGGTACCGGCACGGGGCTGATCGCCCTGCAAATCGCTCAGAGATGCGACAGTGAGATTATTGATGCTCTTGAAATCGAATCCGGGGCCTTTGAGCAAGCCGTGGAAAATTTCGAGAATAGCCCGTGGTCGGATCGCCTTTTCTGCTATCACGCATCCCTTCAGGAATTTGCATTGGAAATGGATGAAGGGTATGACCTGATCGTCTGCAATCCCCCGTTTTTCAACAACAGCTATCAGGCTAAGGGTGAAAAGCGAAACCTCGCCAGGCAGACTGAGCAACTCGATTTTGAGACTTTGCTCAAATGCACCTCACGACTATTGAACCCGGAGGGTACCTGCGCCTTCATCATTCCCATGGATCAGGAAGAGATATTCACTGCAGCAGGTAAAAAAAATAGCCTCTATCCGAACCGCATAACCCGTGTCAAGGGAAGTCCGTCAAGTCCGGTAAAAAGGAGTCTCATACAATTCCAGCGGGAAAAAGCCAGCCCCGATCTCTCAGAACTCATCGTTGAAACATCCAGGCACGTCTACACCCAGGAATATGTGGATCTGGTGAAAGATTTCTATCTGAAGATGTGAGTCTCAGGCTCCCAAATTATAGGGATTGTAGCCCAGGTATTCCACTTCCTTCTCTACAAAACGAACCCCGTGTCTTTCGAGCTCCGTGAGAACGTCCTGGTACATCTCTTTCTTCAAAGGCAACTGAACGCCCGGAGTGTGCACGCGACCATTGAGGATCTGCAAACAGGCCATGGCTACCGGCAGCCCAACGGTCTTCGCCATGGCGGTGTAAGTCTGGTCCTCGCCGACAACAACCATGCTCGATTCAATCTGTCTCTTCCTGCCCTCCTTTTCAAAGCCAAACTTGTGATACATGACGATCATGTCCTTGTCATCCTTCTTGAGCGACCAGCTGTCCATGAGAATCTTTTGAAGAATTTGCGCAGGGGTCGCATCTTTGAGACCGACCTTTTTCTTGTCGTTGAACAGATCCAGTTCGAGAAGCTTGTCCCAGATCACGTCATCCTGATCGATCTTCAGGTAGTGACGAAGCTTGAGCTCCACGGAGTCATGGGGCTTGTAGGTCAGAAAGGAGTTGGTGAAATCCCTGTAGGTCATGTCTTCTGAACCTTGCATGACATAACTGTCATCGGTCATTCCCAATTGCACGAATATGTTCCAGGCACGAGAAAATCCTACCCTTCGGATGGTTCCCCTGAAGAGCGTCAAGGCGTCTTCCAGGCCGTACACCTCTCTGTAATTCAGGGAATCCCGGTTGGCATAGGCCTCGAATTTGCCGTATCCTTCGATGGACAAAAACTCGGTCCTTCTGAAAAGCTTGTGGTATGGGATGTACTTGTACTTTCCTTCCTGGATGAACTTTGCAATCCCTCCCTGACCGGCTACCACAACGTTTCTCGGGTTCCATGTGAACTTGTAATTCCACAAATTATCATCGCTTTCCGGGGCAATGAGTCCTCCCGTAAACGACTCAAACAGGAGCATTCGGGCTCCGCTTCCCTTGATCCTGTCGATGACCTGCATCGCACTCATGTGATCGATCCCCGGGTCGAGTCCCACCTCGTTCATGAAGACCAGGCCCTTCTCTTTCACTTTGGAATCCAACTCCTTCAGCTCTTTGGACACATAGGATGCCGTAACCAGGTTCTTTCCAAACTCGATGCAATCTCTTGCGATCTCAAGATGAAATCGTGCCGGGAGCATGGAAATGACGATATCCGATTCGGCAACAGCTTTCTTTCTCGAATCCACATCGAAGATGTCCAGTTCAATCACCTTGCCCTTCGGATGCCCTCCAACAAGCTTTTCGGCATTTTCGGTATTGATATCTGCGATGATCACCTCGAGCTGTTCTTCGCCTGATTTCTCCAACAGATACCTGACCAGGGCGGAGGAAGATCTGCCCGCCCCTACAATCAAAATTCTTCTCATAGAAATGTGTGTACAGTTGCTCAAATTTAATCAAACGCCACTATAAAACTCTCGCATAAATCAAAATCTTATCTTTGTTTATGAACTCAAATTTCAATCCCTTGAAAAATCTCATATTCGCATCTGTATTCGGGCTTGTTGCCGTCGCCATGGGCGCCTTCGGGGCTCACGCACTTAAGGATATCCTGGAACCCGAGGCGCTCCAAAGTTACGAGACCGGCGTGAGGTACATGATGGTCCATGCCCTGGTTCTGCTTTTTCTCAACAATTCGTCTGCCCTGGAACAGAAGACCAAAAACACGCTGAGTTATTTGTTCATATCCGGCGTTATTTTATTCTCAGGTTCGATTTTTGCAATCCAACTCAAACTCGTTGGCGCGTCATCCATCTGGTTCATCACTCCCCTGGGTGGGCTTCTTCTGATATCGGGCTGGTTTGGAATGATGCTCGCTTTTTTCAGAAAATCGCGGTCGAATTAGCTGTATAAAATTTTGTGCCGGAGTTTTGTCATGGCTCTAAAATTAATTACTTTTAGGTGCCTCTTCGGAGGGTCTTTTCGAACGAAATCGTATTCGTAAATAGGCTGCTAACACTGACATAAGTCATAAAACCGAGGAAGGTTTAATCCGTAAATTTGTCAGTGAAATCAAAAACAATTAACGCTTAAATTTTTTGACTTATGGAAGTTCTAACAAAATCAGTTATCAATTCGCTAGATGAATTAGGAATCAAAAACCCCAAGGAGATCATTTACAATCCATCGTATGATGAGTTGTTCAAATATGAATTGTCTCCTGAATTGGAAGGGTTTGAAAAAGGGTACGAGACTGAACTGGGTGCTATCAATGTGATGACAGGAAAATTCACAGGACGCTCCCCAAAGGACAAGTACATTGTCAAGGATGATGTGACAAGAGATACAATCTGGTGGACTTCCGAAAAAGCCAAAAATGACAACAAGCCGATCACACAAGAGGTATGGAATGATCTCAAGGAACTCGTGCTCGAGGAGCTTTCAGGCAAGAAACTATACGTTGTTGACACGTTTTGTGGTGCGAACGAAGATACTCGCTTGAAAGTGCGCTTCGTGGTTGAGGTGCCCTGGCAAGCTCATTTCGTAAAAAACATGTTCATCAGACCTACAGCTGAAGAGCTTGAAACGTTTGGAGACCCTGATTTTGTAGTACTTAACGGTTCTGAAACAGTTAATAACAAATGGAAAGAACACGGTTTGAACTCTGAGGTATTCACTGTTTTCAACTTGACAGAAAAAATGCAGGTCATTGGTGGAACCTGGTATGGAGGAGAGATGAAAAAGGGAATGTTTGCCATGATGAACTATTACCTTCCCAAAAGAGGAATAGCTTCGATGCACTGTTCTGCCAACGTTGGTGAAGAAGGTGACACGGCGATTTTCTTCGGACTCTCCGGAACCGGGAAAACCACACTTTCAACAGATCCAGCGAGAAAACTGATCGGTGACGATGAACACGGCTGGGACGACGAAGGTATTTTCAACTTTGAAGGGGGATGCTATGCCAAGACGATCGATCTTGACCATGAGGCTGAACCGGACATTTATGACGCGATCAAACGAGATGCGCTTCTTGAGAATGTGACTGTGGATGAAAATGGAAAAATCGACTTCACAGACGGTTCCGTTACACAGAACACAAGAGTTTCCTATCCGATCTACCACATTGAGAATATCGTGAAGCCGGTTTCCAAAGCGGGACACGCGAACAAGGTGATCTTCCTCACGGCTGACGCCTTTGGGGTGATGCCTCCAGTTGCGAAACTGACTCCGGAACAAACCAAGTATCACTTCCTTTCAGGGTTTACCGCGAAGCTCGCTGGCACTGAGAGAGGTGTGACCGAGCCAACTCCAACATTCTCTGCTTGTTTCGGTGAAGCGTTCCTGACCCTCCACCCAACCAAGTACGGTGAGGAGCTCGTCAAGAAAATGGAGGAGCACGGTGCAACGGCCTACCTGGTCAACACGGGATGGAACGGTACGGGAAAACGAATCTCAATTCAGGATACGAGAGGTATCATTCACAGAATTCTCGACGGATCAATTGACCGTGCTGAGACCAAGGTGATCCCGATTTTCAATCTTGAAGTGCCAACTTCACTGAAAGAAGTTCACGATGAGATTCTCGACCCAAGAGATACCTATGAAGACAGAGAGGAATGGAACCGAAGAGCAAACAAGCTCGCAGGCCTGTTCATCAAAAACTTCGAGAAATACACTGACAATGAAGAAGGAAAAGCTTTAGTTGCTGCCGGACCTCAGTTGGATTAATTATTTGCTTTAATTGTTTAAGTGCGCATTCGATGAATGCGCACTTTTTTTTGCTCAAAATTCGAGTTTAAGCTGAATATCCATCACTTTGTGCTCTGAATTCGGATCATTGTCCAGGTTGGAAACCGATATGCCCAGCAGGCGAACCGACTCCTTCAACGTATCCTGATAGAGAAGGGCCTCGACTGTTTTGAGCAATGTGTCTTTGTCTTTGACAAACTCATCAAGAGTTCTGCTGCGCGTCTGCTGCGTAAAATCACTGTATTTGATCTTCAAGGTTATCGTTCTCCCCGAAACTTTTGAACGCTTCAAACGGCTTTCAAGTTCTTCAGCGATGGATTCGAGGCGCTGCATCATAAAAACTTCGGAAGTCAGATTTTTCGAAAAAGTGTGCTCGGCGGCCACTGACTTTTGTATCCTGTTGGGCTTGACTTCACTCCTGTTTAATCCCCGAACCATCTTGTAGTAATTCTCCCCGGAGCTCTTGAAGTGCTCCTTGAGGAATTCCAGTGATTTTCCTTTCAGGTCGAGCCCCGTGAAGATCCCGAGTCGATACATCTTCGAGGCCGTGACTTTCCCAATGCCAAAGAACTTCTCGACGGGCAACTTCTCCAAAAACCCGAGAACCTCTTCCGGGGGAATCGTCTTCTGTCCGTTGGGCTTATTGATATCCGATGCGATCTTAGCGACAAACTTGCTGTTGGAAATCCCCGCAGAGGCGGTTAATTGAAGCTCGCCAAAGATTCTTTCCCGGATTTCCCTGGCAATGAGGGTGGCTGATGGGTGATTCTTCTTGTTGGAGGTCACATCCAGATAGGCCTCGTCGAGCGATAGGGGCTCCACCAGGTCGGTGTATTCAAAAAAAATCGCACGGATCTTATGGGATACCTCCTTGTAGCGTGCGAACCTGGGTTTGACAAATGTGAGGCCCGGGCATAGCCTGCGGGCCTGAACACCGCTCATAGCCGAGCGAACCCCGTAATGACGGGCCTCATAGCTGGCTGCAGCGACGACCCCTCGCTCACCCCCTCCTCCAACAGCCAGGGGTTTGCCCCTAAGTTCGGGGTTGTCGAGTTGCTCCACTGAGGCATAAAATGCATCCATGTCCACGTGTATGATCTTTTGCGTGCTCAGAGGCTCTTTGACATCCTTGGATGGCTTTGAATTCATGGGGCAGGGATCGGGTTTGAAATCACAAAAATAAACTACTTTTGCTGCATGTCAAGAAAGAAAAAATCGTACCTGTTTGAAAATATTGAGGTCATAGACGCCGGGGCCCGTGGAAAATCCGTTGCAAAGTCCCCGGATGGTCGCGTGATCTTCCTTGACAACGCGATTCCCGGTGACGTTGTGGACATACGAACGGGTCGGAAAAGGAAATCCTATTTTGAAGGGAGGGCCATAAAGTTCCACAAGCATTCCGACAAACGCACAGAACCGGCATGTGAACATTTCGGGACTTGCGGAGGCTGCAAATGGCAGCATATGAAATACGAGGACCAGTTGTACTACAAAGAGAAGGAGGTGACCAACAACCTGGTGAGAATCGGTCACCTGGAGATTCCTGAAATCCTCCCGATTGCAGGCAGCGAGAAGATCTACTGGTACCGAAATAAAATGGAATTCTCGTTTTCAAATTCCCGCTGGCTGACCCAGGACGAGTTGAACAGCGACGAAACCATCCAGGACAGAGATGCCTGCGGATTTCATATTCCGGGAATGTGGGACAAAATTCTCGACATTAAAAAATGTCATTTGCAAGAGGATCCGTCAAACGCCATTAGAAACAGCGTGAAAAGCTTTGCCATTGAAAAGGGCCTGAGTTTTTTTAGTCCGCGCGAGGGAAAAGGCCTGCTTCGAAATCTGATGATCCGCACGAGTTCGACGGGAGAGATCATGGTTGTGGTGCAGTTTTTTGACGATGAACCGCTGGAAAGAGTCGAATTACTTGAATACTTGGCAGATGAATTCCCTGAAATCACCTCGCTGCAATACGTGGTCAATCAAAAAGGCAATGACTCCATCTATGATCAAGAGGTAGTGCCCTTTCGGGGAAGGGACCACATTTTTGAGGAAATGGAGGGTTTGCGATTCAAAATCAACGCAAAGTCTTTTTATCAAACCAATTCAGATCAGGCGCATGTGCTCTACAAAATTGGCCGTGATTTTGCAGGTCTGACCGGCGAGGAGATTGTATATGACCTCTACACAGGAACCGGGACAATAGCCCAGTTCGTATCGAAAAAAGCCAGGAAGGTAATCGGCATAGAAGCCGTTCCGGAGGCCATTGAAGATGCCCGGGAAAATGCCCGAATCAATCAAATAGACAATGTCGAGTTTTTTGCGGGGGACATGGCCGGGGTCTTTACAGATGATTTCATCCAACAGCACGGCAAACCCGACGTAATAATAACGGATCCTCCTAGAGATGGCATGCACAAAAAGGTAGTGGCCCAAATAGCTGCGATTCGGCCAAAAAAAATTGTCTATATCAGTTGCAATTCAGCCACGCAGGCCCGAGATTTGTCTTTGCTGAAAGATCACTACGACATGGTAAAAAGTCAGGCGGTCGACATGTTCCCCCAGACGCACCACGTTGAGAATGTGGTCCTGCTAACAAGAAAGGAAGACGAATGAAATCCTCGATGCGATCCGTAATTTTAATGCTGACAGTCTTGTTAACAATGTCTTGTGAGCGCGATGACATTTGCATCGATGACACAACCCCGAAATTGATCATCCGTTTCTATGACTTTGAGAATCCTGAATTATTCAAAGATGTGGCAAATTTAAAGGTCAACATTGAAGGCGCAGATGGAGACTACATAAACGAGACCATAACAACCCTGACCGACTCGATTGCCCTGCCCATCAATGTTGTCGGCAACCAAACGCGTTTTACACTCACCCTGCAGGAAAACGAAGTTCTCGAGCAAGAAGAAAATGCCGACATCCTGGAGATCACCTATACCCAGGAGGACGTATTCGTCTCACGGCCCTGCGGTTACAAGGCGATTTTCAATGAGGTGGTGCCCGACCTCGAGAAAGATGAAGACAACTGGATCGACGACATCGTTCCCCTGAAGGATCCCCTGGATATAAACAATGAAAGCTCTGCCCATGTCAAGATCTATCATTAGCCTGCTGTTTCTGCTGCTTTGCGTCACAGGTACGGCGCAGAGACTGGGAAAGGAAAAGGATACAACACAATACAAAGATCGCTACGGAATTCGCGTCGGGCTCGACATTGTGCGACCGATTTATTCCTTTTTTGACGAGAATGACAAGGGTTTTGAACTGGTGGGCGATTATCGACTCACCAAAAGGTTCTATTTAGCGGCCGAATTGGGATATCGCGATCACACGAGACAAGAAGACTTCTACAACTTCACGACAAAGGGACAGTACATCAAGGCAGGGGTCGACTACAATGCCTATAAAAACTGGCTGGGGATGGAGAATATGATCGTAACCGGACTTCGATATGGCTTCAGCACGTTCAACACGACCTTGAACGAGTCTACCATCAATTCTGACCCGTTCCTGCCGGAAAGAACAGAAACCGACCCCGTTGATTACGACAATCTCAATGCGAGCTGGGCCGAACTCGTACTGGGACTCAAGGTGGAGGTCCTGCAAAACGTCTTTCTCGGGTTTTCTTTCCGGGGAAACGTTAAGATCACCAGCTCGGATCCCGAGAATTTCAAAAATCTGTATGTTCCCGGGTTCGAAAGGGTATATGTCAATGACTATGGTTTCAGTTTCAACTATACGATTTCCTACCTGATCCCTTTCTACCGAAAATGAGCAGATGATGAGCATGCGTGTGATTTCTTTCTTCAGCTTCGGGATCCTTCTGATCCTGATCGGAGCTGTGGGATCCTTCTTTGACTGGTCCCAGTCGACGCTGTTCATAGGGCTGGGCCTTACCATGGAATCTTTGGCCCTCATCCTTTTCGCCTGGAACAAGATCAAGAATCGTTAGCCGGAATGGCAGCGTATTTTTATCTATATTTGGTCTGAAAGCTCTATGCCCTAAAGAAATGGCTAAAAAGAAATCAAACAGCTTGTCCGACCTCGGCGGATTCGTTTACTCCACGAATGACAGAGAAGACTTTTCACAGTTCCAGGGCCAGGAAGCCGAAAATCTCTCTCCCGGGGATCAAAACCTGGAGGCCCACTTCTCGAACAAGGGGCGGGGCGGGAAGACCGTAACGGTCATCAAAGGATTCATCGGTTCGGATGATGAACGCAAAGCGCTCGCTAAATTGTTGAAGACCAAATGCAGCGTCGGAGGAAGTGTCAAGGACGGAGATATTGTCATCCAGGGAAAATTCAGGGACAAAATCATCGAAATTCTGAAATCAGAGGGATATTCAGTCAAGAGAGTCGGGGGCTGATACCCCGGAAGCACAAGAATGCACATGGAACATATTGGCTCTTCAGAACTCATTCTCAATCCGGATGGCAGCGTCTACCACATCAATCTCAAACCTGAGCACATCAGCCCCAACGTGATTTTTGTCGGGGATCCCGCCCGGGTTGACCGGATCTCCAAACATTTCCAAAAAATTGAATTCTCAACCCAAAAAAGGGAGTTCAGAACAGTTGTCGGACACTTGAAAGGTCAGCGCTTTACAGTAATCTCAACAGGGATAGGACCCGACAACATTGACATTGTCATCAACGAGCTGGACGCCCTGGTAAACATCGACCTGAAAAAAAGGATCAAAAAAGAGAAACACACGAGTCTGAACCTGGTTCGAATTGGCACTTCAGGCTCCCTGCAGCAAGATATACCGGTCGATTCCATGGTGCTCGGAAAATACGGCCTGGGCTTCGAGGGCCTCCTTCATTTTTACAAGGCCGACCATATCTTCGAGAAAGAACTCCAGGAAGCCTTTGTCAAGCACACAAACTACCCCAAAAACAGGTCACTTCCCTATTTTGTGAAGAACGACAACAAACTCGAATCGAAGCTGCTGTCACACGAGGTTTTTTCGGGAATCACAGCCACTGCAGGCGGGTTTTACGGGCCCCAGGGACGTGTGCTGCGACTGGAGCTCGATCGGGCCGACATGAATCAAAAAATAGAAAGCTTTCGATTCAAGGAGCTGAGAATAAGCAACCTCGAAATGGAGACATCTGCCATCTACGGCTTATCCAAACTCCTGGGGCACAGAGCGGTGTCCATGAATGCCATTATCGCCAACCGGGCTGACCTGACCTTCAGCCAGGATCCTTATCGAGCTGTGGACCGCCTCATTGAATACACACTTAACGCTTTGACATAAAGGATTTTAAAACAATCGGTCCTCTCACATACTAAATGTCCTTTTTTAACGTTAATAATACGTTCTCCCTGCTTGCTATGTTATTAACCAAAATTATTGACCTATGAAAAAGATAGCCTATTTACTAGTAATTGTAATCGCTTCAGCCAGCATGGCTTCCTGCGGGGGATCTAGCACAAGTTGTGCTACATCCGACAAGTACATCATCAAGAATATGAAGTTTGAGAACCAGGAGATGGTACTTTCTGAAGAATTTAAAGCTGACGACGAGATTATCAACTAAGACCGGTTGAAAATCCTTGTATAAGGAAAGATCGCTGTGCTATGACAGCGGTCTTTTTTTTGCTCCAAATTAAAAAATGAAAATTCTTGCATGAGACCCCAGACTTTGTAATTTTGCACAAACCTGATCACCATGCCTAATACAAAGTATATTTTCGTAACGGGAGGGGTTAGTTCTTCTCTCGGTAAGGGAATCATTGCTGCCTCACTCGCCAAACTTCTTCAATCCAGTGGTTTTTCCGTAACCATTCAAAAGCTCGACCCTTATATCAACGTGGATCCAGGAACTTTGAATCCCTATGAGCATGGAGAGTGCTACGTAACCAATGACGGAGCAGAGACAGACCTTGACCTGGGCCACTACGAGAGATTTCTGAACATCCCCACCTCACAGGCGAACAACGTGACTACGGGTCGCATCTACCAAACAGTGATCAATAAAGAAAGACGTGGAGATTACCTCGGTAAAACAGTCCAGATCATTCCGCATATCACGAACGAAATCAAAAGACGGATCCAGATCCTGGGAGAAACAGGAGATTACGACATCGTGATCACAGAAATCGGCGGAACCGTAGGCGACATCGAATCCCTACCCTATATCGAGTCAGTCAGGCAGCTAAAATGGGACCTGGGCAGGGAAAACGCTATTGTGGTTCACCTGACCCTTATCCCTTACCTGGCAGCAGCCAAGGAGCTCAAGACCAAACCGACCCAGCATTCGGTGAAGGAGTTGATGGAAAGCGGCGTGAGTCCGGATATACTGGTTTGTCGTACCGAGCATCACATCGGTGAGGACATCAAACGGAAGCTCGCTCTTTTCTGCAATGTCGACAAGGAGGCCATCATTGAGTCCATCGACGCCGAAACCATCTACGATGTGCCGAACCTGATGATGAAAGAAGGTTTGCATACCGTTGTTATGAAGAAACTGAGCCTGAAAACGGAAGAGAAACCGATCCTTACCGCCTGGAACAAGTTCCTGAACAATTATAAAAACCCGAAAGAAACCGTCGAAATCGGACTCGTTGGAAAATACATCGAGCTGCAGGACGCTTACAAATCCATACTAGAGGCGCTGGAGCATGCAGGGGCCCACAACCAGCTGAGAGTCAACATACACCCGATTCACTCTGAGGACCTGAACAGAAAGAATGTCGATGAGAAATTAAAAGGTCTTCATGGACTCGTAGTAGCCCCTGGATTCGGAGACCGGGGAATCGAAGGAAAAATTATCGCAGTTCGCTATGTCAGGGAAAATGGCATCCCGTTCATGGGGATTTGCCTGGGGATGCAGATGGCTGTAATCGAATATGCACGAAACGTGTTGCACCTCGAGAATGCGAATTCAACCGAAATGAGTCGAGGTACGCCTCACCCGGTTATTGACATCATGGAGGACCAAAAAATGGTCACTGAAAAAGGAGGCACCATGAGACTTGGTGCATGGGATTGTCGACTGGAGAAAGGTTCAAAGGCCTATGCCATCTATGGTCAGGAAATCATCAGCGAACGTCACCGGCACCGCTACGAATTCAATAATGACTATCTAAAGATGATGGAGGATGCCGGGCTGAAGGCCACGGGATTCAATCCGAAAACGGGGCTGGTGGAAATTGTCGAGATCGAGGATCACCCATGGTTTGTGGGTGTGCAGTATCATCCGGAATACAAGAGTACGGTACTAAACCCACACCCCTTGTTCATGTCCTTTGTAAAGGCCGCTTCTCTTCATAAGGGGCAGTAACCTTCTCCATCTTTAGCGAAATGTAGTCGTTTCCGGCTTAAATTCGAGCTTTTCTCAGTCGCAGTGAATTTGAGATCACAGAAACCGAACTGAAGCTCATGGCAGCAGCTGCAATCATAGGAGATAGCAAAATGCCGAAGAAAGGAAAAAGAATTCCTGCAGCCACAGGCACACCTATCGAATTGTAAACAAAAGCGAAAAAGAGATTTTCCTTAATATTTCGCAACATGGCCCTGCTGAGATTCTCAGCCTTGACTATGCCCTTTAGATCCCCTTTCACCAGGGTGATTCCTGCTGTCTCTATAGCTACATCAGAACCTGTCCCCATCGCGATGCCGATGTCTGCCTGTGCAAGTGCCGGAGCATCATTGATGCCATCTCCAGCCATGCCCACAACTTTGCCCTCTTCTTGCAAGCCCTTGATCAATTCCAATTTATCCTCCGGGCTGCACTGAGCCCTGAATTCGTCAATTCCAAGTTCCTCTGCAACGGCCTGAGTCGTAAAAGGGTTGTCCCCTGTCGCCACGATCAGCTTGATCCCCAAGGACCGCAACTGTTCCAGTGCGGCAGGAGTAGAAGGCTTTATCGGATCGGTGATGCTCAAGTATGCTGCCAGCTCTCCTTCGAGGGCAACATAAGAAATGGTCTTCCCTTTGTTCTGCTCCTCCAGTACTTGCTCCGACTGAATATCATCCATGGCAATTCCCTCACGAAGCATCAGACTCTCATTTCCCACAAGAACTCTTTTCGAGTTGATCTCCCCTGAAACACCCTGACCCACGAGGTTCTTAAAATTCTGAACGGGTTCAAGGCTGACTCCCTTTGACATGCCGTAACGCACAATGGCCTGTGCTATGGGATGCTCACTCAATTGGTTCAGGGAACACAGGGCTCTTAAAATGTCCTCCTCGCCGAAACCTTCCAATACTTTCAGATTGTCCAGAGTAGGTCTTCCCTCGGTCAGTGTACCTGTTTTGTCGGTGATGAGCACATCGATCCTGCTCAACTTCTCCAATGTCTCTGCGTCTCGCACGAGAATACCGTTTTGCGCTCCTTTCCCAACGCCGACCATGACCGACATGGGAGTAGCGAGCCCGAGGGCGCACGGACAAGCAATGATCAGGACAGCGATCGCATTGGCAAAAGCATAAAGAAGGGACGGTTCCGGACCAAAAGCCTTCCACACTATAAAAGTCACCAAGGCTATCGCAATCACTATAGGCACAAAATAACGGGCTACCCGGTCAGCAAGATTCTGCATCGGAGAACGAGATCGGCTTGCCGAATTGACCATTTCGACAATTTGCGACAGGAGGGTCTCCTCTCCTACCTTCTCGGCTTCCATCACAAAGGAGCCCGCGCCATTGAGGGTGCCGGCGCGAACTTCGTCGCCAACTACCTTATCAGCCGGAATGGGCTCGCCGGTGATCATGGATTCATCCACATCACTCATGCCGGAGGCAATTCTGCCATCCACCGGTATTTTACTTCCTGGCTTCACCCGAAGCTTGTCTCCTTTTTTGATGGAGCTTACTTCTATTTTTTCTTCCGTTCCATCCGATTGGATTCTGAATGCCTCGGCCGGGGCCAGGTCGAGCAGACTCCTGATCGCACTTTTTGTCCGACTGTGCGCTCGGGCCTCAAGCACCTGGCCCAGGAGAACCAGGGTAAGGATCACGGTAACAGCCTCGAAATAAACATGCACACTTCCATTGGATGACACGAATTCCTCTGGAAACATACCAGGGACGATCAAGGCCAGAAGGCTGAAAACAAAAGCAGCACCGGCTCCAATACCAATTAGGGTGAACATATTGAGATTCCACGAGACTATCGATCGATAGGCCCGTTCAAAGAACATCCATGCGGCATAGAACACCACAGGCAGTGAAAGGGCGAATTGGACCCAGTTCCAAAGGCTTGCGGGAGCCCAGTTGTACAGCGGGTTACCCGGTATCATTTCGCTCATGGAAATGATAAATACAGGAACAGTAAAGAGGAGAGCCACTTTGAATTTTCTCAACAAATCTCTGTAAGTCTGGCTCTCGAGCTGGTTATCGGGCTCACTGCTCACCAGGTCCATGCCGCAAACAGGGCAATCTCCCGGTTTTTCATAAATCTTGTCTCCTTCGCATTGCATCGGGCAGTAAAAAACCGGTTTCCCGTTCTGATGTTTGAAGACTTTATGATTTGGTTTGTGAGCATGGTGATCCCTGGCTCCCGAGCCGCTCCCGGGTTCTGATCCCTCCGGGTGAAGGGTATAATGCAAACCTGACTCCTTCAATTGCCCCTGCAATTTTTCAATGGAAAGTTCCTGGCCCACTCGCAGGGACACTTCAGCCCTGTTCAGGTCAGCATGGACCTCCTCCACCTCCGGAAGAGCCGTCAAAGCCTTCTCAACATTCATCTTGCAACCGTTGCAAGACATACCTGTAATTGCGAATTTCTGATCCATGGATATCTTTGTTCCTGACCCGCAAATTTAGCAAATTAGGTGGATTCGAAGGTTCTTGATTGAACCTTAGTGAGGCAAAAACCGTGCTACAACGTACTCAGAAGAACAGCCAGCACGAGTATAAGTACGAGAATCTTATTGAGGATTTGTATCATACCTCAAATGTACACACAAAACCGTTTCGCCTATTTTAAATTCTTGTTAAATAATTCGGTTGGAAGTCAGTTGCTTGTAATAGAAAGCAGGAAGCAACAGGAGGACAAAAAGCGGGTGGATCAAAAACCTGCGAATGTAAAACGCAAAGAGGTATCCGTTGGCCAGCTCCCCTTTGAGGATTATGAAAAAGGTCACTGTAAGGACCACATAGGCCAAAAGATAGAATTTCACCGAAAATCGGGTAAAACTCCAGTTTTGAAAAGCAACATGAATAATGACAAGCGAGATAAGGGTATTGAGCAGATACCGAAAAGTCATACTCAACAACAATTTTCGACCACTGAATACCGGTATTGGCGAATGAAGGAAATCATCTTCAAAATACAAGATGAACGGGTCATAAAAAAGCACCGATTCAAAGGCCCTCACCAGGATCAGAGCCAGGAAAAGCAGGAGGATTATCGCTATGCGGTATTTCTTATCCATTCTCAGCTTTTTTGTTCAGGTGAGAGAAAAACTTCACCCAGGTGACCCAAAGCATAAAGGTTAAACCGTAGATGATCGCAGGAAAAAACAGGTCGTGAAGAATGTCCTGGTACTCTGGGAATCGGTGATACAATATAGTCAAGGCAATGATCCTGAGAATATTGACCGCATAGATCAACAGGGCCCCGAAAAGTCCGAACAGGATAGTTTCTTTCAGATCGCCCGAAAAAGCGACGATAAACGACAAAAACAATATGATCACGCTGACAGAATTGCAACCTTCGATAATCCTTGAAGTATAGGAGTCGTTGATCGTGACCAGAATCGACAATTCATAGGGGCTTTGCTCGATGACGGTGTCGTAGCCCAACATATTTGAGATCTTGTTTACATGATTGGCAACGGTTCTTGTCACAGGGGCACATTGAAAAACATCGCCTTTCTGTTGTGTTTTGCTGAGGTAAAAGGAATAGATTCCAAAAAGAATGAAATAGGTCGCAAAGAATTTTGCTAAAAAAACGACTATGGTTTTATTCTTGTGCAAAGAATTGAATATTTTTACGACCCATGACAACACAGTTGAGAAGGATCTGTTTACGAAAGTAGAGGAAAAAATGGAAACCCGAAATAAAATCGATCAAATTCTGGAAAGTACCGACCCGGTGGCGAACAAGCTGAAAAGCCTGTGTAATCTGCTCAAAAATAGCATTCCGCATTTTCATTGGGTAGGATTCTATTTTGTGCATGGGAACCGGAAAGAGCTCAAACTCTCAGAGTTTGCAGGAAAGCCGACCGAACACACAATTATTCCTTTCGGCAAGGGAATCTGTGGACAAGTAGCTGTCAGCAATGAGAACTTTGTGGTGCAGGACGTCAGCGAACAGGATAATTACATCTCCTGTGGAATCGATGTGAAATCAGAGATCGTCGTCCCCATTTTTGTGAACGGACGGAACATCGGGCAGATTGACATCGACTCCCACGATGTGGCTCCTTTCACCAAAGAAGATGAAATGCTGCTTGAATATGTTTGCGAAAGGGTATCCCAACTCGATCTCAAATCGATTCTTGAGTCGTCTGCATCCGAAGTTTGATGATCAATGACGAAAGAAGGGTCAAACCAGCAATGGCGCCCAGCGAAACACCCGTCCCAAAGAAATCCGCCAGAATTCCCGTCAAAAGTGCTCCGATTGCATAACCCAGATCTCTCCAGAGCCTGAAAACTCCTATGCTTTTGGCCCGCTGATCGGGAGCGGAGTATTCTGCTATTCCGGCGAGAAAGGTCGGATAGACCATTGCGGTTCCTATCCCCAGCCCCGCACAGAGAATGATATACGTGCTGAAACCCGTGGCCGGGATCATCAAAAGCAGGCAAATCCCCTGTAGAAGCATGCCCCAAAAGAGCAGGCCTTTCTTGGGCAGCAGATCGGCGAGCTTACCTGTTATGAGCTGACCCAATCCCCATACGGAAGGATAGATGGCTGCAACAAGCCCAATTTCACTTATCGAAAAGCCGGCTGCGGATAAAATCAGGGGCAAAAGTCCCCAGATCATGCCGTCATTGAGGTTATTTACAAGTCCTGCCTGTGTGATCGAGCCGAGATTCCGATCCCTCCAGGTGGTTTCCCAAAAGACATTCTTAAGTTTTCTGCCGGAATGGCCGGCCGACTCCACCTCGACATGGTGCACCGTGTCCCGAATCAGAAAAACAGAGAAGAACAAACCCAATAATGAGAGGGCAATGCCCAGGTAAAACGGATAGGGAATCAACCCCCACTCGGAAGCGATCCAGCCCGTGAGAAATGCGGTTGCACCGACCGCCAGATAACCGGCCGACTCATTGAGCCCCATGGCTAAACCCCGGTCCTTCTTACCCACCAGGTCAATTTTCATAACGACCGTGCTCGACCAGGTCAGCCCCTGGTTTATACCCAGCAGGAGATTTGCAAAAACGACCCAGCTCCAGGAGGGTGCATAGATCAAAATAAAAGGTATGGGAAGCGCGATCAGCCAACCCAATACAAGCAGTCGCCTTCGCCCGTATCGATCCGCAAAAGCTCCCATGAAATAATTGGTGACAGCCTTGCTAACGCCAAATATGATGATAAATGAAAAAATGGCTGTCTTGGCTTCCAGGCCGAACCGGACCTCGGCAAGCTCAGGCAAAATACTCCTTTCAAGACCCACCATGCCGCCGACAAAGCTGTTGACGATGACAAGCAGGGTGAATTGCTTCCAATTGTTTCTGAGCCCCAGTCTGATCTCTTTGTTCATTGGGAAATGGTATCCTGATCCTTAGCTTCAAAGGTAGGAATTAAGTCTTTGCCCGACGGGTCGCGTTTAATCCATTTTTCTGTTGTCAGACATGACTTGATTTCCTATTTTTGCCCTACACTTCACAAGATAATCATGAGCGACATCAAAAGAGTAAAATCAGCCCTAATTTCTGTATTTCACAAAGACGGACTCGAACCTATTGTAAGACAGCTGAACGACCTGGGAGTCACCCTGTTTTCAACCGGGGGAACCGAAAAATTCATTCGCGAACTTGGCGTGGACGTAGTTCCTGTTGAGGACCTCACCTCCTACCCTTCTATTTTGGGAGGGCGCGTTAAAACCCTGCATCCGAAGGTGTTTGGAGGCATTTTGGGAAGAAGGGAGAACTCGGGCGACCTGGAACAGCTTGAAACCTATGATATACCTGAGATTGACATTGTGATTGTCGACCTTTATCCTTTCGAAAAAACGGTAGCCAGCGGTGCCTCCGAACAGGACATCATCGAAAAGATCGATATAGGCGGAATTTCCCTGATCCGGGCCGCCGCCAAGAACTTCAAAGACGTTATTTGCGTATCGCACATGGATCAATACCCCGAATTCCTGGACCTGATTTCAAAACAGAATGGAGAATTGAGCCTAAAGGATAGAAAACGATTTGCAGCCAAGGCTTTTGGCGTCTCAAGCCATTACGATACGGCGATCTTCAAATACCTGAACCGCGATGCCGCAGAGCTCCAGTTCAGGGAGAGCTTCGATCAGGCCAAAACCCTTCGATATGGAGAGAACCCGCATCAGAAAGGCTATTTCTACGGAAACCTGGATGAACTGTTTGACAAGTTGCACGGCAAAGAGCTTTCTTACAACAACCTGCTCGATGTAGATGCGGCAGTGAACCTGATGAACGAGTTCAAAGGTGAAAAACCGACATTTGCCATCCTGAAACACAACAACGCCTGCGGCCTGGCTCAAAGGGACACCATGCATCAGGCCTATGTGGACGCCCTTGCCGGAGATCCCATATCAGCGTTTGGAGGGATACTCATCGCCAATGGACGAATAGATGCCCCGACAGCCGAAGAAATTCACAAGCTCTTTTGTGAAGTTGTGATTGCGCCCTCTTATGAAGATGATGCGCTTCAGATCTTAAAGGGCAAGAAGAACAGGATCATACTCGTACAGAAGGATATCGCGTTGCCGGAGTCGAATTTCAGAACGGCATTGAACGGAGTGCTTTATCAGGACAAAGACAACGTGACAGACAAAAAGGAGGACCTGAAACAGGCAACAAGTCATCAACCGTCAGATTCTGAGGTGGAGGACCTGCTATTTGCATCCAAGATCTGCAAGCACACCAAGTCGAATACCATCGTGTTGGCCCGCAACAGGCAATTATGCGCCAGTGGCACCGGTCAGACCTCAAGGGTGGATGCTCTTAATCAGGCCATTGAAAAAGCCGGTCACTTTGAGTTCGACCTGAACGGAGCGGTCATGGCCAGCGATGCCTTCTTCCCGTTTCCGGACTGCGTCGAGATTGCCGACAAAGCGGGAATCAAAGCCGTGATACAGCCTGGAGGCTCAATCAAGGACCAGCTTTCGATCGATTATTGCAATGAACACGGAATGTCGATGGTCTTCACCGGAACCCGGCATTTCAAACACTGATTTTACCTTGCCGACACCCTCTCTCACGGCAGGCAAAAACCATTGAAAAGTCATGTAAACAAATTTGTTTCACGGCTTTTTCAATTGGCTAATTTTATTACATTTGTGAAATTCGCATCGCATACAAACTAACAAGGGAGCTTTTATGGGGTTTTTTGACTTTATGACCGAAGATATTGCAATCGATTTGGGGACTGCAAATACTTTAATCATACACAAAGGAAAGGTTGTCATCGACAGTCCTTCCATCGTGGCCATGGATCGGAGTACCAATAAGATCATCGCCATCGGGAAGAAGGCCAATATGATGCAGGGGAAAACCCATGAGAACATCAAGACGATACGTCCTCTGAAGGATGGGGTAATTGCAGATTTCGAGGCCTCGGAGCAAATGATAAGGGAGTTCATAAGGAGCATCCCAACAATCAAGAAACGGTTTTTCAGACCTTCCTTGCGGATGGTCATTTGCATACCTTCGGGTATTACGGAGGTCGAAAAGAGAGCTGTTCGGGATTCCGCCGAACAGATGAATGCCAAGGACATCTACCTGATTTATGAGCCCATGGCGGCCGCCATCGGTATTGGGATTGACATCATGCAGCCCAAGGGAAACATGATAATAGATATCGGCGGAGGAACCACCGAGATCGCGGTCATCGCCCTGAGCGGAATCGTTTGCGACAAGTCCGTCAAAGTGGCCGGTGACGTCTTTACCAGTGACATCTCCATGTACATGCGTACCCAGCACAACTTGTATATTGGAGAAACAACGGCTGAAAAGATAAAAATCCAGATCGGTGCGGCGACCGAGGAACTTGACACCCCGCCTGATGACATGTCAATCCAGGGTCGGGACCTGCTCAGCGGAAAGCCCAAACAGATTGAACTCTCGTACAGGGAAATCGCCAAGGCCCTCGAGAAATCGATTCTCAGGATCGAGGATGCCGTGATGGAAACCCTTTCACAGACCCCACCGGAACTGGCAGCTGACATTTACAACACCGGGATTTACCTGGCCGGAGGGGGATCCATGCTGAGAGGTCTTGATCGAAGACTCTCCCGAAAAACCGATTTGCCGGTCTATGTGGCCGAGGATCCGCTTCGAGCAGTTGTCAGAGGAACCGGAACAGCTTTGAAAGATATCGAAAAATACAAAAGTGTCTTAATGAAATAGAGTCCAGGGAAATACCATGCAGCAAATCATTTCATTTCTTTATAAGAATAAATTGTTCATTCTCTTTTTGTTGCTCGAAGTTCTCGCCGTCCTCTTTACCATTCAAAGCCACTCCTTTCACAAGAGCAAATTTGTCAATTCTGCGAATTTCATAAGTGGTGGAATCTATGACCGCGTTAACAATTTCAAGGAGTTCTTCCTTCTCAAGAAGGAGAACCAGAGATTGTCAGAAGAAAACGCCTACCTCAGGAACTTGCTCGCCATTGAGAACAAGGATTCTGTGTCAACTGATGTTTTGGTCCTTGACAGCCTGAAATACAATCAGAAATACAGTTATACTTCGGCCAAAGTGATCAATAACAACTACCGGAAAAACAACAACTATCTGACCATAGACAGAGGGAGCAACAGTGGGGTTGAGCCTGACCTGGGTGTGATCAACAGCAAGGGAATCGTGGGAATCACAAAAAGCGTTAGCAACAACTACGCCACCGTGCTCTCAATTCTGAACGTGAACTCCAGGATCAATGCCAAGCTTCTGAACAGCGATTATTTTGGCAGTCTGAGTTGGGACAATGAAGACTACAATGTGGTCCAGTTGCAGGATCTTCCGGTGCAGGCATCGATTTATGTGGGTGATACAATCGTGACCGGAGGAAAATCGACGATATTCCCTGAGGGAATCCCCATTGGGACAATCCGGGATTTCAAAACACAGAACAATCGTTACGAATACATCAACATCGGGCTTTTCAACGATATGAGCTCGATTGGATATGTACAGGTGATAAAGAATTTTGACAAACTCGAGATCCAGAATCTCGAAGAAAAATCGACAAATGAATAGAGAGAATATCAGCACAGCGCTCCTTTTCATCGGTCTGATCCTGTTACAGGTCATTGTGCTTAACAACATCAACTTTTTGGGGTACATCAACCCCTTGTATTACATCTGGTTCGTTTTTCTGTACCCCGTAAGGAAGGACGATGCATCCATTCTGGTGCTGAGCTTCCTCCTCGGCTTGATCATTGACATGTTCGCGGATTCGGGTGGGATCAATGCTGCAGCCACGCTGCTCATCGCCTTCATCCGCATACCGGTACTCCAAAGCGTGCTGGGCAAACGGGAGCTCGACTATGCGACCATGAACATATTCAAGCTTCCGTTTTCCAAGCTTCTCGCCTATGTGGTCATTCTGACCACGATCCACCATTTCGCAGTATTTGGCATGGAATACTTCAAATGGAGCAAGTTTGGAACCATTTTGCTCAATACGGTTTTAACCAGTATTTTCACAATAATTCTGACCCTGATAAGTTTTACTTTTGTAATGAGAAAAAGATAGAAGATGCCGAGAAAATCCTTGTTATATTTTTTGATACTGAGCGTGGGGACGATCTTTGTGGGAAGACTCTTCTTCCTGCAGGTGATTGACAAAACCCACCAACAGAATCCGCTTAACAACTCAGCGGTTACAATAAAATACGCCTATCCTGACCGGGGATTCATCTACGACAGGAATGGAAAGCTGCTCGTGGCCAACGAGGTTTCCTATGACATCATGATCATCCCCAAGGATGTGGAACCCCTCGACACCCTGGAATTTTGCTCCCTGCTCAGGATCACCAAAGATGACTTCCTGAGGCGATTCGAAAGGACCAACAACTATTCGCCAAGAATCCCCTCGATTTTCCTGGGCCAGGTTTCCAAGGAGGATTACGCCTTTCTCCAGGAAAAGATGTATCGATACAAAGGTTTTTACATCCAAAAGCGCTTTCTCAGGCAATACCCGAACAACACAAGCGCCAATGTACTGGGCTATATCAGCGAGGTCAATGAACGGATGCTCAATAACAATCCGAACTATCAGCTTGGAGAGCTTGTAGGCTATCATGGAATAGAAAAACAGTACGAACCCCTGCTCAGGGGAAAAAAAGGGGTTAATTTCATTCAGAAGAACCGGTTCAACAAAGAAATCGGACCCTATAAAGACGGGGTTTATGACACGTTGCCCGTACCGGGCCAGGATATAACACTGACCCTTGACAGGGACCTTCAGATGTATGCCGAAAGTCTCATGGCGAACAAACGGGGAGGTATCGTGGCTCTGGAGCCCTCATCAGGTGAGATTCTTTCCCTGGTTTCCATGCCGAGTTACGATCCGAACATGCTGGTAGGCAGAAAGAGGTCGAGGAACTCCTACATGCTCTTCAATGACACCATAAGCAAACCTATGCTCGACAGGGGGCTGCAGGCTCAGTATCCGCCCGGCTCACCTTTTAAGATCATCAATGCCCTGGTGGCCCTGCAGGAGGAAGTCATCGATCCACAAACCGCTTTTTACTGCTATCACGGCTACAAATACGGACGCGGTGGGTTCATGAAGTGCCACTGCGGAATCGTCGGGGCACCCATCAGCATGAATACGGGCATCTATCGATCGTGCAACGCCTATTTTGCCAACGTGTACAAAAGGACCATAGAGAAATACGAAGATCCCAAAGAAGGGATGGATGTATGGAGCAATCACGTGAAAAGCTTCGGCCTCGGAAACTACCTCGGCTACGATCTTCCTTCGGGCCAAAAGGGATTGATCCCGGATTCCAATCTCTACAATCGTTACTATCCCAACCACAAGTGGAAGGCTATCACAACCATCTCCAACGCCATAGGACAGGGTGAGGTGCTGACCACTCCGATACAATTGGCCAACATGACGGCGGCCATTGCCAATAGGGGATACTATTTCACGCCGCACATTCTTAAAAAAGTAGGGGACAGCACAATCCAGAACAAGAACTACACCAGTCCGAAATACACGAGCATCAATGCAAGACATTTCGAACCCGTGATCGATGGGATGTTCAACGTGTTTGAGATAGGAACGGCCAGAGGTTCCAAGATCGAGGATATCGAAATTTGCGGAAAGACAGGAACCGCTGAGAATTTCGCACGGATCAACGGGGAAAAAGTTCAGTTTACCGACCACTCAATCTTTATCGCCTTTGCGCCCAAAGACGATCCGAAGATCGCCATTGCCGTATTCGTCGAAAACGGGTACTGGGGTTCGCGATGGGCAGCTCCGATAGCCAGTTTGATGATTGAAAAATACATCAAGGGATCGATTTCCAGGGACTGGCTGGAAAAACGCATGCTTGAGGGAAGCCTGGAGGAGGAATACGAAAAACAACTGGAAATAGAGACTTACGTTGCGCAAAAGGAAGAGTAATATATTCAAGGGAGTCGATTGGCTGCTGATCGGCATGTATCTCCTTTTTGTCTTTCTCGGCTGGCTCAGTATATACGCTGCTACCTATTCGGACACCGAATACGAGGTATTTGACCTGACCACCAAATACGGAAAGCAAATGATCTGGATCCTTCTGAGCTTTATTTTGATCGTAGTCATCCTGGCCATTGACAAAAAGTTCTATGAACAATTCTCTGGAATTTTCTACCTGGTTTCCCTGGCATCCCTGATCGGATTGTTCGTTTTTGGCAACAACATCAACGGAGCAACCTCCTGGTACACCTTTGGTTCTTTCGGGATTCAACCCTCAGAATTCGCCAAGGCGGCTACTGCCCTTGCCCTGGCCAACTATCTCAATGAGCGAAACCAGGATCTTAGAAAGCTTTCCAATCAGCTCAAGGCATTCACCATCATCTTCTTACCGGCCTTCCTGATCACTTTGCAACCCGACCCGGGATCTGCTTTGGTTTACCTCTCCTTGATCCTGGTACTCTACAGGTTTGGGCTCCCTCTGTACTACCTTGTCATCGGTTTTCTGGCCCTTCTTCTCTTTGTGATAACCTTGTATTTCGGAATCCTTGTCACGCTTGGAATCGCCACGCTGACGATTTCTCTGCTACTGGGATATCTGTCTTACAAGAGCCGTAATTATTTCAGGCACAATTGGATACGTTTTGCCTTGATTTATCTTTTCACAGGTCTTTTTATCGTCAGTGTCGACTACGTGTTCAACAATGTATTCGAGCAAAGGCACCGGGATCGCTTCAACATTCTTCTGGGCAAGGATGTCGATGATCAGGGAATCGGTTACAATACGGCGCAATCAGTGATCACCATTGGATCGGGAGGCCTTGCCGGAAAGGGCTTTCTTCAGGGTGACAGGACACAGGGGGATTTCGTGCCCGAGCAGCAAACAGACTACATCTTCAGCACAGTGGGAGAGGAATGGGGCTTCCTGGGGAGCAGCTTTGTGATTTTCCTGTTTGTGGCTTTCCTGATACGACTGCTCTACATTGCAGATCGTCAGAAATCGGTGTTCAGCCAGGTCTTTGCCTATGCCACGGTAGCCATATTCTTCTTTCATTTCACGATCAACATCGGCATGGTCATTGGGATTTTACCAACTATTGGAATACCCCTGCCCTTCTTCAGCTATGGGGGTTCTTCGCTTTGGGGGTTCACCGTCTTGCTTTTCATTATGATTCGCCTGGACGCGGATCGAATCTACGAGTGGTAGAGGCAAAAAAAAAGCAACCCAAAAGGATTGCTTTTATCTCTGTAATGAAGTGTCTTTTTACAATGCAGCCACGTGTTGCGCCAGCTGAGATTTCAAATGGGCCGCTTTGTTGCTGTGGATAACATTTTTCTTGGCAAGTTTGTCGATCATTGAAACGACACCTGGAAACATTTCTTCAGCCTCCTTCTTGCCTTCAAGAGACTTGAGCTTCTTGATCGCATTTCGGGTGGTCTTGTGCTGATACTTGTTCCTCAAATGCTTGGCCTCATTGCTTCTAATTCTTTTCAGGGCCGATTTGTGATTTGCCATAATTTATATCTTAATTACTTAATTTGTAGCCCGTAGGGGAATCGAACCCCTCTTACCAGGATGAAAACCTGGCGTCCTAGCCGATAGACGAACGGGCCATGGTTGCTTTTATTGACCAAAGCGAGTGCAAAAATAATACAAAAATTAAACTCTGCAAGTACTTTTATTTTTTTTTTGACTTTTTTAGTAAGCCTTGGCAAAGATCACTCTTCTTGATGAAGGTCTGCCTGTCAGTACGCATTTCCCCTCTTCTTCAACCGCGTTGAGCGGAATACAGCGGATTGTCGCTTTTGTTTTGGTTTTGATCTCCTCCTCGGTTTCCAGGGTACCGTCCCAGTGCGCTGACACAAAACCTCCCTTGGTTTCCACAACTTCTTTAAACTCCTCGAAAGTATCGACCTCGGTGATCATGGAATCCCGGTAAGAAATCGCTTTTTTGAAAAGATTCTCCTGGATCTCATAAAGCAACTCCTTTACTTTTGTTACCAGGTCGTCCTGCGAAATCACCTGTTTCTCCAGGGTATCTCTTCGCGCAAGCTCAGCCGTTCCGTTCTCTAGGTCTCTTGGTCCCAGTCCGAGTCGAAGAGGAACTCCTTTAAGTTCATATTCAGCAAACTTCCACCCCGGCTTATGCGTGGTCCGATTGTCGTATTTCACGGTGACGCCCATTTCTCTGAGGGGCTTGATCAGCTCCTGAACTCTTTCGTCAATCCTTAGAAGTTGCTCCTCTGACTTGTAAATAGGCACAACGACCAATTGAATCGGGGCCAGTCTAGGCGGAAGAACCAGTCCATGATCATCGCTATGCGACATGACTAGGGCACCCATCAGTCGGGTTGACACCCCCCAGGAAGTGGCCCAAACGTAATCCTGTTTTCCTTCCCTGGTGGTAAACTTCACATCGAAAGCCTTGGCAAAATTTTGTCCCAAAAAGTGGGATGTACCCGCCTGAAGCGCCTTGCCATCCTGCATAATCGCTTCAATGGTATAGGTCTCGAGAGCTCCGGCAAATCTTTCGCTCTCTGTTTTGGTCCCTTTGATGACCGGCATAGCCATGAACCTTTCCGCGAAATCAGCGTATACTTCCTGCATTTTCTCCGCTTCCTGCACTGCCTCCTCCCGGGTCGCGTGAGCCGTGTGACCTTCCTGCCACAAAAACTCAGCCGTTCTCAGGAACAGTCTTGTTCTCATCTCCCAACGCATTACGTTGGCCCATTGGTTGATCAAAAGAGGCAAATCCCGGTAGGATTGAATCCATTTTCGATAAGAGTCCCAAATTATGGTCTCGGATGTGGGTCTTATAATCAGTTCTTCTTCAAGTTTGGCATTTTCATCCACTACAATGCCCTTGCCTCCCTCATCATTCTTGAGGCGATAATGCGTCACAACGGCACATTCTTTGGCAAATCCGTCAACGTGACTCGCCTCCCTGCTGAAATAGGACTTGGGTATCAACAACGGGAAATAAGCATTCTCATGACCCGTTTCCTTAAACATGCGATCGAGCTCTGCCTGCATCTTTTCCCATATGGCGTAACCATAGGGCTTTATAACCATCATTCCCCGGACACCCGAGTTTTCAGCGAGGTCAGCTTTAACGACCAATTCGTTGTACCATTTGGAATAATCCTCCGCTCTTTTCGTCAGTTTGCTACCCATGTAAAACTAATTTTGGCATAAATATTGTAATATTCCATACTGAAAGTCGAAATCAGGTTGCAAATCTAGCTTTTTTTTGGCTTCTAACCATAAAGATCAGTCACTATGAAAAACATTACTCAGCTTAGAAATTCACTAATGTCAGGCCTGTTTATGGTCATTCTTCTGGGCGTGTTTTCATCGTGCAGCTCATCGAAGAACACGCATTACTCCGACGATGGAATTTACGGCACCACCCCGAGTCAACCTCAGGAGGAGGTCGTAATGGTCAGGGATACGAGGAGCGACTATTATCAGAACTACTTTTCAGGAGAAAAAGAGATTCATGAAGAGATCTTCACTGACATCGATTCCTACCAGGGGTATCAGGACACCGACACCGTTTATGTAGATGAACAGTATGTAGGTGGCAATCCGCCCTGGGAATATTCGAACAGCAATGTTACAATCAATTTCGGCCTTGGATTTGGCGGTGGCTGGGGCTACGGCGCAGGCTGGGGCTGGGGCTATCCAGGCTGGGGCTATGGCTGGGGCTATCCGGGCTGGGGCTGGGGCTATCCGGGCTGGGGCTGGGGCTATCCAGGCTGGGGCTGGGGTCCAGGTTGGGGCTATCCGGGCTGGGGCTGGGGTCCAGGCTGGGGTTACTACCCACCCTATTACGGAAACTATACCTATGGGAAACGCTATGCGCACAACACGAGCAGACTCAATACGCGAAATGTTTACAACGAAAGAACATTGAGCTCAAGATACAATCGTTCGTCCTCTAATTACGATCGCCGATTGGCTTCGAACAATTACAGCCGGGGAAGATATCCTAGTTCAGCTCGCACCTTGAATAGATCCGATCAGAGATCATCGAGAGCCAGAAGCGGATCAACCTACAACCGCTCGACGAACCGAGGTTATAATTCAAGATCCTACAACCGATCCTCACCAGGAACGCGTTCTTACCGGGGTACGAGATCCTCTTCAGGAATGAGCCGTGGTGGCATGAGCAGAGGTGGCATGAGCAGAAGCTCAGGAAGGCGAAACATGTCTTATATCGATCTTGACAACTCATCTTATGGTTCGAACAGAACCTTTGTGAAAAGGAATACGGGAGTCAAAAGTGTTGCGACCAACAACAACCGAATCTCCTACAG
Organism: uncultured Flavobacteriaceae bacterium; assembly: GCA_942492425.1. Classification (GTDB taxonomy): domain Bacteria; phylum Bacteroidota; class Bacteroidia; order Flavobacteriales; family Flavobacteriaceae; genus Lutimonas. The sequence goes on from CALOEQ010000014.1 coordinate 119,844, forward strand.
CAATGCCAGGAGCAATCCGAATTACCAGAGAACCATTCGAACCAATCCGGCCGTGTCGAGAGGAAATTCCAGCAGCTATAGCGGAGGAACATATGGAAATGTCAGAAGCAGCTCCGCTCGCTCGTCATCCGGAAGATCGAGCAGCTCATCCCGATCGGGATCCTACTCCAGGTCGAGCTCAAGCGGCAGCTCGGGTAGTTCATACAGGTCCTCAGGTGGGGGTTCGCGCTCCTCAGGTACATCCAGATCCAGTGGTGCGGGAAGATCGTCCAGTCGAAACAGATAGTCCAAAAAAAATTCTATGAAGTCAAAAATACCTTTAGTCCTGCTTTTGGCCTTTAATTTCAGCTTGTTTTCTCAGGTCATGAGCTATTCAGATCAAGCCGTCCTTTTCTCGACAGAGGACCATCTGGGAACTGCCCGATTCATGGGCATGGGTGGAGCCTTTGGCGCCCTCGGAAATGATCTCACGGCCGTTGAAATAAATCCTGCCGGAGTAGCGGTTTACAATCGAAGTGAATTCTCTTCTTCCATTGCGTACAGGGACAGCCAGATCAATTCTACGTTTTACGGCCCCACGATCAGCAACCAGGACGACTATTTCAGATTCTCTCAAATTGGAGGCGTGGCTTCCTGGGAGACCTTTGGGAATCCGGACGTTTACAGATTCTCCATGGGATTCAACTATTCGGTCATCAAGGATTACAACAACAACTATATCGCGAATGGCAACAGCGGAGTGCCCGAATTCGTGGAGGATCCGTTTTTGAACTCCGACGACGACCCGAATAATGATGTCTTCTACACCAATGTGGAGGATCAGTACTTTGTCAACTACACTTCAGGGATCAATGACCGATTCACCTTCAGCTTTGGAACGCTCTACAAGGAAAAATTCTACCTGGGTGCCTCCATGGCCTTTCACCATATCAACTTCTACCAGAATACGGTCTATGAAGAGTTCAATAATGATGGAGAGGGGGACTTTCTCGATGCTTATAACAACCAGAGTCTATCCACATACGGCAACGGATTCAATTTTGGCCTTGGAGCCATCCTTCTGCCCACAGACAACTTTCGCGTAGGACTCGCCTATCAGTCGCCCATCTGGTACAATCTTTCGGAGAGGTACAACGAATACCTCGATATAATCCTATCGAATACCAATGACGTTTACGTCGAAAGCTATGACCCCAACTACTTTGACTATAAGCTCAAAACTCCGAGCAAGTTCATTGGAAGCCTGGCCTATGTTTTCGGCTCTGCCGGCTTGATCAGCTTTGACTATACCTATCAGAACTTCAAAAACACAACCCTTCAGCCTTCGAGCGCATTCATCGATGAGAATCAGGATCTTAGCTCAGGCTTGAGAAATACCTCAACCTTTAAAGTAGGAACCGAGTGGAGATACAACATCTTCAGCTTCAGGGGAGGATATCGTTACGTGCAGAGCCCTTACCAGGATGTCGGAAGCGATTTTGACCTCAGTGGCTATTCCTTTGGCTTGGGTATCCGGTTCACACCCAACTTCGGGCTCGATTTTTCATATGACAGGTCCACAAACGAGGAACAGTATCGCTTCCTCGACATTGCCGGGGTTGAACCCGCTCAACTCGAAGTCACCAACTCTCGGTTCATCTCCTCCCTGGTCATCAACTTTTAGGATTTGCGTTCAAGTCAGAAATGAGTACATTTACCCAGCCTTTTTAAATGACTCATGACGAAACCGAATCCCAAACCAAAAAAGCAAGGCGCACAAGACACAGACGAGGAAATCGATCTGGGGCATTTGTTCTACGTCCTGGGCAAAGCCATCTCTTCGGTTTTTGCCTGGATCTTTAATTTGCTCGCTCGAATCTGGGACCATTTCATTTCTTTATTGCTCCTGATCCGCGCCAATTTCAAAGCTTTGGCGGCAGCAGCTTTGCTGGGCGGTCTGATGGGCGGCATCTACCAATATGGTATCAAAACCAAGGAGTTTGAAAGCTCTATGACCGTTCAACCGAATTTTGGGTCCTCGGTTCAACTTTATAAGAATATTGACCTGTACCAGAGTTTGATCGAACAGGAGGACTACGACAGGCTGATGGAAAGTCTGAGCATCTCTGAAGAGGAGGCCCGAAGTTTGAAAAAGATCGAAGTTGATCCATATGAAAACGACAACCAGGTTCTTCTTGCCTACAAGGATTTTGTCCAAAACCTGGATTCCCTGACCTTTGATCTCGTCGGATTCGAAGAGTTCGCGAAAGCCCAACCCGAGGAGTCTTTCAAATATCATGTTGTCACGGTCAGAGCCATTGATCGATTTGTTTTCGAAAAACTCGAGGATCCCCTAATCAACTCCATCATCAACAACAGGTACTACGACAAGGTGAAATCCAACGCCAATGAAAACCTTCTCAGCAAGAAAAAAGCGCTGGAGAGCTCGTTGCTCGAACTGGATTCCCTGCGGAGCATCTACAAGAAGGTGATGATCGCCGAAAGTCAAAAGGAAAATTCGGGAACCAACATTTACCTGGCTGAATTGAATGCCAGCAACAAGGAAGTCATGGTCTTTGACAAATATCTTTCTTTGAATGAAGATCTGTTCGAGGTCAACAACCGTTTGACCGAAGAAAGGGAAGTCATCAATGTCGTGTCCAGCTTCAATTCGGTCGGAATGAATGCCAAAGGCTGGTACAGAAACTATGCGATTCTCGGATTTGTCGCCGGGTTCGTGCTGGTATTCGTTTGGATTCAAATAGTGCGGATCAACCGCTTTCTCCAAAAAGTAGAGGAGTCGCGCCAAAGCTGATATTTCAGCATCTCTTTTTTAGATAAGTCACGGGTGAGCTTAACTGTTTTCAAGAACACTTTTCATTACGGAGCACTTCAGCTCCTGTCCTACATCATGCCCCTCATCCTGGTTCCTTATGTGTCAAGGACCGTGGGTATTGAGCGTTATGGGATCACAGAATTCTCACTGGAAATTGCCCTGTTCTTTGGAGCCATGCTCCTGTTTGGCTACGATTTCACCATGTCCCGCAAACTGAGTCAAAACCGAAATGACCGCCAAATGGTAAATGGGCTTTTTTGGAACGTGTTTTATTCGCGACTCCTGATGAGCTCTTTTCTGCTCCCTGCTTTTCTGTTTTTGGGAATGTTTTTCTTAAGTGAATTGTTCACCGTTGAAATACTGTTGTACTGCTCGCTTTTCATCGCCTCGAGAATCTTTTCCTCCTGGTGGTTCTATCAGGGTCTCGAGAAAATAAAATGGATAGCCTGGGGCAACTTTGCTTCCAAATTGATACTCCTCTCGATGGTCCTGTTGATGGTCAATGATCAGGACGACTATCCATGGGTTGTTTTTGGATACGCGGCCTCTCAATTGACGGTAAATTTTCTCTCCTGGTGGATTCTGATAAAAATGGAGAAACTCAGGGCAATCGCCCTGGTAGCAAAAGACGTTTTAAGGCTCATCGGGTCTTCTGTTTATGTTTTCCTGAATGAGTTCTCGGTCATTGGTTTCGCAGCATTGAACCTGTTGTTGGTCAAGGAATACCTGTCTCCCCGAGATTTAGGCATCTATGTGGCTGCCATGAAGATAGTCGTGATCAGTCACAACCTGGTCATACAATCACTGTCGAAATCCCTTTTTCCCAACCTCGCACTCACTTTGAAAAACAATCGGGAAGCGTATTTCTCTCAATGGAAAAAATTCAGGTTTTACCTGGGAGGCTTTCTGGTGATCCTGGGGTTTGGAATTCTTCTGTTGAGAAACCAAATCGTGTTCCTTCTTTTCGGACCGGAATACGAAGAAGTGGGTTCCTATTTGGTTTACACGGCATTTCTTCCTTTCTTTAAGGGAATGACCAATATTCATGGCTGGCAGGGGCTTTATGTCATCGAGAAAGAGAGGACAATGGCAGGCATCACCCTGGTCATTGGAATCACAACCTTGTCCCTTCTCCTTTGGGTCCTGCCCAAATATGGAGTTATCGGGGTTTTGGCAGTTCGAAACCTGCACGAGTTCCTTCTGATGATATCGACCGCGCTGTTTTTTAACAAATTATGGAAAAAAGAAGGGTTTTGATCACATATCTCTGGGTATTGAGCCTTTTGGCCCTGCCCTTGTCCAATCTTCCCAACAGGATATTGCTCGGTCTTTTGTTGATCTGGTTTTTCGTAAAACATAGGGCCGGCTCACTTCGAATTTCCGAATTTAAACTCTTTGCGGGCATTTCAGTGACCCTCTTGATACTGAGCGCGATGACCAATAAAGTGCTGTCCAAGGAACTCATGCTCGGTTTGAGCATTCCCGCCCAGGGATTCTTTTTGCTCATTGTGCGTCCGAGTCGTGCAGAATTCAAAAAGGGTTTTCACGCGGCAGTCATCACCGTTATGATGGTGCTGCTAGTCCTTCAAACAGCCACGGTTTTTCAAACGGGTTTTCCGAACTATTTTCGACAGGAGCAATGGTGGAACCTTTGGCATTACAAGAGTCTGACTCAAAGCCTTTCCCTGCATCCGACCTACCTCAGTCTTTTTCTTCTTGCAGGTTGGGTCATGCTTCTTTTCGGAAACGATCTGAAGGTCTTAAAAGGCAGCGCGAACCGGGGTGGTTGGGCCCTTTTGGCGTTTTACTTGATCAGTATCTGGCTCGTGTCTTCAAAAATAGCCCTCATCGCCCTGGCGCTAGTTCTTTTCATTTTCTGGATCTATACATTGAATCACGCATCCAGACGGCAGACGATCCTGTCCGGCCTGCTCATTTCGATTGTTCTTTTACTGCCTTTTGCATCTCCTTCGATTCGGTACAGGATTACTCATGAGCTCACGAGCGCCATGCAAGCTTTACCGGCAGAAGTACCCAATCGCATGACGGAACGAAGAGCTCTTTGGAAATCGGCCCTTATTGAAATGGACCGGCATCCAATAGCAGGAACCAGTTTCAGAGGCATCAAATCCAGGGATGCCATCTACGCTAAGGCAAAATTATTTTACACTCCCCTGGAAAAGCCAATGAATGCCCATAACAATTTTGTAGAGTTTGGCTTACGTTACGGGATTTTGTTTGGGATTCTTTTATTGTTTACGAGTATATTTGGCCTTTACAAGGCTTTTCACACAAGGTCCCTGGAGATTCTGAGCTTCGGGATAGCCCTGGTTGCCGTATCGATGACCGAGAGTTTTCTTTTTCGCGAACAGGGGTTGTCTCTGACAAGTCTTATGCTTCTTTTTTATTGTCTTAAAGAAAATGAGAGAAATATTTGAATATGACATCTGGTCGATTGCCCTGACATGTTGCTATGTTCTGGCCTGCCTGTTCATACTGACAATTCTTCTTTCAAAGAGGTCAAGCGTCCGAAAAAATGATTTTGTGGCCCTCGTCTTGAGCTTCGGGCTCATGCTTGCTTTTTTCCTGTTGAACCACTTCCTTCAATTCAAATCTCTCCCGCCTGACTCCTCCTTCTATGCCGATATTGTCAGGGATTTCTGGAAACACTACGATTCGTGGTCTCCGGGGGTAAAGGTATACGCGCTTCTCAATTTTGTGCCCATACAATTGAGCTTCAGCTACCCGGTGGTCCTGGTGGTCCTGCACGTGTTCTTTTATTTGGTCGGGATCGTTTTCCTCGGTAAAGCCATCGCTATTTATTCGGCCCACCACCAGAGAAAGCTTCCCAAGGACTTTTTCGGGCAACTTCTTCTTCTCGCCGCGATCTATCCGGCAGCTCTGATTGTGATTCCCGGTCTGTTGCGCGAAGGAAGCATGTTTTTTTTCTTTGGCTTGACGACTTATATTTTGATGCTTATCCGATTCCCGAATGGAAGGTATCACAAAGTAAAATTCATTCTCTTTATTATATCGCTTTTTATCCTGACCCTGATACGCCCAATAGGCGGAGTCAGCTATATCCTGGCCATTCTCACCATTTATTTTCTCGATAATTGGAAGCGAAACAAGTTAAAAGCCATTCTGAAAACGCTTCTTCCTGCTGCCATCGGTCTGTGGTTCATCAATAAGGTCGCGGATACATTCTACAACCTTCAGTTCACCCCTGACTGGTTGGGCCGTTATCGCGCATCGCATGCCGAGCTTTTTCAGTCGGAAGCCTATGGAACCGACTTGCCCTGGGAGGGCCTGGTCAATGTACTTCACAGTTCCTCGTTGTTGTTTTTTCAATACTCTCTGGCCCCCCTTCCCTTGATTATTGGACCCGAGGCCATGTTGGAAAAGACTATTCCGCTGATTGATGCGATCTTTCTTCTCTTGTGCCTCGTACCCCTTCTCTACCTGATCAGGGAAAAAACATACCGAAGAGTTATTGTCTTTGCCTTTGTCCTTTTGTTTGTTTCAGCTCTTTTCGAAACCAATATAAACGGATCCTACCGGCACAGAATGAACGGCATAGTCCTCCTATTGCCCCTGGTCGTGATAGGTTTAAACAAATTGTTGGTGGACCTGACCCGGTTCGCTCTTAACATTCTAAAGAATGCCAAAGAAATCCGTGAAGCTTGAAGTTTTGATAGCTGCTCAAAACATTAGCAGCACAGATCAACTGCCCGAAGTAGCAGAACAACTGATTTCTGCAGGTTGTGAGGCTGTCCTGATCAATCAATCCCAGAAAGAGCCAAGATTCAAAAGCCCTTCACAATACCTGAGAATATACAGCTATCCGGAATGCGGCATCTGCAGAAGTCGAAACAGGGCATTGCAACATGCCGAGGGGGACCTCCTTTTAATTACAGATGACGACGTTGAATTGCTGAATGGTTTTGCAGAAACTATAGTCGAAGCTTTTGCAAAAAATCCGGAGGCCGACATCATCACCTTTCAGTGTCTGAACCAACGCGGAGAAAAAAGAAAGGATTATTCGGATTCATCCTTTTGGCACAACCTTCGAACCCTGATGCAGGTCTCCTCAGTGGAAATCGCGATACGCCATGATTCTTTGGTTCGGACCCCCCTGGAGTTCGATCCGAGATTCGGAATTGGAAGTCAGATTCCGACAGGGGGTGAGACTGTTTTTTTAACCGATGCCTTGAGGCGCGGATTCAAAATTCTGTACCTGCCCTATCCTATCGTCAAGCATCCGGATGCATCATCCGGCAGGGCCCTCTATCGCAATCCCGCGTTGATAAGGGCCAAAGGAGGAATGTTCTTTCGAATTTTTGGATGGAAAGCCTATGGAGTGTGTGCTCTTTTTGCCTTGAAAAAGAAAAGAGAGACTGGCTACTCGCTGATGAAAAACATCCAACTCCTGCACAAAGGGATACAAGAATTCAAAGCGATGGACCATGGCAAATAATTTGGTTTCGGTCATAATGCCTGTCTACAATGCTGGGTCCCACGTGGCTGAAGCTATAAGCTCAGTTCTGCGTCAAAGTCATCAAAACTTCGAGCTCATCGCGGTTGATGATGCCTCTACGGACGATTCCTTCAAAATAATAAGCAATATCCCGGATCAACGGCTCAAATGCGTGAGACTCAAAAAAAACAGTGGAGCAGGAAAGGCCAGGAACGAAGGGATTCGAATGGCAAAAGGAAGGTTCATTGCCTTTCTCGATGCCGATGATATTTGGCTTGAAGAAAAGCTATCGGCTCAAATTGAGTTGATGCAGGAGACGGGCGTTGCACTGTCCTATACCGATTACTACCTGATGGATGGAGAATCCAAATTCACCCATCGCGTTTCGAGCCCGCCTTGTCTGAATTACCGGACCATGAAAAAAAATAACTATATCGGCTGTCTGACCGCAATGTACGACACATCCATTGTGGGTAAGATGTACATGCCTGAAAGGAGGAAAAGGCAGGACTGGGCTCTTTGGCTCGAAATTCTGGGTAAATCGGATCGGTCTTTGGGCCTGCAAATTCCGCTGGCTGCTTACAGAAGAACGCAAAACTCCCTGAGTCGTAACAAATTGAGCCTGATGAGCGAGAATTACCGTTTCTACAGGGAAGTGCTGGGATACAACCCTTTGGTCTCAGGCATCTTTTTCGTGCGATTTCTTTGGGCATATCTCTGGTACAAGATGACCTCAGTCAAGTCAATTGATTAACCTATATTTGTGTCATATTTCAGATCTGATGTAGAATCCAATGCCTGAGAAAGTAGTTTCATTTCACGCGAGCCGAAAAGATGCCCTTAAGGATTACCGCGTTTTCGAACGAAAAGTACTTCTCGCCTCAGTCGATCTCCTCATTCTTCTATTGGCTTTTTATGTGACTTATGCCCTGAATTCAGGCGTCTCGAATGAGATGGATTTTTTCAGTGGAATAGGAAGAGAATTTGTCTTCGGCCTGGCGCTGTTCTTCTCTTTGGGATTGGTCTTCAATATTTATGAGCTCGAATACGTGAACAAAACCCGTAAGGTTCTCCCTTTGATGACCTTCATCAGTGGATTAACCTGGATACTGACGCTTTTGGCCGCCATTATGACGGAATCCGAAATATCGGTGCAGTATTTTTTGCTGTTGGGATCTCTAATTGTGTTCCCACTGGCGGTCTGGAGAATTGTTTTTGCAACCTGGATCCATACGTTCATTTACGCTCAAAATGTTATATTAATTGGGTCAGACGCGATGAGCGGCAAGGAAATGAAAAGGATTCAGACCTCAATTGAAGGAAGAGACTACGATCACGGTTTCCGAGTTCTTCAATCGTATCGATTGTCGGAGGGTTTGAAAAAGGAAGATTTGGTCAAAACTTTGAAAAGAGGTTGTGAACAAGGGTCAATCGATTATCTGGTGATCGTGGAAACGGAAAGAGGAATGGTTTCACGAAAGCTCAATGGAGAGCTCATAAGCCTTATGAGTTCCGGGGTCAAAGTGAAGAGCTATCCACAAATGTATGAGGAAATCAAAGAGGCCCTGCCCATTGGATTCTCGGAGCCCGGATTTTATTCCATTATGCCGGATGCACGAATAACGGCAAATCACGCCTATGAATTTTGGCATCAGTCCATCAACGTGATCTCATCTCTTTTCGGCATGGTTATCTTCGCTTTGGTAGCTCCCCTTCTGATGCTCCTCAATCCTTTTTTTAACAAAGGACCTCTTTTCTATGTGCAAAAGAGAGTAGGGAAAAACGGAAAAGAATTCAATTTGATCAAATTCAGGTCGATGGTAGAGGATGCGGAGAAAAATGGAGCAAGGATGTCGGCAAAAGATGACCAAAGGGTGACACCTCTCGGCAAGCTTCTCAGAAGATCCAGAATGGATGAATTACCGCAATTCTGGAGTGTACTCAAGGGAGAGATGAATTTGATCGGCCCCAGGCCCGAAAGAAAATATTTTATCGATCAGTGGAAAGACCTTCTTCCTCAGTTTGAGTCCAGGAATTTGATCAAACCTGGCATAACCGGATGGGCCCAGGTCAAATACCCCTATGGAGAAAACGTCGAAGACAGTGCCAAAAAATTGGAATACGACTTGTATTATCTCAAGAACAGATCCATCATTTTGGACATTAGAATCATTTACAAAACGGTTTATACCATGATTGTGTCGAAAGGCCAGTAGTCCGTCAAGAAAAAAACGCTTTAACGAGAAATAAGTGAGTAAGGCATATATTCTAGCAGCGAGTGCATCAATACCCCGGATCAGCCGTTGGGCGGACTTTCCTTTTCCGGATTTTCAAGGTATTCATTTGTTTTTCATAAGCAAACGCATCCTGGACCTGGTTCTCGCTTTTTCCTTCATCATGGTCTTTCTGCCTTTTTATCTCCTGTTGGCGGTTTTAACCTATGTCAGCTCCCGTGGACCGGCTATATACAAGCAACAAAGGGTTGGAAGAAACGGACAAATCTTCACCATGTACAAGTTCAGAAGCATGCAGCCGGGGGCAGAAGGAAAGATTCCTCTGCTCGCCGTTCCGAATGATCCTAGAATCACAAAATGGGGCCGGTTCATGAGACGCTACAAACTGGATGAAACCCCTCAATTCTTCAATGTGCTCGAGGGCTCAATGTCGATCGTTGGACCGAGACCGGAAAGAGCCTACTTCAGAGAGAAACTCATGCAGCTTAACCCTCAGATAGAGGATTTGAACGGAGTAAAACCGGGCATCACTTCGCTGGGTCAGATTAAATTCGGATATGCCAGCAATCTCAGGCAAATGAACAAAAGAGCTCGTTTTGACCTTCTGTATTTGAGGAATCTCTCTCTGATCACTGATGTGAAGATCATTGCCATGACCATCGCTCATGTGATCCAGGGCAATGGATCATTAAGCAGAATGGAAAAATGAGCATCAGGCACGAGCATCCCTATCCACCTTTTATCCCGGAAAAATGCACAAAACTGATCGTAGGAACGATTCCACCGCCCCGTTTCTCGAAAGGAGAAATCGATCAGAGCGATGTGGATTTCTGCTACGGAAGCCGGTTTGGACTCCTGTGGCCCATCCTTGAGCGAATCTTCGACTTCCCTCTCACTTACGAAAACACGGCTGAGGCGATTGAGCAGAGAAAACAGCTGTTGGTCAAAAATCGAATCGGCATTTGCGATATGGTGCAATCCTGTATCCGTGAGCGGATGGAAGCCTCTGACATGGGGATGAAAGAAATCAGGCTACGCAATCTCAAAAGAATACTCGAAAAATACAATGATATTGAAATGCTCCTTTTCATGGGCGGAAATTCTAAAAACGGTCCTGAGTACCTGTTCAAAAGACACGCCAGAGAAAATGACATGAAGTTGATCCTGAAGAGATCCGAAAGTCCGAGAATCAATGAACTGGATATTTCTGACAGGAAAATAAAGTGCGTCTCACTGATCTCCCCTTCAAGTGCGGCAAACAGGGCCATAGGTGGGCATCCTCTCTATAAAGCGAAACGAGCTGGGGACAAAAACTACACGACTCTCGATTTCAGATTGGAACAGTATCAAGCCTTTTTTGTAAATTAACAGGGATCAAAGCCCTGTGGAAAATTGACTCGTTTGCAAAAAGTAACCCTCCGTTGAACTTAAGGTAAAAGAATTATGAACCGAACCATCCCCCAACTCTCTACTATTTTATTCCTTTTCACTCTATTTCAATTCTCTTGCAAACAGGAAGAAAAAAAGAGTCCTGAGAAAAATGAACCAGATACACCGGTAAAGACCATCCCGTCGGAGGAATCCAGGGTTTTCACCACGCAGTCAGGTAAGATTTTTGAATTGAACGAAGATTCAAACGAAGATGGAATGTATGATTTTCACCTGGTTCCCAAGGGTTTTGAATTCAGCAAAGATACGCTGATCATCGCCGAAGCCGATCCGCTCAACAGGGCCTTTCTCGCAGACCTGGATGAAAACGGCTTCGAGGAGATCTATCTGATTACAACCTCAGTCGGTTCAGGCAGTTATGGCAATATCTATGGCTATTCCTCGAACGCCGATAAAAGTGTCAGCCCCATTTATATTGCTCCCATTAACGACAATGATTTGTCTCCAGGTGGTTTGTTCGAAGGTTACATGGGGCACGACTCCATCTATTTGGATGAAGGCGTGTTGATGAGAAAATTCCCAATCTATCTGGAAGGGGACCCGAACTGCTGTCCTACAGGGGGGCACTCAACCTTAATCTACGACCTGAAAGCCGGTGAAGCCTCATGGAAGCTTGAGGCGACCAAAAAATAGCGTCCGATCCCATAAATTTATTCAAAGATGAAAAGAATTTCTCTGATAATTCTCTTTGTGCCATTGATACATTTTGGCCAAACGAATTTGACTCAACAATCTCTGGAGTTGATCGAAAGAAGTATCCAGAAGAGCAATACCCTTAAAAACGCAAGAAGTGATCTTAGCATTGACAGCATAGAGACAAGGAGTATCAGGCAGAACTACATACCCACCTTGACAATGAACGGTTTTTACGCCTATGGCGCAGGGAAATTCAATGTAGATGTTCCAACATTTGACCTTCCGATTTCAGGCGTTGAGATCTTTGACGGGGAGTCGGAATTTGACGCCAAAGGACACATCTTCAACACGAATCTAACGGCGAAAATGCTCCTCTTCGGTGGCATGCAGGTCAACTATGGCTCAAAGGCAAGTAAAGAAAAGATCCGGGCCAAAAATTACCTGTTGGAAACCGAGAAATCCAAATTGATCAAGGATCTGATCGACACATTTGACAAGATCGAATTGTTGGAGGCTTCCAAGCGTGTTCTTGAAAACAGTGAGATGCGTCTCCAAAAAGAAAAAGAAAAAGCCATAATCGCTGTGCGCAATGGTCTTATTACACCTTATGATCGAGAAAAGATTTCTGCAGCAGAGCTCAAACTGGAATCCAAGAAAACTGAAGTAGAGGGCAACCTTGAGCTCCTCTACCTGAAATTGTCCATCATGTCTGATCTATCCACTGAAAGCATTCGGGAATACGATTTTAAATTGAAACCCTGGGTACTTGAGAATGTCGATGCCAATTATACCAACAGAGCTGAGCTCAAAGCACTGAGAGCTTCGATCGATGCGTACAACTACAAACTAAAAATGAACAAGAGCACGATTTTACCCAAGGTGGAAGCCTTCGCAACACTCACCTATTTCAACCTGTTCGACACCCGGGTGGAAACGCCCTTTGACACCCCAGTTACCGAGCAGCCAATTGACCTCGACCTGAATCACTTCACCTTGTTTCCAGCTTACTTCCTTGGAGTCGGCTTTCAATGGGACATCTTCAAAGGACTTAAAAACAGTAACGAAACACAGATCACAAGGATCCAAAAAAGCATGGCTGAAACAAAAACAAATGAAGCGGAAGAACAGCTTCAATTATTTGAAAAGAAAGTGCAGATTGATTTTTCCGTAAAAAACAAGCAGCTAATGCTCAAGCAAAAAGAAAAGGAGGTTGCTTCCAATTCTCTGAATCTGGCGATCAAAAGTTATGAGCAGGGTCTAATTGACATAAGCGAGCGGTTGGCTGCTGAAGTCAACTACCAGGAAGCCGCCCTGGCCTATTATTTGTCAATTGCCAAACAGCGTCAGTCAGCGCTGGATGTGCTCAGTGCAAAAGGAAGTTTGGACATCAACCATATAAACAACTAATTCTAATCCGATGAGAAAGCAAAAACAAATTTTGATTTTAGCCATACCCGTTGTGATCATAATATTGGGCATTGTCCTTCTTATGGCAATTAAACCCGATCGTGATGCCCAAGGTGTTTATGTGGGTCTTTTCGAAACCACCCAGATCCGGGTTTCATCGGAGATTCCCGGGAGAATAGACAGCATTCATGTGCACCTGGGAGATCAGGTAACCAAGGGACAGCTTCTTGCTACGATTGAAAGCGAAGTTCTGGACGCCAAAGTGCAGCAAGCCAAGGGTATGTACTCGGCAGCTGAGTCGGTCAAAAACAAGGCAGACAAGGGAGCCCGAGATGAAGAAATACTTGCCGTGAAAAACAAATGGGACATGGCCAAAAGTCAATATGCCTTCGCCCAAAAATCGTATGACCGCCTGAATGAGCTATACCGTGACAGTCTGGTTTCAGGCCAGCAAATGGACGAGATGACATTTAAAAGGGACGCGGCAAGAGATCAAATGAATGCGGCAGAGGCCTTATATCAGATGGCGGTGGAAGGCGCACGAGTAGAGGACAAAATGGCTGCAAAGGGACAATTGACCGCAGTAGAAGGAAAGGTCAAAGAGGCAGAAGCCTTTTACAAGGAACTCCAGATACATGCTCCCATCAGTGGAGAGGTATCAGGAAAGATGGCAGAAGAGAGCGAGGTGATTCCAGCCGGTTATCCGGTCTTTACAATTCAAAAGTTAGAAGAGATTCACGCGGTTCTTTACATCAGAGAAGATCACATGGCAAACTTTCCGAAAGGGGGAACTGTTACCGGAAGATTGCCTGCCTTTGACGACCGCGAATTGGATTTTGAAATTCGCTACATAGCACCCATGGCCGATTTTGCTGACTGGACTGCAACCGCAGACAAGGGGCGCCTGGATATGAAGACGTTCGAAGTTCATATTTACCCCAAACAAAGAGTAGAGGATTTACGACCTGGAATGAGCGTGAACATTTTTCTATGATGACCTTTCTACAACTGATTGTTAGGGAGTTCAAACGAGTTTTCAGAAGGCGTTCTGCCCTGGTGATTATTCTGTTCGTACCCCTGGTAGTTTTCTTTTACCTGGGAAGCATTTATGTCCGGGGCAGTATTGAGAGTGTGCCGATTATGGTGGTGAATCTCGACAAGGGGGAGCTGTCAAATCAAATTCTCAATGCCCTGGGATCTTCACCCAGAATCAAGGTAAAGGAGTATGTGAAAAGCAAGGTGCAGCCTGAAAAAGTGTTTTTAGACTATCCTGAAATCAAGGGCATCCTGGTTTTGCCTCAGGGAATGACAAATTCTGTTTTCAAGGGAAGTCAGACAAAAATCAAAATCTATACGAATTCCTCCAATATCATTTATGGAAACTTGATTTACAAGGACATAGCAACCTTCATCAATACCGTTTCAGCCGGAATTTCTCTCAACTACTTGATTCTTGAAGGGTTGCCGTTAAATGCAGCAGAAACGATGGTTATGCCGGTTCGCGTTCGGCCAAAACCTCTGTTCAACCCTTTTTATAACTACTTGTACTATCTCCTGCCGGGACTCACCTCCGTCCTGCTCCAAATGATAGTTTTTTTCCTTGCTGCCCGAGGCATGAACTCTGAATTCAGCGATGGGACCTTTTCGCGACTATTGGCACTTTCGAGGAACCGCATTTATATGATTCTGGGCTCCAAGTTATCTGCATACACACTCATCGGCATGAGCATCGCCCTTTTTATCTATGCGGTTGTTCATCCGGTAATGGGTATTCCCATTTCATCGAGCATTTTGTACTTCATCCCATTTTTATTGCTCTTTGTAATGACCAATGTCATGCTGGGGCTTATGGTCTCCATATTGTTTAAAAATGAGGCGATTGCCATGGATACTGCTTTCGTGTATAACTCACCTGCTTTTGTGTTCAGTGGATTTACCTTTCCAATTCTTGCCATGCCCGGTTTTGACAGTTGGTATGCGCAGCTGATTCCCTATACTCACTTTCTCAAGGCCTTCACAAAGACGGTTGAAATGGAAGGATCTTTAATGTCTTCTGCCACGGAGGCGGGTATCCTCTTGATCTTCTTTTTGATCGGATATCTGGTATTTGCCATTGGCCTGAGTAGAAAATCTGAAATTATTGCCTGATGAAGAACTGGTGGACATATGTAAAAGAAGAGGCACTTCTCGTTTTTGAGGATAAGAGCATACTGCTGACTTGTCTTATAGCCCCTTTGTTCTACGCTTTTTTCGTCGGGTCCATATACAAAAACAAGGAAGTTCTGGAAATTCCGTTGATCGTAGTCGACATGGACCATTCTTCAACGAGTCAAAAATTGAGCACAACACTGGATGCCCATCCAAAAATCTGGCTGAAGCACAAGCTTTCCAATATGAGGGAGGCAAAAAGGCTTTTCTCTCAGCTCGATGGACAGGGAATTTTGTTTATTCCAAAGGGATTTGAAAGAGAAATGCTTCGTATGGAGGGTAACGAACTGCCATTGTACCTGAATAATACGAAGTTTCTAACGTCGAATGAACTGAACAAGGCGGTTCAGCAAATCGGATTGGGCCTGTCTGTTGGGATAAAAACAAAATATTTTTTGACCAAAGGCGAACGGGAGCCCACTGCATTTCAAAAATCTCTTCCCATCATTCCGTCAGTTCTGTCTGTGTATAATGCCACCAATAATTACGGCGACTACCTGCTGCCCATATTGCTCATTCTAATCATTCAACAAACGCTGATAATCGGATACGGGCAAAGCATCATTCACTCTTTGAAGGTTCATCCTGATCGCGAGATTTTTGAGGCGGGTCCCACGGCGCTTTTAAAGCTCCTATTCTCAAAATCTTCCTTTTACTTTTTTCTGTACGGTGCTTATTTCTTTGTTTTTTACACCTTGATTTTCCCTTATTATAACTTGAGTTTTGAAGGAGCAATTGTACTTCACATACTGAGTACTTTCCTCTATCTGACAGGGGTTCTATTGGCAACTATGCTGTTGGCATCGTTTTTTCAAAGTATGATTGGATGGACGGAGATCATGGCATTCTCAACCTATCCCCTTTTCTTGATTTCCGGTTACTCCTGGCCCTTGGAGGCTATGCCAATAACCTTGCAGTATTTGGCAAAAGTCCTTCCGTCGACGCCATTTTTTGAAGCTTTCAGAAAATTATCCATTCAGGGAGCAAGCGCGTTTCACATGCGAAACGAGTTGATCCATTTAAGCCTGTTGGTCTTACTGCTCTATATCTTGCTGTATTTCAGACTCAGGAAACTCAGTCAAATGGCTGCAATTAAAGCTCAAGCGCCCCTTTTGGATTCCCATCC
This sequence comes from uncultured Flavobacteriaceae bacterium, assembly GCA_942492425.1. GTDB lineage: Bacteria > Bacteroidota > Bacteroidia > Flavobacteriales > Flavobacteriaceae > Lutimonas. The sequence goes on from CALOEQ010000014.1 coordinate 136,196, forward strand.
ATAAGATGCTCGGCCGGGTTTTCAAGTGCCTCTTTTACAGCTACAAGGAACCCTACAGATTCCCGACCATCAATGATTCGATGATCATAGGACAGGGCTACATACATGACAGGCCGGATAACCACCTTGCCGTCTAAGGCAACAGGACGTTCCACAATGTTGTGCATCCCAAGGATCGCACTTTGGGGAGGGTTGATGATCGGAGTAGAGAGCATGGAGCCAAAAACACCACCATTGGTTATGGTGAATGTTCCTCCGGTCATCTCTTCCACTGTGATCTCACCTTCCCGGGCTCGAACTGCCAAACGCTTGACCTCCTTCTCCACGCCGCTGAAAGTCAACTTCTCTGCATTGCGAATCACCGGAACCATAAGTCCTTTCGGGCCCGAAACGGCTATTGAAATGTCGGCGAAGTCGTAGGAAATCTTAAAATCACCGTCAATCATTGAATTTACCTCTGGAAACAGCTTGAGGGCTCGCACAACGGCAAGAGTGAAAAAGCTCATGAAGCCGAGACTCACCTCGTGCTTTTCCTTGAATTGCTCCTTGTACTTCTTTCTCAGATCGAATATCGGTTGCATGTCGACTTCGTTGAAAGTCGTCAGCATAGCGGTTTCGTTCTTTACGGAAACCAATCGCTCGGCAACCTTGCGCCGAAGCATAGACAATTTCTTACGCTCACTCTTCCTGTCTTCATCATTCAGGGCCTCACCCATGGAAGGAGTCGCCTTCATTGCGTCATCTTTGGTTATTCTTCCGCCTTTGCCGGTTCCTTTTACCTGGGCGGGGTCTATGTTCTTTTCATCCAGAATCTTACGAGCTGCCGGTGAGGGAGTGCCTGAAGCATATGATTTTTCTTCCGTTTTCTCCGGTTCGGGTTTCTTCTCCGTTTCAGATGACTCTTTTTTCTGAGTCTTCTTTTCTGTCCCGGAAGAAGCCGGTTTGGCAGCATCCATATCAATCAGGCATACTACGGCCCCAACCTCCACGGCGTCTCCTTCCTCAGCCTTGAGGGTGATCACCCCACTCTCTTCTGCGGGCAATTCCAGGGTTGCCTTGTCTGAGTCCACCTCAGCGATTGCCTGGTCTTTTTCGACGTAGTCACCGTCTTCAACCAACCAAGCAGCAATTTCAACTTCGGTTATCGATTCTCCCGGAGAAGGGACTTTCATTTCTAATATCATTTCTTATCTCTGTTTCTAATTCTAGTTTTTCTTTATGGTCTTTCTGAAACTCTACAGGCACCAAAACCTGTGTTTAATATCTTGCGGCGTTTCAATCATCATTGAAAACACTCTCGATCACTTTTTTCTGTCGCAATTTGAATCGTGCTGAAGAACCTGCGGCCGGGACCGCGTAATACTTCCTGGACCTGACCTCGAGATTTCTCAGGTTGAAACGCTGTAGCATATAGCTCCATGCCCCCATGTTCCTCGGTTCCTCCTGTGCCCAAATAAATCGGTCGGCGTTCTCATAGCGCGAGATGACACGCTCCAACTTTTCTTCATGCAACGGAAAAAGCTGCTCGACCCGGATCAGGGCAATGTTCTCACTTTTCCTGTTTGTGCGTTCCGCGAGCAGGTCATAATAGAACTTTCCGGAACAAAACACGAGTTTGGTGACCTTTTCAGGGTCCAACACATCATCGATGACTTCCTGGAACTCTCCGTTGACCAGGTCGCTCATCGGAGAAACGGCCAGTGGATGTCTCAAGAGGCTTTTGGGGGTGAAAACAATCAATGGTTTTCTGAAATTCCGCTTCATCTGACGCCTCAGCAGGTGAAAGAAGTTTGCCGGAGTCGTGCAATTCGCTACGGTCATGTTGTCTTCGCCACAAAGCTGCAAAAAGCGTTCGATTCGCGCTGAGGAATGCTCTGAACCCTGTCCCTCATAACCATGGGGCAAAAGGACCACGATCCCGTTCTGCTGCTTCCACTTGTCTTCTGCCGCCGAAATATACTGGTCGAATATGATCTGAGCCCCGTTGCTGAAATCCCCAAACTGGGCCTCCCAAATGGTCAATGAATTGGGAGCCGCCATGGCATAGCCGTAATCAAAACCCAACACCCCATATTCTGACAGGGGCGAGTTGTATATTTTCATGGTTCCCTTGTTCTTCGGGTTGCTGTTCAGCAAATTGAATCTCTCTGAGGAAATCTCATCTCTTAAAATGGCATGTCGATGCGAAAACGTGCCTCGTTCCACATCCTGGCCCGAGATCCTGACATTGTATCCCTCCTCGAGCAAGCTGCCGTAAGCCAGGGTCTCGCCCATGCCCCAATCCAGCTTGTCGGTCTCAAAAACCATTTTTGCCCGCTCTTTGAGGATCCGCTCAGCTTTTCTCAAAAATTTGACCCCTTCGGGAACGGTTGAGACAACTCTCGCAATGTTCTCCAGGTGACTCTTTGGATATTTTGTGCCAACATTGAGCAGCATGCCATCGAGATCCTGACTCATAAAGCCATGCCAGACATTGTCCATGAAGGGAACGACCTTTGCGGCTTCGTCTTTCTTGGCCTTGTTGAATTCGGTCTCCAATAGATTCTTGTACTCCGAAATCAAACCCGGCAAATAGTCGTCGTCGATGACACCCTCTTCAATGAGCTTTTTATTGTAGATATCCCTGGGGTTGGGCTGCTTGGATATGGCCTTGTAAAGGATGGGCTGCGTAAACCGTGGCTCATCCCCTTCATTGTGACCGTATTTGCGATACCCCAACAGATCGATGAATACATCCCTTTTGAATTGCATCCTGAAATCAAGGGCCATCAGGACCGCATGAGTAACCGCCTCAACGTCATCCGCGTTAACGTGCAGCACCGGTGACAACGTGACCTTGGCCACATCCGTGCAATAGGTGCTTGAGCGTGCATCCAAATAATTTGTAGTAAAACCTATCTGATTGTTGACCACAATGTGTATCGTTCCTCCTGTCGTATAGCCTTTGAGTTTGCTCATTTGAATGAGCTCATATGCAATTCCCTGGCCCGCCACAGCGGCATCGCCGTGCACGACCACAGGCAGAAGTTTGGATGAGTTCCCGTTATAATCGTCTTCAATTTTCGCACGGGCAATTCCCTCGGCCACCGCTCCAACTGTTTCCAAGTGGGATGGATTGGGTACCAGGTTCATGGTGATCTGCTTATTGCTCTTCAGGGTTTTCGAAATTGTCGATCCAAGATGATATTTCACGTCTCCGTCAAAGTCATCGTCATCGAAATCCTTTCCCTCAAATTCATTGAAAAGCTCACGAATGGGCTTTCTGAAAATATTTACCAACGTATTCAGACGACCACGATGCGCCATTCCCAGAACAAACTCATCGACATCAAACTGCTCCGCCGCAATTCTGAAAAGACCTCCAAGAGCCGGAATCAGGGTCTCTCCCCCTTCCAGGGAAAATCTTTTTTGCCCTACGTATTTGGTTTGGAGGAACTGCTCGAAACTCACAGCCTGGTTCAATTTTGCCAGGACGTATTTCTTGGTTTCGGGAGTGTACTTCGGGTGGTTGTCATTCTCATTGAGCTTCTTTTGCCACCATGCGATCTCCTCCGGTTTGCGAATGAACATATACTCGATTCCAATCGAATCGCAATAAATTCTTTCAAGGTGACCTATGATCACCTTCAGGCTGCTCGGTGGCAAACCCAGTATGCTTCCTGCATTGAAAACTCGGTCGAGGTCTGCATTGCTGAGTCCGAAGTTTTCTAGATCAAGTGTAGGATGATACGAGCGCCTGTTTCTGACCGGATTGGTCTTGGTAAACAAATGACCCCGGGTCCTGTAACCATTGATGAGCTCGATTACTTTGAATTCCTTGTAGACCTGCTCGGGAATCTCAACTTCACCGCCTTCCTCTGCTTCCAGGCTGAAATCCGAGTTCGCCAGGTCGTATCCCTGGAAAAAACTTCTCCAGCTCGGCTCAACCTCATCGGGATTTTCCAGGTACTTCTGGTATAAGTCTTCGATAAAACCCGTATGCACCGTATTCAAAAAGGAAAACCTGTCCATATTTACAATTCGTTCAAAAAATGAGAAATGAGTGACAAAAATAAGGGGTTTTCAGCTAATTGTTGTAAAAAAAATGATAAATATCACTTTTGATTGAGGTCTCAATAAACTCCTGATCAGCCCTTGATTCTCAAGGATTACGGCTGGAATGTGAATTTTATCGAGCCCCTCAAAAAAGAGTGGAAAAAAATTGAAAAACATCAATTCTGAAATCGAATTATTTTATACCTTTGATCATTATTTAGAATTGGTTTAAATAAAAATAGTGATTGTGCAATGACTCAGGCATCCCACTACTACGTTTTTGACTACGATATGATTGATTTCAATAGGTGTTCCGGGAAGTCAAAATGTTGCAAGCGCTACAAGAAAAAAGGCAAGAGTAATTGTTCCGATTGCCCCAAAATGCAATTCTGATCCTTCATCTGGTTCTTTTTTGAATTTCCTTCGGTAAAAAAAAGCATATCTACGAACTAACAGACCGGCTGTTCGTCCTAAGCCATTTTTAAAGTTTGCTTCCCGGTATTACTTTGCGGGTCCCTGAGTGGGAGAACTACTCCACACGGCGGGATAACAACTAACCAAACTTTAAATACATGAAAAAACTATTTACACTCTTGCTGATCGTGGTTATCTCGATAAGCAGCTCAAATGAACTTCAGGCACAAGACGATTCTTTCACCCCGATGTGGGAGAGCTTTTACATAACCCCCGACAATACCAAATTAAAAGAACTCGGAGAGGCCATGGCCAAACACAACAAAAAATATCACAGCGAACAAGGACCGCATCACGCCGTGGTTTACAATGTGGTATCCGGACCCAATATGGGCAAGATGGTATGGCAGATGGGACCCCTTAAGTTTGCACATCTCGATTCAAGACCCAAAGGTGGAGGACACGACGAAGACTGGAGAGACAACGTCATGCCTTATGTTCAAAAATTGAGCCACGGAGAATACTGGGAGCAGGATATGGAGCTCTCAAACACCGATATGATGGATGGAAACGTTGGCAACACCCCGATCCTTCACATTCGCTTTCACGAAGTTGCGGAAGACCACGGATACAGTGTCGATCACCTTTTGGACCAAATCAGCTCAACGATCAAAGCCATGGACGGCGACAATCCCTGGGGCGTTTACGACAATCAATTCCGTCAGGGATATCGAATTGGCAGACACCTGGCAACTGTGAGCTTTCTGAAAAACTATGCAGAATACGACGAGCCGAATACCTTCAAAGACACCTTCATCAAGCTTCATGGAGAAGACGCCTGGCAGCCCTTTATCCGGGGCATGGCAGATTCGATGTCGAACAGCTGGGATGAGATTTGGGAATACAATGCTGCGCTCAGCGGAAATTAGAAAACACTAGTTAAAATAGCGATATTGAAAAGAGGGAGTCATACGAAATGTATGACTCCCTCTTTAATTTGAAGATTAGACACTACTTCAATTACAGGCCTTCAATTTTGTTCCAGACTTTGATCTCATCGTCCTCGCTGAGACCTTCTTTCACCTCTACCTGGATCCCGTCACTGATGCCCAGGGTGATATCTCTTCGTTCGAACTCCTTTTCTCCCGTTTTAACTTCAACATAAGGGGATTTGGACTCGTCGTCAAACTGGACCAGGGCCTCTTTAATCGTGAGAACGCTGTCGGCTCGGGCCAGGATAATCGAAGCGTTGGCACTCAAGCCTGCGCGAATGAAGGTGGTATCCTGCTTCTGTAACGTGCCCTTGATCTCGAACTGGATGGCTCCGTTTTCGAGTTTGCCCTTGGGTGCGATATAGTCCAATACAGCGTCAAAAGTTGCATTTTCAATGGCTCCTACAGTTATTTCCAAGGGGTAGCCCTCTTTGATCTTGCCCACTTCTGACTCATCCACCTTGCCTTCGAAAATCATGCGGCTTACGTCTGCCAGGGCGGCAATAGTGGTCCCTTCATTAAAATTGTTGCTCTGAATCACCTGGTTTCCTACTTCTACCGGCAATTCCAGGATCATACCGGGAACTGTGGATCGAATCAAGGTGTTGGCCGAGCTTCCCAAACCCTTAGTGGAACCCGTCTTGACGATGTCGTAGTTCTGGCGAGACGCTTCATAGGCCTGTTCGGCTTGTTTGAAGGTTACTTCAAAACGCTCCAGGTCCTGTTTTGAGATCACTCCTTTTTCGTACAGGCTCTTCTGACGATCGTATTTTCTCTTCTCATCATCCAGGGTGATCTTCGCCTGATCAATAGCATTTCTCGCCTGGTTCAAACTGGAAAGATTTGGAATCACCTTGATCTTGGCTATAAGGTCATTGGCCTTAACCAGGTCGCCTGCTTCCACGTAAATCTCATCAATCACACCTGAGATATTAGGTTTGATCAGCACCTCTTCCATGGGAAGGATGCTTCCTGTTGCCACGGTCTTGTTCACAATGGATTGCTTTGAAGGTTTTTCCGTGTTGTAAACAACCGGATCCTCCTGGTTCTTGGAATACAGATAGTACATGGCACCCGCAAAGGTCACCGTGATGAATATCAAAGTTATTATGGTTACTGATTTTTTCATTTTTTATTGATTTCGTGCTTTATTTAGTTCTCTGCTATTTTATTTTGAATCTTTGATGCTCTTGCTTTACTCTGATCTCAAGGCGTCGACGGGTTTCAGCTTGATTGCCGTTTGAGCCGGGATCATTCCGGCCAGCAAGCCTGAACCCACCAGAATCACGAGCGCTGTGGTGATTACTCCCAGATTCACGCTCGGATTGGCAAACATATCTATGGGATCAACCATATCAAGCGCGTAGTTGATTCCGTAGATCAAAAAGGCCCCAAAAGCTATTCCAGCCATACCCGCAATGATGGTAAGAAATACGGATTCTGTAAGAATCTGAGCCCTGATCTTTGCGGGAGTTGCCCCGACAGCACGTCGGATGCCAATTTCCTTGGTTCTTTCTTTGACGACGATCAGCATGATATTGCTCACTCCGATCACGCCCGACAGCAAGACCAGCGTGCCGACAAAATAAGCGATCACCTTGAGGGCCATAAACAGGCTCTCCACCCGATTGTACTGCTCATAAAGGTCAAAATGCCCTACGGCTCTGTTATCCTCCGGGTGTATTTTGTGGTTCTTTTTCACGATGTCAAAGATCTGGCTTTTGATCTCGGTGATCGGAGTTCCGTCTTTCGCTGTGATCGCCATCCATCCCACCTTGTCTCCCCGGTTGAATGCTTGTGAAAATGAGGTAAAAGGCACAAAAATCTGTTTCTGCTGCTCTTCGCTGTCACCACCGGAGGCTTTCTTCTTATAGCTTCCAATCACCATAAAATTCACCCCATTGATCTTTATGTAGGTGCCCAGGATGTCTTCTCCTTTTTCATATAAGCTGGATTTCACTCCCTGGCCGATGATAGCCACTTTTCTTTTATCATCTATGTCGCTGTGGTTGATGAATCTTCCTTCAACGATATCCATGGGCTCCTGTTTGATGATCTCGGGATAGTCACCATAAACGTCAAAAGCGCCTGTCTCAATGCCCCGGATTACATTCGCTGCCCCTCTCCAACCTCCAATCTGGTTGCGAGGAGAAACAAACCTAAGATTGTCCACATTGTTCCAGATATCCTCGACGTCCTGCAAGCGGTAGCTGAATCGTCTTCCTTTTGCCATCCCCTGGTAGGATTTCGTCACGGTCTGCGTCCACATGAACATGGTATTGGTAGCAATGTCCCCGAAGTCATTTTTGATTCCGTTTTCCAGGCCTTTGCCCGCTGCGAGTAACAAAATGAGAATAAAAATCCCCCAAAAGACACCAAAGGCAGTGAGAAGCGTTCTGATCCAATTCGCGGTCAGAACCTCCAGTATTTCATTCCATCTGTCTCGATTAAACATGTCTGTCTATTTATTCGTCTCTTAGGGCTTCTATGGGTTGTATGTTCGCGGCTCTCCAGGCTGGAAAGAAGCCTGCAATCGCTCCTGCGGTGATCAAAACGAAAACCATGGTCATGGCAATCGAAAAATCGACCGAAGGATTCACAACGTAATCAACTTCGACGTTGGGACCTACTATTTCAAGAAGTCCCATACTCAAAATCAGTCCTGCAAAACCGGATACTGCCGTGACGAAAATCGATTCCTGCAGGATCATTCCCACAATCGACCAGGGCTTTGCGCCCAAAGCCTTTCGTATACCGATCTCACGGGTTCGCTCTTTAACAATAATCAGCATGATGTTGCTGACTCCTACCACCCCTGCGATGATTGTGCAGACACCGACAAACCAGAAGAAGAAAGCTATATTATTTGTGAGAGTGAAGAATCGCTTCGCCTCATCCTGAGAATTGTAGACATTTATGGCGCTGTTGTCATCCGGAGCCACCATATGGGACTCCTGCAGATACGTCTTGATTTGAGCTGCAAACTGATTGGAAACCTCCACCGATTTTTCAAAGGTCTTTTCGGGTTTGATCGTAAAAGACAAGTTATTCAACCTGTCCTGACCGTTGAAAACATTTTGAGCCGTGGTAAAAGGGAGAAACACCCGATCTTCCTCTCGTTCGCCTCCCGCATCGGAATACACTCCGATGACCTTGAAGTTGATCCCATTGATCTGGACGTATTCTTCCATAGGATCCTCAACTCCTTTGAGCAACTCTTTGGCCACTTTTCCACTGATCACAATGACCTTACTTTTCGAATCGAGATCAGATTGATTTATAAACCGGCCGGATGTCATGTACTGATTCTCTATCTGCTGATAATTGGGATACACCCCATGAATGCCGTAAGAAACAGATTCTTTCTTGTAATTGATCGTTGTGCCCCAGGCCACTCGAAAAACCCCTGAGCGAAACTCGATCTGATCTTTGTAATTCTGGCTGATGTAGTCAAAATTGTCATTCTTCATTCGGATCCTTCGTCCCGGATTCAGGCCCTTGAATTCCTTGGTTGTGCTCTGCGTCCAGACCCAGATCCGGTTGGTCGCATCGGCTTCAAACTCTTTGCGAATACCGTTCTCCATACCCCTTCCAAAACCTAGAAGGACCACGAGAATGAAAATACCGGAAGCAACAGACAACCCCGTCAAAAAGGTTCTCAATTTGTTCTTGTGAATCGTTTCAAAAATTTCCTGCCAGCGGTCAATATCGAACATCGGGGGCTGTGAATAGGGTTAAATTATTATTGAGCTACAGTAATAGACGCAAGATGTGCCCTTATTGTTACAGAGAGAATAGAAAAATAATCAACAATCTCAATGAAATCTTCCATTTTTAAGCAAATAAGGGATATCTCAATTCGAAATCGATATTGAACTTTAAATTCTCAAAAATTGTGGGCAAAAATTGCTAAAGTGACAATTGTCATGAATTATGCTCTGGGATGGTCTTAATTTTATGGTAAATTAAATATCCCAGTCATGTTAGCTAAGAAGTCAGAGAAAGCGAGCGTCGCGGCCTACAGCAAGATCTTCTTTCAGTTGGGTTTAACGCTCTCCCTCATCATTATTTACACAGCAATAGAATGGAGGACATTTGATCGCTCCGTTGACGAACTTGCCTCCCTGAACATTCAGGAGGAAGAAATTATTGACATCCCTATCACAGAGAGAATCCTGGAGGTCAAGCCACCTCCACCTCCACCACCGGCACCTGAGGTGATCGAAGTGGTTGCAAACGAAAAGGATATCGAGGAGACCATTCTTGAAACAACAGAGACCGACGAGAGTGAATCTGTCGAGGTCATTGAGATGGACGACATTGAAGAAGTTGTCGAAGAAGAGGAAGTGGAAAAAGACATTCCATTTGCCATCATAGAGGATCCTCCTGTATTCCCAGGTTGCAAGGGATCCAAGGAGGAGAAGAAGAAGTGTCTGCAGGAGAAGATCACGCAGCACGTAGCCAAGAATTACAACACCAACTTGTCAAAAGACCTCGGATTGACACCCGGCAAGAAAAAAGTCTATGTCATTTTCAAGATCAACAAGAATGGTGAGGTTCAGGACACGCGAGCCAGAGGACCCCATGCAAGACTTGAAAAAGAGGCGGTTCGAGTGGTAAACATGCTTCCGACCATGACCCCCGGAAAACAAAGAGGTATCCCGGTAGGAGTTTCTTATACCCTGCCCATAACCTTGCACGTTCAAATTTAATTCCATTTAATGTTTATATTTTAAGTAAGTTTTCATTCAAAAAGGGACCGGCTCGCGCCGGTTCTTTTTTTTGAGGAATAGGGAATCTGGCGTGGAATGTCGCATGAGAAGTCGATAATTTGAGTAAATTTGCACTCGAAAACCATCCTAGAATGAAAAAAGCATTTCTAATACTTGCGGCAACTCTCTGGGGCACCCAGTTTGCTTCAGCCCAGGAGATCATTCCGTTTCCTGATCTCAGTGAACATCATGACTACAGCAAAAATGGCGGAAAAGCAGAAGATGAGAGAAACTACGCCATATACACCGAAGATTATCAGGAAGCACTTAGGATGCTAGACGCAGAGTCAGATCGAATTCTAAGACTGCGAAAAGAAGAAACCGATCCTGAGCGCATCGATCGACACAACAAGGAACTTGAAAAAATTCGTCTCAAGAAAATGGCGCTTCTGTCTGAAGCTGACCTGGTCGAGGATCTCCAGAAATTCTACTAAAATTTAAACCTTTTTGGGTGCACAGCTCAATTCGACCTGTGTTCAATCGCGAGTGCCGTATCAGCAATTCTAATTAGTCTTTTTCAGGAACTGGAGATTGATACCCGTAAACAGCTGAAACTGGGGCTGCGTTCCTTTGGTCAGTATGGAGTACTGAGGTTCGATAAACAAATTGAAAACTGTTCTGTCAACCTTGACCACTTTGCCAATACCCAGGGAAAGCGGCACGTGAAAGGTCTCATTCTCAAAATCGAATACCCAGATCGGTGCTCCGCGAAGGTAGGTTCCTTTGCCCAATTGCCAGAAATAGAAAGGTTGAAAAGCTCCAAGATTCGTATCGCTTCGATCGCTCTCACCAGCAAAGGAGGTTTGCCAGGTAATGAGGCTGCCAAACTGAAATGTTGGAGAATTGGCAAAAAAGGCGACAAAGGCGAAACCGGCTTGCCATTTCCCGGATCCCAGAATGGTTTCTGACGCTGTGGGAGCAACGAGAAGGGGTCCTACACCCATCGTTTTGTTGCTTTCGGAAACAAAATTATAGGAAAGGAAAGCATTTACATCTCCCAAACCGCTGGCAGAGCTCACGCCTCCAAAACGATCGGGTAAAGCCACGGTGCTGATGGGCATGGAGATTCGCATGAGCAGTTTACCGCCTGCCAAGGGTTTGGCAAAGCGAATCCAGGCGTTGTTCAAATAGGCATCACTCGAAGCATCCGAAAGCTTGGGAATGTAATAATTGTGAAAATTCAAAGCCGTCATGTCGGCCAGCGGGTTGTTCGCCTCCTTCAATGTTTCGTTGTAAGCTTCCTGAGCAAAGCTCAATGCTCCCAGGAAGCTCAGCAGGATCAGGGGAATTATTTTTACTCTCATTTAGGTAAGTCATTTAGTTAAGTTTTTAAAACATCTAGTTCCTGTCCAATTTAGACAAAATACACTTGCTCCCTTGCTTAGACTGAAAATACATTATTTTATTTTGTCTAACTTTTCTATTTTTTTATTAAACATTTAGTATCTTTGCCTGTCTATCACAATGATTTACTGAAGTATGCTTTTGAATACGACTTACAAGAATGACGAGCATGAGTTGATTATGCAGGACCTTGTTGGCAAGCCCTTCTCCCTTAAGAAAAAACTCATTCTTAGAGGAGTCGGCTCGGGTCGGATGGTGATAGATGAAGCCAGCCCCAAACTTGAACAAACCTTGCTCAACGGACCGGATCTGAATTATGCAAACCTCGAGCTACGTCCCAAGGGTATTCTCGTTCGCATCACTCGCCGACTGGACAATTTCACCTGGATCATTCCCTATTATCATTTGCATATTTACAGAACTTCAGGCCTCAGTCTGCACGGGCAGGGCCAGTTCCTGCATTTCAGGGAAAACCAGATGCTCCAAAACAACAAATCCTTTTTCAAAAAGCTCAGTAACCTGAAGCTCGACTTTATGAAAGACTATTACCTGATAAATCCTTAAACCATGAAAATAACAACAATTTTAACCATCAGTGTCACCCTGGGCATCTTCTATCTTCTGTCAAGCTTCGAACAAAAACGCATCATGGAGAACACACGAAAAGCTGAAGCTGTAATAATATCCAAAAGTGGCAGTGAGGTTTCAGGCAAGGTATCTTTTTCCGAACGTGATGGGGTGGTGACCATGAAGGCGATGGTCCGAGGGGCCTCTCCTGGGGATCACGCGATACACATACATGTGGAAGGCGATTGCTCGGCTGAAGATGGAAGCTCGGCCGGCGGACACTGGAATCCAACTGGAGAGGACCATGGCCAATGGAACAGTGATTCTTTTCACAGAGGAGATATCGGCAACATTGAGGTTGGAAAAGATGGGGAGGGTCGCATTTCCAGAACCACTGAATTGTGGTGCATAGGTTGTGAGGATCCTGAAAAAGATATTCTTGGGAAAGCCATAATCATTCATGCAGGAATAGATGATTTTTCCACTCAGCCTTCCGGAGCTGCCGGAGCCCGAATCGGATGCGGAGTCATCGAAGACAAATGATTCTTAGGATTGAATCTTCTTTTCGCGATTGAGTCTGACCATTTGGATGAATCGGACGATAAAGACTATTTTCAGCCCCAAGCCAAGGATGATCAGGTAGATTGGATCCATGATGAAAGGCTTCCCTCTTAGATACAGTCCACCGAGAAACAAGGTCAGCCCAATGAACAAGAGCCACAATTCCTTCCCGGGCCGGTAGAGACCACTTCGAATCGCCTGAATGATGTAAAAGGTTTTCAATCCAACACCCACAAGAATGAGAAACAATCCTATCGCCGGGTAGCCGCTTAACTTTCTCAGCAAAATCCCGATGATCAGTAACCCAATCCCGGCAAACAAAACTGGTTTTTTAGGGGGATCAGCTATCATATTTTGCCTTGAGTTCTGCTATTCTCTTTTCCTTTTCGGGCTGCCTGTTTTCAATGGCGAAGGCTGTATGGTAGTTGTGAGCCTCCAAGAATCCAATTTGCAAGGCATTCCATTCTTTTTCGGTTTCAATCTTACCCAAAGACTTCAACTCCTGAAACAACGTGTTTGATATGGGATAGTAGTCATCTCGCCCCAGGTAATCCAGGTCTGCATCGCAGATGATCTTCTCCAGTTCGGTTTCGGGTTTCTGTGGAATTTTCGTCGCCATGATCAGGCGTTCCACGGTTTTAATCTCCTCCGGACCGTATCCAAAATCGGGAAGAACCTTTTCAGCCAAAATTGCCCCGTTTCTTTCGTGATCGTCTGACGAACGCGTGAATCCAAAATCATGAAAAAGGACCCCGGTTCTCAATAGCAGGGCATCCCTTTCTTCGATGCTCCCTCGTTCAATATAGGCATTGCAAACATCCAATACATCAAGAGTATGATGCGTCCCGTGATAGGTCAAATCACCCGGCAATTCCTCATCGAGCAAGCTGAGAATTCTTTCTTTGAGCTTTTCGTATTCAATCATTATAACAAATGGTGTTCACAATCTTATGATCCAAAGACCGATCAACATCAATATAAAAACGAAACTAAGTCCAAAATATTTAATGGAATTGTGAACAGCCTTGAATTTTTCGTCGATAATCTTGCTCTCCACGTGAATCTGATGACTTAATTGCTCACATAATTTGTCGTTATCCTCACAGATTTCCATCAAGGTCCTCGAATAGTCCTCAACGGAATCGAAAGACCTTACGGCGTCCTGGAAGAAAAACACATTCGTGTCGTATTTGGTCTCAATCTGAGGCTTGAAGCATTTGAAACAATAGTATATGGACAAAACCACAAAGATCATCCAAATGGCCGCAAGCACGAAAAAAGCTGTGCTTTGAGCAAAAATCGACTGCAGGTAATCCATGCGATCCACAAAAAGGCCCAGGATCAAGCTGTGAAAAGAAAAGATCACACCGGCTTTTACTTCGGCCGCGCGGATCAACTTTTCCATGCGTTCCAGCTGTTCCCAATAATTATTAGAGTCTTGTGGAATTTTCTCTGTATTCATACCTGAGGTGCATCACTGTTCCCGTAAATATAAAAAATTAATCCTTGTATAGACAAAAGGTCAACGTCGAACCCCATTCAGTTTCTTGGAAAACCATGAGGATTGCGGTACAGGGAAACCACCCGGTCATTCAAATCCTGTTCATTTCGAAAATTGCGCAGGGGCATGTTGTCTCGCATGCGTATGACCTCTTCAAGGGAGAGAATGCTGGGTTCTTTGAAGATGATCCAGTCAACGTTCTCCGTACAAGGCGGTGTCGTAAGTGAGCCACTGTAGGAGTAATAATCTTTGTTTTTTGGAAAAATCGTGGTGAGATCCAGAGCCCTGTTTATCACTTTCTCTTCACCCTCCTTCAGGGGAAGAAAGCTTTCCAGACGCTCAAGGGTCTCGCTTTCCTGGCCTTCAATGCCGAATATCGCGAGCACCATGAACCGATCCTTTTCTTTGCTTTGGTGCACCAGGTGAGTTTCTATGGGGTATCGTATTCCATTGACCGTATGCTCCGACGGAGTATGGAAATGAATCTGCACCAGGTCATAATGAACATCCCTGCTGCATATCGAATCCCCACGGTCAAAATCGAACTGTATCGTGTGCCCGTTGTTCCTAACCCGGGTCAAAATGGTCTTCGGAGAATAGAAAAGGGTATTATGAGCCGTATCACCTGGCCTCTCGACAACATTCAGGTCAATAATGTTCACCGGAGATTGCCTCTTGCCCAGGCAGTCGGAGTTCTTTTCAAGTTCCGCCCAATGCTCAGGTGAAGTCTCACCCGCATAACTCCATTCATCACTTTTATGATCCATTGCATCGGAATGTCCTGGGCCTTTTCCTTATTGCAGGAATAATGTAGCAACGCCAATAAAATACCTAACTGCGCTCAGAAATCTTTTGAATGACATTTTCTTCTATGATTACATCAAAGTTATTCAGGTCAAACGAATTAAAACATGACTAATATCAACCTGGCCAAAATTCTAAAAGGAGAGCAAACTTGGGCAGATCGACAAAACGTATTTATCACAAAGTTGGAACAATAGGGTCCCAGGAATAAGAATCTTTGAGCTTAACCCGCAGCACATCAAGGGCGGTTGGCTCTCCGTGGACAAGAAACACTTTCTCCGGGGTTCCTTTTATATTCTTCAGCCAATCGAGCAAATCTTTTTGATCGGCATGAGCCGACAGGCTCTCAATATGATGAATTTGAGCCTTTACGGGATAATACCTGCCTCTTATCTTAATCTCATGGGCCCCATCGAGCAGTTGTCTTCCACGTGTGCCTTCAGCCTGGTAACCCACCAGGAGCACAAATGTATTTTCCTGATCTATGTACTGTTGCATATACGTTAGAACTCTCCCACCGGTCACCATGCCGCTTCCTGCGACCACCACCTTGGCACGAGTATCGTCAATGGCCTCCCAGGTTTCCCGATAGGAGGTGATAAGGCGCATATGGTTGCTGGCCGCATTGAGCTCTGTCATGGGCATTTTGTGCCAGTCCGGAAATTTTCGGAAAAGATTCAACACGTTGTTTCCCATGGGGCTGTCAATGTAAATGGGCAGACCCGGAATCCTGTTTCGCTTGTACAACTTCCACAGAATATTCATCACCACCTGGAGGCGTTCTACTGCAAATGTTGGAATGATGAGGGTTCCACGGTTGTGAATGCATTTCGTGATCAGTTCGCTGAGCAGGTCCTCTATGTTGTCGGGAGGATGCAACTTGTTCCCATAGGTGCTTTCGAGGATCATGTAATCCGCCCGTTCAGGTTTCTCAGGGTCGTCGAGCAAAATATCATTTTTTCGACCGATGTCACCCGAAAAAACTATACGTTTCTGATCAATCTCCAATTCAATGAAACAGGCTCCCAAAATATGTCCGTTATACCTCATCCTGCATCGAATTGAATCAGAGAGGTCAAACCAATCGTCTCTTTCACAATGTGTAAATCGCTGCAACACTTTGTCAACCTCATCCATAGAATAAAACGGCAAGGCCGGATGATGCCTCGAATACCCTTCCTGATTTGCCTTTTTAGCTTCTTCGAGGTGAATTTTTGCACTGTCCCGCAAGATGATTTCAGCAATTTCCAGGGTTGGCGCAGTTCCTATTACAACACCTCGGAATCCCTGTTTAAAGAGCCTGGGCAGATAACCCACATGATCCAGATGACCATGTGTCAATAAAACAAAATCTATTTTACCTGCATCAAAGGGAATAGATTTCCAATTTAGAAGACGAAGTTCCTTCAAGCCCTGAAACATTCCGCAATCGACCAGGATATTAACCTCGTCCGTTTCAACCAGAATCTTCGAACCTGTAACTGTTGAGGCAGCACCGAGGAAATGAAGAATCACCTGTTTCATGTCAAATCTTTTGTCGAAGAAATCAACTATTTGAAGTTAACATTATAACCGAAAATAGGAAACTCCAAACCGACAATCACCCTGTACCGGGAAAAGCTGATTGAAGACGGATCTTCGTTTAAGACTGGTGGTCCTGGATCCGGATCAGGAAAATCAACGGGTCTGTCAAAATCCGTAGTGGCCGATGAATACGTACCTCCAATAGTAATATTGACACTATTAAATTTGAGATCAAAACCAAGCCCGTAGTGAAAATAATCTGCTGAAATATTGATGTCCCGGTCCGGATCACCAACCAAATCGAAAATATTTGCTGAAGATACAACAGGAGTGAAATCCGTTGTAAAACTTGCAAAAAGATTAATCCTTTCACTAAGAAAAAACTCTGCTCCCACGCCAAAATTCAGCACCGACTTGAGTTCTTCTTTAAACACAAACTCTTCCGGCTCTCCGGTTCCATCATCGATAACGGGTATCACCAATCGGTCGTATTCACTTATCGCTCCGTGCCAATCTGCTTTTAGGTGAATTCTGTTTTTCTTCCACGGAATACCTGCACCAAACGAAATTCCTAAAGGCTGTTTGCGCTTAGAGTCCAGGTCCTTTAATTGTCCAAAATCGTAGATATCATCTCCATTTCCAAAACCGGATAGAAATTCCGCATAGGAGAATTTTCCACTTGTGACAAGCTCGAGGTAAGGAAGATCAACATTTAGACCGATGTCGATTTTTTTTAATTTCCAGGCTAGTCCCACTTTCCAGAATATTCCGTAGGAAGTTTGACCGAATTCGACCGCATTGTTGTAGAAATTGACATCCTGCGACTCCTCAAGCTCGGCCAATCTCAAATCGTATTCTCCCTTGAAATTATAGACAGATACAAAAGTTGAGACTCCTATGCTGAAATTCTCTTTTAATTTGGTACCCCAGGTCAACCCGAACCACTCATCCGTAACTTTATTTATCAATTGCAAATTCGAGGCTAGTCGATCGACATCCTCCAACGAATCAATGAAATCACCTTCCGTTCTTTCATTGCTGGCATCAATTGACAACTCATTTCTTTGTTTGGAAAGAAAAGCATAGGCAAATTTGTGCTTCTCAGACTTTCCCAGCTTAAACGTCCCAGCCAGCAAACTGGGGACCCCTTCAAATTTAGAATCAGACAGTTTACTATCCACTCCAAAAACGTTATTCAGTGATAATGTACTGAACTGATAAGCTTTGGCATTAATGGAAAAAATGGGATCCTCAATTAAAGCAATTCGAGCTGGATTGTAATAGGTAAGGCCCAAATCATCTACGCTTCCCGTCACAGTTCCACTCAGGAGCAAAGACCTGTTCCCAAAGTTTTCCTGGTTATAATATCCCTGGGCCATCAACACGGCAGGCATCAAAATCAGTAGAATAACCAATGCAAATCTATTCTTCATTAATGACATGAATTTGAGTCTAATAAAAGTAATTATTTTTTCTGATTATGACCTCACCATGTCTGAAGTTTATGCACAGTTGGCACTTGCTCATTGGACTCGCGTCAACCTGCTTTGATTCAGATTAGTCAAGTTGATAGACTGTTAAGGATCCGTTTAAATTCTTATCTTTGATCATCTATACAACATACAGATAGAAAAGCTGTGGGATACTTGTTCAATCTTAAACTCATTAAATGAAAACTAAATTTACTTTAATTGCACTTCTTTTGGTTGCATTCAGTTTCAATACCTATGCCCAGAAAGATGTTTCAGCCAAATCGAAGGAAGCCATTGCAGAGATCAAAAAAACAAATGACAAAGTCACAAAATATTTCAACTCCGCTTATGGCTATGCTGTATTTCCCGCTATAGGGAAAGGAGGCTTTGGTGTAGGTGGAGCTACGGGTAACGGTACAATCTACAAAGGTGGGGCTGTTGTGGGTGACTGCAAAATGACCCAATTGTCTGTTGGATTTCAGGCAGGAGGACAGTCCTATTCAGAGGTCATCTTCTTTCAGGACGCCGATGCCTTTAATCGCTTTACCGGTGACAAATTCGAATTTGCGGCCCAGGCCTCAGCTGTAGCGATAACCGAAGGAGGTTCTATCGACGTCGATTATCGAGACGGAATTTTAATTTTCACGCACGCCAAGGGAGGTCTGATGTATGAAGCTTCTGTAGGCGGTCAGAAATTCAGTACTGATATGCGATAAAACATTTGAACTCAGCAAAAAAACTTAAAAGACCCGGCTAATAGCCGGGTTTTTTTATTGTAGAAGGGGCTGCAAAACCGACCAGACATTCGAGGCCACTATAATCTGACCTTCCACCGTTGGATGGATACCGTCTCTTTGATTCAGGTCAGGATTTCCGGCCACTCCATCCAACAGAAACGGAATCAACGCAATGTCGTTAGATTCTGCCAGGTCAGGGAAAATAGTTCGAAATTCAGAAGTATACTCAGGTCCCATATTGGGTGGAATCTGCATCCCTGCCAGCACGATTTCAACTTCAGCATTCTTCTTCCTCACTTTGTCGATGATCGACTGGAGATTTGCACGCGTCTCCTCGAGAGGGATTCCCCGAAGCCCATCGTTGGCTCCAAGCTCAAGCACGAAAATATCGGGCTTCTGATTCAAGACCCAGTCTACCCGAGCGTCACCCCCCGAAGTTGTCTCACCACTCAATCCGGCGTTGATAACGCTATACTTCAAGCCCAGCGAATCGAGTTTGTTCTGTATCAGGGCCGGGAATGCTTCCCGGGGGTCCAATCCGTAACCCGCGGTCAGGCTGTTGCCGAAGAAAACAATATTCCTGGTCTTCGACTCTTCTTTCAGCACTTGCTCAGACCCATTGCTGGTCTGTACTTCGTTTGAAGAATCTTCAGCTGATGCCTTTTCTTTGGGCTGACAAGCAAACATTGAGAAGGCGAGGAACAAATAACAAAATTTTAACAAGTGGCTCATGTTGGGGAGAAATTGAAGCGCGTCATTTTCCGTATCTTTCGGCTTCGCAAAAAAACGTGCGTTTATGGCAAATATATTAAATGTGTCGAATTTGGAGAAGCATTACAGCAGTGGCTCCAAAGATCTTACAGTCCTCGACGGGGTTTCCTTTGAAATTGACTCGGGAGAGACCTTCTCCATCGTAGGTCCGTCTGGCAGTGGCAAGACAACCCTTCTCGGTTTATGCGCAGGCCTAGATCAATCAGATACCGGCACAATTGAGTTGTGCGGAGAAAACCTGATGAACTTGAGCGAAGACGAAAGGGCTCTGCTCAGAAATAGAAAAGTAGGATTTATCTTTCAGGACTTTCAACTGCTTCCCACCCTGACCGCATTGGAAAATGTCAGCGTGCCCATGGAACTTCAGGGGGTCAAGGATCCGACATCAAAAGCCCAGACTCTTCTCGACAAAGTAGGACTTTCTGACCGATCAGACCACTACCCTTCCCAACTTTCCGGAGGAGAGCAGCAACGCGTGGCGCTGGCACGAGCTTTTTCGAATGAACCCGATATTCTATTTGCCGATGAGCCCACCGGCAATCTGGACGCTGAGACGAGTGAAAAAGTGGAACGCCTCCTATTCGACCTCAACAAGGAACTGGGCACAACACTTGTGATGGTGACACACGACATGGAACTAGCCAATAAGACCCAAAGAATGCTCCGTCTCAAAAATGGCAGGGTCTGGCAAGAACAAAGCAAACTGTGACGCTAAAAACCTCATATGAAGGATAAAAACAGCATACAGTTGTCCTGGCTGATGAAGATGGCCTGGCGAGACAGCAAGGCGAGCTACAAAAAGCTCAGTTTGTTCATGGCCTCTATAGTTCTTGGCATAGCTGCTGTGGTCTCCGTGGAATCGTTCAGCGACAATCTGCAATACAATATCGACCTGCAATCCAAATCCCTGATGGGAGCTGATTTCGTGATTGATTCCCGGCATAAGGCCAACGACAAGGTTCAGTCGATCATCGACTCCCTGGGCGGTGCCGATGCCATGGAGGTAAATTTTTCCTCCATGTGTCTCTTCCCAAAGAACGGGCGAACCAAATTCGTGCGAATCGTAGGAATGGAGGGCCCTTTCCCGTTTTACGGAACCTTTGAAACAGAACCTGAATCAGCGGGCAAATCCTATCAGGAGATGGGTGGCGCCCTCGTCGATGCGACGGTTATGATCCAGTTTGACATAGACGTAGGAGACAGCATCAAAGTGGGAGAAGTCACTTTTCCCATCGCGGGAGCACTAAAATCAGCACCTGGAAGCGGAGGCTTCAACAGCGCCATAGCCCCGGCCGTGTACCTTCCTTACGAGCAGATCGAGAAAACCGGATTGATCCAAACCGGCAGCCGCCTGGAGTACCAGTATTATTTCGTCACCGAACCTGGAGTTGATCTCGCGATGTTGAATGACAAACTAGATCCGATTCTGGATGCCGAAGAAGCAGATATGGACACCCATGAGGACACAAGCCAGAGAATTGGAAGCCGCTATGACAATTTTATCGTTTTTCTCAACCTCGTTGCATTTGTCGCACTCCTTTTAGGGTGTATCGGAATCGCGAGCTCCGTCCACATCTACATCAAGGAGAAACTCAAAACCGTCGCCATTCTGAAATGTATTGGCGCGACACGAAAACAGACTTTTGTTCTTTTCTTGCTGCAAATCGTCGGTATGGGCCTGGCTGGAGGCATCCTGGGTTCGGTCTTCGGATTCTTGCTGCAGGAATCCTTTCCTATACTTTTCGCTGACCTGCTTCCTTTTGAAGTGGAGACGCAGATAAGCCCTGAGTTTTTCTTTATGGGACTCTTGCTGGGTGTTCTCATGTCGGTTCTTTTTGCCCTGATTCCGTTATTAAGCACCTGGTATGTATCTCCTCTTCGAGTTCTCAGGATTACCAATGACGACGACCAAAAATCGAAAAGAGCCATATTCCTGGTTTCTCTATTGATATTTGGCTTTGTTCTCATCTTTTCCTTTTGGATTCTTCAAAATTGGAAATATGCACTGTTCTTCCTGCTGGGCATGTTGGTTACTTTCGGAATTTTGACCGGTGTATCCGCCTTGTTTGTTAGGGCAATAAAAGCCTACTTTCCCTCCTCCTGGGGATTTTGTGCCAGACAGAGCCTTTTGAACCTTTTCAGACCTCAGAATCAAACCTTGGTTCTGATTCTGACCATCGGAGTGGGCACATTCCTGATCAGCACTCTTTATTTCACTAAAGACATGCTCCTTTCGAAGCTCTCTTTTGACACCAGTGGCAACACTCCCAACATCATTCTGCTGGACGTGCAGACCGATCAGAAAGATGCCGTTGCGGCAAGCCTTGACAAGGTAATTGACAATATACCGATCGTAACCATGAGGGTTCACAGCATCAACGGGAAGTTGTCTAATGATATTCGCAAAGACACCGCCTCCGGTGTCAACGAATGGATGCTCAACCACGAATTCAGGGTGACCTATCGGGATTCATTGATTTCATCAGAAGAAATCATAGACGGAGAATGGATCCCGGAACAAGAATTCAATCCCGCGATTCCGGTTGATATCTCGATCTCCGAAAGCATCGCCCGCGACGGCAAAGTGACTGTAGGCGACAGCCTGGCCTTCAATGTACAGGGCGTGTTGATGAAAACCCGTGTTTCGAGTATCCGGGCGGTCGATTGGGGACGCATGCAACCGAATTTCTCCCTGCTCTTTCCCAAAGGCATACTCGAAAATGCTCCCCAGTTCAATGTGCTGACTACCAACACTACCGATGATCAGAGCTCAGCTGAGCTCCAGTCGGAACTGGTCGCTAAGTTTCCTAATATATCCATACTGGATATGAGGCAAATGCTCCGACTGATCGATCAGGTCCTGACAAAGATTTCCTGGGTGATCAATTTCATGGCAATTTTCAGCATTGTGACCGGCATCATCGTTTTGATCGGCGCCATAAGGAACAGTAAGTTTCAGCGGATTCGTGAAAATGTATTGTTGAGGACCATCGGAGCCACGAACAAACAGATCATCAAAATCATATCCCTGGAGTACATCTATTTGGGCGTGCTGGGCAGTCTGAGTGGAATTCTTCTTTCACTACTCAGCAGCCAGATCCTGGCCTGGTCGGTATTTGACATGACCTTTGCACCTTCCGCTTTTCCGTTTCTCGTACTCTTCCCCGGTATCACTCTTTTGGTTTTGCTTGTGGGTCTTGGAAACAGTCGAAGTGTCCTGAACAGCCCTCCTCTTCAAGTACTCAGAAAAGAAACCGAGTGATCGAACGAATTGAAAAAAGTCGTATCTTTCTTCTTACAACTTGTAAAATACGAACCTAAAAACCATTCAATAATGAAAAAACAGACGTTTTCCAGCCATCGTCGTTTCGATCCCCTATTCCATTTCATCGCCATGCCTGCCCTGCTGATTCTTTTAATTGGGTCAATTATCAACCTGGTTAAGAGTTCTCATGACAATCTCTATTCGGCCTCTTTGATCGTATTCATATCCGTATTGCTTGTACTGGCCACCTTGTTTTCCAGGGGAAATGCCCTAAGAGCGCAGGATCGTGCCATTGTAGCTGAAGAGAAGTTACGGTACTATCTTCTTGCGAAAAAAGCGCTTCCTGCCGACTTGTCGGTCAGACAAATTATTGGACTCCGATTTGCCTCTGATGAAGAGTATTTACAACTCGTTGAACGAGCCTTGAAGGAAAAGCTGAGTGAGAACCAGATCAAAAAAGAAATAAAGAATTGGAAAGGCGACTACTATCGCGTTTAGTCATCCTAGGGCTGTTTTTAACTTGTTCCTTATCAGCACAATTCGATATCCAGAGTCCTCTGTCAGTCAAATTAAAGTATTCCGTAAAAGAATTACTTGAAGAGTCCAATGACAGCACATATATCGCTTGTGAATTCAGCTATCTCGAGAATGATGATTGGAGAAGCATCGAAGCTGAAATTCGGGTGCGCGGAGGATTTCGGAGGACTTATTGCTTTTTCACCCCACTTAAGCTCAAAATTCCCAAGCAAGAATCCACCGGAACGATTTTTGAAAAAGACCATAGGTTCAAATTGGTCCTGCCCTGTCTAAAAAGTAAAAAAGCGAATGACAACCTTCTCAAGGAGCTCATGGCGTACAGGATATTCGAAACTTTGAGCCCCTTTCATTTTAAAACACGTCTGTTGCAGATCGACTTGAAACGGGTTCAAAAAAACACAACCGACTCCTTCAACCTGATGGGTTTTATGATCCAGGACGATGAGAGTTTTTCCCGCATGAACAATGCCAAAGAGATCGAAAGATTCATGGGTCATCAGTCTCATAACGAGACGTATAGGGTGATCAATGCTCTGTTTCAGTACATGATAGGAAACACGGATTTTTCAACGGTCTATCTTCACAATGAAAAGATATTCTATGTCGAAGATAAGATTGTACCCATACCCTACGATTTTGATATGTCTGGTTTGGTCGACGCCAGCTATGCCGTGGTCTCCCAGGTAAGAAATGAAGTACTTCCCATTGAGGATGTGACCAAGCGGCTGTACCGTGGTTTTGAAGCTGATGATGAGGTGCTCGAGGAGGTTCGATCCCACTTTCTCAAACAGGAACAAGAAGTTTACGCCACAATTGCCAGTCTCAAATCCTATTTTGAAGATTCCAAAGAGTATGACTTGGCTCTGAATTATATTGAAGGGTTTTACGACATTCTTAGGGATGACAAAAAATTCAGGAAGCGAATTGCTGACAAAGGGCGAAAAAAGTAAGTAATCTTTCAGTTGTTGCATTATACTTGCTACTTTTATGGAAATAATAAATCGTGCAGCATGCATAAATCACTGACTCTTGCCTTCTTCCTTCTTCTGTTGATTACAGCACCCTCAATGAGTTCTCAGGAAAAAGAACAAAAAGCAAAGCCCATGGTGGCTCTCGTCCTAAGTGGAGGTGGAGCTAAAGGTGTAGCCCACATACCGCTGCTTCAGGCCCTGGATTCTCTGGGGATAGTACCTGACCTGGTGGTTGGTACAAGCATGGGTAGTGTTGTTGGCGGTTTTTATTCCATGGGATATTCAGGTGATTCGATTGCCCAAATGACTGAAAATGCCGACTGGGGGGAACTCCTGGGAGGAGACATTTCCCTGTGGGACGTCAGTATGGAAGAGAAAAGCGAATTCAAAAGGCACCTGGTCGATTTTGACATCATTGAAGGGAAACCCAAAGTGAACTCCGGTCTGTTGAAGGATCAAAAGCTCCGGGAGTTCATCACTTCTTATGCCTACCCGGTTGGTGCTATTACTGATTTTGATGAATTGCCCATTCCCTATAGGGCCATGACAACCGACATCGTGGAGGGTAAGGAGTACCTGTTCAGTGAAGGCTCTATTTCTCTGGCTATGAGAGCCAGCATGTCTATTCCCGGCGTGTTTCAACCAATCGAATACGACAGTACCCTTCTGGTTGATGGAGGGGTAGTCAACAATTTCCCTGTCGATGTCGCCAGAAAACTGGGAGCAGACATCATAATCGGAAGCGATGTAAGTGGAGGTATGCAACCCAAGGACAAGCTGAGCAGCATCCCATCTATGGTGTTTCAAGCCGCGATGCTCACCAGTAATCTTAAAAACCCGGAGAATCGTGAAATGTGTGATATACTCGTGGATCATATGCCACACCTTACCTATTCCACGGGTGATTTTGATAAATCGGACGCAATCTATCTGGAGGGTAAGTTGGCGGTTGATGAGAGCATGCCAGAATTAGTCGCTTTATCCCAACAACTCAGGGGTTTTAAACAGCTCGACCCTCAACTTCCCCAAGTCAAGGATTCGTTTACAGTCGATACCATCATATACAAAGATATCAGCAAACCCAACCTGGAACTTGTCAAGGCCCGAATAGGGATAGAAGCGGGAGAGACCTATACCTCACAGGAGATGATCGACGGTATTGACAGGGCCATGGGAACAACCCTCTTTAAACAAATCACTTACAGCGCTACCTTTAAGGATTCCGCTCTAGCAGCCGAACTCAAAGGTTATGAACATTCCCACCATATGGTCAAGGGATCCCTACACTATGATTCCTACCGGTCGGTTGGCATTCTCGTGAATTACACAGGGAGAAATGTGATCGGAAATGCATCCAGGATAGTCATTACGGCCGATATCGCAGTGCAGCCCCGTTTTCGCGTACAATATCAGAAGACGTTTGGGAAGCAAAAACACTGGTGGTGGAGATCCGAAGTTTTGGGAGAGTTTTTGGAGCAGAAGTTCTTCTTGGCAGGAGAAGTTGCAGATAATCTGAAATCGAGATACGTACAATTTGACAACCAGCTCAACTACAACCTGAACTCACGCAGCAGTTATGTGGGATTGGACTTAAGCTATGAATACAATCGCCTGGTTCCTGAAATCGATCCATCGATAAAGGACAACACACTGGGCCTCGATACGTATACCTTTAAAAATTTAGAATTAGGCGCCCATTATTATTATTCTCGCTTTGACCAGGTTTTTTATCCCGACAAGGGCATGCTGCTCAGAGGCTTTGTAAGTCGATCCTTGCTTCATGACATCGACCTTCTCTACTCAGACCCCGATTTGGACGAGGTTATCGGTTCAACAAATGGATTCACCAAATTCGGTATTGATTTTGAGTATCGCAGACCCCTGGGTGCGAAAACTACAGGAATTATAGGTACGAACCTGAGTTTCATTGCTCAGGACGCTTTGAAAGGAGATGATGTCTCCTTTACGGATTACGGTTATTCTGCCAAGTACAGTCTGGGAGGTAATCTGATGGCACCGCGTCGAGGCACCTATATTTTCCCGGGGTTGCATGAAGACGAACTCTTTGTGACTCAGATGATGAATCTTCAGTTAGGACTTCAGTGGAAAGCCAGCTCCAAACTGTTTATCATTCCTCATTTCAATATAGCATCGGTGGGTTTTGACGATTTCTCAGAATATATAGAAGATGCATTTTCACCGAATGGGCGATGGTCAGAAGGATTCGAAACGAGTCACCTAATATCTGCAGGGGCCCAGTTCGCATATGATTCGTTTCTAGGTCCACTTAACTTTGATGTATCCTGGGTGAATGACGTAGACAAGGTCAGGGTTTTCTTCAGCGTAGGGCTTACTTTTAATCGATCCAACTGATTCAAAGATTACTTGAGAGTCGAGAAATCCGTTGGATTCAGATACACCTGCTCAATCTCGCGAACAAGAGGGCCGTTCACCCGGCTTTCTTCGTATACTTTGATCCATTCCGGATCCTTGACAAAGGCCTCCCAGGCAGCGTTACGAGTTTCCATATCCGGAAACGAAACGATGTAGAGCAGCGATTCTTTACCCTGATTCGCGGCAAGCATCTTATCTGCAAAAGAAGGTTCTCCATCAGGCCGGGTCACCCAATATCCCACATTGGTAAATCCGTGCTTTTCGAAAAGACCGATGGTGTGATCTCTGAATCGCGAAAGTATCCCTTCAAGCTTTCCATCGTGGGGATAATAGATTCTCAACTCATAAACGGTTTGACCTGGGGAAGGGTTGGCTTCCTGATTCGGTTTGTCCTGGGCACTTGCTGACATAAAAGAAAAATATAAAAGACACATTAAGCTGCTTATCAAGAATCTTCGATAAGAATTGGTTGATTTCATCTCCGTATGGATTTTTAAGATTGTGGTTTAGTTCATTTTCGAATTTGAATTTTAATTCGAGAACCTAAAGTTATCGATAATTGGCAATACACAGATATTATGACCTGAAAGTATCAAAAAAGGATGAGATATTCTTACATTTAAGGATCAAAAACCAAAAGCTTGACGCAACTCAAATCCGGCCTCATACTGATTTTTGCGCTCTGCTGCCTCGGCAATTCCTGGGCCCAGAAAACCGACACGATCGTTCACATCAACGGGAACGTTCTTACAGGCGATCTGAAAAAAATGGTCTCTGGAGTTATCACCTGGAAAATGGATGGAATGGGTACAATTAGCTTCGAGGAAACGAAAGTCAACACGATAATCTCTAAAAAACAATTCCAGATAAAAATGGAAACGGGGGTCATATATTTCGGATCCTTAGACGCATCTGAGGACTATCGCAAGGTCTATATTGTCACAAACAATGAACGAAAATTGATCCCATTCAATGACATTGTAGAAATCTACCCGATCAAAAATAGTTTCATTATGCGAACTAGTGGTAATTTCAGTCTTGGGCTCAATTACACCAAAGGTAGTGAAACGACTACCTTGGCTTTTTCAGGCAACGTAGATTATCGACAAAAGAGAACCTTCTTCAACCTGGAATGGGACGTCAACAACACGTTTCAAAAAGATACACTGAATGCTCGTAAAGCCGATATTATGTTCTCCTGGCAGAGATCGTTTGGGAAAGACTGGTCGACGAGTGTTACAGTCGGTGCCAGCCAGAACCTGGAATTGGGAACTAAACTGAGAACTTACCTGAACCTCACTGGAATCAATGATCTGGTTTACAATGAATGGAACCGTCTCTATGTTGGAATGGGTGCGAACCTCTCTCAGGAAACACCTTTTGACGACTCTGACATAACCAATGATGTAGCCGGTCTTTTCGCGGTATACTGGAAAGTCTATAAACTATGGGGGGCAAAAATTTGGGTTGACGCAAATTTGGCATACCTGCCATACTTGACGGATAGCCGAAACCGACTTACTTTCAATCTCAACCCTAAGGTCAGTATATTGAGCAACAATTTCAAAATCGGATTCAATTTCTACTATACGTATGACAGTCAGCCTACTGCAGCGCAAGCCGCCAATGATGACTACGGATTGAATCTGCAATTCACCTACACCTACAATTGATCTCTGCGTAGGTCTTCTGGGTCAAATTCATTTGATGGATCCGTTCATTGCGAGCCGGAAAACATGTCTCGCAATTGGAGAAGAGCTCCAGGTCCCAGGTATCGGCGAAAACAAGACCTCTTTCCTGCGATATCCCGTATTCAAGAACATCTTCCAAAGAAGCTAAATCTGGCATCTCAAACTCACCCTTCTTCATCAATTCGTCCATGGCCCCATTCCCAGCCCGAACCGGGATAACCGTGCACGAATCCACACCGCAGTCAAAGGCATAATCGATCGATTTACGGGCCCAAACAATCCCTTCTTCCTCGGTCATGAATGGAGGGCGAAGCAAAATGAAAGCCCGGGAATTCATATTGTTGCTTTTGAGGAAATCAACTCCTCTTTCAAAATCGTCCAAAGTCATCTGCTTGTTGAGTCTGGCAAGTACCTCAGGGTGGGCCGTTTCCAGTCCGATGGCCACTTCGAGCTTTCCAGAAATCTGATCTCTGAACTCCAGGCATTTTTCTCCAATCAGCCGGGGATGACTCTCGACGATGACCGTCTCAAAGTGATCCACAAGCCTGGCGATTCTCTTGTAATCCGACCTCGGAATCGCTTTTTCATCAAAAAAGCTCCCGCTGTTATACAGTTTGATGTGTTTAGCCGATGGAAGCCTGGCGAGTGCCCATTCAATTTGTTCGGGAATGGCCCCAATAGGCACAGCTTCATCCGAGGTATTCTTCCAGAGGTCACACATCAGGCACTTGAAGGAACACTCCTTGTTAGACAAAAACACGATCGCAGTATCATCGGCTTGTCCATTGGGGCGCCGCTCCTTTTCCACCATACAGTCATAGGGGCGTCGTAACTCAATCTTGTTTTTTTGTCCCCGCAGGGAAAGGATCCATTCAGTATTCATCTCCCTGGATTTCAAATTTTACCGAAATTTATCTCCGGTTTTGAGAGATTCTCATTCATATCGGGAATGAAACTCCTTTCTGTAGTCAATGTCTTTTGTTGGAAAGTGGCGATCGAAGAGCTCCTTCGAAGTCACGCCGTGCTGAAAACGTCTTTTCTCAAACACGGGCATGTCAAGACCCGTGATCTCCTTGACACCCATACTTACCACTTTCCCTTTGAGCTCATAAAGTCTTTCATGATCCCAATCCGTCATGTCGATATAGGGAATCCCTTCAGAAACTTCAATCACATTGGGCAATGTATAGGGGCTGAAGCCTTCAAAGCCCAATATATCTGCAGGGGAGCAGGTACGCGTATACCCACGGCTCAGACCCCCTGAATACGTAAGAGAATGCTTGATGGATTCCACACCCCAACCTTCGTGGTAGAGCATCAGGTTGTTTAAGACGCTTTTGATCGTCAACTCCGGATTCTCTTCGATCGGATAATCCTTGAGATTCTCATCACCACCATCTCCGTCGATCAAATATTTCCAATCCGGATACTTTTCGCGGATTCCTTTTAGAAGAGCCAGGTTCATAGTAGCAGATTGAACGTCGAGAGGTTTGTAGTCTTCAACGACCTCCACAGCTTCCTTCCAGTTCAGCGCACTGTAATCCAATTCAATAGGTTCCAGGAACATCTCCAAACCAACAGCCGAAAGAAACTGACGGGCCTGCATGAGGTCGGCGCCATCCCCGTCGACAGAAAGGGTGAATGCCTTCAGCCTTGAAGGGCTTTCTCCGAGCTCTCTCAAGGCGTGATAGGTCAGAAGAAAAACTGAACCGCTGTCTATTCCTGCTGAGAACGTCACCCCGATGGGGCCTGATGTCGCCTTATATTTTAGCCATTTCTTGATTTCGTCATACAGCGTTGACATGTAATCCACAGCTATTGATTCCAGACTTTCAGGCGCGTAGCGATTTCGCTTTGGTGTAAAGAATCGGTCGTATACCGGGTTCGGATCAGGACACCCCAGCAACTCTATGCGAGTGATGTAATGGGCCGGCGCCATGCGCGTGTAGGAAGGGTGAAACTGGTCGTCCATACCCTCTTTTTTCAGGTAGTCGTAAATCACGTCAATCCGCTCGGCAATTACCAATTGCGGCCCCGACTCGAGCTTGGCGATAAAATACCGTATCGGACGCCCTATAGAGCGCGCCATACGTATCGTTTTACCCTCGACGGCCACCAGGCAGAACTGACCGTCAATTTCCCTGACGGCATCCAGGTCCCCGGAATTTACCCTTCTGACCGCCTCCTCATGGGTCATATTGTATATGATGTTCTTTTTGGGATGCGTAAGGTCAATAACCTTGCTGATGTATTCACTATTCATATCATTTTCAGTTTTTCAGGGGCTCAACAGCCCTTGTTCTTATCAATTGTTATGTATCTTTTCGTTTCCAGGTTTTCAAAGGTCTGCTGTTCGCCATCGGGCCAACTCACCACAAGCCTGTCAATTTTCTCCGCGGTTCCGAGACCTAAATGAAGCCTTGGGTCATTGTTTGAAAGATAGCCCATCGACCACTGGTTGATGGCTACCTGGGTTTTTCCTCCGGCCTCCACGGTCACCAGGGCACCCAAACCTGAGCTCAGGCCAAGCGGCCCTGTCAGCGTCAGTCCCAACCAGTGTTTTTCCTTCCCGGATTCGTTTCGCAACAAAACAGGAGTCGCTTTGAGATCCACGTGGGAGATGAGGATATCGATGTCACCATCGTTGTCATAATCCAATATGGCCAGTCCCCGTCCTGATCTTTTGGTCTCAAAATAAGATCCTTCCTGCTTCCCCACATCTTTGAACTTCCCTGTACCGTCATTTTGAAGAAGCAACGGATACTGTAAAATCAATTCTTCTGCTGTTCCGTTGGCCGTTACAAGGTCGAGATCGCCATCATTGTCATAATCCAGAAAGGCGGCACCCCAACAACCCTTGCCACGCATGGGCCCAGCGATTCCGCTCGACTCGGTGATGTCACGATACAGGCCATTGCCCATGTTTTTGTAAAGGGCGCCGTACTTGAGATCGGTCACCAGGATGTCAATCAGGCCGTCTCCATCCACGTCACCCAAGGTAGCGTGCATCGAGCCGGTTTCCTGACCGTTGCTGTTCGTTGCTATTCCGCTCGCGACCCCAACCTCTCTATATTTTCCCGCGTCATTTCGAAACAAAAAGTTTTTCTGATGGTCATTGGCTTGAAAAATATCGAGGTCACCATCCGTATCATAGTCAAAAACAGACAAGCCCATGCATTTGGAGTCCGGGTAGAACAAATCGTGCTCCTTGGTCACCTCTTTAAAGGAGCCATCCGGCTGCTGCTCATAGAGCATGCTTGCCTGCCCCCTGTATTCGGCCGGATGAGGCATCATCTCGGGTGCCTCTGCTGAAACATATCCGGGATCAAAAGCCAGAAAATTACCCACCATCACATCGAGTCTCCCATCCTTGTTCTGGTCCCAAAAGGCCGCTCCTATGCTCCATTTGACAAAGCCATTGAGTTCCGACGGGCCTTTCAAACCGTGCTTCTCCGTTGTATCCGAAAAGGTTCCGTCTCCATTGTTTCTCAGAAAAACGTTCTCACCGTAGTTGAGCAGGTAGAGATCCTGATAACCATCCAGGTCAAGATCAACGGGTACCGCTGCCATACCCCAGGAAGTATCATCAAGGCCTGAGGCTCTCGAAACGTTCTGAAACGTTCCGTCCCCTCTGTTCATGTAAAAGGCGTTCGTGCTCCCTTCGAATTTCTTGCCCTGTTCATCGGAAATCCCCTGCAGATAGGTGCCGTTGAGCATATAGATATCCATGAAGCCGTCGTTGTTGTAATCGAATACGGTCACCCCGGAACCGCTACTCTCCAGAATATTCTCATACGACTCATCTCCAAAGTTGTAAAGAAAGTCAATACCCGATTCCCGTGTCACCTCGGTGAACCTCGGCGAGACACTTTGAGCCATCACCTGGGCTCCCAAAAGAAACCCCATGAGAACCGAAAAGTATCGAACTGCAGTTATTTTGATCATTCCCCGGGTTTAATGTTCAATTGGATTAAACTTTCTTTGCCGGATTCCTTTTCAATGACGCGGGTATTGTAACGTTTGTGGTACTCAAGAATCTCAGGAGTTGTCGGATACTTGTCTTCTGCCGACGGAGGATAGGTCTTCATTCCATGGAAAGGCAGGGGTTCGACCGTTCTTCCTTCCGCGGTGTTCATGTCACCGTCCTTGACCCAGCCCACGCTGTGGATCAGGAAATCTCTCTTCCATCCTTTTTGAAGCTTCGGCAACTTTTTGGCATCGAAATGCACGCTCATCTCATCACCGGCATTCGAGATCACATACTGGTTGTCGGCTTGCTTCAGAAGCTCCAGGACGTCTCCAAAACGGGTATAATTCCCTGTGAGATCGTTCCATTTGGGTTCCTTGCTGACCGAAGCATAGTCAAACCAGTGAGGTCCGTGCCTGCCACCTTTCCTGAAGGACCGCGAAAAGCCCCGGTACTGAAGGTCCGCATCATCCGGATCCAAAATCGTCGTGTGCAAAGGAGCTTCGACCTTGCCCGAAGAGAAGAATATCTCGTCCCAGTAGATTTCCATGTTCGTTTGGATGCGGATGCGGCGGTCTTTGCTCGTGATCTTTCCTGAAAGGTCGACAATAACCGTTTTGTCCTTGCCCATAGGAAAACCGATCTGATCGATCACGGTCCTCCAGTTTCCATTCTGATCGAGTACCTCCAGGGAGGGAGGCCTCAGAGAAAGCGCATCCGACTGTGACAGAGCCACGTTGATGCTCGCGTCGGTAGGAAAGATCCATCCGCGCAAGAAGAGCTTGAGGTTCTTCAAATCGACCTCAGGGCCCGGATCGATGACGAGTTCGTGCATCTCGGCCAATCCCTGGTATTTTCCCTTGTAAAACTGACTCACGTAACGGTCATCCTTTGAGGTCACCAGGTCCAGAACATCCAGACCCTTGCCCGCCACGGCTCTTACCGGGTATACTTTGTCTGCCACCTGGTGCAGCTCCATGCCCGGAAATGGCGGAGGAGAAAACTGCTCTGGAACAAATACTTCAACCGAATCCGGGTGATCCACCACCACGAGTCGCAACCTGTCCATATAAATGGTCTCCCAAAGCTCAGAGGTGATTTTCAGGGAATACCTTCCATCCTTGGGTTTAAGGTTCTCTCCTTCAATCAGCAAATAGTCATCCGAGGCATCTGCAAAGGCATAGCTCATATTTTCACCCATAATTCCCAAAGGCATTCCCAACGCGCTGCGCCATGTGATGTCCTTTACAAAAACATACTCCTCACCGTTCCAGGTGTAAAGGAATGGGCAGGAGCCTTTCAGGGTCTGCTCTTCTATAAGATTTTGGTTCGCATCCGGCAGGACAATGTTTTGGGGGACGCCGTTGGTCCAGGTGATTCGGATCACATCTGCCTTGGAGCGATTGCCCAATCCGAAAGTGATCTCCGGTTGCGTGACGACAGTGCTCTGATAGAGATCACCCGCGCGCATCTCAACTTTCGAGCCGATACCGAAATAGTTGTTCTTGGCACTGCCCGTTCTCAGTCCTACGAGCTTCATGTTCAAATAGTGGTTCCTGTTTCCTCCGTCATTGCGCAACAGGAAGATCTCACCTTTCGTGCCCGAAAGCAGGAGGTCGGAATCTCCATCTTCATTGTAATCGAATGTAGAGATCTGGCTTGTGCCGAATGGTCCCTCGGGCAAAAGTTGGCTTAGGTTTTCAAAAGAGCCGTTTCCTTTGTTGTGATACAAATATACACCCCGGTCAGCTTCGGTCTTGGATGCACCCGCCAAAACAAGGTCAAGATATCCGTCGTTGTCAAAATCGATCACCTCGAGATCATTAATATCGGCACCTCGCAAATCTTGAAAGTCGGCTTCCAGGTCGGATCTCGATTTGAATGCTCCTTCCCCCAGATTCTCCAACAGCAGCAATGGACTGTTCGAGTTGTTGACAAGAGCAAGGTCCAAAAGTCCGTCATTGTTGAAATCTCCGGCCACAGCGGCCTTTGATCCAACAGGAACATCCAATTCACCACTCATCTCCACAGTTTTGAAGGCACCCTGTCTTTGATTCCAGGCAAAAAGATCCGGTGCATTGGCATTGACCAGGTAAAGGTCAAGATCTCCGTCATCGTCAAAGTCGCCAAAAATGGCTTCGGTTGTCTTCGTATCCGGAGCACCGCCCAGCCCCATCTGATCCTCAACCTGCTTAAAACTGCGGTCGCCGGTATTCAAAAATACCTGGTTCAGCCCGTCACGGGCCTGAAACAAATCGAGGTCTCCATCGTGGTCCAGATCGACAAACAAAGGGCTCGAACCCTCTTTAAGAGTTGAAAGACCTGCCTCTTCGGTCATATTTACAAAATTTCCCTTGCCCGCATTGTGATACAGCACGGTTCCGTCCTTGATGAGAATCAGCAGATCGAGAAAGCCGTCATTGTCGAAATCGGCAAAAGCAGCCCCGTTCTCCATCGGGTTATTCTTCACTCCGTAACCAGAAGCGAAATCCTGGTATCGCCCCAGCTCATTTTGAAACAGGTAGCTTTTGAATTCGCCATTTACATCGTCCTTTCTGCCGATATAAAGATCCATGTCCCCGTCTCCGTCGTAGTCACCCACGGCATGGTGGACCGGAAATTCAGCATTTCCCTCCTCATTGCCAAGAGATTCGAACCGAAGACCCGCACTCGCTGCTACTTCGGTAAATTGGATGGATTCGAGAATGTCACCTTCCATTTCCCCGGACATGGCAGTCGTTTCGCTGTAGTTGATCAGGGGAATTCCAAGGGCTGACTCTCCAGGGCCTTTGAGATCGGTCATTCCCGCCTGGTAGGGATAGGTGACTTTCTGATAATTGTGAAAAACCGTGAAAGGTATCAGGGCCGGCCCGGTATCTCCCGCCTGCAGGGTTTCCAGGGTCTGTCTGTAGAAGGGCAGGGATTCCGCCGGGAATTCAGGAAACTGCGCCGGCAGCTTTTCCAATTCGGCCAGGGCCCGGTCTGCATTTTCCAGTTTGATGTACGATTCAATCAAAAGAATCATGGGGACCAAATTCCCCGGGGTCCTGGCAGCAAGCTGTTCCAGATAGGTTTGTCTCTTCTTAAGGGCCGCATCATCCTGATCGACACTGTACAGCTCGCAAAGTTCAAAAAGCACTTTGGGATGTTCCGGATTTGACTCCAAAGTCTCTTCCAAAACTCGAATAGCGTCTTGATTTCGGCCCTGAAGACGATACGCCGTAGCCAACAGAAGATTCACATCGGGATCCGACTTGTCCAGAGCTTTGGCCTCTGAGAGTCTTTTTTCTGCTTCTTCATACTGCCCCATCCTGAGGTAGACCAGGCCCAAATTCGCATAGCCCAGTTTTTCATCCGGGGCGAGCTCAATGAATTTCTTGAATTCCGTTTCGGCCTCTTGCAGTTTCATCTCCTCGAGATAGGCCAGGCCCAGCGTCTGAGTCGACATGAGCTGCACTTCCATTTTTCTGTTCTTCTCCTCCTCTGACTCGCAAGAGACCACAAGTGACAACAACAGAAGGAAAAGTATACTGTGAACACAATTTTTCATCCCTTCAAAGTTAAATAATTAAAAAGAGATAAAAAGTTTTTTCAAGGCTTTGATCCGTACAATCTTTTAGCGGAAACCACGCCAGGGGTGCTTGCGCTTTTTCGGTTTCCCAACCGGTCAAATTCAATGGAACCTGTCTTTCCCACATAGGACGTTTTTGACAGGTTCTGCTTTACCATCTCAGGATCGGAGCCACTTTTTTCAATGGCCTCAACCAGTATTTGAATCGCATCGAAGGCATAGGCCGCCATGGCACCCGGATAGTGGCCAAACTCCCTGTGAAACTCCTGCACATAATCCGAGTCTCGATCCGTCATCCATGCCCCGCTGCCGAGGAAATACAGGTCTTCTATACGATCTGACACCAAGCCGGAAAAGTTTCGTTCATGGAGAATATTCAAATCTGAATAAACGGGCATCAGAAGACCCTCGGCACGTAAAAAACGGATCAGCTCCAAACTTAGTTCCGGTTCGCAGAATAAAACTACGGACTGTGGATTCTTCTCGCGAATCCCTTGCACCAATTCCTGAAAATCATCGGGAGAACTGCACTTGAATTGCTCTGAAGCCGGATGCTTTTGAAACTCTTCTGTGTCCATCAAACTCTTTACGGCTATCCGGGAATCATAGTCGTCATCCGAGACCAGGATCCAGTTGTCAGATCCTTGCTTCTCAAAGAGATGATTCAGGAGGGCCCTGCTCTGTTGCTCCGAGTTCGGGACGCAACTGAAAAATTGAGGCACATAGGCCTTGGACAGGGTTGGATCTGCTGCCCAGGCCGAGATGAAGGGAACATTTGTTTTGGCCGCCACCTGTTCCACCAGGTGCGAGTTTCGACCCTTTAAAAGTCCGACAAGGGCCCAAACCTTTTGCTCAAAGACAAGATCGACCGTTTTTGTGGACCCAACTCCCCAGGGACCTTCCATGGATTTGACCGACAGCACCAACTGTCTTCCGTGCAAACCTCCCCTTCTGTTAATTTCCTTTACCGCAAACTCAGCACCATAGCGCCCCTCTGCCAAAAGACTGTCTTCCACCAGCAACCCAATGACAATGGGCTCGCTTCCCGAGTCTGTTGATTGCTGAGCCCATAAACCGAACCCGCTCCATGCGCCGCAAAGCAGGAGGGCCAGATGGGCAAAAGCTATCTTCAACCGGGCTGGCATGATCAGTAACCGGGCATTCGCTTCGAACCGCTTCTCTGGTAGTTCAACGGACTTGGGCTGTACTCAAAAACTCCGTCCTGGACACGAGCCATCCAGATCTCCCCGATGTCATTCCAGGACTCGTCAAAGACAATCTCCCCGGTCACTCCCGGATAGCCCTGAAAAGTCTCCAGGTCGGTGAGAATGTCCCGAATCAAAACCCGGTTCAATCCAACCTGGTCTATGGCCTTCACGATCAGGTTCATACCATCATAGGCATGAGCGGCATAGACATCTGCTTCCTTGCCAAAACGTTCTTTATAAGATTCCTGAAAAGCTTTCAATTGGGGCAGGTTAGCTTCCGGGTTGTAAGGACTCGTGCTCACCACGCCTTCTGCATTTTCACCTGCCAGTTTCAGAAATTCTTCGGAAACGGCCCGGTCAGAGGCATATACAGGCTGATCCATGCCCATTTCGCGCATTTGATTGAGGACCAATGCCGATTCCTTGGCGTTCGCCCAGATCAATACGGCATCGGGCTTCACCCGTTTGATATTCTCCAACTGCATGGAAAAATCGGTTTCCCCGTTGTCAAATCGTTCCTCGATCATCATCGGATGCCCCAGACGTGTAGCCACTCCGGAGTACTCCATCACCCCAACGCGGCCATAACGGTTGTTGGCGCGGATCACGGCAACACGCTCATGTCCTTTCTCCTCAAAAATATGCATGGCCAACGCGTAACCACTTTGCCGGTCGTCACTGATCACACGGATTGCCCATGGGATGTTCGTTTCGGTGAAGGTCGGATCCGGATCCCCAGTATTGACCATCATGATCTCCACTTTCAAGGTGGCCCGCAGGGCAACGTGAGAAACGATGTCATCGATGGAGCCGAGCCAGGCCCAAACGCCTTCTTCATCCATTTTGATCACCTCGTTGGCCGCCGCCCCCCAGAGACCTGCGTCACTGTGTGCCATAAGCCTATAGGGCAAACCTTTGTATCCACCCCTGGCATTGGCCTGCTCCAGGGCGAGCAAGGCCCCGTTGAGCATGTTCTTGCCCTCGAAAAACATCTCGTCTTCGGTCAGGGGCCCAAGAAATCCGATGCGCACCTCAGACAGCCCGGCGGGTGGTTTCTTGTCGCGACCCGGCCCATAAAACTCAATGGGCTCCACAAAATGATATTTGTAGGCCTGCCTGAATTTATTGTATGGAAATAACTGTTCCGGGGTGTTTCCGTATTTGATTTCCTTATCCTGGGCTTCCAAATCCCACCCGGTAAAAAGAAATCCGGAAAGAAACAACCCGATCAAAAACAAATGCTGTCTCATGATTCAATTTTATAAAATTTCAGTCCTTCCTGAGGATTAAGATTCATCACTTTGACTTGCAGAGTGCCCATACCTCAACCTCTACGAGCAAGGTCTCCCAGCACAATCGCGCTTGAATTCCGGTGCTTGCCGGAAGCGGATCGAGCTTGAGCCATCTGTAGAAAGACGTACGGATCTTGTTGAATTCCTCATAGTCCCTTTCGATGTCACGAAGATAGTTGGTGGTCCTGACCACGTCGTGCCATGACATGCCTTCAGCCTCCAAAAGATTGGTGATGTTCACATAAGTTCTCCAGAGCTGCGCCTTGAAGTCACCGATATGCTCCGGCTTTCCTTCTTCATTGACGCTGGCCGTACCCGAAATCAGCAGGGCCTTATACTCACCCAAATCCAGTCGCAATGCCCGGGAAAAGGAAGAGGGTTTGTCATAATTATACGCCTCATTGATCGTGTGAGGTGCGTGAGTGACATGCTTTTCAATCGGGGGTCGTTCGACGTGAACCTCGGGATACACCGATTCTATGATGTCATTTTTCTCTGAGAGAATGCCCAGCTTCTTCATTTCCAGCTTCTCACCGTCTGTCAACTTGTTCAGGTCAATCAATAACGGCTCTTTTTCAACTACTTTCTTTTTGTCCTTTATAGTCATTGTTTCCATAATCCTAATTTTATTATTCTGCTTATTAGTTATCTATTTGTTCTTCTTTTTTATTTGTTCTAATTGACCCTGTTGCCCGTGTTGATCCTCTCGCCCCGGGAGAGCCCGTCTGAGGTCGCCACCCAAACAACATCGTCGCGGATGTCGACTCCCAGCACATAGCTATGTGCCAGATCCGGGTTCACATAGGTCGACCAGTTCTCTCCGTCTGTGGTGCTCAAGCCTTTGTCGGTGCATATGTAAGCCACGCCGTCATGAGCCTTGATGAAGTTGATGAAATTGCTGGCCAGCCCGCTGTCATGATCGAAATAACCTTTCCAGTGCACCCCGTCATAGCGGCTCAGTCCGAAATACGTGGCAACCCACAGGTACCCATCCGACCAGGAAGTCCCGGTCGTAATGTCGTGAACCACGCCGTCGTCGGGAAACAGGTCGATTTCCATGTTCCCGTCGGGATCAACGTAATCCCTGAACTGTCCCGTCTTGCGGGAATACTCTACGACGCCACCTCCCCAGGCCGCGATAAAGATCTTGTTGTCACCGGCAGAGATGCCATAGGTCCACGGCTCATGCATGGGTGCGTTCTGCTCTGTATAGATCTCCCAGCTTTCATCGAACGTATCGTACTTTCCTGCTCCCCCAGCCGTGGCTACCCATACCTCGTTTTGATCGCAGGTAACCGAATAGATCAGGTCATTCGGCATGCCGCTGTTCAGTTGGGTAAAGTTGGTGAATCGCCCGGCCGACCATCTTGTAAGGCCTCCCATGGTTCCCAGCCATATGTCTCCCGTTTCCTCGTTGAAGTCAATGGAGAGCACCCCGTTGTGAGCCAGGCCGTCATCGGTTGTGTAGGTCTTCCATTCTCCATCCTCTAAAACCGCCAATCCGTCATGGGTGCCGACAAGAACCCGATCCTCGACGATCCGAACACAATAAGTCTTGTTGGAAGGAAGTCCTTCCTTTTTGGTAAACGATTTCCACTTCCCGAAAACCGGAAGTTGAGGCGACTCCTTGGGCTCCTCCCCGGTAAAGGCCACAAAAAACAAGGCGAGAAGAGCAAAAGCGATGATTTGAGTAAAATTTTTCATTTGGATTTGAGATTATAGGCCACCTCTTCGTCGTTCATGTATTTGGGCGACCTCAGTGATTTCAGATAATTGATCAGGTCATTCAGCTCGGGTTTTGTCAGGTCATTGACCCGTCCGTGCCGATCGTCTTCGGCGTATACGGTCCAGATTTCCTCAAGTGTTCTTGCCCTCCCGTCATGCAGGTAAGGAGGAGACGCAAAGAGGTTGGTCAAGTGAGGGGTGTCAAACAACATCGGATCATCTGTCTCCGCCAGGGTGCTCACGTCCGCCATTTGCCTGTTTGTGTAGAGCGGCGCCGGGTGACAGGTCACACATCGGTTGTTCTCAGGAATGACTTCTCCGTTATTGTCTACGGTGCGCTCAAAAATTGCCTTTCCTCTTTCCTGGGAGGCTGTCAGGTTTCCATCCGGATTGTATTGCAAATTCGGCGGATGTTCGATTCCTCGCATGATATAAGCGGTAATCGCGTCGAGATCGCTGTAGCTGAAAGCTTCGGTTCGGGTCAGGATGGTCGAAAAACGCATGCCATCCTGCTTGTACACCGTCTGATTCTTTCCGTTCCACTTGAACGGAGCCGTATCTCCGATTTCCCTCAAAGACTGGGTGTTGGCAAGATTTCTTCCCATGTGCTTCCCGGCCATGTTGTAGACCAGTCCGTCTTCGTGATTGTCGGGGTGACAGGTATAACAGGAATATTGATTCTGGAAGGTGTGACCGGCACTGGTGAAAAGCCTCCTGCCCTGTCTGAGAACCGTTACCTTTTCCGGACCTCCCAGGTCCACCTCGCCTATTTTCTCCAGGGTCGCCACATCGATCACAGCAATTTTGTCTTCGAGCTGTTCGGCAACGTATAATTGAGTACCATCCGGGGATATCACCATTCCCTTGGGCCCGGCCCCGGTTTTGATTCTGCCGGTGACATAGCTTTTGCTGGCGCCGAGATCATTGGCCAGGCGATCCAGCTCGTTTTGAGTCGAATTCTTCATCAGGTTGCGCAAAGAGTCGATGGCAATAGCAGAGATCATGTCCACTCCTGAGCTGCTTACAAATGCCTTCTTGCCGTCAGGTGAAACCACAATGTCAAAAGGATCCGGGTAATAGGAATTCTGCTCATCGATCAAAAGCTGTGCGATCTTTCCATTGGGTTTGTTTTCCAGGAGTCCAATGCCATGGGTCATCATCCATCCGCCTTCCACCTGAACCGAGGGTATGTTGTTCTTGGGCCGAATCAGTGTAGTAAGGGCG
Organism: uncultured Flavobacteriaceae bacterium; assembly: GCA_942492425.1. Lineage (GTDB taxonomy): Bacteria > Bacteroidota > Bacteroidia > Flavobacteriales > Flavobacteriaceae > Lutimonas. Next base: position 177,535 of record CALOEQ010000014.1, read on the forward strand.
AGCTCCGAAGCTGGGGTGAAGGCAATGTTTTCGATCAAATAGGCATTTGCCATAGGGATTCTCTTGGTGACGCGGTCGTATTCAGAGTCTAATTCAACCAGATCCGTCTCCAGCGGAACTCCATACTCCGACAGCCTGGCCCTTCGGCTTCCCACAAGTATTTGACCGTCTTTCGAAACCGCTATTCCCGTTGGGTCGTTACCCACCCTGAGCCTTTTCACCTCTTTTTCGGATGAGATATCAATGACAGAAACACTTGAATTAAAGGTATTTACAACATAGAGACGCTTCTTGTCTGAGCTCAGTGCCAGGCCCGAGGGCCCATTGCCTGCCTTGAGGGTATCCAGTTGAGTCAGGGATACGGCATCCAGCACAGAAATATTGTCTGACCATTGATTGCTGACATACAGCAACTGCTTGTCATGATCCAGGATCGCGCTATGCGGGTGATCGCCAACAGCCGCTTTTCCAACAACCTCCCGGGTTCGGGTATTCACTTTTAGAACCGCATCCCCATCCTGTGCGACAACATAAAGATATTGACCGTCTTTCGACATAGTGAGATTCAAGGGAGACAGATAGTCTTCGTTGACGAGCTTCGAGATGTATTCGTTCTTGGTAATGTACAGGTGGCAATTCGTGCAGGTCAGGGGATGGTCGGTCACCGCTGTTTTTTCATTGACATGCGAACGCGCCAGCTCACCTCCCGGGAAATAGATCAGCAGGCCCAGTCCGAGAGCGAAAGAAATCCACCAAAAGACCTTTATATTGTTCATTTCTTTTCTTTTTGAGTCATCCTGCTCGCCATTATCGTTTCGCGGTACAGGGGTATTTCAACGGGCTCCTTCTGAACCGCCAGGGGCTGCCTGTTTTCAGGCACCCGGGTATGACCCGCATGGCAACCCACGCAACCCCTTCGTTCATTGGGTCGCATTTGCAGCCAGCTGCTTGGACCCTCTACCACCTTGCCCTGGCTATCCAGGGTTTGCATTCTGAAAGGCATGTCTGCCTGTATTTTCATATAGACTGAACCGTCTTCCTCCAGGTCGACCGTTCCAAGCGAACCTTCAAGACCCAAAAGCTCGACTTTGACTGACCTGCCTTGGCCTTCGTGTGCGTCATTTTCTGAGAGATTGGCATCCATACAGACCAAAAGAGCCGTTTCCACCTCGTTGTTCACAGCGCTCGGCAGCTTTTTGGGTCGGGGTCGAGGTGCATAAACGACTTGTTTCAAATCATTTATGTTTTCTGCCTCATACCGCACCCGGCTGTCCATGGGATTGTTGTAGTCCACTGAGATCCATTGAGCTTCGACTTCCTCTCCCAGGGCTTTCTCTGAAAAGACGATTCGGTCATCTGCGGTTTGATAAAGTCCTGCATCTCCAACAATGGTTCTTTCCTGGTCGGACTCGTAAAACAATTCAATTTTTGTCCCGTCCGGCCGCATGACCATCAATTGCGTTTTTCCGGGCTTGGGATGCCTCTCTTTGGCCAAGGCAAGAATCCTTCCATCCATAAGCACGATTGGAGAGGCGAAATCTACAGGTCCAAATGTGATTTGCTGAGTTTCCGTGCCATCCGACTTGGAGGTTTCCAAAACGTGATACCCTGAATAATCCGGGACAAATCGGCAATAGACAATTCTGCCGTCCGGGAGGTAAGCCGGTTCTGCGCAATCAGAATCCGCATCCGTCACTTGATTCAACTCCCCGCCCTCAAGATCGTATTCCCAGATTTGCCAGGAATCTCCAGGTTCTTTTTTGGCCTGGAAAACCACTGCATCACCCTGGTAAGAAATCTCGGGAGATGCCACCTCGTAAAATTCTTTGACCAAGACAACTGGGTCCTGATCAGGTCTGCGCGGGTCCATCAGCGCCAATTCAGATTGCACATCCGCCCCTGTCGCTTGCTGAACAACCAGAATCGATCCCTCAGCTGGTTTCTCAGAACAGGATATTGACGTCAGCCAAACAAAGACCATTAGGAGTGGTACCACCATCCTGAGGTGTTTCTTCCTGCCCGAGTTGTATGCACGCATCATTCCTACAGTCATCTTTCCAGTTTTCATTCCGGTTCCCTAACCTGGAGAACCTGATTCACGGCCACTCCTTCAAGTACCTGCTTGGTACCCGAGGGCCATAAAATCTCCAATTTGTCAACTTTTTCGTGATCGGCCAGTCCAAAATGTATCCGCGGATCACTTTGCGAGAGGTAACCCGAGGTGCTTTTCTTTTGGGTAATCTGCACGTCATCTTCGGCAACGAGTCGGAGGCTTGCTCCCACTCCGTCCCGGTTGCTCCGGGTCCCGATGAGGTCGACGATCAACCAGTTGTTCGTGTTTCCTTTGTTGTTTCTCAAAAACCTGGACTCCGAATTGAGATTGACGATGAAGATGTCAAGGTCCCCATCGTTGTCGTAATCCCCGATGCAGGCACCCCTACCCACATGCTCTTCTTTGAAATAGCCCCCCAGGTTCACTGAAACATCCTTGAACAGGCCATTGCCGAGATTCTCAAAGATCTGGTCCTCCTGCCCGTAGAGATGCTTGAGCTCGCCGTTGGTCTTGAAAAGGTCAGGATCCGCGTCATTGTCAAAGTCGAGAAATGACGAAGACCAACCCACGAATTGACCGGAGGCCACAGATATTCCAGAGGCATAGGAGTTGTCCCTGAAACACACCGTTCCCCATGTTCTCATACAGGGAACAGTAGTTGTCATCAGAGATGAATATATCGAGGAGCTCGTCTTTGTTGTAATCGGCATAATCCACCGACATGCTCACAGTCGCCTCTCCGGCCTGGCTGAATCCGGTACCCGATAAAGTGGCCAAATCGGTAAAGCCTTTTCCCTGGTCATTGTGCCACATGTAATTCACGGTATGATCATTGGCCACGCATATGTCCATGAATCCGTCATGGTCGTAGTCGGCCGAACCCACTCCCATGGCTCTTCCGTCGAGATCGCTGATTCCCATCTCTTCGGTGACCTCTTCAAACGCGCCACCTCCCAGGTTGTGATAGAGATGGTCGGGCTGGGCATCATAGGCCAAAGGCCCGGGAAATCCGTCCGGTGCATAATAGTATTTGTAATCCGGATCGAAATTGAGGTAATTTCCCACATAGAGATCCAGGAGCCCATCGTTGTCATAGTCGAGCCAGGTGGCTCCCACGCTGCATTCCATGCCTCCTTCTAGCCCGGAGTCCTTGCTGCGGTCGACGAAAGTTCCGTCTCCTTTGTTTTCCAGGAGCGTATTTCTTCCATAGTTGCTGAGAAACAGGTCGGAAAAACCGTCATTGTTGTAATCAGCCACCGAAACCCCCATGCTATACCACGGTCCGGCCGCATTGGCCTTTTCCGTAACGTCCTCAAAAGTGCCGTCCTGCCTGTTTCGATAGAGCTTGTTGCCCGCTCTCTTCTCGAGCTTGTCGGATTTGCTGAATCCTTCAATCCATATACCGCTGCAGGCGTATATGTCCAGGTAGCCGTCATTGTCGTAATCCAAAAAGGCGGCTCCGCCACCAACAGATTCGATGATATTCTTCAACTCATTGCCACCGATCGAATGGTTGAAATTCAATCCGATTTGAGCGCCAATTTCCTGGAAGTATGCAGAATCAGCAGAAGGAGAAACATACGATTGCCGTTGAATGTCACTATTCCCGGTCGTTTCGTTCTTGCATCCGACAAAGGCAGAAAACAACACAGTGACCAACATCAAGCTAAAAAAGCGATAATGCCTCATTTTTTCTTCATCTTTAAAGGTCGTCCGTACTTCTCCCGGACCTGTTTAGAAAGCCTTTTCAAAGTTGACATTCATCTGTGGAATAAATAATGATTTAAATCATTTAATTAAATTTGTTTTTCTTCTTACTTTACGCACCTTTTCGAGAACCTATGCAACACATATTACACAACTTTATGGCCAGATCATTGCTCATGGCGGTATTCACGGCATTGCTGCTTACAGGATGCAATCGAGCCGAGAAATATCACCTTTTCGAGTATGTGGAATCGTCCAAATCAGGAATCGAATTTGCCAACACGATCGTCGAAAATGACAGCGTGAATGCCACAGAGTGCCTCAATTGCTTCAACGGAGGCGGAGTAGGTGTCGGGGACTTCAACCGGGATGGGCTGCCCGATCTTGTGTTTTCGGGGAGCCAGGTCTCTTCCAGGTTGTATCTGAATGAAGGTGGCCTGAAATTCAAGGATGTTTCTGACAAGGCCGGTTTTATGACGAACAGCTGGGTTACCGGGGTCAATATCGTAGACGTGAATGCCGACGGATGGGATGACATCTATCTCAATGTGGGCGGAGTCAACTGTGATGACAACTGTCCTAACCTGCTATTTGTGAACAACGGAACCAATGAACAGGGCATCCCGACCTTCACGGAGATGGCCGGAGAATACCAGCTTGACGACCGTCGATACGCGCAGCAATCTGTTTTCTTCGATTATGACAACGACGGAGATCTCGACGTATACATCGTACACAACAAGAACCAAACGAATTTCAATCGAAACACCCCGCGCCCCAAGGAGCGCTGGCCCGATTACCTGACCGACTACATGCTCCGCAACGACAGCGTGGAAGGAGTTGATCACCCCGTCTTCACAAATGTGTCCGAAGAACTCGGGCTGAATCGCAGAGGGTTCGGTCTTGGCCTGGGTCTCGCTGATTTCAACAATGATCAGCGCATTGACCTCTATGTTTCCAACGATTTCATTACGGATGATTTCATGTATCTCAATCAGGCAGGGACAGACAGCACCTCTGCTTTTTTTCAGGAGGTGAGTCAACAATACCTCGGTCATGTCACCACGAACGCCATGGGCATGGACATCTCAGACATCAATGATGACGGGCTTATGGACATCATGGTGCTCGACATGCTTCCGCGGGAAATCAACAGGCACAAACGGGTCATGATGGAGATGAACTATTCGGGATACCTCATCCTGGCCAACAATGGCTACATACCTCAATACATGCGCAACACTTTGCAAATGGGCAACGGGCACCTGAACGGCGAGCCGATTCGGAGCAGCGAGGTCGGGTTGCTCTTTGGAGTTTCGGCCACAGACTGGAGCTGGGCACCGCTTATGGTTGATTTCGACAATGATGGAGACAAAGACATTTACGTGAGCAACGGGTATATCAAGGATGTCATTGACCTCGACTACATCCAGTTCTCCATGCCCAGCAATGTATTCGCGCCCAAACTCAATACCGTAGAAAAGCTTCAGAAGGATCTCCCACCCATCAAACTGCCTAACATTTTCTTTGAACAAACCGACAAGGAAGTGTTTGACGAAGTATCCGAAACCTGGATCGAAGACAGGATCTCACTGTCCAATGGTGTTGCTTATGCCGATTTCGACCTGGACGGAGACCTGGACCTCGCCGTGAACAACATCAACCAGGAGGCCTTTTTGTTGGAGAACCACGCCTCGAAAAAGCTCGAAAACCATTATCTCAGAATCAAACTGAAAGGGCAACCCTCGAACCCGGACGCGATCGGGGCGAAAGTAACCCTCTGGTCGAAGGGCAAGGCCCAGTTCCAGTTTCAGTCTGTGATTCGGGGCTATCTTTCGTCGGTCGAACCGGTTCTGCATTTTGGACTTACCGGACAAAAAGTGGATTCACTCCGCGTGGTGTGGCCGGACGGTAAAGTTTCAAAACTGACTGACCTGGACGCGGATCAGGTGATCGAGATTGAAAAATCATCTGCTGTTGAATTGGTCGCAGGCGGTCAGTTGAAAACCTCTTTCCGTGAAAACCGGGAAATCGTCGATTTTACTCATTTCCAGTCGCCGGTGAACGAATATATCAACCAACCCCTCCTGGTCAAGCAATACTCTCAAAAAGGTCCTGCTCTTGCCACGGCCAATGTAAACGGAACACCGGGAGAAGAAATATACGTAGGAGGGGACCTCAACACACCGGGCAAGATTTGGGTCCAGGACGATTCGGGAACGTATCATCCGGTGCAAACCCTGGATTCGATCAACGTAGAGACAGGAGCCATCTTCTTCGACGCCGACAATGACCAGGACATGGACCTGTACGTCGCGAGCGGAGGCAATCTTTTCGATACGAACTCCCCTTTTTATGTCGATCGCCTGTATCGGAATGACGGGAATGGAAATTTCAGTCACGATCCTTCAGCTTTGCCCGAGCTGCGGGAAAGCACGGGTTGCATCGCTCCGCTAGACATCGATCACGATGGAGACATCGATCTCTTTGTCGGTGCACGAATCGTTCCCAGGAAATACCCTATGACCCCCAAAAGCAGCGTCCTGATCAATGAAGGAGGCAACTTCCGACTGGGTGAGTTTAAGGCAATCGACTCCCTGGGCATGGTATCAGACGCCTTGTGGGAGGACCTCGATGGAGACGGATGGGAGGACCTGATCGCCGTTGGAGAATTCATGTCGATACGCACTTTCAAGAACACAGAAGGACAACTGACAGAAATGCCGATACGTTGGTTCAACCAGGAAATGGAGGAAATCGGTACCGAGGGGTGGTGGAACGATATAGCTGCGGGAGACTTCGACCAGGACGGTGACACGGATTTCATACTCGGCAACCGGGGCCTGAACAGCTATTTGAAAGCCTCGAACGAGCGGCCCCTCTATGTTTATAAGGGCGACTACAACAACAACGGGAGCCCGGATCCTGTGCTGGGCCAATACTTTGATGACAGGGGCGAGATGAAGATTCTTCCGGTTCACACCCGGGATGACATCGAGAAGCAGTTTCCCAACAGCAAGATCCTATTGGTGACCTACGAGCAATTTGCCGACATGGAATACAAGGCCCTGCTCGAAATTCAAGATCTGGAAAAACAGACCCTGAAAGTGACAACCTTTGCAAACAGCTACGCAGAGAACCTGGGTGACGGCACCTTCAAGCTAACTCCCCTGCCCAGGGCCTGCCAGGTCGCACCGGTGAATGACATCCTGGTCGATGATTATGACAATGATGGCTTTTTGGATGCCTTGTTGGTTGGGAACGATTTTTCTGCGGAATCCAACTACGGCCGATTCGACGCCTTCACAGGAGGATTTCTCAAGGGCGGACAGGACGGTTTGAAATGGGTTCCGAGCAGGGATTCAGGCTTCTATGTGCCTGAGCAATCGAATGAATTGACCACGCTCAAGGACCAAAACGGAAGACATTTTATTCTGGCTTCACAGAACAACGGACGCCTCAAGGTGTTTGAAAAAACGGAATAGTTTCCCCATCTTTGTTCTAGTGACTCAAAGTCAATTCATCCCACATTAAGAAAATGAGCAACGTAATTGTAATCGGAGCCGGAATGGTCGGCAGTGCCATGGCCATTGACATGGCTAAAAATCATGAGGTAACCCTGGCAGATCTCAATGAGAGTTCCCTGAATGAAGTACAGTCAAAATGCAGGGAGCTTTCTCTGCAGAAATTGGACGTGTGCGACAAAGACGCCCTTGCCAGGACGATCGCTCCCTTTGACCTGGTGATCTGTGCGGTTCCGGGGTTCTTGGGATTCGAGACCCTGAAAACCATCATTACGTCTAAAAAAAATGTGGTTGATATTTCGTTCTTCTCGGAAAATTCCCTGGAGCTCGACGCCCTTGCCAAAGAAAATGGAGTAACGGCAATTGTAGACTGTGGCGTGGCCCCCGGAATGGACAATATCCTGCTGGGCTATCACAATGAAAAAATGAAGATCGAGAGCTTCGAATGCCTGGTGGGAGGACTTCCCAAGGTTAAAAAATGGCCTTTCTGCTACAAGGCGCCCTTCTCGCCGATTGACGTCATTGAAGAGTACACCCGGCCGGCGCGATATGTCGAAAACGGGGTTGAGGTCGTCAGAGAGCCACTCACCGACAGCGAGTACATTGAGTTCGACAAGGTGGGCACCCTGGAATCATTCAACACCGACGGCCTGAGATCCATCATCCAAACCATGCCGCATATACCGAACATGAAGGAGAAGACCTTGAGATACCCGGGTCACATCGAATACATCCTGGCCCTGAAAGAAAGTGGATTCTTCAGCGAAGAGGAGATTGATCTCGGCGGGAAGAAGATCCGGCCCCTGGACTTTACCAGCAAGATACTTATCGATGAATGGAAGCTCGGGAAACAGGAAGAAGAGTTGACGGTCATGCGAATCACGATCACAGGAGAAAATGATCAGGGCCAGCTTGAAGAGATCGTTTACAACCTCCATGACGAATACTGCGGGGCAACACAGACTTCATCGATGTCAAGGACCACGGGATATACCGCTACGGCGGCAGCCAACATGTTTCTCAAAGGACTTTTCAAGGAAAAAGGGGTCTTCCCTCCTGAACTCGTAGGAAGGCATGAAGCGTGCTGCCTCTATATTCTCGATTACCTGAAGGACAGAGGCATCGAATACAAAAAGGAAAGCAGAATTCTATGAAAATCAGCGGACGCCTGGCATTAATTTGCACTGCCCTTTTATTCAGCGGCACAGTGGCTTTCGGTCAGGAAGACAAGGACATCCCAATTTCGGAATCCCTTCGACAAAACAGCGAAAAATGGTTGATCAAAATCGGTATGATCAACGGCAAGAAACCGCCGAAGTTGAAGTTTGGACCCTACACGACTGAAAATCGAAGAGGAGCCGAGGTCTCTACCGATCAGACCCGACTTATCGGGCCCTCATCCGACGAATCCACGCAACTGAAATTTGCCCTGGATGTCATCCCCAGAAAAACCGATACGGCCTATGTTGAGGCATCCGTAGATATGAGAAAAGACAGTTTGAGGGACGTCTCCGTTTACATGGCTACCAATCTAAAACCTGAAGAGCTCTGGGTGCTGATACTAAAAGAACCTACCGGGACCGGGATCATGTCGCTCAGTGACATGGTGCTCACCAATGGAGATGAGGACATCGAGATTTATCCGGTTGTTGGAGATCCCCTGGGCAAGTCGGAATTCACGGCTCCAAAAGGCATCACTCTGATGCAGGAAGGGCTGATCCTGGGATCCATGCAATATTATTCAGGTGGCAACTTTTCCTACAAAAAATTCATCTGGATCAACAATTCAATAGAACCTCATCTGCAGCTGATAACGGCATCGGTATTTGCTTCCATATTGGAAACAGCCGGATATTTTGAAACTGTTACTTTGGAGGATTAAGCTTGCCTTCTGGATTGACATTTCTATCCTGCTCAGGCTCCGGGGGAACCGTTTTGATATGAATGTCACGTTGCGGAAACGGAATCTTGATGCCCTTTTCTTCGAAGGCATTGTAGATCGCTATGGACACGTCGCTTTTCGCCTGTAATCCCTGTTCGAAGGGAACCCAGAATCGCACCCGGAAGTTGAGCGAGCTGTCGCCAAAATCACTGAAGAGAAATTGAGGTCCGGGTTGTTTCAAAACATCCTCGGCCTCGTTTATAACATCCTTGAGAATCTGCAGCACCTCATTCGGGTTTGTCCCATAGGCGACTCCAAGCAGGATCTCGACGCGCTTGAGATTGCTGGAAAGCGTCCAGTTGATCAGGTCATTCGAAATGAGATTCGAATTGGGAACCACCACTTCGGCTCCGTCGAACGTGCTAATATTCGAGGACCGCACCCCAATGCGCTTGACGGTTCCCATCAGATTGTTAACTTCTACAGTGTCACCGACAAGAATCGGTCGCTCGAACACGAGTATGAGTCCAGAAACAAAATTGGAGATCACATTTTGCAGACCAAAACCGATACCCAGACCCAGTGCCCCTGCCATGAGATTGAACTTGCTCAGATCCACCCCGAGAGAAGAGAGAGCAAGTATGATTCCCGTGGCTATGATGAAATAACGGATGACCAGGGAAATGGCTGCGGGTATGCCTTTTGGAAGCTTGACATACTTGTACTTGAATTGCCCGCTGTCAATGAAAAACGAAACCATGGAGGTAATCAAAAACGAAACTATCAGTATCGTCAAAAAAGTAAGAATGTCACCGATAGTAATCGTTATGCTGCCAAATACATAGGGTTCCGTCAGGATATCGATCAGATATAGATTCAAAGGAGTAAGCATGTCAATAATCGACAAGAATATCATCAACCAGAAAACAACTACGATAAAGCGATTTATATTAATGGACTTCCGTTCGATGACCTTCTTTTGAGGAGAATCACCCATCTCCCTCGACTCAAAATGGTTGTGGATGATCCCAATGCTTATTCCTGCCAACACCAAAAACAGCGCATAAGAGATAACAGCGTAAACCCCTGTCTTTGTCGATATCTTGAGCGTCAAATCCGTTAAATTGGTGTACCCCAAGACGTTCGACACAATGGAAATCAATGCAATCAATTGAAAAAGGGTGAAATACGAAGCAACAATGCCCCAAAAAAATGCTCCTTGAACTTGAGAGCCCCCATATTCCGGAAGCCATACCAATACAGGAGCAGGATCACCAGGACTGCCTCTAACATCAAATAGAGCCTGTATTGGAGCGAACTAAACCAAATATATGTCTTTGCCGTATCCATTATGAAAATCAAAATCACGAAATAAAGAATGTTCTTAAAAGAATCCCCTCATAAAGGGTCGTATGAGCGGAATCGAGGCAATCAGGATCAAAAGGTGCAGAATGTCGTTAAAAAGAGTCGGCCTGTTTTCCAGGAAATAGGTCAGTCCCAGAAGAGATGTGAAAATGATGACTTGCAGGGAGTGCTTGACAATAGCGTCTCTGGCCCTGATTAGATTCTTATCGGGATCATCATAAGGATATTTCTCAAAGATTCCTCTGAGCCAACGAATTAGGAAAACAAAAAGGACCACATAAAACAAATACCGGAATATTCTGGAGGAATTGTATTTCGCATATTTGATCGATTCGGTAATGTTCTGATTGAATTCGGTACCCCTTTCTGCCTGATCGGATTGCTTTGAAAGATCGCTGTAATCCGATTTCCAAAGAGGTTTATGCCTGAGATAGAACAAACCGTAAATCTCCGATTCTTTCAGTTTTTCAAGCTGTTCGATGACAACCGCTATGTCCGCCTTCTGTTTGTTGATCCTGGATTCCAGGATCAGATAGTCGTTGTTTCTGCTTTTTATCCGCTTGCTCAGACCGCTGATCTCATCGTAGGTTTCCTTGACCCTTCTGGAGACTTCTTTCGGGATATTCTGATCCCTTGATCTTTTCATAGGTGAGTTTCCAAATCTTCTCACTGATCTGAATCCTTTCCAGAAGCTTTATGTTCCGCTCTTCATACTCGTTCGACCTGGGATTCCCATTGAGTCAGGTGTTCATTGAATCCATTCCACTTCTTAATTTGGTTGTTTATTTTCTGCCTGTTCGGATTCGAATTGATGAAGTTGTCGGTCAGTTTCAGTTGATGCTGAAGAAACTTTACGTATTCAGGAAACAAGGTGTCCAAACGCACCAGGTCATCGTTGACCTCGATCTTTTCCCTATGACTTTGGTCTCCTGGACGGTCTCTTCAATCTTCTGGATCAGATCCTGGGTCGGAATTGCCTTGGGAGCCTCCACTCCCGCGGCTGTATCCACCGCCTGCTCCGAGGCTTCCGTTTGAGCCAGAACCGGACATGTCCAAAAGATCAAAATGAAAACTATCCATCTTACTACAGGGAACATTTGCTTTCTCATGGTTTTCATTTTCGTTACTGGTCTCCTCTTTGATTTTTTACAACCTTGCCATTTTTCACCACCATATCCACGTCCTGTAGCAACGAAATATATCGCAATACATCGCCTTTTACCGCAATGATATCCGCTTTTTTACCCGGCGTTATGGTTCCGACCTGGTCATCCACACCCATAAAAACTGAGGGCCAGTAGGTTGCCGATTTTATAGCTTCCAGGGGCTTGACCCCCATGACCCGCACCCAGATGTCCAGCTCGTTCCAGGTGCTCTGGGAATGAAACTTCATCGGGATGCCGCTGTCGGTCCCGATCAGCATGACCACACCAGCCTCCCTCAACTGCTGGAATGAGGTTTTGAGCGTGGGTTTGCGACTGGGTGTGAGTTGAAAATACGGAAGCTGTCCGGGATGCTGAATGGATTGTTTGATATCGGTTATCACCGAGTCCGGAAGGTCGAGATGCCAGGAATCATTGTCGAGCATCTCCGGGTTGCTCACCACATAGTCGTAATTGTAGAGCCCTTCAATCGTCGGGGTCCAGAAAAGCGGTCCGAGGTTCATCTGCCCGGTTCGCTCGGCAATCATTTCGATCATGTCATCGGGATATCGCGGTGCCGAGGAGAGTCCGGTATGCTCGAAATTGTCCACGCCGGCTTTCAGGCCCAGGCGGATCTCTTCGGGTCTGTGAGAGTGAGCCACGACCTTCAAGTTATTTTTATGCGCCTCATCAACCACAGCTGCGAGCTCTTCGAAGGTCATTTGATCCTGGTCGATCAGCTTGATGCAGTCTACGCCGGCTTTTGCCAGCTTTTTCACCTTTTCGCGTGCCTCCTTGGCCCCGTTGACCCCCCAGCGGAAATCTTCGGTACCCGGATAGGGCTTTTTCTGAATGAACGGACCACTCATGTACATGGTCGGACCTGGAATCTCCCTGCGTTTATGGCGTCGCGGACGTTGATGCTGGCCTCAAGGGGCGCTCCGAGATCACGTGCACTGGTCACCCCCGCCATAAGCAATTGATGAGCTGAGGCCGGCATGATGACTTTCTCAAACAAAGGCGGGTAGGTTTTGTCCCAGTATCCGTAGTCTGAATGACCGTTGATCATCAGGTGCACATGCATGTCCCAGAGACCGGGAAGAACACTCATTCCTTCTGTACTGATCACTTCGTACCCGTCGGGCACCTTCAGGGTTTTGGTGGTTCCCACCTTGGTTATCTTGTCTCCCTCAACAAGGATCACGCTGTTGCGGATGGGATCATTGCCAAATCCGTCGATCAGGGTCCCTCCGACCAGGGCCTTGTTCTGTCCGTGAGTCAAAAAGGCGGAGAGTAAAAAAAAGAGTGTGAAAATGTGCTTCATGAGGTGGTCGTTTGAAGCAGGAAGATACAAAACTTCTTCAATCGAGAAAAAAGGCTTCGACCCTCGTTTTGTATCCGCGGGACACCGGTAAATCTTCATCGCCTCCGACGCGAACCTTTGATCCGTGAAGGGTGGCTCTCTGCGGGTTGACCAGAAAGGAGCGATGAATTCTCAAAAATTCGGGCAAACGCTGCTCCCATTGCGAGATCTTCACGCTGTTCTTAAAGGATTCGCCACTGTCCAGGTGTGCCACGGTAAAATCTCCCCGGCTCTCCACAAAAGTGATCTGATCGATATTCAGGACCGTTTTCTTTCTTTCGCTGAAGATCGTGACCGTCTGGGACTCCGGCTCATCCTTCTCTTTGAAGATCACCCCCTCCAAAAACACAAAGAATCCGATGGAAATCCAGATAAAAACCGGATTGACAATCATAAAGTTGAAGGCCTCTGAATCCATCTCCAGAAAATACCAGTAGGCGGCCAGGATGGCCATATAACTCAGGTAAAGACACAGGATCCCATAGAAAAACAACAAAACCCCTTTGCTGAAAGACCGTTTCTCTTTTTGGGCCCGTTCGAGACCATACTTAACCACTACCACCGATGGAAGGAGCATGATTGCCGTGATCCATGCCTGCCAAAACCTGTGGAAAGAGGACTTGAACAAAAACGCAATCAAGAGTGTAAAACAAAACCAGAAAAGAATCTTTTGAGATGTTTCAATTGCATGCCCAAAAATACTTATTCCGAATCTAATTCGAGTCTTGTGAAGCCTTTGACGCCTTAAATTCGGGATTTGACAGACCCAGACATGGATTTGACACGAAGGGAATCCACTTAACTCAACGGATTTGCACTAATTTAGACCTGTAATCTAAAACCCTATTATGTTAGAAATCTTTTACATGGGCGGACCTTTTTTCATGAGCATCCTGACCCTTCTTTTGGTCGCTGTTCTAATCAGCGCCTGGAAATTTCCTCACTGGGTCAAAGAATTGGGCATACTCGCTCTCACTTTTGGAATACTCGGACAGATTATCGGGCTTTACACGGCTTTCAGCGCCATGGAACAAGCCCCCGACATCAGTCCTGCAATGCTGGCCGGTGGACTCAAGGTAAGCACGATCACCACCCTCTACGGCTTCCTGATCTTTATTGTTTCCCTTATTATCCGGATTGTTCAGAAGCCAAGGCTTCAATAGAAATAAACCTTGTTGAAAAATCTTAGTCCATAAATCGAAAAAGCAGCCAATGGCTGCTTTTTTTTACAATCTGATATACCTTGTGCTGTCTCAATCCATAATTTCGGAGCAAAACGGAATAGATACTTCAAGCCTGGAGAATATATTTCCAAAATGAGTTCCCTGGAAGTTCTCGTAAGTATGGGCAACCCCGAAAGCTGTAAGTTTAGCTGAGAAGGCGTCCGCCATGCCATTCATTCCCAACTCATCCTGCAATCCGGCATCGAGATAGATCCCCTTCAAGGATCTGATGTTATTCAAATTCTGAGGATCGTCAAGCATGGTGAAAGGATCTTGACTGAGCCATTTTCCCACAATATCAGGTCTGATTGCCCCAAATTCATCAATGGGTAAATCGACCATATAGGGAGGGTTATTGAGGTTGGGTGACCAGGCCGCACCGAATGCAAATACTGCATTGGTAAAAAATTTACCGGGTCCGGGAACAATATTTCCATCTGGATTCTCGGCGAAAATCGCGCCTGGATCGGATAAAAAGCCTTCAATGTAGAGCAATCCGGTGTGACTTGCCACCACACAGAATTTGTCCGGGTGAAGCATACCCAATTTAATGGCTGCGTACCCTCCCTGGGAAGTTCCGATCAGTGCCCTTCCATTTTTTCTATCCTTCGTCCTGTAGTTGGCATCAATGAAGTTGACAAGGTCATTTACGATATAATCCTCAAATCCTCCATTCAGAATAGAATTCGTATACATACTGAACCCAAATTGTTTCGCTTCTGCATTGGGCATTACAATAATTACAGGGCCCATCTCACCCATCTCAATCATGCTGTCAACCCATGACTTGAATCCTTCCGCAGGAAAATCGGGAGCCGACACAAATGGCATTGGTGCCCCGATCCAAGGTTCCCAAAGTGCGGGGTCTGTAAATGTTTGCTCAGAAAAAGGCAATCCATGCAAGAGATAAATAACCGAATAATTCTCCGATTCATTATTGTCATATCCTTCTGGAATGTATATCTGAACCTTACGAAGTTCGGGGTTTTCCATAAAGTTGGGTGTGATCGACTCACTCACCATATCTTTGAAGTCCAGCCTGCTTTCGCTTAACGGAACTGGCGGGTCTTCGCCATCATCGCACGAGCCGAGAAGCGTCAATGCGGCGATCAATCCTAGTAAAATAAAATTTCGTTTCATAGTTCTGTCTATTAATAGTTAAACCCTATGAAATCAAAATTACCTTGAACTTAAAGATTGAACATTTCCCTGCGTTCCAGAAGCTTGACTCTCTGTCTCAGGAATGAAATCAATTTGATGCAGCCACAATACCTCGCCTCTCCTGGCTCGGAGAAACACCGAACTTATGCGAGTATACCCGGCTAAAATGCGAAGGGCTCTTGAAGCCCGTATCATAGGCCACTTCGGAGACGTTGAGATCCGTGGATCGAAGCAGTTTTCGGGCCTTGGTCAAACGCAAATTTTGGATGAAAACATTCACGCTTGTGTCGGTTAACGCAGAGAATTTCCTGTAGAGCTGGGAGCGACTCATTCCCAATGAGTCACACAGATTGCCTATGCCAAATTCTTCATCGCTCAGGTTCTCTTCAAGTATCTCAGTGACCTTTTGCATGAAGGCGTATTCAAGACTTTTTGTTTCGGGCTCGTCTTTTTCCTGGATTTCCATTTCAGAGGAAAATATCGCAGGATCCTGAGCCAAATGCTGGTAGGAATTGCGCAAACGCTGACGCAATGCGATCAGTTGATCCACACGGATAAAAAGTTCCTCTTTGTTGAACGGTTTACCCAGGTAGGCGTCTGCTCCAGACTTCAGTCCTTGCATTCGGGATGACAACTCATTGCGCGCCGTGAGCAAAATAATCGGAATATGACTTGTTCGGATGTCGTTTTTGAGTCTCTGGCACAAGGCAAACCCATCCATGACCGGCATCATCACATCAGAGATAATAAGGTCGGGAACATGTCGAGTCGCCAGCTCAAAGCCTTCGGCTCCGTTCCAGGCGTTGTCAATTTTGTAATTTACAGAAAGTAACGATCCGAGGTAACTCGCAACGTCCCTGCTGTCTTCAACGATCAACAGGTTCAATTTTCTATCTTCGTCACCAACAGGAATTCCAAAATCCTCATCAAATGCGGTTGCATTCCTCAAATCAGGACTCACATCCAGCACAGATTGATCAGCATCCATTTCTGACGAGATTATTTTTGCCTTATTGGTGACCGGCAAGATCACTTCAAAGACAGATCCTTTACCCAGCTCACTTGAGACTGAAATCGTTCCGTTCAATAGGTGGACCATCTCCCTTGTCACGGCAAGGCCCAGGCCACTTCCTTCTGAGTATTCGTCCTCATGTCTTTGAGCCTGGAAGTAACGTTCGAAAACCTTCGGTAAAAATTCCTCTTCAATGCCTGGACCATTGTCTTCGACTCGCAGATGGAGATACTTGTTGCCGTGATCGTTTCGACGAAACATGTCCACACGGATCTCACCACCCCGGGGAGTAAATTTTATCGCATTGGAAATCAGGTTGGATACAATGTCTGCGAGCTTGTCCATATCAAAATCCATCATGAGATGCTTTTCTGCAATCGAATGCGAAATTTTAATCTGTTTCGACGCAGCATACGAGTGAAAGGATTCAACCAGGTACTTCACGTAGGCAACTACGTCTTGCTGTACCCAGTTCACGGGCATCATTTTGGCTTCCATGCGAGAAAGATCCAGGAGTTTGTTGGTCATGTCCAGCAATTTCTCTCCGTTTCTTCGTATCATTTTCAATCCCTCTTCCAGGTGCCGACGGGGGTCCTCCTTGATTTGATCTGACATACCCAGAATAATGGTTAGCGGGGTTCGCAACTCATGGGTGATATGGGTAAAAAAATTACTTTTCAAACGATCGACCTCCTTCATTCTCATCTTCTCCTGTGTCTTCAACCATTGCAGACGACCTGTGTAGTAATAGAGACCTAAGAAGGCTATCGAAATGCCCAAAATAAATCCCATATAGTAATAGTACTGAAAGTAATCATGGTTTGTGTTGGGCTGCAATTCGGTTGCGACAATCATTCCGACCAGGTAGGCTGCAAAGAATATCACGGCACGCCTTCTGTTATTGGTCGTCAAAGCGTAAAGCGGGGCGATCAATCCAATGAAAATGGCCCCTCCCGCTTCCAGCAATCCTCCCATCAGGTACACCTTGATCGTTGTCAGTGAAAGAATCAGAACCTGGATAAACAAAATGAATCTTTCAATATGGGCCTTTTGAAAATGAAACAGGAGCAATGAGACAAACATCGCCAAACCGAAAAAGATGTTGATGTAAAGAACGGCCATTCCCTGCTTGTCAGCAATGAGGACGCTCATAACAATTAACCAGGGCAGACCGACTGAGGTTAAAATCAACCACAATTTCTTTTGACTCAGGGTTTCCTGGCTGTCTCCGGGAGTCTCCACATATTTCTCGAGAGATCGATCCCATCTATTAACCAGTTTTATTAGTCCATTCTTTTGATCGGCACCCATATCCCAACTGTACAATTAACATCTTCGAACTCGTGGTAAAAAATAATGATAGAAATGACCATTTACAATGACCAGGATCAATGGACAATATGACCTAGGTCAAAAACGGAACAGATGCATAGATGTCAGAATGGGACTACTTGGATTTTTGCAGGGCGAAAAGTCTTCTCGAAAGCGGTATGAGCATCAATCCGGAAAGTATAAAAAGGATAAAGGCGTATCGAAGACCGATGGCATGAGCCAGGTACCCGACAAGCGGCGGTCCGATCAGCATTCCGATGATACCGTAGGTGGAGATGATGGAAATGGCCATCCCCGGGGAATACTTTTTCGATTTTCCGGCCAGGCCAAAGGTCATTGGAAAGACTGCGGCCACTCCGATCCCCACCAGGGAAAAGCCGATCAGAACGGGCCAGTAAAATGGGAAAATAATGGCAATTAGCATGCCAGCCGTCACAATTAAAGAGCCCAGGAGATAGGTCTTCTGAAGGCCCAGCTTCTCACTCAGTCGATCCGAATAGAATCGGGAAAAGGCCATAAAGGACATAAACAACAGATATCCCAGGGTGAAAACTTCTTCCCCAACAACCTCCTTGAAATAGACCCCACTCCAGTCAAACATGCCCCCTTCGCACAAGGCTGCGAAAAACACCATGAGTCCGAGGTAAAGTATATAGGCGTCGGGTTTCCCAAGGACCAACTTGTTACCCACTTCGGACTTGTCTTTCTTCAATAAAAAGGGATAGGCCAGAGTCCCAGCTAAAAGACTTATGACAGCCACATAAAGAAAATGATCGATCATGGGTACTTGTAATTTGACCAAAATCGTTGAAAATAATGCCCCAAAAAGCCCACCCAGGCTCCAAAGGCCATGAAAGGAACCGATAATTCTTTTTTCCCTTTTTTCCTGAAGAGCCAGAGACTGGGTATTCACCGTTATATTTGAAATCCGCATGCAAAATGAAAAGACAGACACAGCTATGACCAGGTGATCCAATCGGGAAACCGAGCCGATGGCATAGAGACTGGCCGCGAAAACGGCAAAAGAAGCAAACAACGGAACCCGGCTGTTGAACTTGGACACCAGCCACCCCGAAATCGGGAGACCGATCAACGAGCTTATAGGCATGGCCAAAAGCAGATTTCCCAACTCGGCCTCATTGAAGTCAAAATTCTCCTTGATCGAAGGGATTCGGGAGGCCCATGAGGCAAACCCAAAGCCCAGCAGGAAAAAGTAGATGCTCAGTGAAATTCGTTCTTTGGACCCTTCACCCATGATTCAATTGTGTTCAAGGTTCAAGCCATCCTTCTATTTAAAACCTAATTCGTCGCGAAAAGCGCGCCAAAACCGGAGTCAAACAGCTTCTTGTTCATGGCTGGAATCTTGTTATTCAAAAGCTCCTCCCCTGTTTTTTTATGACCTGCCCAGGTGGCGTTCAACTCTTTCATTTTGTTCCTGGCGCCATTGGTGACCTTGGGGATGCTGCTGTCCGTCTGGTTGATCGCCGTCAGGTAATGCGCCGTAAACCCGTTCTCAAAGTTCTCAACATCATCATAGGCTTTTGACAGGCGCTGCACCATGGTCGCGTCAAACGCCTTCAACTCCTTTAAAAGAGTCTGCGCATCCGATTTGAGCTCGGCCTGTCCCGGAGCATTGAGTTGACCTACGACTTTTGTCAATTTTTGCTGAATCTCATGCAGCTGATTCGTCATACGGGTCATCTCATTGTAGGACTTTTCAGCCTTGCCCATAAACTCGTCATAGGCCACAAATTCCTCCTGGCTTATTTCGTACATCGGATTGTTTCTGATCTCTGCAGTCGATTCAAAAACCTTGCCCCCATAACTGAGCTTCAAACTGTAGGTTCCAGGTATGGCCTTATGACCCTGGAAACTTCCTTCTATGTAAACCTCAGGTGCTCCGAGCAACATATCATGACGCATGTTCCAGACAAAACGATTGAGTCCTTTTTTGGCGGTCAAAACATCCTTTTTGGAGGGTGCTCCTTCGTATTTCACATAGGTTGAGTCTTTTTTGGACGTGTAACTGTTAACTAACTTGCCCTGTGCATCTCTAATTTCCAGGGTTAATTCACTTCCTTTTTTTACTTCCGGCAAATTGTAATAGATAACCATTCCCGTGGCCGGATTGACACCATTGAAGTCACCCATTCCGGTTGATGAATTTGAATTCATACCTTCCCACCAATTGGCCAATATCGCCGATTCGGGAGTAAATAGCTGCGCTTCATTTGGTTTGTTATCCCATTGTCTCAAAAGACCCAGGTCATCATAGATCCAAAAGGAACGTCCCATGGTTGCCACGACCAGATCGCTGTCTTTCACGGTGAGGTCGGTTATCGGGGTCACTGGAAGATTGGATCGCAAGGCCGACCAGGTTCCGCCTCCATTGAAAGAGACATACACTCCCCGAAAAGTTCCGGCAAAAAGCATGTCTTTGCGTTCCGTATCTTCCCGTACCACACGCGTGTACTCATCGGCAGGCAGATTTCCGGTTATGTTCTTCCAGCTCTTGCCATAATTGGTGCTTTTCCAGAGTGACGGTGTCTGATCATTGAATTTATAGCGCGTAGTGGCAATGTAAACCGTTGCCGGATCGTGTGGGGAGATGTCAATGGCATTGACCAGGGTTTCACCTATGCCTTTTGGCGTGACATCGTTCCAGTTCTCTCCGTTGTCTTTGGTGATGTAGACTTTTCCATCATCGCTACCGGTGTAAATCACCCCCGCTTCATGCGGAGATTCGATCACATAGCTCAGGGTCCCGTAATTCTCAGCACCAACAGCCTCATTGGTATAAGGCGCCCCTCCTTTGCCCTGCTTGCTGTCGTCATTGTAGGTCAGGTCAGGGGAGATTTCTTCCCAGGTAATGCCCTCGTCCCGGGTGCGCAACAAATATTGAGCTCCGTGATAATAGGTGTTTGGCTCGTGTTGTGATTTGATAATTGGTGCGTTCCAGTTGAACAGGTATTTCATGTCCCGGGCGGCAAGCCCCAAATAAAGATTGGGTTCTATCATTACCTGGTTGCTTGAAGTTGACTTGATGTCAAGAAGCTCAATCGTTCCCAGGTAACTGCCTCCCATGACCTTTTCAGGTGCATCCGGATCAAAAGCCAGGAAGGCGCTTTCGCCCCCTGCTGAAGCCGACCAGTGAGACTCGCTGATACCACTGGATCCAATTCCAATGCTCGCGATCTTCACAGAGGTATTATCCTGCTGACCCCCATAAACGTTGTAAGGAAACAGGTTGTCGGTCGCTACACGGTAAAACTGGGCAGTAGGCATGTTGTCCAAACGGGAGAATTGCTTGCCTCCGTCAAAGGTGACCTCGGAGCCACCATCGCCGGTGATCAGCATGTTCTTCGAATTGTCCGGGTTGATCCACAAGTCGTGGTAATCTCCGTGAGCCGTGCTTATCTCTTCCCAGGTTTTGCCTCCATCGATCGACCTGTACCAATCGGCACTCATCACGTAAACCGTGTTTTCGTTACTCGGATCGGGCGTGACCTCTATATAATACCAGGCGCGTTGAATGAGCCTGTGATCACTGCTTACACGAGACCAGCTCATACCCGCATCTTTGGAGACGAACAAACCGCCCTTCTCCTTTTCAGAATCACTTTCGATGATGGCGTACACGAGATCCGAATTGGCCCTGGAAACAGCAATGCCCATCTTGCCCAATTCCTTGGGCAGGCCCTTATGAATCTTGGACCAGGTCTCCCCACCATCTGTCGATTTGTACAAACCACTGCCGGGTCCGCCGCTGATCACCTGCCAGGGGGTTCGCATATGCTCCCACATGGCTGCGTAAAGAACTTTTGGATTGTGCATGTCGATCGAAAGCTCACTGGCCCCCGTCATGTCATTGACAAAAAGTGTTTTCTTCCAGATTTTGCCGCCATCCGTCGATTTGTAAACGCCTCTTTCCTGGGTCTTTCCGTGCAGCGCGCCCTGGGCGGCCACCCAAACTATATCCGGGTTTGAGGGATGAATGACTATACGTGAAATATGCAAAGTTTCTTTCAGCCCCATGTGCTCCCAGGTCTTGCCTGCATCCGTCGACTTGTAGACGCCGTCACCGTGAGAAGTCATTACTCCTCTTGGCGCATGCTCCCCCATTCCGACGTAGACTGTGTTCGGGTTACTCTCTGATACGGAAACCGCACCCACCGAGCTCGATTTGAAAAAACCATCCGAGACATTTTTCCAGTGGTGACCCGCATCGGATGTCTTCCAAAGACCCCCACCGGTGGTTCCCATATAGTAGGTCAAGGGATCTCCGACGACTCCCGAACCTCCATTGGCACGACCTCCTCTGAAGGGACCAATATTTCGGTACTTCGCAGGCTTCAACAAAGAGTCAAGGGATTGTCCGTATCCGACAACAAAGGAAAGAACAACAAAGAGACATGTAAGAAATGACTTCATAGATTTGGATTTTTAGCTTTTAAAAACCCAAAGAAAAGAAATAATAAGACGAATCCCTAGTCTTCTATGGACACTTTCTCTAAAGAAACGGCCATAGCCTCAGCATAGGTGAGGATAACGACCTGGCCGATGCGCAATTTGGTCATGAACTCAGCGTCCTCCATAGGAATAGAGACATAATTGCCATTCGGACCGCTCACAGTGGCAAGCATCAGGGGTCTGTTCAAGGCTTCGATGGTAACAACGGCTTTGACCACGGCTCCAACGGCTCCAGCTGGTGCCATTTCTTCGGTTGCCTTTCCGGCTTCCACTAGCATTTGAACAGGCTCGGCTTTCTCCTCTTCGGTAGGTTCCCTGAACTCAGCTTTGATATAGGTGTAATAGTCGAACTCAATGATGTCATCTACGGCTATTTCATCGAATCTCTCGACCTCTTCACCAGCGGTAACGGTCATCAGCCCCCCATCATTGCCCATCAGGGTAATCTCCCGGGTTTCCGGATTTATCTCAGTTACGGTACCCATTACGGTAACCTGCTCCATTTTTTCTCGGGGTTCCCAAATGTTCTCTTTTTCTTGCGCTTTGAGGGCAGCTGTAGATAAAACAAGAGCAACAAGTATCAGCAGGGTTCTTCGAAGTGTTTTCATTTTTGGTTTGGTTTAAAAGTTGACAATAAAGTTGAAAATGAACTCAGCCATCAAAGTTAAGCCTTGTTTTCGAATTGGCATTCAAAAATCAAGGCTATTTAACCGTTAAATAAAAGGATTAAAGTCGTCTTTGCTCCCCTTCAAGTTTGACCACGAAGGCATCGGTAAAGCCCTTAGCGCGCATTTCTTTCAGATGCGCCCGGGCCGCCTCCGCGGATTCGAAGGTCCCTGAGTAGTATCGGTTCAAACCATCATCGTATCGATGATTGAACAGGGTTTTCAATTTGCTGTACTTGTCTGTCTGGATCTTCCCCTTGAAGGCCCCGACCTGAACCGTGTACACCTGGTCGTCCGCGTAGAAGTTGTAGTTCATGTACATTCCTGAATTTGAAGCGTACATTCCTTTTTCATCTCTTAGCGACGGAGTACGATTCCTGGATCTGAAAACAATGGCATCCGTTTCCGGATCGCGCAAATAGAATTCTGATCTCCTGTTCAGCTGATGCTGCAAGCCATTGCAGGGTTTGGCCTCGGTACAGCGTTCCACGACCTGGGATTCACCAAATCCCTTCCCGCTGATTCTCATGGGGTCTATGCCACGGTCCGTCAGATAGCTCACGGTCTGATTGGCGCGCTTATCGGATAGCTTCTGATTGTATTTCTCCGTGCCGCGTATATCAGTATGGGCATTGACCTCAATTTTCATGTCAGGATTCTCGCGAAGCCAAATGACCAATTTGTCCAATTCGATTCGAGCATCTGCGCGAATGGCGTACTTGTCAAAGTCAAAATAGATCGTATTGATGTTGAATCCGTTTTCCTCATTGATCTGAACTCCGTTATGGTCAGCATCACCGGTACGAACCCGATCCTGTTCAAACGTTGTTGCCTCAATCGAGGCGCCATCTGTTCTATTTCCATCATTCTTCTGTTCGGTCTGTTCAGCTAATGCAATAGCTTCACCGCTTCTGAAGTCTTCTTGCTCTGATTGGTTTTCTTTCCCCTGGGCATCAGTCACCGCGACCCGATCTTCTTCAAACGAAGTTGCTTCAACGGACCTGGCTTCAGCAGCATCTCCACTATCAGCGACTTCCGATTCTTCGGATGCCGCGACAACCGCCTGACCTGCTTCTTCACCCCCTAAGACACCCAATAAGGTTGGAGCATTTTCTGACTCACTCTGAACATCAGCATCCTGATCGGCTACAACTGCTTCTCCGCTCATGAAGGTCTCTTGCTGTAAATCATCATCCTTGCCCTCAGCATCGGTTACCTCTACCCGATCTTCTTCAAAGGAAGTGGCTTCAACGGCCACAGTTCTCTATCAGCAAGATTCTTCGGATACGGCGACAACTGCCTGACCTGCTTCTTCACCCGCTAAGGCACCCATCAACGTTGGAGATTTTTCCGATTCTTCGGATGCCTCGACATCTGCCTCAGAGGTCTCCTCGGCTACCAGGGTATCCTGATCGGCTACCAGGGTTTCCATGATGGTTGGCGTTTTATTGTCAGAGGCAACCGGACTCACCTCCCGGCTCGGATCAACTTCCATGTGGAACACGATCTCCAGGGGTTCCGCATTCAGGTCGTTCACGGTGGTAATGTCGAGCTCACCGATAAGATATCCCTCGAGGTAGCCCTTGATTTTGTAGGTTGTATTGCAGGACTGGTCAAAGCTGAAGGAAGCATCGGATTCCTTTGAGATGAAAGTCTTCAGTTTCTGACCCTCCTCATCGAAGAGCATGATCTTGACATTGGGAATCAGCTCCTGGGTGTCAATATTTCTTACCACTCCGGTGATCTCCTGCTGGCATTCGATATAAATGGGCGGAGATGCCGTAAAGGAATAGATGTCATCGTCACCCCGTCCTCCTTCCCGGTTGGAAGAGAAATATCCTTTGTTTTTCGTGTCATCAATGATATAAGCGAAATCATCCATCGGACTGTTTACCGGCTCTTCGAGGTTCATGGGAGCGGAAACCGTATTGTCGAAAACCTTGCTGGCATAGACGTCGAGCTCTCCATAACCGGGATACCCGTCTGAAGAGAAATACAGCACATTGTCCTCGCCTATGAAGGGAAACATCTCGCGCTCGGGCGTATTGATTTCAGGACCCAAATTCATGGGTTCCCCATAGGTGCCGTCCGGATAGACATCTACCACATAGATATCGGTCTTTCCGATAGAACCCGGTCGGTCAGAAACAAAATAAAGCTTTGTGTCATCCCGGTTCAATACCGGATGTCCTGTGGAGAAATCATCGCTGTTGAACGGCAGCATCTCCAGGTTGCCCCAGTTGCCTTCCTCATCGATGGTCGCTTTGAACAACTGAATGTTTATGGTGGCTTTGGTCTTGACCTCATCCGATTTGCCCTTCTTGCCCTTTTTCACTTTTTTGATCTTGCCGTTGGCACTGAAATAGACCGTTTTCCCGTCTTTGGAAAAGGAAACCATGCCCTCGTGGAACTTGGTGTTGATATCCCCAGGCATCTTTTGTTTGTGGATCAATTGACCGTCATCAGTAACCTCTCCGATGTATAAATCGAGAAAGGGTTGGCTGTTGTATTCTTCCCGATTGAAGGTAATCCCCTCTTTGGGAGCAGCGAAAACAATCTTGTTATCTCCGTAGAAAGCCGTCCCGAAATCGGAAAAATCCGTGTTGACTCTTACATTTTTCACCGTGTATTCCCCCGGTGAATCCTGTGCAAATCCAACCATTGAAACGCAGCAAAAGGCCAGCAGCAAAAGCTTTTTCATAAGAATTTGTGTTTGTTGAATCCCGCCCTTATCGGCAGTCCTATTTTAAACTACAGGATAACCACTATTCCTGATAATTACCAGGTGGCTGACTATTAGTTATTAAGATATTTATCAACGAGAGATGAAACTTTTTCGCAAGATTCTGTGATGAATATTACAGTAGTTCCTGAAGCAAAAGTTATTTTTGGTCTTGGCCAACAATTCGCATTCGTAAGTATGAAGCTTCACAAGCAATTTCTTCCTGCATTTCTGTTCTTGGGATTCGCATCATTGTCTGGCTTCCAGCTGTCAGCCCAGGACCTGGATAATCAATTGTGGGTGAATTATGCCCTAAAAGTTCCTGTAAATGACCGACTGTCCTGGGGCGGGGATGCCGGGGTGCGAGGCGCTTTCACTAATTTGGATTGGCATCAGGCGCTGATCCGACCTGCTGTAAATTACCAGTTTAAGGAATCAGCTAGTATTTCCGGGGCCCTGGCCTGGTTTGGCACTTTCATAAATGAAAGCAGTTCGATCAATGAATTGAGATTCCACCAGGAGCTCAATGCAAAATGGCCGGACCTGGATGTGGTGCATTTCTTTTATCGCATTCGGGTTGAAGAACGCTTCTTTTTCTACCAAAGGGATATTCCAAATGAATTCAGGGTTCGTTTGAGGGGTCTTGTGGGGGTGAAAACCAAGGACCTGATTTGGTTCGGGCCGAAACGCCCCATTTATTTTGAAAGCATGTTCGAGGGATTCAAAACGATCAAGGACGAGGAAGCGCTGGAAATATTAATCAACCAGGCGCGATTGTACACGGCTTTTGGCCATCGAATCTCCAAAAACTTTCGATACGAGCTGCATTATATCTACCAGGGTTCCACACTTTTCACGGGGGAAGGCCCTGATTCGTCCCAAAACATCTTTCGGATTCGGCTCCTTCACAACCTTTGAAAAAGAGGCACAGGAATTGTGGCTCTCAGCACCTTACTTGAATAGCATCAGGCACAATTGAAATGTCAAATGGAGGATAACCGATGAACTCCCCGTCAAGATGTGCCACAAGCTCAACCGAACGCTCAATATGAACTTTTCGAGCCTTGTAAAATTCAGAGGCTTTCAAGGCGTCGTGGGACCCTGTTTTTAATTTAGACAGGTGCCAGAATCTGGCGAGGGGTGATATTTCGTTGAGCACACAGATATCCAGCAATCCATCTGCGGACCGGGCATACGGGTTGATAACAAAGCCTCCTCCGAAAGTGGTTCCATTAGATACGGTCATCAGGAGAATCTTTCGAGTGAACTGCTTTCCGTCAAGCGAAAAGCTGAGATCTTTCTCCCGGAATCCGGCAACGGTTTTTAAGACAGTCATCAGATAATCCAGGTGACTTCCGTGTTTTTTGTTCCGCTTCGACATCTGCTCGACCACCTGCCCGTCAAATCCGATCCCCAGTCCGTTGACAAATGCCCTCCCGTTGCAGAGTCCCAGGTCAAACCTTTCAATCCGACCATGAATGGCAATTTCCACTTGCTTTTCAAAGTTCCTTTCGCCGTGCAAAGACTTGACAGAATCATTGCCCGTTCCATTGCTCACGATGCTGATGGGCAATTGATTCTCAAGGAGCTCGTTTACCACATAGTTCAAGGTTCCGTCACCCCCCAGAACAATTATTTCATTGATCTTCGGATTCGTATTTAAGAAGGAAGACAAGATTCCCACTCCTTCCAGCTCCGTGTAGAATTCTGTAAACTTCAGGTCCGATTGAAGCAATCTTTCCTTCAAACACCCGAGCCTCTCCTCATAAGTGGATCTTCCGGATGCCGGGTTGACCACTATCAATATGTTTCGCTCTCTTGTCATGGATCGATTCTTTGCAATGATACCGCAATTTCCGTAAATTCGTTAAAAATTGATTTATGGCTTTATTGAAAAAGGGATTGTATCTTGCACTTCTCGCATTAGCTGTATGGGCCTGCACTGAGGACACAGTTGATTTCACTTTGACCATCACCACCATCGGCAACGGATCTGTTTCTCAGGAGAAACTGGATGACAAAACAATACGTTTGACGGCCCAGCCGGAGGTAAATTCCAGGTTCATCAACTGGAGTGGCGATGCAACCGGAACGCAGAATCCCGTGGAGATCCTCCTGGATGCAAACAAATCTGTCACCGCCAATTTTGATGTTGAGGATTTGCTTGAAATTCGGGTTTCTGAAGGAGGGTCCTATGAAAAGGAGATTGTATCTTCTGATAACGGAGTCTTGATCTACGAAGTGAGAGCGACCCCGGCTTCCGGCTATGAATTTGTGAGCTGGAAGGATGGTGAAAATGAATACTTCACTCAAACCCTGACGCTTGAAGTCGAAAATGAAACTGCCATAAGTCTCGATTTTGCAGACACCAGCTCACCGTTTACGTATGACAAGACGGCAATTGTCAATCTGAACAATGAAACCATCTGGGGCCTGGATGCCCTGAGCAACGATCATCTGATTTTCACGACCAAATCAGGCAAGATTTATGCCTACAAGGAAGGTCAATCCACATTGATATCGAGCCATTACGAGGATATCGTCAACCCATCCGGACAGGGAGGCTTGCTGGACATCAAATTGGATCCCAATTATTCTGAGAACAAATATGTCTATGTGACCTACAGCGAAAGAATTCAGGGCTCAGGTTTCAGTTACCTGTCGCTTGACCGATTCAAATATGAAAATGACCAGATCAGTGCGATAGAGACTATTTTTAAAACGGGTACGCCCAGCGAAAGGGCCGGGCATTTCGGATCGAGAATCAGCTTTTCCGAGGAGCATCTGTTTCTATCTGTCGGAGAAGGAAGTCCCTCCCAGGGGGGAGTGAATTCGCGTTATCAGAATGCCCAGGACCTCAGCAATGACTGGGGCAAAATTCACCGGTTGAATTTGGATGGATCCGTACCGGTTGACAATCCGTTTTACAACGACAACGAAGCAAGAAATACAATTTATTCCTATGGGCACAGAAACCCACAGGGATTGATGTTTGACCCCTACAGCTCATCCATTATCTCAAGTGAGCACGGGCCCAAAGGCGGGGATGAGATCAATGTGATCAAAGCAGGATTGAATTATGGGTGGCCCTTGGTTTCCTACGGCATCAATTACGATGGTTCGGACATCAGCGGACGGTCCCATCAAGGATACGAAGAGCCGGTTTTCTATTGGGATCCGTCCATCGCAACCTCGCATATCATGGGTTTAAAGGACAAAAATCACAAGAGTTGGTTCAAAAACATCCTGGTGGCCGGGCTCAAATCCAAAGCCATTTTCCGATTGAAATCCGAAAATGGCGTTTACCAGCAAGTCGAGAAAATAACCCTGGGCTACAGGGTGCGATCTATCTGTGAAGGAGAGGGTGGCGTGTTCTTTGTATCCAATGACAATGGCGGGATTGTAAAATTCTCTCCCCTAGAATGATTTGCTCTTCACACCCATTTATCGGCTTCAATTTCATACTTTAGAAAAAATTTAATTCCATTCATGAAAACCTCCATTCAGTACCTTTTATGCTCTCTCTTTTTCGTCCAATTCGCCCTTGCTCAAGACCGAATCACCGGTGAGCCGTTTGCCACCCGGTCAGTGGTTCTAGGTCAAAATGGGATGGTCGCGACCAGTCACCCTTTGGCCACTCAAATTGGGCTTGACATGCTTAAAAACGGGGGAAATGCCATTGATGCTGCAATAGCCGCCAATGCCGCGTTGGGCCTTATGGAGCCCACCGGGTGCGGTATTGGAGGTGATCTTTTTGCCATAGTGTGGGATGCCGAGACAAAAAAGCTTTACGGGCTCAATGCCAGTGGGCGCTCGCCTCAGAAGCTCACCCTGGAATACTTTGAGAAACAGGGAATGGAAAAGATTCCATCTCACGGACCTCTTCCGGTGAGCGTGCCCGGTGCCGTGGATGGATGGTTCGAGCTCCACAAGAAATTCGGATCGAGGCCCATGCCCGAAATTCTCGCCCCGGCCATCGACTATGCTGAAAAGGGCTTTCCGCTGACCGAACTCATTGCCTGGTACATTCAACGAACGGTGCCGTT
This sequence comes from uncultured Flavobacteriaceae bacterium, assembly GCA_942492425.1. Classification (GTDB taxonomy): domain Bacteria; phylum Bacteroidota; class Bacteroidia; order Flavobacteriales; family Flavobacteriaceae; genus Lutimonas. The sequence continues at coordinate 207,202 of CALOEQ010000014.1, forward strand.
TTTTGAGTCCAAAGGATTTCCAAACATTGACGACACGTACAGGGCCCAAAACGGGGGCAAACTTCCCGATGAAGGAGAGATTTACAAAAATCCCTACCTGGCAAACACCTACCGGAAAATCGCCGAAGGCGGACGGGACGCTTTTTACAAGGGCGACATTGCCAAAACGGTCGGGAAATTCATCGAGGAGCAGGGAGGATTTCTCTCAGCCAAAGACTTTGCTGCCCATAAATCGGAATGGGTCGAACCCGTCTCGGTAAACTATCGGGGCTATGACGTTTGGGAGCTGCCGCCCAACGGGCAGGGAATCGCAGCGCTTCAAATGTTGCAGATTTTGGAGGGCTATGATTTTTCACAGATTGAATTCGGCAGTGCAGAGCACCTGCACCTCTTTACAGAGGCTAAGAAACTTGCCTTCGAGGACCGAGCCAAATACTATGCCGACATGGATTTCGTTGATGTGCCGGTCGAAGAATTGCTCTCGGATGCCTATGCCGAAGAAAGAAGAAAACAGATTGGCGACACAGCCGGGAAATACAGTGCGGGTGAAATCTCTGCCGGGGAGACCATTTATATGACCGTTGCTGACGGCGAGGGCAATATGATCTCCCTCATACAAAGCAATTATCGCGGAATGGGTTCGGGGATGGCTCCACCAAAACTGGGCTTTATGCTGCAGGATCGAGGTGAGTTGTTCAGCCTCAAACGCGGTCAGGCCAATACCTTTGAGCCCGGCAAAAGACCCTTTCATACCATTATTCCCGCCTTTATAACAAAGGATGGGAAACCCTATGTCAGTTTTGGCGTCATGGGAGGTGACTTCCAACCCATGGGTCATACGCAGATCGTCATGAACCTCGTGGATTTCGGCATGAACCTGCAGGAAGCCGGTGACGCACCGCGCTGGGATCACACCGGGGGAGCCAGTCCCATGGGAAGAACCACCGAGGACACAGGCTTGATACGCGTCGAATCCGGAATACCCTACGCAACACTCCGCGGGTTGATGGACCGACGTCATCGAATCGGAACCGCCCGGGGAATCTATGGGGGATACCAGGCCATTTTATGGGACGATGAGAACAAGGTCTATCACGGGGCCTCCGAGAGTCGCAAGGACGGACAGGCCGCAGGTTATTAAATCTTATATTATCATAGAAATCATCTTCCAAACCCTTTAATGGCGAAACTCAATACGATATTTCCATTATTTCTCAGCCGCATTCCACATGCCATCACGATGCTGTTCGGCATCATTGTCCTGGTGACTCTATTGACCTATTTACTGCCTGCCGGAACCTACGAACGGGTGCTGGTCGATGGAAGGAATACGGTAGTCCCCAATTCCTACAAGACCATACCCTCTACACCCATTGGTTTTCTGGACATGTTCAAAGCCATCCCCCTGGGTTTCAAAGCTGCCGTGGAAATTATTTTTATTGTTCTCGCAGGAGGCATCATGTTCGGTTTTATGGAAAAATCGAAGGCGGTTGAAAATGCCATAGGTACCCTGGTAAAGAAACTGGGCTTGAAAAACAAGCACATGATCATTGTGATCATGACCTTTATTTACGGCCTGCTGGGTGTTGCCGTTGGCTATGAGAACAATATTGCCATGGTTCCGATAGCCGCAGTTCTGAGTCTTGCCCTGGGTGGGGATTTGATTCTGGCGGCTGGCATCTCAGTTGGGGCCATGACCATTGGTTTTGGGCTCTCGCCCATCAACCCATATACTGTGGGTACTGGGCATAAGATTGCTGAACTGCCCATGTTTTCGGGGGCATTGCTCCGCAGTTTTCTCTGTTTTTCTGCCCTGGGGGTTATGGCCGTCTACAATGTCAGGTACTTCAAAAAAATCACAGCTAACCCCGATAAAAGCCTGGGCCAGGGTTTGGATGTGTCTGAATTGACGCTCTCAAAACCCATTGACCAGTATCAGGTGACCCGTCAGAACTGGCTGGTGATTTCCATTTTCATCTTGGGTCTTTTGGCCATTCTTTACGGGGTATTCAACTTGCATTGGTACATCAATGAGCTCTCGGCCGTGTTCCTGATTATAGCTCTTCTTTGCGGATTGGCATCCAGAATGAATGCCACTACGATGAGCGAAACCGTTTTAAAGGCGGTTGCCCTGGCCGCACCCGGAGCCTTCATGGTGGGCTTTGCCACATCGATCAAAGTGCTGATGGAAATGGGAAACATCGGCGATACGATATCCTATCAGCTCTCCACCCTGTTGCAGGGATTGCCCCTGTATGCCGCAGCAATCAGCATGTCCATGGCTCAGACCGTAATCAACTTTTTTATTCCGTCCGGAAGCGGGCAGGCCCTGGCCACCTTGCCGGTCATGCTGCCTTTGGGAGATTCTCTGGGCCTCAGCAGCCAAATCACCATTTTAGCCTTTCAGATTGGGGACGGATTGTCCAATCTGATCAATCCCACGCTTGGAGGGCTCATTGCCATGCTGAGCATGTGTCGCGTGCCGATAGATCGCTGGGTTCGTTTTATATTCCCGGTTTTGATCGGCGTGCTTTGTTTGGCCTTTTTGGCCCTAATCGTTGCCGTGGCAACAAATTATAGTTAATTCGTATGACCGCAGAAAAGATCTTAGCAAAACTCGTTTCATTTCCGGTACTCGGAGGAGAGAGCAATTTATCCCTTCTCAATTGGATCAAAGAGTACATAGAATCACATGGCATCAACACGAGTTTGGTGCCCAATGAAGAAGGGGACAAAGCCTCTTTGCATTGCCGAATAGGTCCTGCGGTCGATGGAGGCGTCATTCTTTCCGGCCATATGGATGTGGTTCCGGTTGCCGGCCAGGATTGGACCACCGATCCTTTCGTGCTGACCGACAAAGGAGATGGAAAATTATACGGAAGAGGCTCCTGTGACATGAAAGGTTTCCTGGCCTGTTGTTTGGCCGCTTTGCCACACATGGTGAAGGCCGACCTGAAAAAACCGATCTACTTCGCTTTTTCCTATGACGAAGAGGTGGGCTGTCTGTCTGCCCCGGAATTGGCGAGGGCCATCCGCACGGATTACAAGGAGACACCCAAATACGCCATTATTGGAGAGCCGTCCTTAATGGAGCCCATTGTCGGGCAGAAAGGAATCTATATTTTGGAGACCTACGTCAATGGATCCGCCGGGCACAGCAGTCGCATCAAACAGGAAGTGAGTGCCATTCACGAAGCCATGCGACTGATCCTTTGGCTGGAAAAGAAAATGGACCAATTGATCGCAGACAATCGCCTCGACGAACGCTTTCATCCACCCCACTCTTCCATCCATGTCGGGTTGGTCCATGGAGGGATTGCACCCAATGTAATAGCCGACAAAGCTCATTTTTACTGGGATCTTCGTACCATTCCGATGGATGACATACAATCCATTGTAAGTGAGTTTGACGCCTATTGCCGTGAGCGCGAAAAAGAGTTGCGCCACATCTTTCCCGGTTTTGAGATAAAAACCGTTGAAAATCATCCACCGGTTCCCCACCTGGATACGAAAGCCGATGATGAGGTGGTCGATTTGATCAAAAGACTGTCCGGGAATTCAAAGTTGGACACTGTTTCCTTTGCGGCCGAAGCCGGCCAATTCGCCAACGAAGGCTTTCAATCTGCCATTTGCGGACCCGGTTCAATTGCACAGGCCCACAGAGCCGACGAATTCATTGCCAAAGACCAATTGGAAAAAGGTGTGGAATTCATGGACAAACTCATTCTCGAGTTGTCCTCTGAGAGCTTCGAATAGTTGCTGGTCTTCTGCTCCCATTTTTAGTAAGAGTTCTAACCGAACTAAATCCCTCTGTAAACTATGATGTTTTTTTTCTGTAAGGGATGTAGATCTCTCTGCTCATGACTCCCACAAGAACAAATAACCAAATCAAAATCTCCCACCAGCGTGAACTAAATTCAAAGGGCAAAAGCGTTATGTTAATGATCAAAGCCACTGTCCATATTGCCAGTATGGAGTATAGAATTCTATTTCTTCGTTTCATGATTTTAGTTTTTTCTTCATTAAAATCAACCTGTAAAACCTGACTTATTTTTTTTAAAGAATATACAGATGGTTCTACTTCATGATTTTCAATTCGTTGAATCGTTCTCTCTGTAAGTCCTGCTTTCTCGGCCAAGTCCTTTTGAGTGAGCTTCGAATCAGCACGAGCTGACTTTATTTTATTTCCTAAGTCCATATCGCAAAATTAGAATTAAAAAATATTTCAACATGATTTCAGACACGTCATTCACACGACATTTAGGGATATTGCATAAAAAAAGAGCTACAAATGCCGGCGCACCTCCTCGCTCCTCACTAGAAAAGGTCCACTGGACCTTTTATGGCCGTTCGGCCGCCTCATTGGGCTCTGCTCGCCCAATCGGAGTCGCAAATAAAAAACGCCGGCTAATGCCGGCGTTTTTTGCTCCTCCTCTTGGGCTCGAACCAAGGACCCTCTGATTAACAGTCAGATGCTCTAACCAACTGAGCTAAGGAGGAATCTCAATTTGTTTTGAGGTGTGCAAATATAATCGTTTTTGGATTTTCAACAAACGATTTTCGAAAAATTATTTGATATAAAGAGGTCGCCTGATCCTCTTGTGTTGAGCCCTCGAGAAGCCCTCGAGAAGCCCCCGAAAAGCCCTGCACATTTGGAACTAGTCCTGCCGAATCGCGCTGATCCTGTTGTACCTTAAAAAGTGCTCGAGAAGAAGCAAAAAGCTCAGGGCAAACAGACTGATGGCGAATAACGGACTCGTCAGGAGCTCCGGAAGCTGATATGAGACCGATCCGCTCATTTGACTGAAGAAATCACTGGTCTTGCTCATAAGACCTTCATATATATTGGGTGTCGCTTCACTTGCGGTTCCTGTTTGCATCACATAGAGAATAAAGCCGATGAGTGCGGTCGCTATAACCGCCCATGCTCTTTTGCCAATGATTACCGGATTTGTGACGATGTGGGTTTCGGATTCAGGTAATGTCTCCGATGCCGTCGCAGCTCCAATTTGAGCCATCACATTCGAGGCAAAGTCCGCAGATGGGCTCTCGAGAACATGTTTGCTCACTAGACTTCTGAGTGCCTTTTCCTCGATTTGCTCTGCCGCTTCAATCTTGCCCATTATTTTATCGGTAAGGCCCTCAGGACCTTCCTCAAACCTCAGGTTGTCTCGAATTAATTTGTCTATGTTCTTGTCTTCTTTCATAATATCGTCTTTACTTCTTCCTTGAGCAACAAGGACAATTCTTTGTAAAGTCTCTTTCTCGCCCTGAACAATCGAACCTTGACATTCGATTGACTCATATCTGTGATCTCCTGAATCTCCTCGATCGAATTGTCATGCAGATAGAACAACGTGATCAACAAAGAATCGGTTTCTCCAAGGTTGTCAATGGCCTGTCTCACATACTTTTGCTGTTCACCGTTTTTAATGGCTTCGAGCTGTGGAAAATCCTGCCCGTCTTTGTGATTGTCAAGCACATAGGAATCTATATCGGTCGTCTCGAGCTTCTTCTTCCTGACCTTGGTCAATGCACTGCGATACACAATGGTATAGAGCCACGTCGAGAATTTGGACTGTCCTTTGAACCCATCGAGTTTCTGATAGGCCTTTAAAAAGCTGTCCTGGGCCACCTCCTCGGCGTCTTCCCGGCTCTTGACAATCTTAAGCGCGAGTGTAAACACCATATCCTTGTATCGATTGATCAAGAAGGCGAAGGCATTGCTGTCTCCCTGCAATACTCTCTCGATGTAAAACTGATCCGTTTTTGCTTCCATGGTTCAATCATAGGACTACAAGGTGTCCGATGAGGTTACAAGTTAGCTCAAAATATTTATTTGGAAGAATGTGTAACCTGGTTTCGTTCGGTGTCGTCTTAATTAGCAAACACGGAATAAACTTTAAACTGAATAATTTAAAACGAACATCATGGAACCAATTTTAGTACCTCTAATAGTATTTGCAGCAATTTTTGGAATGGTCTACGTATGGCTGACCACAAGAAACAAAGAAAGACTGGCCCTTATCGAAAAGGGAGCTGACGCCTCACTTTGGAACGTCAAAAGGTCCAATCGAACCAATTACACACTGAAAATAGGAATGTTGGCTGTTGGAATCGGCATCGGTGTCCTGGTTGGCTCACTACTCGAAAGCTATACGACACTTGACGAAGGAGTGGCATTTCCATCAATGATCTTCCTTTTCGGAGGGGCATTCCTGATCGCCAATGCGATGATCGAGAACAAAACACGAGAAAAAGAGGAAGAATAAACGAATTCAGCCTGACTTAACTGAATCGAAAACAAGAGTTGATCTCACCGATCAACTCTTTTTTTGTTTTTTTATCCTGGATCGGCCTTGTTTAGCCATGATCTGGATCTTGCTGAACTCCTTCGACACTACAATGGTATTGTCAGCTGCAATTTTAACCGGTGAAGGATCCGACATCTCATCGTGAACCAAAACTTCTCCGATAGGAAATGGAACACCGATCAGTTTGATCTTGATGGTCTTATAAGTGGTTTCGAACTTGCCGGATTTGAATTGCTGAATGGTCATGATGTTGCCGTTTCCGATCACGGAGAAATTCCTGAGGCTGTAACGCCCCTTTTTGTAGTCATAGCCGTCATGAGCGTCTTCATAAACCTGGGACTTCTCTTTGCCTTTCTTGTAATAAACGTCGAGCTCGAGTTGCTCAATGACCTTTTCCCCCACGTATTGCTGGATCGGATACTTCGGAATGGCGGCTCCGGCCTTTACGAATACCGGCATGGAATCCAGGTCGGCGTCGACCCACATCTCCTCCCCGCCTTCAATCAGCTCATGATCCCAGATGCTGTACCACTGGCCTCTCGGGAAGAACATGCGACGCCCTTTCGCGTTGGGCTCAGCCACCGGGCAGACCAAGATCTTCTCACCGTAGATGAATTCATCGTTTCTGTAATGCGTATGCGGATCTGCCTGGTCAAACAGGACGAGCGACTTCAAAATCGGCACACCTTCTTCGGCATATCTCCAAAAGGCCGTATACAAATACGGCAACAACTGATAACGAATCTCGATGAACTTTCGAACGATGTCCGTAACGTTGGTACCAAAGGCCCAGGGCTCCTGGTCCCCGTGATCTCCTGAGGAATGCGTGCGGAAAAACGGGTGAAATGCGCCCAACTGAATCCATCGGGCATAAAGCTCCCCGTTGGGTTGCTCGGCGAAACCTCCAATGTCAGATCCTACAAAGGAAAACCCTGACATGGCCAGTCGTTGTGACTGTATGTTGGCTATGTTGAGATGATCCCAGGTGGCGACATTATCGCCGGTCCAGGTGGAGGTATAGCGTTGGGTTCCGGAATAAGCAGCCCTCGTGATGACAAAGGGTCGCTTCGGATAGGAAAATTTCTTCAGCCCCTGGTAGGTAGCACGTGCCATCTGCATGCCGTAAATGTTATGCGCCTTTCTGTGACTGCATCGCAAACCCTCGTACATGTGACGAACATCATTCGGGAAAGTCTTGCCGGGCACATCCATGACCGCCGGCTCATTCATGTCGTTCCAAACCCCTTTGACCCCAATTTCCTCGATCAGCTCTTTGAAAAGCCCTGACCACCATTCGCGCACTTCAGGATCGGTAAAATCCGGGAAATAGCATTCACCCGGCCACACTTTGCCTTTCATATGCGGACCATCTGCTCTTTTGCAGAAGTAATCCTTTTCAAGGGCCTCTTTGAATACAGGGTAATTGATGTCGATCTTGATCCCGGGATCTATGATCACAATGGTTTTGAATCCATCATCAGCAAGTTCTTTCACCATTTTCTTGGGATCCGGGAAGTATTCCTTGTTCCAGGTAAAACATCGGAAACCGTCCATGTAGTCGATATCCAAATAGATCGCATCACAGGGGATTTTAAGATCCCTGAAATTCTGAGCGATCTCTCGCACCTGCGACTCCGGGTAGTAGCTCCACTTGCACTGGTGGTAGCCCAATGCCCATAGGGGAGGCATTTCATGCGGCTTCCCCGTAAGATCCGTGTAATTTGCAACAACTTCCGACATGTCGGGCCCGTAGATGAAATAGTAGTTCATCTCCCCTCCCTCAGCCCAGAAGCTGGTTATGTTTCTCCTTTCAGCGCAAAAGTCGAAGAAGGACTTGAACGTGTTGTCAAAGAAAACCCCGTAAGCCTTCGAGTGATGCAATCCGATATAAAAGGGGATCGCCTTGTAAATCGGATCGGTGTCGCGACCATAGGCATACGAATCGGTTACCCAATTCTCAAACCTGCGCCCTTTGAGGTTGACATGTACCGGCTTGTCGCCCAAGCCGTAAAAAGCCTCACTGTTCTGAGCCGTTTTTGACATCTTGACGATATCACCTCCAAACTCATAGCTCTCCTCCCAATGAAAACCGATCTCATCCTCGCAAATCAACTTCTTGTCTTTCGCGTCGTAAATGGACTTTCTCAGGTCCGCCTTAGCGATCTTGATGATCAGCTTTGCAGTGGTAATGACGTAATGCTTATTTTCTTCTTCAATGCTCAGGTGGTTGAATCCACTGCTGGCATATTTTGTTATTGCATATGAAAAATCCTTGGGGAAGATCGTTTTGGTGCTGTACCGGAATCGAATGACACTGTCGCGCCTGACAGTGACCTGCAGGACAACAAAATTCTCAGTGGTAAAATATAGGGTGTCAACGTCTTTTTTGTAGGATACTATTTTCGATGGGAACTGATTCCCTTTCTGTTCCAACTCCGTACTTAAAATCATATTTCATCATTTAATCGAAAGATACAAACCTACTAAAATCCAGTTGCTTACACTATGTGGATTTCATAAAAATATCCCTGATTTGCTGAAGAAAAATCAACAATCAGGGATTTTTGTTTGAAAATTATAAGTTGTGTACTATATTATCTTAAATACAACAACAGAAAGTGGAGGAAGGGTAATTTGAGCACTAAAAGGCTTTCCTAAAACTTCTTTCTCCTTAATGCCAATCTCCTTGGAATTGCTCACGCCGCTCCCGAAGAATTTTTTAAAATCACTGTTGAACACTTGCTTGAGCTTCCCATCACGGGGAAGACCAATCTCATAATTCTTACGAACCACTGAGGTGAAGTTGCAAACCACGATCAGATCATTTTCAGGATCATGACCTCGTCGAATAAAGGATATCACCGAATTCTCGTAATCCCCGTAGTTGATCCATTCGAAGCCTTCTGCTGTGAAAGCTTTTTCATACAGGGCCGGGCTGTTCTTGTAAAAGGTGTTCAATTCCTTCATGAAGCCCTGCAGTCCTTTGTGCGGTTTGTATTGCAATAGATGCCAATCCAGGCTCTGCGAGAAGTTCCACTCATCCGACTGACCGAATTCTCCCCCCTGGAAGATCAATTTCGTTCCGGGATGGGTAAACATATACCCAAACAGCAATCTCAGATTGGCAAAGCGTTGCCACTCATCCCCGGGCATGCGGCCCAACAAGGAGTTTTTGCCGTAAACCACCTCGTCATGCGAGAGCGGCAGCATGAATTTCTCGGTAAAGGCATAGGCCAAGCTGAAGGTGATATCATTGTGATGGTGCTTGCGATAGATCGGGTCCTTGGCAAAATACTGAAGCGTATCGTGCATCCAGCCCATCATCCACTTCATCCCAAAGCCCAGACCTCCGTATTCAACCGGGCTCGTAACCCCGGTAAAAGCCGTTGACTCCTCGGCGATGGTCTGTATTCCGTCGAAATTCTCATAGACCTCTTTGTTGAACTCCTTGAGAAATGAAATCGCTTCCAGGTTCTCACGACCTCCAAATTCATTGGGCTCCCACTCCCCGTCTTCTCTCGAATAGTCCAGGTAGAGCATCGAAGCCACTGCATCAACGCGAAGCCCGTCTACATGGTACTTGTCGAGCCAGTAAAAGGCATTGCTGATCAAGAAGGATCGCACCTCGTTTCGCCCGTAATTGAAGATCAAGCTCTTCCAGTCTTTGTGGTATCCCCTTCTCGGATCGGGATGCTCATAGAGATGACTCCCGTCAAAATAGCCGAGTCCGTGATCATCCGATGGAAAATGCGAGGGCACCCAATCGAGGATCACTCCAATGTCATTCTGATGCAAGGAATCACACAGGAACATGAAATCCTGGGCCGAGCCGAATCTCGAGGTCGGGGCAAAATAGCCGATCAGCTGGTAACCCCAGGAAGGATCGAACGGATATTCCATAATTGGCATAAACTCCACATGGGTGAAATTCATCTCCTTGACATAGGCAACCAGCTTATCGGCCAACTGCCGGTAGGTCAGAAAGCTGTTGTCCTCTCCGTTGCGCATCCAGGAACCCAGGTGCACTTCATAAACCGAATAGGGCTTGTCCAGACCGTTCTTGTCCTTGCGATATCCCATCCAGGCCTTGTCTTTCCATTTGTACCCGTCTATGGTGGCTATGACCGAGGCGGTGTTGGGCGGATGCTCATACGAATAGGCATAAGGATCCGCTTTTTCGGTCACCACGTCGTTGTGATGCGACTTGATTTTGTATTTGTAACGCATTCCCTCCAGGGCATCCGGAATAAAGCCTTCCCAGATTCCCGAACCGTCCCAACGCACGTTTAACTGGTGTTGCTTGTCGTTCCAGAAATTGAAGTCCCCGATGACAGAAACTGCCTTGGCCGAAGGAGCCCAAACCGCGAAATAGGTTCCGTCAACTCCATCCAGGGTCATAGGGTGAGAGCCGAATTTGGTATAAAGGCGATAGTGCTTGCCCGATTTGAAAAGGTCAATGTCGAAATCGGTAAATAGACTGTGTGTGATTACTTCTGCCATATGTCAGTTGTTAATAATGTTAGAGATTCCCTTCAGGGGAATGAGCGCCCATCTCGGTCTGGAGTTCAGCTCGTAGCCGATCTCGTAAACCGCTTTTTCCAGCAGGGCGTATTGGAGAATGAAAATTCTCTCCTGGTTGTAACCGATGTTCAGGTTGGCATTTTGAATGACCTCCGTGTATTCTTCCAAAAAGACACAGGTCAGGTAACAGTAAAGCACCTCAGCCGCCTCGAAGAGCTCTTGTTGGGATTGAGGATACTCGTCATTGTTGTTGAATACCGTAGCGTATATCGCGTAATGGAAGGAGCGGAACAGTCCTGCCACGTCCTTCAGCGGGGGTTGCTTGACCTTTCGATCGCGTATGGTGCTTTCGGGTTCGCCCTCAAAGTCCAGGATGAAAAAGTCATCCTCGGTCACCAGGATCTGCCCGAGATGGTAATCCCCGTGAAGCCTTATACGTTCTCCTTTGAGCCTGGTCCAGTCGAAATTTGTGATCCGCTTTCGGATCAGGTTTTTCTTCTCCAAAAATTCCCGCGCCAGCTCAAGGGCGAGCCCGTCGAGCTTGTGCATTCGGTTCTCAATGGTGTTCAAGCGATTCTGAAACTGGTGGATCAGCCTGTTTTTGAGCCAGACCTCATAGTCTCCGTTAAAGTGGGTAGGCGTGAAAGACGTATCTTCAAACTCCGATCCAAGGACGATGTGCATTTCTGCCGTCCTGCGGGCCAGCAGCTTGATTTTCATAAAAAGGTTGAGGCCCACCCAGTCAATGATCTCCGGCGGTACGTCTTTGATCTTCAACCTCTCAAACATCTTCGCCTTTGGAAGTTCATTGACATCAATACCCTTGTGGGTCAGGTTTAGAAAGGCTTTGTGAAGCTCATCCAACATGTATTCCCAGGCGTCGCCCTGGTTCGGAATCAACTCCTGCATCAGTGCAATCGTGACGTTGATATTGTCCGAATCTATGATGTTGAGACTTCCCTGATAAGGCGGTGTGTTTTTAAAGTCCTTTTCTTCGGTCAAAAACCGGCTCATCTCATAGTCCGGGTTTTTGTCGGCAAAGATTCTCCTGAAGAATTTCAGGACATACTTCTCGTTGTAGATGATCGAAGTATTGCTTTGCTCCAGCCCCATGAAGCGGGAGGATTCATACTCGACGTCCTTGAAGCTGTCACTGCGATGATACTGCACCTTGGTGCGGTCCTTGGGCACAGCTCCCAATATGCGTTCAAAAACAAGCTTTCGAAAGGCCTCCAGGTTGATGGCATCAATGATGTATCCTTGGTTGCCTTGAATCGTGATGGGCAGTATGCGATCTCCCTTGGCAAAATTCTCATCGGTCACAAAGGCGATGGGCAGAAAATAATGCTGGTAGAAAGCCTCGACAAAGTCGATCTCCAAAAGCAAACCGAAATACACTTCGCCTCTTTGTTGTATCCTGAAATACTCGGAGAGCTCAATGTATTTTAATTTACTGGCTTTTCCTCCGTACCAGCGCTGCTTGACGATGTAGTCTTCCAGAACCTCGCTCAGGAAAACCTCCAGGAAATCCTTGTTCTCCATGAGGTCTTCCCAAACCCCGTCAAAAACAAAGTTTGACTTCAGTTTGGTTTTGATCTTTTCTTCCGCCATCTACATCTGATTTATCTCAAAGATATGAAAAGGCATATTAGGGTGCAATTCCACGAAATTCCATTCGCGATCCCAGGTGTACTCGACATTGGGCACCACGTCCCGCATCATAAGTGGCTGCCCTGCAGCGATCCCCAGCTCATCGAGGGGCAGCTGCACAAAGCCCTGACGACTGTGATGATTGTCCAGGCTGATCACCACCAGCACCTGGCTGCTTCTATCTTCGTTCCACTTGTAAAAAGCCAACATCTCGTCATTCTGAATTTCACAGAAACGGATATGGTTGGTCTGCTGAAGGGCTTCCAGGTTTTGTCTGGCCTTGTTGATCCCCGATATGATCTTGATCAGCCAGTTTTTACGGTTCCAGTCGTAATGGCAGATCTGAAATTTCTCCGAATTCAAATACTCCTCCTTGCCTTCAATGGGCTCGCTGATCATATACTCATACACGGGTCCGTATATGCCGATATTGGAGCTTAGGGTAGCAGCAAGGGCATAGCGCTGTATGAATTTTGACTCATTGGCTCCCTGAAGGTGATAGGGGTTGATATCCGGCGTGTTCGGCCAGAAGTTGGGTCGCATGTATTCCGCCTGATCCGTTTTGGTCAACTCCTCGACGTAAGAGATCAGCTCGTGCTTGCTTTCGCGCCACGTGAAATACGTATAGGATTGGGTATACCCCTGTTTGGCTAGCTGCTGCATGACTTTCGGCTTGGTGAAAGCTTCCGCCAGAAAAATCACATCCGGGTGCTTGGCCTTGACCTGCTCGATGATCCAGCTCCAGAAATAATAGGGTTTTGTGTGCGGATTGTCCACACGGAAGATTTGAATGCCACAGTCGATCCAGTAGAACAAAATATCGAGACATTCTTTCCAGAGATTCTCGTAGTCTTCACTCTCAAAATAAATCGGAAGGATGTCCTGGTACTTCTTCGGTGGGTTTTCCGCATACTGAACGGTACCATCAGGTCGCCATTTGAACCAGCTGCTGTGCTCCTTCACCCAGGGGTGGTCCGGTGCTGCCTGAAGGGCATAATCCATGGCCACTTCAAGACCCAAATCTTTGGCTTTTGATACGAGTTGTTTAAAATCATCAACTGTGCCAAGATCCGGATGTATGTCCTTGTGACCACCGTGTCTGGAGCCTATGCCCCAGCAAGATCCCACATCGCCGTTCATGGCGGTCGTGGTGTTGTTCTTCCCTTTTCGGTTCACCTCTCCTATGGGATGGACAGGAGGGAAATACAAGGTGTCAAAGCCCATTTCGACAACCCGGTCAAGCAGCCTTTCACAATCTTTGAAAGTACCGTGACGACCGGGATCCTCTGATGAGGATCTCGGGAAAAACTCGTACCAGGTGCTGAACAGGGCTTTTTTCCGATCGACGTATACCTTAAGAGGCTCGGAACTGTTTTGAAGCAATTTTTCGGGGTATTTCTCTAAGATCTTCCGAAGTTGATCCGAAACTGCTTCCTGCACGGAGCGATCATACTGCTCCGGGTCTCTGAAGGCCGCAATGAGATCATCGAGAAGGTCGTTTTCCTGCGCCGATGCCTGGTTCTTTGCAGCCTCAAGATATTCGGCTCCTTCGAGCAGCTCGGATTTCACGTGTTGCCCATCTGCTATTTTGCGTCCGATTCCATATTGCCAATTCAGGGCATGATCAACCCAGCCCTGAACCTTGTACTCATAAATACCTTGCTTTTCAACTGTAAACGATCCCTGCCAATTATCATTGAATCCCGGGATCATCCTTTGTTCTCGCCAGGTGCGCTCGTTCTGGTGCTTGTAGAGAACTGAAGCCGCGATCACGTCATGACCGTCTACCAATACGTCGGCACTAACTTCTATCCGCTGCCCTACAACTCTCTTGATGTGGAACTCCCCGCAATTGATTTGAGGGCGCACCCCCTCAATGACTACTCGTTGTTGTCTTAACATAGATTGAAATTCAAGTTGGTGTTTCTGATCAAATCACATAACCCCTTGGGATTATAGCTCCTTTTTTGATCACCACGATCCCGTCTTTGATCACGTATTTTTCTGTTTCCTTGTCTTTGAGGTGCTTTCCTCCGTTGATACGAACGTCATCTCCAATTCGGCAGTTCTTGTCGATGATTGCATTTTTGATAAAACACCGCTCGCCAATACCCATCAGGATGTCGATCTTTTTGTTTTCAATTTCATCGAGAGTCTCGTAATAGTCACATCCCATCATGTAGGTGTTTATCACGGTACTCTCGTGACCGATTCGGGATCGAATTCCGATGACCGACTTGTCGATCTTTGCCGCCTGGATGATGCAACCTTCTGCAATGACGCTGCGATTCATAGTGGTCCCTGAGATTTTTGAAGTGGGCAACATCCTGGCTCTTGTATAGATGCGCTTGTTTCTGTCGTATAGATTAAAGTTGGGAATATTGTCGGTCAGACCCAGGTTTGCTTCGAAAAAAGAATCGATGTTTCCGATATCGGTCCAATACCCTTCATACTGGTAACTCATGACCTTATGGTCGTCAATCGACTGGGGAATGATCTCCTTTCCAAAATCGACCGTATCCGGATTCTTCATGAGCTCCACCAGAAGATCTCGGTTGAAGACATAGATTCCCATGGATGCCAGGTAATGTCTACCCTTCGATTTCATATCGTCACTCACATCCGAGGTCCAGTCGGGAAGCAGCTTCGCCTCCGGCTTTTCGATGAACGAGGTGATCTCATTGTTTTCATCTGATTTGAGTATTCCAAAAGACGTGGCCTCCTTTGCATCCACAGGTATGGTCGCAATGGAAATCTCTGCATTGGCTTTCTCATGCTGATCGAGCATGAAGTTGTAATCCATCTGGTAGAGCTGGTCTCCCGAGAGGATCAATGCATAATCCCATTCATGACCCAGGAAATGATGCATGCTTTGCCTCACGGCATCCGCGGTTCCCTGAAACCAGTTGTCGCTCATCGGGGTCTGCTCAGCGGCCAGCACATCCACAAAGGCCTTGCTGAAGAAGCTGAAATGATAGGTGTTCTTGATATGACGATTCAGTGAAGCCGAATTGAACTGTGTCAGCACATACATGCGCTTTATCTCAGAGTTGATGCAATTTGAGATTGGAATATCTACCAATCTGAATTTACCCGCGATGGGTACCGCCGGTTTCGATCGGCTCTCGGTGAGGGGATAAAGTCTCGATCCTTGTCCTCCTCCGAGTATAATGGCTAAAACTTTCTTAGTGAACATATAAATGGGGTTTATGTTTCTATTTGACAATCAATTTAAAAAATGTTAACTCACATGAGCGAACGATAAAGGGTTTCAACTTCTTTGGCAATGGCGGCCCAGTCGAAGGTTTCCTCAACCCGTTTTCTCCCTTTGAGCGCCATCGACTTTGCCAGTTCCTTATCCGCGATCACCTTGTTGACACCGTCGGCCAGATCACGGGCAAACTTGTCGGGATCCACGGGTTCGAAGGGAGCCGTCTTTTGCTGTTCCAAAGGGACCAATATGCCGGTCTCACCATGAACCACTACCTCTTTGATGCCCCCGACTGCACTTGCGACGACAGCCGTTTCACAGGCCATGGCTTCTATGTTGATGATGCCAAAAGGCTCGTATATCGACGGGCAGCAGAATACACTCGCCTGGGAATACAGCTCGATAACCTGCTTCTTATCCAGCATTTTTTCGATCCAGATGACGTTGTCTCTTCCCTGGGTGGCCTCGTTTACGCTTTCCTCCATCTCTTTCGCGATTTCAGGAGTGTCCGGCGCTCCTGCACAAAGAACGACCTGGGTATCGGGGTCCAGGTATTTGATCGCATTGACCAGGTGGATGATTCCCTTTTGCCGGGTGATGCGCCCCACAAATAGCACAAAGGGCTTCGATTTGTCGATTCCGTATTCTTCCAGCGTTTGGGTCGAATCCGTCTTGACGTATTCTTTCAGGTTGATTCCGTTGTAGATCACCTGAACCTTCTCAGGATCCACATCAAAATATTTCAAAACGTCCTCCCGGGTTTCCTCAGACACGGCAATTACGGCATCTGCCATTTCAATGGCTGTTTTCTCCACCCATGAGGAAGCCTCGTAGCCCCTGCCCAATTGTTCCCGTTTCCACGGACGCAAAGGTTCCAGGGAATGAGTCGTGATCACCAGCGGCACCCCATAGCACAATTTGGCAACAATACCCGCGAATTGGGCATACCAGGTGTGGCAGTGCACCACATCAGCATCGATTTCATCCGCATTCATCTGGATGCAGGTGCTGAGGGTCTTAAAAACGGCTTTCAACTTGTCATTCGAATTGTCAAACGCAGGATTGTCATAAGGAAATCCCTTCACGCTGAGACTGCCTACCTGCAGATCCTGATCTCCGAAGCATCGCACATCCACATCCATAAGCTTGGAGAGCTCTTCTGCCAAATATTCAACATGTACTCCGGCTCCACCATAGACATAAGGTGGAAATTCTCTTGTGTAAAAAAGTGCTTTCATTGGGGATTTGGATACGAATTGAAGGGTTAAAAAGTAAAACTTGAAAGAACGTGCTCCCTGGAGAAGAATTCAACAAAAATGAAAATTCGGTCGAAAGACCTCTCAATCAGGGTGATTTTTTTTCATATCTAAACCACAAACACCTGATTAACAGGTGCCTGTGGATTCAGTTTCTGAATAATAATATAAGAAAATAGTTTCGATATATAAAAGCGCCCGACTAAAAGAAAAAAATTAGTTCAGCTGCCCTTAGTCAAGTGTCTTTTCCTTTTGTTTGATCGATTGATAATCGGGATGTCCCATTTGCCAGAAGGAAAAGCTCATGATATCGGCAAATTCCTCGAACTGCTTGGTCTTGGCATCACTTCCGTGGCCGGACTCATAGTCCACTCGAAACAATATCGGGTTATCGGATCCATTTGCAGCTTGCATTCTTGCAGCGAACTTTCCGGGCTCCCAGGCTACCACTCTCGGATCATTGATCCCCGCAGTAACCATAGTAGCAGGATATTCAACCCCATCCTTAAGATGCAGATAAGAATCCATTTCGTACAAGGCTTTGAATTCAGATTCATCCTTGACCGTTCCAAACTCAGGAACGTTGACAGGACCGTTGGGCGTCAGTTCACTGCGAACCGTATTCATGGCTCCTACCGCTGGTACCGCCACTGCAAACAGATCAGGTCGTTCGGTCATTGATCGTCCGACGAGTATGCCTCCGGCACTTCCACCGAAGATCATCGTCTTGTCTGGGGAGCTGATCCCTTCTTTGTGCAAATATTCAGCCGTCGCGATAAAATCCTTCCAGGTGTTAGGTTTGGTTTGCTTGTATCCTGCCTTGTGCCAGGCGTCCCCTAATTCGCCTCCGCCTCTCACATGAGAAATGGCAATAACTCCACCTTCACTCACCCAGGTGAGGAATATTGTTGAGAAGAACGGACTAATGGAAATACCATAGGACCCGTAACCATACATCATGACGGGATTGCTACCGTCCTTTTTCATGTTCTTGTCATAGATCAACGACACGGGCACCATTACTCCGTCATGTGACTCGACTAAAACCTCTTTGGCAACGATATTTTCGAATTCCGGATAGTCTACTTTTGAGGAAAGCATCTCATAAGTGAAGCTCTTGTCTGCCGGATCATAGCGATAACGTGCTGTATTTCTTGTCCATCCGCTCATGGTCACCCAAAGTTCTTTGTGATTCACCCCTTTGGTGCCCAGGTCAGCCGATCCTGCCGTAAATGGCAATTTCAATTCTTCAGCTTTCGCTCCGGGCTCTTTCAAATGATAGACTTTGGTCTCTATCCCATTGAATCGCTTTGTGAAATAATAACCTTCGGATGTGATGGCAAATCCAGTTAAAACTGCTTTTTCGTCATGGGGAATCAACACAGTGGCCTCTGAAAAATCAGTGTCGTCCAGGGTAGTCATCAGCACCTTATAGTTCGGAGCATCCTTTTTGGACCTCATGTAAACATGCTTTCCATCCGTGTACAGGCTTTCAATCTTGTCTTCCCGCTTCACGATCTGGGTCCAATCGATCTTCTCTTTGGTCAGGTCGTTGTCATCTGCCATAAAAATCTTGGCATTGCGCTCAACGGTTTGAGCATACAAAAGTGTCTTATCCGAATCCTTGTCATAAAAGACATATGGAATTTCTTCAGGGCTGATCTTTAGCTCAGGATAATCGGTAGCCCAGAATACGACGGGATCCTTGGAGGAATCCGTCCCGACTACGTGCAAATAATTCTTGGTATTCATTTGACGGTTTTGATCCGTTACGTCATCTGAGTTCAATTTTCCATAGGTAAAGCTCTTATTGTCTTTCTGCCAGAAAGCAAACCCCCAGCAAGGGCTGATAGCCTCTGACAAAAGTTTTTGGGTCGTCATGTCCATCACCAGTATGGTGGAGGACTCCGAGCCATTCGCAGCTACGCCAAATGCCAAAAGACTTCCATCCTTATTAGGGCTAATCGAACCAACAGTGTATTGCTTTCCTTCATCCTTATTGTATTCCGAAGGATCAAAGAGGAAGACTTCCTCACCTTCATATCCTTTTCGCATAAAGAGCTTTCCAACTTCATCCTCAGGAGTCATCTTTAAATAGAAATACAGGTCGTTTTCCGTAATGCTAAGATTAAAGACCCTGCTCGAACGCCTTTGATCCAGTTCTTTGAACTTGGCAATCAGCTCTTCACGGCCGGTCACATTTTTCATGACCTCAGTCGTGTAATCGCCCTGGCCCTTGAACCAGTCGATGACAGCTTCGTCTTTCATGTCTTCAAGGTAGCGGTAAGGATCGTCAATTTTTTGACCAAAGTATTCGTCGGTGACGACTTTGACCGGAGCCACGGGTTGCTGCGCTGCGAGGAAGAAACTTGTTCCCAGCAGGAAGAGTAATAGTTTAATTTTCATGTAAAGGGGGTTTTAGTTTTAGTTATTGAAATACTGTTCCCGCTAATTTAGTGAGATTTTTTCAATAACTCCCGAATCGAGGAGGATTCAAGGGGTCAGTCGTTCTTCCAGTATTGCGGATTGGTTTCCTCGGTTTCCTGGTTCCAGTAATCCTGGGTTACGATGTGCTTGCCATCGATGGTTTTCAGGCGACGCTGAAACACGTAGATGGTCGGATTGAAAACCATGTCGGTAACGGCTACCGTATAGAGCTGAGGGTCCTCTTCGCTTTTTGTCTTTTCTTCCTGAATCACAACCTCAAAATCATTGACCTCGAGCAATTTCTTCAAAAACTCCATGCGGTCCTTTTCGATCTTCTTCTCTACAAACGTAACGCGCTGATCCCCGATCGCTCCAAATTGATGTTTTCCTGCTAAAGTCATGAGATAAAAGGGTTTCTATTCAAAAATTAGACAATTCAAAAAAGGCTCAATTCAAAAATGTACGCATAGATTGGGCTGTAAAGTCCGATGAACAATACCCCCACAACGGCGATGGCCAATCCAATCTTCATGCTGAGCTTGTTCTTGAAATAGGGTATTGCGTCGTCGCTCTTTCTCAGGAACATCGCACGCACGACCAACAAGTAATAATACAGGGAAATCGTCACGTTCACCACGGCGATGAAAACCAGCAGATACAGCCCCTGGCTCGCAGCAGCCGTAAAAAGGAAGAATTTTCCAAAGAATCCGGCCACAGGCGGAATTCCAGCCAAAGAGAACAGCGCCAGCATCATGACCAAACTCAACTTCGGATTGGTTCGATAGAGACCATTGTAATCATCCATGTTCTCTTTCCCTGTTTGGATTGAGATCGACTGGACCACGCCAAAAGCTGCCAGGTTGGTAAAAACGTAGATGGTGATGAAATAGACCACCGCTGATATTCCAAGCTGATCGTTGGAAAGTATTCCCAGGAGGATGAACCCGGCCTGTGCAATCGATGAAAAGGCCAGGAATCTCTTCATATTCTGTTGGCGCAAAGCGAAGAGGTTTCCCATGAACATGGTGGCTATGGCCACGATATAAAGCAGCTTGGCCGTCACCTCCTCAAAAGGCTTCATAACCGTGAACAGAACGATCATCAGTATCAACACCGCGGATCCTTTTGAAATCACCGACAGATACGATGTAACCCCAATTGGAGCTCCCTGGTAAACATCAGCTGTCCAGAAATGAAACGGTACCAGTGAGATCTTAAAGGCCAGTCCGGCAAAGAAAAATACAAAACCCAGAAGGCTGAGATTCGAATAGGTCATAAGGTCGGCCAGATCCGCAAAATAAATGCTCCCGGCTGTCGCGTAGATCAGGGAAATCCCGAATACCGCCGTCCCCGAGGCCATGGCGGCTGAAAGCGCAAACTTGATCCCGGCTTCCGCCGAAACGCGTTTGGAGGTCTCGAAAGCCACAAGCGCTGCAATGGGCAGGGCCGATAGCTCCAATCCGAGGTAGAACATCAGGAAATCTCCTGAGGAAATCATAAAATACATCCCGAGCAGGGAAGAGAACATGAGCATGAAGAACTCCGTGGACTTGTGCTGTGGAAGAATTTCCTTCTCGAGCCAGTGGGCCGATTGAAACAAAATGATCAGGACACCCAGGTTGAGTACGATCTTGAACAAGTGAATCAATTGACTGCTGTTAAACATTCCGCCAAAAACGGATCCCGAATCCAGTGGAAAAAAAGAGATGATCGTATGTATCGCAAACAGAACAATGGCCCAGGGTATGAGGGCTTTCTTGTTGGAGATGAAAATCTCACCCACGACCAGCATCAGGATCACCACCAGGAGCATCAGCTCGTTGCGCATCAAAAGAAATGTTTCTAGATTCATGATCTTTCTTTCTAATTCTTAACAATTAAACTTGTGCCATATGGCGGATGAAGGGTTCCAGGCTGTCTCGAATCAAATCGCTCAGCCAAAGAGGTGTCACACCCATAAACACGATCGGGATCAACAAAAGGAGCACCCCGGTTCTCTCGTACCAGGTCGCCTTTTCAAAGGAGAAGTACTCCTGATGAACAACAGGTCCCATCAGCATCATTCCGACAACCCTCAAAATATATACGGCCGTGACCACAATGGCCGACACCGTAATGATCGTGGCGACCCTGTGAAACATGTCCGGGTGCTCAAAGGCCCCCACAAAGATCTGCATCTCGGCCATGAATCCGCTGAATCCCGGAAGGCCCAGTGAAGCGAGTCCGGCGATCACGTAAATCAGGGAGATGAAGGGTATCACCTTGAGCAGTCCACCCATTTTCGTCACGTCACGCGTATGGGTCCTGCCATAGATCATGCCGATCAAAGCGAAGAATAGTGCCGTCATAAAGCCATGGGACAGGGATTGTAAAATCGCCCCGTTCCAGGATGTCTTGTTGATCATGAGCAAGGCAAAAAGCACCATGCCCAGGTGACTCACCGAAGAGTAGGCATTGATGTATTTCAAGTCGGTTTGCTTCACAGCAGCCAGCGCACCGTAGATCACACCGATCACAGAAAGAACGATAAAGAAATTCGACCAGCTCAGTGCACCCGCCGGCAGCAGATACATCGCTACCCGAAAAACCCCGTAACCCCCAAGCTTCATAAGCACACCCGCGTGGAGCATGGAAACGGCGGTTGGAGCCGAGGCGTGACCATCAGGCGACCAGGTGTGAAATGGAAATAGCGCACCCAAAACGGCAAAGCCGATAAAAGTGATGGGAAAGAACAGGTTCTGAGCATCCACCGGGATATTTACCCGGGCAATGTCCAGTATGTTGTAGGTCAGTTGACCCCCGTCGGCTCCCGAGTTGAAATAGATTCCGAGAATCCCGACCAGCAGCAGCGCCGAGGCGCCCATGAGCATAAGGGTCAGTTTCATGGCAGAGTATTCGCGCGGACCCGAGCCCCATATCCCGATCAGCAAATACATGGGTATCACGGCGATCTCGTAAAACAGGAACATGGTAAACAGGTCTATCGAGATAAAGAATCCGAAAACACCTGTGGCCAGCACAATCAGGGAAATAAAGAATTCCTTGGGCAGATCCTCCATCTTCCAGGAGATGAAAACCCCGGCCAGAACTACTATGGAGGCCAAAACGATCATGGCGACCGATATCCCGTCCACCCCGATGGCATAATGAATGTTGAACGTTTCAAACCAGGTCAGGTCACGTGTGAAGACCATGATGTCATCATTGATCTGCTTTTCCCTGATATAGGCAAAGACCAGGTTGATGGACATGGCAAATTGCACCAGCATGCCCAGGGCAGCCACGATCCGCGACTGTTTGAGGTCTCGGGTGAAAACAAGCGCCAGAATCGTCAAAACCGGAACAACGATAAAGAGAGTCAGTATATCCATTTCATCCTAGATTATCCAATTGTAAATAAAAAGCATGGCGAGGATCACAGCTCCCGCTATAAAAGCGAATGCATAATCCTGCAGCCTGCCCGATTGCAACTTGCGTATGCTCTTCGATCCGGCCACGGTAGAATTCCCGATCAGGTTCATCGTTCCATCGACCACGTTTCGGTCAAACCAGGCGAAAGGTGCCGAGATACGCTTGAAAATAATTTCCTTGGTGATGAACAGGTACAGCTCATCGAAGTAGAATTTGTGATAGGCCCAGGTGTAGAGGTTTCCAAAACCTTTTGAAACCCGTTCTGGAAGATCACTTGGCTTCTTGTAAAGCAGGTAGGCCAGGCCAATGCCGATCAGGCCAACTCCTACAGCGAGCGCAGCCAGAGGATAGTTCAGATGAGCTTCAAATGGCATGTGGTCAGCCGTCACAAGTGAGCTGAATGGAATGTAGCCCGTAAGAATGCTCATGGCCGCCAAAAACACCAGTGGGAAAGTCATCGATACCGGAGACTCATGCGGGGTGTGCTCATATTTGCGATCCTCTCCCCAGAAGATTCCAAAATAGATTCGGAACATGTAGAAAGCCGTCATTCCGGCCACCAGCAGTCCGATGAGATAAATGAAAGGATTGTGCTCATAGGCAGCTACAAGGATCTCATCCTTGGAGAAGAATCCGGCAAATCCCGGGAATCCCGAAATCGAGAGCGCAGCGATCAAAAAGGTGATGTGCGTAACCGGCATATACTTTCTCAGGCTGCCCATGTCCTTGAGGTAATTGCTGTGAACGGCGTGAATGATCGAACCCGCTGCCAGAAACAGAAGTCCTTTGAACATGGCGTGGGTAAACAGGTGAAACATCGAAGACATGTATCCCAAACCATCGTGACCGTCATAGCCTGACACGCCCAAAGCGAGCATCATGTAGCCAATCTGGGACATGGTCGAGTAGGCCAGCACGCGCTTGATGTCGTTTTGAGTCAGGGCGATAACCGCAGCGAACAGGGCCGAGAATGCACCTACCCAGGCAACCAGGTTCAGGGCGTAACCCGATTCTACAAAATAATACATCGGGAACAGTCGTGCCACCAGGTATACGCCAGCCACAACCATAGTCGCCGCATGGATCAGTGCCGAGACCGGAGTGGGTCCTTCCATGGCATCCGGCAGCCAGATATGCAGCGGAAACATCGCTGATTTTCCAGCACCTCCCACGAAAATCAGGATCAGACCCCAGGTGATTACCGAAAGTCCCATAAAAGAGGTGGAGGCCCAGTTTGCAATGGCACTTCCCTCCGGATCCACCAGGGTGACAAAATCAAAGGAGCCCCCATAGTATCCGATGATCAGGATGCCGATCAAAAATCCGAGATCGGCAAATCGCGTCACAATGAAGGCCTTTTTCGCCGCAGAAACGGCAGAAGGCTTCGTGTAGTAGTATCCGATCAGCAAGAAGGAAGAAACCCCAACAAGCTCCCAGAAGATATAGATCTGAAACAGGTTGACGGCAAGCACCAATCCCATCATTGAAAAGGTGAAAAGCGACAGAAAGGCAAAGAATTTGGTGTACCCGCCGTCTCCTTTCATGTAGCCCCGACTATACAGGTGAACCATAAAAGATATGGTAGACACAACGACGAGCATCATGACCGAGATCTGGTCGATCATTACCCCCATGTCGATGTAAAGGGTATCGGTAAAAGTCATCCACCTCCAGTGCTCGGTGAAGGTCTGGTAGACTTCTCCCACCTTCCCGACGACGAAAAAGTATTGGTAAGCCGTGTAATAGGACAGCAACAAGGTGACAAGAAGTCCCAGGGAACCGATCCATCCGGAAACGGCCGGCTTTATTCGGGTGTAATTCATTCCAAGCAACAGGAAAACTGCCAATGGAATAAGAGGTATCAGTACGGTGTAGCTAAAATCCATAATCCCCCAGATTTATTTTTTTCATTCGTTCTTTTTCTTCTTCAGTACTTCATGATCTCCGTATCCTTGACCTCAACGGAAGTGATCAGTTTGTACAGGTTAATTATAATAGCCACGGCGAGGGCCGTCTCGGCTGCGGCAATCGCCACCATGAACACAGAAAAATAGACGCCCTGCAGGTTTTCCGGATACAAATAGGTATTGATCACGACAAAATTGATCGCCGACGCATTGAGAATCAACTCAATGGAAAGCAACATCGTAATCAGGTTCTTTCGAGTCAGAAATCCGTAGACCCCGATGAAGAACAGAATCGATGTCAGGGTCAGAATCTCGTATATGCTAATGCCTTCTATCATTTTCTCTGTGTTTACTGTTCCAATTTTTTTCCTTTCGCAATTACAATGGCTCCGATCATCACGGCCACCAGCAGCACGCTGATCACTTCAAAAGGGAGTATGAATCCACCGTCTTCGAAACTGAGCATGCCCCGTCCGATCTGGCTTACCTCAATGGGCTGCTGAGCTGCCGACGGTACAAAATCGTAGGTGTGAATCGCATACAGTGTTAAGACCAGGCCGAGAATACTCACGACTCCGGCCATCATGCGTTGTGAGAGTTTGGACACTTCCAGGCGCAACTCGATGTGATGCACGAGCAGCACCGAGAAAATGATCAGGACAATCACACCCCCGGCATAAACCGCAAGCTGAACTGCCGCCATAAAGGTGTAGTCTACCATGAAGTAGATACCCGCTATTCCCGTGAGCACGAAAAGCAAATAGACCACGGATCGCAGCATCTTGCGGCTGGTCACCGCTTTGATCGCATACAAGACCATGATCAGGGCTATGATGTAAAAAAGGGCTCTTTCCATAGATTTAATCTTCTACACCGGCTTTCAATTGGGATCCGGGTTTGTTCAATACTTTGGTGAGTTGTGATCGGTCATAAACCGAATTTTCAAAATTCTGTGCCCAGACAATGGCGTCCGTCGGGCAGGCTTCGATGCAAAGCCCACACATTGTGCACATCGACAGGTGATAGATATGCTTGTCGATCATCTTCTTCTTTTTTCCCGTATGGGGATCGATTCCCCGGTCCCAAATGATCTCAATGGACCCGTTTGGACAGGCGATCTCGCATTTCTGACAGCCCGTGCACCGGTGCTCGTTGTTCTCGTCGTGTGGCATCACCACCTCGCCCCGGAACCGGTCGAACATCTTGAGCGTATCCCGGTTGTCAGGATACTGCTGGGTGATGATCTCCTTCCGGGCCGTGACGAAATACTTGCCCGTCACGCTCATTCCCCTGAGCAAGGTTTTTATTCCGTTGTATATGTCTGAAAAATAACTCATCTCATAATTGTCTTAAATTGTCCAGTTCAACCAAATGATAACCGCCATAAGCACAATGTTCATCAGGTTCAGCGGCAACAAATACTTCCATTCGAGCGTGAGCAGCTGATCCACGCGCAAACGAGGAAACGTCCACCTGAACCACATCATCAGAAAGATGACCACGAGCACCTTGAGCATGAACCAAACCACGCCCAGCCAGGGCAGTGACTCGGTGATCCCAAAGGGCGAAAGGTAGGCTCCGAAGAAAATGGTGACGGCTACCGCTGCTATAATGAACATGTTTATGAATTCCGCCAGGAAAAAATAAGCAAACTTCATTCCTGAGTATTCCGTGTGAAAACCTGCCCCCAGCTCTGACTCGGCCTCGACCATGTCAAAAGGAGCCCTGTTCGTCTCCGCCGTACCGGCGATCATAAAGATCATAAAAGCAATAGCAGCCGGGATATGACCCTGAAGGATAAACCAGCCGCCTGTGCGCTGGGCTTCGACGATCTCAGAAATTTGCAACGATCCGGCCAAAAGGACAATGGTCAGAATGGACAATCCCACAGAAAGCTCATAGCTGACGGTCTGAAGCCCGCTTCGCATGGCACCGATCAGGGAATACTTGTTGTTGCTGGCCCAACCCCCAAGGAGGATTCCGATCACCCCGATGGAAGAGACTGCCATGATGAAGAAGACTCCAATATTGATGTCAAAGGCCTGGAATGAGGCCGAAAAAGGAAGCACCGACAAGGATACCAGGGCAGCCACAATCACAAAATAAGGAGCCAGGTTGTACAGAAATTTGTCGGCACGCGCCGTACCGGTCAGTTCTTTGGTGACAAGCTTCAGCGCATCCGCTATGGTTTGAAAAAGACCGGCGGGACCCACGCGATTCGGCCCCAGACGAAGCTGGAAAAAAGCCGCGATACGTCTCTCCATCCAGACCAGGAGCAAACCGGCCAGAGCAAAGAAGGCCAGGTACAAAGCTGCGATCAGCACCCATTCCACAACGGTGGCGACGCCTTCCGGCATCACGCTGAAAAGCCATTCGTGAACTGTCTTTGTAATTGATAAAGTCTTGATCATAATTTACCCGTTCTTAAAACCTATAGTTCCTTCGATACTCATTTATCTGTCAATGTCAGGCACAACAATGTCTATGGTTGCCATGGTTGCCACCAGGTCCCCAATTTTGCCCCCAACTACGATTTCGTTCAATAGCGAGAGATTTGAAAAACCGGGGGACCTGAACTTCATCCTGTAGGGATTCTTCGTTCCGGTGCTGTTGATGTAAACACCCAGCTCTCCTCTCGCCGTTTCGACCCGCTGATAATACTCTCCTTTCGGGAGCTTGATAACTGCCTTGGTGGGCGTCTGATAGTCGCCTTCCGGTATATTGTCGATCAGCTGCTCGATAATGTTCATCGATTCCCACATCTCATCGATCCTCACTTTGTAGCGGGCCAGGTTGTCACCTTCGTTGCGTATGGCCTCTTTGAAATCCACACGATCGTATGCACTGTATGGATGTCTTTTGCGAATGTCGCTGGCAAAACCCGACCCTCGCGCGACAGGTCCGGAGGCTCCGTAAGAAATCGCCTGTTCCCGGGTCAGCACACCAATCCCCCTGGTTCTTTTTTGGAAGATCACATTGCCTGTCAGGAGCCGGTCGTATTCCGGCAGCTTGGTTCTGAAATGCTTGATGAATTCCTTGGTCCGACGCACAAAATTGGGGTGGATGTCAAACATCAAACCTCCTGGGATGTTATAGTTCATGGTCAGTCGCGCCCCACAGGTCTCTTCGAAAATGTCGTTGATCATTTCCCGATCGCGGAAGGCGTAAAAATAAGAGGTCAGCGCCCCCAGATCCATCCCCATGACGCCCCACCACAGCATGTGAGAGGCAAGCCGGGTGAGTTCTCCCACGATGGTGCGAATGACTTTGACACGTTCGGTCACCTCCAGTTCGAGGGCTTTTTCGACGGTCAGGCAAACCGCTTCATTGTTGATGTGGGCCGAGAGATAATCCATGCGGTCGGTCAGGTGCACGATCTGCTGATAGCTGTCCCGCTCGCACATCTTCTCGATGGACCGGTGAATATAGCCCAGGTCGGGCTCCACGTTCTTGATGATCTCCCCGTCAATGGTCAGGATCAGTCGCAGCACTCCGTGCGTTGCCGGATGCTGGGGCCCCATGTTTATAAAGTACTCCTGGGTCTTAAAGCTGTCGTTGACGATTTGCTCCATGATTTCCTTATTTAATGACCATATTCACCTCGTCCTCATAATCTTTTCTCAGCGGATAGCCCTCCCATTCCGGAGGCAGGAAAAGGCGTTTCATGTTGGGATGGCCGTTAAAACGGATCCCAAAGAAATCAAATACCTCCATCTCGTGAAACTCGGCAGTTCTCCAAATGTCACTCACCGTATCAAGCACTGGGTTTTCCCGGTCCGAGGTCTTGACCTTGACCACCAGGCAGTGGTTCTTTTCAATGGATTCCAGGTGGTAGATGACGCCCATTTCCTCTCCCCAGTCGATGCCGGTGAGGCAGAACATATAGTCAAAGTCGAGTTCAGGGGTATCTCTGAGCTTTTTCGATATTTCACGAAGATCCTGATTGTCAACGGTCACATTGAGAAACTCCGACTCTTCTTCTGAGAACTCGAGTCCTTCCTTCCATTTGCTGATCGTGTCTTGGATTTCTTGATTGGTCATGATTCTGTTATTGTTCCGATTCCGGAAGTGTTGGAATTTCCCCTTCATCGAAGCCATCGATCGGGTTCTTCTTTTTCAGTCGATTCTCTTTTCGGATCTTTTCCTGCAGGATCAACATGCCGTCGAGCAGCGCCTCGGGTCTCGGCGGACAACCGGGAACATAGACATCCACAGGGATCACGTGATCCGCTCCCTTGACCACCGAATAGGAATTGTAGTAAAAAGGTCCGCCCGATATGGCACAGGCACCCATGGCCAGGACATACTTGGGCTCGGCCATCTGATCGTAAAGCCTTCTCAGAACAGGAGCCATTTTATTGACTATGGTGCCCGCAATGATGATCAGATCGGCTTGTCTCGGAGAAGGTCTTGCGACCTCGAAACCGAAACGCGACCAGTCGTGTCTCGCGGCCCCGGTCTGCATCATCTCAATGGCACAGCAGCTCGTCCCAAAATACAGGGGCCAGAGTGAGTTCGATCGACCCCAATTGATTACTTTATCCAGCGAGGTAATTACTATATTCGCTCCATTGCCTGCCGGAATCACCCGTCCCGGGAAGTCTTTTCCCAATTTTTGATTTTCTACTCCCATCTCAAAGCTCTTTTTTTCAAGGCATATACCAGTCCCAGTCCGAGAATGAACAAGAACACCAGGATCTCGATCAGGGCGACTGTTCCTAATTCCTTAAATACCACGGCCCAGGGGACGAGGAATGCCACCTCGATGTCAAAAAGAAGAAAGAGAACCGCGAAGAGATAGTAGCCCACCTTGAATTGAACCCAGGTCGGACCTATGGTTTCAACACCGCACTCATACGGATCTTGTTTGCTCTTGTTGTCGGATTTGTGCGAGATCAGGTTCGAGAGAAAGTTCGCAAAAACCACTAAAAAAACACCCGCGATGAAAAATACCAGAATGGCTTCGTACCCCATGATTCCTAAACTTAGATTCCTAGACTTAATTCCCGGACAAAAGTATCCGGACTTTAAAAATTAAAGGATGACGATTGTCATCCTTTTAATACTATTATTTGACCTCATAGGTCTCTCCTGAGAGGAACAGCTCGTCCACCGATGAGAACTTTGAATTTTTACGAACCTCTTCAGTGAGCCTGGCTTCCCTTTCTTCGAAAAGCTCGTCTTCATAGCTTCTGATGATACCCGTCACAAGCGGATACTCGAGCTTGACCAGCATTTGTTGCAAGGTGGTATCCTCGCATTTGGCATCGTGAACCAGGATGTCGTCTTCCGACACCCCGTTCTCACCAATAGTCACCACCTCGATCTTCAAACCATTCAACACAAGACCCTTGTCTCTTTCCTTGCCGAAAATCATCGGTTTGCCGTGTTCGACGAACAGCTGCTTGTCTTCTTTGACTTTTTTGTCGGTATACTGGGTAAAGCAGCCGTCGTTGAAAATGACGCAATTCTGAAGGATTTCAATCAGGGATGTTCCCTTGAACTTTTGCGCCTGAATGAAGAGCTCAGTCATCTCTTTCGGGCTGTTTCCGCCAAGACGCGCGAAGAATCGGGCCTGCGCGCCCAGGGCCAGCTCCCCCGGATGAAACGGAGGCTGGGTGTTACCGAATGGAGAAGACTTGGTCTTCTGCCCAATCAGGGAAGTGGGCGAAAATTGCCCCTTCGTCAGCCCGTAGATTTCGTTGTTGAACAAAACGACATTGATGTCCAGGTTCCTTCGAAGCAGGTGTATGAAATGGTTTCCACCGATCGCCAGGCTGTCACCGTCGCCCGTGATCATCCAAACGCTCAGATCCGGATTCGCCAATTTTACGCCACTTGATATGGCCGCGGCCCGTCCGTGAATACCGTGCATCCCATAGGAATCTATATAATAAGGAAAACGCGAGGAGCACCCTATTCCCGAGATGAACACCACGTCTTCTTTGTTGACGCCCATTTCCGGCAGGGCTTTCTGCATTGACCTCAGGATCACATAATCGTCGCATCCCGGGCACCAGCGCACCTCCTGGTCACTGGCAAAGTCTCTAAACGTATACTTTTTGTCGAGTGTATCTTCCATGTCAGTCTTGATCTAATATGTTTTTGAATTTTTTCACCAGGTCGGTCACCGAAAACGGCAACCCCATGACCTTGTTGTATTGCAACAGATCCTTATCGTTGAAGTTTGATCTCAGCACGCTGACCAATTGGCCCTTGTTGAGCTCGCAGACGATTACTTTTTTGAAATTGCCAAGGACCTCTTCCGTATTGCGAGGCAATGGGTTGATATAATTGAAATGAGCGTGTCCGATCTTATATCCCTGGGAAGCCAGTTTTCGAACAGCCGAATGCAGGCTGCCATAGGTTCCTCCCCATCCGACGATCAGAAGATCTCCTTCTTTGTTGTATTCGGGCTCCAGTTCCGGGATGTTATTCTGAACCCGTTTGACCTTCTCGGCACGAACGTGCGTCATGTACTCGTGATTCTCCGGCACATAGGACACGTTTCCTGTGACCTGATCCTTTTCCAGTCCGCCTAAACGGTGTTCCAATCCCGGGGTGCCCGGAACGGCCCAGTTTCTGGCCAGCGTCTGGCTATCGCGATCATAGGGGTGCCAGCTCTCAGATCGCTTGTTTATGAGGCGCGTATTGATGTCGGCCATGTCCTTGACAGATTTGATCCTCCAGGGCTCCGAGCCGTTGGCGATATAACCATCGGTAAGCAAGATGACAGGGGTCATGTGCTCCAGGCTAAGCCTGGCCGCCTCATAGGCATAATCAAAGCAATCGGAAGGAGTGCTCGCAGCGATGACGATCACTGGCGACTCCCCGTTTCGACCATACATGGCCTGCAACAGATCCGACTGTTCGGTTTTCGTTGGCAATCCTGTAGAAGGCCCTCCCCGTTGAACATTGACGATCACCAGGGGCAATTCTGTCATAAGGGCCAAACCTATTGCCTCGCTTTTGAGTGCCAAACCCGGGCCCGAGGTTGTTGTGATGGCGAGATCCCCGGCAAATGAAGCTCCAATGGCCGAGGTCACACCAGCAATTTCGTCCTCCGCCTGAAAGGCCTTGACTCCGAAATTCTTATGCTTTACCAGTTCATGGAGTATGTCTGTCGCCGGTGTAATGGGGTAAGACCCCAGGAAAAGCTCCAGCCCCGCCTTTTCTGCTGCTGCCAGGAACCCCCAGGCCGTAGCGGTGTTTCCGTTTACAATTCTGTAGGTTCCCTTTTCCATCGCAGACGGAAGGATCTGGTAGGCATTCGGAATGAGCTCCAGGGTCTCGGCATAATAGAACCCAGCCTTGAGCACCTTTGCATTGGCCTCGGCCAGGACAGGCTTGTATTTGAACTTCTGCTCGAAAAATCTCAGCGTATGATTCATGTCCCGGTTGTACATCCAGTACACCATGCCCAGGGCAAACATATTCTTGCTCCGGGTGATGCTTTTGTTGTCCAGCCCGAGGTCTTTGAGAGCCTCACGGGTAAGCGAAGTCATCGCAACTTCTATGACCCGGTAATTCTCCAGCGTCCCATCTTCGAGGGGGTTTGAATCGTATTCCGCTTTCTGCAGATTCTTTTTAGAAAATGAGTCCGTGTCCACTATTATGGTATGGCCGGCCTTCAATGCGTGAAGATTCGTCTTCAATCCGGCGGGATTCATTGCAACAAGCAGGTCGAGGTCGTCACCCGGGGTGCTTATCTCGATGCTGCCTATATGCACCTGGAAGCCGGAAACACCATAGAGACTTCCCTGTGGAGCCCTGATCTCTGCAGGATAATTGGGAAAAGTGGCCACGTCATTTCCAAACATGGCCGAAGTATCGGTAAACTGTGTTCCGGTAAGTTGCATGCCATCTCCAGAGTCACCTACGAACCTGATCACTACGGCACTTAGTGACTCGACCTCACGGGCCGACGGTTCCATTTTATTTACAGTCATCTGCGCTATTTTTTTATAAATTTAGTAAAATCTGCCTTAAGGCTTTTCTACGAGCTGATAAATTTAGAACTACCTTATAGAGCAGTATATGACATTTGTCAATCTTTCCCGATCCGTAATAAATATTACACAAAGCAAGCGGGTCGGGGTTTTTATTTGGAATAGTTCTAAATTTTATTTGCCTCAATTTTTTTTGGATTTTTATTCTTTAACTTTGCTAAGGATTTTAAAAAAATTAGGAGTTATGGCAATTATAATAACCGACGAATGCATTAACTGCGACGCTTGTGTGGCAGAATGCCCAAATAACGCAATTTACGAACCTGACAGCGAGTGGTCGTATTCAGATGAAACCGCCTTGAGCGGCATGACCACAACACCAGACGGGCGCGAAGTGGATGCCGACGCTGAGAACGAGCCGGTAAGCGATGAGTTTTACTTCATCGTGACTGACAAGTGCACAGAGTGCAAAGGCTTCCACGATGAGCCGCAATGTGCCGCCGTTTGTCCTGTGGACTGCTGTGTTCCGGATGAAGATCACGTGGAAACCGAAGAAGAGCTTCTCGCCAAAAAAGTGTGGATGCACGGCGAATAATAAAGCGTTTCAAACAATTTTAAAAGAGCATTTGAGCCATTCAAATGCTCTTTTTTATTTTGTAATCCATCATGTCGTTTTCTGTAACCTTTGCTGCTTAAGGCCTCAGATGACTTATATCATAATTTAAGTCTTGACTTCGACTTAATTTTACAAAGATTTCATTCCCGCCATGTGAGTGAATGAAAATGTTAAAATGAATCATCCACGAAAAACGTTGTCAAGATGAAAAAACAATTTGAAAAGATAATTTGCGACGCCAATGAGGCCGTTGCCCGCGTTGCGCACAAAACGAATGAGGTCTGTGCCATTTATCCTATTACTCCAGCTTCTCCTATGGGGGAACAAGTAGATTTGCTCAGTTCAAAAGGAAAAACGAATATCTGGGGCAATGTCCCACGAATCGTTGAGATGCAAAGTGAAGGTGGTGCCGCAGGTGCAGTACACGGTTCTTTGCAGGCCGGTGCCCTGACAACGACTTTTACAGCTTCACAGGGACTACTCCTTATGATCCCCAACATGTATAAAATAGCCGGAGAGCTCTTGCCGAATGTCATACATGTGGCGGCCAGAACCATTGCGACACACGCCCTGTCCATTTTTGGCGATCACAGTGACGTCATGTCAGCCCGACAAACCGGGTACGCCATGCTGTTTGGAGGGTCCGTGCAGGAAGCACAGGATTTTGCCCTCATCTCGCAGGCCGCGTCGCTCAAATCAAGAATTCCTTTCGTCAATGCCTTTGACGGCTTCAGAACCTCGCATGAGATTTCCAAGATCGATGTGATTCCGGACGATGTGATCCGGGCCATGATTCCTGAAGACAAGGTCATGGAACACAAACATCGCTCTCTCGACCCGGATCATCCGGTGGTTCGAGGTACTTCACAGAACCCGGATGTTTTCTTCCAGGCGCGTGAAGCGGCCAACACCTATTACGAAAAGGTTCCGGGCATCGTACAAGAGGTCATGGACGAATTCTACGACCACACCGGAAGAAGATACAACCTGTTCGACTACGTTGGACATCCTGAAGCGGAACGCGTCATGATCATCATGGGATCCGGTGAAGGCGCCGTATGGGAGGCCATGGAGAAAATGGTGGGTGAAGGTGAAAAAGTAGGAGCCCTTTTCGTACGTCTCTTCAGACCTTTCTCTATCGAGCACTTTATAGGCAAAATGCCGAAAACCGTTAAGAAAATAGCAGTTCTAGACCGCACAAAAGAGCCCGGCAGCATTGGAGAGCCTCTTTATATGGACATTCAGAGTGCCTACATTGAGAACGGCAAGGAAATGCCTGAGATCATTGGTGGACGATACGGACTTTCTTCCAAGGAATTCACTCCGAGAATGGTCAAGGGTGTGTTTGACGAGATGCTCAAACCCAAACCCAAAAACCACTTCACCGTGGGTATCGTGGATGACGTGACCAACACTCATCTCGAAGCCGACGAGGATTTCGAAGTCAGAAGGACCACGTTCAATTGCATGTTCTACGGACTCGGTTCAGATGGTACTGTAGGTGCCAACAAGAACTCGATCAAGATCATCGGTGAAACTACCGACAACTTCGTTCAGGGCTACTTTGTGTACGATTCCAAAAAAGCCGGTGCGCAGACCATCTCTCACCTGAGATTCGGGCCTGAACCCATACATTCGACTTACCTGATTGACAAAGCTGATTTTATCGCGAGTCACCAGTCCAATTTCGTCGATAAATACGATATGATCGATGATTTGAAAACGGGAGGCACGTTTTTGCTCAACACGCCTTATTCCAAGGATGAGATCTGGGAACATCTGCCTGAAAAGATGCAAAAGCACCTGATCGAGCACGAAGCCAATTTCTACGTAATTGATGCCTCGCGGGTGGCCCAGGAAGCCAACCTCGGAAAAAGAACCAACACGGTGCTGCAAACGTGCTTCTTTGCTATTTCTGGAATTCTTCCAAAAGAGGAAGCCATTCAGAAGATCAAGGACGCCATTGTCAAGTCCTACTCGCATAAAGGAGAGAAGGTCGTTCAGATGAACTTCAACGCCGTTGACACGGCCCTGGCTAATCTCCAAAAAGTCGAGTATCCGAAAACGGTAACCAGCGAGAAGCAATTCGTCTCCGCTATGACAGGTGCCCCTGATGGCTTTGTCACGGAAGTTTTGGAAACCATACTCGCAGGTCGTGGAGACGAGCTGCCGGTAAGTGCTTTCCCTGTTGACGGAACCTTCCCGACCGGAACCACGCAATACGAGAAGAGCGGTATTGCTCACTTTATCCCTATTTGGGATGACGAGAACATCTGTACGCAATGTAACAAGTGTGTGGCCATATGTCCGCATGCCGCCATCCGCGCGAAGGTGGTTTCCAAAGAGGAAATGTTCGATGCTCCGTTGACACTCAAACACGTTCCTGCCAAAGGAAGACCTTTCGGCAAAGACGACGTTTACGTTCTTCAGGTATCCCCTGAGGATTGTACAGGATGTGACCTTTGTGTAGAGGTTTGTCCAGCGGTGAGCAAAGAAGATCCTAACTTCAAATCGATCAACATGCGCAAGAAAATTGAGCATGACGGCGTTGAGAATCCGAATTGGGACTTCTTCATCAACCTACCCGATTACGAAAGAACGGAACTCGGCATCTCCAATGTAAAAGGAGCTCAATTCCTGCAACCGCTCTTTGAATTCTCAGGAGCCTGCTCCGGATGTGGTGAGACACCTTATATCAAATTGATCACCCAACTCTACGGAGACAGCATCATGATCGCCAACGCGACGGGTTGCTCTTCCATCTATGGAGGAAACCTGCCTACTACTCCGTACCGAACCAACGAATTCGGTCGCGGACCGGCATGGGCGAACTCCTTGTTCGAAGACAACGCTGAATTCGGCTTGGGTCTGCAACTTGGACTGACCAAGAAGCAGGAGATCGCGGTCGGACTGCTGAAATCGATTGAACTCCTTGTCGGAAGTGATTTGGTTGAAGCCATTCTGAACAATCCTGAGTCCAATGAAATCGAAAAAGCCAAGAAATTCGACGACATTGCGAAGCTTAAGAAGACCCTTGACATTCTCGACAATAATGAAGAAGCCAAGAAGCTGAACCAGCTGACCGATTATCTTCGCAAGAAGTCCGTTTGGATCTTCGGAGGCGACGGTTGGGCCTATGACATCGGTTACGGTGGAGTTGACCACGTGCTCGCTTCAGGAGAAAATGTGAACATCCTGGTGATGGACACCGAGGTGTACTCGAACACCGGAGGTCAAACCTCTAAAGCGACACCACTCGGGGCAAGCGCCAAATTCTCCATTGCGGGCAAGAAAACGCCGAAGAAGAACCTGGCTATGCAGGCGATCTCCTATGGTAACGTCTATGTGGCGCAAATTGCGATGGGTGCCAAGGATGTACAATCCCTGAAAGCCATCCAGGAGGCGCAGGCCTTTGACGGTCCTTCTTTGATCGTAGCCTACAGCCATTGTGGTGAGCACGGCTATGACTTGAAAGACGGAGCAAAACAGCAGACCAAAGCTGTTGAAACCGGATACTGGCCCTTGTTCCGTTTTGATCCTTCCAAGCCAAAAGGCAAGAAGTTCAAACTCGATTCCAAGGCTCCATCCGCACCTTTGGAAGACTTCATGTACAACGAGGCACGATTCACACGCGTGGTAAAAGAAAACGCTTCCTTTGCCAAGGAATTGCTGGTCGAGGCCCAGGACATGGTCGACTCACAATGGGAAAGACTGGAACTTTACAAGAGCATGTAAATTAACTCAATAGTATGGCCCTGTGCGCGAATCTTATGCGCACGGGGCTTTTTTTCAGACATGGACAAAAAGGCAGAACAGTTTTTTTCCAAAGGATCCCGAAAGCTCCAGGAGGGCAATCAGGAACTCTACAAACCCGAGGAAGACATCGTATCCCTGGTCATTTGCAGGAGTACGATCGGTTCGATCGAAAACTATCTCAAGGGATTTCTGACCCTTCGTGGTTTTGACATCGAGGAAGATCAAACCCTGGCTGACCTGATGGAAAGGTGTCGCATGCTGGACCCTAAGTTCCACAGCATTAAAATCGAGGAGATCGACTGTCGAAACGTGCAGGATCCTGACCTTCACTGCGAGGAAATCGAGAAATTCGGCGCCTGTTACGAGGTTGCTGACCAATTGGACACCCTTCTCAGAAAAAAAGGCATTATAACTGACTGAAGAATAGGATCTTTACTGAACGACAGCGCTAATCATTGAGTTTAAGCACTGCGAGGAACGCCTGTTGCGGGATTTCCACGTTACCAACCTGGCGCATTCTTTTCTTACCCTTTTTCTGCTTTTCCAGAAGTTTTCGTTTTCGGGAAATGTCACCCCCATAGCACTTGGCCGTCACGTCCTTTCGAAGGGCCTTTATGGTTTCACGTGCGATGATCTTGGCACCGATCGCCGCCTGGATGGGAATGTCGAATTGCTGACGCGGAATCAATTGCCTGAGCTTCTCACACATCTTCTTTCCTATGGAATAGGCGCTGCTGTCATGCAAGAGGGCCGACAGGGCGTCAACCGGCTGGGCGTTGAGCAATATGTCCACACGCACGAGTTTCGATGCCCTGAAGCCAATCGGATGATAGTCAAAGGAGGCATATCCCTTCGAGACCGTTTTCAGTCGGTCGTAAAAGTCAAACACAATCTCCGCGAGAGGCATGTCAAAGGTCAATTCAACCCGTTCCGGCGTCAGGTAGTTCTGATTGGTGATCTCCCCGCGCTTTTCGATGCACAAACTCATTACGGGCCCAATGAAATCGGACTTGGTGATGATACTCGCCTTGATGTAAGGTTCCTCCACCCGGTTCAGGACGGAAGGCTCCGGCAAATCTGAGGGATTGTTCACCAGAATCATCGTATCGGGTTCCTTGTTGGTGTAGGCGTGATAAGAAACGTTGGGTACCGTCGTGATAACGGTCATGTCAAACTCGCGTTCCAGTCTTTCCTGGATGATCTCGAGATGGAGCATGCCTAAGAATCCGCAACGAAAACCAAAACCAAGGGCAGCCGAGCTCTCCGGAGCGAAAACCAGGGATGCGTCGTTGAGTTGAAGTTTCTCCATCGAGGAGCGGAGCTCCTCGTAATCTTCGGTATCGACCGGGTAGATTCCCGCAAAAACCATGGGTTTCACATCTTCAAAGCCCGCAATCTGATTTCTTGTGGGATTCTGGGCATCGGTGATAGTGTCCCCTACCTTGACATCGCTGGCCGCCTTTATCCCGGTGATCAGGTAGCCCACATCACCCGCCTTGATGCTGGTCTTCGGGGCCTGTTTGAGCTTCAAGGTTCCCACTTCATCTGCGAAATATTCCTTTCCGGTGGCCATGAACTTGATGCGTTGACCCTTTCTGATCTCCCCATTGAGCACACGGAAATAGGTTTCAACGCCACGATATGAATTGTAAACAGAGTCGAAGATCAGAGCCTGCAACGGTTCTTTTTCATCCCCCTTGGGCGCCGGAACTCTTTCGATAATGGCCCGGAGTATTTCCTCGATGCCGAATCCGGTCTTTCCACTGGCGTGAATCACCTCCTCCGGGTCGCATCCCAGGAGGTCGACAATGTCATCGGTAACTTCTTCCGGGTTGGCGCTGGGCAAATCCACCTTGTTCAGAACAGGGATGATTTCGAGGTCATTGTCAAGGGCCAGGTAGAGATTGGAAATCGTCTGCGCCTGTATGCTTTGAGCCGCGTCCACGATCAAAAGGGCGCCTTCGCAGGCAGCAATGGACCGGGAAACCTCATAGGAGAAGTCGACGTGACCCGGGGTGTCGATCAGGTTGAGAACATACTTCTCACCCTCAAACTCGTAGTCCATCTGAATCGCGTGGCTTTTAATGGTGATCCCGCGTTCCCGCTCGAGATCCATGTTGTCCAGCAACTGATCCTGCTTGTCGCGATCCGTGACGGTATTGGTGAATTCGAGCAGCCTGTCGGCCAGGGTGCTTTTACCGTGGTCGATATGGGCTATGATACAAAAGTTCCTGATATTCTTCATCCTGTGTTTCCGTCTTCCTCTGAATCCGCAAATATAATCAAATTACATACAGGAAAACTGAAAATAATAAGCGTCAAAAGCACTGTAGTTTCAGGAAATTCCGGACCAGTTTGGAGCCTGTTCTCCCCTTGCGGCCACAATGGATACTTCGAGTGCGGTAAGCTTCGACATCCCCGACAGCGGATCGATCTGATCGGGTCCTGAACCGGCGAGCAAATTGACGTTGACCCCCCTGGTCTTGCTTGCAATGCCCAAACCCTTGGCGGCCTGGTGCCCCCACCCGTGTGGAATGGCCACAGTTCCGGGTTTAAGCTCCGCCAAATGTTTTACAGGAATCCTGATCGTGGCATAGGAAGAGGATACATCGGCCAGGTCCCCGTGTTTCAGTCCGAGCTTCCCGGCATCATCCGGATGCAGATACAAAAAATTGGTCCCTTCAGATCCCTTCAGCATGCGATCGGTATTGTGGGTCCAGGAATTATGCGTCTGAACGGCCCTTTTGGTGATCATCTTGAAGGAATCCCCCCGGTTGAGCTCTTTGTTGAATGCCTGCTTCAACCTCGGAACCTGATTCACAAGCGTTTCGGGGGCAAGATCCACCTTCTTGTCATCCGTGTACACGCGCTCTCCCAGGAAATCATTCTCCTTGTGATCTTCCCTGAGCCAGCCGTGCTCGTTTTTCAACAGCTTCTTGAAACCCTGCTGACCGCATAATCGCAACAAGGCACTCAGCATGGATTTTTGCGGCACCGTCGGCTGACCATTGTCCAACCGGTTGAATCGCATCAGGCTTTCGAAGAATTTCTGAGCTACCGTCGATCCCCATAGCGGGAAACCGCAGCTTTTGGCCAGGGCGATGTATATGCCCGCTTCATCTCGCTGCTCGCCCCGGGGAGGAACCATGGCCTCCGTAGCCTGCAGGTAGGGCCGGGTCTGAAGTCCGAGCATAAGAGGAAAGATAAAAGGCAGATCAGGTCTTTGAAAGGGGTCCGTACAGGGAAGCACATAATCGGCCACGGAGCAGGTCTCGTTCTGGAAGATGTCCAAACAAACCAGAAGGTCCAGTTTTTCGAAGGCGGTTTTCAGTTTCTCCGACTCGGCCATGGTAATCAGGGGATTTCCCCCGGTTATGAACATGCCGCGAATCTGCCCTTCTCCGGGGGTCAGTATCTCATCGGCAAGGATGCCCCCCGGGAAAGCGTCATTGACCATGCTGAAACCTCCGATTCGCGATTTGCTGTCTTTGATCAAAAGGCCTTTCTTCACTCCGAAGCGAAGGAAATCCATGATGCCTCGCCCGACAAGGGTTCCTCCTTTTTTGTCAAGATTTCCGGTAATGGCGTTGATCACTTCCTGAAGCCAGAAAGCCAGGGCTCCCTGCCCTCCCATGTTCACTCCCGTAGAGCTGTACAGAGCGGCTCCGTCCGACTCGAGATAGGTGTTGACCAGCGACCTCAGGGCTTCCGGATCGATCCCGGTGACCGGGGCCGTTTTCTCAGGCGTCCACTCGGAACACAAGGCAGCCACTTCCTCAAAGCCTTTCATGTGAGCCTCGATTCTTTTTTGAGCCACTCCCTTTTTTTTGATGACCTCGTTCAAGAATGACAGATAGAAGAAGACATCGGTGCCCGGTTCTATGAAGAGGTGCTCCTCTGCGATTCGGGCTGTTTCCGTTTTTCTGGGGTCCACCACGATCACTCGTCCTCCCCTCTTTTTAATATTTCGAATGTGTTTCGACGGATTCGGAACTTGCAGAAAGGACCATTTCGAGATGACGGGATTGGCTCCGACGATGATCAGGCACTCGGTGTTGTGAAGATCGGGAAACGGCTGGGTAAATGGGAAACCATACATATGGCGGGCCGTTGCGAATTTGTTGCTGCAGTCCTGCGTCGCACTCGAAAACATGCTGTCGGATCCGATGCCTTCCATGAATCCCTGGGCAAAAACCGGGTGCAATACGCCGAAGCCCGCAGCTGTTCCCACGTACATTCCTATTGCGTTCTTGCCCGATTCCCCGGTGAGGGAGCGAACCTTGCTCCCTATTTCTTCCAGGGCTTGTTCCCAGCTGATCCGGACGTGCTTTCCGTCGACTTTCTTGAGCGGATGCATCAGCCGGTCGGGTGAGCTGTAGATCTCATGCTGCTTCAGGCCCTTGACGCAGCTGAATCCTTCTGTGGCCACGTGCTTGTCATCCGGTCGTATCGCGACTACGCGATCATTTTCGATCTCGACCTCAAGTCCGCAGAGGGACTCACAAATTCGGCAAAAGGTGTGCTCGGTTCTCTTCATGTTTTTTAAAATGGAATCTGGATAGTTGTATCAGTCACGTCCGGGAAAGACGATTCCAGCGTCTTTTCTCACGGCATCCATCAATTTCATCAAATCCAGGCTGAAGCTCAAAGGCAGTACCGGGCTCTCGATTTTACCCGCATCGAGACATTCCATCACATGAGCGGCCTCCAGCTCATAGCCCATTCCCGGGCCCGCGTCCACTTTGATCTCTTGTTCAGCGTCATTCTTGCCCAGGAAGATCGGGACATCGTGGTCACGCTCAAACTTGATGTATCCGTTTTCGAAACAAAGCTCCGTCTCATTTTTCGAGTGAGCTGCAAAACTAGAAGTAAGCGCCGCCATGGACCCGTTCTCGTAATCAAAGAGCATGAAAATGCTCTCTTCAACTCCTGAGTTCAGCAATCGGGGCATGGTCTTTATGGCCGTGGGCTTGCCCAGCAAAACAAGCGAGCGGAAAATCGGGTAAATCCCAATGTCGAGCAGGGATCCCGCTCCGAGCTGGATATTGTAGAGTCGCTTGTCAGGGTCGACCTCGGGGTTGAACATAAAATCCGATTTGACAAATTTCAACTGCCCGAGCTCCGGGTCAGAAGCCAATTCCAGGACCTTTTTGAATTTGGGCTGAAAAATGGTCCAGAACGCCTCCATCAAAAAAGTTTTGTTCTTCCGTGATGATTCAATCATCGCCTCGACCTCCTTGGCGTTCAGGGCCAGTGCCTTTTCACAGAGAACCGCTTTTTTGTGATCCAGGCAGAGCATGCTGTGCTCCATGTGATGTGAATGCGGGGTGGCAATGTAGACGACATCCACATCGGGATCCTGAACCAGCTCCAGGTAGGAGCCATAGGCCTTTTCATAGCCATGTTCTTCAGCAAAACTCTTTGCTCTTTCCAGGCTTCTTGACGCAGCGGCGTAGAGATTGGCATTCTTTAAAAGCTTGAGATCACTGCTGAATTTCCCGGCGATCTTGCCACATCCGAGTATGGCCCAATTGTATTGTTTCATGGATTTGATTTGATTCTGTCTGGACCCTGGCAATGGCTTAGGGCCACCTAAAAATACAAAAATTCGGGAGCGCTGCTCTTCATTTTCAGGAAAGACTGCCAGGAATTGCGGCCAAAACCCAAGAAATCAATAATTTTGCAGCCAATGGCAAAAATAGCTGACATAG
This sequence comes from uncultured Flavobacteriaceae bacterium, assembly GCA_942492425.1. Classification (GTDB taxonomy): domain Bacteria; phylum Bacteroidota; class Bacteroidia; order Flavobacteriales; family Flavobacteriaceae; genus Lutimonas. The sequence continues at coordinate 249,931 of CALOEQ010000014.1, forward strand.
AACTCGGAGATTTCCCACTCCTGCTCGCACCCATGGAGGACGTGAGTGATCCCCCGTTTCGTGCCCTCTGCAAGGAGCAGGGAGCCGATGTGGTATACACCGAGTTCATCTCCTCGGAAGGTCTGATCCGTGATGCAGCGAAGAGCGTCCAAAAACTTGACATCTACGAAAAGGAAAGACCCGTTGGCATCCAGATTTTTGGCGCCAACCTGGATTCCATGCTGAAAACCGTCGAAATCGTTGAGCGATCGAAACCCGACTTCATCGACATCAATTTCGGTTGTCCGGTCAAGAAAGTGGTGAGCAAGGGAGCCGGCGCGGGTATCCTGCGCGACATCCCACTGATGGTCAAACTCAGCGAGGCCATGGTCAAGCACAGCGCGCTGCCCATCACTGTGAAAACCCGTTTGGGATGGGATCACGATACCATCTATATCGAGGAGGTGGCAGAAAGATTACAGGATGTGGGGGTTCAGGCCCTGGCTATTCACGGTCGAACCCGGTCCCAGATGTACAAAGGGGAAGCCGACTGGGAACCCATTGCCAATGTCAAGAACAATCCGAGGATGCACATTCCGATCTTCGGGAACGGAGACGTGAACTCCCCGGAGAAAGCCGTTCTCATGCGGGATCGCTACGGTTTGGACGGGGCAATGATCGGCAGGGCCAGCATTGGAAACCCATGGTTCTTCAAGGATGTCAAACACTATTTCAAAACCGGGGAGCACGCCGAGCCAGCAAGTCTGGAAGAACGGGTGCAAACGGCAAGAAGGCATCTCGAGATGGCCATCGACTGGAACGGCGAGCATGCCGGGCTGTTCGAAACGCGAAGGCACTATACCAATTACTTCAAAGGAATTCCGCATTTCAAGGAATACAGGTTGAGAATGGTCACTGCCGAAAGCAAGGAAAAGGTCTTCGAAGTCTTCGATGAGGTCCTGGAAAAGTTCTCAGTCCACTAGCTTTTTTGAAATCCGTCCGCTCGCAATTTGTGAGGCGATAAATCCAAGCACCAGCAAGGTCACGACTACCACAAGGACATTGATCGCTCTGAACTCCACCGGGTAGGCCAGAGACTGCGTGATCATGATAAAGCCGAATTTTTTCTGAAGAATGACCAACGGAATGGCTACCAGAAGACCGGTAAACAAACCAAAACAGGTCAACAAAAATCCCTGGAATACGAAGATGCGGCGTATGTCCCTGATCTCTGAACCCAGGTGAAAAAGGGTTTTGAGATTCTCCCTTTTGTCGATGATCATCATGACAATGGCCCCGATGACATTGAACAGGGCAATGATGAGCACCAGGGTAAAAACCAGGTAGGAGACCAGGTTCTCGGTATTGAGCATCTTATAAAAAACTGAATTGAGCTGCTGACGGGTGCGCACCTCGAAGCCGCTGCCGAGCCGACTCTTCAGCTCCTGCTGAACCTCCTGTTCGTCCTCTTCGTCAGTGAGACGGATCTCGACCGCCGATATTTGATCCTTGTCGTAGTTCAACAGGTCCTGGGCCAGGGCCATATTGGCATAAACGTACTTCCTGTCAATTTCATCGGTCAGTCGGAAGATTCCAATGGTCTGTGCGTTGACCTGGTTGAACGCGGTTTTGGGATTGGTAATATACCCTTTGCCCGGTTTCGGAACGTAAATTTTCAGTGCCTCCAAAAAATCATAGGTCCCGATCGAAAGAGCCATCGCGATGGCACTCCCAACAACGACGGTGTGCTTGGCTTCGTAATTCACCCAATTGCCGAAGTAAACTGCGGTGTCCAGGCGATTTACATGGAGAAAGTTCGTATCAATTCCCTTAATGCTGGCCACGTGTGATTTGTCGACATAACTCAAAAAGACCCGCTCCTCGACGACCTTGCTGTAGGCCTTGATCTTGTCGAGCATTAGGGCATTGCGAACCGAGTCGTTGAAATGAAAGGACTTCCCTTCAACCGAGGTGATCTTGAGGTCCGGATCTGAGGTCCTGATGAAGCTCAAACTGAAATCCTTCAACCCTGAAAAGACCGAGAGTACAACAAACAAGGCAATCGTGCTCACAATTACGCCGATGGTCGCAATCAGTGTAATGATGTTGATGGCATTGTTGCTGCTTTTGGAGAGCAGGTACCTTCGGGCAATATACAGTGGAAAGTTCAAGTCGGCTACTTTTTCTTGCTCATCCCATTGGTCGGATTCTTTATGGGATCCTCAAGTCCCTTGAGGGCCTTATCGATGTTGTCGATATAATCCAGGGAATCGTCGATCAGAAAAGTCATCTCCGGCATTCTTCGGAGCTGGTTCTTTGTTCTGAGGGCAATGGCGTGACGGATCATTGGCGTATTGGCCACAATGCCTTCCATGATTTCTTCTCTTTTCTCAGGCGGGAAAATGCTCAGGTAGGCCTTGGCCTGACTCAGATCGGCCGTCACCATCACCTTTGTGACCGAAATCACGACTCCTTTCATCCCGTCCCGGGCTGCACTCTGCAGTATGTCTGCCAGATCTTTCTGCAATACTCCGGCAATCTTCTTCTGTCTGTTTGTTTCCATGTGTACAAAAATAGGGTGAATCTGTGAATTTCACGGTCCATTCGAATGGGTTAAATTCGCTAATTTTGGATCAATACGCAAATTACATGGACAAGATCGAACACATAGGCATCGCAGTCAAAGACATCAACAGGTCAAATGCGGTTTTCAAATCTCTTTTCGACCAGCCCCACTACAAGATCGAAGAAGTTCTTAGCGAAGGCGTGAAAACCTCTTTTTTCCAGGTGGGCCCGAACAAAATTGAGCTTCTGGAAGCCACGAATGAAGATAGCCCAATTGCAAAATTCATCGCCAGAAAAGGTGAGGGCATTCACCATATCGCTTTCGCGGTGTCAGACATTCGCAGCGAGATGTCGCGCCTGGAAAAGGAAGGTTTCCAACTTCTGAACAAAGAGCCAAAGATCGGGGCTGACAACAAACTCGTCGCCTTCGTGCATCCGAAGAGCAGCAACGGGGTTCTCGTCGAATTGTGCCAGGAGCGAAATTAGTTTGAGCATAAAGGATAAATAATTACCTTGCAGATCTCAAAATCTTCTGAACCCAGATGAGTAAATCCTTCGAGCAGTATCAGAAAAGAAGACTTCGATCCTCTTACATTTCGGTAGTGATCAGCATTTCGCTCGTGCTCTTTTTGCTCGGCGTACTCGGCTTGCTCGTGCTCAACACGAAAAGAGTTTCCGATTATTTCAAAGAAAGTGCAGCGATCACCCTTTTTCTTTCGAATGAAGTGAGTCAGGATAAAATACTGAACCTCCAGGTTTCCATAGACGAGGAGCCTTTTACGAGAAGCACGACTTTCATTTCGAAAGAAGAGGCCGCTGAGATGTACAAGGAAGAAAACGGGGAAGATTTCATGGAGTTCCTGGGATACAATCCTTTGGAAAACTCGATAGACATCTTCCTGAAGGCAGATTATGTGACCCCCGAAAAGATGGAAGAGATCGAGAAAAAATACAAGGAGAATCAATTCGTATCCTCCATATCCTATGACAAACCCCTGATCGACCTGCTCACGCAGAATGTCAGGCGGATCAGCCTCTTCATCCTGCTTTTCTGCGCCCTGGCCTCTTTGGTGGTCGTGGTGCTGATCAACAGCTCGATCCGGCTCTCGGTATATTCAAAGCGATTTACGATAAAAACCATGCAGCTGGTGGGCGCGACGAAAAGATTTATCCGAAGGCCCTTTATCTGGAAAAGCATCAAGTTGGGCATGGTGGGCGCCCTGGTGGCGATAGCCGGTCTGATCGGCCTGCTGGTTTATCTCGACAAGATTTTTCCCGCCTTTGGAATGATGGACGACCGGGTGATGCTGGCCGGGCTCTTTGGAGCTGTTTTTCTGGCGGGCATAGTACTCACCTGGCTGAGCACCTATCTGGCAACCCAAAGATTCCTTAATTTGAGAACCGACGAACTTTACTATTGATATGGCAAAGAAGAAAAAAGAGAACAAGTCGAAATCCGGTGAATTCCTATTTGGTAAGAAGAACTACATCATCATGCTGATCGGCATCGTCGTGATCCTGATAGGGTTTGCTCTGATGGCAGGTGGAGGAAGCGACGATCCGGAAGTCTTTAACGAAGCCATTTACAGTTTCAGGCGCATTCGACTGGCACCTACCCTGGTTCTCATTGGGCTTGCCATAGAGGTCTACGCGATCATGGCGAATCCGAACCCATCCAATTCATGAATTACATCGACGCGATAGTCCTGGGCATTATTCAGGGTCTGACCGAGTTTTTACCCGTGTCATCGAGTGGACATCTCGAGCTGGCGAAAGCCATACTTGGGGATCAAAAGGTCCCCCAGGAAAGCCTCACTTTTACGGTTGTGCTCCACTTTGCCACCGCTCTGAGCACGATTGTGATCTTTTGGAAAGAAATCCTTCAGATCTTCAGGGGTCTGTTTCAGTTCAAGAAAAATGAAGAATTTGAATTCTCGATAAAAATCATTGTTTCCATGATCCCCGCTGTTCTGGTGGGGCTTCTTTTCGAAGAGGAGCTGGAAGAATTTTTTACCGGAAATGTGCTCCTCGTGGGCTTCATGCTGCTGATCACGGGACTCCTGCTTTTGCTGGCCGACAAAGCGAAAAACACCGATAAGCCGGTGTCCTATTTGAACGCCCTTATCATCGGGCTCTCACAGGCCATAGCCATGCTTCCCGGCATTTCCCGGTCAGGGGCCACGATCTCGACTTCCGTTCTGTTGGGCGTTGACCGAACCAAGGCGGCTCGATTTTCCTTTTTGATGGTGGTGCCCCTGATCTTCGGCAAAGTCGCGAAGGACTTTTCGGATGGGGTCATCAGTTTTGGGGATGAGAACTTTTTGGTCATGGCAGTAGGATTTCTGGCGGCTTTTGTCTCCGGGCTGCTCGCTTGTAAATGGATGATTGCCCTGGTTCAAAAGAGCAAGCTCTATTACTTTTCCATCTATTGTTTCGCGGTGGGCATTATTGCCATTGCCTATTCCTATTTTTACCTGTAAATCAGGTCACCCAAACTCTAATGGTTCATTGAATTGGTTTCACCCATGGATGCTGAAGATTTCATAAACGGACAGGTTCTCCTCATTGACAAGCCACTGAACTGGACCTCCTTTCAGGTGGTCAACAAGTTGCGATGGGCCATCCGGAAAAAGTTTGGGCTCAAGAAAATAAAGGTCGGGCATGCGGGTACCCTGGACCCACTTGCAACGGGCTTATTGGTCATCTGTACGGGGAAGAAGACAAAAACCATCGATGAGCTGCAGGCAGAGACCAAAGAGTACACGGGTCGTTTGCGTTTAGGCGAAACCACCCCCTCTTTCGATCTGGAGACGTCTGTAGACAAACAATGGCCATTGGGGCACATCACCTCCCAAATGATTGAGGAAGCCACCGAGCATTTTATGGGGAGAATCGAACAAACACCGCCGATATATTCCGCTGTAAAGCAAGATGGAGTGCGCCTGTACGAAAAGGCTCGAAAGGGAGAAAAGGTGGAGGTCAAAAAGAGAGTGATTGAAATCTATGAGTTCGAGATCACCGATATCAACATGCCGGAAGTCGACTTCCGTGTCCGCTGCAGCAAAGGAACTTATATTCGGTCACTGGCAAATGACTTCGGAAAAAAGCTTGAATCGGGGGCTCATCTCACCCAACTGAGAAGGACCCGAAGCGGAGATTTCAAAGTCGAAGAAGCTGAAACCATCGAAGGCTTTCTCAATCGCCTGGAAAGTAAGTCAGAGTAAATGGGCCACCCAGCTCTCTGACAAAGGAACCTCCCAGTTCGACAAAAACTCGTCTTTCGTGTTGATCATCGGGTCAAGGACTATCGCTTTCGCGGAAACCGATCGGTTTTTGATCAGCTTTTTGAATTCCTTGATCTCCTTGCGCTGAACGAATTCCCCCTGCTTGAAGCAAACATTCACTTTATCGAGCAGGCTTATTTTGTATTCCTGTTCCAGGTTGAGCACGAATTCGACCAGTTTGTCATTCAATTCTATAGAGAGAGGAGTAGCCTCCGAAACAAAGAAAATCATAAAACGGTCATAGATAAGCTTATAACCTATTTTACAACCGTCAAGACCCTGGCAAAACGCTTCAACTTTGGAAATAATTCCCGGCAACTCATCCGGGTAGAATTTTCGATCCGAGGGATAGTAGTAGACCCGAGACGTTCCCGGAAGAGCATCGAATGGAACCAGCATCAGCCTTCGACGATTAGACTGAGCAGGGAAATCATCTCTTTCTCAATTTGCTTTCCTTTGTCCTTGTTGTAGAATACCTGAAGATCCTTCTTGATCGTATCATCAACCTTGCCGTGCTTTTGCTTGTACTCCTGCATCATTCGGGTGGCTTTTTCAGTTCTCGGACCCCAGGAGCTGACCACTTTTTTACTTTCGTTCTCAATCACAATGAGCTTGGGTATCGACTTGTTGCCATCGGTAAGAAACTGGTTCATCAGCTCGTCATTCTCATCTCTGAGAACGACCTTCAAATCGATATTCTTGTTGGCCTCCGAAAATTTATTGATCACGGGTAGCGTCTGAGCCGCATCACCACACCAGCTTTCTGTGAGCACCAACCAGGTAAAGTCCTTATCAATCTTCTCGGCAACGCTCAGGGCTTCTTCTGAAAGGCGGGTCTGTTTGTCCAGGCGCTTCATGCGCTGGTTGTTCAACTTGGTATAGTTCACCCGGTTCTCATCCTGAATCGGTCCTGTGGATTTTCCTTCTTTGATCAGGTCGAGGACCAGGGATTTGTAATCCTGGTAACTCCGGGCCGTCTTGAGGCTTTTGTCTATTATATCTTTCATAATGGAAATCAGTGTTTGAAACAATTTTCACCCGAGGGCTTGCTTCGTCTTAGACGAAGCAAAAATAAAACCTAACTAGCTAGTGTAATGTAATCCAAGTAGCATAGAACTTACCAGGGTATCCAGGTCCACTTTGTGTTCCCAACCCCAATCCTGCCTGGCCCGGGAATCGTCAACGCTCTCCGGCCAGGTATCGGCGATCTCTTGTCGGGAATCCGGATTATAGGCTATCTTGAAATCCGGCATTTGCTTTTTTATCGCACCGGCCAGCTCTTCAGGTGAAAAACTCAGCGCGCCTACATTGTAAGAATGGAATGTCGCAGGTCGCTCGGCCTCCATCAGCTCGACAGTCGCCCGAATGGCGTCGTCCATATACATCATGGGCAGTTTCGTGCCTGCCTTGAGAAAAGACACATAGGACCCTCGCTTGACGGCTTCATGGAAAATCTCCACGGCATAGTCGGTTGTCCCTCCTCCCGGCGTCGCCTTGTAACTGATCAAACCCGGGTAGCGAAGACTTCGTACGTCAACCCCGTATTTCCTCTCATAGTAAGAGCACCAGTTCTCACCGGCCAGCTTGCTGATCCCATATACAGTAGTTGGCTTGATAATGGTGTCCTGGGGTGTGTTCACCCGTGGGGTGTCCGGGCCGAAAACAGCGATGCTGCTGGGCCAGAAAACCCTTTCTATGTAGCCGTCACGTGCGAGCTCAAGCACATTGAACAAGGTATTCATGTTGAGTTCCCAGGCCTTCTTGGGGTTCTTCTCTCCTATCACTGACAAGATTGCAACCATAAGATAGACTTCCTTGACCTGGTATTTTTGGATGACCTCCAGGATTTCTTCTTTGTGGGTCACATCCAGAAACTCAAAAGGACCCGATTCCATGACCTCATAACTGCCTTTTCGAATGTCAGATGCGATTACATTCTCACTTCCCCGGATTTCTCTCAACCGGAGAACCAACTCGGTCCCTATCTGTCCGCTCGAACCCAGTATCAATGTCTTTGCGCCCATTTTTCTAATTTTTACGGATGTAAAGATAGCTATTTCAACGAATGAATTGACCGTTATCAGTTTCGTCGGTCTAAGCAAATTATGCGTATTTTTGAACTGCTTTACCCCTAATGCCATCCTATGATTCGAATAGTGACACTTCTCCTTTTCCTTGCCCTGTCCACATTCTCCTGTAAGAAAAATTCGGAGAGGGAAGAGCCCATTGAATACGCGACAGATAGGGGCCTGGCCCCGGCGTTGAAGTCTGAATCTCCGGTGGTAGGGTTGAACAAAGAATCCGAAGAATTGGTCAAAAACTGGAAAGAGTACCAGGATTTCAGCGAGCTGATCGTTCAATACCGAGAAATCACCAAGTCGGATGCCCTTTTGAACAGCATCGAGCTGGAGGAGCTTGCCCAGTATCTCAAAGATTCGGTTCGCGTTGAAAAACTCGACATCCCTGCTGTGCGCATGCGACTCAATGTTCTGCACAATGAAGCGAAAAGACTTTCTGACATGTCGACCATTCCGACGATCACCGACGAAGAAGTACTGGCAGAAAACAACAATGTCCTGGACGCCTTTGCGGCCCTGAACATCAAGATCAACGACCTGGCAAAGCAGGAGAAAATCAACCAGGAACTGGCTGAGTTCAATGATAAGCCCGAGGTTGGGTCCGATTCTCTGGAGATTGGAACATTCCAGGAAACTTCAGTGTCAAAGGATACCGTGGCCCCATCCGTCAAGGATACTTTATCACCGGCTGAAAAGCTTCAACCGAAGAAAATAGTTAAACAAGTAAATTAGTATATTTGGCAAATAGCTACAATTCCCTCAATTGAAAAAGTTATCCCTCTATTGTGCCCTGATCTGTTTCGGATTTGCGTTCGGACAGTACAACGAGTCCGCTCCGTGGATGGCGAGTGCCATTGACCCACTCAGCTCTGCCAAGCCCTTGTCGCAGGAACGTTCCCTGGATGATATGTCCGCCGCATTCGAAAACTACTGGAAAGGGCGAGATCGCAACCTGAAGGGAAGCGGTTTCAAACCCTATAAAAGGTGGGAGAATCACTGGAGAAATTTTCTGAGGAAAGACGGTACGCTGGCCAAACCCGAGGACTTCTGGAATGCCTGGGAGGCCGAAAAGGACATGCTCAAAAGCGAGACCGCTCAATGGAGATCGCTGGGCCCCTACACCACGGTTCAAAAATTCGGACAGGGAAGAATCAACACTTTTATCATCGATCCAAACCGACCCAACGTCTTCTATGCGGGTGCTCCTTCAGGCGGGCTTTGGAAATCGGTCGATTACGGAGTCAACTGGATCCCTTTGTCGGATGAGATTCCGCAGATCGGGGTATCGGGCATCGTGATCGATCCGCGAGATTCTGATATCATCTACATCGCCACGGGTGATGATGACGCAAGAGACACCTATAGCGTTGGTGTACTCAAGTCAACCGATGGCGGTCTTACCTGGAACAAGACCGGGCTCGAATTCGACAAGACCAATGCCATCTCCAATGAGATCTACATGCATCCCGAGAACTCTGATATTCTGTGGGTCGCGACAAACACCGGTTTCTTCAAGACAAAAGATGCGGGCAAAACCTGGGATTATTCCATATCGATCAATATTCAGGACATCAAGCTGAAACCGGGAAATCCCGACGTGATCTATGCGGTGAGTCCTTCCAAATTTTACAAATCGACAGACGGAGGCGACAGCTTCAAGGTAATCAGCAGTGGCCTGCCCGAAAAATCAGGACGATTTGCCATCGATGTGAGTCCGGCTGATCCGGAGGTGGTCTATCTTCTGAGTGCCAACACGGACAATTCTTTCCAGGGCGTTTACAAGTCGGTCAACAGCGGCGACAGCTTCGCCAAAACCAGTGAATCCAACGATATTTTCGGGGGCAGCACCCAGGCCTGGTATGACATGGCGCTCACGGTGAGTCCGGATGACGCCGACATGGTGTTCGTAGGTGTCCTGGACATCTGGCGCTCCACCAATGGCGGTGACAATTTTACGCAGATGAATCGTTGGTACGATCGAAGCGATGACGCCTACACCCACGCCGACATTCACTTCATGCGCTATTTCAACGACAAACTCTATGCAGGCACAGATGGCGGGATCTACGAGTCCTCTGACAATGGCAGCTCGTTTACCGACCTGACCGAGACCATGAACATCAGCCAGTATTACAGGATTTCGACAGCCGCCCGAAATGCCAATCGCGTCGTCGGAGGTTTGCAGGACAATGGAGGTTTTGCCTATAACAATGACAATTGGTACCAATACCACGACGGAGACGGCATGGATTGTGTCGTCGACCCCAATGATGAGAATATCTATTACGGGTTCAGTCAATTCGGTGGCAGGCTAAACGTGACCTACAATGCCGGAAACACCCCTGGCGGAACTGTTGTAGAGGCTCCCGGTGCTGAGACCAACGACTCCGATAGCGGAGGTGCCTGGGTAACGCCCCTGGTTGCCAATGAAAAAGGGGATCTGTTCGCAGGATACTCGAGGCTTTACAAACTTGAAAACAACAGCTGGGAGCCCATCTCCCCCAGAATGTTCGGAGGGGATTTGAACTATGTGGCCCTGGCGCCCTCCAACAGCCAGGTGATCTATGTGTCCCGGAGCAACCGAATCTACAAAAGCGTGAACGGAGGAGCAGATTTTGAGGAGCTTGACATGGGTCTTACGTCCCTGATCACATCCATTGATATCAGTGCCCTTGATGAGAACCGGGTTTATGCGACTACGGCAGGGGTTGAAGGCAAGGTTTTTCTGTCAGAGGATGCGGGATTGACATGGAACGACATCAGCGCCAATTTGCCAACCGACTCCAAGCTGGTGGTTAAACACCAACCGCAGAGCCCGTTAAACGACATTTATGTCGGAACCAGCGTGGGCGTATATCACATAAATGACAACATGGAGGAATGGGAACGATATGATGAGGGTCTTCCCAACGCTCCGGTCTATGACATGGAGATCAATGTCGAAGATAAAACCCTTACTGTAGGAACCTACGGACGTGGAGTTTGGCAATCACCCATAGACGTGGAAAAACTCGACAAAGACCTCGCTCTCCTCGCAGTCAATTCAAACAATTCGGTTCAATGCTCGGGCCTGACCCCGCGAATTACCGTAAAAAACAGCGGAACCGATGCGCTCAGTTCCTTTAAGGTGAATTATCTCGTGGATGGAGTGCCTTATTCCTACACGGTCGATGACATTATCAATCCGAATGAGACCCTGGAGATCGAGCTCCCCAACAATCCGGAAATAGAGATTGGCACCCACGAACTTGAAATCGAGGTGGAGGCAAACGGAGACATTTACAGAACCAACAATACGCTTTTCGCCTCGTTCCGAACCAACCAGGCTGGCGAAGGGCGCTATGTGAATACTTTTGGCGATGTCAATGATGACGTCTGGCTAACCGAAACCAAAGGAAGCTCGAGGGCCCTATGGGAGCGCTCGGAGGCCACCACTGACAAATTCAGGTCCAAATTTGACAAGGCGTACGTAACGAATTATGACGGCGAATATTTCAACATGACCACGGCCTACCTGATCTCTCCCTGCTATGATCTGAGTCAATTGGAAAACCCCATACTGCAATTCGACATGGCTTTTGACATCGAAGAGAATTGGGATGTCCTGTATATGGAGTACTCGATCGATTCAGGAGAAAACTGGAGCATCTTAGGATCAGCAGATGACCCGAACTGGTACAACAGCAATTTCATTGACGCCGATCGACCCATTACCGTCGGGCGGCAGTGGACAGGCACGGATGCCACGCCCAAACAATACAGTTACGATCTTTCGGCTCTGACCAATGAGACCACGGTGGTGTTCCGCTTTGTTTTTGCTTCCGACCAATCAGTTACCGGGGAAGGAGCGGTCATTGACAATTTCAGCATTGACGCCACTGCAGTACTCGCGGCAGACGATTTTGAAAAACACAGCTTCAAGCTCTATCCGAATCCCTCGTCCTCGGTATTCTATATCAGTAGAAAAGGGGTTGAAGACATGCAGGTTTCGGTATACGATGTGACAGGCCGACTGGTCCATGAAGAAAGGAACATCACCAGATCCGTTTACGGACTCGATATGACAGGGGTAAAAAGCGGTCTCTATTTCCTCAAGGTCAGGGAAGGCCAAAAGACACTTGCCACCACGATCCTGAAGCAATAGTGCTTATTCCGGAAAAAGGCTTTTATCCAGTCCCGGAACGATTTTCAGCGCATTCTTGTAGTAGACTTTTTTTAAGATCTCGTCGGAAAGGCCCATACCGTACATGGCCCAGAACGCGTGGTACTTTTTGTGATAGGGGAAGTACTCGTCATCGGATTCAAGCACCCGAAAATACGTTGGGAACTTCTTCAGGCTTCCAGCTGTCCTTTCCGAACAGGATGCGATCCTGGTATTTCTCGAAAAAAGCCCTGGCATTACGTGGCTGACGACCCAATTCGGCAATAATGGCGGCAATCTCGACATACATATTTGGAATTTCCTCCATCAGGTTGGAAAGAGCTCCCAGATTGTTCGCATACCAACCAAAATGAGCATTGATAAAGGTCGTGTTCGGATGCTTCCTGAACATATCGTGCTGTTCCCCGATGATGGTCTCCCAGGGCGCAGGATTGTCATCTCCGCGTTTTCTGCGGGGATGCGTTTTCAGCTCGAGCCAACGTTCATTATCGGCATCGAAGGG
>CALOEQ010000014.1:267500-341186 GCA_942492425.1 uncultured Flavobacteriaceae bacterium
CTCTGTACCGACCATTGTAGCACGTGTGTAGCCCAGGACGTAAGGGCCGTGATGATTTGACGTCATCCCCACCTTCCTCTCGGTTTGCACCGGCAGTCCCGCTAGAGTCCCCAACTTTACTTGCTGGCAACTAACGGTAGGGGTTGCGCTCGTTATAGGACTTAACCTGACACCTCACGGCACGAGCTGACGACAACCATGCAGCACCTTGTAAGTAGTCCGAAGAAAAGACCATCTCTGGTCTATGCAACTTACATTTAAGCCCTGGTAAGGTTCCTCGCGTATCATCGAATTAAACCACATGCTCCACCGCTTGTGCGGGCCCCCGTCAATTCCTTTGAGTTTCAATCTTGCGATCGTACTCCCCAGGTGGGTCACTTATCACTTTCGCTTAATCACTGAGGCAAACGCCCCAACAACTAGTGACCATCGTTTACGGCGTGGACTACCAGGGTATCTAATCCTGTTCGCTCCCCACGCTTTCGTCCCTTAGCGTCAGTTGACAGTTAGTAGACTGCCTTCGCAATCGGTATTCTATGTAATATCTATGCATTTCACCGCTACACTACATATTCTATCTACTTCACTGTAACTCAAGACAACCAGTATCAAAGGCAGTTCCACAGTTGAGCTGTGGGATTTCACCTCTGACTTAATCGCCCGCCTACGGACCCTTTAAACCCAATGATTCCGGATAACGCTTGGACCCTCCGTATTACCGCGGCTGCTGGCACGGAGTTAGCCGGTCCTTATTCGTACAGTACCGTCAGTTATCCACACGTGGATAAGTTTCTTCCTGTATAAAAGCAGTTTACAACCCATAGGGCAGTCTTCCTGCACGCGGCATGGCTGGTTCAGAGTTGCCTCCATTGACCAATATTCCTCACTGCTGCCTCCCGTAGGAGTCTGGTCCGTGTCTCAGTACCAGTGTGGGGGATCTCCCTCTCAGGACCCCTACCTATCGTCGCCTTGGTAAGCCGTTACCTTACCAACTAACTAATAGGACGCATACTCATCTTCTACCGCCGAAACTTTAATTATCAAACCATGCGATCCGATAATACCATGGAGTATTAATCCAAATTTCTCTGGGCTATCCTCCTGTAAAAGGTAAATTGTATACGCGTTACTCACCCGTGCGCCGGTCGTCAGCAAATTAGTAAACTAATCCCTGTTACCCCTCGACTTGCATGTGTTAAGCCTGCCGCTAGCGTTCATCCTGAGCCAGGATCAAACTCTCCATCGTAAAATCTTAAATGTCTTACGATATCAAGTCCTCAAAAAATTATGACTCGGGTATTTTTCATCCATCCTTACCTAAATAAGAACAGAAAACAATTCCAAGTAGTTCTACTCTTCTTTGTTACGCTGTCAATCTTCAATTCTTTCAATGAACGTAGTTCCTCTCCTTCAATCTTCCCACTCCAATCACTCCCCAGCTTAACCCGGAAAGCGGCTGCAAAATTAAAACAACTTCAACAATCCACCAAACAAAAAATTAAAAAGTTTTGGGTGGTGATACTATCTGTCTCAAACTTGCAAATGAACGTTGCTAATCAGCGGTAACGTCTACCGTTTTTTAGCGGGTGCAAAAATACATTCAAATATGAATACCAACCTAATATTTCAGCAAGTATTTTCAATATTTTTTACCCCCGAAACCCAAGAGGCTGATTATCTGAGTTTTCTATTTTCAAAAATTTTTACCTGTCGGTTCTCCGCGGATTCGATGCTTACCATCGCCAAAAAACAACACCTTAATATAAGGGGCGATCCAAGTGAATTGACTGAAGAGATTGCAGCTGGCTTAAATAGCCCAACGCTCAGTTCATTATTTCGACCGGGTGTTGTATCTTTGCCGCTTTATTTACAAGGACAATGATCAATATAACGTTACCGGACGGAAGTGTCAAGGAGTTTGCCTCGAATGCAACTCCGATGGATGTCGCAAGAGACATCAGTGAAGGATTGGCCAGAAATGTGATTTCTGCAGAATTCAACGGAAAAACCGTTGAAACCCAGACTCCCCTGACCACCGATGGTTCGTTGACCCTGTTCACCTGGAACAACGACCAGGGCAAAAAGGCTTTTTGGCACTCATCTGCGCACCTGCTGGCCCAGGCGATCTTGTTCTTCTATCCGAAGGCCAAGCTCACTATTGGCCCGGCTATTGAAAATGGGTTCTACTACGATGTGGATTTCGGTGACGAGAGCATCTCAGAGAACGACTTTAAAAAAATCGAAGACAAAATGCTTGAATTCGCGCGTCAGAAGTTCGAATTCGAGATGCGAGAGGTATCCAAAGCCGATGCCCTTGCCTATTATAAGGAAAGAGATAACGAATTCAAGGTCGAACTGATTGAGAACCTCGAGGACGGGGACATCACTTTCTGTGACCACAGCGACTTTACAGACCTGTGCCGGGGAGGTCATGTTCCTAACACGGGAATGATCAAGGCCGTCAAGATCATGAGTGTTGCCGGTGCTTACTGGCGAGGTGATGAGAACAACAAGCAGCTTACGCGTGTCTATGGGATTTCTTTTCCGAAGCAAAAGGAGCTGAAGGAGTATCTCGACCTGCTGGAAGAGGCCAAGAAAAGAGATCACAGGAAGCTGGGCAAGGAGCTTGAGCTCTTCACTTTCTCCCAGAAGGTCGGACAGGGGTTGCCACTTTGGTTGCCCAAAGGAGCAGCCTTGCGTGAGAGACTGGAGAACTTTTTGAAGAAAGCCCAGAAAAAGGCCGGCTATGAAACGGTGATGACGCCGCATATCGGGCAAAAAGAGCTATATGTGACGTCAGGTCACTATGAGAAATACGGGGAGGACAGCTTTCAACCGATTCACACTCCCAAAGAGAACGAAGAGTTTCTTTTGAAACCCATGAACTGCCCGCATCACTGTGAGATATTCAACAGCAAACCTTTCTCATACAAGGATCTGCCGATACGATATGCAGAGTTTGGAACTGTCTATCGATATGAACAGAGCGGAGAGCTGCACGGGCTGACTCGAGTTCGGGGCTTTACCCAGGACGACGCGCACATTTTCTGCACGCCGGAGCAATTGAATGAGGAGTTCAAATCCGTCATAGACCTCGTGCTCTATGTCTTTGGATCTTTGGGCTTTGAAGACTTTACGACTCAGATATCACTGCGAGATCCCGAAAACAAGGAAAAATACATCGGCAGCGATGAGAATTGGGAGAAAGCCGAGAATGCGATCATCCGTTCAGCTGAGGAAAAGGGGTTGAAAACGGTGATCGAATACGGAGAGGCGGCCTTTTATGGACCAAAACTCGACTTCATGGTCAAGGATGTGCTGGGAAGATCATGGCAACTTGGAACGATCCAGGTGGATTACAACCTCCCGGAGCGTTTTGATCTGACATACAAGGGTGCTGACAACCAGTTGCACAGGCCGGTTATGATCCACAGGGCTCCTTTCGGGTCGATGGAAAGATTCATCGCGATATTGATCGAGCACTCTGGTGGAAACTTCCCCTTGTGGCTGACTCCGGAGCAGGTCATTTTGCTCCCAATCAGCGAGAAATACGAAAATTATACCAAAAATGTTTTACATTTGTTGGAAAATTACGAAATTCGCGCCCTCGTTGACAACCGCAACGAAAAGGTAGGCAGAAAGATCAGGGACGCTGAGCTTAACAAAATACCTTTTATGTTGATTATCGGTGAAAACGAAGAGAAAGACGGGACAGTTTCCGTCCGCAAGCACAGCGAAGGAGATCTCGGCACGTACTCGATAGAAGGCTTTGCCGAACTCATTCAAAACGAAATAAGTAAAACATTAAAATCATTTTAAGTCAAACCAATCCGCAAGGATATAAACCGACAGAGCTATAGCAATCAGAAGAAACAGAGGTGCCAGGAGACCCTGGAGAATCATCAAAGAAGATCCGCACAAGATCAATGAAAAAATCGAGGCCCCCGAAGTAAGACTCGTGGGAGACAACGTAGAAACAGGAATCTATCCGATTCGAAAAGCGAGAGAAATCGCACAGGAGTTGGGTCTGGACCTGGTTGAAATCTCGCCGAAGGCCAAACCCCCGGTGTGCAAGATCATCGAATACAAGAAGTTTCTTTACGAACAGAAGAAAAGAGAGAAGGCACTGAAGTCGAAAGCGACTAAGGTGGTGATCAAAGAGATCCGCTTCGGACCCAATACGGATGAGCACGATTTCGAATTCAAAAAGAAGCACGCGATCAAATTTTTAGATAGCGGTGCGAAATTGAAAGCCTACGTATTCTTTAAAGGAAGATCCATCGTGTTCAAAGATCAGGGACAGATTTTGTTGCTGAGATTGGCCCAGGAGCTCGAGGAATACGGAACCGTTGAACAGATGCCGAAGTTGGAAGGAAAGCGAATGATCATGTTCATAGCTCCAAAAAAGAAGAAATAAAAGAATATAAGCAAGCAGTTAAAGCAGGAAGAAAATGCCTAAAATGAAGACGAAATCCAGTGCAAAGAAGCGATTTAAGCTGACAGGCTCTGGTAAGATCAAAAGAAAGCACGCTTTTAAGAGTCACATTCTGACCAAGAAAAGCAAGAAGCGCAAATTGAAGCTGACCCACGCCGGACTCGTGCACAAAGCAGATGAGGCGAACATCAGACAACAATTGACGTTGAAGTAAATCGCAGGAGCGGTTTACAGTGGTACTTATTTATTAACCCTGGGTCAGGCCAGTATAAACGCTTCATAAAAGAGAAGCTGCCTTTCTCAAAAAAAATTAAAACATGCCAAGATCAGTAAATTCAGTAGCCAAAAGGGCTCGTAGAAAAAAGATTTTAAATCAGACCAAAGGATACTTTGGTGCACGTAAGAATGTTTACACAGTTGCGAAGAACGCTTTGGAAAAAGCATTGCTCTATGCGTATCGCGACAGAAAACAAAACAAAAGGAATTTTCGAAGCTTGTGGATTCAGCGTATCAATGCAGGTGCGCGTGAACACGGATTGTCTTATTCACAATTCATGGGCAAGGTAAAAGCCAACAACATCGATCTGAACCGAAAGGTTTTGGCCGATTTGGCGATGAACCACCCGGATGCCTTTAAAGCGATTGTGGAGAAAGTAAAATAATTTCAATTTAGTCTTGCTTATAAAAAAAAACCTGAGCTCATCGCTCAGGTTTTTTTGTGTCTACATCTCACCTTTGTCTTCGCTTTCTTCGGTCGGGCTTTCTCATCGAAGCAAGCTTACGCTTCTTGTGCTTCCGTTGTTAACCCCCATAATCAGATGCTCCTTTCCTCCCACGGTTACCCTGACTAGGGATTTGATGTCCTGATCTATAAAAAGACCCGATTCAGACCATTCCAGGGGCTTGAAACCACCTTTTCCGTCCGACAGCAGGACAAGCCCGGTACCCGAGTCGAGTCGCGGCGTCTCCACTTCCGTATCGTAGATGTTGCCAACGGCAACGAGGTCTTCGAAACCATCTTTGTTCACATCCAAAACCGCCGTATCCAATATTGGAAAATACTGGGCCTTTTCGGGCAACAGGTGCTTCTCAAAGACGCTGCCTCCTTTGTTGATCAGGGCGATGGAATGGAATTCAGAGGCCTCAAGGGCCACAGAAGTCTCCAGCTTCTCTCCATAAACGTCCGTCAGCGTCGCATTGGCAAAGTCGTTGTAGGTTTTGAATTTATCGGTGATAAAAGGCATCTGCTGGGACGAGCATTCCCTGCCCCGGGCCGGAACATACTCACCATTGTATTTGCTGCTCAGCACCACATCCAGCGTCCCGTTATCGTCAAAATCATTGGCAAACACCTTGAAACGATTCTCCTTGCTCGCTTTGAACTTGATGTTCTTGCCCACGTTGCCCAACACATAGTCCTTCTTCCCGTCGTTATTGAGGTCGATCTCCTCTACGCTGAACCACCAGCCCTTCTCATCATCCAGGCCGCTTTTGGCGGAGACCTCCTCGAAGAATCCTCCCCTGTTTTCGAATAGGCCGATCCCGGTCCATTCTCCAACCGCGATGAAATCCATTTGACCATCAGCGTTGAAATCACAGCTCAAAAGGTCATTGACCATGCCGAACTCTGCGTATTCGGGCGCCACCTTCTCACTTACCTCAAAGAGCTCCCCGCCGCGGTTCTCAAAAATCAGGTTCGGAGGAGATTTTGGGTAATTCTGCGGATAGATGCGATTGCTCACCAACAGATCCGGGTCACCGTCCCGGTCGAAATCAATCACCTCGACGGCTCCGCCACTGAAGATCGTTGACTCGAGGGCCGGACTATCCATTCGCTCAAACTTCCCACCGCCCTGATTGAGGTAGAGTCGATCCCGATACAATTCAGACGGAAAGACTTTCGAGTTTCCACCACTCACCACGTAAAGATCCAGGTCCTGATCGCCATCGATATCCACGAAAACAGATTCCATGTCTTCACAGCCTGCATCGTTATCAAGGGCCGGTGAGCTTAATTTTTTGAATCCTGAAGGGCTACCCATAAATATTTGTCCGGCCTGCCCTGACGCACCACCGATGTGCAAGTCATCGATTCCGTCACCATCGATATCGCCCACGGTAATGAAAGGGCCCAAGGTGGATTGCTTGTATGGCAGCAGGACTTCCTTCTCAAAGTCGTTGAATTCATTCTCCGCATGCACGAACTCAGCCACAGACCGGGCATCTTCGGCAAAATAAGGTTGGATCCCAGTCTCTTTTTCGGAAACTTTCGCCATGTCTTCTTCAAAAGAAACAAAAGCGTTGGCTGCAACGCCATAGCGTTCCTCAATCTTTCCTGAGGGCCATTCCACCCGAACGGTGTCGACGCGTTGAACCTCTCCCAGTCCGAAATGCGCCGAATCATCCGTCGAAGAGAGATAGCCCTTGACCCGCTTGGATTCTACGAATTGCACCTTGCCATCGTATTTCAAAGTCACTTTTGCGAAGCCTTCTGAAGTCTTCCCTTTGTCTCCACAGTGAGGAAATTGCCAAGCCCCTTCTCCACCGAAAGGTTCTTGTACAAGAAGGCCTCCTCGTCAATATTGTTGACAACCAATTCAAAGTCACCGTCATTGTCCAGATCCGCGTAAGCTGCGCCATTCGAGAAGGAAGGATTTCTCAGGCCCCAGTCACCGGTCTTGTCCTTGAAGTTCAGATCCCCGGAATTTTGAAACAGGATATTCGATAGCTTCTCGGAGGGCATCTGGTAATAGAGGTCCTCTTTAACTTGCAGTGGCACATTGCCCCCGTATTCAGCCTTGGCATCCCTCACTTTTTGTTGAAAGTCATTGTCAAGAGCGTAGCGGCGATACCCATTGGTCACATAGATTTCCTTGAGCTCGTCGTTGTTGAGATCGACCATGAGACCTGCCCAGCTCCAATCGGTTTTTGAGAGTTTGGCGAATTGGGCGATGTTGTGAAAATGGTTGTTTCCCACATTGAGCTGAAGGGAATTATACATGTACTGCTTCTGAAAGCCAAGGGTTTCGGTCAGCAAATTGAATCGCGGCACATTCATCGAGGCCATAAGCGTCTTGGATCTGACGTGATCATTTGCTGCCATGTCGAGCACGAAAATATCCTGGTGACCGTCATTGTTGATGTCCTCCAGGTCAACCCCCATCCCGTAAAACGAGATCTGTTTGGTCTTCTCTTTGATCCTGTCGGTAAAAGTGCCATCCCCATTGTTGATGTACATGACATCCGGGATGTAATAATCATTGGCGATATAGAAATCGAGCCACCCGTCGGCGTCGATGTCTCCAACGGTAAGACCGAGTCCGAAGGCGGGCCTCAAAACCCCGGCTTTTTTGCTGACGTTGACAAAGGTGCCGTTGTCGTTTCTGTAGAGATGGGCACTGCTTTGCTCCAGCAATCCCTTTCTGGCTCTTCAAGATTTCGTGAAACCGGACCGGGTCCAATCCGTAGAGCTGATTCTCGTTGGATACGATGCAGTCGAGGTCCCCATCCTTGTCATAATCAAAAAAAGCGGCCTGGGTGCTGATGCCGGGATCGGCAAGACCCAGTTCTTCGGCCCGTTCCTCGAAGGTGAGATCACCTTTGTTGATGTAAAGAAGGTTTCGCCTCTCTGCCGCCTCATAGGGACCTCCCTGGCAGACATAGATATCGAGCCATCCGTCATTGTTGACGTCTGCGAAAGTAACCCCACTCGACCATTTTTTATGCGTATTGATTCCCGCGGATTCCGTGATGTCCTCAAATCTCAGGTTCCCTTTATTGAGGTAGAGCCGGTTCTCCTGCTGGTTGGCCGCAAAGAAAATGTCGTCGAGGCCGTCATTGTTCAGGTCGGCGATGCCCACCCCACTGCCGTTGTAGAAAAAATCGTAGTCGAACAGGTTCTCCCGGGTGTCGATTCGATCCTCCAGCTTGTTTACGAAGTCGATTCCACTCTCGGCTCCGGGTATCCGCTCAAATACAGGGCTGTCCTCTATTTTTGAAGTTCCCTCTTCTTTCAATGACGCCCCCTGCTTCCCGGGTGTTTGCTCCGTCTTTTCGCAAGACATCAGACCGATTAATACGGCGAGAAGCGTCAATTTTCTCCATAGGTTCATGTTCATCCCTTCCTGTAAAAGATTAAGTAAGATTGTCGGCCTGGTTTTGATCGATTTTCGTGTCGGATGCAGCAAGGCTCCTTAAAGTTCGGCTTCAGCCTCTTTTAACTTCTCGGCGTTCTCAGCCAGCTTGAGCTCTTCAATGATCTTTCCGATGTCACCGTTGATGATGCTCGAGAGGTCGTAAAGGGTCAATCCGATCCTGTGTTCGGTCACCCGTCCTTGCGGATAGTTGTAGGTTCTAACCTTGGCCGAACGGTCGCCGCTGGAGACGAGAGTTTTTCGCTTTGCAGCATCTTCGGCTAGCTTTTTCTCCAATTCCTTCTCATAAATGCGCGTACGCAGCACTTTGAAGGCCTTGTCTTTATTCTTGTGCTGGGATTTCTGATCCTGGCACTGGGCCACGATGCCTGTGGGTTCGTGGGTGAGCCTCACAGCAGAATAAGTTGTATTGACCGACTGACCACCGGGTCCGGAGGCACAGAAATAATCAATGCGGACATCGCTCATCTTGAGATCGATGTCAAATTCCTCCGCTTCCGGGAGAACCATCACAGTCGCCGCCGATGTATGAACCCTTCCCTGGGTTTCGGTTTGAGGAACCCGCTGAACCCGATGAACCCCGGATTCAAATTTCATGGTCCCGTAGACCTCTTCCCCACTGATGCTGAAGATGATCTCTTTGAATCCACCCGAGGAGCCTTCGCTGAAATCTTCAAGCTCCACTTTCCATCCCTTATCCGAGGCGAATTTCGTGTACATTCTGTACAGGTCACCTGCAAATATGCTCGCTTCATCACCGCCCGTACCGGCCCTGATCTCAACAATGACGTTCTTGGCGTCTTCCGGATCCTTGGGAATCAAAAGCATCTTGAGCTCTTCCTCAAGTTGGGGGATTCGCTCCTGAGCCTCGTCCAGCTCCATTTTGGCCATTTCCACCATTTCGGCATCCGATCCGTCGGAAATAATCTCCTTGGCCTCATCCCGATTCGCCAGGACCTCTTCATACACCGCTCCCAAATCAACGATCTGCTTGAGGTCCTTGTACTCCTTGTTCAACTGGACATAACGCTTCTGGTCGGTTACGATATCCGGTTGAATGATCAGGTCGGACACCTCATCAAATCGCTGTTTCACTATCCTTAGCTTATCTATCATACTGAAAAAATATACGGCAAATTTAACACTTTTTGACTACCTGCCTAACTTAGGTTACATAAGGGCAAAATAAGTCTCAATGTGTTCAGAGAATTGTTGATTTTAGATTAAATTTGCAGGAGTAATTTAACCCATAAACCCACAAACAATGAAAAGAATACTTTTTGTATTTGCTGTTCTTGCTTTAGTCGTCTCAAGTTGTGGAGAGAGTAAGAAAGAAGAAGTTAAAAAAGAAATTGAGGCTCCCAAAGAGGAGGTCAAGGAAACTCCTGCAGCGTCTGCCGGAAGCGAGGACCTCGTGGCTATGGGGGAAAAATTGTTCACAGACAAGACTTGTGTCTCTTGCCACCAGGCTGAGGCCAAGATCGTCGGACCTTCGATCAAGAACATCGTTCAGATCTACGAGGATCAGGATGCTAGCATCGTTAGTTTCCTCAAAGGAGAGCAGGAAGCCATCGTCGACACCGATCCCGGACAGGTTGCGATCATGAAAGCCAACCTCGACGGTTTTGTGAAGGATCTGAAAGAAGAAGAGCTGAAAGCCCTTGAGGCCTACATGCTGAGCGTAAAATAGACATTGACTTCCGGAGAATCGAAGAAGTTTATTCTACCTATAAATAAAAACCTTCTGCATCACTGCAGAAGGTTTTTTTAGTTTGGAATCCCTTTTCAAGGAGACTCGTGTGGGTGGCTCAAACCACGCCCTGTGCCAGCATGGCATCCGCTACTTTAACGAATCCTGCAATGTTGGCTCCTTTGACGTAGTCTATGTAACCGTTTCCGTCATTGCCGTACTCGATGCACGCGTCGTGGATGTTGCCCATGATCTGTTTCAACTTGGCATCTACCTCTTCACGTGTCCAGTTCATTCTCAGGGAATTCTGGCTCATCTCCAGCCCTGAAGTGGCTACTCCCCCTGCGTTGGAGGCTTTACCCGGGGCATAAAGGATTTTTGCATCCTGGAAGGCATGAACCGCCTCGGGCGTTGAAGGCATATTCGCTCCTTCACTAACGCAAAGGCACCCATTTTTTATAAGCGCTTTGGCATCCTCTCCGTCAAGCTCGTTCTGTGTGGCACAGGGCAAGGCAATGTCACATTTTTCGTGCCAGGGGGTTTTTCCTGCGTGATATTTCGCACCCGGATACTTCTCTACATATTGTTTGATCCTGCCTCTTTTTACATTCTTGAGATCCATGACGTAGGCCAGTTTCTCCTTGTCAATTCCGTCGGGATCATAAACATATCCTCCCGAGTCGGACAAGGTCACAACCTTTCCGCCCAACTGGGTTGCTTTTTCCGTGGCGTACTGGGCTACATTACCCGAGCCCGAAACAAGAATTGTCTTGCCTTCGAAGGAATCGTCTTTCATTTTCAGCATGCTGTCGGCAAAGTATACGGTTCCATATCCTGTCGCCTCCGGACGGATCAGGGATCCTCCCCAGGACATTCCCTTTCCGGTCAAAACCCCGGTAAATTCATTTTTAAGTCGTTTGTACATGCCATACAGATATCCGATCTCACGGCCTCCAACACCAATGTCGCCGGCAGGCACATCCGTGTTTGGACCGATATGGCGATAGAGCTCGCTCATAAAGCTTTGGCAAAAGCGCATGATCTCACCGTCAGATTTCCCTTTGGGATCGAAGTCGGATCCTCCCTTTCCGCCACCCATGGGCAGCGTGGTCAGGCTGTTCTTGAACACCTGCTCAAAAGCAAGGAACTTCAGTATGCTCATATTCACAGTAGGGTGAAAACGCAAACCGCCCTTGTAGGGTCCTATAGCCGAGTTCATCTGGATACGGTAACCCCTATTGACCTGGATCTCTCCCTGGTCGTCTACCCAGGAGACTCGAAAAGTCACCGCTCTTTCAGGCTCCACCATTCGCATCAGGATGTTCTTGCCGTGGTAGATGTCTTGCGTTACAATGTATGGTATGACTGTCTCAGCCACTTCCTGAACTGCTTGCATAAATTCCGGTTCGTGACCGTTCCGCGCCTCTACTTCTTGCATAAAGGCATCAATTTTTGACTTCATAATTTTACGAGGATTAAATTATAGAAATGAAATTTTTTCATAGCAAAATTAATTAAATTCTCAATATCATACAGCAAAAGTGGGGTCAATTTTTCGAATTTTTCAAACTTTTATTAACCATTGAAGAGAGGGATGGTTCGGGCCTCAAATTTGCAGTTCCCGAAACCCCCTATCTCGCAAAAAGATGTAAATTTGCGATCTATTTCTACTCGAAGAGATGAAGGCAAAAATTGAAGAACTAGTAGCTGAAATACAGCAATTTACAACCCAAAGTGAAAAGGAAATCGAGGAATTTCGCATCCGGTTTCTGGGGAGCAAGGGATTGCTCAAACAATTGTTCGGTGAGTTCAAAACGGTCGAACCCGCACAGAAAAAAGAAATTGGCCAGGCCCTGAATGACCTGCGCTCCAAAGCGAGTTCAAAGGTAGATGAGTTGAAGGAAGCTCTCAGCGCAGATTCCACCGAATCCAAAAAATACGGAGATCTCACCCGGCCCGGTCTCCCGGTAGAGCTTGGGGCACGTCACCCGATCTCGATCGTCAAGAACCGAATTGTGGACGTCTTTTCGAAAATCGGCTTTACGGTTTCCGAAGGTCCGGAGATCGAGGATGACTGGCACAACTTCACAGCCCTCAATCTTCCCGAATACCATCCGGCTCGGGACATGCAGGACACCTTTTTCATCGAGAAGAACCCCGACACCTTGCTGCGGACTCATACCTCTTCCGTGCAGATTCGCTATATGGAGAGTCACAAGCCGCCCATTCGAACCATCTCACCCGGACGTGTGTTCAGAAATGAGGACATTTCGGCCCGGTCACATTGCATCTTTCACCAGATCGAAGGACTTTACATCGATACCGATGTGTCTTTTGCCGACCTCAAGCAGACCCTGCTCTACTTCACCAAGGAAATGTTCGGCAAATCGAAAATCCGTTTGAGACCTTCGTATTTCCCGTTTACCGAGCCCAGTGCTGAAGTTGATATTTATTGGGGTCTCGAAACGGAAACCGATTATAAGATCACGAAAGGAACAGGCTGGTTGGAAATCATGGGTTGCGGAATGGTCGACCCAAATGTTTTGAAGAACACAAAGATCGATCCCGAAAAATATACGGGCTATGCCTTTGGAATGGGGATTGAGCGCATTGCCATGCTTCTCTACCAGATTCCTGACATCCGCATGTTCTATGAAAACGACATCCGGTTTTTGGAACAGTTCAAATCGGTGATCTGATCATGCATCAACTCAGGGATTTTCTCGCGGAGCAGGGCTATGTCAGGGTCAAACTGAAAAAGACGATCACGAATCACTTTGAAATAAAGGCAAGAATCAACAGCACCAGGGGGCGATTCATTCTGGATACCGGCGCTTCCAAATCATGCATAGGGATCGAGGATGCCGAGGACTTCAACCTTTTGGCCGAAGAGTCCGAACACAAGGCCAGCGGAGCCGGACCCAGCGAGATCGATACCCTGATGTCTCGCAAAAACACCCTGGAGATCGGGAAGTTCAGATTGAAGCGAACCGAGTTGATCCTGATCGACCTGCAGCATATCAACAATGCCCTTGAAAAGCAGAATGCCGAACCTGTAAATGGGATCATCGGGGCTGACATCCTGATCAAAGGCAAGGCAATCATCGATTACGACAAAAAGTATCTATATTTATTCAATAAGGTGAAAAAATGACGGCCAAGGACAACCGATACAGCATGAGAGGGGTTTCTGCCCAAAAGGAAGATGTTCACAACGCGATCAAGAATGTAGACAAGGGTCTTTTTCCGAAGGCTTTCTGCAAGATTGTTCCGGATTACCTTACAGGAGACGAGGACTACTGCCTGATCATGCACGCCGACGGAGCCGGAACCAAGTCCTCACTGGCTTACATGTACTGGAAAGAAACCGGGGACCTGGGCGTATGGAAAGGCATTGCCCAGGACGCCCTGATCATGAATGTGGACGACCTGCTCTGTGTCGGAGCCACAGACAATATCGTGCTCTCTTCCACTATAGGACGCAATAAGAACCTGATTCCCGGGGAGGTGATCTCGGCCATCATCAATGGAACGGAGGAATTGCTCACGGAGCTTGCGCAGTTCGGGGTCAACATCAAATCAACGGGCGGCGAAACAGCGGATGTGGGCGACCTGGTAAGAACAATCATCGTAGACTCTACGGTAACGGCCCGAATGAAAAGAAGTGACGTCATCGACAATGCCCGAATCGCGGAGGGTGATGTCATCGTCGGACTGGCCTCATTCGGGCAGGCCTCCTACGAAAGTGAATACAACGGAGGCATGGGAAGCAACGGACTTACAAGTGCCCGTCATGATGTTTTCGAAAAATACCTTGCGAAAAAATACCCGGAAAGCTATGACCATGACGTTCCGGAGGAGCTGGTGTATTCGGGCAGTACGCGCCTTACCGATACGGTGGAAGGCGTGTCTTTGGATGCAGGCAAACTGGTGCTCTCGCCCACCCGCACCTACGCGCCCGTGATCAGGGAAATGCTTGAGAAGCACAGAGAACAGATACACGGCATGGTGCACTGCAGTGGAGGAGCCCAGACCAAAGTGCTTCATTTTGTTGACAACCTCCATATTGTAAAAGATAATTTATTTGATGTTCCCCCGTTATTTAGATTGATCCAGAGTGAGTCCAAGACCGATTGGAAGGAGATGTACCAGGTGTTCAACTGCGGTCACCGCATGGAACTCTACGTTCCGGCGGCAATTGCCGAAGATCTGATCCAAATCTCCCGGTCTTTCAACATCGACGCACAGGTGATCGGAAGAGTGGAAAAAAACAGGGGAAAGAAACTCACAATCACAAGTGAGTTCGGAAAGTTCGTTTACGATTCGTAACTTTATCCTTCCCCTCAAAAGTATAAATAGAACTCAACTACAGCGCATGGCAAAAGCGATGAAGAACGGCGCCGTCTTTCTAGGCTGCGCGCTTCTGATGCTCATTTGGAACTGCTCGACGAAAAAGGACACGTTTCTGAATCGTACGGGGCATGCCATGTCGACCAAATACAACGTAATTTACAACGGGAACATCGCTTTTGAGGAGGCCAAGAAGGAGCTCGACGATTCTTATGAAGACAATTTCTGGGAACGCCTGCCCATCGAACCCCTTGAAATCGAAGAAGACCGGATCCCGCTTCCCGGACAGCAGCTCCCTGATGAAGGAGAGGCTACCGGTTTTGAAAAAGCCGAAGAAAAAGCAGTCAAATCGGTGCAAAAGCACTCGATGGTCATAGACGGCCTTGAGCGAAACAACCAGATTGACGAAGCCTATCTTCTGCTTGGAAAATCCAGGTATTACCTGCAGCGCTTCGTGCCGGCCCTGGAAGCATTCAACTTCGGAATTGAAAACTATCCCAACGCCAGCCGCTATCGTGAGACCAAGATCTGGAAAGCCAAGGCGCATGTCAGGCTACAGAACGAGGAGCTCGCCATAGAGACCCTGAGATCCGTGCTGCGCAGCCTGGAGTTGACAGAGTTGGAATATGAAAGGGCGCATACCGCCATGGCCATGGCCTACACCCAGCTCGACAGCACCCATCGCGTCGTGGACCATTTGAAAAAATCCACCTTGTATTTTGAGGATCCGGGACAGGGGGCAAGAAACCTGTTCATCCTGGGGCAGATCTACCGGGAGGAGAACAAGATCGATTCCTCGAACATGGTGTTCGACGCCCTCACCTATATGAAGAAAATACCTAGAAAGTACCAGGTTCACGCCGCCATTGAGCGAGCCAAGAACTACAGTGAGGCAGACAGCACTGCCATGATCGTCTACACCTTGCAGGACCTTATTGAAGATCGGGACAACCGGCCCTACCTGGACGAGCTTTACTATATGGCGGGCATGTTGGCCCTTGCTGGGGGGAATGAAGATCGGGCCGAAAATTTCCTGGAGCTTTCCTTGCGGAAAAACACGCGAAAGCCTTTCCAGAAAAGCATGTCGTACGAACAAATGGGTGAACTCTATTTCAATCGAAACCAGTTCGAACTCGCCGGAGCCTATTACGACAGCTTGCTTCAGATCCCTATAGACAAGAATACCAGGCGCATGCGCAGAATCATTCGAAAACGGGAGAGCCTGAACGACGTGATCCTCTATGAAGGCATCGCCAAGACAAACGACAGCATTTTGAGCCTGACGGAGATGTCCGAGGAAGATCAGGATCGATATTTCAATGCCTATATCGAAGACCTCAAGGCCAAAATGGAAGCCCAGCGCATGCTCGAAGAGCAGAATCAGGCCAGCCTCGGTTTGGGCACCTTTACCGCGAACGCCCAGAACTACGATGCAGGCGGCAAGTTCTATTTCTACAATCCACAGGTGGTCGGCATAGGAAAACAGCAGTTCCAGGTCAAGTACGGCCAGCGGCCTTATGGGGATTTTTGGCTGATTTCCCAGAACCCGGGCATAAGCCAGGGTCTCGTTTCGGACGAAAATGAAGTGCAGGTGGATACCAGTGCGCTTTTCAGCGTGGATTTTTACAAGTCGCAGATCCCGACCTCACGAACGGAAATAGACAGCATCCGATACTTGCGAAACGACGCCTATTACAACCTCGGACTCATCTACAAAGAGCAATTCGGGGACTACCCGGTTGCCGCTGAAAACTTTGAAAATTTCCTGGAAAAGGACCCCATAGAAAACCTGATCCTACCCGCCAAATATCACCTCTACAAAACTTATGCAAATTTTGACGAGCAGAAGAGCAATAAATACCGGGAAGAAATCGTTTCTAATTATCCGGATTCGCGTTATGCCGAAATCATTCGAAACCCGAAAAGCCTGACTGAGAGCTCGAATGATGAGGATAGCCCGGAATCCATTTATAAATCTGCTTTCATTTGCTATGAGGAAGAGGAATATCAATATGCACTTACGACCGTAAATGGAGCACTGGAACAATTCCAGGGGCAGGAAATCGAGGCCAAATTAGAATTGCTCAAAGCATTTCTTTTGCTCAAAACCGATGGTGAAGAGGCCTTCGAGAACAAACTGAACGACGTGATCATCAACTATCCCAATACGGAAGAAAGTGATCATGCCGAGGCAGCCCTGGAGAAACTGAATCAGATGACAGAAATCCAAAATGACCAAAACTAAAAACTATCCAATTATGTTCAACGACAAAAAAGAAAATCAGAATCCAATCGGAGAACGAAACATCATTGCCAAAAACACTTCGCTAGTAGGTGACATCAAGTCTGACGGAGACTTCAGAGTCGATGGGAAAATTGAAGGCACGATCAAAACAAGCGGCAGAGTCGTCATCGGGAAAGACGGGCTTGTCAATGGTACCGTCGAGTGCAACCATGCAGACATCGAAGGGTCCTTTTCGGGGAAATTGATCGTCAATGAGATCCTTTCACTCAAAAGTACTGCAGACATCAGTGGTGACGTGATCATGGGCAAACTTTCTGTAGAACCGGGAGCTTCGTTCAATGCAACCTGTGCAATGAAGGGTTCGGTTAAAGTAATGCAGAACAAAGGTGAAGAAACCAAAAAAACGGCTTAACAGGTATATTGCCCTGACCGGCATCGGCCTGCAAATGGGTATTACCATCTATCTGGCAGCTTATTTGGGAAAATGGTTGGATGCCAAATACGGAGACGCCAACACCTACACGATTGTATGTACCCTGGCCGGGGTGGTCCTGTCCTTTTACAGTCTGTTGAGACAGATCAAGAACCTCGACGGTTAAAATGAATGACTTCCTGAAATTCTCCCTGCTTCTGCTGGCGCTTCTTCTCGCTGCGCTTGCAATGCATCTGTTCATCCTGAAGGGATTTGGGCTGCCCATGTGGGACAACAAGATCCTACTCGCCTACTCGGTCAATTACATCCTCGCTGTGGCCATTTACGGAGCGCTGTACCTGCTTCAGGAGAAAATGACTTCCCAATTGGGATTTCTCTATATGGGTGGAAGCCTCTTGAAATTCCTTTTCTTTTTTATTCTTTTCTACCCCTCCTACAAACTCGATGGCGAGATGTCGAATGCAGAATTCGGGGCCTTCTTCATCCCCTACGCAATCAGCCTGATACTCGAGACTTCAGGCATCATCAAATTTCTAAAAAAATAGATTTAGAATTCGTTTCGTACCAAATAAAAATATTACATTTGCACCGATTTTTTATAGCCAATATAACTCGCGAAAGATGCAAAGTAAGTTTTTAGCAAAATTCCTTACAATCACGGTTTTAGTTTTCGGTTTGACTGCAAACGCACAGCATGAAGAGCATGA
The DNA here is from genome assembly GCA_942492425.1 of uncultured Flavobacteriaceae bacterium. Classification (GTDB taxonomy): domain Bacteria; phylum Bacteroidota; class Bacteroidia; order Flavobacteriales; family Flavobacteriaceae; genus Lutimonas. The sequence goes on from CALOEQ010000014.1 coordinate 285,515, forward strand.
GGGAACCCCTGAGGAAGTTCATATAAAAACAGAAATCAAAGAAAGTATCAACCACCACATCCAGGACGCTTACGATTTTGTCCTGTTCAGTGATACCGAAGCGAACAAGCACTATGGCTTTCCATTGCCTGTCATTTTGATCGATGAGGGGCTCCACGTTTTCTCTTCTTCAAAATTTCATCACGGGGAAACAGTTGCCGAAAGCAACGGAAAATTCTACAAACTTTACCACAACAAGGTGTACAGAACGGATGCGGAAGGCTCGCTTGCTTTTGATGATCACCACCATCCGACCAATGTAAAACCACTCGACTTCTCGATCACCAAAAGCGTGTTCATGATCATCATCACAGGGATTTTGATGTTGTTGTTGTTCACGGGTCTGGCCAAATCCTTCAAGAAAGGACCGATTGCCACAGGAGCCGGCCGCTTTTTCGAGCCTATCGTGGTTTACATTCGCGATGAGATAGCAATCCCCAACATTGGAGAGAAGCACTACAAGAAGTACATGAGCTTTTTGCTTACTGTCTTCTTCTTCGTTTGGTTTTTGAACCTTTTCGGATTGACCCCGCTGGGAATTAATGTCACAGGAAACATCGCCGTTACTTTTGCCCTGGCTTTGCTGACTTTCCTGATCACGCAGTTTTCGGGGAACAAAAATTATTGGAAACACATTTTTTGGATGCCGGGTGTACCGGTTCCGATGAAAATCATATTGGCTCCCATCGAATTGCTGGGAGTTTTCATCAAGCCCTTTGCACTGATGATTCGTTTGTATGCGAACATCATGGCAGGACACATCGTATTGATGAGCCTGGTAGGGTTGATATTTGTATTCAAGAACTGGATCGGTTCGGGGCTTTCATTCGTGCTCGCCTTTGCCATTTCAATGATTGAATTGCTGGTCGCATTGTTGCAGGCCTATATCTTCACCATGCTTTCAGCCCTCTACTTCGGATTTGCCGTCGAAGAGCACGAACATGATGAGGCACACTAAGTTGAATGTTTAATTTTTAATTTATACACTATGGAGATTCCAGCTATTGTAGGTGCAGGATTGGTTGTAATTGGTGCCGGTATCGGTATCGGTAGAATTGGTGGTTCAGCAATGGACGCCATCGCTCGTCAGCCTGAAGCTACAGGTAAAATTCAAACAGCAATGCTTATTGCAGCGGCGCTTATTGAAGGTATTGGTTTTGCTGCACTTTTTGCAGTTTAATCTCAACAGGCACAATAGCTATAACGGTTGGTTATAGCTATTGTTCTTAAATTAAAATTACAAATCTGACACTCGTTAAACCCTGATAACAACAACATGGAAAAGTTAATCAACGATTTTTCATTCGGACTTTTTTTCTGGCAGACCCTTTTGTTCATCATCCTGCTTTTTCTTTTGAAAAAGTACGCATGGAAGCCCATTCTGGATGCCCTGAACAGCAGAGAAGAAGGAATTAAGAATGCCCTTGATGAAGCCGAAAAGGCGCGCCAGGAAATGGTTGAGCTCAAATCGAGCAATGAGCAAATCGTAAAGGAGGCCCGTGCCGAAAGAGATGCCATGCTCAAGGAAGCAAGAGGCATGAAGGAGAACATGATCACCGAGGCCAGAGACGAGGCGAAAGCTCAGGCAAGCAAGATCATCGAGCAGGCTAAAGCGACGATCGAGAACGAGAAGCTCGCTGCCATCACCGAACTCAGAAACCAGGTGGCCGAACTTTCAATCGGGATTGCGGAGAAAATTATCAAGGATGAGCTTTCCCAAAAGGACAAGCAAGTTGAGCTCATCGAGAAAATGCTGAAGGAAGCAAAACTATAATAAGATCATGATAGGAACCAGAGCTGCTTTACGTTATGCCAAGGCGACCCTGAACCTGGCCAAGGAAAAAAACCTGGCCGAAGAGGTCGACAAGGACATGATCCTGATTCGGGACACGATTGAAGCGAATCATGATCTCGAGATCATGCTCAAGAGCCCGATCATCAAATCTGCGGCCAAGAGATCTGTTTTGGTCGAAGTTTTCAAGAAGAGAATCAACGGAATCACCAAAGGATTGATCGACGTTCTCATTGAGAATAAAAGATTGAACCTGCTTCCTCTGGTTGCGAAGGAATACATCGTGATCTACGATTTCATGAAGGGCGTCGAAGTCGCGCAAGTGACCACCGCCGTTCCTTTGACCAAAGAACTCGAGAAGGCCATCCTGAAAAGAGTTCACGAGTCAGTTGACACGAAAGTATCGCTTGTCAATGTGGTGGATCCTTCTATCATCGGGGGATTTGTGCTCCGCGTAGGAGACAAGGAATACGATTCGAGCGTGACCTACAGATTGGAAGATCTCTTGTCTCAATTTGAAGACAACGAATACATATCTAAATTATAACGAAGAATATAATCGATTGAAATGGCAACAATAAAACCAGCTGAAGTATCAGCAATTTTAAAAGAACAACTCATAGGCTTCGAAGGAAAAGCCACTTTGAATGAAATCGGAACAGTTTTGCAGATCGGTGACGGTATTGCCCGTGTTTATGGCCTGTCAAACGTTCAGTACGGAGAACTTGTGGAGTTTGAAGGAGGTTTGGAAGGTATTGTTCTTAACCTGGAGGAGGACAATGTCGGTGTGGTATTGCTCGGAGAGTCTACAGCCATCCGTGAAGGCGCTACAGTGAAGCGTACAGAGCGAATTGCATCGATCAATGTCGGTGAAGGAATTTTGGGCCGTGTCGTTGACACACTCGGATTCCCGATCGACGGTAAAGGACCGATCGAAGGAGAGACTTTTGAAATGCCACTTGAGAGAAAAGCGCCGGGTGTAATTTTTCGTGAGCCAGTTTCTGAACCGCTTCAGACAGGATTGAAAGCGGTTGACGCGATGATCCCTATCGGACGTGGTCAGCGTGAATTGATCATCGGTGACCGTCAAACAGGAAAATCCACCGTTGCGATTGATACGATCATCAACCAAAAAGAATTCTACGATGCTGGCGAACCCGTTTACTGTATCTATGTTGCCATCGGCCAGAAAGGTTCAACAGTAGCAGGAATTGCAAAAAACCTGGAGGAGAAAGGTGCTCTTGCCTACACTACGATCGTAGCGGCAAATGCCTCAGATGCTGCGCCAATGCAGTTCTATGCTCCTTTTGCTGGAGCAGCGATTGGTGAGTACTTCAGAGATACAGGAAGACCTGCTCTGATCATCTATGATGATCTTTCCAAACAAGCTGTTGCCTACCGTGAGGTTTCCCTCCTTTTGAGAAGACCTCCGGGACGTGAGGCTTATCCAGGTGACGTATTCTACCTGCACTCAAGACTTCTCGAAAGAGCAGCCAAGGTGATCAACGATGACGAAATTGCATCTCAAATGAACGACGTACCTGCTTCCTTGAAAGGCAAGGTAAAAGGTGGTGGTTCCTTGACAGCTCTTCCGATCATTGAGACACAGGCCGGAGACGTTTCAGCCTATATTCCAACAAACGTGATCTCGATCACCGACGGTCAGATCTTCCTCGAGTCGGATCTCTTTAACTCAGGGGTTCGTCCAGCGATCAACGTGGGTATCTCGGTTTCACGGGTAGGTGGTAACGCACAGATCAAGTCGATGAAGAAGGTATCCGGCACACTCAAACTCGACCAGGCGCAGTATCGCGAACTGGAAGCGTTTGCCAAATTCGGTTCTGACCTTGATGCGGCTACCATGAGCGTAATTGAAAAAGGAAAGAGAAACGTGGAGATCCTGAAACAGTCTCAGAACGATCCTTTCCCCGTGGAGGACCAGATTGCGATCATTTACGCGGGTTCAAAGGACCTGTTGAAATCCGTGCCGGTGGAAAGTGTAAAGGAATTTGAAAGAGACTACCTCGAGTTCCTCAAGAACAAACATGCCGATGCCTTGAAAACCCTGAAAGAAGGCAAGCTTACGGATGAGGTAACGGATATTCTGGAAAAAGTAGCCGTTGAAGTGGCTGCAAAGTTCCAGAGATAAAAGCAAGTTCAACCAATTCTTAAGGAGTAGTTAATACATGGCGAACTTAAAGGAAATACGCAACAGGATCTCTTCGATTGGCTCAACGATGAAAATCACGAGCGCGATGAAGATGGTTTCTGCCGCGAAATTGAAAAAAGCCCAGGATGCCATCGTGCAGATGAGGCCCTATTCAAACAAGTTGAGCGAGCTTCTCCAGAATCTCAGCGCAACCCTTGACATGGAGGATGGCGGGGCCTTTACGGTTCAGAGAGGAGACGATCGGGTATTGATCGTGGCCATCACGTCAAACCGGGGTCTGTGCGGCGGTTTCAACTCGTCCATCAGCAAAGAGGTGGCTCATATCGCAGCCTCAAAATACGCCGGGAAAAAAGTGACCGTTCTTACCATTGGGAAGAAAGGAAATGACATTCTCAAAAAGAACTTTGACATCTATCGCGATGAAGGTGAAGTCTTTGACGACCTGACCTTTGAGAACGTGGCTCCGATTGCTGAAGATCTTATGGACAAATTTGAAAGTGGAGAGTTTGACAAGATCGAGCTCGTTTACAACCGTTTCAAAAACGCCGCGACCCAGATCATTACGCATGAGCAATATTTGCCCATTGTTCCGCCCGAATCAGGGACAGACAACAATACGGACTATATCTTCGAACCGAACAAGGAGGAGATTGTAAAAGGCCTGATCCCAAAGTCATTGAAAATCCAGCTCTTCAAGGCCCTCAGGGATTCCCTGGCCGCAGAGCACGGTGCTCGTATGACTGCGATGCACAAAGCGACCGACAACGCGACCGAATTGCGCGACGAGCTCCTGTTGGTTTACAACAAAGCGAGACAGGCTTCGATCACCAACGAAATTTTAGAAATTGTCGGCGGTGCGGAAGCGCTGAACAGTTAGGCGTCGGCGGTGCGGAAGCGCTGAACAATTAGGCGTAGCGAAGCGAACTTTATCGCGTTTGTTAAAAAAACAAAAACTCCAGAGAGATTCTCTGGAGTTTTTTTATTTGACCCTTTTATTGATGCACCGGCTCCAGTGCGGCCTATTTTGGAACTTTGATCTGGTCCCCGAAAAGAACGGCGTTCATCAAAAGCTTATTCGTGCCGTACCAGGCGCTTCTAAAGTTGGGGTTGTCTGCGAACATCACAACCCTGCCCTTGCCGACCTTGCTCACAATGATCGAGGCCGATTGGCTCATCAACTCCAGGTTTTCAGGAGTGATGTAGCCATCGATATGCGGATCCGCGGTGTACTTGGCCACTGTTGAGAACCTGTTCTTGCTTGGAGCAAGCCAAACCTGGTTGTTCTTGTAAACGGGCAAGAAGCGATCCGTATAGCCGAATCCGATGGGATGGGTCAGGTCAAGATCCACGGCGAAGATGGCTCCCCCGATATTCTGTTTTCCGATGCTGCCCCTGGAGTCGCCGTAATCCATTCTATTGGACTCTGACAAAGAATCCTTTTTCTTGACCAGTTTTTCGCTGACCAGTTTTTGCTCAACCACCCAGGAGCTTGCCTTAGCCGTTGTGATGAGGGTATTGCCATCAGCCACCCAGGCCTTCAATCTTTCTCTTTCACGCTTGTTCAGCAGCTTGTAGGTCCCTGAGACCATGATGATGACATTGTAGCGATCGAGCTCTGTCTTGTAGAATATGCTCTCGGGAACTTTGACCAGGGGCATCTTCATTCTATTTTCAAACAAATGCCAGACCTCTCCGGCTTCGTAACTTCGCACGGTGCCCTCGACCACCATCATGACATTCGGACGATTGACTGCCAGGAGGCTTCTGCTTCCCAAACCATTCCCTTTGTCGGTCCAACCCGTGTTGACCGAATAAGCCTGCACTGAAAACTCAGAAGATAGCTCATTGATGATTTGATTCAAACCATCGCGCAAATCATCAGGCTGCTCGGCAACAGGCACCATGAGGGTTCCCCGCCCGAAATCCACGTTCTGGCCGGCGATCTCCATGCCAAAGGGCTTGACGGAAGTCTTGACCACGATTCCGCGGTCCAGGAGCTGATAGAGAAATGCCGGGGCATAGTAGTCGTCATAAGGGATAACATAGGCGTAGGAGGCCTCTGAGACGCTCTCAACGTCAACTTTATTGGTTTCCCAGTTCAGCTTTTCACCCGTTCCGGGAACTTTGCCCAGCTCATTGCCACGCATATTGTAAAAGTTCACCATCGACCAGGCAGAGGTGTCGTAGTAGACGCTGTCTCTATATTTGCTGTAGGTCTCGAAAAGGGATTGCACCATGTAATATTGCTTCTGATACGTGGGAACCACATACGAACGGCCTGCCTTGTAGGTCTTTCCTTTGACACGGGTGTCCTGGTTTAGCGGATACACCTCAATTTGGTGCTTGAGCAAAACGTCAATGAAGGATTTGTTACGGTTCCTGTCATGGTTGTCCCCGAACACATAGCCCTTGACCTTGGAACTGCCGGCCTTTTGAAGCGATTTTTTGAAAAAATCGTTCTGATACCCGTACAGCAGGTCCTTGTTCTTGACAGCAGCCTTTAGGGTCGCCATGCTCGAGACGAATTGATTGCGAATCGTGAAGGCAAAACTGATCTCCCCTGTCGGTGTCTCCTGAAGGTGCCCTCGCGAGCTCGCTTGCTCGAACAGCAATGCCAGTGATCCCTGAAGATCCATATAGGTGGAACCGTAACCCGGATAGGTCGAGTCATAGACCTCGTCGGTGAAATACAGGGAGCCGATCTTGTCGAGATCAGCGGAATACTGCTCGGCAAACACTTTGTTCAACACATTCCTGTTATCAGCCGGGGTGATCGGGTTCAAAGAGGCCGATTTGTTTTTCGGCTCGAAGAAGTAGGTGCTGGAGGTACCCATCTCGTGAAAGTCGGTCACGACATTGGGATACCAGTCATGGTACCATTTCAATCGGCCCGTGCTTTCAGGGTTCACCCCGAGCAGGAGATCCCGGTTGAGGTCAAACCAGTAGTGGTTCGTCCGGCCACGGGGCCAGCCTTCATTGTGCTCGATGTCGTACTGGTCAGAAATCAGAGGATCGCCCCGATAGGTGTTGGCCCAATTGGTATGGCGATCCCTTCCATCCGGGTTGATGGTCGGGTCAATAAACACGATGGTCTCTTCCAGGAATTCTTTTACCTGGGGGCTTTCTGATGCGACCAGGGTGTATGCTGTCAATAGAGCTGCTTCCGTGCTGGAGGGTTCATTTCCATGGACCCCATAGGCGAGATTGACGAACAGAGGCAGGTCTGAAAAGTCAGTCACATCGGTATTCGGATCAACCACCTGCAGGTGCTTCGCCCGTATGGCTTCCAGATTATCGAGATTCTCGGGTGTTCCGATGGTCAGGATCACGAGCTTTCTGTTCTCATGGGTTTTTCCATACATGCTGATCGAGGCTTTGTCGGAGACCTCTGCCAGTTTCGTCAGGTAAGCAACCACGAGGTCATGTCGAGTGTGATAATCCCCTATGGGGTACTCGAGGAACTCTTCCGGGCTCGGAATCGAACTGTCAAAAGGTTGGTATTCTCCGTAGTAATAGTCCTGGGCAAAAAGGCTGAACCCCGCCAGCAAACAAGTGAAAAAGAGGAATCTTTTAAGCATGTAGTTTCATATTTAATTTCCTAAAATTAAACAACTTTGTTAAATAATTTGGGCGTGAATGGCCCAAAAATTGGTAATTTTCGGACATAGTCCGGGAAACGACAAATTGGACCCGGTGAACGACAAATCTATTTTTCTCTGAACCTGTGAAAGTCCTGTTTGTAGACACGAATCATCCCCATTTGATCGAAGGCCTGCGCGCCTTTGACCTCCAATGCGATGAAGATTACACCTCATCGAAAGCCGAGATCGAGAACAAGATCTCTGGCTACCAGGGGCTGGTGATTCGGAGCCGATTCTCCATTGACAAGTCTTTTTTAGACAGGGCCACCGATCTGAAATTCATTGGCAGGGTTGGGGCCGGCCTGGAGAACATTGATACCGATTATGCAGAGCAGAAAGGCATCCGTTTGATTGCCGCCCCGGAAGGCAACCGAAACGCTGTGGGAGAGCACGCCCTGGGCATGATCCTGGCAATGTTCAACAAATTGAAGCAGGCCGACAACGAAATTCGAAACGGGCTCTGGAGAAGAGAAGAGAACCGGGGCCTCGAGCTCGAGGGCAAAACCGTGGGCATCATCGGGTACGGGAACATGGGCAAGGCCTTTGCCAAAAAGCTCCGCGGATTCGATTGCGAAGTTCTTTGCCATGACATCAAGGAAGGTGTCGGAGACGAAAATGCACAACAGGTGCCCCTGGAAACCCTGTTCGACAAAGCTGAAGTTCTTTCGCTGCACACGCCTCAAACCCCACTGACCGTTGGCATGGTCAATACTTCATTCATCAACCGCTTCAAACATCCCTTTTACCTGATCAACACCGCCCGGGGGTCGGCAGTTGCCACCTCGGATCTCATGAAAGCCATTGAATCGGGCAAAGTACTCGGAGCCTGCCTGGATGTGCTTGAATATGAGAAAACGTCGTTTGAGGATTTCTTTGCGGATGACAAGTTGCCTGAAGGATTTCAAAAGCTCATCAAGTCAGAGAAAGTGTTGCTCAGTCCTCATGTGGCGGGATGGACCGTAGAATCCAAATTCAAGTTGGCCGACACCATTGTTCAGAAGGTCAGGTTGTTTCTTGAAGAATAAAAAAGTCAATTCTTTGACCTTGTTTGCAGCAGGTAGTCATTGGGCAGGGCATCCCCCATTCTCTGGTCACCCATGACGCCCCCGAATCTAACCTTGTCGATCGGGCTGTGATTGCCCTGGCTGTCGATGTAGAACGTGTTGGACACCACCTCCATGACAGAAAGCTCCTTCCCTCCGTAAAGAATCTCGATATTGTCGGCCAGTCGAACCACGACCTTGTCGGTTCCTTGTTGTGGAATTACCGAGATTTTGTCTCCCGGATCTATGAATTTACCCTGGTACCTGATGCGATAGCCCTGAGCGAAGAGGTCTTTTGCCCTGAGTGCCCGCATAAAATGAAGAACGGAACCGAAATAGGCCTGCTGCCTGGCCTGCTTTACAGCCGGGGAATTCAACGAGTCAAGGCTCTTGTAGCGATTCATTCCTTTGTAGATCACCCCGGAGGAGACCAGGTTCTTTTTGTTTCGACTGACTTTGCTGTAGCCCAGTCCGAAGGCCCTCAGATCAGCCGTGATCAGATACTTCAATTGACGATTCTCGATCAAAAGGGGGGCCTTTGTGCGGGCATAGAGTCGTTTGCGTTTTTTGCTGAAAGTCAGGGTCAGGTCGTCCTCGTTCAGGATGGTGCACCTCCTCCCGCGGAGTGAGGTCCCGAGATAGTGCTTTTTGAATTCGGCCAGCTTCAGCTCCCTCGGCCAGTCATCGTCGGGAGACAAAACAACTTCCTCCAAAAGATTCGAGTCAGGTTCGAGATAAAGCTTCAGCGTTTGAGACCCATCGGGTTTAGAACGAACAAGCGTCGCATATCCGACAAAGGAAACCACGAAGGAAGACTCAATCCCCTCAGGAATGGCAATTTCAAACGCCCCGTCAAAATCGGTTGAGGTGCCGATAGTCGAATTGTCCATGTACACCGAGGCGCCCACAAGTGGGTCACGGGTCTCCTTGTCATAGACAAATCCGGTAACTGTTTGAGCATTCAGCCCGCCCGAAAAAAGCAGGCTGGTGAGAATAAGTAAAATGAATAATCTCATCTTGATTAGAAACTGGCAGAAACCACTCCACGATATCGCCGCCATGTTAGATCAGCACAATTCAATAAAATAGTGCAATAGATCTGTTGTGGTAATGATTCCCACCAGTTTCCCTTCGTCTACCACGGGCAAAGAGTGAAACTCTTTGCTCGCCAGGAGCTTCGAAACCTCTAAGATGGTCGTTTTCGGACTTGCCGTCAGCGGATTCTTGATCATCAGGTCCCGAATGCTCAACATATTATATACAGGTGTATCCTCTGTTCCTTCCTTGCTGTAAGCATCAATAAAGCTGACGCGCTGCAGGTCAGACAGACTGACCAAACCTATCAATTCATCACCATCCACCACGGGCATGTGCCGGATGTGATTCACTTTCATCCTCTTCTCTGCGGAATACAAGCTGTCATTCAAACTCAAGGTAATGAGCTCTTTGGTCATGATGCTTGCTATAGGTTCATTTTTTTTCATGATGCGGCACTTAATAACTAGTATAAAGTACGAAAAAAAAGAAAGAACATAAAATGATTTTAATCATTAAACGCGAACCTTGTTTTACCTTTCAATGGCCTTGATCACCTCTCTGGTCAGATCCCAGCGGTCAAAGCCCTGTTTGCCGTAATCCAGGCCGCGGCGAACGATCACCAGGTCGTGTGACGGAACCACGATCGTGTACTGACCGCGGTTTCCTGCCGTGGAATAAGCCGTTTTGGGGACGTCGGTTCGGTCATCGGGCACGAGCCACCACTGACCCCCGTAGAAATTGCCGGTCGCCGAGGTTGAGGGAGCAGGCGAGGTCACAAAGTCGATCCACTCCTCTGAGACGATCTGCTCTCCTTCCCATTTTCCACGGTTCAGGTAAAGCAGTCCGAATCGGCCCAGGTCACGAGCATTGGTGTAGACCTGGCTGCTGAAGATGAAATCGCCGAACCGATCCATGCTGACAAAGGTGTTCTGCATGCCGATCTTGTCGAAAAGCGCTTTTTGCGGATACTCGTGATAGGTTTTATCATCTCCCAGGGCCTTTTTCATGCCCATGACGGCCAGCAGGCAGTCGTAGTTCTCATAGTCCCAAACCGTCCCGGGCTCACGAACCAGGGCCCTGTTGCGCGCTCCTATGTGGGAGCTGGCGCCTGCCCAATAGGCCATGCCGGACCCAGTTGCGTATTCCATGCCACTGTTGTCGACCGGGTAGAGTCCGCTTGACATCTGAAGTGCGTCGCGGAGCGTGATCTCGTTCCTCGGATCCAACTCGGGTTTCGAGGCTTCCGGCAACCATTCGAAACCAAGAGACTCATCGAGCTTCATCTTTCCTTCATCCACCAACATACCGACAAGGGTTGCAGCTATGCTTTTCGCCGTCGACCAGGTTCGCGTCTTGGTGGTTATGTCAACCCCTTCGGCATATCGCTCATGGACGATCTGCCCCTTGTAGATGACCAGCAAACTCAGTGTCACTTGTTCTTCAGATTCTCGGTCGAATGCCCAATTGGAGGCTTCCTGTAGCTTTTTCGAGTCCAGCTCCCTGAAGAGAAGATTAGTGACCACCTGATCCCCCATGGGCCAGGGAAGAGCAGACGCATCTTCTGTCGGCGCGGGGAGCTTCAGCTCAGGAAGTGACGAAATGTCTTCAAAGCCCTGGTCGGGTGCCATGATGATGCATCCGATGCCTTTGCGAAAAGCAGCCCGCATCACGGGCCCGTTTTCTTCGGAGCCTATAGCAACCGCCTTCCGGTCCCAATCGATTTCATAAGGTCCACCTTTGGGATCTCCCAGCGGGTTTTTGAGGTACTTCAACTCCTGGTCATAGACCTGTTCGAGGGTGCGGTTCGAAGTGAAAAGCCCGTTGCAGGTCAGGATGGCCTGCACCCCGTGTTGGATCATTTTGCGGTTGGGAGCCCAATAGTCATAGGATTCTTCCTGCTGTGCAAATGCGGTTGAGAAGGTGATCAGCCCCGCCAAAAGGAGGTAATTGTATTTCATTTTTATATCAGTAGAGTTTAATTCGCTAAAGGTAAATGAATTCAAATGGCCTGCAAAATCGAGGATTGCGTTTCAAAATTTTAACATTTTCGATAATAAATTAAGGATAAAGGAGTTATAGGAAATGCGTATTAATCAATATGCAACTTCCTAGACCTGACTTTCCCACAATCCCCTCACTAGTCAGGTCTTTTTTTTGTTCATGACAATTGTCATGGCAGAAAAATGAGAATCGTGTTATATTTGTGTAGCTTAAGTTTTTGAGGGGGAATTTTAGGCGATACAGAAGTATTTATGCCATTAAATCCCGAAGGACGTCCGTTCTTCGGGATTTTGTTTTTTTCCAGCATAATTGTTCTTTATGTTTCTTAAATTTAGGGTACAAGACATCTGAAAAGACGAAGTATAGGATGCTCAGTAACAACAAAATTGTTTCCGGAATTGACAAATATCTTTTTGATCAGAGACTAGATTCCGAAATGCTCCTTCGCAAGCGATGGGCATGGATTTGGATGATGGTCACCTTCGTCGGCTCTGTCTTTTCGGTTATTCTATTTCTTTTTGTTTTAAAACTCTGGCCACTGAAATGGGTTGGATTCGCTTTCCTTGCAGGTTATGTGGTTGCCCTGCCTCTTTATCGAAGTTCAAAACGCTTTGACCTTGTAATTAACCTTTTGTTTTCCTATTTCATTCTTGTCATTTTTTTTGCCATACTGCAGGTCGGCGGGCTTCCATCCAATCTCGGATATATTTTCATTGGTCTGAATTGTGCCCTGGGTTCCGTGCTTGCGGGTAATCTCAGGTGGACGATTTTCTTGTTCCTGCTTTATTGTTTGACCATTGTAGCTATTGGTGTTCTGCAGCCTCAGTTGACAACGCCTGATTACATCCAACAAGAATCAAATACGATAGCTTTTGTCACTCTTGCCGTGTGGATCAATGCCTGTATCCTACTTTTGATGCTGTTTTTCATCAAAGATCACGAACGCTTTGAAAAAGCAGAGGCAGATCAACTCAAAAAACTGGATAAAGAAAAAACCCGGTTGTACACAAACATCTCCCATGAATTCAGAACTCCTTTGACCGTGATACAAGGTATAGCAAACCAAATTGAGAATCAGCCTGAGAAATGGGTGAAAAAAGGACCTGGAAAAATTAAGGAACAAGGCCAGATACTTCTCCACCTCGTTAACCAAATGCTGGACATTTCAAAACTGGAAACCGGAAGTCTCCAACTCAAGAATATTCATGGGAATATAACTGAGTATGTTCGCTACGTAGCAAATTCCTTTCTGGGTCTCGCCGAAAACAAGGAATTAGCACTGAAGGTTACTGCAAAGGACAATCCCGTTTATACGGACTACGACCCCGATAAACTCTTGCAAGTCCTGACCAACCTGATATCCAATTCCATAAAGTTTACACCGGCTGGCGGAATGATTCGTGTTGAAATAAATCGCCTGGCCAAAGAGGTTCCTGAAACCGTGGAAATTAGAGTAATTGACACAGGCCAAGGAATATCAGAACAGGACATCAGGCGGATCTTTGACCGTTTTTACCAGGTTTCCGACAAAAATCTCAGAGCAACAGGAACAGGTTTGGGCCTGGCGATAACCAAAGAACTTGTCAAACTGATGAAAGGTGAAATTCGTGTCCAAAGTGAAGTGGGAAAGGGTTCCGAATTCATAATTTCCCTGCCTATTACAGAACATGCACCTGAAGAAAAGGACAATGGAATTTCCAAATTGCGACCTGTTGATTTAACATCGGCCGGCTCCCTCGATCATCCTGACAAGGAATTGGAATTACGGCCCAGTATACCACCGAATAAACCTGTTTTGCTGATTGTTGAAGACAATATCGAAGTTACAGAATATCTAGTAAGTGCCCTGGAAGACAAGTATGTCATCAGCCTGGCGTCAAATGGTCTGGAAGGACTTGAAAAATCGCGTCAGATCATCCCTGACATCATACTTACCGACATCATGATGCCTGTGATGGACGGCTTTGAAATGATAAAAATCCTGAAAGATCACATCGAGACCGATCACATTCCGATTATTATTATCACCGCACTTGGCGACATCCAATCGATACTGGAAGGGCTTAAAAAACGGTGCGGATCATTACCTTGTCAAGCCCTTCAACGAGAAATGAGCTTCTTGCTTCGATTGAAAAATGTACTCTCTGTAAGATTGAAAATGCAGCATCAGAATAGGCATCTTGCCCTCTGTTGAGCATCAGGGCAGCCTTGAATACAGGAGAAAATTGCGATTCTTTTCAAAGATCAACAACGTAATCAATGGTCATCTGGATGATGAGGATTTTGGAGTTGAAGATATTGCGGCCAGCCTGAACATGAGCAAGTCTCAACTTTACAGAAAATTTTCAGCACTAACCGACCAGTCGATTGGAAAGTATGTCAGATCCTATCGATTGCACAAAGCAAAAGAAATGATGGAGATGGAAGGAATAAACGTTACCGAAGCTGCCCAGGATACCGGGTTTAAAAATCTATCCCATTTCAGTACCTGCTTCAAAGAAGAGTTTGGTTATCCGCCGAGCGAGCTTCATTAAGGTTTGTATTTTGACCGGGTGGGACGAATACCAAAACATTCGGGAAGTGTGCCAAAGTGGTTCTATAGTTTTTGGATTACACTTGTTATGAACTTAAAAACGGTTCATAAACATTGTATAACCTAAACTATTAGCTCATGAAAGATTTTCTGTTGATTTTGGTCGGAGTGGCTTTTACAATCACTTCTTGTACGAAAGACCATTTGGAAAATGAGTTTCCCCTGAACCAAAACAAGGAGGAAACTCTGATGAAAACTGTAAAGAATTTTAACACCTATGCGCCCGCAGAACTGCCTGCCTACTATTCAAAAAGTGACAATGCCAATGCGGTAAACAAAAGAATTGTTTTTTACCCTTCCTCGGGGACTTTCAGTGTTGTCCCGAACCCTGGTTATTGTCCAGACTCTAACCCACCGTTGCAAATGGTAATTGAAGGGGGCGGCAATGCAACGCATATTGGCAAATACACTGTTGAGAATTTGGCTTGTGTTGACATGGATGGTAATATCATAAGCCGAGTATTAGGTTTTATAAGTGCGGCAAATGGTGATGTTATTTATACCGAGATGGGAGCACCATATCCCGACCTGGATAATCCGCCGAATTTGTATTATCCCTATACGATCCTGGGCGGTAGTGCCGGTGGTCGTTTTGACGGAGCTACCGGAAGCATAACCATGTATGGCACCGTTGATTATTCGACAGGGACCTGGATGCTGAGCGGGGAAGGAGAAATCACTTATTAGATTATCTGCGGTGATCCTCGAAGAGTCCATTTTGAGAATGAAAAACTGGTTCAAATTAATTTTACAGTTCTACAAATCACTCATTCAATGGATCTTTGAAAATATTATCTTCTCATGACTCCCAGTGTTCCAGTTCGCCTTCTTATGTTTCTGAACACAGAATTAAAATATTTTCTAAAACAAAAAAGACCAGCTTAGTCACTGGTCTTTTTTGATAAATCGATTTAGAAACGGGAGTTTTAGTCTCCCCGGATGACCGTTGTTAAGGTGATTTTAATATCATTCATTCCTGCTGCCGTGTCATACATCTTCTCCAAATTTATGGCTGTGATATCACTGTACCAAACCATTACACTCGTATTGCCTTGTTTGATCACCAAACTTTCCTCTCTAAGTTCTATAGGGTTTTTATCATATTCAATGGTTGCGTAAAATTCTTTATCCGGAAACATTTAACGAAGGTAGTCGCCGTAAATAAATACAGTGACTTTATACTTCGACTCGGTATCAATTTTTTCAGTTATTGTTTCAAAATCTGTTTGTGTCCATTGTGCATAAATGAAGTTGCCGGCTAGTAAGGCGATAAATAGAATAGTTTTTTTCATGAGTCTTGATTTTTAATAATTATTGTTATTTGTAAATTCGATTCGTATTCATTTAACTCTTCACGCAATTTTTTTAATCCATTATTCTATCTTCACCTTACGGCCGAATATGGGTATTTCCAGGCCCACCATAAATCGCCACCTGTTAAAAGATACTCGCGCAGGATCATCATTATTAGGGATTTCTAGTCCCGGATCCGGAAAATCGATGGGGCGCTCAAAATCAGTTGAAGCCGTAGAGTAGGTTGCTCCAAGTGCGAGCTCGGTCTGACTAAATTTTAATTGAATCCCGAATCCAAAATGAAAATAATCAGCATCAAAATTTGTGTCTCTGTTCCTCTTGGCGATCAGGTCAAAGATGTTTGCGTTTGAAACCAGGGGCGAAAAGTCAGTACCTGCACTTGCATAAAAACTAACTTTCTGACTCGCATAAATTTCAGCACCCAAACCAAAATTGATGACTGACCTCAGTTCTTCCTTGAAAGCAAATGAAACCTCATCACCTGAATCATCAATTACAGGAATCACCAATCGATCATATTCACTTACGTTTCCATGCCAGTCAACCTTTAAATGGATTTTACTTTTCCCTATGGGTAACCCCGCACCTATTGCAATACCTAAGGGTTCCCTTCGGTTGGCCTCTATGTCATTCCAGTCAGCATAGCGAAAAATATCCTGCCCCCCTCCAATTCCAGAGAGGATTTCTTTAAAATCTACTTCTCCTTGGCTATGTATCTCCAGGTACGGCAGGTCAATGTTTAATCCAAGATCAAATTTAGACAACCGCCAAGCCAGGCCAATCTTCCAGAAAATACCATAGGAGTTTTGGTCGAAATTTATCTCGTTTTTGTAGTCGGCTACGTCAGCTTCTGTATCGAGTCGTGAGTAATTCAGGTTATAATTCCCACCCCAATTATAAACTGATACAAAAGTTGATACCCCAATACTGAAATTATCTTTAAGCATGGTGGCCCAGCTAATTCCGAACCATTCGTCTTTCTCACTATCACCAAGCTTCAAATCAGCAACAAACCTATCAACATTATCAAACTCTTCCAGAATTTCTCCGTCTATTTCTCGAGTCAAACCCACATCTTTTGAAGAATTCTTGCGAGATAAGATCGAATAGGCAAATTTATGCTTATCGGAGCCTCCAATCTTGAAGGTTCCGGCAACCAGATTCGGGAGGCTTCGAAACTTTGAGTCGCTGAGTTTATTGCTTCTCCCAAATACATTCTCAATCTTTATGTTCCCCATCTGAAAAGCCTTGGCATTTATCGTGAAATTAGGCTCTTCAATGAGAGCAAGCCTTGACGGGTTATAATAGGCTAGTCCAAGATCATCAACACTTCCTGTTACATTACCCGTCAACAAGATGGATCGGTTACCAAAATTTTCCTGATTGTAATATCCCTGAGCTATCAACAGGTTCGGAAGTAAGCAGAACAACAAAGTAATTGCAATTACAGTTCTGACATAAAGGGTGAGCTTTACCAATAAGCTTATATGAGGCACTTTGAATAAATACAATTTCACAAGTCCAATTTTTAAATAATATAACTACTCTTTAATTGACTTTTCCTTATACGTCACATCGATGACAGGAGCTGATATTATAATACCTTCATCTTTTAGAGCCTTATAAACAGTAATTTTAAAATCAATCCCTACTTTTACACCTATTGAATAATCATTAACCCAACCATATATTTTGACAATAGATTTTCCATCAATTATTCCTACATAATTGGCATAAGGTCCGGGCTTTTTCATTAATTCAGGGATCGTTTTTGCGGCTTCAATAGCGAGATCTATAACTTGTTTAGTGTCTGTATCTTTATCTAACTGGAGTTCAATTTCCAATCGCCTTCTTTTATCATCAAATGTTCTATTTGTTAATTTTCCAGATATCAAATAGTCATTTGGCACCAATACATCTGAACCATCCCAACAACTAATTTGACTTGCTCGTAAACCAATATTTTTTACCTCACCTTCTACCTCATCAACTTTAACAATATCTCCAATTTTAATAGGACGTTCTATGGCCAGTATAATTCCGCTAACAAAATTATTGACAATATTTTTCAAGCCAAATCCAATTCCAATTCCAAGTGCGCCAATTCCAACAGCCACTTTACTCAACTCTACCCCCGCAGCAAATAATGCAAAAAGAAAACCAAGAAATATAACAGCGTATTTTATCAATAAAGAAAACGTACTTGCGACCCCAATTGAAATTTCAGTTCTCGGATAAATTTCTTTATCTAAAAAATAACGGATAAACTTAGAAAGCCAAATGGATATTTGGAATATAATAAAGAAAGCCAGCACATTGCCTAAGGATATATTTAATTCCCCTATTTCCAAAGGCGAATTAATGAAATTCCAAATAGCATCAATAAATGACTTTCGAATTTTAAGCAGATCAAGAATAATATAGAACCAAAACAAGTAGGCTATGCTTTTTAAGATCTTGTTTAAACCCTTCAATACCTCATCCCCATCATCCTTCAAAATATTCGAATATCGGAATAATGGTCCCATTAACAGTAAGTACAAAAATGATTGTACCAACAACACGGCTTCTTTAATAATAACAAAAGCAATTAAAGTGCCTAAAGTGGTTTGGGTCAGTAACAATGAAAGTTGAACACTTCCAATAATATTTGTCGCAAAGGCAATAATTGAAAAAATGATAAACACATTAATTAAAAATGGTAAAGTACCTAACCAATAGGTATTCTCCTGTTCGACAAGGTCTTTTTTCGATTTTAAATAGACCAACACCCCAAATAATAGAAGGTTTATAATAAACAATGCATAGCGCAACATATACAGGTTTTCACTTATTATGGGCAGCGCAACAATGATTATAGAAAACGCAATAAAAAATAAAACATCATAAATCCTGTTTTTTGAGTTACGCTCCCATATCAGAATACTAAAAGGTATAATCAATAGTAAGAAAACGATATATTTTATCTCTATTGGAATATCAAAAAACAGGAAAATAACAAAGGACAAAATAATCATTGAGGACCAAAATGGATATTTAAGTACCGTATTCCCTTTGTGTAAAACGGAAGGGTTGGCAATAAATAATTTTTTAGCTTTGATATTCAGAAAAAGAATTACGCTAAAAATGAGCATAAAACTAAAAATAAGCAGGTAATAAATCTCGCTTTTTTCTGACATAAATCGTTTTATAATTGCTCTTTTTGCTTGGTACTGCTCTTTAAATGAGGTACTTGTAACCCTACCCTTCTTGTCTGAATTCAATTCCCAAATAGGGCTGTATTCAGGAATCCAAATATTGTCTATGGACTTTGATTTTTTGATTGAAATCAGAGAAAAAGCCTCGTTCAGCTCACCTTGACTTACTGAAACTGCATTTTCTATGTTATTTAAATCCTCGTCCCAAAGTTTTAATTCACCCTTGATGTCATCTAAACCATTTAAATTTGAAGTGACCTGTTGTTTTACCCGGTTCATGGTTTCCAGACGGACAGAATCAATATCTGTGGTTTTGTTTTCTCTTGAAGTGATCGAATCAGATGTAATTTGCCAAATTTCAGAATCGAATTCTATTTGCTTTTCTTTTTCATTTGTATGTTCTCTCCAGTCTATAATTCTGGATTGCCAGAGGTCTACTCTTTTTTTATGCAAGCCCATCCTGTTTTCGAGCTTATCAAGTTGATCTAAATTAAAATAGCTAAGTGTATCTCGTAACAAAAGTAATTTGGAAGCCATTATTGAATCCAGTTCGGTTAATCCCTCATAGATGCTGAGCATCTTTGCCTTATTACTCGCTAACTCTCGAGTTTCTTCAATCAAAGTTCTCGTTACTTGCGAATAGTTAGCTATTTCAGAAATTTCAATGGCCTGGGGCACCTGTACTAGGCTATCCTTTTGAATTTCTGTTTGAGAAAAAAGTGTAATAGGCAAAAGTAAACCTGAGAGTAAGATTCCCTTTTTGATTAATTTAGATTTCAATAAATACTTATAATTCATAGTAAAAATATTTTTGTCTGTGGATCTATCGACCTAATCATCATACAAATCTTCTGAACGCTTTCATCCCATATACTAAGGTTCCCAGCCGAGCGTAGTTTGGAATACATAGTCGCTATTAGGAGCTCCAATGGCTGGTTGATTATCGTAGTTTAGCGTATAATTTAGCTTTATAAAAAGATCAAGCGGGAAATCATACTTTACACTAATATTGAAATCTGATCTAAACCTTCCTGCTTCGGTTAAACTGGGATAAGCAAAACATTTGCTGGCAAGTTCCAAATCACCCAGATCGAAAATTACAAAATCAGCGGCTAAAAAGGCCTCTGCACTATTTTTGGAATCATTCAAATCGTCTGAATAATCTTCATAAGCCCAGGCAACCCCTGCTGCCAATCCCAGATTCATTTTGAGGTTTTTAACTACATAATTACCAACACCGCCTTTAATATTGGATCTCAATGCCAATTTTTGCTCAGAACTTTGCAAAAGGTCTGTGTTTAAAAGCATAAACCAATCCTGAACAATAAAACGCCTGTATATGAATCCACCATTGGTTCTGGTTATTGTTGACGTAAATTCATCTGATTCCTGGAAGGTTCTTATCATTCCAAAATAAAGGTTGTATTTGGTTTTGTCCGACAAATAACCCAGATCAAAGTTTCCGCTAAATTGTTGATTATTATTCGCTTTCGTTAAAGTATAACCCACTGATAATTCGACATCCAGACGTTGCCAAAAGCTATCTTCTATTTCCTGAAAAAACAGAATATCTTTTAAATTAACTTCAACTTGTCCTCCGGTTTTCTCTTCAATTACAACCTTCGAAAAATCATTTCTTTTTGATTTAAAGCTTCCGTAATAACGATCTCCCTCAGTTGTAATGATCAAAAAATGACGAGCCATATTTATATAAATTACTTTGTCATACTCAATCTGGAAATCTTTGTCACTATAATCGGTCTCAATTTTTACGACTCCATTATCAAGTTGTTTAATCTCACCGAATACTTTTTCATTAGACTTCATGACCAGCGTATCCTTTTGAGAAAAAGATATTTGAGTAGCCAATAAAAAAATACTGACTAGAATTATTTTAAAACAATTATTTGAATTCACTTTCCATTATTATTAAAACTTTTATCTACAAGCGATGGTATAATCTAAACCTCCACCTCATACCACTGGCATCAAAAGATTCCTCCACGCCGTTTCTTGAATAGTTATAGCCAAAAGTGATTAAAGCTTTCCATTTTGGGTTGAATTCCTTTCCTATTCCTATATCAAAATTAGCCTTGTCATTGAATTGTTTGGTTCCAATCAGGTTCCAGTACAATTCAATGTTTGCAGGGATATAAAATCCAGCTCCCTTTTTCCATACATCTCCCTTAAACCTAAAGGTAATTTGGCCCTTGTACCGCAACCTGAGTCCAAAAGTATTGATCCAGTCATTCACGTTTATTTCGAAACGCTCTTCCAATTTAAAGGTGTGTTGAATCACCAAATGATACCAATTGGGTGCTGAAATACTATAACCTTGATAAGGCCTGATCTCCAATTGGTCTGAAACTCTTTTATTATCCGTATAATAGACTCCTACCCCTGCCAACAGTTTTTCTTTGTACTTCATCTTCTTTAGCATCAAACGAGGCCAGTCATAAGTCACCGAAGGGTTAATAAAAATTCGATTCCATTGATGAGGCGAAATGGTTCTGAATCCGGTTCCTGCCCCCCAGGTTAGCCTGTCATTGATCTTTCCAGATATATTGTAATCTGTCCAGAACTGAGTTGTATTCTCACTGTTTTGCGCCAGTAATTTATATGCCCCAAACAGCAAGAATACTATATAAATAAATATGTATTTATAAGAATTCAAATCGAATGTATTAATTCAAAATCTGATCTTATTAAAATGGAGTGCTAAGAATTAAATAAGATCTTACCTACCTTAACACTCCAACAATCAACCTAACCCAATTGATATAATTTCGTTTATTTTGGAAATAGAAACACCAGTTGAAATCGCATGGACCAATCAGGCCCGTCCATCGTCGCGGGCTTTACCGCATTGTAATATGCGCTTACTTGCCCGTTAAATTTTTGCTTTCCTATTCCAAATATCTTTCCCGCTCCTCCTCCAAAGGGAACGATCCATTGATCATCCTCCCGAGCGTTCCAATTCACTGATATGATAGGCGCTGAGGTCAGGTACCATGCTTTTGGTAAATTGTAGTTGACAAAATATTGGAAAACCCCAGCATTGACATCTGCGCGATCACTGTTCCCCGCATAAGACCAGGCATTGTAAATCACACCTCCTATAACCCATTTATTCACAAAGGCTACTACAATGGCAGCAGGTCCAGCCGACCATTTCTCCGAGCCCAGCCTAATATCTGTTGCTGTTGGGAAAATCAGGACAGGCCCTACCCCCCAGGTAACTTTTCCTGATTTGGCCGGAGTAAAAAAGCCCTGATAAACAATATCTCCTAATCCAAAGGTTGTTCCATCTTCTTGAAGCACATCCGGCTGCCAAATTATCGGCGCAATAAATCGATTGATCAGGTTCCAATTGCCCAATGAGGCTGGGATGACAGGTTGAACATTCAAAACATTCTGAGACCTGTCATATTCGCCAATACCAAAAGAGGTATTATTCTGTAAGGGCAAACTGATCATATTGGCAATTGGGTTTTGTGCCTTTTTTGCCAGTTCTTGTTCCTCGGTCAAAATTGTCTCCTGACTTTGTTCTGTATTTTCCTCTTGTCCAAAGACTGGGACGGAGATAATGATCGCAACAAACAGTAGGATGGTTTTTAATTTATTCTTCATGATAAAAATTTTATTTATTTTAATTCTTCTTGCTCCATCATAAGTGACAAGAATTCTATTTAATTTTAACTGCCTTAACATCATCCTCCGTACCTAAAATAATCGCTATCCATTTCGTTGCCGGATTTTGTTCAAGAATGATCTTTATTACCATGGTAATGGGTATTGATAAAAACATCCCTACAATTCCGAGCAAAAACGCCCAGAAAATCAGCGATAGAAAAACAATAAAAGTGGATAGTCCAAGGCCCTTACCCATCATTTTAGGTTCTACTACGTTTCCTATCAACATATTTACCACCAGATAAATAATTCCTGTAAACAAAGCGCCTTGAAATCCCAACTGCACCAACGCCAATGCCATAGCAGGTAGGGCAGCTAGTATGGACCCAATATTTGGAATATAATTCAACAAAAACGCTAGAAAGCCCCAGAGAATTGGGAAATCAAGCCCAAGAATCGCAAGTGCAATGGCTATCAGAATTCCTGTCGCCAAACTCGTAACCGTTTTAATTGACAAATAATGTCTGATCTTGATGCCTATCCCATTCAAAAAATCTTTTACTTGCTGGTCACCTTGAACTAAATAATCCAGTTTAATGGCACTTTCAGGAATTTCGCTGATCAAAAAGATCGTAAACAGTAAAAAAGTAAATTCATTACTCATTAAATCTCCTAAACCTCCCATTAAACTGCTGGCATATGACATAATCTTGCTAGGATTCATCGAAGACTCCCCCAAAACAAGTAAATTGATACCATACTGCTCCAAAATTTCGTTACTACTGGCGACCAGCCCAGCCAAATTCTCTTCATAGACGGAAGCTTTGTCTATAAAAAGCATCACAGACTTATTCAGCAAGCCTATAAAACCCATATAAAGGCCCAGAAAACCTAAGATCACCAATGAAATGGCCCATCCGGATGACACCTTCCTTCTTAACCATCTCAAAGGTTGCATAAGAATAATGGTTATAAAAAGGGCCATCAACAACGGGTTTAATATGGATTGTGCTGCATATATACCCGTCATGATGATTATTGCAATGGCAACCGATATACCAGAAACTTTTATTGGGTTCTTCATCTTATTAAATTGGTTTACAATTACTTCACTAATTCAACAGTACTTGGTCTCCATACCCCATCAATCCATGGTTGTGTTGGACCGTACATTCTTAAGCAAGCCAAGAATGTTTTTATTTTTGTTTTCATTTTATATCGTTTAGAGTTATTAATTTTTCATTTTGGAGTATTACTTTGAGTATGATATCAAAAGTAGTCGCAACAGCGCGTTCATACAATAAACGAAAGTGGAAGAAAAGTAGATTTATAGTAGTAGTAGTAGTCGTAGTCGTAGATACTATGGAAAGCGTCTAAAGTGTCTTGAATGAACAAATAAAGTGGGTAGATTAAAAGGGCTCAAATTATACGTTTCGCGTTATTGCGTTATTGCGTTATAATTCTTATACCAAAGGCAATAATTATTCAGGCTAAAGATTATGTGGGTAAAATTGGACTAAATAATTGTTGCCTTTGGTATTACGTGTCGTTTTTTCTGTCTTTTCTCTCCCTAATTTTGATGAAACAAGATCAACGATTTGGTTTTTAAAATCTTCTAAGAATGAATAATTTTAATTTATAGTGTTAGATTTTGATTCAAAGTCTTTAATCAGTAAAATTCAATTTGGCAGCAAACTGAATGCGTTGAGCAAAGCCTTCTGTGCCATTTACAATTCTTTGTTTACCTGCCATGTATTCAACACCTACAGAAAATCTTTTGAAAACTCCCCACCTGAGTTTGGCATGCACGGTGGCGCCTAATTCCTGGTCATCAGGTGTTCGGTTAGCGGGACTTTGTAATTCAGCCCAGTTTAAAGAAAGAGTAGAAGCAAGATTGGATAACCAATAATATTACCATGGGAATCGAACCTTGTTGGTTATCCAATCTTGATTTCCATGGTAATATTATTTCTAGTGATTATTTATAAACTTATGATTCTCTAATTCTGCTGTGCTATTCGAATGGCCTGACCCGGATAAACACCCTTCAATACTTTTGAGTCCTTCACCACAATTGTTCCGTTAACCAACACATAAGGAATACCTGTTGATGGTAAACCCGCTGCTGCTAAAGTAGAGTTGTCTCTAACGGTTTCAGGGTTAAATATCGTAATATCTGCATCGTCACCTATTTGCATTCTCCCTTTTTGAGCCATTTGATCTACTCCATTTTCTTGTAAGAATTTAGCGGGGATGTATGTCATTTTACTAATCGCTGTCATTAATGGCATTAAGTTCATTTCACGAGACATTCTAAGTACAATTCCGGCTGTTCCAGCTAAACGTGGATGACCCTGAACCGACTCATTGGAGTATCCCATCCCAAGATAACAAGATGCTCCAATTCAATTATTTACTGGGTTTCCCGGGTCTTACCCATCAATTTGCTTATTTTCTTTGGAATTGTTTTGTCCCGTTTTGAGGTTTTATCGCTTACAACGCTTTGCAAGGTTCTTTGCCAGATCAATGATTTACTTACCTCCATCATAAAGATCAACGACGAGGGTTCCTTCATTATAATCATTTTGGTTGTAGGTAGTTGTTGCACTGCCCATTTCAAGACCTCCAACGCCCATTCCCCAACCACGACGCATGCCGATTCCATATCCCATTCCTCCGTTAAAATCAGTGTAGGCAGTTGTGCTTGTTTTTTTATCGATAACTAGATAAAGGGAAACGGTAGCATCACCATTTTCTGTCACCAAGGTCATATTGCGGCTAGCAAATTCTGCTTTAAAAGCGTCTAAAATCCTTTTCTTGTCAATGTCATTTAATACCTGATCGCTATTTTTCTGCCAGCCTGCAAAAGTGTAAGTTTTATACTTACTGAAATCAGTTGATTTGTCTATCCGTATTAACCTGAGCAAACGAAAGGTTGAGTCATTAGAAAAACGATTAAACTTGCTAATATTTAGTTTTCTGGTGAATAATTTTTTTTGCGGAAAAATGTCCCATTGAAGTAAACTTTTCATGAACATAAATTACCCTCTCCCCATTAATATTTTATTAATAGGCCCTTCTTCTACGGTTTTCGCGTCTGTCGGGGAACCGCAAGAAGGGTTGGGCTATGATGATAAATAATGAGTCCTAATGTATTATTAATATTTGTTAGTTTTAATGGTAATTCTGGTATAATGATGTGTTGAATTTAAATATTTTAATTGTAAATAAAAATTTTGTGAGTAGGATTTAGGGTTGTAACCGTGGTGGTTATTCCTGTGGTTAATACGCCATCATTAAGGTTAAGTGGGGTTGAAAAAACCTATTCCCATTTTCATTACTTTACGGCTAAACTAAAATAATTAGCGATGCTATTGTTAGATTTATTAAATTTTGTAATATTTTCATTTTTTCTAGTTTTTATTTAATTAAATAATACTTTATATTTCTATTGATTCCTGATCCTGATACACTTATTATTCTCTAATTCTGCTGTGCTATTCGAATGGCCTGACCCGGATAAACACCCTTCAATACTTTTGAGTCTTTCACTACAATTGTTCCGTTAACCAACACATAAGGAATACCTGTTGATGGTAAACCAGCTGCTGCTAAAGTAGAGTTGTCTCTAACTGTTTCAGGGTTAAATATCGTAATGTCGGCATCGGCACCTATTTGTATTCTCCCTTTTTGAGCCATTTGATCTACTCCATTTTCTTGTAAGAATTTAGCTGGGATGTATGTCATTTTACTAATAGCAGTCATTAACGGCATTAGATTACTCTCACGAACTTTTCTAAGTACAATTCCGGCTGTTCCAGCTAAACGTGGATGACCCTGAACCGACTCATATGGAGTATCCCAATCCCAAGCAAGAGCTCCTGTTGCAGTAACAGTTAACGGAAATGCATCACTACCTACAGATGTTCCTTCATAAGCGAGAGCCATATTTAATGTCTCTTCTGTGGCACCGTAAAACATTACACCAGTACCTGGCGCCGTTTTCATCAACTCATCATAACGATCTTTGGTTAACGGTTTCATGGTAGCTATTTCGATCAAATCTGAATACGTGCGACCCATATTTGGACCGTAGTTAGAAGGTACTAAGTAATCAGCTCCAACAATGGTTGCACCAAAATTGTAAGGATAAATTTCTGCCAGAATAGATTGTCCTTTTGCTCTGGCATCATCCACCATTTCTAATGCTTGTTTTGTTTCAGCAAGTGCTTGTTGGTGCATGTGGCATAATAATAATCCTCCACCATAAATGGCTTGATTTGCCATTAACTCTTCAAAACCAAGAATACCCGTAGTTGGCGCATGTTGACTGGAGAAGCGACCGTGAAGAAAAGTTGCTCGATTATACTTACCGGCCAGTTTTTGCCATGAAGTAGTTTCTTTTGAGGTAACGCCTTTACTCATGTAACCAACAGGAACACCAATCCCCAATGCACCCTTTTTTAAACCTTCATCAATAATTTGATTGATTTTGTCGATTTCATCTAAAGTTGGGGTTCTTCCAGACCATTGCATATCCACAAAAGCATTTTCATCATGCGCTTCGATATCGGTTACAAACATTCCTGTTTTAGAAGTGTATTTTGGGTTGAATACTTTTTCTCTAGCCGCTAAAGTACCAATAGTTGCTCCATAATTTGTTTGTGATTTACCCTCAAGTTTATCGTAAAATAGATCGATAGGATAAGCCCCTACTTCTAATTCCAGTGGAGAAGTTACACCATCGCGAAGCATTAGTTTTTGATGAAATGGAGCATCTACTACATGTACATGTGTATCAATAAAACCTGGTGACACCACATGTCCCTTAGCATCAATAGTTTCTTTTCCTTTTATTTCCTTATCGGTGATAATGGCAATTTTGCCATTTAAAATTCCAACGTTTTGAATACTATCAAAATTGGTTTCCGGATCCATGACACGGCCGTTGAGAATTACCACATCAAAATTAGTAGAGGCATCGGCTGCTTCCACTTTTGCTTTTTCCGTAGTATCCGCCTTTGTATCACTGTTTGGTTCTGTTTTGTTGTTGCACGCGGCAAAAAGCAAAACGATTAAGAAGATTCCCATCGGGATAAATGTCCTGGATAATTTTTTGTTTTTCATTTTTTCTAGTTTTTAAGTAATTGAATAATTAGTATAGTTTTCATTTAATTAAATAATAATTTGGTCAATCTGTAAAATTTATTTTGGCACCAAACTGAATGCGCTGAGCAAAGCCTTCTGTGCCATTTACAATTCAGAACAGGTATTGTATATAGATGACTTATTACACTTTTAGAATATATGTAATGAATACGAATTTCAGATTCATAAGTATGCAATATGATTTCCTAAATAAAAATTCGTCCTCTCAACCCAAATACGGTTATAAAATTACTTGTTGGATTTTGGGCTGGATTAATTATAAACTGAACATCTGGCGTTAAAATAAGGGTCTTAAGCTTTTGCCAGTGATAAAATAATTCAATTGTTAATTGATCTTCAACGCCTTCATAAAATGTGGATTCAGAAGGTTGTCCCCAACCTAATCCAATACCTACCAAATTTTGTTTTGGTGAAAATTTATAACCTACACCTGCTTCAATAGATCCTTCATAAAGAGCGCCTCCATTTTTAGCATATCCAGCTCTTAAAAAGGGCTGCCAATGTTCTTTAAATAAGCGACTATATGAAAAGTTAAGCCCCCAACCACTTGGAATATTTAATGCTTCTCGATTAGCAACATGCCAAAATGAAAGGTGGATATTATCTGTAAATCGTTCTTGATACGATTTTACCCAACCAAATTCAGCAAGGGTGAAATATTCTGCTACTTTAAAAAAACTATCAAAACCGTCTAATGGTTCCGTTGGGCTTCCGTTGGCATCAGAAATACCTGCCATTACATAATAATTTTTAGTCAAACGGCCTTGTATCATAGCTCCTAAACCTTGATTAGGGGCTGGAATAGTTACTCCGGTCGAAAATTGAAGATTACTAAAATCATTCCAAGGATCTACAAGAGCATAGATATTAAAGTAGTCAGTAGCGTCTACTTGACCCAATGCGAATTTTATTTTTCCTTGTGCAAATTCCTGTAACCAATAAAAATTGGTTAATGCCCAGTGAACATCACTAAAAGTAGTTGAAGTTAACCCGATATATCCAATTTCTCCACCTAAAGATTGACCAGGAATATTGTTGCCATAGGCATGTCGATTCTCTACTTTAAAAACTAGAGCACCGTTGTTTCCTGATTTTTTACCGATTAAATTCCAATTTCCATATACTCTAAAAACACCGCTAAAGGCACTATTATCACCTAAACTTGCTGTGGCTACTTGAAAATTTGAAAAATAATCTACACCATATGAAAAATTACTTTTAGTTTCGAAATTGTCTTTAAAATCAAAGTAGTTTTTTAATAATTTGGATTCTACCGTCTGATCTTTATCTATTTGACCCCCAACACTACTCGGGCCTAGACTACTAGATTTACTTTTAATACTGTCTGTTTGTTTCTGCTCTTGAGCAAAACTTGAAACAGTAGTTAACAAGACAAAAAAAGTTAAATATGCTAGTTTTATATTTTTAAAACGTGTCATAATATATTATACTTATTTAGTGGGCTTAAGTAATGTAACACCGATCACCAAACCTGCTGCCAGGGTGAGGGCGACTACAAACATCTGCAGAAATTCCTGGCTTCCGGCTTGCATATTACCAGCGGTAAAGGCTGCCAAGCCCCGGAACCCGATGGAGCCGCTCACCAGCAATATAAAAGCAGGGACCAAAACTATTGAAGGTGGTCTTTTCGTTTTTCTTGACCAGGTACTTGTAAATACAACCAGTAAGACCATGCCCAATAAATTCCCGAAATTGACCCCTACCCATTCGCTACCGTAAAAAGTACCTAAAAAGGCTATCAACATGCCTAGACAAGCCCAAATAAAATCTCTGTAAGGCGTTTGTAATGCTATTCCCAGACCAATAATGATTGCAGGAATCCCTACCCAAAGCCAAACAGAATCAATAGCAACTGCAGTTGTAGCTTCGGGCATTGTTACTATAAGACCAACAGCACTTACGCCTAGCCATCCACCAAAAAATTGTTTGAATAAATAAATTAAACCGGTTACCAGGTTTGAAAATCCGGAGGAAATATGCTTGCTTACAATTTCTACAACGCCTACACTAATTCCATAACCTGGAATCAATATCAGAACAGCTGAAAGTACAATGAGTACCACGTTAATTTCCGGTAAATAAAACCTTGAAATTCCAGCTAGTATACCGGCTACGAACGCTGTAGATAAAGGAAGCCATTCCCCTGATAAAGGTCCCCATTTTCCAGAATTTATTACCATAAAGAACACAACCAGACTAAAAACGCCTGACAAAATTAAATCCCACCATCCGCCGCCTAAAAGTATGGGAAAGGCCGCACCGCAAAGCACATAAGCCAATGCTGTTGCTGCATTACCCCAGGGGTGTGGCATCTTATCAATTTCATCCAAACGCGTGCTGGCTTCTGCAATAGATAATTTCCCGTTTCCGAATTCGTTTATAAGCTCGCCCACATTTGCCAGTCTATTTAGCTCAGTTCCTGTTCCATGCATGGCCGATATATGAATCTTTTGCCAATCACTCCCATCTTTAGAAAATGCAAAGCTTATTTGGTCAGGTGTAGAACGGAAAATACCTTTGTAACCTAAAATTTTTGTTATCCGGTTCAGATAATATTCTAGCCTGGCCGCATTGGGGCCGTAACCGTGCATTCTTTCGCCCAGTTTAATGATAAACCGACATGCTTCATCAAAAGAGGGCTGATTTGTATTTTCTTTTTTCATTTCTCTTTATTTTAGGTGTTCCTCTTTAAATTGTTCAAACTTCCTAAGGGCATTTTCTATAGCCGAAAAGTTTACGGTATCATGCCTGCCAATAAAAACCAACTGTGTTTTAGGTGGGGCTTCACCCCATGAACCTGTAGGTTTTAAGGTGGCTCTTTTCCCAACCAATTGAAATAGTATCGGTTTTTCTGGTTGGTCTGCAGCATATAAAAACCCTTTGGCCCTAAATAAGGTGCTCGGTAAGTTTTTTAATAACTCATTAAAAAGGCTTATTTGAATGGGTTTAAAAGACGTATACGACCAGGTATCAAACATCAGATCATGTTGGTGATGATGGTGATGGTGGTGCTCTTCTTTCTCAGCCTTTAATTCTTGTACATGTATATTCAGACTTTTTTCTGAGTTGCCTTCTGGGGAATCTTCTCGAAAAGCCCCTAAAAGTATTTCCATTGGTAATTGACACATGATGGTTTCAAAAATCTGCACACCCGGGCGAACTTCGCTCAGCCAGCCCTTCACCTTTTGCAGATGTTCTTTGCTAACCAAATCTGCTTTATTCAACAAAATTAAATCGCCTCCTTTTACCTGGGCATTGGCTAATTTTCGTTCTTCATCTGGAATTGAAAGTGCTTGTTCGGCATCGACTACTGTGATTACGCCATCTATCACTACACTTTTCCATATTCCGGGGTCATGAAAACTATCAAGAATCCCGGCAGGATCTGCAACGCCACTGGCCTCAATAATGATATGTTGAGGAGGTTCTGGCAAGTCTACTAATTTTAATACCGCCTGTATGAGATCCGTTCGAATACTACAGCATATACAACCGTTCGCCAAACTCATGACACCATCTTCAACCTCAGAAATTAAATCGGCATCTACGTTAATAGCACCAAAATCATTTACCAACACACCTATTTTTATACCGTGTTCGCTGATTAAAATATGATTGAGTAAGGTGGTTTTACCCGATCCCAAAAACCCGGTCACAATGGTGACCGGGATTGGGTTTTGCTTATGTGATTTGCCTTCCACTACTATTTTTTAGTTACATGATTAGTAACTTCATGAATATGCACATCATGTCCTTCGTGAAGGTTTATATCTATTCCTTTTAATCCTAATGGTTTATCCATTTCTGGATCTAAAGGAGATTTAAATACATAATCGCCAACACGTTCTTTAAAGTCTGCTTTCGCAGCGGCCACTAAATCAGGGTCTGTAAACAAATCGGCAGCTAATGAAGCAATTGCCTTGGTAGCCATCATCAAACCTTTATGGCCAATGCTCATACCATGACAGGCAACTGCTTGCCAGGTATGAACCATACTACCTTCAGGTATTGTTTGGCCCAATAAGCCCATGGTTGGCGCAAGCCAGCTCGCCTCTGCCACATCAGTACTTCCTCCCATCGTTGATACAGGGTATTTTGGTGCGACTACTTCTTTTGGCATCCCGGTAGGTTCAACCCCATAAGCCACCTGACATTTCTTAGCAAATTCAATTTCTTCTTTCGTATATTCAGGTATGCCTATTTGAGCTGTATGCTCGTATAATCGATCTGCTAAAGGCTTGTTGGGCACCAAATCATGCATTCCACAGAATACCAAAGCTTTACTTTTTGTTTGAGTTGCCATTGCGGCTCCTTCAGCCATTTGTTTCACCCACTCAGTAGTAGCCTCCACGTGTTTGCGATCTACGTCACGTATAAATAATTTTATACTGGCATAATCAATCACTACATTAGGTGCAGAGCCTGCATGTGTATAAATATAATGGGTACGGGCTGTTGGCTCCAGATGTTCACGCATCAATGCAATACCATGGCCAAATAATTCGGCTGCGTGTAAAGCATTTCTTCCTAACCAGGGTGCAATTCCAGCATGTGAACTTTTTCCAAAGAACTCTATATTCATCATATTCACAGCAGTGCTTCTTGCATTCCAGGGAGTGGTTACCATAGCAGGATGCCAATGCAGACAGGCATCTAAACCGTTAAATTCACCATCTCGCGCCATATAAATTTTTGCGCCTTCAGCCTCTTCTGCTGCGGCACCAAACACCCGGATTGTACCCGGTATATTTTCTGCTTTCATCCAGTTTTTAAGTGCAATAGCTGCACCAATACCACCTGCACCAATGAGGTTATGACCACAACCATGACCGGTGGTCTTTCCATCTTTTCTAGGTGTTTTTTCAGCTACAGCTTCCTGTCCTAAATCGGGTAATGCATCGTATTCTGTCATTATTCCAATAACCGGAGATCCCGATCCATAAGAGGCGGTAAATGCGGTTGGAATGTTAGAAGTACCAACGCTGTCAATGTTGAAATCGTTGTTTTGTAATTCACCAATCAAATAAGATGCTGATTCTTCCTCCTGAAGAGAAAGCTCTGCGATGGTCCATAGTTTATCACCCATCCCAATAATTTGGGATTTTAGGCCTTCCACTTCTTTTTGCACAGCGGCAATTGCCGCTGGATTTTTAATTTTTGACATAATAATATTAGTTTAAATTTACCTAGAAATATATTTTGATGAGCGTCTTAAACCCTAGGTTTTACAGCTTAAGAATGCAATTATTTGAATTTAAAACTGCTAAATTCTCACCAAAAAACTCAGCAGTTTCAACTTATGTTTCTACAATTCGTTTTTATAAACGTTACCATCTTTTATGATAAGTTTCAGGTGCTCTTGATGCTTTTCTACAACCTCAACATCTTCCAGTGGATTCTTGTCGTAGATCAGGACATCGGCCATGGCGCCTTCTTCAATCACGCCGAGTTTTCCGTATATATTTCGCTTGCCGCACATTGCCAGGCAATCGTATGCGTTTCCGGTGGCTTGAATCATAATCTCCGCAGAAGTGAACCAGGGCTTTCTGAGCGTGAGGTCCTTGAGCTGCTGCTTCCTTCCTTCGTAATCGAAAAGTAGGTCCGTGCCATACACGATCTTGGCTTTGTACTTCTTGGCCAGCTTGAACATATTGTCCATACCATCAAGGGCTTGCTTGAGTTTGCCAGCGCGGACTGCATCGGTGTAGAGTGGCTCCAACATCGTTATAACATATACCTGGGTTGAGAGGATGGCCTCTTTTTCAACCAGCAATTCCATGGCTTCTTCGTCGATGAGATGGGCATGTTCAATACTTTTAACACCGGCATTCAGTGCTCTCTTGATTCCTACAGGATTGAACACATGGGTTGCCACATAGGTGCCGTAGTCTTCGGCTACCCTTACCGCTGCTTCGGTCTCTTCCGCAGTGAATTCATTCACATAAAGCGGATCGGTAAAAGATGAGACGCCCCCACCGTTGGCGATTTTTACAAAATCAGCGCCCAAATAGAGTTGATGACGCGCCGCAGCCATCATCTGGTCCACGCCGGTGGCCAGAAGACCGCAACCCAGTTCAGGACGTTCAGCCATTTCGTTGGGCCCACCCCATTCTTTGGGCAGTTCGTTGGGATTGCGAAAATCCAAATGGCCCGAATACTGCGAAATCAAGGCGCCCGAACCATAAATTCTCGGGCCGGGCAAGAGCCCATTATTGATCGCTTTCCTCAATCCAAAGACATTGCCACCCACATCACGGCAGGTAGTAACCCCGCGCATGAGCATGTCTTCCGCCTCACGAATAGCCATACAGGTAACATACTGGAAAGGGCCATTGAAAAACTCCGCCTGTGATACGCCCATCATCAGATGTAAATGATTGTCGATAATACCCGGTGAAAGGTATCCATGATTACCATCGATAACCTTACCATATTCTCCCTCATTACTGCTGCCAGCCGGGATGATTTTTTCGATAAGATTATTCAGCAGAACAACATCTTTTCCTTTGATAAGGTCTTCTGATCTTCCATCAAAAATGCTAATTTTTTTGATGAGCGTTCGGTGCTCATTGGTATGAGGCGCATGTGGCCCCTTGTTGTCGGAATCTGTTTTAGGATGTCTGTTCATAATTTAAATTTTTAAATGTTAATAATTTGGTTCTAATTGCTAATTGGTGATCGAACTGCCTGTCCTGGAAATGCCTCCGCATCCAGCTTCTCGTCCTTGATTAGGAAGGTTCCGTTAACGATGACATGATGCATGCCTTTGGAGAGCTGAAGCGGTTCCGCGAAAGTCGCCGTATCGGTCACGGTCTCCGGATCGAAGACAATGATGTCAGCATCCATTCCTTCCTGCAGACGCCCCTTTTTCTTCATGCCGGGTGCGCAATCCTCAATGATCAGGGCGCTGTTCAGCGACGCCTGGCGGATGGCATCCATCCAACTCATGACACCCCGTTCACGCACCCACTTGCGAAGGAAACGGCAGTAGTTTCCGGCAGCGCGCGGATGGCTGTTCAAGCCTTCAGGTAGCGGCCACTGGCTACCTTCGTAGAAGGCGCCCGAGGCGTCGGTCCAGGGAATCGAGTCGGTGCAGATGCTGGCACCGGGAAACATAACCGTCATGTCCAGCATCGCTTCATCCTGTGGGTTGTCGTCTTCACGCAGGAAGTGAACAATCACTGCGTCCCCGGGATTCGTCTCACGCGCTTTCACGAACTCTTCTTTGCTGGAGAAGTCATGCATGTTCTTGACCAGTGTGAGGTCTGACCAGGTGATCCCCATTCTTTCCTCGACATCCTTCGGATCGAACTCTGCTGCGGCAATCGCGGAACAGCCAGCGCCATAGACATAGGCCTCGGTGGTCACCTTGAGTCCGGCCGCCTGTGCGCGCTTCAAGATATCGGTGTTTTGTTTGGCGTCATGCAGACTCACACTATTGAGGTGGCAGACATGCGTATGGGCGCCGGTCGCGGCGGCCAGCCCCATCAGCTCGACGAGTGACTCCGTGCCGCTTTTGGGCTCGACCATCGAGACGTTCTGGAGGTGGGTATATGTCGGTCGTCCGTACTTGGCGGCCAATCGCCACAGAGCAAGCAACTCTTTAGTCGCGGCGCCCGGGCAGTAAGCGTGAAGCACGCCGATGCCGATGCCACCTTCCTTCAGGCCCTGTTCGGTGAGTTCCAGAATCTGCTCGCGCTCTTTGTCGCTGGAAATGTTTCCGGTCCATTCCTTCAAGCCAAAAGATCCAAACGTCCAGGCAATGTTGGGTACCATCTTTCCCTTTTCAGGGTTCATGCTCTCAAGGCGTGCCCACGCCCATCCTGCCGAGACGCCATAGTTCAGTGGCCGGCCTTCCTTGGCGCAGTTGTCATAGAATTCGCCGATCGGAAGAATGCCAGCTTCCAATTCAAGCGCCGTGGTCACCCCATCGGAGCCCTGTATCCGATTGCTGGCGATGTTCTGGGCGTGGGCGTGCAGGTCGATGAAACCGGGTGATACAATCATGCCCGTTACATCCTTCTCTTCTTTTCCCGAAAGCGGATCTTCCGAAATGGTTACTACTTTACCATCGGTAATACCTACGTTACATACGCGGTCAAAATAGGTTTCCGGATCGATAACCCGGCCGTTTTTTAGTACGATGTCGTACTGTTTGTTTTGATTTGCCATAGTTTTTAGTTACTTAATTAATTATTCTGATTCTTCATCTAATGTCTGTATGGAAACAATGGGTAAGTGAAGATTATAAAGGGCATTCAGCACCCCCATCAACTCAGCTTGATCCTTTATACTTCCTGTAAGCTTACTGGTGGTCTGACCTTCTTCTTTTTTCTCAGTACCTATGATCATATCGCCAAAATAACCTGCATAACGCTGATCAATGACACCCTTGAATTTTTATGCAATAAATCGCAGGTCCCTTAAACTCTTTTATATCTTCTGCCATGATTTAATTTTTAAAGTCATAATTCTCTAAGATTGGACGAATAGACCTTAGGTTTATGATAGTAAAGATATGTAGAGGGGCTCACGAGGGAAATACCCAAAAGTGGAAGAAAAGTGGAAGAAAAGTGAAAAAAGAGAGGTTAAATTGGTTTTCGGCCGAAATTAGCTATACTTAATTTATATCAAGAAGCCCTAACTGCTTTGCCTTATTCACCAACTTTAAGCGGGTGTTTACATGCAGTTTTTGGAAGGTATTGTACAGGTGTTTTTTTATGGTATCTGTTGAAATATATAACTTATCGGCGATTTCTTTGTTTCTCAAACCTTGAGCAAGTAATGTCATCACCTCTGTTTCCCTCACAGTAAGGGTATTTAATACAACCTTATCACCTTTTGGCACAACTACTTTTGCCTGCACAATTTGTATTTCTATGAGTTGTTTACTTTCCCTCTCATTTATGGCTTTTAAAATCAAATTAATGTGCCATTTGTGCTCATTAGGCTCTGATAGTCCGGCAAACAGTTCCTTTACTTCCCGGCCATAATCAAGATACATACGGATACTGCCACCTATGCTACTGAGAGATAACGCTTCCGTAATTTTCAATGAGGCCTCTTTTAGCTTTTTCTGTGCCTTTAACGCCACAGCTTGCAGAATAAACACATCAATCAATAGTGCTTTTTTATTGGTTTGTCGCAAAGGTTTTTCAAATTCAGAGAGCAGTTGAAGCGCTTCCGCAATACTTTCGGCTGTGTTTATAACCAATTTTAGTTTTACGGGGGTAAGTTGGGGAACATAAACAAACCACAGTGGAGGCATTAGCTCATACGAATCCAGCTGTCTGTTCAGCAGTTGTGCTGTCTCAATATCTTTTCTTTTTAATGCCAGCTCAACCTGCATCGCTTTTGCCATAGCGATGACAGTTATTTCATTGATTTCTTCAAAATGCCGGATCATAAAATCCATTAATTCGCTCGCTTTTTCTACCTCACTCTTATCGATATATATAACGGAAAGCAAAAAAGCACATTGAACCAGATAAAGTGGTCGGGCAACATAAGGATCTTTAACGACCGATTCCAGGTAGGGTCTGGCCTGGTCATCTTCGTTGGATAAATAATGGGCCGCACTTATAAAATATTTTCCCAATAAAACCGACTCCAAATGCTTGTGCTTCTCAGCAATATTTAACAGGCTGAAGGCTGTCTTCTTCGTCAATGTTGGATTACCTTCCAAAGCATATACAATCGAATAAAACAATTGCAATCTTATTTTTGGGAGGCTGGAGGTTGATGGAAATTCTGTTGCAATACTTAGTGCACTTTTAATATCATTTACCATTTGATAGCTAACCATTTGCACGCCAACAGACCAGGAACGAGCATGGCTGGCAATATCTGGCAATAATTCAAGTGCCTTCTTGGAGGAATCAAGGGCACTTTTTGTGTCTCCAGAAATCATGAATAACAAGCTTTCAATTGCTTTTATTTCGCCCAATATGACCTTTGTTTCCAGAGATTCCACGGACCAATTACTTATAATAGCTTTGGCTTTTTCCTTGGACGCAATAAGTTCAGGAAATTGCCCCCGGGCTTCCAGTACATAAGCTTTGGCAGTTAAGAGTGCTGGTGTTTCCCCAATTGTGCTTTCCGGCAGCATTTCTATTAATTGGTTCAACCGGTTGATTTGCCCGGTTTCCAACAGCTCGAACCGATAGCGGGAAACTAAATCAGCTGCCAATTCAATTTTTTGTCCCTCAATAGCCGTTTTAACAGCTTTTTCTTTAAAATCATTTTTATCGAACCATTCAGAAGCTTTAACATGATAAGCATTAATTTCCTCAATACTCTGTTGTTTCTTCAATTGGTTTAGAAGCATCTCACCAAACAGGTGATGGAATCGATACCATTCTTCGTTATAATCCAATGAGATTGTGAAGAGGTTGGCATTAAGGAGGGTTTGAATCACATCTTTCCCAGAACTATCAGTTTCCAGATTTTCAATATGAGGAAAACATAGTTCATTCAACTAGTTCATCACAAAACCGATCAAGAATTGACATTTTAAGGATACAACTCCTGATTGATTCGGGCTGATTTGAGATTACTTCTTCCAGCAAAAAACTAGTGGTTGTAGGATTAATAGCATGAATTTTTTCAAGGGATTCATTTAAGTCTTCACCTTTCTTTACCATTAACAATAACAATCGCAAACCAGTAATCCATCCTTCCGTTTGTTGCATCAATTTATGCGAAATTGCTCTACTTGATTCTGTTTGAAAAATATTCTTCAACAATTCCAAAATTTCACTTTCGTTGAAGCACAGTTCTGACATACGAATCTCATTGATGCGGCTGTGTGCGCGTAACGAGCTTAAATTCAAAAACGGATCACTCCTGCAAATAATGACCAAATGCATGAGCTGCGGAGGAAACTGGAGCAGCTGGTTAATCAGTTCATTAATTTGTATATTTTGGATTAAATGATAATCATCTAAAACCAACACAAACTCCTTTCCGATTTCATCTAAACCATTAATGAGGCTTTCAGCTATTTTGTTCATCGGTGGTAATTCAGCAGCTTCCACATAGTCATTCAGATGAACCAAAGCTTTCGAAAACTTATTATTGACCGATGTCGATATACATCGAATAAAATCTCTGCTTACATTGTCTTCATTGCTCAATGAAACCCAGGCATAGGGGATTTTGGATTTTTCAAGCCAGGAGCTGATCAACATGCTCTTGCCATAACCAGCGCCTGCACTAACCAGCGTAAGTGGCTTGTACATGTTCTTATTCAGCAGATCAATCAGATGGTCTCTGTAAACATGTTCTTTGGTGACAGGTGGTCTATGCAGTTTTGTTAATAGCATAGCTAATTTTTATACAAGTTAAATATTACATATCAGGGATTAAAATTATTTATTGAGTTTTCAATAAGAGTAAAGGTACGTAACTAAAGTGTAAGAATAGTAGAGTTATTGCAGTAGATAGCATGGAAGTTGTCTAAAGTGTCTTGTATGACTAAAGACAAATAAGGTGGTTAGTTGTTAGAATTACCATCGATATCAAACCCATAAAAACGGCAAGTGATTCTGTTTGCTTTAAGCCAAATAATTTTAGATAATTCTGAATGATATTCTGAACATCTTTCGATAACTCCTCTCCATTATTTTTTTAGCTTTTCCATACTTCGAATTTAAATTTAGTTATTGCCTTTTCAACTTTTCTTTTCAACTACGAGCTATTTATGGCTCGCTTTTTTTATGTATTCATTTCTTCCAGTAGTGATCAGATTTACCGCTCCCTCCAATAATTCAACTTTTAAGGTTTTGAATTTACCTATAACTTCACCATCAAGTTGGAGCAATCTTGGTTCATCATAAATAAGTTCGGCTTTTGACGTCATTAGCACTCTACTGCTCTGGTTGTCATAATATTTATCATCAAAGGATGACAGGCCGGCTTTGAGCAATGAGCTTAGATTTATTTCTTCATTTAATACAATTTCAAATTTACCGTCCATCGGGTTTCCAACAACATTTAAGGGCACTCCGGTACCATATTTTCTCGAATTACAAATGGCAGACATAAAAACTTTTGTGGTAATTGTTTCTTCGTCAGTTTTTACGGTAACAGTGAAGGGTTTCATATTTTTTAATTCTTCCAGGAAGTATTTAGCATAAGTAGCCATTCCTCGGTTTTTATCCTTTTCATATGAATCCACAATACTGGCATTGATGCCAACATCCCCAACATGCAGGGTATAATGTTCGTTATTAATCAATAGAATGTCCAATCCCTCCACTATATCAGACATGATAATATCTTTAAAAGCCTCAATAGGTGATGGATTGACAAACAACTCGGTAGCCATTCCGTTTGCTGACCCAAGAGGAATTATCCCCATAGGATAATTTGTGCCTAAAAGCAATATGGATGTAAACAGGGTCGTACCATCTCCTCCAACGGATATCACCTTATCTGGTTTTGACTTATGTAGAATTTTTAAAGCTTGCTCTTTATCATTGACACCAGTTGTCTTAAAGATGTCATAATCAATTCCATAATTTTCACATAAGGCTTTAGCTTCTTTTAAAAAGGGTTCCTTGTTAACACCTCCGGAAATTGGATTTACAATAAATAGTAGTTTCATAATTAAGTTGTTTTATGGGTTAAGGAAAAAATTTCGTCAGGTTTAAAATAATAGACATCTATTCCTGTTTCTCTCAGGGTCTCCCAGGTTTGCATTTTTTGACTGCTTAATTTATTCTGAGTTTGTCTTATGTAAATGCTTCGAAGTCTCGATTTATATTGATGTGCTATTCTCGTATATATTTCCATGTCTCTCTGAGAATCATCACCTATCAAAACAAAATGCTGTTTAGGTGAATTTTCAATGATATAACTTATGATTTTAAATTTATGATTTTTATCCTTATTGGATTTTATCAATTGCCAAAAACTTAAGAAAGGGATCAAAAATAAAGTACCCTCTGGAAGTTTATTGTGTCTTATGAAATGGGAGATCGTCGGGAATAAATTTGATTCACTTTTAGAAACATAGAAGAATCTCGGATTATTCTCTTTGTAGACCTTGTATAATTCTTCTGTAAAGGGAATCACTTCTCTTTTATGCGATGGCTTAAAAAGAGTTGTTATAAGGCGCTTTATTTTAGTTTTGGTATAGGAAACCATAATAGAGTCATCTATATCCGATATGATAGAAATAGTGCTTTCTGAATTTTTGAAATGAACGGGATAATTTTGAATGATTTTTAGAGCCTCATTGTTGTTTTCCTCAGAAATAGTTACTTCCTCATCAGCGCAAAAATCAAAAGTTACTTGAAACCCTCCATGTTCATCTGTTTTGATATTGAAACTCTGGTCCTTTAATTTGACCAGAATATTCCTATTGGAGTAAGTAGGATTAAAATAAGAACCAATGATCATCAGCGCATTTTTTAATGGAGAATTCCCAGGAAAGGAAATGTGTGGTCTTCTTTTCAATAACACCCCAGACACAAGGGTTTTATTGGAAAACTCTACAGAAGATAAGTGCCAGATAATAGGCATAAACTTTAATTTTATGTCTTATTTAATTTAAATAATCTTCTGTTTTAGATTAATTACTACAAGGTTTAAAAACAACGCTTTTAATACCAATTTTTGAAGTTTTTCTACTGTTTCTTCAAAGGTTCTCCTTCCTAGATAATTCTGAATGATATTATCAACATCTTTCGATAACTGCTCTCCATTATTTTTTAGATGTTCCATACTTCGAATTTAATTTTAGTAATAAGCTGTACATAAAACATATAGCATGTTAAAGTTACATTGAAGTGTCAAAATTCTTTTTTACTATATTTTTTATACTGCTCTGTAATATCCGTAGTTAATTATTACTATTAGTTGCGTAAGTATGAAGATAGTAAAAAGGAACTGCGTTAAGAAAGTTCAGCAGAATTTTCTGAACCTCTTTAAACACGCTCAACCAATTAACCTACCTGCCCTACCTACCGGTTTACCTACCTTTGGCCTGGCAGGCAGGCAAGGCTTAAGTTTGCCTTTTATTAAAATTAAAAAAAGAGCGATTACCTATGGTTTTCGCTCTTTTCATTTTATTAATTAGCTGATATTACAATACTTAGTTTGTGCTACTATTTTTTTTATGTAATTCACTTTTCTCTGCGCCATTAATCTCCCGCTTGCTCAAACAAGTGCGGCCGAGTAGAGTTCCTTGCTCGACTCATACCGCACTGTTTGGGTTATTTCTTATTCTTCGGCACATACGGATCAGGTGTGCCAGGTTTGACTGGTGGTTCTGTTTGAAACGATTTTGCATGCTCTACTGCGACTGCTGACATTGGAAAACGCACCCACATTTGTTGGCCTGATTTATAAGTAATCGGATAATTTTCCTGTGGATCTGTGTAAAGGTTGATAAATCGTGGAACGCCGTATTCGACAATTTTGCCCGTCCCCATGCCGTTTTCGAACTCCTTGGTCAACATTTTCCAGTTGCGCCATTTTACTCCGAATACTTGATCTCCTACATAAATAACAAAGGATTCTCTTGCTGATTTTTCGGTCTGTCCCATTAAGAACTTGCTTTGATCGACACCGTCAATGATACGATCAGCAGGTACTTTTCCTCCAGTGATTTTGGCAATTGTCGTAAACAAGTCAAATTGATGCACCATCTCGTTAGAAACCTGGCCCGCTGGAACTTTTCCTGGCCAACGCATTATAAATGGCACACGCAAAGAACCTTCTCTTGCCGTAAAATAGGAACCACGCCAAGGGCCACTCCAGCCCTGGTAGCCCGGAATCATTTCAGGTCCATTGTCTGATGTCCAGATAAAGATGGTATTATCAGCAATTCCTAGTTCATCGAGTAGATCCAATAGTTCACCCGTATAGGCATCAATCTGCATTAATACATCTGCATAATCTCCATTGCCGCTTTTGCCAGCAAACTCTTTGCTAGGTAATACAGGCATATGAGTCTCTGTATAGGGTAAATACACGAAAAACGGATCATCTGATTTTGCTTTACGCGTAATAAAATCTATTGCTCTATCTGTACTCTCTCTGTCTATTTCTCGTCTTGCTTCTAAGTCATATTTTTTTACCTTTTTAGGTGTTTTATTTTTAGTGGCTTCAAAAATATAAGTTGGTTTAACCTGTGGATTAATCTGCTCTGCAACTACCCGTTCGAATTGTACTTCTCCAGGCCAAAAACTGTCATCGGTTGAGTTTGGAATGCCATACCACTCATCAAATCCTTGATTTGTAGGATAGCGCCCATCAGTATCGCCCAAGTGCCATTTACCAAACATAGCTGTAGCATAGCCAATATCCGAAAGCATTTCGGGCATGGTATATTCCCATTGAGTTAGACCATACTCTCCTGCATTCCAATTGACAGTGCCATTACCCGTGCGTACAGCGTAGCGCCCGGTCATTAATGCTGCTCTACTGGGTGTACATTGAGCTTCTACATTAAAATTAGTCAGTCGCATACCTTCAGAGGCTAGCTTGTCAATTCTTGGCGTAGCCGCACCACGCGTAATTCCTCCACCGTAAACACCAAGCTCTCCATAGCCAAAGTTGTCCATATTT
This sequence comes from uncultured Flavobacteriaceae bacterium, assembly GCA_942492425.1. Taxonomy (GTDB): domain Bacteria; phylum Bacteroidota; class Bacteroidia; order Flavobacteriales; family Flavobacteriaceae; genus Lutimonas. The sequence continues at coordinate 328,742 of CALOEQ010000014.1, forward strand.
AGGAGTATAATGTTGGGCTTTTTGTTTTTCTGTGCTTGCATTGGAATAGTAATTCCAATAATAAACAAGCAGGTAATTGCAATACTTAGTAATTTTTGTGTTTTCATCTTATTTGTTTTATAGCTATTCGGTATCCTTTTTTTTAATTATCGAAAGGGAATATTTTCTTCCAATCGTTTTTCATGCTTACCACATGCCAGCCACCTTCTTTGGCAGCATTTAAGGATTTGTTATCTTTTTCGGCATAGGCAAATTCACGTACGTCGTCGTCATGATTTACCAAAAGTTGAAAATTGGGTAGTGTGTTTGTTTGGCTATAGGTCAGTTGTCCTATGTCACCTCCACTACGTACATTGCCTCCAACAAAGATTGGGATACGACCAATTCGCTGCTCAATGGTCGCAGGCTTAGTGTCTTTATCGTTCATAAAAATGTTCTTTGTCCCCTTTACAATCTGCCATTTACCATCAACTTGTTCAAAAGTATTCATGGCAAAAGTGCCGATCACGTTTTCGGGTACAATACCATAAACATCTTCTGCAAAAACCCGCATTAAACTGTTGCCTCCACCGGAGCAGATATAGGTTTTAAATTCATTTTTGCGTAAATAGTGTAACAATTCCAGCATAGGCTGATAAGTAGTCTCCGTATACTTCTTTCCGTACTTTGGATGAACAGAAGCGTTCAGAAAAGCGGTAACATCTGCATTAAATTCTGTCAAGGTCATACCTGCATGCGTAACCGCAATAAGTTTCATTAACTCTTTGCCATGATTATTTAACAGATCATTCACCAGATATTCTTTATCACCTTCCAGAACCGATTTAAAGGGTTGCGTATCCTTCCACTCGGGATGGTCAACTGCCATTTTTTTAACTTGGTATGCCGCAAACTCTAGCTGTGGAACAGGTTGTTCACACCATAAGGTGCCATCCTGATCGAAAGTCGCTATGCGCTCTTCTGGCTTTACATACTTTGTTCCTCCCTCATTGCTAACATCGTTAACAAAGTTTATAATAGCAGTTTTTGTAGGTCCTTCATTCCAGGAAGGTAGCGGGTCTGAAACTTCACTGTTTTCTGCAGATTCTGTTTTAACGGTAGTATTATTACATGCCGATAACAAAAGGGTGGTAAGCGTTAAAAATGCAATAAATTTTTTCATGATTATAGTTTTTAAATAATTGATAACATTACTATTTCACCTTCATAACTTCACCTGGTCTCCATGTTTTATCGAACCATGCCTGCTCAGGGCCATAAAGCCTAAAGAGAAAGAGCCAAGCTTTATAACTTGGCCCTCACTCAGGATCACAGTTATTTAATCCTCATCTACACTACTGTCGTCATCGAACATCTCGCTTAGCTTTTGTTTATAAGCTGCAATCTTTTCTTTATCATCCTCTACCATTTCACTATAGCGTTTTTTAAATGCTTCAATCTGTTTTTTAGCTTCTTCAGAACTATGCCCGTATTTTTCCTGAAGCTTGCCCTTGAGCAATTTTGCTTCTCCTTTGAGCTGTTCCATGTCATCTTTGGTGAACTTTCCCCATTCTTTTTGAAGTTCGCCTTCGAGTTGATTCCATTTTCCTTTAATGATGTCTTCGTTCATAATTTCTGTTTTTTAAGTTTACTAGTTTATTTTACTAATTCTATTTCACTAGGTCGCCAGGTTTGATCTAACCAGGGTTGCAGTGGACCATACATTCGTAATGCAACGAACCAACTTTTACCCGGAATAGTTTGCAACCAATTACTTTCCTGTCCCTGCGGTGGCTTTGGAGAAAAATACACATCAATTGAACCATCAGCATTCGTTTTCATTCCTTCCTTATAACTATCCAAAGTCGGAAACTGCTGGTCGGTTTGCAATTGACAACGGGTCTGGGTATCATACATGGTTAAAGCCCAGAAATCTTTCACCGGAATATTCGCAGGTAGATTCAGTTTATAGGTTTTGGAGCCATCCAGTGCCTGACCCTTGGAATCAACCATACCCATTGAATAGTCAGATCCTTTTCCAGCCGATTTGCTCGACATGGCAGGAGACACACATATATAGCCGAAATGATAAAACACACGGCCATCGAGAACACGAGCACCCTCATCCATATAAACAGTGCTACCACCAATAATTGGTTGACACCAACCACTGTTTTTGCCATAGGTATAGAGACCTGGATTACGTGGCTTGAAACTTATGGCACGTGAGGCTGTATTAGCTATAGCCGCTGCATCTACCAGAATATCCGTCATTCTTTTGTCTGTTGGGAAGGGTTTGCCCTTCTCGATGTTAATGGCTGCCAACTGACCGGTAATCTCAGCACCAAGAAAACCTGCTGGTTCTTCCTGAAGAATAGCATGAACATTTTGGTAAAAAGAAAAATCATTCGGAAGAACGGTTTGAATCTCTTTACCCGTGCCATTGATGAATTCCATTTTTGCTGGATTATCCATTTTAGCAAGTGGATACACTTTCAGATTTTCTCTGATATTCTTTGAAGCTGCTTCAATACCCTTATCTAGGTAGCCACGCATAAACAACCATGCTCCATAAGTTTTTGATTGCACTACATGAAAGCCTGCCTTTGGCACAGCACCTTGGTAATTTGGAGGTAATACCAGAAATCGTCCACCTCGCCCTTGATCCGGACCTGCCATACCTAAATCTGTCATATAAAGGAAGGCCATGTCATCTAATATACCCAGCATACGAGGAGGAAGATCTATAACTAATGGACCGTCCTTTAAATCTAACCAGCCCATGGCATACATGGTTGATGTATTTGCCGTTAACCACAGCGCCTTAGAGTCCAATAGGCCATCATATATCACTATCTTATTGTATGCATCGATACCAAATTCTTTCATCCCTTCGCGAATTGAATACATCGACATGGCCGGAATGCAGTTAAGGAAAGATTCCACAGCACGTGAACGATCGAGATAATCATAAACCTTATTAACCGATGCTTCATCAGGAACCCCATCAAAGAATTTCATAGTTCCAATGGTGGTCTCCAATTTATCCGGAGCCATGATGCTTGCCGGAATAGGACTTGTCATTTTCATGACAGGCTTTTGTGTAATCATTTCTGGCTTTTGAGCCTGAACGGTAACAATCGTAGTGGCTACAAGCACACTAGAAAGTAATGTTTTAATTGATTTCATTTTAATTGTTTTTAGTTAATACGTTCTATTTTTTAAACTTAGTCATGCTGAATGCTGGTGGATTGGGATATTTTTCCAGTGACTTCTGGTATTCGCCCACAATCTTCATATACGGTCCGAGCACAAAGGCAGATACTGCAACCTGGTTCCATTGTTCCCGTGGATCACGGGCAATGTTGTAGACAGAAGGATACCCCATCCCCTCGGCACGATAGGCACCCACGCCCATCAGGGACGGGTTGCCAGCAGATGCAACGAATTGCTTTGGATAAATACGCCACTGCTTCCAGCGCACTGCAGCAACCTCGCCTTCCATGAACGTGATCAGGCTTTCGCGTGCTGACTGCTTGTTTTTGCCTAGGAAGAAATCACCCTGATCTACGCCATCAATGGCACGGTCAGTGGGTACTTTGGCCCCGATAATGTTGGCCAATGTAGGGTAGAAGTCGTGGATAGCTACCATCTCGTTGCTCTTTGCCGGTTTGATCTTTGCTGGCCATTTGATCATGCCCGGAACGCGCAGTGAACCCTCAAGTGCATCACCAACCTCTCCACGGAACGGTCCGGCTGAACTGCCCAAGAAATCGTTGTTGGACCCCTGGGTTGTAGCCGGCCCATTGTCGGAAAGCCATATGACGATGGTGTTGTCTTCAATGCCGGCCTCCTTTATGGCGTCAAGCACCTGTCCTGTACGGTAGTCAAGTTCCATCACAGCATCACCAAAAAGCCCGGCACTCGATTTCCCTTCAAAGTCGGGATGTGGCAAGGCCGGATAATGTACATGTGACCATCCCACATAAAGAAAGAATGGTTCCTTTTCTTTTGCCTGTTCTTTGATGTACTTCACGGAGGCTTCTGCTATGTCACCTTCGATATGCCGTCTGTATTCAAGATCGTAGGGACGGACCTTTTTCACCACATCTTTTCCGGGTTCTGATTCCCAGATAGCGGTTTGCGATTTGGCAATTGCTTCTTCTGAAAAACCGCTTCTACGCATACCATCCGGATACAATACACCGTCGGTGGTTTCTAAAATCCCAACATGCCATTCATCAAAGCCCTGGTTAATGGGCAGACTTTGCTTTTCTCCACCCAGATGCCATTTACCCGTCATGGCAGTGGCGTAGCCTTTTGATTTGAACAGTTCGGCCAGCGTCACCTCACTATCCTGAAGTGTGCTAGGTGTACCGGCAATAATAATACTTCCCAATCCTGCACGTTGAGAATATCTGCCTGTCAGTAAAGCCGCGCGGGACGGTGTACAGCCCTGCTCCACGAAAAACTGAGTGAGCATCATCCCTTCGCTTGCCAGTTGATCAATGCGCGGCGTGGGCATACCACGAAGTTCACCACCGCTGCCATAGATTCCTAAATCACCGTAGCCCATGTTGTCTGACAGCATGAGTACCACGTTGGGTTGACTACTTTGCTGTGCTTGCATTGGAATCAAAATTCCAATAATAAACAAGCATGTAATTGCAATACTTAGTAATTTTTGTTTTTTCAACATAGTTCGTTTTATTATTATTTTACTAATTCAATTTCCCCTGTTCTCCAGGTTTTATCAAACCAAGGTTCAAGCGGACCATAAATACGCCACAGCATATGCCAGTTTTTACCGGGAACAGTTTGTATCCAGTTTACATCTCCTTCTGGTTTTTCATAACTGAAATAAACATCAAAGGATCCATCTGCATTTTGCACAACATTTTTATCGGAACTGGTAACCCCCGGGAATGGATAATCCGTTTGAAGTAATGATCTTGTCTGTACATCGTAAACGGTTACATCCCAGAATTGTACAGCAGGTACATTGGCTGGTATGTGTAATTTGTATTGCTTATCTCCGGATAAAGGATTGCCTTCAGAGTCGCGGATACCTTTCATGTATTGTGATCCTTTTCCAACCGGTGGAGTTACCATAGCGGGCGTGATTCCTGTCGCATAATAATGGAATCCTAATCTTTGATCGATTAAACGAACTCCATCTTTTTCAAACAAATAGCTATTTCCAGGAAATCCTGTTTCCCAGGTCTTGCTGTCAGGATAAGCTGCAAAACTCTTGTCCCGGTTTCTGTATTCATTAACACGTGAATAGGCATTCCCAACAAGGGCTGCTTCATTTAGAATTTTTTTCATGCGTGCATCCGGTGCAAAAGCTTTCCCTTTTTCAATTCCGATGGATGCCAGGTAACCTAAAATTTCAGGGCTAAATGCTGAAGCAGGTTCTTCCTGTACGATTGCATTCACTTCTTCAAAAAACTGAAAATCGCTGGCGTGTACGGTGTTAAATTCTTTACCAGATACATTCACAAAATTTACAGATTTAGGCTGATCTCCTAATGGATACAATTTAAAATTCTCTTTCATATTTTTTACAACAGGTTTTGGATCGAAGTTTTCCATAAACCCACGCATCACCAACCAATTTCCATAGGTAGCTGATTTTGCTACAAAATATCCATCAGGAATTTCACCTTCATACCCTGGGGGAACTAAGAGATATTTACCTCCTTTTCCTTTGTCAGGTCCTGCGTTTCCATAATCGGTTACATATTGAAACCAAAAGTCATCAATCAATCCAAGGGTATTTGGTGGTGTTTCCATTACCATGGGCCCATCTTTCAAATCAATCCACATAAAAGTGTATACAACGGTTGTATTGGGCGTAAGTAATATCACTTTAGAATCCATGCGGTCTTCCCAAATTATCATGGTTTCATTATCGGGGCCAAATTTTCGAAGGCTATTTCTAAAACCACTTAATGAAGCACCGCTTGTGGTTAAGGTAACACATTCAACTGCACGTTGAAAATCGATTTGATCATACAGTTTTTGAGCTGTTTCTTCTGTAGGAAAGCCGTCATCAAAAGTTAAAGTTCCGAAACGTGTTTCCACTTCATCGGCAATTGGGATACTTGCCGGAATGTCGGTGGTCATTTTCATTTTTTGTGCTACTTTTTCAGTAGTCTCTTGGGTCTTTGCAGGTTCTTTTTTTGCATCACCACCACAACTTGTTAACGATAACGCAAGTGCGGCAATGAACCCAAAAGAAAGAAGTGTTTTTAAATTTTTCATTTTTTATAGTATTATCGTCATTGCGAGTCCCAAAACAATCAGGACTCACCATGACGGTTTATATGATTTAGTTGACTAACTCAATTTCTCCTTATTTTCCATTCCTGATCGTACCAAATCTGCGTTGGACCATAAATTCTCCAAAGCACATGCCAGCTTCTTCCAGGTATAGTTTGTAACCAGTTAACATTGCCTTCTGGTTTTTCAGGACTAAAATAAATATCAAAGGACCCGTCATCATTTTGAATGACTGCTTTGTCCTTACTTGTTACACCCGGGAAACGCCTGATCGGTCTGCAATAACGACCGTGTTTGCATATCGTAAATCGTTACGTCCCAGAAGTTAGCGGCAGGAACGTCGGGCAGGATGTGCAGTTTGTAGGTTTTGCTGCCGTCGAATCGTCGACCTTCCGAGTCACGAAGTCCTTCCAGGTATTGAGAGCCCAGGCCTACCGGAGGTTTCACCATAGCGGGTGTAATTCCTGTGGCATAAAAATGGAACCGCTCACGCTCATTAATTAATCGAACGCCGTCACGCATAAAATCATAGGTTCCGCCGGCAAAACCGGGTTCCCAAGTTTTACTGCCGGGATATGCGGCAAAACTTTTATCACGCGGCATTCGCCACTGTATAGTTCTTTGAGTTGCATTACCTACCTTTGCGGCGTCATCAAGGATTGCTTTCATGCGTGCATCTGGAGCAAAAGGTTTTCCCTTATCAATTCCAATTGAAGCAAGTATTCCTAAAATTTCCGGACTAAAAGCCGAATTAGGTTCTTCCTGAACCACTTGATTGACTTCGGCAAAAAATTCACCATTCGAAGCATGAAGGGTATTGATAAACTTACCATTCAGGTCCACCCAGTATTACTTCTTTTGGCTCGTCCCAATGGGTAAAGATACTGGAAATGGTCTTTCATGTTTTTAACCACAGGTTCGGCGTTAAAATCGGTCATGAAACCTCGAATGGCCAGCCAATGGCCATAGGTTTTTGATTGTTTAACGAAGTATCCCGATGGGATATCACCCTCATAATCAGGTGGTAGAATAGAAGATACTTACCGCCTTTACCTTTATCATCTCCCGCATTACCAAAATCAGTTAGATATCTGAAACCAGAAATCATCGAGATTCCGAGCACATTGGGTGGCGTTTCCATAACCATAGGACCATCTTTCGATCGATCCACATAAAGCTATAAATCACTGTCGTATTACCTGTTAGAAGTAAACCTCTTGGATCCAGGCGACCTTCCCAAATAATCATGGTTTCATTGTCCGGCCCAAAATCACTGATACCTTGACGGAAACCTTCCAGCGAAGCGGCAGGTGTCGTCATAATCATAGCTTCAACAGCGCGGACAAAATCCAGATTGTCCCATACTTTCTGCGCTGTTTCTTCTGTAGGAAATCCGTCATTGAATTTTAGCGTGCCAATACTGGTCTCCACCACATCTGGTGTAATAACATTTTCCGGAATTTCAGTGGTCATTTTGTAGGTTTTCTGTGCTACTTTTTCAGTAGCCTCTTGGCTCTCTGCAGGTTCTTTCTTTGCATTATCACCGCAACTTGTTAGCGATAAGGTGAATGCGGCGATAAAACCTACATAAAGAAATGTTTTTAAATGTTTCATGTTTATATAATTAAGTTATTAAGATTTAATTTTATTGAGCTGCTTTTAATTGATCAACTTTATCTAAGATTTCCTTCTGAACTTCAAGTTTTACATCTTCGAACCGCTTCTTTACTTCTTTTGAGACGTTTTTTGGAATATCATGTACTTTTTTCAGTTGTAATGACAGATAGATACTGTAAGCGCCAATGACGACAAAAGCAAGGGCTGTCCAGATCACGATAGATAGTCCTGCCAAGACAGGATTGAAAATCAGAATAAACGAAAAGACCATTCCTAAAATACCAATCGCCATCAAAGTTCCCCATTCGTTTATATAATATTTCTTTAGTTCCAGTGAATTACCTATGGCCATTGCAGATCTAAACAGCATAGTGAAACCAACGAATAATGGAAGGGTAAGCATAGATATTTCCGGATGACGAATAAGTACTATACCAACCAGTAGTGTCATTACACCGAGGGCCAGATCCCATCCCCATCCTTCCAGCTCCTCACGGTTGGAAATGGCAAAAAAGATATCCATAAATCCGGCTATTATAAAGGAGATACTGAAAACGAATGCAAGTGCCACATAAGATTCTGCAGGTTGGGCAAATGAATAAATTCCTGCTCCGATAAAAATAAGGCCTGAGATCAATGGTAAATACCAGTGTTTTACTGAATTGCTGATCATTTTTAAATAATTTGTCATGATTTTTGTTTTTATGGTTATTTAAAGAGTTTGTTATTATTTTACGAGTTCCAATTCACTGGGCCTCCAGGTTTTGTCAATCCATGGCTCAAGGGGACCATAGGCGCGCAGCAGGATAAACCAGCTTTTACCAGGAATGGTCTGAATCCAGTTGCCTTCATCTACACCCTTAGGTAAAGTAGGTGCAAAAATCACATCGATAGAGCCGTCTTTATTTTCTTTTACTTTTCCACTTAAACTGTTGATTCCGGCAAATGGCTGATCTGTCTGCAGCATACATCTTGTTTGTGGGTCATAGATGGTTACCGACCAATTGTCTTTAACCGGCACATTAGGAGTGTAAGTGTAATTTATAGGTCTTAGCTCCATCAAGTGGTGTATGATCTCCAGCCATACCGGCAATGGCATATTGCGAACCAGCTCCGGGTTTTGTAAGTGCCATAGCAGGCGTTACGCAAACTGCATTATAATGCATCCATAAACGAGAATCCATTCTACGAGCACCATCTTGTAAGAATTCAGTATCATTATCGGCAAAAGCCATGACCCACTCGCTCTTTGTTTCCGGGTAATAATAATGCCCGGCATCACGCGGTTCAATGGTATTGGCACGAGCATAAGCATTTCCTATATCAACAGCTTCTGATAATAATTGCTTCATACGGGCATCCGGATTGAAAGGCTTGCCTTTTTCAATACCCAATGACCTTAGTATGCCTAAGTTTTCTGCATCGTAAAAACCGTCAGGTTCTTCCTGAATGATTTCATTCAGGTCTACGAAGAAGGTATAGTCATTGGGTGCAACGGTGTTGTAATACACACCAGACATGTTTTTAAATTCCATTTTAGGCGGATTGTCTTTTTGCGATAATGGATACACTTTAAGGTTGTCCTTAATCCGTTTTGCAGCAGCTTCAACACCGGTTTTGGTGTAGCCCCGCATAAAATTCCAAACATTATAGGTGTTTGATTGATACACATAATAGCCATCCGGCACATCACCTTTGTATCCGGGAGGTAGTACCAGGTATTTTCCGCCTTGCCCCTTGTCAGGACCGGCAGCTCCCCGCACAGTATCGCCGCATCATCCAAAACACCAAGAACACCCGGTGGAACCAAGACAGTAGGACCACATTTTAAGATCTAAAAGCCCCACGTATATAATGATGTGTTATTATAGGTAAGTACACGATTAAAAGCTGTGTCATCTAAAAATATTTGAGTACCCAGGAGCGGAGATTGTATAAGAATACGCCCGGTGGAATATCAATTGCAGGCTTGAACGGCGCGCGCACGATCTACATATTCTAGGACCATCATTTTTCGATTAGGGCCTCGGGGGGAGGTCCAGAAAGCCCCGGTATAGGTGAGGTCATTATCATGACAGGTTGCTAAGTGCCAATGTGACCTGAATCACCGTTGTGGCTATAAGGAAGAATGTTGATGATTTTAGAGTATTCATCGTTTTCATTTTTTTGATTTCATAATTAATAGTTGTCACCTTATTTCAGTTTTATTTTGACTGTAAACTTTTACTTCCTAATTAATACGTAACAGATACTCTTTCTTATTTTTTTACCCTTTACGATTTGCACGCTTCCTCCCATTTGTAGTTATCGTTTTTGATAGGTGCCTTGCCAGGCCAGTTTTTAGTACCACCATCATATACATCAACAACCATATACCTACCGTGATCTCTTCGCTGTACGGAGATTGTCGGCCACGATAAAGACCAACAGCCATAGCCCATTCCGCCATTAAAATCGGTATAAGCGGTGGTACGGGACAATAACAAAATAAAGCGTAACAACTACACGGATTACTGTCACAAGGGTCATGTTTCTTGCAATGAAATTCCTTTAAATGCCGTTAGAATTCCTTTTATCGATATCGTTGAGCAATTGATTACGTTTTTGCCAACCGGCAAAACTGTAGATATTATACTGGTGAAATCGATTGTTTTGTCGTAATCGGAATTAGCCTGTGCATTTACAGCACCATAGGTACATGTTAATAAAACAGCAGCTACTAATAATCTGAATAATTTTTCATTTTCATTGGTGGGTCATATTAATAAACGCTTGAACGGCACGTGCACGATCTACATATTCATATACATTATCAATGGTTTTACGATTAGGGATACCATCAAAAAATTCCAGGGTTCCGATGGGTGATTCTATTTTATCTGGAGTCGTAATATTCTCCGGAATAGGTGTGGTCATTTTCATGACAGGTTGCTGCTGTTGTTACCATTTTGGGTTTTGGGGATGTGCATGCGTTTTTTGACCTAATAATTTGCGTTGAACTTCATATTCATCATATAGCATCCAGAACGCAGTATCGCCTTCATTATCCAGGCATGTAAGTGATATTCCATACGCCTGGAACATTTCAACTTGGTACTGCAATGATGGGCAAAACTTATGTTCCTACAACGTCAAGCAGCCAAGGGCTAATACAAATTTTTACTGATAAGATTAATTGTTTTGGTCATTTTTCTGATTTTTGTTTTTTGTTTTATTAATACTTAATTAATCTATTTTGTTTTTTTACTTTTTTCCTTAGCTTTTCAGAAACTACAGCTCCCAACCAAAGGTGGTCTGTAATACATAATCAGTGGGGGATGAACCTACTGCCGGCTGGTTATCATAATTGCCGGTTAAACCCAGATTAATGAAAAAATCCCGCTTAAATTCATACTTTATGTTGATGGAAAAATCGGTCCTGAATCGACGGCTTTCTGTCAAACTGGGATATGTAATAACTTTGTCAGGAGATCAAGGTCGCCAAGGTTGAAAATAATGTAATCCAGGGCTGCAAATGCCTCAACACTATTTCTGCCTTTCGCTGTGAGGTTTTCATAATCCTCATAGTTCCAGGCGACCCCGCCTGCCAGACCCAAATTCATGCGATTTGTTTTCACTACATAATTTCCAATACCTCCTTTGGTAATAGCCCTGAGATTTAACTGCTGTTCTGAACTTTGCAAGAGATCCGCCCTGGCAACTGCAAACCAGTCCTTAACAACAAATATTAGGAAGCCTAATCCACCTGTAGTACGACTTGTACGGGTGCTATTATCATCATTTTCTTGAAAAGTCCTGATGATACCAAAGTTTAAATCTGATTTGAATTTACTCGACACATAGCCTGTTTCTAAATTGCCGATGAACTGTTCGTTGTCGTTGGCTTTTGTGAGTGTATAGCCAATTGATATCAACAAATCAACTCGGCTCCAGAAGGTTGGGTCGATCTTTTTTAAGAACAAGATATCCTCTAAAGATTCTGACACCTCACCTTTTTCAGTGTCATTTATCAGAACAATGGAGGGGTCGTTCTTTGAAGTGGTGATGGTCCCAAAATAGCGATCTCCATGGGCAGTAATAATCACGATTTGCTGAATGGTGCTAATCCGAACTACCTTATCCCCCTCTACCTTAATTGCCATCGCTATAACTTGTTTCAATGGTGACCACACCGTTATCAAATAATTTGATCTCTCCGGTCAGGATCTCGCCACTAATCATAATAAGAGTATCTTGTTGGGCCGAAAGCTCAGTGAATCCCATCATAATTATCAGTAGCAAGATATTTCCCTTCCAGAATTTCATCATCAGAATATTAGTTTACCAATTCGACATCATTAGGCACCCAGGTCTTGTTGTTAAAGGCGTTAAGCGGACCGTAGTAGCGTATGTACACAAAGAATCCTTGGTCAAGGATTACTTCTACCCAGTTTTGTTTTTCAACACCTGCCGGTTGCTTAACCGAGAAGTAAATATCAATGGAGCCATCGTCATTGGTAACTGGAGGTGGCGTTTGCTGGCTACTGATACTTGGGTAAGGCATCGTATTAACCACGCAGCGATT
>CALOEQ010000015.1:0-363755 GCA_942492425.1 uncultured Flavobacteriaceae bacterium
ATGTTGACTCGTCAAACAATCCCTTGCTAACTGACGTTAGAATGTATAACGCCAAATTCAATCCTCTGCAGAGCTTGATCAGGCATTAATTGATTTGGATAATAATGGTCAAATTTTAGGGAATTTGCAAATAGAAAATCAATTCACAGGTGAAGAAATCACTAGTAATCCTTTAGCTGCATATAATAGTTTGATCTCAAAAGGATGGACTATCGATGTTGACCTCCTTCACCACCAATTCCCGCTTCAGAGTTTGTTTTGATGACTACGACATCAAATAATTCAACATGGCAATTTCAGAGGGTCGTTTACTCTTGGTAATACGCTTGAGTGGGAGGCAACAAATGACGCAATTGGAACGATAAATTTTAATGAAAGAAATCCTACATTCGATTTTTCTGCTAACGCTTTCAATGATCCCATCACCGTATCCTTTGAAGTGATGACTTATCAGGTCTAACAGCATTAAATTTGCTTCTTGAATCAGAGAGCAATCGTTTGTCACAGATATCGATTTGTCCGATGCGACTAACTCTAAGCTTGTTTTATGCAAGATCTTCAAGTCTAACCTCTTGGATATTAGCCAACAGTAGTTTGGAGATCTTGAATATTACAGGAATCGACAGCTAGATAATCAACCAATAAGTAATTTCGAATAATCCAATTTTAAATGTCATATGGATTTATGGTTCTGGTATTAACTCTGTAGATTTCTCAAATAATACGTTGCTGTCAGATGTACGATTATTTAATGCACGTTTAACTTCTGATGTTCTCGATCAGGTAGTGATTGATTTAGACAATCATGGATTGTCGAATGGAATTCTGGAAATTTCGAATCAGACTACTGGTGAAGGATTAACATTTGAATCTTTAGTGTCTTTATCAAAATTTGATTGATAAGGGATGGACAATTGATGTTCCTGCGCCAGATCCTGCTCCGGGCCCTAAGATCAATGTGGTTCGAACCGACATTGGTACACCAATTCCGAACGGTAATATACCAGATGTAGCTGACGAAGCAGACTATGAGCAGGTAGAAATTCAAGTCCGGTTACCCAAACTTTTGAAATCCAAAATATTGGAGATACTGATTTAGTTATATCAGCCTATTTAGGGGACAGAATCCTCCAGGTTCTGATTTCAGTTTTCCCCATTTGATTTTAACGGGTATTACTCTAGGGACGGGTGAATCTATAACAATAGATGTAACTGTTGATCCGACATCTGTAGGTTCACAGGAAGCGTCCTTAACAATTTTCAGTAATACAACAGATCCGACTGAACAAACTTTTGTAGTAAACTTTGCAGCAGAAGGCGTTCTGGAGATCATCGAACCAGGAGTGATTAATGTTCTAGGTAATGGAATTTCAATTGCAAACGGATCCACGACCACGAATCCCGCAGATGGAACCGATTTTGGTCAAATTGGTGAAAATGGAAATCAGACAAATACATTCACGATTCAGAACGATGGAATAGAGATTTGACTGTTTCAAAAACATAAACCTAATCTTTGGAAGTGATTCAGAATTCACAATTGAGAATATTTCTGAAACGTTACTCTTTGATATTACCTCCTCGGGAGGGGAGCATCACATTCGACGTGTCATTTTCACTCCACATCTCTAGGCTCTTATGATGCCAGTATCTCCATTGAAAACTCTGATACAGACGAGAACCCTTTTCAATTCGTAATTGAAGGTGAAGCCGTAGACGTTTTAATCTTAGGTGATATCATGCTGACAGTTTTATTCTGTAGGTACAAATCAATGGATTGAGTTAAAAAATATTTCAGAAAGCACAATTCAAGCCTAAATCCTATTATTTGGCTCTGTATGACGAATTTGATATTGATAATATTGAAAGTGTTCCTCCGATTGCTTCAATTGCTTCTAAAGGAAATGGTATCTGCGAAGTTCTTTTTACTAAAGCTAGGAGCAACTGCTCCAGTCTGCTTCCAATTTAGGCCCGGCGGATTTAGGTGTTCTTGATGCGAGTTGGAATAATTTGAATGGAAACAATGATGTCATCCTGATTACATCTTCAAACGATGCAAGTGCCTATTTTAATCTGACAGGATATTTTAGGTAATAAGACAGGTTGTGAGTGAATTTATCCTTAATAAAAGGAGGTAATAATGAAGTTCCTCATGCAGATTTCTTATTATCAGATTGGATCACGTAAACATTGCCGACGTCAACGGTGCTAATCTCACCAACTTGGCATTAGGAACTCCAAACGACAATCCTACTTCTTTATTCGACGGTACATCCTGGTCAAATCTAGAAACTTGGATTTGGTTCAGGACTTCAGAAATCATTACGTCATTTTCTATGCGAATTCAGCGATTTGTTACGCGAAATCTTAACAGACCCTGGGGTGGATGTGAATTTTGACATAACAATACGACGAATTCGATTGTGGCGTCTATGGTGATTTAATCGTTAATGCCTCAACGATCGGAGATACAGAATTACTAATTACTTTTGATGATAATGCGAATCTGGGTGAGATTACCAAAATAGAAAATTCTCAGCCACTTGCAGATGTATTGGACGGATCTATTGGTCATCACCTGTTCGGGGATCTCAGGTAAGTGAAATTTTCGCGATATCACCTTATGTGCGGCAGATTGATCCTTCTAGCGAATCCGGATCCGACATATTCCGGTCGCTTCGAGCATTGGCTCGGAGGCCACTGGCGCGATGGTAGAGGGTGGGCGGGATATGCGGCTCAGGGTGGTGTAACAGGAGAACAGGTTTTGACTTCGTCGGTGTTCCCAATAATGTAAACATTACTGTGGCTTTGGGATACACAGGAGATGGAAATGATGATTTCAACTTAATCGGTAATCCATACCCCTCTGCTATTGATATCGATATTTGGTTTGATTTTAACACAGGGGTGAATGCCATTTATTTATGGACACACATGCACCTCGCAGGTGTTGATGGTTGGTAATGCGGCGGATTACATTTGCTATAACTCAGCAGGTAGTGATGATGATACAATTTAACATTGGATCGGGTCAAGGATTTGGTGTTGTGACTGTTACCGGTACCGGAGCCCCTGCCACGTTTACAAATGATATGCTTGCTTGATGCAAATGATCAGTTTTATAAGGCAGCTCCAGGTAAGGATAAATTAAGGTCACTGCCGTTTGCAAGGAAGGTTGATGACGAGAAATCAGAAAAAATCGTATCTGGCTGTTATTGACAGTGAGAATATAGCAGAGATAAGATGCTAATTGGTTTCTTTGAGGAGGCCACGGATGACGTGATCCTAGATATGATTCTGAATTGTGTCAATTTCTCGAAAAACACCAACTTTACCGGTGATCCGTGATGAGAAATCTCTTCAATTCAGAGTTTGGGTACTTTTGATTCGAGTAAAAAAGCTGGATTGGGTGTAGATACCAAAACGGCCACTGATTTAACGATTCATATTGAAAAAACTGAAGGCGCACTAATTGATTCTTATATCTTCCTGGTTGATAATTATCTGGGTATTCGCCATGATCTGAAAGCCTCGGACTATCTGGTCAACAATGTGGCTGAAGGACAGTATCCGGATCGTTTCACTATCGAATTCGTTTCTAAATCTGATTTGGATCGCATCTCAGAAGAATCAGAGGCTTCCTTTAAAGTGTCATCTGAATTTGAAGTGTTGAATATCAATTCCAACAAGAATGTTCAAGATATTAAGGTTTATGACATGCTGGGTCGAATGATAATTCAGAAGGCTCCGTTGCAGAAATCTTTCCAATTGAGCACGGAAGGTGTGAAAGCGGGATCAGTACTCTTTATCGAAGCCCGACTTGAAGATGGTAGTATGGTGAATAAAAAATCCATCAAATACTAGAATAATTTTACCAAAATAAACTAACCCTCAAAGCCGCCTTCGGGCGGCTTTCTTTTTTCCCGGCGGATCCCGGTGCATCTTCATATCGAGAAATCTTTTTGCAATTAATGATGCCTCTGGGGACCGAATACTGACCTGTTGTAGACGAATACCGACCTGTTGTAGACGAATACAACCCGTAGCAGAGTTATAGATAGTATTTTCATCGTATCAGGCTTCTACAGGACTGTAGCAGTATCGGCATAGCCACACGTTCAGTTATTTCGGTGTATTGAAACCCAAAACTTAAACATTTCGTGCTTTTTTCTTATCTTACAGCAACAATCACGTTATCAATCAATTAAAATCAACTGACCATGCCTATTTTTATGGATCGCCATGACCTTCCCGAATCGGTCACAGCTGAGGAAGTAGCGAGGCTTCATCAGGCGGATTTGAAGATTGAGCATAAATTCGGGTGCAAGGGAATGACCTATTGGTTCGATGAGGTCAGAAATACGGCCTTTTGCCTGATCCAGGCCCCAAACAAGCAAGCTTTGCAGGACATGCACAACGAGGCTCATGGAGCCGTTGCCAACCGAATCATCGAAGTGGAACCCAGTATTGTCGAATCTTTTCTTGGGCGCATCGAGGATCCGGCGAAGGCCCGCAACACAGACCTGAACATCATCAATGACCCGGCATTTAGAATTTTGATGGTGATCCGAATTAATAAATGTGTTTCCGCTCAAAACCTAGCCGCGTGCGACGAAGCAATGACTCAAATAATAAATGAGTTTGATGGCACGGAGGTACAGTCTGAAAGGTACAGATTGCTCATTTCATTCCGATCGGTGTCTGCCGCATTGAACTGCGCCCAGAAAATGACGGATTATTTCAAGGAAAGAGATTTCGCAGCGACCCAAATCAGGGAATCGTCCAAAGACAAGGGACAGCCCACGGATATCCGACCCAAGGATGATCTGCTAATTAAAATTGGATTGAGCTCCGGTCTGCCGTTTGAACATGAGGAAGGGCTGTTCAAACAAACTATAGAACAAGCAGAAAGGCTTTGTCATGCTGTCCAGGGGAAGATCATCATCTCTTCTGACCTCAGGGACCTTTACGATAGCGAAAATCAGAATACGGGTTTGCCACAGCAGGATATACGCACTTTGACCCCGGAGGAAGAGCGTTTCCTTAATGCCCTGATGGACTTTCTGGATATTTCCTATACCCGGGCTGATCTCAAAGTTGAACACTTCAGCTCCAATCTGGGGCTCAGCAAGGCCCAACTCTATAGAAAGGTAAAAGGATTGACGGGAAAGTCACTGAACACCTTTGTAAAAGACTACCGTCTCGAAAAAGCCCTGCATCTCCTTCTGAAAAAAAGAGGAAATATCTCTGAAGTTGCCTTTGACACAGGTTTTAACAGTCCGGCGTATTTTTCAAAGTGTTTTTCCCGAGCCTACCATATTCTTCCCTCACAACTGGCCCGCTAAGTTGAAAGTCATCCCTCGGGATGAATCATTTTTACAGGTTTTTGATTCTATTCTTATAATCGATTCCATAATTCGGTTCTATTTTAGGTAGGACAAAAGGACTTTATGTATCGAGTGGTCCAAGTGCCCGGTCGTTTCAATTGAGAAAGATCTCTTCTTTTTGAGAAAATCGATGCCCTTTGAGAAAACCAAAGTCCTTGAATAAATCGAATTCCAAAAATCAAATTAATAACTTAAATCCTAGAATTATGAAAACCTTAAAAACGTTTCAAAAATTGGCCTATCTGTTGACGCTGTTGGCTCTTTTTATCATATCGACGGCACAGGCTCAGAAGGGAGATTCCTCTGACATGGAAAACTCGATCCTCAAATCCATCGATGACGAGACCCTGCAATGGGGGCCCTGTCCGCCTTTTATGCCTGAGGGATGCAATATTGCAGTGCTGCACGGAGATCCGTCAAAAGAGAATGCGGACGTTTTGTTCCGGGTTAACGGAAAGTCTTCCATACCCAATCACTGGCACAGCTCGGCTGAAAGAATGGTCCTGTTGTCCGGTAAAATGGAAGTGACCTACAAAGGTGAAAACACTTCTACGATGAAGCTTGGGAACTACGCTTTCGGCCCGGCGAAAAAGCCTCATACAGCGAAATGCGTCAGTAAAGACCCCTGTGTTTTGTTCATCGGATTCAATGAGCCTGTTGATGCCTTTGCGGTGGAAGAGTAGAACAATTGGCGGGTTGATAGTCGGTTATTTCAAGACTAAGGAACTACAAATTCCCATTTGAGTTTTCCCAGAAGTTCGATGACCCGATCTTTCTCGTCCAATCGGCAAACCAGGTAGTCAAAATGGTAATTGTAAATGAGAATGACCAGGTTTTTTTTGGCAAGCAGTGAATTGTTGCGATGCAAATAATCATAGGCGTATTCGTCGGTTCGCGGCGCATAGAAATTCAAATGCTTGATCAGGATCAGATCGTGAATGGCCTTTTGAGCGACCTTGGCTTTCTCGCTGTAGGCCATCAGTCCTTCATAGGTCAAAATTTGGGTTATCGCCCATTGGAAATACAAGAATTCATCACCAGTGACCGTCCATTTGGCCAGGTAGGGGTTGGGCTCAAAATCGGGATCCTCAAATTTGATCTTGACCCCCCAATTCTTGATGGTGTTGAGTGAATAATCTTTGTAAACGAAGTCGAATTTCTGGGGATCGGAGACTGCCAACCACAACTTGTTGGCCAGTACGGCCTTTTCCTTGTCGTTGAAGGCATCCATGGTGAGTTTGCCGGCCAATTCATCAAAGAGCGCTTTATCAATGCCAAATTCTCTCGTTTTGGGCTTTACCTTTGTGTAATGCCGCAACTTGCTCTTGAACTTGATCTCGGTATAATCCTTTTGTTGAGAAAAAGCGCCAATTCCACAGAGCATGAAGAAAATCAGAAAAGCGACCTTTTTCACCATTGATAGTGTTTAACGTTCAAAATCGTCTGGTTTTTTAACGAAATGAACCCCCTTTTATTGGCTAATTTAATAAAAAAAAATCTGCTTTTATTTCTAAAAGCAGATATCAATGAGGGGAACTTCAGCAGGAATTAGGGTTGAACCAATTCCCACTTGAATTTTTCAAATAAATCTGTGAGCTTTTCCTTGCTCTCCAGGTCACAAACAACAATGTTGTAATACCCTTTAGTCACGAGTGCTACCAGACCTTGTTGCGCCAGGTCCTGGTTTATGGTTTCCAGGTAGGAGTAGGCCCAGTCATCATCTCTGGGTTCCGCCAGCTCAAATTCCCGGGTAATCAAAAGGTTGTTGAAAGAGCTGGCCACACTTTCGGCGTCATCTCCATAGGTCATGAGTTGGAAGTGCTCCAGGATCTTATTGAGGGCCAGTTGGAAATATGGGTACTCGTCGTCGCTTACTGTCCAGTCGGTCAGATAGGGGTTGGGCTCAAGTACGATTTCGCCATTTTCATTCTCGCTTCCCCAGTTCTTGTTCGACGAAACGGCAAAATCCTTGTAGACATAGTCAAATACCTTGGGGTTTTCCATGGCCAACCAGGTCTTGTACACGATTTCTTCCAGTTCCTGGCGGGTATAGATATCCTTGCCCAACAGGTAGACGATCTCTTCAAGAAACTCTTTTTCAATGCCGATCTCTGAGGTGCGTGGCTGTTCTTCTTTGTATTTATAGATGTAGCTCCTGAATTGTACTTCAGAATAGTCCATTTGTCCATAGGACAGAGAAAATGCAACCAATAAAATTAGTAGGAGGAGTAATCTTTTTTTCATAGGCATTTATTTTCGTTCCACTTCCTTGTAAAAAACACAAGAGACTGAAAACCAGTATTTAATCCGGTTAAAAGTCCTAAAGTTTCACTAAAAAATAAATTGAATACTAGGGGGATTCAACTATTTTCTGTGGTGCAAGATAAGCATACGATCCCAAAAATCCAAATTTAGGTGCTTTCTAAGGTCAAGAAAAAGAAGAATTTAGCTCAATTCACCTGATCAATTACTGAGCATAACTGGCATGACAAGCATGGTGATTTCCTCACCTTCCTCCAGGCCATCCACAGGTGTTAGAATCCCCGCGCGATTCGGCAGAGACATCTCCAAAAGGATCTCATTGGAGTTCAAATGGTTGAGCATTTCCATCAAAAAACGAGAGTTGAAGCCAATTTGCATGTCATCACCCTCATAGCTGCATTGAAGCCTTTCGTCGGCTTTGTTTGAAAAGTCCAGGTCCTCAGCTGAGATCTTGAGTTCAGTTCCTGCCATTTTAAGGCGGATCTGGTGTGTGGTTTTACTCGAAAAGATCGACACCCGGCGAACCGAGTTGTAAAATGAGCTCCTGTCAAGAGTGAGTTTGTTCGGGTTCTCCCTGGGAATTACTGCTTCGTAATTTGGATACTTCCCATCGATGAGTCTGCAAATAAGCACGCTGTTGCCGAAAGCGAAACGGGCATTCGTGTCATTGTATTCGATTTTCACTTCATCATCGCTTCCTGCAAGAATGTTTTTAAGCAGGTTCAAAGGCTTTTTGGGCATGATGAATTCAGCGGCTTCGTTGGCCTTTATGTCTTTTCTTTCGTATTTGACCAATTTATGGGCATCCGTTGCAACGAAAATCAGGCTTTCCGGATTCAATTGAAAGAACACGCCACTCATAACCGGTCTCAGGTCATCATTGCCCGAGGCAAAGATGGTCTTGGAGATTCCGGTAGCAAGGATATCTCCCTGCAAGATGGCGCTGCTGGGTGAATCCAATTCAACGGCTTTCGGAAATTCCTCTCCATCTGCGTAAGCCAGGGCGTACTTACCACTGTCCGAACTGATTTCAATCGTATGATTGTCTTCCACTTTGAAGGTCAGCGGCTGTTCTGCAAAGGTCTTTAAAATGTCAAGCAAAAGGCGCGCAGGCACGGCAATTGCACCCGTCTCGTCAGCTTCCACTTCGAGCGAAGTACTCATGGTCGTCTCCAGGTCAGAGGCCGAGATTCTCAGTTCGTTATTGGTAAGCTCGAATAAAAAATTATCGAGAATAGGAAGGGTATTGTTCGAGTTGATAACACCCCCAAGGATCTGCAGTTGCTTCAAAAGCTGGGAACTGGAAACTATAAATTTCATTCTTTACAATTGTGAGTTTGTATTGCCCTGCGTCATAGTTGGGTCCGGCGACCAGATCGCAGCGTTACAAATATATTATATTATACCCTAACCGTGAAAATTTATTTCCCTAGGATATCAACACGAGGGGTGTTAAGATTTTCATAAATAATCCGGGGCTAGACGATATTTTTTTAGCTTTGCTCGTATTCGTTCGACCAGCGTTTTACGGGTCGGCAGTGAGAAAACTAACCCATATGAAAATACGCTTACTATTCCTGATTATCGCTTTGACTCTCTGCGCTCCTGGAAATGCACAGGCCCCCGAAAAATTGAGTTCAAGTGATATCTATCACGAAATTGAAAAATTGAATTTTTTAGGAACGGTGCTGTACCTGGCAGCACATCCTGATGATGAGAATACGCGCATGATCTCCTATTTTTCGAACGAGGTACATGCCCGCACAGCTTACCTGTCGATCACTCGAGGGGATGGGGGGCAGAATCTCATAGGCCCCGAAATCAGGGAGCTTCTCGGTGTCATCCGGACCAATGAGCTTCTCAGGGCACGTCAGACTGATGGGGGGGAGCAGTTTTTTACCCGGGCGAATGACTTCGGATACTCCAAACACCCCGACGAGACTTTGGAGATTTGGAAAAAGGAGAAAGTCCTCAATGATGTGGTTCGGGTCATGCGTGAGTTTCAGCCGGATATCATCATCAACCGATTCGATGCAGAATCCGCAGGACGTACCCATGGGCATCACACCTCCTCGGCTATGTTGAGCCTGGAGGCCTTTGATCTCGCGCCCGACAAGGATTACGACACCCCGGGTTTTTCGGCCTGGGAACCCAAGCGGATTTTCTTCAATACCCATTGGTGGTTTTACGGTAGCCGCGAGAAATTCGAAGAGGTGGACAAGTCGAAAATGCTTTCGGTGGATATTGGCACCTATTACAACGGTCAGGGGCTTTCCAATTCCGAAATAGCCTCCCTGAGTCGCAGCATGCACAAATCCCAGGGATTTGGCAGCACCGGAACCCGCGGATCCGAAATGGAATACCTGCAATTGCTCAAAGGAACGATGCCCAAGGAGAAATCCGACATTTTTGAGGGCATCAACACGACCTGGTCACGAGTCAAGGGAGGCCAGGAGATTCAGAAGATCCTGGAGCAGGTCCAGGAAGACTATGATTTTGAAAATCCTGCGAAAAGCGTTCCGGCACTCATGCAGGCTTATGAACTGATCGTCCAGCTCGATAATAAGCACTGGAGAGAGTTCAAAACGCAACAGATCAAAGACATCATCGCAGCCTGTCTCGGCCTTTACCTGGAAGGCGTCTCGGCCGAACCGTATTCCACGGGAGGTGATAAGCTCGATATCGAGGTGGAGGCCATCAATCGAAGCCCCGTGGATGTTGAGTTGAAATCGGTTTGGGTCTTGCCCATGCAGAAGGAACAGAAAATGGGCAAGGATCTTCCCTTCAACACGGGTTTTAAAGAAAAGATGACGGTTCAGCTTCCTGATAATCTGGGGCTGACCTCGCCTTACTGGTTGGACAAACCCTGGGGTTTGGGCATGTACGATGTGGATGACCGGGCAATGATCGGAGAGCCTGTCACGCCTCGATCACTGCGGCTTCAATTCAATATGGAGATCGACGGTCAGGAGGTGTCGTTTGAAAGAGATGTAGTCTACAAATACAACGATCCGGTGCGAGGTGAGGTCTACCAGCCCTTTGAGATTGTTCCTGAAGTTTCCTCATCGATTCGCTCGAAAGTGGTGCTTTTCGACGACAATTCGCCCCGTGAGATTCCGGTTGTTGTCAATCCGCACAAAGACGGGCTTTCGGGTACAGTGCGTCTCCAAGCGCCCGAAGGATGGGGAGTAGAGCCGGCAAGCGCAGATTTCAGCGCAAAGAGCAAAGAAGAGGAAGTTGTAGTTCGCTTCATGGTGACTCCACCTCAGAAACAGAGTGAAGGCGTCCTGAAACCGATTGTGGAGACTTCAAATGGTGCGTTTGACAAATCCCTGGTTGAGATTGATTATGAGCATATCCCGAAACAGATGGTTTTCCTGCCCTCGGGATCAAAAGTCGTGCGTCTTGACCTGAACAAGAAAATGGGCCGTATCGGATACATCAACGGCGCGGGAGACGAAGTAGCCAAATACCTGAAGCAGATAGGCTATGAGGTTCGCGAGATTGATCCGAAGCTGATCTCTGAAAGATCACTCTCCCAATACGATGCGGTCATCTTGGGAATAAGGGCCTACAACACCGTGGACGAATTGGTGGTGAAGCAGGCTGCCCTGTTGAATTACGTCAGAAAAGGAGGAACAATGATCGTGCAGTACAATACAAACAGGACGCTGAAAGTAGAGGAGAACCTGGCTCCTTACGAACTCAAGCTTTCAAGGCAGAGAATTACCGACGAGAACGCCGAGGTCACTTTTTTGGCCCCAAATCACGAGCTGATGAACTATCCGAACAAAATCGAAAAATCCGATTTTGACGGATGGGTGCAGGAGCGTGGCTTGTACTTCCCGGGTGAATGGTCCGATGAATTCACACCGCTTTTCTCCTTCGAGGAAAATGGAGAAGGTCCCATGGAGGGAAGCTTGTTAGTTGCAAAGTACGGCGAAGGTCACTATATTTATACAGGGCTGTCGTTTTTCAGAGAGCTCCCGGCAGGCGTTCCCGGTGCATACAAGCTGTTTGCCAACATGCTGTCCATCGGGAGAAACGAACTGGAAACAGAACTTAAAAAGTAGATTTTGGAAGACAACAAGAATATAGTTTCAGGAAAATGGGAAAGATCCTATACCTGGGTGCTCGTGGCCAACGCGATCTACCTGGTGGTCTTTTACTTCATAATGACTTATTTTTCCTGATTTATGGCTTCACTTGATTGGTTGGTTCTCATAGCCACGTTGCTCTTTATTGTCATCTACGGATCCTGGAAAACGCGCGGGAGCAAGAATGTAAAAGATTTTATCAAGGGTGGGAGTGAAGCCCAATGGTGGACCATCGGTTTGTCTGTAATGGCTACCCAGGCCAGCGCCATCACTTTTCTGTCGACGCCCGGTCAGGCTTTTCACAGCGGCATGGGTTTTGTCCAGTTCTATTTCGGTCTGCCCATCGCCATGATCATTATCTGTTTGGTTTTCATTCCCATATACCACCGACTCAACGTTTATACGGCCTATGAGTATTTGGAGAGCCGCTTTGACCTGAAGACAAGAACACTTACAGCCATACTTTTTCTCATTCAGCGGGGTTTAGCCGCCGGGATCACCATTTTTGCCCCGGCCATCATACTTTCTGCCGTTTTGGGCTGGGATCTGCTGACCCTTAACATCCTGATCGGGGTCCTGGTGATCATCTATACGGTTAGCGGGGGAACCAAAGCTGTGAGCGTCACGCAGAAGCAGCAGATGGCAGTAATTTTCATAGGGATGTTCGCAGCATTCTTCTTGATTGTCAGCTATCTGCCCGAAGAAATCTCGTTTACCAATGCTTTGCAAATAGCAGGTGCGAGCGACAAGATGAAGGTCCTGGACTTTTCTTTCGACCTGAACAACAGATACACCGTTTGGACGGGGTTTTTAGGCGGAACCTTCCTGATGCTGTCCTACTTTGGGACGGACCAGTCGCAGGTGCAGCGTTACCTGTCGGGAAAGTCGGTACGGGAAAGCCAGTTGGGCCTCATCTTCAACGGCTTCTTAAAAGTGCCTATGCAGTTTTTCATACTGCTCGTTGGGGTTATGGTATTTGTTTTTTACCAGTTTAATGCGTCCCCTGTGAATTTCAATCCGGCGGCCACCAAAGCGGTCATGGAATCTTCATATGCAGAAGAGTACGCGGAGGTTCAGAAAACGCACAGAGGTCTTGAGGAAGAGAAGAAAACGCTCCAGATGCAGCTGGGCACCGGTTCGGGAGATGAGATCACAAGAGATCGCATCAAGGAGTTGAATGCCGAGGAATACAAGAACAGGGAACGCGCCAAGGAAATCATATTGAAGGCGGATGAAACGGTTGAGACCAATGACAAGGACTATGTTTTCATTCATTTTATCCTGAACAATCTGCCCCGGGGACTCATCGGCTTGCTTCTGGCAGTGATCCTCTCAGCGGCGATGTCCTCGACCGCTTCTGAATTGAACGCCCTTGCGGCGACGACCATGATCGATCTGTATCAGCGCAACGAAAAGACCCAGAAGGATCCGGGTCACTATGTGAAGGCAACCAAATGGTTTACCCTGGGATGGGGAATACTGGCGATCCTGGTGGCAAGTGTGGCCAATTTGTTCGACAACCTCATACAGCTGGTGAACATCATCGGATCCATCTTCTACGGAAATATTTTGGGAATCTTCCTGCTTGCATTCTTTTTCAGGCAGGTTAAAGCGAATTCAGTTTTCAGGGCAGCCCTGGTCACTCAACTGATCATTATCGGAGTCTGGTTTGCAGACATTCTTCCTTATCTCTGGTTGAATCTGCTCGGATGCACGATCGTTATCGTCCTGGCTCTGATCTTGAATGGATTTACAGGCAAAGAGAGAATCCAAAACACATAAAAAAACCCCGGGAGTCCGGGGTTCTATTTTATTTAATTCTTATTTAGCGATTGTGAAATCCTGTGATTTCGCATCACTGTTATTCCACAGGGATATTCAGACGCGCCTTTTCCCAACCGAACAGAATTCCTTCATTGGTCACAGCATACATCAACTCTTCCTGGTTGTCATCCACCATCTGAGGCGCAACGGAGACACGTAGTGCATCATCTGACTCAGCGTATGAATAGGCTCCCCAGCCATCGTTCTTCTTGTTGAAGATAACGATCCAATCACCGGTTTCATTTGGGATGATAAAGAAGCCATATTTTCCAGCCGGCAGGTCCTGTCCGGCTACTTTGACATCTTTGTCAAAAGACACTGTCGTGTTCTCGTTGGCTCCGGCTCTCCAGACGGCACCGTACTTTTCAAGACCACCCCAAATCTTTCTTCCTTTGACACTTGGAGCGCCGTAGTCGATTTCAATTGTCGTTCCTCCTATTATGCCTTTGGCATTATTTCGCGGGCTTTTCTGAGCACAACTGATCGAAGTGATCATGACCAGAGCCAAAAATATACTTAAAATTCTCATCATTGGTTATTTTTAATCAACTTGATGGGGCAAGTTTTACTTGCTCCATTCCGCTATGGATTCCTTGTTCATTTTCACATAATCGGCATTTCCTGCTTTTTCGGCAGCAGCCAGAGATACCTTGGCCGTTTCAACAGCTCCTTTCTTGTCTCCCATGTCTGCCTGGATCAACGATTTGCGTCTTGACATCCAAAAAGCGTCCGGGTTCATCTCCGCGGCTTTGCTTACCCACTCCAGGGCCTTGTCCATGTCTCCACCAGCTTCGTGATAGAAGGCAGCTGCCTGGAAATAATCATTGGCAGTGGGCTCTCCAGCCATTACATCTTCAATGCTCTTCATGGCCATTTCTTTGGCGGGAGTTCCGATCTTAAGGGGCACACGAGTTTTTTCCCACATGATGTACATCATACCGGTCGAACCATCTGCGAGGTCTCCAAAAGCGATAGTGAAGTTCTCCATGTCGTATCCGGTGTTTTCCGGTTTGGCCTGAACGGTCAGGGCAACTTTGCTCTCGTCGAGCTCTTTTGGCGCCCCACCTCCTTCGGCTTCTGTGTAAAAGATGATGTCCCAGGAGTCCTTATTGGGAACAGAAAGGATTCCGTAGGTTCCCTCCTTAAGTTCTTTTCCCTGTACCGTGATGTCCGTGCTTGTTGAGAAAGTCGTTCTTTGGTTGGCTCCGGTTCTCCAGAGTTTTCCATAAGGCACAAGATCTCCGAAAATTGTTCTTCCGCGCATGGCAGGTCTTGAGTATTCCACCTCAATCTCCGTCAGACCGATTACCTGCTCAATTTCAGAGCCAGGACTTGGTTGGGGCGTTTGGATCTGCGCCTGAACGGCAAATGCCACAAGCGCCATAAATAGTGTAATGATTTTAGATTGCATAGGATTTAGTTTTTGTTAAAGATTGCTTAAAATTAAGTCAATTCTCAGGATGGTTAAAAAATCCGCATTTTTTTAACAAAACTTTATGAGCCTAACGGGCATATCGTTTGACACGGATCATTTTGAAGAGCAGGCTCAGTGCGAAAAGCAGGACAAGAGGCAGAACCAGGTTGATGATTTGCCAGCGCCCACGTTCGCTATAAGCCTTTTCCTTGTCCAGGAACTGAAGCTCCAGGCTTTTGGCCCTTAGCCGGATGATTCCATTTTCGTCGAGCAGGTAATGAGTCGCATTGAGCAAAAAGCCCAGGTTGCCATAGGGCTGTTGTGTCCATTTGTCTTTGTCCAACGGCAGAGGCTCGCCCCGGTAGACCTCATTGGCCGCGATGTCCCCATCACTGATCACCATCATTTTGGTCATCGGGCTCTTTTCAGCGGATTCACTGTGTTGAAAAGGCTTGATTCGTGCTGCGTAAGCCGATTTGAAACTGCCTTCCAGCAGGACCCCGAAGGGAATCGCGGCATCATTGAATTCATTCCGATCGATCTCCTGTGCAATTTCGTCCAATGCGACCGGAGTGGGTGTGCCAATGATGCGTCCGTTCGCCGAGGAGCTCAACAGAATTCTTTTTTTCAATCCATTCTGAAGCGTATCCATGCTGCTGGGAAACTTGAGAAGAACAGGATCGATGTTTTTTGTTATCGGATGCTGGTCATCCGTAAAGATCAATGGAAAATAGGGCCAGACAAAATCCTGGTATTGCACCTGGTTGCCGGAATTGCCCGATGCGAGCCGAATCGTCGAGCTGTAAAGATCTTTGGTCACATTGTAGTTGATCCGGACCCCATAGCTGAAAAACAAATCCGTAAGACCGAGGTCCCGATTGTAGGCCAGGGATTTGCCCGTGGTCATGAGACTGTCCATCTCGGCGTGAACATTGTCGATCAGCCACATGGTCTTGCCTCCGCCGATCAGGTACTGGTCCATAAGGTATTTCTCTTCCTCAGTGAAGGGAATGGTGGGTTTGGCGATGACTGCCAGGTCATAGTCGCGCAGCTGTCTCAAGGTCGAGACGGGGTCCGTTTCCGCAGAATCCAACGTAAAGGCCGCCAGGTGGTAGTATTCTCCCAGTTTCTTCAGGAAGCTGTAGAGATAGAGGTCATCGAGCTCCCCGTTTCCTTTGAGCACTGCAATTCTCTTGCTCTTGTCCTCTTTTATCTTGGCAAAGGCATGCGCGAACTCGTATTCCAGGTTCTCAATCGAATTCTGCAATTGCTTTTCCTGGCTCTCGGCTACAGAATTGACCAGCAAAGACACATTTTCTTCTTTGCCCTTGTAGGAGACGATGGCCCATGGGAAAATCACGGCTTCAGAGACCTTTCCTCCTTCCTGAACAGTGAGTCTGCTGGGTTGCAGCCCCTTGTCGATCAATTCTTTCGGGTTGCTCAAAGGATCGATGAAACGATATGCCATCTGATTGTTGATCGCACTGAGCTCTTCCAGGAGCTGGTCGGTTTCGGCCTGCAGTCTTTTGAACTCCGAAGGGAAATCTCCCTGCAGGTAGACTTTGACAATGATGGGCTCTTTCAAGCTCTCGACCAGGGAAATGGTTTCATCCGAAAGGGTATAGCGGTTGTCACGAGTCAGGTCAAATCTCTTGTAAAGCGAATTCCCTAAAAGGTTGACCACGATAACCAGGCCAAGGACGATAAGGATTTGAATTGGAGCTTTTTTCATTTTCGCACTGCGTTATACCGGCATTTATTTTTGTTCGAATTTCAGTTTGGTCAGATATAGAAAGACAAAGGCAACACTCAAAAAATAGAGCACATCCCGAGTGTCGATCACACCGCGTCCCATGCTTCGGTACCTGGCGCTCATGCCCCAATTTTCTATCGACAGACCGGGAAGCACATCCAGATCCCCAACGGCCTGAAACCCGTAATACATGGCAAAAGAAAGGGCTACTCCGATGATGAAAGACACGATCTGGTTGCTCGATAAAACCGAGGCCAGAAGTCCAATCGCCGTAAACCCACTGGCCAGGAACATAAGCCCGGCGTAGGATCCAATAATGCTCGCAAAATCAATATCGGCAGGAGTTGCAGCCAATTGGATGACCGTATAGACATAAGATACGGTTGGAATCAGCGCGATAAGAATCAGGAGCAGCGACCCCAAATATTTGCCCAGGATGATCTCCCAGCT
Source organism: uncultured Flavobacteriaceae bacterium (assembly GCA_942492425.1). Classification (GTDB taxonomy): domain Bacteria; phylum Bacteroidota; class Bacteroidia; order Flavobacteriales; family Flavobacteriaceae; genus Lutimonas. The sequence goes on from CALOEQ010000015.1 coordinate 17,188, forward strand.
GCTAACAGGGCTCGTTTTCAAAATCTCAATGGTGCCCAGTCGAATCTCGTCGGAGAAGCTCCGCATGGTCATGGCGGGAATGATAAAGACAAAGAACCAGGGTGCGAGGAAAAAGAAATTGTTCAGGTCGGCAAAACCTGCATTGAGAATGTTGAAGTCGCCATTGAAGACCCAGAGAAAAAGACCATTGACCAGCAGAAACACGGCAATGACCAAATATCCGATGGGGGTCGAGAAAAAGACGTCGATTTCCTTTTTTAAGATTGCGATCATGGTTTAGCTGATTCTGATTTTATCGAGGCTCCAGGCCTGTGCCCGCTCTGAGAACATCGATTTGGTTTTCTTCCAGACTTTTTCAAACATGGGCGATTCCCTGTAGGTATTGAGATCGTCTTCCGAATCCCAGTAGCTGTAGGTGAAAAATCGCGTCGGATCCTCCTGGTCCCTGTAGAGCTCGAGCTTTTGGCAGCCTTTGAATGAACGTATTTTCGATTTGATGGAGTCAAAATTCTCCAGGAAGGCATCGATCTCTTCCGCTTTGAATTTCATATGTACGATTCTGACGAGCATTTTTCTATACCTGCTTAGTTCTTAAAAAAACTTGACCGTTATCGGATCCCTGTACTTCAGCCCCAGGAGCGCCGAGGCTCCACCTACGGTCTTCAAATTGCTCCTGTACAGGGCAATTTCCAGGAAGTTGGCCGAGTTGAACAGGGCCAGCCGCTTCCCGTCATCTTGTCTTTTGTCGGCAGGGATCTTATAATCCACGACTTCATTATATCTCTTGTAGACCTTTGTAAATCTGTAATTTCTCGCAACGATCTCAAAGTCCCTGCCTTTTCCAACTTCCGAAAATACGCTTTTTGAAATATTGCTGACCACATTGCCAAAATTGTCGATGTAGATGACGCTTCCCAGGATCTGGTTCTTTTCAGAGTTTATGAAAGGCCGAATCTCCACAATTTCCCTGATGCTGTCTATTTGCATTCCAATCACTTCCAACATTCCTCCTCGCGCTATATGACAGGCTACTTTGATGAATTTGCCCAGGATGGCGAATTGATATTCCTCCGGATCCGGTATTGTGATCTCCACCATCTTCTCCGGTCTGATTTCATTGGTGATCAGTGAGAGGATGCCATTGTCACATCCTATGAAATACTGTCCGTCGAGCAAAATAGCGATGGGTTTGTTCTCAACACTGATCTCGGAGTCCACCCCGATGATATGAATCGTTCCCTTGGGGAAGTTTTTGTAGGCATTCTTGAGCACGTAGGCCGTCTCGGTGATGCTGAACGGAGTGATCTGGTGGGAAATGTCAATCACCTTAGCCTCTTTCAGCTCGTTGTAAATGGATCCCTTTACTGCACCTACAAAGTGGTCTTTGGTACCAAAATCGGTTGTAAGTGTTATGATTGACATAGGCTGATCGCAGGTTCGGAAAGACGGTTTACAATAATTTCAAGGATTGGTGAATTGCTTGTAAAATGTGCTATTTTTGCAGTACAAATCTAATCAAATAATAGTATTTTAAAAGCCCGCCACGCTTAATTTTTAAACGAGACAAGAAAGCTTGAACGAAAGAATAATTGAACTGGAAGATATTGCCGCCAACGACTTTTTTGGGCCGCACAACCGTAACATGGATCAGGTGAAAAAACACTTTCCCAAGGTCAAGGTCGTCACAAGGGGCAACAAGGTGAGAATTTACGGGGAACCCGCTCTGCTCGACGATTTCGAGAAGAGGTTTGGAGAGCTGGTCAAATACTTTCACAGATATAACAAACTGGACGACAACAGCATCGAAAGGCTTCTCAGCGACGATAAGGTGAAATCCGCCACCGGCGGATCAGATGAGGTTCTCGTTCACGGCGTTTCGGGCAGGCTGATCAAGGCCATTTCAGTCAATCAGAGAAAGATGGTCGAGGAGATCCGTCGCAATGACATGATTTTTGCAGTGGGTCCTGCCGGTACCGGAAAAACCTACACGGCTGTGGCCCTTGCCGTAAAAGCGCTGAAAGACAAGGAGGTCCGTAGGATCGTCCTGACACGACCGGCGGTCGAATCCGGTGAAAACCTGGGCTTCCTGCCCGGCGACCTCAAGGAAAAGCTCGACCCCTACATGCAGCCGCTATATGATGCTTTGCGCGATATGATTCCTCATGAGAGGCTTCAGGCTTATTTGGAGAAGGGGGTGATTCAAATTGCTCCGTTGGCCTTCATGCGAGGAAGAACGCTGGACAGTGCCTTCGTCATCCTGGATGAGGCGCAGAACACGACCCATAACCAGATGAAAATGTTTCTCACGCGCATGGGCAAGCATGCCAAATTCATCATCACGGGTGACCCGGGCCAGATCGACCTGCCCCGCAGACAAGTGTCGGGCCTAAAGGAGTCTCTGCTGGCTCTCAAGGGGATCAAAGGCATTGGAGTCGTCCACCTGGATGAACAGGATGTCATCCGGCACAAACTGGTCAAAAAGATCATAGATGCCTACACGAGCATAGAAACCGATTAATCCATCCATATTCGATTCAATTGTATGAATACCATTAACAACACCAGCTTTAATTTTCCCGGTCAGAAGAGCGTTTACAAGGGAAAAGTGAGAGAAGTATACAACATAGATGATAAGTACCTGGTAATGATTGCGAGTGATCGTTTGTCGGCATTTGACGTGATCATGCCCAGGCAGATTCCATACAAGGGGCAGATTTTGAATCAGATTGCCTCTTATATGCTGGAGGCGACAAGTGACCTGGTTCCCAACTGGCTCATTGCCTGCCCGGATCCCAATGTGGCTGTGGGGCACCTGGCAAAACCCTTCAAGGTGGAAATGGTCATCCGGGGTTACCTTTCAGGGCATGCTTGGCGCGAATATCGCGATGGCAAGAGGACGCTTTGCGGGGTTCCGATGCCCGAGGGAATGAAGGAGAATGACAAGTTTCCTGAACCCATAATCACGCCCTCGACCAAGGCAGATGACGGTCTTCATGACGAAGACATCTCAAGAGAGGAAATCATCGCCCAGGGCCTCGTTTCTCAAAGGGACTATGAAATCCTTGAAGATTACACGCGAAAGCTGTTTCAAAGGGGTACGGAGCTGGCTGCTCAGCGTGACCTGATCCTTGTGGATACCAAATACGAATTCGGAAAGACCTCAGAGGGTAAGATTATTTTGATCGATGAGATACACACGCCGGATTCCTCTCGATATTTCTATGCCGACGGCTATCAGGAAAGACAGGACAAAGGGGAACCTCAAAAGCAGCTCTCGAAGGAATTCGTGCGCCGCTGGCTCATCGAGAATGGATTCCAGGGCAAAGAAGGGCAGGTGATTCCGACCATGAGTGATGAAAAGATCAAAGAGATCTCCGACCGCTACATTGAGCTCTACGAGAATATCACCGGGAAATCCTTTGAAAAGTCCGACACTTCAAACCTTGAAGGCCGAATCCAAAAAAATGTGACCGAATACCTGGCTAATCTCTAATCAGATTCGTCAAAGTCAGACTCGTACTTTCTGAATAATATCAAGTTCCACGAGGCAGCGTTTCATCTCCTCGTAGGTGCGTTCTATGTTGTTGTCGAGGCCGATTGAGAAGCGGATCAACCCGTCAGTGAGCCCCATCTCTGCTTGTTCATCAGCAGGAATCTCTGAAGAGGTCGCTGTTCCCGGGGCATTGAAAAGGGTTTTGTAAAATCCAAGACTGACCGCCAGGTATCCCAGGTTTCTCTTCTGCATGAGCTCCATGAGTTCATCTGCTTTTTCCAACCCACCGGCGTCCAGGGTAAGCATGCCGCCAAAGCCGTATTCCGGATTGCTCATAGTCTTGTACAATTCGTGCTGCGGATGATCTTCAAGCCCCGGATAGATGACTTTGTATTCGTCTTCCTGAAATCTTTTGGCCAGGTACATGGCATTTTCGCTGTGCTTTTTCATGCGGATGTGAAGTGTGCGCAAATTTTTCAGGATGCTCGCAGCCCTCAGGCTGTCCATGACAGGGCCGAGCAACATGGCGGCACCATCGTTGACGCTTCGCATCGAATCGATGAAGTCATTGGATCCGCAAATCACGCCTCCCACGGTATCACTGGTTCCGTTGATGAATTTGGTCAGGCTGTGAATCACAAGGTCGGCCCCGAGTTGGGCGGGTGAGATTTGCATGGGTGAAAACGTATTGTCGACCATCAGGGTCAAATCGTATTTTTCAGCGAGTTCTGCCAAGCCCCGGATATCAGCTATCTCGAGCAAGGGGTTGCTTATGCTTTCGCAGTAGAGTACTTTGGTGTTTTCTTTGATTTCAGCTTCTATTTTATCCAGATCGGTTATGTCGACGAACGAGGTTTCAATTCCGAATTTGGGCATGAAGTTTTTGAGCAGGGCATAGGTGCCCCCATAAATGGTTCGTGAGGAAACAATGTGATCTCCCTGATTGCAAACCTGCAACAATGCCGTTGATATGGATCCCATGCCAGAAGAGGACACATTGGCTGTTTCGGTTCCTTCCATGGCCGCGAGCGCCTGACTCAGGAAAAGGTTGGAAGGGCTCATGTGCCTGGAATAAAGATAGCAACCGGCCAAATTTCCCTCGAAGGTATCTATCATCGACTTGGCCGCAAGAAAGGTGTAAGTAGAAGAGTCTGAAATAGAAGGATTTACCCCTCCAAATTCTCCAAAATACTGTAAGTCCTGAATGTGATCTGCTGGATTGAAAGCCATAATAATTCGATTTACTTAATTTTAAGTAAATGTACATAACAATGGTTATAAAATCAACCATTTAGAATATAAGTAGAAAATAAATCTATTTTTTTGGTAAAAAACAGATATATTGTCCAATATTTGTTGCCAGGAAGATGGTTTATAGAAATATTTTCACTCTGGACGTATGAAATTCTCTTGAAACAAGTTTAAAAATGGCCCCAAACAAATTTTGAAAATGAAACTGGATACCACAGATCGACGCATACTTTCCTTCCTTCAAAAGGACAGCAAAATAACAACCAAAGAGCTCTCGGTGCATCTCGATTTGTCACCTACTGCAGTCTATGAGCGCATCAAAAAACTGGAGAAGGAGGGGGTCATCAAAGGGTATTCCGCGCTGATTGACAAGGAACAGGCTGGTCGCGGCTTCGTCGTATTCTGTCAGATCAAGCTTCTCCAGCACCGCCATGAATACGTAGTGAAATTCGAACGGGAAGTCATACGTTTCGATGAGGTGCTCGAATGCTACAACGTCAGCGGGGACTATGACTATTTGCTAAAGGTGATGGTCAACGACATGGAAGCCTATCACGACTTTATCAATGACAAACTAACGCGCATGGACCATATCGGAAGCGCGCACACGACCTTTATCATTCACGAGGTGAAAAACAGCCACATTATTCCTGTGCAAGAGGAAGTCTGAACTCGAACTCAGACTACCTGGTCGGATTTTCTTTCTTGAAAGCCTCGAACTTGCTTTCCGCCTTTTCACGCGGCCAGCTGTTGTTTTCCAGGTTCACATCAGCAGTCAGCTTTTTTGGATCGATCACTATGGAAGCAATCGGTTTTTCAGAGGCAAAAATTTTCTTGATTTCCTTGTCGTTGAAACGCCAGATCTCGGCAGGATAGTACTTGTTCTCTTTCGTCCCATCTTCATAAGTAATCTCTGCCAGTATGGGCATCACCAGGCCTCCCGGCTTTTCAAACACAATTTCATAGAAGTATTTCGTATCCTTTAAGGATTCCCGCTCTTTCTCAGAAAAATTGTCCGCTATGTACTCATTGAGCAAGGTGATATCCTGCACAGGTGTTTGTGCCCCCATTTCATCGGTCGACTCAATCTTTTCCAGGTAGAGATTGCCCGCATAATCTTCCATGTCCAGGTCGTAACGGCTCACGAGTTCTTTCATTTGCTCCGTTGGTTGATCCGTAACACGGTATTGGTTGATTCCCTTGATCCCGATGTCGTTGTAATCTGTAGTGAAGAACCATCCTCTCCAAAACCAGTCCAGGTCCGTTCCCGAGGCATCCTCCATCGTGCGAAAGAAGTCAGCAGGCGTCGGGTGCTTGAATCTCCATCTTTGCGCATAGGTTTTAAAGGCTTTGTCGAAAAGCTCATGCCCGAGAATGACTTCCCGAAGCATGTACAATCCCGCCGCCGGTTTGGAATAGGCATTGGGCCCGCTTTGATATACGTTGTCGTGCTGGGTCATAATAGGTGCGATTCGACTTTGATCGCCCCCCATGTAGTCAACTACTTTGTCCGGGAAGCTGCGTGATGGGAAGCCGGGCTCGAAATCCTGCTCCGCCAATAATTGCGCGAAACTGTTCAGACCTTCATCCATCCAGCCCCATTGTCTCTCGTCTGAATTCACGATCATCGGGAACCAGTTGTGACCCACCTCGTGGATGATAACTCCAATCATTCCGGTTCGGGTTCTCTCCGAATACGTGCCATCGGGTTTTGGACGACCGAAATTGAAACAGATCATTGGGTACTCCATGCCAATCTGCTTGGCGTGAACCGAAATTGCTTTGTGGTAAGGATAATCAAACATCTGCCTGGAGTAGGATTCCAGCGTGCTGGCGACGACCCGGGTTGAGTACTCCTCCCACAGCGGGTTTCCTTCTTTGGGATACAGCGAAATCGCCATCACTGTGCTGTCACCGATCTTCACGGCCTGCCCGTCCAGAATGTATTTTCTTGAAGTGGCGAAGGCAAAGTCACGCACATTTTCAGCCTTCAATCTCCAGGTCTTGGTTTTGTTGGAGGCTTTTTTCTCGTTTTCGACGGCCTCTTCCTGGGTCACAATCACCACTGGCTCGTCATAAGAGGTCAGGGCTTCATGATACCTTTTCCACTGCTTTTTCGTGAGCATCTCTTTTCGGTTCAGGAGTCGACCCGTACCATCCAATACATGATCAGCCGGGGTGGTGATGTTCACCTCGTAGTCACCAAAGACCAGGGCGAATTCACCGCGACCGAGAAACTGGAGGTTCTGCCATCCTTCCACGTCATTGTAAACCGCCATTCTCGGAAAGAACTGGGCGATGATGTAGGTGTTGTTTCCGTCTTTTTCAAAATGCTCAAACCCCGACCTGGCGCGATCAACCACATGGTTGGGTATGTTGTACCACCATTTGATGTTGAATGAGGTTTTTTCTCCGGATTTCAGCTCGGAAGGCAAATCAATTCGCATCATCGTGCCGTTGACGGTATATGTCATATCGTCGCCGTTGAGATCCTTGACAAAATCGATCTTGAACCCGCCATCAAAGGGCTTGCCGAGGAATTCCTCGGTAAATTTTTTGGGATTGTAATAGTTGGAAGGGCCACCCGCCTTGACATCATTTGTTTTGGCATCCGCGGCCCGAACGTTCTGATCCAGTTGAACCCAAAGATAATCGAGATCATCCGGAGAGTTATTGTAATAGGTAATGGTTTCCTCTCCATAGATACGCTGGTTCTCATCGTCCAGCACGATATCCATCTTGTAGTCTGCTTTTTGCTGATAGTATTCATGTCCAGGCGCACCTGAGGCCGTTCTGTAGCTGTTGGGAGTTGCAAGTTCCTGCTTCAACTGCCTGAATTTGCTTAAGTTATAGTGCCCTTGTTGTTCAACCGCTGTGTTCGTTTCATTCTGGGCATTTCCGATGGCGAAGATCGACAAGGCGACGATCCAAAGGGTAATTTTCTTCATAAGAGTATGTGATGCAATTATAATCGGCCGAATTTATTTACTTTTTTTTCGAATCATTTAATCGTGGCCATTTTTAACATTTCTTTATCATTCGCTTTGATCAGGATGAAGGTCTTGTCCACTTCTCCTATGCGCAACTTGATGTAGTTCTGCTGTTCCTCGTACACTTCCATCAACATGCTGTTTTGCACTTCGAGGATTTCAATATTGTCAACCTTGTCCACCTCCAGGAAAAAGAAAACCTGGTCATCCTCATATTGCTTTCCCAGGTAATTTGGAGTGAGCTGAGTTCCATTCACCCACACTTTGAATTTGTTCTCGAGGTACCTCTCGATGTAAACATCTGCGTTCTTCATTTCATCTGGGGTGGAGAGCGCCAAATTCTTGTCAAACCGGCTGCCAACGGCCTTCTCGAGATCGTCAATAAAGAAGCGCATGGTGATCTGCAGTGATTTCTCAGCCGGTTTGTACTCGATCTGTGTCAGGCTGATGTAGTGTTTGTGAGGCCCGAACGAAGACAGGGTCATGCTGAATAGAACGAGGAAGGTCAGAAGGATTCGAATCTTCATGAAATACGTATTTTTGTTGTGCTTTGAGCGGATCAAAAGATTTTGCAAAGGTAAGAATCAAAGTGATTTGAAAAAAGATTAATATGATTCCCTATCAGGACATCATTGAGCACTATCGCAGGGACCCGGTGTTGCATCGGGCCATCTCCGATCTCGACCTGGTGATAAAACCAGAACTCGACATTGACATCTACGTGTCCCTGCTGAATTCGATAGTTTCCCAGCAGATCTCGATCAAGGTGGTTCGGATCATCTGGAGGCGATTCACGGATATCTTTCCGGGTGGTTACCCCGATGCCAATCAATTGCTGCTCACGGATCACAGTTTATTGAGGAGGGTGGGGCTTTCGAAAAGCAAGGCAAACTACCTCAAGAATGTGGCTGAGTTCAAATTGAAGAATGACATGAGCTTTGAATTCCTTCAGTCGATGTCTGACGAGGAGGTGATCCGCTATCTGACACAGATCAAAGGCGTCGGCAAATGGACGGTTCAGATGATCCTGATGTTTCCCATGGACCGCCCCAACGTTTTTCCTATCGATGATCTCGGGATTCGAAATGTGATGAAGGATCTTTACGGATTGCAATTGGAAGAAAAAGAGTTGCGGAGCAAATTGATCGAAATCGCTGAAAACTGGCATCCTTACAAATCACTGGCCAGCAAGTATATCTGGGAGATCGGGGGTATCTGAGCCTACTCCGGGAAGTCCTCCGCATTCCATTTCAGGAACTCCTCTTTGCTCTTCAACAGAATATCGATCACTTCGATCAGCCTTTGCTCCCGGTAGAGACGAGGAAGTCCTTTGGGCATGCAGTATCGGATGTAGGGTTCGATCAGTTCTTCGGGAATCTCAACTTCTTTTATAAAAAAGTCATCCTTTAGATAGGCCCTGATCTGAGCCCCAATGGTGCTGTTTTGCTCCTGGCGGAAGTCCTGATCCATAAGCTGCTTGAGCTTCCGGTCGCGCTTTCGGTTGCCCGAGACGATGTTGTAGATGTCATCTATCCCACCCGGTTTGAAGAGAAGGGCCTGCAGAATCACCATAGGTGTGCTTTTCTGGCTGTAAGCGTTCAGATTGCGTTCCACCTTGCTCAGGGGCTTCTTTCCGGCATTGGGCAAGCCCAGTTCCTCCGCCATATTGCCGTACTGTCGCAGTACGATTTCTTCCAGTTCATTGGTTAGCACTTCGAGCTGAATGTCCAGGTATCCAACTTGTATTTGTTGGGCACTGAGCACGATAATTTCTCCCTGGTACTGAATGTCAGAAACGATCAGGGTATCTCCTTTTTTTGCCGAAATTTTGAATTGACCGAGCTTATTGGTGATGCTCCCCTTGTTTGAGGTCTTGTTGATCACATGGGCATTTTCGATGTGGAGCGTGTCACTTCGAACCGTACCTGAGATCAGGGTGCGATTTTCCTGTGAAAAGATGAGAACAGGCAGGCAGATGATGATCCAGAAGCTGAGCGCTTTCATGCCTCAAAGTAACAACACTGGAGCCAAATATCACAGAAATCTCGTTATAAACTTTTGTTAAAGAGAGAATTGCTTACTTTTGAGAAAAGTCAAACCGCATGCAAATGATCGTGGCCAGCACCTCTACTTTATACGGTGGAGGATACCTGGAATACTTGCTTCCCGAATTGTCAAAATTCTTTGAAAATGTATCGAGTCTGCTTTTTGTTCCCTATGCCAGGCCCGGCGGGATGAGTCACGACGACTATACCCAAAGAGTCCGATCAGCATTTCAACCCCTGGGTATTGAAGTCAAGGGAATCCACGAGTTCGATAGCGCCCGGGATGCGATAAAAAAAGCTGAAGCCCTATTCGTCGGGGGTGGAAATACATTTGTTCTTCTGGATCGATTGTACGAGGAAGACCTGCTGCCGGTCATGCGAGAAGTGGTTCGCAGTGGGACCCCCTATCTGGGAACCAGCGCAGGCAGCAATATCACGGGGCCCAACGTAATGACCACCAATGACATGCCGATTGTCGATCCCCCCAGTCTTGAGGCCCTCGATTTGTTGCCATTTAATCTCAATCCACACTATTTGGATCCCGACCCGGATTCAAAGCACCAGGGAGAAACCCGCGAGACACGGATTGCCGAGTTTCATGCCTACAACGATCAAATCGTGATCGGACTGCGCGAAGGCAGCTGGATCGAAGTCAGTGACGAGAAAATGCTTTTAAAAGGATCTCTTTCCGCCCGGATTTTCAAACCGGGGTTCAAAGCCTATGAATTGGACACCGGACAGGATCTGTCACTTTTAGCTGGCCAGCAATAATCCGAAGGCTCCCAAAAGAATTAGAAAGAAGTAGAGAATCACGGCGATGATGAACAGGATGCCGATGAACTTGTAGTGGGAGCGAAGCTTCTTGAGCCCAAAAGTAAGCATTCCGATGTCGTTGTCCTCAAAGGCCTTTTTTGTTTTGACCCCGAATTGGAAAAGGTAGTACACCGGGATGAAGTAGATTCCCGCCACTATGAGGTAGAAAAAACTGAAAAAGCGCGGAGGAATCCCACCGAGATAGCCCTCCGGAAGACTTGAAAGAATGCTGCCGATTGAAAAAGAGAGTATGACTAAAAGTCCAATCATGATGAAGCCTGCTATGCCTAGGAACGTCGCCCAGCGCGCTGCTTCCAGAAGGTATTTTTTTCCCTGATCACTGATTTGCATGGTATCTGCGTTTACCAACAAATTTAGGATTTTTTATTGATCCTGTTCCCGAAATTTGATTTGCATCACCGTGGCGATGGAGCGGGCCCTGGACTTAATCGTTTCGCAGTTCTCGCCTTCATGAAATTTATCCACAGCTCCTTCGAAATGGGAAATCCAGGCTTTAAAATGCTCAGAGTTCAACCTCCGTTCCTGATCGATTTTTCTATGGATATCCATAACGTTTTTCTTGTAGCTTCCCTTGTAAAAAAGAGCGCCATCCCAAAAGTCTACAAGATCATTCAAATGATCCTCGAGAATATTTTCTTCCGTGAATTTTTCGAAATAGGCGCGAAGTATGGGGTCCGAAAGGAGTCGTGTATAAAAATCACGGAGAATCCTTTGGAGATCGGCGCGTGATTCAACATCCTTCTTCATGTCTCAGAGCAAAGTATTGTCGAACATGAAGGGCAGCAGGTCGCGCACGGAGGCGGCCTTCAAAATGATCCCGGTTTCACCTGTAAAGTAGACCTCCATGGGTTGCTTCTGCCGAATCTCGTATTCGGCCAGGGTCTGTCTGCATGATCCGCAAGGCGAAACAGGTCTTTTCACTTCTTTTTTTTCAGAGCGTGCTGTGATGAACAACTTTTTGATTTTCACCTCCGGGTATTGAGAAAGTGCACTCCAAACCGCAACTCGCTCGGCGCACATGCCTGATGGATAGGCAGCATTTTCCTGATTGTTTCCTGATACGATCAGGCCATTCTCCAAACGCAGAGCTGCCCCCACGCTAAATTTTGAGTACGGGGCGTAAGCCTTGTCCCGTGCTTCGACGGCGCTTCTATAAAGTTCCTGGTCATCTTCCGAGAGCTCGTTAATGTCCTGGTATTCTTCAAAATGTGATCGGATATCGAGATTTCTCATATTCTAGAAATACGCGTAGCTGTCACCCAGGTTGATGGTCAATGAGAATCTCAGTGTGCTTTCCAACGGATTGTTGACATTCGAGGAGTTGATCAGATAAGAAATGTCAAGAGAAGTGCTCCTGAATTTAAATCCGGCTCCCAGCGTGAAGTACTGTCGGTTACCCTTGTTAGGGCTCTCATGGAAATACCCGGCCCTCAACGCGAATACATCGTTGTACAGATATTCTGCACTCGCCTGCCAGATGAATTCTTCCATCTCTTCCTCGAATCCCCGGGGTGCATCGTACCAGGACTGGAACATGCCCTGCAGGAAGCCCACATTGTCATCCATACCTGAAATGATCTCTCCGGTAGCGTTGTCTCGTATCGGCGGAGTGGGTACCAGGAGCTTGTTCAGCTCCAGGCCTGCAGTAATCGTATTGGAATTGTCGAGGATGAAATCGAAACCACCCCCGATCTTGAAATTGGTCGGAATAAAGCTCTCCTGGCCTCCAACGACCAGCTCCACCTTGGGCCCCATGTTGGATATATTGACACCTGCGCGCCATCTTCCGTTGAAATCGCCATAATTCTTCTCCAGGCTCTGGTAGTACATGGCAACATCCACGGCAAAGGTGTTCACGGTCTGGATTTCCGAATTGTCGACGCGTACCGCCAGATTGGAATGAATGTATCGCAGACCGACGGCCATGGATATCACTTCGCTAAGCTTCAGGGAATAGGTCCCGTCAATGGCGAACTCGTTCGGGTTCTCTGTTCCCAGGCTGATGCCGGAGCCGTCTGTCAGCTCTATGGATCCCAATGAAAAGTAGGTCAGACTCGTCGCCCAGGCACTTCTCTCATTGATCTTGTTGGATACGAAAAGACTGGTCAGGCTCACGTCATTGGTGAGGTTTCTCAACCAGGGCGTGTAGTTCAATCCGATTTGCCATTGGGATTCGGAAAATGCGTATTTGGCAGGGTTATAATGGAGTGAACTCACATCCGGAGAGGTGGCCACCCCCATATCCGCGAGACCTCCTGCGCGTGCGTCAGGAGCGATGAGCAGAAAAGGTGCGGCTGTTGTAATCGGGTTGACTTCGTCATTCTGGGCGTATGCCTTTGAAAGGCCCAGGAGCAAAACTAGGACAACGACGCTTAATTTTTTCATTTAAAAAACCATTTTAGGGTTGAGAACATGTTGTTATTGTTATTGCAGAATGACGAGTTTTTCAAATTTTTCTGCCGAGGCATTTGAAAGCACCGATCTAACATGAAGTCTGTATACATAAACGCCCTTACCAATTTTGTTCCCAAAATCATCGAGTCCGTTCCAGGTGATTTCCCTGGAGAGCAAACCGTCAGATTGAACGGATTGGTTAAGGGTCTTTATCAGCTTACCCGAGATCGTGAAAATCTGCACCTGGACTTCCAGGGCCTCATTCGGTTTGTTGTGATTGAACCAGAATTCGGTGTAATTCACGAACGGATTCGGGTAATTCAATACATTGCTTAATATTAAGTCGTTGTCATTGACTACAATAAAAGTTAACGTTGTTTCAGAGGGATTATTGTACGTATCCCAACATTTAAATTTAACCGTGTGCAAGCCGGGCTCAAGTTCCCTGAAAGGGAACTTGACTTTGCCCTTCTTAAAGTTGTCAAGCTCAGTTTCATAGTAGTCGTTCAGGACATACGGGTTGGCATTGTCGTCATCCAAAATGGCAATGATGTCATGGTCGACAGAAGTAATGGAAGTGTTGATTCCGGATTCGTCTTCCAGGATCGCATAGAGCAGGGGTGAAGAGCTGGTGTTGCCCCCGTCTACAAATGACTCGTCATTCATGAATAATTGAATTGTCGGGCCCTGGGTGTCCTCTGGCGCATTCGGATCCACGCCCCCGACGACTACTGACCGGTCCGCTCCGGCCTTGTCGATCTGCTGGTTGTCGGCATAGAGACTTATTTTCGCCTGGCCATAGGCGATCCGAATGTCCCTCGGCACGATGAACTCAAAGGCGAATTTACCGGCGGTAACTGACGCTCGTCCCCTGAAAATCTTGCTCTCAATGGAGGTGAATTCCATTTTTCTTCCAAAATTGTCGTTGTCGAGGGTGCTCTTGTCAAGCGCCTTGTCAAAAATAGTTGCGCTCAAGGTGCCGTTGAAATTGCTCGCGGGGTTGCCTGCAGCATCTGTCACGACTCCTTCCAGGTTTATTCGAGAAAGTGCCTTGAGGGTATCGGCCTGCTGATCAATATCCTTGCCGTTGATTCGGGTGAGTTTGATGTCCGGTTTTCCCAGGGCCAGTCTCATCGCGGGATCTCCGAAAAAGTAAACGAACAACCGTTGAGGAGATCCGAATTCGTGTTTGGAGTACATCAGCGCCTCCGAAATGCTGTACGATTCATTTTCAGGGTCAAAAAGCTGTTCAAACAAGGTCCTGTTGAAGACCTGTCCTACGCTTATGAAGATCTCACGCGTAGTGGAGATGAGCGATACGGGTCCACCATCTCTGTTGAGCAGGGCGAACTCTCCGGCGGTTGGCCTTAGCGGATTGTCGTACCGCGCGAACTCGCAGGTTACGGTGATAAACAAGGGCAGCGTATTGAAATTGGACCAGTTTTGAACCTGGGGAACCTCCAGGATACGCTCATTCGCCCAGCCGTTCACACCGCCGTGCCCAAAATAGTCGAGTACCAGGGATCCGGATTCCACTGCGTTGTCAATGGCTTGATTGACTGCAGGGTAGCGTTCCCCACCCGCTGTCGATTCCTGGGGATAGGCATCCGAATAGATCTTTTTCAAATTGAATTCGGGTCGGGTCGATTCGACTTCCTGGGCGATGAGGTCAACCGTTTGCTGAAGAATGAATTCGTTCGGTTCATCCGGGTCGTCCGCGACGAAGGTAACCGTGTTTCTCCAGTCTCCAAATGAACTCTCAGCATAATATTTAAGGGTCTTATTGACGACATCCTGCGCTTCTGAAAGGGTGGTTACAGCGAACCTGCCTGTTGCCACATCCTGTTTGTCTGAACTCACCAGATCTCCTTCCGTATCATCCATCATTCCGAAATAATCGTCCGTGACGTAAGATGTGGCCAGGTTGAAGCTTTCAAAGCTTTGAAATGCGGGAACAATATTGTTGTTGTCCGAAATTCGGTCCTTGAAATCGAAAGACGCATCACCAAAGAGGCAGAGATATCGAATTCTCCTTTCGGGGCTCGAATTCACGTACAAGTGCCTGACGAAGTCGCGAATAGCCGTGAGGTCAGGGGATCCGGAAGAGAACTCGTTGTAAACCTGCTCGAGATCGATCACAGCCACATTCAGGCCCGACTGCTCCCGGTGAAAATCTGCTATTCTCTCCGCTTCGCCGATAAGAAAATCACGTGTGATGATCAGATAGTCCAGATCCTTCAAGGCGTGCAGGTTTTGGTTTTCAACGGGTGAATCCTCTATCGTCTCAGGCACAAGAAAATCGTCGCCGGTGCTCAACACATATTGGCGAAGCACTCCTCCCCTGAAGCGGAAGCGAAATTCAGAACCTCCTGACAGATTCGTGACAGCTCCCGGGTTCAAAGGGTTCGTCACATCCCAAAGATGCATGACATTCGCAGAGTTTTGTATGCTGTATTCATAGATAGTTCCCGTTGATATGGCATCCACATTGCGAAATCCAAACTGGCGATCCCTCGCGATCAGCTTCTTCGAGCCCAGAATTTCTATGTAATCCAGGTAGGCCCTTGAAGAGGGATTCCCACCATTGTCATAATTGATTTGGATTTGCAGGCGCTCCGAATTCGAGCTGAAAGCCGAGGACTCCTCGCTGGTCGAGGCCAGGGTGAGAGAATTCGGATTCTGAGCCCTGAAAGGTAGGTTGACAATGGGTGCACCGTTCAGGGAGGCGCTCATGCTCGTATTCGAAAACGAGACCGCCGCCCCACGCAGACGGATGCTCAGCTCCCTGGAGCTGTCCAGGTCCCGGAATTCGAAATTGAAGCTTCTCGTGTCCTGGAAGCTGAAGTCTTCCCCAAGCCATTGCTGCCCGTTGGAGAATAAATTGATCTCCTCAATTTCGTGCAGAGCAAAATCGTGATAGGTATCCAAAACAACAGCAGCCGATTCTTCGACAGGCGCCCGGGTTTGAATGCGGCGCCCGGGTCCCTGGTCCACAGTGACAAAGTAGTAAGCGTGATCGCTGTAGAGATTGGTCTTGTGGCGGGTTTCAAAGAAATCGGAGGTATCTACGATCCAGCTTTCAGGCCCCTGACCGTAGAACAATATGTAGTCCGAATTGTCAAAAACGCCATCCTCTTCGCCTTCTATATGCAAGGCGTTCTCTTCGAGGTCATCATATCGAAATGCGTCGTTGCGCTGAGGAAGCATCGCCCCGCCGTTGCCGTAGATCCTGATGTTCCTCGGGTCCAACCCGGCTGTGTTGACCCCGATTTCTTCGAGAAGCTCTTTGTCGATCTTGAATATTCCGGTGGTATCGATCCTGAATTTGTACCAGGTTCCCGTTCTCAGTACCGAATTGTCTTTCATTGTGACGGTGGCAGACCGATTTGAAGAACCGGATGTCGCATCGCCCCCAAGGTTGTAATTCAAAGTAAATGACGTAACTTTCTTCACCTGTCCACCCTGTCGAATCAGCGGATTGATATCGATCGTGCCCAGGGTTTTGCCTCGCACCGAGGAGAGGAAAAATTTTGGATCCAGGGCGTTGGGGATGTCCGCTTGGCGGATACCCGACATCTCCTGGTCTGAAATTGAGGAAAATTTAACATTAATAATTTGGTAGTCGAGCACGATTCCTTTGTTTTGCACGTTGAAGGAGGTAGAGTAGGTTGGCAGGGCGTTCGCGTCAAATCCCTGGTTCCGAATTGTGGGCAGCCGAAGATTGATGCCATGCTTGGAGGATCGGAGCTGTGATTGTTCCCATTCCAGTTCGAAGGATCGGGAATCCGAAACCTGACCGTGACTCCAAAGCGTAAACAGTAAAAACGAGAGAATTGAAAGTACCCTGGCGCGCATGACTGGGAATAAAGTCTTAAATATTGAGAATTTACAACAATACACATAATAAAGGTAAAAAACAATCGTTATACAAGCATTGAAAGCGAGATTGAAGTTGATATTCACTGGATGTCAAACCTTTCGTTAGTTTTAGTATATCTAAATAAAGTCAACAATAATTATGAAAAAGTTTAGCAGTAACAGACTAATTCTCCTCGGGCTCTTGGCCGTGCTTATGGCGAGTTGCAGCAAAAGCAACAAGGCCGTGTCCACCCTGACCGGCTGGGAGTACAACAATCCGAAATACGGAGGGTTCCAGGCGAATGCCAACTATAAGGAAACAGGGCCGCCTCCGGGTATGGTTCTGATCGAAGGAGGTACCTTCACCATGGGGAGTGTGCAGGATGACGTTATGTTTGACTGGAACACCACGCCTGTGAAGCAACAGGTTCGTTCCTTTTATATGGACGAGGCAGAGGTGACCAACATCGAGTACTTGCTTTATCTGCAATATCTCGAAAAAGTATTTCCTCCATCCGATGATACCTATCGCAAAATCTATCAGGCCGCATTGCCGGATACACTTGTTTGGAGAAACACCTTGGGATACAATGAATTGTTGACTGAGAATTACCTGAGGCATCCTGCTTATGCGGAATACCCGGTTGTGGGCGTTTCCTGGAGACAGGCAACGGAATACTGCAATTGGAGAACCGACAGGGTGAATGAGAAGATTCTCATTGAGAAAGGCGTGTTGCACACTCTTTTCGATCTGGATTCTCTTGAAGTGGAAGGTGCAAACCGTTTTGACACGGAGACCTACCTGACCAACCCGAACTTGTTGTTCGACGGGGATTCGACCATTTACTACAAAGGGATCAAAGACTTCTCAAAGAAAGAAAAATCATCCAATGGCACCTTCACAGGTCGTCATGTAAAGACTTCAGACGGTATACTGGCACAACGCTTCCGTTTGCCAACAGAGGCAGAATGGGAGTACGCAGCCAAAGCTGAGGTGGAGAACAGAGAGTACAACTCGATTCGAGGAAGAAAGAAATATGCCTGGGACGGGAATTCGACCCGGGAGAGTTCAAGACGTTACCGAGGTGACCAAATGGCCAACTTTAAGCAAGGCAAAGGAGACTACAGTGGTTTGGCCGGATGGAGCAATGACGGAGCAGACATCACCATGAAAATCAAATCGTATAAGCCCAATGCTTTTGGATTGTACGACATGAGCGGAAACGTCGCAGAATGGGTGGCTGATGTATACAGGCCTATTATTGACAATGATGCCAATGACTTCAGTTACTTCCGTGGAAACGTCTTCACCAAGAAAAAGATAGACAAGGAAGGCAATGTAGTGATCGTTGACTACAACAGTGTGGAATTCGATACGCTTGACAACGGAAAGATTGTTCCCAGGGACCTTCCGGGTAGCGTGAAATACGTTCCGGTGACGAAAAGAGATGCCTTCATGAGAAGAAATTATGAAAAGGCCTACAATATCGACAGCAGAGACGGAGACCTGGCCTCGACCAAGCAATTTTTCCGCGAGGAGGATGAGGTAGACAGCAAACCGAGGATGTACAACTCACCTCAGATTCCGCGTCAGATCGGTGAGAGTGGTTTGATCATCCAGCAGTATGATACCAAAACAAGAAATACGTTGATCAGCGACCAGACCCGAGTATATAAGGGAGGATCCTGGAAGGATAGAGCCTACTGGTTGGATCCGTCTCAGAGAAGATACCTGCCTGAGTACATGGCAACCAACTACATCGGTTTCCGATGCGCCACTGACAAACTCGGACAGATGTCTTTTTCAAGAAGACGCAAGGAAATGAGAAAATAGATCTCTCAG
The DNA here is from genome assembly GCA_942492425.1 of uncultured Flavobacteriaceae bacterium. Taxonomy (GTDB): domain Bacteria; phylum Bacteroidota; class Bacteroidia; order Flavobacteriales; family Flavobacteriaceae; genus Lutimonas. The sequence continues at coordinate 35,896 of CALOEQ010000015.1, forward strand.
ATTCAAAATAAAATTGAGCTCCGTATCGAAACGATACGGAGCTTTTTTTTACATTTATCCCATGAGAATAGAAGACCTTTACTCCTTGTTTTGCGCACACCCCAAAGTAGTCAAAGACACAAGACTCAATGTCGAGGGTGCCATTTACTTTTCGCTCAAGGGCGGAAATTTCGATGGCAATGTTTATGCCAGCGATGCCCTTGACAAAGGAGCCGCTTATGCCGTGATTGACGATGGGAAGTTCAAATCGGATGATCGAATGATCCTGGTCGATGACACGCTCAAGGCGCTTCAGAATCTAGCAACGTATCACCGCCGAAAGCTGGGGGTTCCTATCCTGGCACTGACCGGCAGCAACGGGAAAACCACGACAAAAGAATTGATCTATGGTGTGTTGAGCCAAAAATACAGGTGCTGGGCCACGCAAGGAAATTACAACAATCACATCGGGGTACCCCTGACGCTTCTTCAGATGGATGAGTCTACTGAGATCGGAGTGGTTGAGATGGGGGCCAATAATCCCGGTGAGATAGCTGCACTGTGTGATATCGCCTATCCGGATTACGGTTACATCACGAATTTTGGCAGGGTTCACCTGGAAGGTTTCGGTAGCCTGCAGGGTGTCATCGAAGGAAAAACGGAAATGTACAGGCACCTGGCGGCACATGATAAAACTGTTTTTGTCAATGCTCCTGACCCGGTTCAGATGGAACGAACGGCATCCATGAAACGTTATGTCATTGGCAATGTGAAAGAGTCGGGAACCAATGACCCGGGTTGCAATGTTCGATTCATTGACGCGGATCCTTATGTGAGGATGGAGTTCGAAGGCCGAGAGATCAGGAGCGACTTGATCGGAGCCTACAACTATCAGAATATGGCGGCGGCAGCCTGCATTGGAAAGTACTTTGAGGTTGACATGGAGGATATCGCGAAAGGAATCGAATCGTATCGACCTACAAACAACCGATCGCAGGTGATCCAAAGGGGTTCGAATACGATTATCCTGGACGCCTACAATGCGAATCCGAACAGCATGGAGGCAGCCATTGCGAATTTAAAAGGTCTGGGAGCCAAGAAAAAAGTCGCTGTCCTGGGCGATATGTTCGAGGTGGGTGAAGACAGCGCCATGGAGCATCAAAAAATAGCCGAGCTCATCGTTTCCACAAACGTGGATGGAATCTATTTAATAGGTGAGAATTTCGCTGAAGTGGCCCTTGAAAGCGACCGTGTAAAGTTTTTTCCAAAATACGAGGCCTTTGCGGATTACTTTGCCGCTCTTGATTTTGAAAACACTACATTTTTGATAAAAGCTTCACGGGGTATGGCCCTGGAACGCGTTATGGAACTTCTTTAACAATGAGCTACCAGTCCTCCTCCGGTTTTTCCATCGCCCCATGGGTGACATAGTATTTCAAGCTGTTTATGGCCTTGGTAATCTCACTGTCGATAGGTTCTTCAATTCCAATGTGGTAGGCTTGAGGAAATCTGTCGATGTACGTCTTCAGGCTCATGCTCTGCAATTCACCTCTCACCATTTTACCCTCTCTGAAATCAGAGAACGCGTATTTGTATTTACCATCTTTGAATTTGATGTCGACATCGAAAAAGACTTCAATGTCAATTCCTTTCTTGATCAGGATCCATTTGATTTTGTTCGAGCAAAGCCTGCTGATGCCTGCTGAGTCCACATGAACCGAATCTTCGGAAACGTAGTATTCGCTCAACCAACGTTTCGCTCTTTCCTGAATTTCACCCTTCGACATGCCGGCTTCCTGGACGACCTCTTCGTATTTGAACTCACCGGTCTCACCATCAATCATGATCAGCTGGGCCTGACTCATATAAAATGATAAAAGTAAGAAGAGGGGGATAATTACTTTTCTTTTCATCATAACATAAACTTAAAAAAACGCACTTAGAAGGCGTGTATTTTAGAGAATTGAGCCTACTAAGGTACCGAATTCCCTCCATTTGACAAAAGAGCCACCCTATGAGCCTCTGACCGTTGGGTTACATACGGGATGGAACTTCGATGCCCAGAAGGGAACAGGCCGACTGGATGGCATAGCCAATCGCCTCAGAAAGCTGTACCCGAAACCTCTTCTCCAGATCATTTGTTACCCCGAGAATCGGAACCGTTTGATAAAAGGAATTATAGGCTTTCACAAGGTCATAGGTGTAATTGGCGATCAGGGCTGGACTCAGGCTTTTGGCGGCTGTTTGGAGCAATGGAGGGAACCCTTCCAAAAGCTTGATCAGGTCCTTTTCTTTCGGATCCAGACTCAGGTTCTCTGCGGGCTCACTGTAGTCCAGGTCAGCCTTTCTCAGGATAGACTGGATCCGGGCATAGGTGTACTGAATGAAAGGCCCTGTGTTGCCGTTGAAATCTATCGACTCCTTCGGATCAAAAAGAATCCTCTTTTTCGGATCCACCTTCAAAATGTAATATTTGAGTGCGCCGAGACCAATGATGCGATACAGCTCCTCTTTCTCCACTTCGGAGTAGCCATCGAGCTTGCCCAGTTCACGGGAAATGTCTCTGGCTGTGTTGGTCATCTCCATCATCAGGTCGTCAGCGTCAACAACCGTTCCTTCCCTGGATTTCATCTTTCCTTCCGGCAGATCCACCATGCCATAAGAAAGGTGATGCAGATTTTGTGCCCATTCAAAGCCCATTTTCTTTAAAATCAGAAAGAGCACCTTGAAATGATAATCCTGTTCATTCCCAACCGTGTATACCAGTCCGTTGATGTCGGGAAAGTCTGCGATCCTCTGAATGGCCGTCCCGATATCCTGGGTCATGTAAACAGCGGTACCATCTGCTCTGAGCACTATCTTCTCATCCAGCCCCTCCTCCGTGAGATCGATCCAAACGGATCCGTCCTCTTTCCGGTAGAAAATTCCTTTCTCGAGGCCATCTGCTACAAACTCCTTCCCCAAAAGGTAGGTGTCACTTTCGTAATACTTCGTGTCAAAATCGACACCCAGCGCCTCATAAGTTTCGTCAAAGCCCTCGTAAACCCAATGATTCATCATTTTCCAAAGTGCCACCGTTTCCGGATCTCCCGACTCCCATTTTCTCAGCATTTCCTGAGCCTCAAGCAGAATGGGTGCCTGTTTGGCTGCTTCCTCGGGGTCGAGCCCTTCCTGGATCAAAGTCTTTACCTGTTTCTTGAATTCCTGGTCGTAACGGACGTAGTAGTTCCCCACCAGCTTGTCTCCCTTGAGCCCGGTGCTTTCGGGAGTCTCTCCGTTGCCAAAGTGCTGCCAGGCCACCATGCTTTTGCAGATATGGATCCCCCGGTCATTGATGATCTGAGTCTTGTAGACCTTTTTACCCGAAGCAGCCAAAATTTCAGACACCGAATAGCCGAGAAGGTTATTCCGTATATGCCCCAAATGCAAGGGTTTGTTCGTATTTGGGGAGGAATATTCGACCATTATGGCATCCCCGTCCGGGGCAGGTTCGATCCTTCCGAAATTTTCATTTTTTTCAAGGGCATTGAAATAATCCAGATAGTACTCATCGGTAATCACCAGGTTAAGAAACCCCTTGATCACGTTGAATCCTGAAACCAACTCCGAAGTTTCAAGGAGGTAATTTCCGATGGTCTCAGCGATCACAGCAGGATTTCCTTTGATCTGCCGCAACAGAGGAAAAACCACTAAAGTCACATCGCCTTCAAAGTCTTTGCGCGTTTCCTGGAATTCGAGGGTCTCGATTTCTACGTCATAAATGCTTTTCAAGCCTTTTTTTACTATCGGATCTAAAATGCTGTGGATCACCTGGAATTGTTTTTAATGAGCGGCAAAATTAATTATTTTCCCTTGATTTCTTTCAAGATGTTTTACTTTTGAACGTATGTCTTCATCCATAGAAAACTTATTGAAGGATCTTCCTCAAAAAGCTCTGGAAAAAAGAGCCGAAAGCAAAAAGTATTTCAACAAGCTCAAGAAAAAGCCCAGAAAGCGTCTTGACCTTATTGTACAGGAGCTTCACGAGGAAGAATTCGCCCGGACAGACTGCCTGAGTTGCGGCAACTGCTGCAAAACGACGAGTCCTATTTTCACGGACAAGGACATAAGTCGCATCGCACGGGTTCTCAAGTTGAAAGAGTCGAGCTTTATAAGTCAGTATTTGCGAAGAGATGAGGATGATTTCATGGTTCTCAAACAGGCCCCCTGTCCGTTTCTGGGCAGTGACAATGCCTGCTTCATCTACGAATCGCGACCCAAGGCTTGCAGGGAATACCCACACACCGATCGAAAAAAATTCATTCAAATCACCGATCTGACTTTGAGAAACACCGAAATCTGTCCGGCTGCATTCAACATCGTCGAAAATCTCAAGAAACGTCTTCCGCTTTGATTCACTTTTAAATCCGATTAAATATGTATTTTTGGTCGGATTTAGCAGAGAAGAAAGTTGAACTACGAATTGTTTATTGCCAAACGGATCATTGCTTCCAAGCGATACAAGAACAGCGTTTCCTCTCCGATCATTCGCATTTCCATTCTCGCCATTGCCATTGGCATCGCAGTCATGCTCTTCTCGGTTGCCACCGGAGTCGGACTCCAGAAAAAGATCAAGGAGAAGATTTCGGGATTCAACGGGGATATTCAGATCAGTCACTACGATGCGAACAACTCCAAAGTCACGGTTACACCGATATCGCGGAACCAGGATTTCTATCCCGATTTCGAAGGGGTCCCCAACGTAAAAAAGGTACAGGTTTTTGCGACCAAGGCGGGAATCATAAGGACTCCCAACGAATTTGAAGGGATCGTCCTCAAGGGTGTTGACAAAGACTACGACTGGTCCTTTTTCAATTCCTACCTGAAAAGCGGTAGAGTACCCCGGTTTGATGAGGAGCTTTCAAATGAAGTGCTGCTCTCCAATAAAACAGCAGGTCGCCTTCGACTGGAGACGGGAGACATATTTCACATGTTTTTTGTGAAAGACGATCCGAACCTGGCTCCAAACTCCCGTAAATTCGAGGTCGCTGGCATCTTTGATTCCGGATTCGAGGAATTTGACGAGACTTTCATCATCGGAGACATTCGACACATACAGAGAATCAATAAATGGGACAATGACCAGGTCGGCGGATTTGAAGTCTTCATACACGATTTTGATCGTCTTAAAAATACAGGCGCCGAGGTCTATCGTTCCATCGATCCAACCCTCAACGCCCTTACCACCGCTGAGAAATACCCGGCCATCTTCGAATGGCTGAGCCTTTTCGACACCAACATTGTTGTGATCATTGGGGTCATGATCCTGATCGCCGGGATCAATATGATCACAGCGCTGCTCGTTCTTATTCTCGAGCGGACCCAGATGATTGGGGTGCTCAAGGCACTTGGGAACCAGAACTGGAGCATTCGCCGGATATTTCTGTACAACGCCGCCTACCTGATCGGGAAGGGACTGTTCTGGGGGAACCTCGTCGGATTGGGCCTGCTCCTGATCCAGAAGTATTTTGGGGTGATCCGCCTGAATCCCGAAACGTACTATGTAAATGAGGCTCCGGTGTATATCAGTGTTCCGGCCTGGCTGCTTGATCAATGTGGGAACCCTTTTGCTATGCCTGCTCATGCTGCTGATACCCTCGTATATTGTCAGCAAAATAAGTCCGGTAAAAGCAATAAAATTTGATTAAATTTGCAGTCCGAAATCAAGGAGCGATTTTGCTGCAACAGGAAAATAATTCTAAAATAAATGAAATACGACATCATCATTATCGGTAGTGGTCCGGGCGGATATGTAACCGCGATCAGGGCCTCGCAATTGGGCTTCAAGACAGCCGTTGTTGAACGAGAGGAATTGGGTGGAATTTGCCTCAACTGGGGATGCATACCTACCAAGGCACTCCTCAAAAGCGCCCAGGTCTATGATTATTTGAAGCATGTTGACAGCTATGGGCTAAAAGCGAAGGAAATCGATAAGGACTTCAGCGCCGTGATCAAACGAAGCCGGGGTGTCGCTGAATCCATGAGCAAAGGGGTTCAGTTTCTGATGAAAAAGAATAAAATTGACATTCTCGAAGGCAATGGAAAGGTCAAGGCCGGAAAGAAAGTGGATGTAACCGATGCCGATGGCAAAGTAACCGAATACAGTGCCGATCATGTTATCATTGCTACAGGTGCCCGTTCAAGGGAACTGCCGTTTTTACCCATTGATGGCGAAAAAGTGATTGGATACCGCAAGGCCATGACATTGCCAAAGCAGCCAAAAAGCATGATCGTAGTGGGCTCAGGCGCGATTGGTGTTGAGTTTGCACATTTTTACAATACAATGGGAACCGAGGTGACCCTCATTGAATTCATGCCGAACGTGGTTCCTCTGGAGGATGAAGAGATCTCGAAGCAATTCGAGAGATCCCTTAAAAAGTCGGGAATCAAGGTAATGACCTCCTCCAGCGTAACGAAAGTTGACACCTCGGGCAAAGGGGTGGTAGCCACCGTGGATACGAAGAAAGGCGAAACCACGGTTGAAGCCGATATTGTGCTTTCTGCGGTTGGAATAAAGTCCAATATTGAGAATTTGGGCCTCGAAGATGTGGGTATCGTGACAGACAAGGATAAAATCCTCGTCAATGACTTTTACCAGACGAACCTGCCAGGATATTACGCCATAGGCGATGTCGTTCCCGGACCGGCACTGGCCCACGTGGCCTCTGCCGAAGGTATTACCTGCGTGGAGAAGATCGCAGGCCTCAACCCGGAACCCATCGATTACGGGAACATTCCCGGATGTACTTATGCGACTCCGGAAATTGCCAGTGTAGGATTGACCGAAAAGCAGGCCAAGGAAGAAGGATATGATCTGAAGATCGGAAAATTCCCGTTCTCGGCATCTGGAAAGGCAAAAGCTGCCGGGACTTCTGAAGGATTTGTAAAAGTCATTTTTGATGCCAAATACGGTGAATGGCTCGGCTGCCATATGATTGGTGCAGGTGTGACCGATATGATCGCTGAAGCCGTCTTGGGTCGAAAGCTTGAAACAACGGGTCATGAAGTGCTCAAGGCGATTCACCCTCACCCCACGATGAGTGAGGCTGTCATGGAAGCTGTAGCAGCTGCTTATGACGAGGTGATCCATCTGTAAGGGAAACCAGCTACAGACTTCTGCGTAGTTTTTATTTTCCGTAAATTTGAAGGAGTATAATTTCAATTAAAGACAAACATGGCAAAAATAACACTCAAAGGCAATCCAATCAAAACTATCGGCAAACTTCCTAAAATAGGAAAGAAGGCTCCCAAGTTCAAACTGGTCAAAACTGATCTCAGCACCGGAAAGCTGAAAGATTTCAAAGGCAAGAAGATTCTTCTGAATATCACTCCCAGCATTGACACGGGCATCTGTGCGGCTTCGATGCGAAAATTCAATGAAGCAGCTGCTGGTCTTGACAATACGGTCATTATAAATGTGTCCAAGGATTTGCCGTTTGCTCACTCCCGTTTTTGTGCGGCTGAAGGAATCGACAACGTCATTACCATGTCCGATTTCATGAAAGGTAAATTTGGCAGACGCTACGGCGTGACCATTAAGAATGGACCAATGAAGGGCCTGCACTCCCGTGCAATCGTCGTTATCGATGAAGAGGGGATCGTGACCTATACGGAGCAGGTTCCGGAAATTGCGCAGGAGCCAAATTATGAGGCCGCACTGGAGGCCCTCAAATGATTGGGATTCGGTAATTTCATGCCTGAAAATCAAGATGGTTTTGTAAAAGGAAGACTCAAGAGTCTTCGCTATTCATTCAGGGGCATGCTGATCCTGATTCGTTCCGAGCACAGCATCATGGTGCAGCTTGGCATTGGGATCCTTGTTTCAATTCTTGGCTTTTTAGTCGGCATATCACCTGTGGAGTGGATGCTCCAAACGCTTTGTATCGGTATGGTATTGGCGGCGGAGGGTTTGAACACCGCGGTCGAGAAATTATGCGATTTTGTCAAGCCCGAATACGATCCGAAGATTGGCAGGATCAAGGACATCTCTGCAGGAGGCGTCGGATTTGCTGCTCTGCTGGCTGTTGTGGTAGGCTTAATCATCTATGTGCCAAGGCTTGCGAACCTGCTTTGAACGGGGTTCAACGTATATGTTTTATGGGATTTCAAAGGCCATTGTAAGCTAAATTATTTGTGTATTTTTGTGGACTATGGCGAAACGGAAAAAACCCAGTTCCAAAGCGAAGAAAGGCAAAGGCAGGGGTAAGTTTTTGAGCTTTTTGAAGAGTCAGCAAACGCATCTGGTTTTTGGAGTGTTTGTTTTCAGCGCCTCTATTTTTCTTCTGATTTCATTTTACTCGTTTCTGCAGGTTTGGAAAAAGGATCAGAGCATCCTAGATGACCTGACAGACAAGTCGCTGACTGCCGAAAATATCCTTGGAAGGCTCGGGGCCGAATTCGCGCATTTTTTTGTCTATGAGGGGTTCGGGGTTGCCACGTTTCTCTTTCCCATTCTGCTCTTTTTCACGGGTCTTTACATCATTCTGAACATTCCCGTAAAACAGTTGTTCAGGCCCTGGCAGATCGGGTTGTTGATGATGATCTGGCTCTCCCTTGCACTGGGCCATTTCAAAAAGGACAATGAACTGATGGGTGGCAAAGTCGGTTTTGAGATGAACGACTTTCTGGAAATCTACCTGGGTGAAATAGGCGTGGTATTGATCCTGGTTTTTTCATTTCTGATTTTTGTGATTCTCCGTTTTAAGATTACCCCCCAAAGAATAAAGAGTTGGCTGCCGAATCCTCCAAAGAGAAAAGCGAAATCGGAGGCTTTAGAGGACGTGACAGACGATGGATTTGTAAAAGGCACCACCTACGAGAACACCGACTACGAGAACACTGAGCAGGAGATCGAGTTGGAATTCGACTCATTTGAGACGGTGACCGGAGAGTCCCTGGATACGAAAGGGGAAGAGTTGAATCTGGACAGCCCCTCAGAAGTCGAGCCGATTGAAGAAATTGAGAAAGAAGAATTAGAGATAGAGGTTGAGAATCCGATTTTTGAAGAACACACTGTAGAGAACTTGAGCAATACGCTGGTCAAGGATTTTGGAGAGTTTGATCCGAAGCTTGAGCTTTCCAGGTACATATTTCCTGAACTCCAATTGCTTAAGGACTATACCAATGAGAACATCCACATTAACAAAGCTGAGCTCGAGACCAATAAAGACAGAATTGTAGATACACTCAACAACTACAAAATTGGCATAGCAAGCATTAAGGCAACTATAGGTCCCACTGTTACCCTTTATGAGATTGTGCCGGATGCCGGGGTTCGCATTTCCAAGATCAAGAATCTAGAGGATGATATCGCGTTGTCGCTGTCGGCTCTTGGAATACGAATAATTGCGCCCATTCCCGGAAGAGGGACAATTGGTATTGAGGTTCCAAACAAAAAGCCGTCCGTGGTTTCCATGAAATCCGTCCTGTCATCCCAGAAATTTCAGAATACAAAAATGGATCTTCCCATTGCCTTGGGGAAGACAATTTCCAACGAGACCTTTGTGGTTGATCTGGCAAAAATGCCTCACCTGCTGATGGCAGGGGCAACGGGTCAGGGGAAATCAGTCGGTTTGAACGCGGTATTGGCGTCACTTCTTTACAAAAAACACCCGGCCGAGGTAAAATTCGTACTTGTCGATCCGAAAAAAGTGGAACTTACCCTCTACAACAAGATCGAACGTCATTATCTGGCGAAGCTCCCCGATACCGAGGATGCCATCATTACCGATACCACCCTGGTGATCAATACCCTGAATTCGCTCTGTATCGAGATGGATCAGCGTTATGATTTGTTAAAGAACGCCTTTGTTCGCAATATCAAAGAATACAATAAAAAATTCATAGCACGCAAGCTGAATCCGGAGAACGGTCACAGGTACCTCCCTTACATTGTTCTCGTGATAGATGAGTTTGCGGATCTGATCATGACAGCAGGAAAAGAGATCGAGACTCCGATTGCCCGTTTGGCCCAGTTGGCCAGAGCGATTGGAATTCACCTGATCGTTGCGACCCAGCGGCCATCTGTCAATGTAATAACGGGTATTATCAAGGCTAACTTCCCGGTTCGCGTGGCCTTCAGGGTGACTTCCAAAATCGATTCGCGCACCATCCTGGATTTTCAGGGGGCCGATCAGCTGATTGGCAAGGGCGATATGCTCATATCGACAGGCAATGAATTGACACGACTGCAGTGCGCCTTCATCGATACGCCTGAGGTGGAACGACTGACCGATTTCATTGGATCACAGCGTGCGTATCCACAGGCCCATCAATTGCCGGAATACGTAGGAGAGGAAAGTGGCACGGGAATTGACGTTGACATTGAAGGAAGGGACAAGCTTTTTGAAGAAGCAGCTGCGCTTGTGGTGACAGCACAACAGGGCTCGGCTTCTCTTCTGCAGAGAAAATTAAAATTGGGATATAACCGGGCGGGCCGGATTATCGATCAGCTGGAAGCTGCGAATATCGTTGGCCCTTTTGAAGGAAGCAAAGCGCGTCAGGTGCTTGTGACGGATCTGGCGGCCCTTCAACAATTATTAGAAGATGAAAAGAATTGATTCAAAAGAGTATAGAATGAAGTTGAGAAGAGCGAGTATTTTTATTGTAATTGCATTCCTGACCATTGGACTGCGAGCTCAAAATGATCCTGAGGCAGGCAAGTGGCTTGACCAGGCCTCCTCCACCATGAGCGGATATGAGACGATTTCCATGGATTTTGACTATGTTCTTGACAACCAGGCCGAGGATGTGAGCCAGGAGCTGACCGGTTCCCTGTTGTTGAAAGGCGAAAAATATGTGGTTAACCTTTTTGGATCCACCCAGATTTTTGACGGTTCGAAAACCTATACGATCATTCCCGAGAATGAAGAGGTGAATATCTCGGATGCGGATGTGGATCCAGAGAATACCTTTACGCCATCGAAGTTCTACACATTCTATAAATCGGGCTATGCTTACGACATGGATGAGCTGAAAAACGAGAATGGGAAAAAGATTCAATTCGTACGCCTTACCCCAATTGATTCGGATTCAGAGGTGGCTTCAATCCTGGTAGGGATCGAAGTGAGTACAAAACACATCTACCAGGTCATTGAGATTGGGAACAATGAGACGCGTACCACCCTCACGGCCAGGAACATGCGAACCGATGAGAATATTGGAGATGGTGCCTTCACCTTTGATGAGAAAAAATACACAGACATGAATTACTTGATAAACAGGTAGTTGTGAATCTGAATTCATGAAGATTCTAAATCGGTACATACTTAAGAGTTTCCTGAGCCCGTTTCTTGCGACGTTTTTTGTGATCCTCTTTGTAATGATCATGCAGGCGCTTTGGCTTCAATTTGACAAGATCGCCGGTAAGGGAATTGGACTCGTGATTATTCTGAAGTTCCTGGGGTACATGGCGCTTATGATGGTTCCGACCGCACTGCCCGTGGCCATTCTGTTGTCCTCCATCATGGCCCTTGGCGCCCTGGCTGAGAACTATGAGTTCGCGGCAATAAAGTCTGCGGGAATATCCTTGCAGCGTTTCATACGCCCTCTGGTCATACTCATGTTTGTCATGAGCATCGGGAATTTCCTTTTTCTCAATTATGTGTTTCCTTATGCCTCGCTAAAATCCAAGAACCTGATCTACAACATGCGAATGAAAGAACCCGGTTTGGCATTGGTTCCGGGGACATTCAACACAGAAATTCCAAATTACAGCATCAAGTTTGACGAGAAGTTTGGCAAAGACGAAAACTTTCTTCGCAATGTGCTGATTTACGAGCTCAGATCGAATGCGGTTAACAACAAGGTCATAACGGCGAAGCAAGGTGAGATCATCTCCGAAGAGGGCAGCCGGTACCTGACCCTTATTCTGGAGGACGGGTTTTATTATGAAGATATCATTGGGAACAAGTCGACCCAGCTGGTTCGTAAAAAAATGGCCTTTACCAAGGCTCATTTTGACAAGTATGAAGTGAATATCGATGTTTCAAATATTGGGGATTTCGACCCGGACGATGTCAAATACAAGACAGGCAAAGAGATGTTGAGCCTGAAACAGCTCGAGTTCTATATTGACTCCTTGCAAACACCCTACAAGGAATTTGTGGGAAACAGGGCCCAGCGCTTGTATTTGTCGCTCAAGGGGGGTAGTTTGACCAAGGATACGGTCATGGAAAGCCCACTCGAGCCCGAGATCATGGATAATTTCGATGATAAAAGCCTGAAGGTGCTGGTCGACAACGCTTATATCACGGCACAGGGAAATGTTGACAATATCAGCAATTTCAAAGATACGCTCAAAGACAGGCAAAAGGTCATCAACGGGTACAACACGGAATTTCACAAGAGAATTGCATTTTCAGTAGCCTGCCTGGTTCTCTTCTTCGTGGGCACCCCATTGGGCTCCATCATTCGAAAAGGCGGTTTTGGACTGCCCATGATATTCGCTATCGTAATTTTTGTCGTATATTTCTTCATTTCCACTTTGGGAAAGAACATGGCGGAGTCCAACACAGTCTCACCATTTATCGGCGGTTGGATGGCTACTTTCGTTTTGCTTCCATTCGGTATTCTCTTGATGATCCGAGCCACAAACGACAAAGGAATTTTCAATATTGATGCATTTTTACAGCCGATTACAAATTTTATGAACAGAGTATTCAAACTCGACAAGAAACAAACCTGACGGATGGATAAGACCACACGAACTGAAATAAGGCTCGATACGATTGAAGCGGCCATTGAGGATATAAAGAAGGGGAAGCTCATCATCGTTGTTGATGATGAGAGCCGGGAGAACGAAGGAGACTTTATTGCCGCAGCTGAGAAGGTATCCCCGAAAATGATCAATTTTATGGCGACGCACGGAAGAGGACTGATTTGCGCCCCTTTGACTGAATCCCGGTGTGAAGATCTGGACCTGGACCTGATGGTCGGCAAGAATACGGTTCTCCACAATACGCAGTTCACGGTATCCGTCGATTTGATTGGCCAGGGATGCACCACGGGAATTTCGGCTCATGACAGGGCCAAAACAGTGAAAGCCCTGACAGAAGAAGCCACAAAACCTGAGGACCTGGGAAGGCCCGGTCATATTTTTCCGCTACGGGCCAAAGAGGGAGGCGTTTTGCGCAGAACGGGTCATACTGAGGCTGCGATCGATCTGGCGCGTTTAGCGGGTTTGAAACCAGCCGGGTTGCTGGTGGAAATACTGAATGAAGATGGCAGCATGGCTAGATTGCCCCAATTGGTCCAGGTTGCAGAAAAGTACGACCTGAAGATCATCTCGATTGAGGACCTGGTGGCCTACCGAATGAACCATGATTCCCTGATCGAGAAAGTTGAGGATTTCAGCCTTGAAACCCGATTCGGAAGGTATTGTTTGAGAGCCTACAGGCAAACCACGAACAATCAGGTTCACCTTGTCCTGACCAAAGGAGAATGGAAGCTGGGTGACGAGGTTCTGGTTCGGATCAATTCCACCCTGATCAACAATGACATTCTGGGAACCTTGATGAGCAACCCCGATGATAAATTGGGAAAAATGTTCGATCTGATTGAGAAAGAGGGCAAGGGTGCCATTGTGTTCATCAACCAGGAGCACCAATCATTTGACCTGCTCAGGCGTTTGAGCAACCTGAAAAATGTTCAGAGTGGCGCTGAGATCGAGCCCCTCATCAAAATGGATGAGAAAGATTTTGGAATCGGCGCGCAAATCCTGCACGATCTGAACATTTCCAGAATCCGTTTGATCTCCAATAACAAGTATTCCGGAAAACGCGTAGGGATGATCGGTTACGGTTTGGAAATAGTCGATTACGTCCCTTTCTCCTAGTTGACGTGGAGTGAGTGTCCTACGAAAAATATTATTTCCCTTTTCGCTTCTTTACGCAGCGATTACCAGATTGAGAAACTATTTCTACGACAGAGGATGGTTCAAATCCGTCTCTTTTGGCATACCTGTGATAGCGGTAGGCAATCTCAGTGTGGGGGGAACGGGAAAAACCCCGATGATCGAGTATTTGGTCCGCCTCTTGAAAGATGATTTTGATCTTGCCATTCTGAGCAGGGGCTACGGTAGAAAAACCAGTGGGTTTCTTTTGGGAGAAAACGGCACCAATGCTGAAATGATTGGCGATGAACCCTACCAGTTCTTTAAAAAGTTTGATGGCGTGAAGGTGGCTGTGGATGAGAATAGGGTGCGAGGCGTGACAGCTTTGCTGGAAGCGACAGACCCTCCCGAGCTGGTGCTTTTGGATGATGCATTTCAGCACAGGAGAATACAAGCGGGCTTTTATATCTTGATCACGAGTTATGGAAAATTGTATTCTCAGGATCGGGTGCTTCCTTCAGGAAACTTGAGAGAGCCAAAAACCGGAGCCCGAAGGGCAAATGTCATTCTGGTTAGTAAATGTCCGAATGATTTGAAGGAAAATGAAAGAAAGTCCATACTTGACAGTTTGAAGGTCCAGGATAACCAGGAAGTATTCTTTACCGGAATCAGGTATGCGGATAGAGCCATTGGCAAAGCGGGTACCTTGACTTTGGAAGAGCTTCGTTCTTGTCAGATCGTACTTGTCACCGGCATTGCAAACCCAGAGCCTCTGCTCGAGTATTTGAGGGAGAAGGATATTGGTTTTGAGCATTTGAAATTTCGCGACCATCACCAATTGACCCAAAGCGAGCACACCCGGATTGAATCAGCATTTGATCAGCTCCAGGGTGTCAGGCGAATTGTGCTCACGACCGAAAAGGATTTTGTCAGGAACTTTGAGTTCTCGGAGCTGCCTGTTTTTTACCTGCCGATTCAGAGCCGGTTTCTCGACGGAGAGGAGCGCTTTAACCAATTAATACACGATTATGTACGAAAGAATAAAGGAAACGGCTAAATTCTTAAAGGAGTTGGGGATCATAAATCCTGAGATTGGCATTATCCTGGGCACGGGCCTGGGGGGTGTGGCAAAGACGATCCGGGTCGAAAAGAAGATTCCGTACCACGACATTCCCAATTTCCCGGTTTCGACGGTCAGTGGTCACACCGGTGCACTGATCTATGGAGAACTCTCAGGGAGAAAAGTCGTCGCCATGCAAGGCCGCTTCCATTATTACGAGGGATGGGAAATGGAGGAAGTGACTTTTCCGGTGCGGGTCATGAAGCTTCTCGGCGTTGAGAAATTGATGGTTTCGAATGCCAGTGGGGGGGTGAACCCTGATTTTGAAGTCGGTGACATCATGATTATAACGGACCACATCAATTTTATGCCTGAACATCCCCTAAGGGGTGAAAACGATTCCCGTTTTGGCCCCAGATTTGTCGATATGCATGAGCCTTACGATCTCGAAATGATTCGGATTATGAGCGAGGTTGCGGGAGAAAAGAACATACCCGTCAGACAAGGGGTGTACCTGGCCCTTCAGGGACCTACCTTCGAGACACCGGCAGAGTATCGAATGGTCAGACTGGTGGGCGCTGATACGGTCGGGATGAGCACGGTTCCCGAGGTTATTGTTGCCAGGCACATGGATATGAAGTGTTTTGGACTTTCGGTGATCACTGACCTTGGTATCGAGGGCAAAATTGAGCCGGTTTCTCACGAAGCAGTGCAGGAGGCAGCAAGAGGCTCGGAGGAAAAACTCAATGACCTGGTTCTTGAATTCATTCGGCGTTGCTGACTCAAAACGATTTCACGTGCCAAAACGAACGTTTGGAAACGAAAAAAAGCACTTCGAAAGAAGTGCTTTTTAGCTTACTAACTCAAAATTAATCAAATGAAGAACAAAATTTTGTGAGGAACTTTGTTTACGGTTACAAGGTAAGAATATTTTAATAATTCAGCAAGATTATAGTGAAAAATATTTGGTTTAACCATTTTTTTGACCACGTATTGCAATTATTTGCAAGAATTGAATGCTATTGTTAATAAATGCGACGTTTACCAGCTGAAAACTTAAAAATCATTTTCTTCAAACAAAAAAGCACTTCGGGATGAAGTGCTTTTTAGCTTACTAACTCAAAATTAATCATAATGAAAACAAAATCTGTGGGGAACTTTGCTTCGATTGAATATTTGCAAATCTCGTGCCAAACATGTTGTCAAGTGTTACAGATTTGTTAATGTTTGTTATGAATTCACTAATTTATTTGCCCGAATCACATTTTTTGTTGATTTCTTTTTCAGAAACCAGGTGCGCGGAGAGACTCTTCCTTTCCGCAATGCATGAATTGATAGGGAGTAAATTGTTTGACCAAATAAAAGGCCCTCCAAAAAATGAAGAGCCTTTTAGCTTACTAACTCAAAATTAATCATAACGAAGTCAAAACTAATGGGGAATTTTGCTTCAGTATAAAGGTAGCAAATTCCATTCCATTTTTTAAAACGCACTGTTAATCCTATGTTAAATCATACCAGGTGTTTTTCTGCCCGGTAAGAGGAACGGACAAGAGCACCGCTTTCAACGTACCTGAAACCGAGTTCCAAACCAATGCGTTTGTACTTCTCGAATTGTTCCGGTGGAATGAACTCATGAACCGGCAGGTGTTTTTTGCTCGGTTGAAGATACTGTCCAATAGTGACAATATCCACTTTGGCGTTTTTCAAATCGTGCAGGGTTTCGATCACCTCTTCTTCACGTTCGCCCAAACCCAACATGATTCCCGATTTTGTTCTGGGCTGCCCAGAATCCTTGATGTATTCCAGGACCTCCAGGCTTCGATCGTATTTGGCCTGAATCCTTACCTCCCGGGTAAGTCGCCTTACCGTTTCCAGGTTATGGGAGATCACTTCGGGTGCAACGTCAACAATTCGATCGATATTTCTCCGGATGCCCCTGAAGTCAGGGATCAGGGTTTCGAGTGTAGTTTCCGGGTTGCTTCTCCGGATCGCCTCGACGGTCTCCGCCCAAATGATCGACCCTCCATCCCTAAGATCATCCCTATCGACAGACGTGATTACGGCATGCTTGATTTTCATCAGATGAATGGAACGCGCGACTTTTTCCGGTTCATCCCATTCCACGCTTTCCGGTTTCCCGGTCTTGACCCCGCAGAAGCCGCAGGATCGGGTGCAGATATTGCCCAGGATCATGAACGTAGCCGTTCCTTCTCCCCAGCATTCCCCCATGTTGGGGCAGCTTCCACTGGTGCAGATTGTATTGAGCTTGTATTTGTCTACAAGCCCCCTCAGGTCCTTATATTTCTTTCCCACAGGGAGTTTTACCCGGAGCCACTCCGGTTTCTTCTGCCTGGGTACAGTTAGATTCTCTGACATAGATAGGATTCTTTAGTTTGCAAATTTACGAAGAATTCCCTGATTACTGGTTCCCACCAAGTCTTAGAAACTTGACGATATAGCCGATCTGTGCCAGGTGGTAGATGTCGTGATGCAACATCCCCTGCAAGAGCCAGGCATAGGTGTATTCACCATTGAAGTCACCGTCAAAATAGGTTTTTTGTAAAAATTCGTCGCTTTCCCCTTCCAGAAAAGATAAGATTTCCGAGAGACTTTTGTCGTAGTCATCCAGTATTTTTGATTGACCGATGGATTTTAACGTAGCCGGGTCTTTCCAGTTTGATGGATCATCGTCCTTGAGGCTTCCTGCACCCTTTTCCAGTTTTATCAAAGCTTCTTCTCTCCAGGTTGTCAGATGCGAGATGATCTCTGCAACGCTGTGCATGTCTTGCATTGGCCGTCTGAAGAAATCTTTTTCGGAGAGAAGTTTCATCTTCTTGCTGAAGTTGCTCCCGATCCACGGCTTCCCATTTTGTATTTCGGTCATCTGTTCGACCCAATCGCTGATCCTTTCGTTCATAAAATTATTCTTCAGGCAGAAATTGACCTCTTATCATAACCCGGTCGATGTGATTGCTTCCGAAGGCATATGGCAGGAACCCATAGGTGGGAATCTCCCTGGTCAAAATCAAATTAGCCAGTTTGCCCCTCGTAATGCTTCCCAGGCTTCCGCTGAGATTCATCGCGTAGGCACCATTGATCGTTGCGGCATTGATTGCTTCTTCCGGGGTTAGTCGCATTTTGATGCATGCCGTTGAAAGCACGAAGTTCATGTTTCCGCTGGGTGTCGAACCCGGGTTGAAATCTGTTGCTATGGCAAGAGGCATCCCACGATCGATCATTTGCCGGGCGGGCGCATAGGGAATGCTTAAAAAGTAGGAGCAGGAAGGAAGCGCAACGGGCATTACCTCAGACCTCTCCAAGTCTATGAAATCCTGTTCCGTCATCACTTCAAGATGGTCAACCGTAAGAGCCTTTGACTCAATGGCTGCCTGAATCCCGCCGATGCTGTTGAATTGATTCACGTGAATCTTGGGAACAAGACCGAACTCCTTGCCTCTTTCCATTATCCTTTGGGTCTGATTCACTGAAAAATAGCCTTTTTCGCAGAAAGCATCGATGAATTCTGCAAGATCGGCTTGAGCCACTTTGGGAATCATCTCATCACAAATGAGATCTACATATTGATCCGGGGAATCACGGAAAGGCTCCGGGAAAGCGTGGGCTCCCAGGAAAGTAGCCTTGATGTCAATGGGATACGCATCAGCCAGCCGTTTGATCACCCGAAGCATTTTAAGTTCTGACTCGGTGGTCAGGCCATACCCGGATTTGATCTCGACCGCGCCCGTTCCGAGTTGCATGATCTCCTTCAATCGCTTTGAGGATTGCTCGTAAATTTCATCTTCGGAGCTCGACCCAAGCCGGCGAGCTGAGTTCAGGATTCCGCCGCCTCTTGAAGCAATCTCTTCATAAGTCAAGCCGCGGATCCGGTCCACAAATTCCTTTTCCCGATTTCCTGCATACACGAGATGCGTGTGCGAGTCACACCAGGTAGGCAGCAGCATTTTGCCTGTAGCATCCACTTCGCGGTCCGCTTTGATGTCCGGGATATGATCCATCGGGCCAAAATCTGCAATGCGATCATTTTCGGTTATCAAAAAGGCATTTTCGAGAACGGGTAATTCACCCATGTCTTTGCCCGCCACAATCTTCACATCGGGGTCCCTGATCTGCAGGAGTTGCTTAATGTTTTTGAATAGAACTCTCATCCCCTACAAATCTAGCCCAAATATTTCATAAAGTTCTGTCAACAACTGATTTTAGGGTCACATATGTTACCTGTATAAAGTGCGATTAAAGCATGATATGAGTATCTTTGCATAAATTTTTCTGCCATGAACAAAGCGATCTACATCGCCACCGGTGAACCGGAAAGTGGTAAGTCCCTGATTACACTGGGTCTTCTGCGCATTATACTGGGACGGACAAAACGAGTGGGCTATTTTCGACCCATCATTGAGAATGTCAACAAAGGTCAAAAGGACAATCACATTGAAACCGTGCTATCTCATTTCAATCTCGACATGTCCTATGAGGATTGCTATGCCCTTACCGTACATGAGGTAATCCAAAAGAAGATCGATGATAAGGAAGAGGAAATAGTCGATATCATTTTCAAAAAGTACAAAGAGCTTGAGGAGCGCTTTGATTTCATTCTGTTGGAGGGTACCGATTTTTCCGGGGAAGCTGCCTTTGTTGAACTCGATCTGAATGCAATTATCGCAAAGAATCTTGGCACTCCGGTAATCCTGGTAGGTACGGGGAAAGGAAAAACGGATGAGGAGCTGGTTTCAAATCTGCACCTGGCCTATGACTCTTTTGTTGAGAAGGAGGTCCAGGTACTCGGCGTGATTGCGAACAAGGTGGAGTCAAAAGATCTTTTGAAGGTGGAGGAGGCAATCTCTAAGAAATTGAGCGATGAGATTTTTGTCGCAGCTATACCTTTGATAAACAGCCTGTTCAATCCCACCATCAAAGAAATAGTCAACGATATAGGTGCAGAGCTTGTGCTGGGCGAAGACCAGGTTAACAACCAGGTAGAGAGCTTTGCGGTAGGGGCGATGCAGCTCAGGAACTTTTTGACTCACCTCACAGAGAATTGTCTCGTTATCACGCCCGGTGATCGTGCAGATATTATTTTGGCCACCCTTCAAGCCAGCATTTCAGACAACTATCCGAAAATTGCGGGAATAGTCCTGACCGGAGGACTTGTTCCGGAGAAATCTATAATCCAGTTGATAAAAGGTCTTCGGGAGATTGTTCCCATCCTGACGGTTGAAAGTGGAACCTTTGAGGTAGCCAATGATATCGGAGCAATCCGATCCCACATCTATCCGAACAATGAGCAACGGATCTATACCTCACTGATCACCTTTGACAAGTATGTCAATATGGGATCACTAACCAAGAAGTATCTCAAATTCAAGAAACGAGGCCTTACTCCAAGAATGTTTCAGTACAACCTGCTGAAAAAAGCGAAGAAGGTGAAAAAGCATATTGTCTTGCCTGAAGGTGCGGATGAAAGAATTCTTCTCGCTGTTTCCAGGCTTCAGGCACTGGACGTTGTTGACATCACCTTGTTGGGGTCACCGGATCAGATTCGAAGCAAAATCGCCCAACTCGGCATTCCTATGAACATGGATACGATTGCGATCATCGATCCGGTGAATTCGAATCATTTTGAGGATTATGCCGAGACCCTTTATCAACTTAGAAAACACAGGAGCGTCAACCGACCCATGGCTCATGACCTGATGGCTGATGTTTCCTTTTTTGGGACTATGATGGTGTATAAGGGACATGCTGACGGAATGGTTTCCGGAGCTGTCCATACCACACAACACACCATTCGACCGGCGTTGCAATTCATCAAGACCAAACCCGATGTTTCAGTTGTTTCCTCGGTCTTTTTCATGTGTCTTGAAGATCGGGTGTCGGTTTTTGGAGATTGTGCCATAAATCCGAATCCTACCGCAGAGCAGCTGGCTGAGATCGCCATCTCCTCAGCTGAATCGAGTGCCGCCTTTGGAATTGAGCCCAAAGTGGCCATGTTGTCCTATTCCTCTGGGGCCTCTGGCTCCGGAGCGGATGTTGACAAGGTTCGTGAAGCGACGGAAATAGTCAAGAAAAAGCGACCCGAACTCAAGATTGAGGGGCCTATCCAGTATGACGCGGCTGTTGACATGAGCGTTGGAAAAAAGAAAATGCCGGATTCCCAGGTTGCCGGGCAGGCCAGTGTCCTGATCTTCCCCGACCTGAACACAGGCAATAACACCTATAAGGCAGTCCAAAGAGAAACTGGGGCCATTGCCATTGGGCCGATGCTTCAGGGGCTGAACAAGCCCGTCAACGATCTCAGTCGCGGGTGCACGGTTGACGATATTTTCAACACTGTTGTGATAACTGCCATTCAGGCTCAAATGGAACTTGCTGAAGTTTAGTACGATGAAAACAATGAAAATCCTGGTAATCAATTCGGGCAGTTCATCCATCAAGTTTCAATTGATTGGCATGCCCTCAGAAGTGGTGATAGCCTCTGGAGTGGCAGAACGCATTGGCCTGGAAGGGTCAAGGATAAAATACCGTTCAGAAAGAGGTGAGTTTGAGCAGGAAACAGAAATAAGAAACCACGAAGCAGGTCTTCAAATGATTGCCGGTCTTCTTCTCGACCCGGAACAGGGCGTGATCGAGGATGCCTCTGGAATTGATGCAGTAGGACACCGCGTCGTTCATGGTGGAAGCAGTTTCTCTGAAACTGTGCGCATCGATGAGGAGGTCAAAGCCAAAATCCAGGAGCTTTTCAACCTGGCACCGTTGCATAATCCGCATAATTTCAAAGGGATAGAAGTCGCCGAAAGAATTTTTCCTGAAGCCGTCCAGGTGGCGGTGTTTGATACGGCTTTTCACCAGACAATTCCGGAAATAGCCTATCGATACGCGATTCCGGAAGAGATCTATCGCAAGCATCAGATTCGAACTTATGGTTTCCATGGAACGAGCCATAAATATGTTTCAGAGAAGGCTGCAGCCTATCTGGATGGCAAAGCGGGCAAAATCATTACAGTGCACCTTGGCAATGGATGCAGTATTACAGCGGTCATGGACGGAAAAAGTGTGGAGCACTCGCTGGGTTTTGGCCCCATGAACGGCTTGATCATGGGAACGCGAAGCGGTGACATCGATCAATCCGTGATTTTTCATATGATTGATGAACTGGGTTACTCTGTTGATGAGGTCAAGGGCCTCTTGCAGGAGAAAAGCGGGATGCTGGGCCTTACCGGATTCAGCGATCTCAGAGAGATAGAAACTGCAGCTTCGCAAGGAGACGAGGCTTGTAACCTTGCGCTGAGGATGAACGCCTATCGGGTAAAGAAATACATTGGGGCATACACAGCCGCGATGAATGGTTTGGATGCCCTGGTGTTCACGGCAGGAATTGGTGAGAATTCCGATCTTTTGCGCAGTTTGATCTGTGCTGACATGGAGTTCTTTGGGATCCATCTTGATGAAGACAAGAACCGGGTCAGGGAACATTCCATCCGGGAGATTCAAACAGATGGTACCGAGGTAAGCCTGCTTGTTGTTCCGACAAATGAGGAATTAGAGATCGCCAAGCAGTCCTTTGGACTTCTTTCTCCCTGACTTTCATCTAAATGAAATTCGTTAAATTAGCGGGTTTTTAATTCAAAAAATTTACGCGGATGCCAAGACCCGGCAAAGAGGAATATGCTGTATTCTATCAACCATATCTGGATGTTATTCCCGTTGGAGATTCGGATTTGAACGAACTTCTTAAAACAAGTCTTGAAGCCTGTAATTCCTTGTTCAAAGGGCTTGACCCTGAAAAGGAGGAATATCGATACGCTGAAGGGAAGTGGAGCATCAAGGAGCTGCTCCAACACATTATGGATACAGAGCGCATATTTGCCTACAGAGCACTGCGATTTGCGCGCAAGGATTCTACCGAGCTGCCGGGCTTCGATGAGAACCTGTATGCCGAAACCTGCGATTTAACCGACAGGAACCTGGCCTCATTGCTGGAAGAATTCAACTGGATCCGAAAATCCAATATCCTGATGTTTGCGTCGATGAATGAGAAAATTCTGAAAAGAATGGGACGGATCGATGGAAAACAGATAAGCGTTCGTGCCCTGGGCTTTATCATCTGTGGTCATTTGCTGCATCACCTGAAGGTGGTTGAAGAGAGATATCTGTAAGAAACTATGCAAGAAGGAAAAGAAAAAGAACAACCGGTTGAGTACGACGCCATAGTCATTGGCACAGGTATTTCAGGCGGATGGGCGGCCAAGGAGCTGTGCGAGAAAGGACTCAAGACCCTGGTGCTGGAACGGGGCCGCATGGTGAGGCATGTGGTCGATTATCCGACTATGCATATGGAGGCCTGGGATTTTGAGCACCGTGGTGAAACTACCGCTGAAGACAGGAAACGGCAGGAAAAGCAGGCCAGAACCGGTTATACGACAGATGAGCAGTGGAGACATTGGTTCGTAGATGACATTGATCATCCATACACCGAAACGAAAAGATTTGACTGGATGCGGGGTTATCATGTGGGGGGAAGGTCCCTCACGTGGGGCAGGCATTCCTACCGTTTGGGACCTCAGGATTTTGAGGCCAACAAGAAAGACGGTCACGGTGTTGATTGGCCCATTCGCTATAAGGATTTGGCACCCTGGTACGACAAGGTGGAAGATTACATTGGCGTCTGCGGCAAAAATATTGGTAGCGACCAGATCCCCGACGGGAAGCTCACTGAGCCGATGCCGTTCAATTGCGTGGAGGAAGACTTTGCCAGCAGGGTTCACGAGAACATGGAGGGCAGAGTTATTACCCACGCCAGAGTAGCGCATATCACTGGAGATAAAACCTACGAGGGAAGAGGGAAGTGTCAATTCCGGGATCGTTGCATGAGAGGATGCCCTTTTGGGGGTTACTTCAGCAGCAATGCCTCAACCCTTCCTGCGGCGGAGAGGACCGGTAACATGACCCTGCGGCCCAATTCAATAGCCTATGAAATAGTCTATGACGACACTTTGAAAAAAGCGACAGGGGTCAGAATTATCGATACCCTAACCAAGGAAAAATACTTTTACAAAGCTTCAATTATCTTTTGTTGCGCTTCGGCAATTGCCTCAGCTGCCATCCTCATGCAATCCCGGTCCGATAGGTTTCCGAATGGTCTTGGGAATGACAGCGGTGAGTTGGGTCACAACATCATGGATCACCATCTTGGAGCCGGGGCAAATGCAATCGTAGAGGAACACGAGGACAAATACTACAAGGGGCGCAAGCCGGCTGGTTTTTACATCCCCCGTTTCAGGAATGTTGAAGGAGAAACCGAACCGACAGATTTCATTCGAGGCTACGGTTACCAGGGAAGTGCAAGCCGAACCAATTGGAAGCGGGCCATCAAAGAGATGAGCTATGGAGAAGACCTCAAGGAGGAGCTGATGAAGCCCGGGCCCTGGGTCATTGGGATGGGAGGCTTCGGTGAATGCCTGCCCTATCACGAGAACAAGATGAGTCTGAACTATGACAACCTCGACGAATGGGGACTTCCTACGGTGGATTTCGATGTGGAGTACAAGGAAAATGAGAAGAAGATGCGCAAAGACATAGTGGAGCAGGCCGTAAAAATGTTGAAAGCTGCGGGATACACCAAAATAATGCCTTATGACAATCAGGAGGAGTTCTATCCCGGCTTGGGCATACATGAGATGGGTACGGCCCGAATGGGAAGGGATCCCAAAACCTCGGTACTCGGAAAATACAACCAGGTGCATACCGTGCCCAATGTCTATGTCACAGATGGGGCCTGCATGACTTCTTCGGGCTGCCAGAACCCTTCATTGACCTATATGGCGCTCACGGCGAGAGCAGCCAATTACGCTGCGGAAAAACTCCTGGGGGAAAACAAATCAAAAGCGTCATGAAGAGGAGAGAAGCCATAAAAAACTTGTCGCTTGGAATCGGATATGTGGTGAGTGCGCCTGCCGTACTTGGAATTCTCGAGTCCTGTTCAAAACCGGAGCCGGGCTGGTCAGCTGATTTTCTAAGTGACGAACTCAAGCCGATGGTCAACCACCTCGTAGACATCATTTTACCCAGCTCAGACATTCCAGGCGGAGTGGAGCTGAACCTGCCCCAGTTTGTCGACAAAATGTGTGCCGACATCCTGGTGAAGAAAGATCAGGAGTGGGTCTTGAGTGGCGGGGCTTTTTTCGCCGAACGTGTTGCGAGCCATGCCGGAGGAGAAGCAAACGGTGCGACCCGACAGGAGGTTTTGGCTGTCTTTAAAACCTATTTCGATCTTCCGGAAGCAGAAAAGAAGGCCATTCTGTACAAACAGAGTAAAGGAGCCGAAGAGATCACAGACGAAGAAAAAGATAGTTTTGCACTCTACAAGTTTTTGTTCACGGTGCGGGAATTTGCACTGCTGGGCTATTTTACATCCGAGAGAATTGGTAAGGACTTTCTGGTTTTCGATCCGATACCGGGAGGCTATAAACCTTGTATTCCGTTGAGTGACGTGGGCAACGCCTGGACGATCGGCTGACATGATAACAAGTTTCGAATATGAATGATCTTTTCGTGGTTTTTGGCGTGAGCGGATGCGGAAAATCCACTATTGGAAAAAAGCTCGCTGATCACCTGGGGATTCCTTTTTATGACGCCGATGATTTTCACCCCCGGGAGAACGTAGAAAAGATGTCCCGGGGAATAGCTTTGGACGACAATGATCGCAAGGGTTGGTTGGAGGTCCTGTCTCTCAACCTGGAGAAATGGCAAAAAACAGGTGGAGCCGTTCTTGCATGCTCGGCTTTGAAGGAGAAGTACAGGCAAAAGCTGTCGTCCCGGGTCAGAAATCCGCATTGGATATTTCTCAAGGGCAGTTATGAATTGATCGAAAACCGTCTGAACGAAAGATCGGGGCACTACATGGGTTCGCGATTGCTCAGGTCCCAGTTTGATGCCTTGGAGGAGCCGGCTTATGGCCTTGTGATCGATATCGAAAAGTCCCCGAAAAAGATAACCGAACAAATCATCTCAAGTTTAAAAATGGATAATAAGAGTGTTTTTGGAGTTTACGGCCTGGGCGTCATGGGCGCCAGCTTGAGTCTCAACATTGCCGACAGGGGTTACGAGCTATCGGTCTATAACAGGGCAGAAGGAGAGGAAAAAGAAATTGTGAGCGACTTTCTCCGTGAGAATATCGCGTATTCCAATCTTCACGGTTTTACGGATCTAGCTGATTTCGTGGAATCCATTGCCCGGCCCAGGCAAATTTTGCTCATGATCAAAGCCGGTAAGGTTGTTGACATCGTAATGGATCAATTGTTGCCGCTGCTTTCGGAAGGGGATGTGATTATTGACGGGGGGAACTCACACTTTACAGATACCCAGAGACGAGCTGAGCATGCTGGAAATCAAGGCATTGGTTTTATTGGTGCAGGGGTTTCCGGGGGAGAAGAAGGAGCCAGAAAGGGACCGTCCATCATGCCTGGCGGCAACAAGGAAGATTATATGAAGGTGGCGCCTGTTCTTGAGGCGATAGCGGCCCGGGATGCCTCCGGGAATTCTTGTTGTGCTTACATTGGTCCGGATGGTTCGGGACACTTCATAAAAATGGTGCACAATGGCATTGAATATGTGGAAATGCAGCTTTTGGCCGAATTGTATGCCTTGCTGCGACTTGAAAAGAGCAACGAGGAGATCGCACGGATTTTTGAAGTGTGGAACGAAGGCGGCCTATCGAGCTATCTGCTGGGCATTACTGTGAAGATTTTGAGAAAGAAAGAAGGAGATCACTATTTGTTGGATCGGGTTCTTGACCGTGCGGGCAACAAGGGCACGGGCTCCTGGTCGAGCAAGGTGGCTCTCGATCTGGGCGTGCCCAATGGGATGATGACAGAGGCTGTCTTTGCACGATATATTTCTTCTTTTAAGGAGAGAAGGGAGTATCTGGCCTCGACGCTTTCCGAGACGGAAGCGAAAAGGGCCACTCTTGACGTGGAGATGCTGAAAAACGCCTATGAATTTGCGCGTCTTGTGAATCACCAACAAGGTTTTCAACTCATGGCCCAGGCCTCCTCTGAGTTTAATTGGGATCTGGATTTTCAATCCATAGCAAGAATATGGTCCAATGGATGCATCATCAAATCCGAGCTCATGAATGAGCTGAAGGAGTACTTTGCGAAAAATGACGATCTCTTTATGATCCAAGCTATACGAGAAGAGTTGGTAAGGGGGGAAGTTTCAGTTGTCGAGCTGCTGCGAGAGGGTTTAAACAGGCGTGTAAGTTTGCCCTGCTTTTCAAGCGCTTACCAGTTTTGGGTCGATTCAACGACAAGAAATTTGCCTGCAAATCTGATCCAGGCCCAACGTGACTTCTTCGGGGCCCATACCTATCAGAGAACTGATGATCCTGAAGGACAATACCATCATTCAAATTGGAACTAATTAAGGTTCAGTAAAATAAACCGGTATAATAAAGGAGCGGTTTCTTGCGTTTATATAGGAAATTGCTAAGAAATGAGCGTTGATAAAGAAAAGTCTGCTCCGGAATCCCCTAAGAAGGCAGGCAAGGTAGTGAAGGCTCTCTTCGAGACGAAGGAGCACAAAAAAGCCGAACGGGAATACGAGGAGTATTACCATCGTATCCGCAACATGAGCCGTGGTCGCGTCTGATCACTTCTGTTTGAAATAATTCTTTACGTAGGCAATCTTCTGATTGTCAGTCATATTGTCTGAGACCTTGGTTTCCTTAAGCTTTTGAACCAGGTTTTGATCCTCAAACATCATTTTTTCCAATCTTTTTTTCGTCTGGGCCGGTCCGAATACCATGATCTGGTCGGCGCTTTGGAGTTCATTGATCACCCTGTTGAGATATCGGGTAGTGTATTCCTCAATACGATTTTTCTTTCCTTTCTCATCCACGAGATACTGATCGCCGAATCTTCCAAACTGCTTCTTTTCACCTTCAATGCGAACACGTGTCTCCACATCCGAATAAATGGTCTTGGTCTTGATTGCCTCCTCATTCACCAGGGTAATGATATTTGCTTCTTTCTGGTCGATCCATACACCTACATTTTTCATAATCAAGAATTTAATTAATATTCTGTTTTGTCCTCTTTTTCATCCCAACGTGTGAAGGCCAATTGTGCCTCCTTTCTGTCCATCTGCAGGAATTCAATGCTCCTTTGCTCGGGAGGGAGCCCGATCTGCTCGTAAATGAACGCATCGTCGAATCCACTTTTGGCTGCGTCCTCCCGGGTTCCTGCATAGAACACCTTATCGGGCCTGGCCCAGTATATGGCTCCAAGACACATGGGGCAGGGCTCGCAACTCGTATAAATGACGCATCCTTCGAGTTGATGACTGCCCAGATGAGCACAGGCTTCACGTATGGCCAGAATCTCAGCATGCGCCGTTGGATCGTGCTGCGAGGTGACCCGGTTGTTGCCTCTCCCTATGATCTTGCCATCTTTGACCACTACGCATCCGAAAGGGCCACCGTCATTGTTGTCCAGACCTCTCAGGGCGAGTTGGACCGCTTCTTTCATGAAACCATCGACTCGTCCGTCACTCTGATCTTCAGAACCGCTCCAATGCTTTGCAGCCTCGTCGAGGAACTTTTTATTGAAGCTGTTGCACATGTCAGACTTTTAAGCTTCCAACCATGTCTTCCGGTTTTACCCATTCGTCGAATTCCTCTGCCGTCAGCAATCCCAGGTTGACGGCCTCTTCCTTAAGGGTCGTTCCATTCTTGTGCGCAGTCTTGGCTATTTTAGCCGCATTCTCATAACCGATCTTCGTATTGAGAGCCGTTACAAGCATAAGGGAATTGTTCACCAGGTACTTGATTCGGTCCAGGTTGGGCTCGATTCCGATCGCACAATTGTCATTGAATGATACGCATGCATCACCTAATAGCTGTGCACTTTGAAGCGTATTGGAAGCCATCACCGGCTTGAATACATTCAACTCATAGTGACCGTTGAGTCCACCAACGGTAACGGCTACGTCATTTCCTATTACCTGGGCGCAAACCATGGTCAATGCTTCGGCCTGGGTCGGATTGACCTTGCCCGGCATAATCGATGAGCCCGGTTCGTTTGCCGGGATGATGATCTCTCCGATACCACTTCTCGGTCCGGATGCCAGAAGACGAATGTCATTCGCGATTTTCATCAGGGAAACCGCCAGCTGTTTGAGCGCACCGTGGGTCTCCACGATGGCATCGTGGGCTGCAAGCGCCTCAAATTTGTTTTTTGCAGTGACAAATGGAAGACCGGTGAAATCCGCAATGTATTGCGCTACCAGGGTATCATAGCCTTCCGGGGTATTGATCCCGGTACCCACCGCGGTGCCTCCCAGGGCAAGTTCCGACAGGTGATCCAGGGTATTGTTCAGTGCCTTCATTCCGTGATCCAGTTGCGAGACGTAACCCGAAAATTCCTGCCCCAGGGTAAGAGGGGTGGCATCCATCAAGTGGGTTCGCCCGATTTTCACAACATCCGCGAAGGCTTTCGACTTGGCCTCCAACGTGTCACGTAGCTTTTGCACACCTGGCAGGGTGACTTCGACGATCTTTTTGTATGCCGCAATGTGCATTCCGGTCGGGAATGTGTCGTTTGAAGACTGAGACTTGTTAACGTCATCATTCGGATGAATGAAGCGTTCCTGGCCCTCCAGGCTTCCGCCACTGTTCAAATGAGCCTTGTTGGCGATCACCTCATTGCAGTTCATATTGCTCTGGGTTCCGGAGCCGGTTTGCCAAATCACCAATGGAAACTGATCATAGAGCTCTCCGCGAAGGATCTCGTCACATACCTCTGCGATTGCATCTCTTTTTTCCAGACTGAGCACGCCCAGGTCATGATTGGCATATGCAGCCGCTTTTTTCAAATAGGCAAAACCCTCTATGATCTCTCTGGGCATCGAAGCCTCAGGGCCTATTTTGAAATTGTTTCTCGATCGTTCAGTTTGGGCTCCCCAATACTTGTCCCCAGGCACTTTGACCTCTCCTATGGTATCGTGCTCAATTCTGTATTTCATGTGATAAAATTTAGCGGTAAACGTATTAAACAAAGATACGAAAACCCCTCAAAAAATGCTGGAATTTGAGGGTAAAAATCGATTGACGAAGGGGGGGGGGGGGGGGGGGGTGAAAGGGGGAGGTAAACCGGGACCGGCGGACGTGGGCGGGGGGCGCATGGGCGGGACAGGGGGGGGGGGAGGGGTTGCGTGATGGGGGGGGCGGGCGCGGGTGGGGCGGGGGGGGGAGCCGAGGGAGGTGGGGGGGACGGGGGGTTTCTCGTCGTAAAGAGATATTGGTCGGCTGTCTTACCTGTATAATCCCGTCGGCATTGACGAATTTCACATCAATGTCCTATCACCGCCGTATGAATCCGGAAACCCAGGTATTTGCTGGTTGTTCTGATAGAAAAAACGATTCAGAGGGCCCGGAAAGCCTCTGAAGACGCCCCCGGTCCCGACGCGCAGCCGTGCCCCGGGCGGAAGATCCCCCGCCCGGCGTCGCGCCACGAGGGGGGGGGGGGGGGGGGGGGGGTAAACCTGTCATCGGGGGGCGCAGGAACGGGCGTGAATCCAGGGAACCCTGGAGAGCTGGAAGGTTACCCGGTAATGAGGCTGTGGACAACCGACCCCCGGAAGCCGTCAGGCAATGCCGTTGAAGCTTCTTGCGAGGAGAGGGACCACGCCCCGAGCAAACGTGCAAGGGCTTGATGGCTTTCAGGGAGGGAGGGTATTGAATTTCAAGATGGCATAAAATATTTTTCAAATGGTTGCTAATCTCAAAATATGTCTTATTTTTGAGGCGAATTTTAAACAGCACGATCAGGATGGAAATTGATGTTTTTTTAGGATTTTTGGTATTTCTCACGGTTTTTACCATGGGATTCTGGATGTTGATCTTCTTGTTGACCTTCGTGGTTCCTTACTGGCTGTTTGGAAATTTGATGGAGAATTGGAAACTGAAAAGGGCTGAAAAGAAAGCCAAATCAAAATAAATCCTTGACGGATCAGAAAGGAAAGCTTGTTGTGACAAGCTTTTTTTTATGCCCTGTTTTACCTGATCGTACCTATTTTATCTGATCTTCGATTTCAAAAACGTTTTTATCCAGATCCTTCGATCGATTGTGCGCATTGCGACGCCCCGCTTTGTTGAATCTGTAAGAAAAGGAGAGCAGATATTGGGTGTCGTAGATGAAATTTCGATTTGTGATCGTGTTGGCCTCCAGAGAGTTGAATCGCGCTTCCCTGGTATAAAACACATCGTTGACTCGAAATGTCAGGGTGGATCTTCCCGAAAACAGGTCTTTGCTCAAACTCAAGTTCACATATTGAAAGTCTTCGAGTTCGGTGATCGCCGTTTTTTGGGCTGACTGATAGGTGTAGTCAACGTTGAAGCGAAACGTGTTCGTAAACTGGTAGAGGAATCTGAAATTGCCATAGAACACCCAGTTTGTGAAATCGTAAGCACCGTCCAGGGTATCGAACAAATCTGCATAATAGGGGCTGATGATACCGTAAAGCCTGATCTTTCCGGTGGGATTGTACGTCGCCTCGAATTCGAGTCCTGTAAAATTGAGTGTTCCGTTGTTAATCGGTTGACGGGTATACACATCAAATCCATCAGGAGTTTGAAGGCCGGTGTTTCTGAGCACGTTCATGATCCGATCTGTTGAATTCGAGTAGAACAAAGCCGTATTCAATGAAAGTCTTTCGAACTGATGGTAATACTCCAGGTAGAAGTAGTTGGTGTAATAGGGTTGCAGAAAGGGGTTGCCCAGGAGGATGAATCGCTCATCCGCAAATGAATTGAAGGGATTTAGCTGTGAAACTGTAGGACGGTCAATGAAACGCGTATATCCGATCGAGAAAAAGTTTTGATCCTTCATATTGTAGGTCACCAATGCAGAAGGGAAAAGGTCGTTGTAGTCGTTTTCAAAATCTTCCACAACATTCTGTTCCTCGATCAGGGTTTGGGTGAGTTCGGCCCGGAGTCCGACAGAAAAACTGAACTGATCGACTTCGTGGGCAAAATTGACATAAAAGGCGTTTATTCTCTCGTCGTAGATGATCTCACTCGAAAAATCAGGATTGATGTCGAACCGCCGTGTGCTCGGATTCAAATTACTCGACAGGAAATCATTGTTGTACATTCGAAAGTTGGATTTCAGCCCGGCTTCAAATTTCGAAGCTTCGCCCAATGGAAGACTGTAATCGACTTTTACATAGAAGTTGTCCACCCCCTCGTCCTTGACATATTTCTGCTCGGTGAGCCCATCTCCCGGAAAGGTCTCCGTATTCAGTATGTCGGTATCGTTTTCACCCACATTGTTGTCGTATTTCAAGTCCGCGGAAAGCTGATGCCCTTCTTTTTCGAATTTTCTGCTGTACTGCACAAAAGCCTCGAGAAAGGTCTCGTCTGAATTCTCATCCACATCCCGGAGTGAGGAACGAACCAACTCATTTACGGGCTGGTAGTCGTCCAGGACCAGCTCGGAGTCGTAGTTTTTGTTGTTGGTAGTATACATGATGCTGGTGGTCACGGTGTTTTTATCGTCGATGAAGAAATCACTGCCGATGTTGAAAAGAAAGCTGTTGCGCTGTTTGTAGTCGGTTCGGAGTTCCTCAAAGTTTCCTGTCGGATTCTGGTCATCGTCCAAAAACACCTGCTCTATCTCGGTCTTTTTTATTGGAACCTGATGATTGAAGCTGGCCGTTGAGAAGATGTTGACCTTGTCTGTACGGTAGTTGATAAAAGTGGATACCCCGTGATTGGCGGGATTCCCTGCATGCGCCTCCACGGTGCCATTGTACCCTTCCGAGGATCTTTTTTTCAGGACGATGTTCAGAATTCCGCCTCCTCCTTCTGAGTCGTATTTGGCAGATTGTGCTATGATTTCAACCTTGGCAATGCTGTTGGAGGGTATCATGCTCAAAAGATCCGCATTGCTCCTTTGCCCTCCGTAAGGCTTTCCATCGACAAGAACCAGAGCTGTGTTCCCCCGGATCGAAATATTTCCCTGTTCATCGACGCGAACCGAGGGAGTATTCTCCAGGACCGTGATGGCTGTTCCGCCTATGTTGGCAATGTCTTTGGAGGCATTGTAGACCTTTTTGGTCAGGTTGTGGTCCATGAGATTGGCCTGTGCCACCAATTCGACCTCCTCCAGTTTTTCGATGTTTTGCTCCAGTTCGATCACTCCCATGTCGATATCCTGCTGAATATTGAAAACATCGATCACAAAGGGCTGAAATGAAAGCGATTCAACGATGCAATAGTATTTCCCCTCAGGCACCGTCAAATCAAAATGACCTGTTTTGTCTGTGACGTCACCGATGAGCTCCCCGGTGCCTATGTCCCTGAAGCTGACCGTGACAAATTGGAGTGGGCTATGGGTTTCTGCGTCCTGCACCAAACCATTGACCGCATGATACAAACTATCTTCCTGACCTGTAAGATTCAAGGAGAGGAGACCTATGATCAGGATATGAAGGATTTTCTTTTTCAAAATGATCAACCGATAAATGTAGGGTTTTGATAAATATCAAAAAATAGCGGAAATGGGGTATTTTTCGTTATTTACAAAAAAAGGGAATCAGTTGAGCAGTTGACTGATGTTCTCAGGCGGTCTGCCGACTACTGCCCGGTCACCTGAAATGACGATCGGTCTCTCAATCAGTTTAGGATGGGCCACCATGGCAGCCACAACCTCCTCCTCGCTCATTTCCTTGCCCTTGAAGTTTTCCTTCCACTCTTTTTCATTCTTTCGTACCAGGTCCATGGCACTCATACCGAGCTTGGACAGAACTTCGGAGAGCTGTTCTTTGGTCAGAGGCTCCTTGAGGTATTCCACGATTGTAAAGTCTTGTCCGGAGTCTTCAAGGATCTTTAGTCCCTCACGACTTTTTCTGCATCTGGGATTGTGAAGTATTTTCATTCGGTTTGCTTCTTGATTGGCAGACGAAAATACTAAAAATTGGCAGCTTTCACCAATATAAACGGGGATACCAGTATATTTGAGGCATGAACCTGATCGACACGCATACCCATCTCTATGTGGAGCAATTCGACAACGATCGCAATGAGGTTGTCGAACGCGCTATGAAAGAAGGGGTTAACAAGTTCTATATACCGGCGATTGACTCTACGTATTACAAGCGAATGATTAATCTGCGAGACAGCTATCCTGAGGCCGTGCGGTTGATGGCGGGATTGCATCCGACTCATGTGAAGGAAGACTTTGAGAAAGAGCTGGAATTTGTCAGGACATGGCTTGAGAAGGACCATTTTGTGGCCATCGGTGAGATTGGTATCGATCTTTATTGGGACAAGACCTTCCTTGAGGAGCAGAAGAGAGCTTTTCGAACCCAGATTGGCTGGGCCAAAGAGAAATCGTTGCCCATTGTGATTCACGCCAGGGACTCCTTCCAGGAGATTTTTGAAATCGTGGACCAGGAACAGGGACCGGAGCTCAAAGGGATTTTTCACTGTTTTACAGGTACGTTGGAACAAGCCAAAAAGATTATTGGCTATGGATTCAAACTGGGAATAGGAGGAGTCGTAACCTTCAAGAATGGGGGTATTGACAAATTTTTGGATCAGATTGAATTGGAAAATCTGGTTCTGGAGACGGATTCACCCTATCTGGCCCCAAAACCCTTTCGTGGAAAGCGAAACGAAAGTTCCTATTTGACGTATGTTGTTGAGAAGTTGTCTGAAATCTACGACATGGAACCGGATCGGATCGCGGAGATCACAACCCAAAGCGCTCAAGAGATTTTCAATGGATAGGACTCATGTGAAGACTCCGCTGGGCATTATGGAAATCGGAGGCACCGCCAAAGGAATCCGTTCGGTGTCTTTCACCAAACTTTCTGAAATCGAGATTGAGGACACACCCGAGACTCTTCTAGGATGCAAAAATCAGCTTTTAAGCTATTTTGACGGGACACTGAAGGAATTTTCCCTGTCGCTTGACCCGGAAGGCACGTCATTTCAGAAAAAGGTTTGGGCCCAACTCCAGAACTTGGGTTACGGAACGACCTGCTCCTATTCGGAACAAGCCAAAGCACTCGGTGACCTGAAAGCCATACGAGCGGTGGCCGGAGCCAATGCAAAGAACCCTATTGCCATAATCATTCCGTGTCATCGGGTTGTCGGCGCTGATGGCAAACTGACCGGATACGCCGGGGGACTCTGGCGAAAGAAGTGGTTGCTCGAGCACGAAAACCCACCGGCGCAGAGAAGTCTGTTCTGATTTTCTCCTATTTTTGTCGAAATCTCCATGGAATGAAAAGGATTCTGGTTTTGGCGGTCTTATGCCTTTCTGCCTGGGCCCAGGCACAGAACGGACCCCGAGAATCAAGGATCATACCCCTTGAGGTTCTTTCAGACACTTTGCGCATCGACAGTGTCAGCATAAGTCCTTATTATTTCCATGCTTACGATGGAAGTGGAGGTGAAATTGACCCCTCAAGCTACCAGGTGGATCACGCAAAGGCACTTTTCATTCCCGGTGAGGATTTCGGGTTTAAGGGTGAAATCATTGAAATTCGATATCAGCGACTGCCTGAATTCATGACGAGGTCTTATCAGTCGTTTGATCCGGAGCTTATCGTTCCGAGAGCGACGAGTGATGCACAGGTTTACAGCTCGAGTACCGATCGAAAAAGAACCAGGGAAAAGCCTTTCGAGGGGCTTTCCACCCGCGGTAGCCTGTCCAGGGGAGTCACGATTGGTTCCAACCAGGATGCTGTGGTCAATTCCAATTTCAACCTGCAGATCGAGGGCAGGCTATCCGAAAAAGTTGGAATTCGCGCCTCGATTACCGACAATGAGATTCCGCTCCAGTCAGGAGGATTCACCCAGAGACTCGACGAATTCGACCAGGTTTTTATTGAGATGTTCAGTGACAAGTGGACTCTTCGTGCAGGAGATCTCGATCTGATCAACAGAGAGAATTACTTCATGCGTTTTCAGAAAAAAGTGTCTGGGATCCTGGTGAATGCTCTTCCCGGCCAGGAGACTGGAGAGGCTGAAGTCTTCGCCTCAGGAGCCATCGTGCGCGGTAAGTTCAACAGCTACAAGTTCACAGGACAGGACGGCAACCAGGGGCCCTACAGAATTGAAGGTCCTGAAAACCAGCAATTCGTGATTATGATTTCCGGCAGCGAACGTGTTTATGCAAATGGGGTGCTCCTGAAGAGGGGTGAGAATTTCGATTACACCATCGATTACAACACGGCAGAGATCACCTTTACAAGTTTGTACACGGTGACCTCCAATTTGAGATTCACCATAGAATATCAGCTTGCGGAGAGAAATTATACGCGTCTTATGACCTATGATGGAGTGAAGTTCAATAAGAAAGACTGGCACGCGAGCGTCCAATACTACAATGAAAGTGATTTGAAGAACAGTCCCCTGGATCAGGATCTGAGCGATGAGCAGAAGGAGATTCTGGCCGATGCGGGCAATGACACGGATAGAATGATCGCACCTTCGGAGGTGCCGGCAGAGTACGATGAGAATAGGGTGCTCTATAGAAAAGAGGACACGGGAGGACAACAGATTTATGTGTATTCCAATGATCCCGGGGAGGAGCTTTACCAGGTCAGTTTCACCTTCGTCGGTGAGAACAATGGAGACTATTTCATTGAAACCACGCTGGCAGCCGGGAGGGTCTACGCTTATGTGGATCCGGTAAACGGAATCCCCCAGGGTTCCTATATGCCTATCATTCAACTTGTGGCTCCCGAAAAGTATCAGATGATCAATTTCGCCGGAGGCTACCATCCCAGTGACAAGACAGAGGTTGCAGCGGAACTTTCCATCAGTGATCGCGACCTGAATCTGTATTCAGACATAGACAATGATAAAAACCAGGGGTTCGCCGGAAAGCTTGACTACGATCAGCGGATACTCGACCGGGCCTGGAAACTCAACGGTGTGATTGGTGTGGAATACCTGAGCGATAATTTCAGCTCGATTGAACGGATTCGCAATGTGGAGTTTGCCCGCGACTGGAACATTGACCTGCTCGACATCGAACAAGGCCAGAGACAACAGTTGTTCAAGGGAGGCCTCGTTTTCGCCAATGACAGCCTGGGTCGTTTTTCCTATGGCTTTGACGAGCTTCAGATCGGTGCAGAGTACAAGGGGTCCAAGCACAGAATTTTTGGAGCGTTAAACAATAAGGGTACTTCGCTGTTTGTAAACGGGAGCCTGATGAGAAGCGAAGAGGGTTTCGAGAAGAACAGCTTTGACCGACTTTACACCAATATTACCCAACGCATATCCAAGTTCTGGATAGGGGCCAAATTCAACTATGAGAAAAGTTTGGGCGAGAACACATCGACGTCGCAGCTCAATGCCCTCAGCCATCGATTTCTCGAAATGGAGGGCTATGGAGGGGTCGGCGACTCCACACGGGTCTTTGCAGAAATCGGATACAATTTCAGGGAGACCGACAGCGTCGTTTCGAATGAACTGGCCGGGGTCAACGGGGCCCATACCTACTTTTTGAAATCGCGCCTTGTCAAAAGTTCGAACGCCGATCTCTCCGTTTTCTTGAATTATCGCCGGGTCAACAATGAATTCAGAGACGATGAATCCAATGTGAACGGGAGGCTGAACTACAGGCAAAAGATGCTTCAGGATTTTGTGCAGCTGCAGACCTTGTTGGAGACCCGCTCAGGAAGCCTTCCCCAGCAGGAGTTCACCTACGTGGAAGTGGAACCCGGCAAAGGATTTTACGAATGGATCGATTTCAATGAGAACGGCATCCAGGAACTCGATGAATTCGTTGTTGCGCGCTTCCCCGACCAGGCCATCTACGTGAGGGTTCTGCTGCCCACCGTGAACTTCATTCGGACCAATCAGAACAAGTGGAGCCAATCCCTGAGAATCGATGCAAGCGGCTGGAAAAACCGTGATGGATTCAGGAAATTCCTCTCGCATTTTTCGAATCAGACGTATTTTCTGATCGATGCAAAAACCACAAGAGAAGGGGAGGGCTTTGCCTGGACTCCCTTTGGATACGACGAGGACGACCTGTTGGGCCT
The DNA here is from genome assembly GCA_942492425.1 of uncultured Flavobacteriaceae bacterium. Taxonomy (GTDB): domain Bacteria; phylum Bacteroidota; class Bacteroidia; order Flavobacteriales; family Flavobacteriaceae; genus Lutimonas. The sequence continues at coordinate 73,884 of CALOEQ010000015.1, forward strand.
GGATCAGAACTTCAAGAACAGTTTTTTCTTCAACCGAGGGATGCAGAGATTCAGTTTTGTGTATACCTATCTGAATTCCAGAAAGAAAACCATCTACACCTTTGGGGATCAAAACAATCAGATCAGCACACACCAGTTTCAGTTCATTCATAAACTCGGGTCTTTCTGGTTGCTGGAAGCCGAGGCGGGAGCAGGTGTCAACGAAAGCAGCTCCGTGGTTTTCGGCAACAGGAACTACGAGTTGAATACGGCCAGCTTCCGACCCAAAATATCCTACCTGTACAATAAGAATACAAGACTTGAGGCTTTCTATACCTACAAAAACAAGGAAAATCAAATCGAGGAGATGGAAACCCTGGTCCTTCACAACCTGGGAGCCAATTTTCGCTATGCGAACAGCCAGAAGTTCTCACTGAACTCCAACTTCAATTTCATCTACAATGACTTTCAGGGGGAGACCAATTCTCCTGTTGCGTACCAAATGCTCGAAGGATTGCAGCCGGGAACAAACTACACCTGGGTGTTGGGGTTGCAGAAACGACTTACGTCCTTTCTTGATCTCAACCTGAACTATCTCGGTCGTAAGTCAGAAGGGGCGGATGCCATCCACACCGGAACGATGCAGCTCAGGGCTACGTTCTGACTCTATGCTCGATCAGACTTTCTTCAACCAGTTTCCCACAGAAACTTCCTCGCTGATGATCGATCGCAATTCTTCAATCTTTACCCGCTTTTGCTCCATAGAGTCCCGATGGCGAATTGTCACTGTGCCGTCTTCTTTGGTTTCGTGGTCTACCGTTATGCAGAAAGGGGTTCCAATTGCATCCTGTCTTCTGTATCGCCTGCCTATTGCGTCTTTCTCGTCGTAGTTCACATTGAAGTCGTATTTCAGGCTGTCAAGGATCTCCCTGGCGATTTCTGGCAAACCATCCTTTTTGACAAGCGGGAGCACACTGGCTTTTACAGGTGCGAGTACAGCGGGTAACTTCAGAACAACGCGCTCTGATCCATCTTCGAGCTTTTCATCCTGTAATGCCGTAGAGAACACAGCCAGGAACATCCTGTCCAGGCCGATTGAAGTCTCAACCACATAGGGCACATAGCTCTTGTTGACCTCGTGGTCGAAATACTGCAATTTTTTTCCGGAATGCTCCTCATGTGCTTTCAGGTCAAAATCGGTACGTGAGTGAATGCCCTCGAGTTCCTTGAAGCCAAAAGGAAAATCAAATTCTATGTCTGCGGCTGCATTGGCATAATGGGCCAGCTTCTCATGGTCGTGGAAGCGGTATTTCTCTTTGCCCAGGCCCAATGAAAGGTGCCAATTCAATCGTTTTTCCTTCCAGTGATCGTACCACTTGATCTCCTCCCCGGGTCGCACAAAAAACTGCATTTCCATTTGTTCAAATTCCCTCATTCTGAAAATGAACTGGCGGGCAACGATCTCATTTCTGAAGGCTTTGCCCGTTTGAGCGATTCCAAAAGGAATCTTCATTCTACCGGTTTTTTGAACGTTGGAGAAATTGACAAATATTCCCTGGGCCGTTTCCGGCCTCAGGTAAAGATCCATGGCCGAATCGGCTGACGCTCCGAGTTTCGTTCCGAACATCAGGTTGAATTGCTTGACATCGGTCCAGTTCTTCGAGCCCGATACCGGGCATACGATTCCCAGCTCTTCAATAAGGGCTTTGACGTCCGCCAGGTTTTCATTGTCCAGGGCAAGAGCCATTCTTTTCAGGATATCCTCTTTTTCCGCCAGGTATTTGATCACCCGGGGATGAGTGCTCACAAACTGTTCGCGGTCAAAGCTGTCTCCAAAACGCTTAGCTGCCTTGGCGATCTCCTTTTCTGCCTTCTGATTGAGTTTCTCGGCATAGTCTTCGATGAGCACATCGGCCCGATATCTCTTTTTAGAGTCTTTGTTGTCGATCAGCGGATCATTGAATGCATCCACGTGACCCGAGGCCTTCCAGGTGGTCGGGTGCATGAAGATAGCGGCATCGATTCCAACGATGTTCTCATTCATCTGCACCATGGCCTTCCACCAGTAGCTGCGAATGTTGTTTTTGAGCTCGGCGCCGTTTTGAGCGTAATCGTAAACCGCGCTCAAACCGTCATAGATTTCGCTTGACTGAAAGATGAACCCATACTCCTTCGCATGCGAGATCACTTTCTTGAAGATTTCGTCCTTGTTTTTCATGCGCCAAAAATAATTAATTTAAACAGGGGAATAAAAAAAAGGAAACACAAATGTGTTTCCTTTTTTATTTGGTTTTGGCTGTGTTTAGAGGCCTAAAAAAGAGTCGCTTAACTCAAGATTAGCAGATCCTACCAACTTTCCTTCGACATAAACTTCGATCGGGTAGGTGCCTTTCTCGTACTTCTCTCCTTTTCTCTCAACGAGCATGACCACATCGAGATCTGAGTTCGAGTAATTAACAACGGTCTGATCGGTGTATTTCTTCTCACCACCATCTTCGACCTCAAAAGTGCCTTTGGCATTGATTACCTGTCCGGCAGGGTTCTTGAGTACGATATACGCCTCTTTGTCTCCCGGTTCTGCGATCTCATTTTCGATCAGCCTGAATTCAACCTTGATGGCATCGGTCTTCTGCGCCTTGTTGGTCTCGGTGTATTTTCCGTTTGAACGCATTTTCATTGCAGTCACATTGACATTCTCAACATTGATTGCTCCACCGATCTCAACTTTGCGAGCCAGTTCCATGTTTTGGGCAACAAGTGTGTCGTTGTAGCTGGTTTGAATCTCCAACTGACTGTTGATGCTGTCTTTTTCCTCGGTGAGAATGTTGTTGGCAAACATTAGAGAATCTACCTGGTCCAAAAGCCTTTCATTGTTTTTCTCCAAAGTCGCCAATTGGGTCCTGTATCTTCTCAAAACATCAGAATTAACCTTTTTGAGGTTTTGAACCGAATCCTTAAGCAAGGCTATTTTTTCCTTCTCCATCGTCAGCGAATCCGAAAGGCTCGTATTCTCTGCAATCGCAACGTCGTACTTCTCTTCCATAGCGGTGAGGTTTCCAATGATCTGCTCCTTTTCATCCTGCAGGAACTTGATCGCCTCTTTGTGATCATTGTTGTTGTAGAACGTGTAACCGATCAAAGCGAACAGCAATACGGTCAGCGCAATGATCAGAATTTTGCTGTTTGAAGATTTATTGTTGTCTTCCATAATTCTAGAATTGGGTTTACATTTGAGATTAATCTTAACTTATTAAACGCAAGATTTTAAAAAAATTGTGCACAAATGTAATTTTTTTTTGACAAGAAGAAAGCTATGGAGGCAATAAGATATAAAAGGTTATTAAGTTTTCAGAATTTGCATCAGTTTGGAGATGATTTGTTGGGGCTTTTTTATCCGAGTTGCTGCCTGGAATGCGGACGCCAGCTTCTTCCGGATGCTGAGGTGCTCTGCCATGTATGCCTGACCGAGCTGCCCAAATGCGGTTTTACAAACCGCGTAGGAAATCGTTTGGAAGAGATGTTCTACGGAAGGGCTCGCATTGAAGCCGCCACAAGCTATCTGTATTTCAAAAAATACGGCATTGTCCAGCGTCTGATGCATCTTTTGAAGTACAACGGCCGGCAGGACATTGGAACCTTTATCGGAGAAGCTCTTGCCAAAGAAATGTCGGGGAGCGGCAGGTTTGCAGCCATTGACCTGGTGATCCCTGTGCCCTTGCATCCGAAAAAGAAGAGAAAAAGGGGCTACAACCAAGTCACTCGATTTGGACAGGCGCTGGCCGATCAGCTGGAGGCATCCTTGAAAGAAAATGTCTTAAAAAGCATTCGAAAAGGGAAATCGCTGACCGGCAAGAGCCGAATTGACAGAAATGAGAGCATGAAAGACGCTTTCTACCTGACCAGCTCCATTGACTTGGTGGGCAAGCACATTCTTCTGGTGGATGACATTATCACTTCGGGAGCTACGCTTGAGGCGTGCGCACAGAAGCTTCTCAACTTGCCAGGTACCCGTGTAAGTTTGGCAAGCATGGCATTTACCCTGTAAAATTTGACCTCAGGTTAGTCTTTACAGAAAAAAACCGGTTAATTTGTACTCCTAAACACGAAGGAATTGAGGCTTTTTCTATCATTGATCGCAATACTTGTCCTTTTCAGCTGCGCGCGCAGGGGAAGGCCTGAAGGCGGCCCAAAAGATTTTGACAAACCCGTGATGGTGCGGGCCGATCCGGAGTTTTTGAGTTTGCAGTTCGATGCCGACGAAATCAAGATCTATTTCGATGAGTTCGTCAAACTTCAGAGCGTGACTTCCCAACTGATCGTATCCCCTCCGCTGAAATATCCTCCCGTGATTACCCCCCAGGGAACTCCCAGCAAACGGATAACGATCAAATTGAGCGACACGTTAAAGGAGAATACGACTTATACGTTCAATTTCGGGCAGAGCATTGAAGACAACACCGAAAGAAATGTGCTTGACAATTTCAAGTATATTTTTTCGACGGGGGATTATATTGATTCCCTAAAAATCGGGGGTCGGATAAGCGACGCTTTTGACCTGGAGATGACAGAAGGTCCGACGGTTATGCTCTTTCCTGTCGATGAGAATTTCAATGATTCGATCGTATTCAAGGAAAAACCGACTTACGTCGGAAGCACGGTCGACAGCCTGAACTGGAGCATCACCAATATAAAAGCAGGAAAATACCGTTTGATCGCGCTCAATGACAGGAGCAAAAATTACCTGTTCAACCCGTCGGAAGATAAAATAGCCTTTTACAAGGATATCATTGAAGTTCCCGGGGATACGATTTTTGATCTGAGGTTGTTTAGAGAGATCCTTCCCTTTGAGATTGAGGGAAGGCCAAAGGACATCAGCAAAGGACACCTCATATTTGGATTCGAGGGGGACGCCTCCCAGACCGTGATTGAGCCGTTATCTGAAACATCGGATTCTTTCAAATCCTTCATGTACAAGGATCGCGAAAAAGACACCCTGCATTATTACATGTCGGGTTTTGAAAAGGATTCGATTCGGATGCTGGTAATCAACGGGGAAAGAAAAGACACAGTGCGGATCACCCTCGACGAAGAGGAAATCGACTCGATGAAGATCGGGTTCTCTCATTACGGGGTCATCCACCCAAGGGATACCTTGAAAATATTGAGCAATGTTCCCGTGATGGAGCTCGACAGTTCAAAGATTCGATTTTTGGACAAGGATTCCGTTCGAGTGCCCTTTGAATATGGCCTGGCCCCGGAGCGCGGAAGAGTATTCATTCACTTTGAAAAGAAATTCGGGGAGGAGTATCAGATGGAGATCGATCCCGGTGGCCTGACCGATATTATGGGCATTTCGAATGATTCCATCCGGGTGAAATTCAAGACGGGTCGCCGATCTGACTATTGCTCCATATTTCTCACCCTGCAGAACATCAAACGCTATCCCATCATTGTCGACCTTATCAATGACCGGGGGATGGTCGTCGCAAAAGCCTTTGCCTCTGAGGCTCGTGAATTCGAATTTCGCAACCTGGAGCCGGCCCGTTTCAAGGTACGACTCATCTACGATGACAATGAGAATCAAAAGTGGGATACCGGAAATTTTCTGGAGCTCCTGCAGCCCGAAGAGGTTTATTACTTCAAAAACGTCATCGACGCGAAGGCGAATTGGGAGGTCGTGGAGCAATTGATCCTCGAGCCTTGAAAATGACATGCGCGTGCTGCTTAGATCAAGGGTAATTAGTATCTTTGTTGTTTAGAATGATTATACGTAAGAAATGAGTTTCTCAAAAAAAGATATCTATGAAGCCCTGGAGCACGTTACTGCTCCCGGCGAAGGAAAGAGCCTGATGGAGAGCGGATCTGTTGGCAATGTGGTCATTTTTGGCAAAGAAGTGATCGTCGATGTCACAATCAGCAATCCCTCGCTTCAGGCGAAGAAGAAAACCGAAGTCGAAATCATGAAAGTGATTCACGATCGGGTGGATGAAAAAATCGATGTCAAAGTCAATGTAAAGGTCGAAGCACCCAAACAAGAGCCGATCATCCGTGGAAAGGAGATTCCGGGCATAAAAAATATCATTGCGGTCGCTTCCGGAAAAGGGGGCGTTGGCAAGTCTACCATAACTGCCAACATGGCCGTGACTTTGGCAAAAATGGGCTTCCAGGTGGGTGTTTTGGATGCCGACGTTTACGGGCCTTCCATGCCGATTATGTTCGATGTTGCCAAAGAAAGGCCCTTATCGGTGCAGGTAGAGGGACGTTCAAAGATGCAGCCCATTGAGAATTACGGGGTCAAATTGTTGTCCCTGGGATTTTTCACCGATCCGAATCAGGCGGTTATCTGGCGAGGCGCCATGGCTTCCAAGGCTCTGAACCAAATGATCTTTGATGCGAATTGGGGTGAATTGGACTTTCTGCTGGTGGACCTTCCTCCAGGCACGGGTGACATTCACCTTTCAATGGTTCAGGCCGTGCCGATTACCGGAGCCGTTATTGTGAGTACGCCACAGAACATCGCTTTGGCTGATGCCAAGAGGGGAGTTGCCATGTTTGAGCAGGAGAACATCAAAGTGCCTGTCCTGGGGATCATAGAAAATATGAGCTATTTCACTCCGGCGGAATTGCCGGAGAACAAGTATTACATATTTGGCAAGGACGGAGCCAAGTTCCTTGCGGAGGATCTCGGAACAGAGTTGTTGGGCGAGATACCGCTCGTGCAGAGCATCCGGGAAGCCGGGGATGTCGGACGTCCAGTAGCTATGCAGGAAGACGGGCCATTGCATGAGGCGTTCAAAGAAGCGACAAAAAAAATGTTGACACAGCTCGTCAGGCGCAATGAGAATTTGCCACCGACGGAGATCGTTAGGATTACAAATATGTCAGGCTGCAGCGCGATAAAATAAAAGAAATCATGACAGACACGGAATTGCTTGAAAATATAGAAAAGGCCCTGGCCGAGATACGCCCCTATTTATTGACCGATGGTGGCGACATCTCGCTGGTCTCCTATGAGGAGGACGTTGTGGAAGTAAAATTTCACGGGGCCTGCACCGGTTGCTCCGTAAACCAAATGACCCTGAAAAACGGAGTGGAGGCCACAATAAAAAAATACGCCCCCCAGGTGCAGAAAGTCGTGGAGGTCAAATAGGCTGTTCGGTTTCAAATCCTCAAATTCTTAAAGATTATTCGTTATATTTGCTAATATCGAAAGAGCAAGTATGATTTAGAAGGCATTTTTGCTGATTTTCTACTTCTAAGTTGTTTGTAGCATCAAAATCTCAGACTATGCCAAGATATCACACCCTGGGTAGCATACCACCCAAAAGACATACTGTTTTCAAAGATTCCGAGGGCAATTATTACTACGAAGAGCTTTTTGGGACCATTGGTTTTGACGGCATGTCAACGCTTATGTACCATACCCAACGTCCTACGCGAGTTAAAGACCTTCTTGAATCGATCAGTGTCAAACCCGAGATCGCCGTTGAGACCAATATGAAATCATTGAGCTTGCGAGGGTTTGACGTGAAACCTGCCAAGGATTATCTTGAAAGTCGCGTCCCCGTGCTGGTGAACAGTGATTGCGTGATCAGCCTGGCGGCTCCGGAGGCTTCCCTTCGGGACTATTTCTATAAAAATACGGACGCCGATGAAGTGATCTTCATTCACCGGGGATCGGGCAAGCTTCGTACCATGCTCGGAAGCATTGATTTCGAGTACGGAGACTACCTGGTGGTGCCCAGAGGAACCATTTATCAGATCGATTTCGATTCCAGCGACAACCGATTGTTCATCGTTGAATCCACGAGTCCGATTTACACCCCAAAGAGATACAGGAACTGGTTTGGCCAGCACCTGGAGCATTCTCCGTATTGTGAGCGAGACATGCACCCACCGGGAAAACTAGAGACTTACAAGGAAGAAGGTGACTTTTTGATGAAGGTGAAGAAACAAGACACCCTGCATCAATACATTTACGCAAGCCACCCCTTCAGCGTAGTCGGTTGGGACGGCTACAACTATCCCTACAAGTTTTCGATCCATGATTTTGAACCGATCACAGGACGCGTTCATTTGCCTCCACCCATCCATCAGACCTTTGAGTCTGCCGGGTTTGTGATCTGTTCCTTTGTGCCGCGCCTATACGACTATCATCCCCAGGCGGTGCCGGCTCCTTACAATCACAGCAACATCGATTCGGACGAGGTTCTATACTATGTGGACGGTGACTTCATGAGCCGCAACAATATCGGGGTTGGGCAGATCACCTTGCATCCGGCCGGGATACCTCACGGACCGCATCCGGGAGCCATGGAAAGGAGCATCGGAAAGAAATCGACCGAGGAACTGGCAGTTATGGTGGATACGTTCAAACCTCTGATGGTGACAAAGAACGCCTTGGAGATAGCTGACCCCGACTATTATCGTTCCTGGTTGTAGAAGAGAATCAAAAAAGGCTGAAAAGGCCGATTACAAAATAAATTGACAGAACCATGAGTGACTTGAAAGATGCGCAAAACTTTGACTATGGCCTCGAGAAGATATTTCCTGAGGCGGATGATTTTCTGCCCCTGTTGGGAACGGATTATGTTGAGCTGTATGTGGGAAACGCAAAGCAAGCGGCACATTTTTACAAAACGGCATTCGGTTTCCAATCTTTGGCTTACGCAGGCCTGGAAACTGGTTTGAAAGACCGCACCTCCTATGTGCTGGTGCAGGACAAAATCAGACTGGTCCTAACCACGCCCATGCCGGGAACCGACAATCAGGAGATATTCGATCATTTGGCCAAGCACGGTGACGGTGTCAAGGTGATCGCCCTGTGGGTAGATGACGCGACCCGATCCTGGGAGGAAACCACAAAAAGAGGAGCAAAATCTTATTTTGAGCCCAGAAAGGAGTCGGATGAGCATGGAGAAGTGGTTCGTTCGGGTATTCATACCTATGGAGACACCGTGCATGTTTTTGTGGAAAGAAAGAACTACAATGGCGTCTTCATGCCCAACTTCGAAACCTGGGAATCGCATTACAACCCGGCCCCTGTCGGATTGAAGTACGTAGATCACATGGTGGGCAACGTGGATTGGGGGCAGATGAATGTCTGGTCGAAGTTCTACAATGAAGTGATGGGATTTGCCAATCTGATCACCTTCGATGACAAAGACATCTCGACAGAGTATACCGCCCTCATGAGTAAGGTGATGACAAATGGCAACGGTCGGATCAAGTTCCCGATCAATGAGCCCGCTGAGGGCAAAAAGAAATCGCAGATCGAAGAGTACATCGACTTCTATCAGGGAGCCGGATGCCAGCACATTGCCGTCGCGACGGATGATATCGTCTTTACGGTAAGTGAAATGAAGAAGCGCGGCGTTGAGTTTCTCTATGTCCCAGGAACCTACTACGATACCGTTGGAGAACGGGTAGGGGAAATTGCCGAGAGCATGGCAGAGCTCAAAAAAAATGGAATCATGGTGGACCGGGATGACGAGGGCTATCTGCTTCAGATTTTTACGAAACCCGTTGCTGATCGTCCGACCCTGTTTTTCGAGATCATCCAGAGAAAGGGAGCCCAGTCTTTTGGCAAAGGGAATTTCAAAGCGCTATTTGAGTCCATCGAAGCAGAGCAGGAGAGAAGAGGCACACTCTAATACCGGTTTCTCTCGAATCAGGCTTATTCTTCTCGATCCAAATGTTGACTTTTCGGGATTAAATCACCCATAGAAAAGCAAATTTCATGTTGGTGATTGTTAACGGGGCCGCCCTTTTGGGAGTGGACGCCTATCCGATTCGTATTGAGGTCAATATGGACAGAGGAATAGCTTATCACCTGATCGGCTTGCCCGACAGTGCCATCCGGGAAAGCGGCTATCGGATTTCTGCGGCTCTCAAAAACTCGGGATTTCGCATGCCGGGCAAAAAGATTACCATTAACCTGGCCCCGGCTGACCTTCGCAAGGAGGGGTCCGCGTACGACCTCCCCATGGCCATTGGCATTTTGGTTGCTTCCGGGCAGATTGACTCAAGTATTTTTGACAAATACCTGATGGTTGGGGAGTTGTCCCTGGACGGCGGATTGAGACCTGTTCGTGGGGTTCTCTCCATTGCACTGGCGGCCCGGGACCACGGTTTCAAAGGTCTTATTCTTCCGATTTCGAATTCCTGCGAGGCTTCCGTCGTGGACGGGCTTGCGGTTTTGGGTGCCAACAACCTGACAGAGGTGGTTCACTTTCTCCAATTCGGGACAGGACTGGAAACACGAACATCACCGGGACTCAAAGACCAGGAGGACAGTGTCGGGGAGGATTTGCCCGATTTTTCGGAGGTTAAAGGACAGGAAACGGTCAAGCGCTGCCTGGAGATCGCGGCTGCAGGCGGGCACAACGTCCTGATGGTAGGCCCTCCGGGGTCGGGCAAGAGCATGTTGGCTAAGCGTTTGCCTTCTATTCTGCCACCCATGTCAAATAAGGAGGCTCTGGAGGTGACTAAGATTCATTCCGTTGCCGGAAAGTTGACTGAGAACGGGGGTGTGCTGAAGCGGCGTCCCTTCAGGTCACCCCATCATTCGACAAGTTCCGCTGCACTTCTTGGTGGAGGAGCGTACCCCATGCCCGGGGAGATTTCCCTGGCCCACAATGGAGTGCTTTTCCTGGATGAGCTTCCCGAATTCAAAAGAGGAGTGCTGGAAGTGCTTCGCCAACCTCTTGAGGAAAGACGCATCACGATTTCAAGAGCCCGTGCCAAAGTATCCTATCCCAGCAGCTTCATGCTGGTGGCGAGCATGAATCCAAGTCCGGGAGGTTCTTTTTTGGATGAAAGCTCAGATCTGTCATCCATTCGATCGGCAAAAAGATACGTATCGAAGGTTTCGGGGCCCCTGCTCGACCGAATTGATCTGCAAATCGAGGTGCAATCTGTTCCCTATGAGAAGTTATCCTCGAATTTTAGGGGAGAGTCAAGTCAAACCATTCGCTCCCGGGTAAGCCAGGCCAGAGTCATGCAGAACCAGAGATACAGCAATGCAAATTCCTTGCATTGCAATGCCCAGATGGGAGTCCGGGAAATTCGTCATTGTTGCAGGATTCAACCCGGAGCGCAGCGTTTGTTGAAACAGGCTATGCAGAGTCTTCATCTTTCTGCAAGAGCCTATGATCGAATCCTACGGGTATCCAGGACGATTGCAGATCTCTCCCAATGCAATGATATTCAGGCCGATCATATTGCAGAAGCGATCCAGTACAGGAGCATGGATCGACTTTGGATTTAAATTTGAGATTGAAATTCAGATCAGGATAGAGAAGTCAGTCCAGGACAAAGGTGTCATTTTCACGGGCAAGGGCCAATTTGAAGTCAAATTCCTTGTTAGAAGTGCTCTTTTCAAACAGTCTTTCAAGGGTTTCATCAGAGTGCAAAGGATCGTGGTGGAAAATCAGCATTTTCTTGACACGCGAAAGCTGGGCAAAATCGATGGCATCTTCCATCGAGGAATGCCCCCAACCCACTTTTCTTTCATAGCCCTTTTGACTGTATTGCCCATCGTGAAGCAGGAGATCGGCATTTTGTGCAATGTTGAACCCACTGCACCATTCGCTTGAGAGAGGAAAATCGCTGGAGCCCAGTGCGGGTTCATGATCTGGAAGATAACACAGAGCCGAAGCATCACACTCAACTCGGTATCCCACTGTGGGTCCAGGGTGGCATATGTATTCTGACTGTATCCGGAAAGAGCTTATCTCAAACGCTGAGTTGTCAATTTCAAAAATATTGATCTTAGCAGGCAGTTCTTTGAGTCGCACCGGGAAAAATGGAGGTGAAAAGTACCTGCGCAAGCGTTCGACCAGGCTTTCATTAGATCCCCTGGGCCCCCAGATGTTGACCGTGCATTTTGGATTGTAAAAGGGCTTGAAATAACCCAGTCCCATAATGTGATCTAAATGAAGGTGTGTCAACAAGAGATTTATCACCGGGGTATCCGGATCAAGGGCATTCCCCAACTCCTGGATCCCTGAGCCTCCATCCAGGATTAGGCAGGTGTTTTCATGCTCAACCTGCACGCAGGAAGTGTTGCCCCCGTATTTGGCCATGTCCCGACCAGGGGAGGGCATAGATCCTCGGCAGCCCCAAATCGTCACTTTCATTTTGCTTTCTTTTTCCAAAATATGGCAATCCCGCCAAGGAAGCGATCCGGCTTACCCATGATCGGGAACGATGTCACAGAGATCTTGTAGTCTGTACCTTTTAGATTTCGTATCCAGAATTCACCGTGTGCCGGTCTTCGATCAGTCAGGGTCACGACCAGGGGCAATTTCTCTGCTGGAAGAATATTTCCTTCGTCATCTTTCGGCGTGAAAATGGAGGACCACTCCGATACAGGCATTACTCCAGTTTCTTCGTACCTCAGGCCCAGCAAGGCTTCAGCATGTTCGTTATAAAAAATCAAATTGCCTTCCGGGTCCACGATGAATACAGCGGTTGAAAGGGAATCCGCCCATTGACGACTGAGGATAACCTCTATTTCTCTTGATGACATGACCAGTTTTTTGAACCCTATTAACTTTAAAGATAAAAATATTTTTCAACTAAAGGCTATAAAGTCTATATGAATGGCAGGATAATGAAATTTTTTAAGGGCTGATAATCAGGTTTAAGACTTGCTTTTTAATTCTTGGAACGATATTTGTCTTAGGTTACGAGAATTCAAAATTATCCCTCATGAAGCTTTTTGAAATTCACAAACTGCCCCTGATTTTACTGATTGCCCTGACACTTCTGTTCTCTTCGTGTGAAGAAATAGTAAACGAAGTGCTTGGAGAAGCGGTTGACTGCGTCTTTCCTCATAAACCCGAGCTTAAAGCCGAATTGAATGATGGTAAGGTGGGTGAGCCCTATTCAGGTCTTATCACTGCCTGGATCAAGAATTCCCCAAATGAGGATTCCTTTGATTACGGTTTTGATGTGATGGGTTCTCTTCCGGAGGGCGTTCAATACACGATCTTCGATCGAAACTTACGGCTTTCGGGTAAACCTGAGGAATCGGGAACCTTCAGGTTTTCAGTAACTGTAGAGACCTATGACACGCGCGATGACTCAGATGATGGATCTTGCCTTGGAAACAACATGGCTACAGAGGAATATGTAATTCGAATCCTGCCCTAGAAGTATCGCAGGCCTTGACAAGAGCTAATTCCGTATAGCTCTCCCGTTTTCGTACACTTGCTTCTGTTGGAGCTCTCCACCTTCATCGTAGATCTCAAAGGTGCCGTCTCTCCTGTCCTTTTTAAAGTATCCAAAGACCCGCATCTGGCCGGTATTGTAGTATTCCTCATAGGGGCCGTCCTTCATGTTCTCGTTGTAGGTAATCGAAGTTTTCAATTGACCATTTTCATAAAAATCCTGGACCGTTCCCGTTAGTTTGTCATCATCATAGAACCCTTTTTTATTGATCGTGCCGTTTTCGTAAAAGGTCTCAAACGCACCGTCACGCTTTCCTTCTGCAAATGTTCCTTTTACGGCAAGTTGACCGTTCTCAAAGTACTTTTCATAGGCCCCGTGCTTTTTGCCTTCGACCCAGGTTGCCTTTTCATCAATCTGCCCGTTGGTGAAATAGGTGGTGCTTATTCCGTGTTCCCGGCCATCCACAATCTCGTATTCACTGCGCATGGTCTTGTTTGTATAGGTGTCATAAGCGACTCCTGTGAAGTTCTCTCCGTCGACCATCAATACGCCTTCCACAATGTCGATGTCGGCTCTTTCCACTCGTGAATTCTGATTGCAGCCTGCCGTCAGTGCGAGCAAAAGGGCCGCAAGAGTTAAAAAGCTGTATTTCATTATGTCTGTTTTGAAGATTTTATGTGTCATCTGATCAGAAAATTTGGGTTGAATTTGCGCTCAAATGTAACGAAATCATTTTAGACAGAAACTGAGTTCTGTCAGGTCCAGCTCCTCTCCAGGAAACGAATGAAATTGAGGTTCATGATCCCTGTGATCTCTGAGGATTTATAACCTTTGGCCTTCAGCATGTCTGGCAATTTTTGAAGGTCGGCAATCGTATCGATTTCGACGGGGGTCTGCTCCTTTCCGAAGCCACCATCCAAATCGGTTCCAATTCCGACATGATCTGCATTTCCGGCTATCTGGCAGATGTGATCTATGTTGTCGACAGTCTGCCTGAGGCTTGCATTCATCGAAGCAGGCGTCGAAACACCGCGTTTCCAGTTGGGCACCATCATCCAGGCGTCCAGGGCCATCCCGATGACCGCCCCCCGGCCTATCAATTCTCGAATCTGATCATCCGAAAATTGTCGGTTGTGATTGACGAATTTTCTGCAGTTGTTGTGGCTGGCCCAAATCGGCCCCCTGAATTGATCCATCGCTTCCCAGAAGCTCTCATCGCAGAGATGGGTCGCGTCCAGGATGATGTTCAGCTCTTCCATTTTTTTCAGGAGCTCCTTCCCCCGGGATCCGATCCCTCCCTGGGAATCTGTTCCGTGGGCATAGGTTCCGGGTCCGTAATGAGCGGGTCCGACCGCCCTGAGGCCACTTTCATAGGCAATTTCAAGGTGTTCCAGGGTCACCAGGGAATCGGCTCCCTCAAGGCTCAGAATATATCCAATGGGCTGTTCGCGGGGGTGCTTTTCCCATTGGTGCAGGTGGCTGCTTAGTCCCTCCAGGTCGGTTATCTGTTTGAGGTGTCCAAGTCTTTCCATTTCTCTGTACCAGGAAAGCTGGCCCTGCGTCTGAGCCCAGGCCTGTTCGGGCGAATTCCAGCCTGGAAGATCATTTTCAGGTTTCACGTATCTCGCGATCTGAGTTGCAACACACAACCCGATGTTGCCTCTTCTCATCGCTTCAAAAGAAACGGTGTTTTTTCCCCTGTCGGGTTTGTCGGACATTCCCGATTCGCTCTGTCGAATCTTTGATACGCTCCATGTGAGATCACGATTCCATTCCATTGCGTTCATGGCCAGGTCCAGGTGTGCGTCAAAAATAAACATGGGTCAGGGATTATTTTTTTATTCGTATGTACTTTTCCAGAATGTACCGATCGATTCCTGAGGCTTCAATTTTCTCATAGCCCTGCTGAATCAGTGAATCTCCTTTAATTTCGACATCAAAGGAAAATGAATGTCCCCTGTAGTCCACAAAGTTTATGAACTCCAGGTTCTCCACGTATTTGGAGCCGTCATAAGTGTAGGTGCCGGCACCGGCCATAAAGTTTTCCTGGGTTCCGCGTTCCTGGTTGAAAAAAGCAAAATGACTTCGATTGATGATTTTGATGAAATCCGTGGAGCTGAGGTCTTTAACCTCGATTGAGTCATTTTCACGTATTTCGGCGTAAGTCATTTTCCAGGTTCCTTCCAAGCGACTGATCTCTGGCTTCTGAAGATCCGTTTCCTGTTCGTTCGATTTTATTTCCTTGCTGCAGCTTGCTGCGACGAGACTGATTCCGATGAACAGGGTCAGCCCGATCTTTGAAAAACTTTTGACTTCAATCATTTGTTTTAGGTTTGCTCATTCTACTTTTTGATTCCTGTTGGATCGTGATTCCTAGCCGAGATCGACCAGCTCCCGTCAATTTCATCCTCGACGACAATCGCAGCCTTGTCGTATTTTGCAACAGTGGGGCATATGTGAAGAGGAAGAGCGAAAATGGGACTGCCGATGGCCAGATCTTCTGCGTTTTCGCACCTCAGAACCAGGTGCTCTTCGCTTTGAGAGATCTGATCACAACTGTCCAGGTTCAGGAAATGAATCCTTGGGAAGCCCATTTCCGAGGCTACCGACTTATGTCCCAAATCCGTACAGGCCATGCCGGGAGATGGCTTGCTCACCACTCGGCTCAGCAATGCGGCAGCGGGTTTAAAAGGGAGATCAGGGTAGTTCTTTCCGTATCCTGCATCCCATAATAAAGTAGTTCCCGGGCTCAAATCCAGATCCTTGTTCTCTGCATGCAATGCAAAAGTGGGAGAGCCACCCGCAATGATTTTTTCGACTTCCAGGCCTCTAGACGCTATAGCATTCAGCATTTCCAGGACGGGTTGCATGGCCTCCTGGCACTTCTTCGCTCGAATCTCCAATTCGGGATCGTGAATATGTCCGTCGTAAACGTGAATCCCCAGGCACTCGATCCAGGGATCCGCGTTCATGCTTTCGAAAAGATTGACAGCCTCTGCTCCTGGAATGATCCCGGTTCGGTTCATTCCGTTGTTGATATCCAGCCAAAGCCTTATTTTTCTTCCGCTAGCCCGGGCCTGTTCCCCGATCATGGTTAATGTGTCCTCATTGTCAACCAGGGTTGAAAACCCCGTACCGGGATAACTTTTCGCCAATTTGAGATAGGTCTCGAGATGAACGTTTGTGGGTTGCATGGCAAGAAGAGCCTCTTTCGCACCGCAACGTCCCAACAATTCAGCCTCGGAAAGGGTGGAGCATTTGAATTTGTCGATTCCCGCTTCTATCTGCATGCCGATGATCTCAGCGTTCTTGTGGGTTTTCACATGCGTCCAGAGCCTCCCCGGGTCGCCAGAAATCCGGATCATTTGTTCTATGTTATGCCGAATGCGATCCGGATAGAAGAGCAGGGCGGGGCTAATCAGATGATCTGTATTTTTAGGAAAGTACCAGTTCTCGTCGCTCATCCTCAATAAGATCAGTGAAGCTCAAACATCGCCTCAACTTCAACCGGAATTCCATCGGGAAGGATCATGCCTACCGCACTTCTCACTCCAATGCCGTATTCTTTTCCAAAGACATCAGCCATGAGCTCGCTGAATCCATTCATCACCAGGGGATGACTTGTGAAGTCCGGCGTGCTGTTCACCATGCCCAACACCTTGACCACGCGCTTCACGCGATCGATGTCACCAAAATGGGTGACTATGGTCGATAACATCGTGAGTCCGACCTGACGAGCGGCCTGTTTTGCCTCTTCGAGACTCAAATCGTCTCCTGCTCGCCCTTTTATGAGCTGTCCGTCATAATTCATCGGGGATTGGCCGGAAACATATAAGAACTTGTCGATGACCAAAATGGGCCGATAGACTCCTGCGGGTTTTGGAGCTGGGGGAAAAACCAGTCCAAGGTCCTTGATGCGTTGAGAAACTTTGATATCCATAATAATTCGATTTACAAGATTTGATTCATAATCAGGACTCCTGTGATTCCGATGATTCCCACCAGGGTCTCCATGACCGTCCAGGTTCTCAGGGTTTCCTTGATGGAAAGGTTGAAATACTCTTTGAAGAGCCAAAACCCGCCATCATTGACATGCGATAGCATCAGGCTCCCCGAGCCTATGGCAAGAACCATCAGTTCGGGTTGAACTCCCGTATTCGATACAAGGGGCAGGACAATGCCGGCAGCCGTGAGTCCGGCAACAGTTGCCGAACCAATACTTACCCTTAGAATGGTAGCAATCAACCAGCCGAGGATCAGGGGAGGGATATTGGAACCCTGAAGTATGGTTCCAATGTAATCGCTGACCCCGCTGTCAACCAGAATCTGCTTGAGAGCTCCGGCACCGGCTATAATCAAGAGGACCATAGTAATGCTTGAGATGGAGATCGACAAGGTGTCCATCACTTCCTTCATCTTCTTGCCCCGGGAAAGACCAAGTGTGAAAATGGCCACCAGAACTGAGATAAGCATGGCCATTACCGGATTTCCGATAAAAATCAGCAGTTTCCTGCCGGGAAATTCCCCGGGCAGTGCATAATCGAGCAGGGTGGAGAGCCCGATAAGCAAAACAGGCAGCAGAGCTGTGAAAATACTGATCCCCATTTTTGGCATTTCATGGTCCTTGAGAACAACAGGGTTATAGAATTCCGGAAGGGGAGTAGCTTTAATTTTCTTGATCGTTCGGGCAAATAGGGGTCCGGCAACAACAATCGCCGGGATGGCCACCACCGTTCCGTAAAGCAGGGTTTTTCCTATGCTTGCACCGAACATGGATGCGATCGCCGTCGGCGCGGGATGCGGGGGCAGGAAGCCGTGGGTGACCGACAACGAAGTCAGCATAGGCAGTCCGACATAGATCAGGGGCAGGTTTGTCGCCGCAGCGACTGTGAAGACGAGTGGAATGAGTATCACGAACCCAACGGTGTAGAACATGGGAATCCCGACGATAAAACCAGCGAGGACCACTGCCCATTGAATGTATTTTCTGCCAAAACGATCCACAAGGCCCGAAGTGATTCGCTGGGCCGCTCCACTTTCAGCGACCAGCTTGCCCAGCATGGCTCCCAATCCCAAAATCAAGACAAGGAATCCAAGGGTGCTGCCGATGCCATTTTGGATGGATTGGATTACGGCCTCGAGTTCCATGCCCTGGAAAATCCCGACAAGCAGACAAACGATAATAAAGGACAAAAAAGCATTCAATTTGAAAACGGCGATCAGAAGAAAAAGAAGAATGATTCCGAGGACGACGATTAGAAGAGGCATAGTTGGATTTTGATTGTATAGCTAAAATAGAAATAAAAACTATGCGTGAAAATTTCTGTTGACAAACGGTCAAAATCATTCGACCAACGGTTGAAAACGAGCCTGATTTGAGGGAGAATCGGAAGGGCCGTGAAGGATGAGCGCCAAATTCATATGGTATCAACTAACACTTTAGATAAAATTCTTATTAATATGAAAAACAAATAAATAGTTATCCACTATAAGAAAAATCTATAGGTTAGAATTTACGGTTTTCCACAAAATTTCATGGATTTTTTAACCAGGAATGGAGACCGAATCTCAGTGCAGTATGCCAAGGGCTCGAAGGTCGGAACTCAACTGTTCCGGATGTCTGAAATGGATGCCAGTCATGCCCAGATCTTTGGCGGCCTGAACATTTGGAAGGCTGTCATCAATAAAAACCGAAGTGCTCGGATCGAGGCTGTATCTGTCAAATAGAATTTCGTAGATCCTGGGAAAAGGCTTTCGTGTTTTCTCCTCTCCTGAAACCACGATACCCTTGAAATAGCCCAGGAAATCAAAGCGTTCAAGGGCGATCGGAAAAGTTTCTGCACTCCAGTTGGTCAGGGCATACAGGTTGTGCGCATCCCGTCTCTTGAGTTCTTCCAGCAGGGTCACTGTGCCCTGAACCGCGCCCCGGATCATCTCTTCCCAGCGATCATAGAAAAGACGAATGTGATCTTCTTGTTCCGGAAATCTGTCAATCAGTATTTGGGTCGCCTCGGCAAGGCTCCTTCCGGCGTCTTGTTCTACATTCCAATCCGGTGTGCAGACTTCCGAAAGAAAGGAGTTTATTCGTTTTTCATCGTTATTGAAGACCTTGTTATACAAATATTTAGGATCCCAATCTACAAGTACTCCTCCAAGGTCAAAAACTATGTTGTCAATCCGGTTTTCAGGCATCTTAAAGCTCTTTGTCGGCCGGTGATTGATCACTGCCCTCCATCAGATATGCCTTGATGAAGGCATCTATATCTCCATTGAGGACGGCATCCACATTTCCGGTTTCGTGTTGTGTCCTGACGTCCTTGACAAGCTTGTAAGGGTGCATGACATAATTTCGAATCTGGGAGCCAAAATCTATCTTCATTTTTCCCGCTTCAATGCTGTCCCGTTTTTCTCGCTGCTTTTGCAGTTCGATTTCGTAGAGTTGGGACTTGAGCATTTGCATGGCCTTCTCCCTGTTCTCGAGTTGGGAACGTGTTTCTGAATTCACAACCATGATTCCCGAGGGTTTGTGCCTGAGAATGGCCTTGGTCTCAACCTTGTTGACATTCTGACCGCCTGCTCCACCGGAGCGCGCAAAATCCCAGGTAATGTCTGCCGGGTTGATTTCAATTTCTATAGAATCGTCAGCCAGGGGATATACGTATACGGAGGCGAATGAGGTATGTCTTTTTGCATTGCTGTCGAAAGGGGAGATGCGTACCAAACGATGCACACCGTTTTCACCCTTCAGGTAACCGAAAGCGTATTCACCGTCAATTTCCAGCGTTACGGTTTTGATCCCGGCCACGTCACCTTCCTGGTAGTTGAGTTCCTTGACCTTGAAGCCCTGTTTTTCGCTCCACATGATGTACATGCGCATGAGCATTTGGGCCCAATCACAACTTTCCGTGCCTCCTGCTCCCGCTGTAACCTGGAGAACGGCACTGAGGTCATCGCCTTCTTCGGAAAGCATATTTCGAAACTCAAGGGCCTCAAGTTTGTCCAGGGTCTTGTCGAACGCGGCCTGTAGCTCCTGTTCGGATGCTTCCTCCTCTTTGAAAAAGTCATACATGACCAACAGGTCCTCGCCGTCTGCTTTGAGCTCGTTGTATTCGGTCACCCACTTCTTTTTCCCTCTCAATCGACGCATCAGGACTTCTGCTTCCTTCGGGTTGTTCCAGAACTCAGGGTCCGAGGCTTTCTCTTCCTCATTTGAGATCTCGATCAGTTTCTTGTCGATTTCCAAATATCCATGCAGAAGCTCTATCCGCTGGTTGACATCTTTTATTTGATCTGATGTAATCATGAGGCAAAAATAAGCTAAAAAAAATCAAAGCAATGGAGGCCCAAATTGAATTTGTCAGGTGAATTCTTTAGTTTTAACCAAAAATGATTTCTCATGCATAAACTCTTACTTATTCTAGTTATTCTCATCTCTTTTCAACCTGTCTCGGCTCAATTCCTGTCAGGAGAAAAGGAGGTGGACCAATTCGAAGGATTTTTCGACTTTCACTACCAGCAATCCACGGGCAAGACATGGCTTGTTGTCGAGGATCTCGAGCGCGAGTTCCTTTATGTCAATGCGCTCTCACAGGGTCTGGGCTCCAACGACATCGGTCTGGATCGCGGGCAGCTGGGCAATGGAGTGGTGGTCAAATTCATCCGATCGGGTGGAAAGTTGTTCTTGGTTCAACCCAATCAGTCCTTCCGGGCGGTCTCCAAGAATGAGAAGGAGAAACAGTCCATCGAGGAGGCTTTTGCCAAATCGGTTCTCTACGGATTTGAAATCCAGGAGACCCGGGGTTCAAGTTTTCTGATCGAGATCACCGACTTTTTGGTCCGTGATGCGCATGGGGTGGCTCAAAGATTAAAATCAACGGGGCAGGGGACCTACAAAATGGATGCATCCAGAAGTGGCCTGGACCTGAAACGGACACGGGCGTTCCCGAAAAACGTCGAGTTCGATGCGATTCTTACCTTCACAGGACATCCGGAGGGGTCTGAGATCAAAAGCGTAGCACCCGATGCCTCTTCAGTGACGGCTTATCAGCATCACTCCTTTGTCGAGTTGCCTGATGAGGGTTATACACCTCGCGTCTATGATCCCAGGTCGGGCGCCTATCCCCTGAGCTTCATGGACTATGCCACTCCTGTGAACCAACCCATTGGCAAGAAGTGGATTTACAGGCACAGGCTCGAGAAAAAAGATCCCAATGCGGCCCAAAGCGAGGCCAAAGAGCCCATCATCTACTACCTGGACCCTGGAACGCCCGAGCCGGTACGTTCTGCTCTTTTGGAAGGTGCCAGCTGGTGGAACCAGGCCTTCGAGGCGGCAGGCTATATCGACGCCTTTCAGGTGAAGATCCTTCCGGACGACGCCGATCCCCTGGATCTGAGGTACAACGTGATTCAATGGGTGCATCGGAGCACTCGCGGATGGAGTTATGGAAGCAGCGTACGGGATCCGCGTACGGGAGAGATCATCAAAGGGCATGTGAGTCTCGGTTCCCTGCGCATCCGACAGGATTTCATGATCGCCCAGGCCTTGAAGGCACCTTACAAATCGGGTCAGGTCAGCGATGATTTTGCGCTGGAAATGGCCCTGGCAAGAATTCGGCAGCTCTCAGCGCACGAAGTTGGGCACACCCTGGGTTTCTCTCACAATTTCGCTGCCAGCACGGTAAACAGATCGTCGGTGATGGATTATCCGCATCCCTGGATCAAGGCGAGCGGCGGTGAACTTGATTTTTCGCAGGCTTATGCAGTTGGAATCGGAGACTGGGACAAGATAACCGTCAAATACGCCTATGGCGAATTTCCCGGAGACGAGGAAACGGAACTCAGGAACCTCCTGGATCAGGCGTTTGAGGCGGGGCATCGCTATGTCACCGATGCGGATGCAAGACCTGCGGGGAGCTCCAACGTTTACGCGCACCTCTGGGACAACGGAAATGATATCGTCGAAGAATTGGCTAACGTGATGGAGGTCAGGGAGATTGGGATCTCCAATTTCTCCCCTGACAACATTCGTGTCGACGAACCCTTTTCCGTGCTCGAAGATGTTTTCGTACCTCTTTATTTTTATCACAGGTATCAAACAGAGGCCGTGTCCAAGCTGATAGCCGGACAGGAATACGGATACCGGGTAAGGGGTGGCAAGCAGGGGCCGTCAAAAGTACTGAGTGCGAAAGAACAGCAAAGGGCTCTCGAATCCCTCATGGCGACGATTGATGCCAAACGCCTGGCCATTCCAAAAGATAAGCAGGACCTGTTCCTTCCACGAGCTTTTGGCTACCCAAGGACAAGAGAATCCTTTATCAGCCAGTTGGGTGTTGACTTTGATCCTTTCTCGGCTGCCTCTACAGCTTCTCGCATGACTTTTTCATTTGTTCTTCATCCGGAGAGGGCCTCAAGACTCGTGGCGCAAAAAGCCATGGACAAAGATCAGTTGGGCCTCGAGGACGTTCTCGACAAGCTCATTGAAAACACATTTGGGAAAGAGCACAAGGATCCCTATCTCACAGAAATCCAGAACCACATCAACGAGCAGCTTTTGGAGGCGATGTACGACCTGGTGGCTTCAAAGCATGCCTACAAGGGTGCCCGGTCCCTTGCTGCTGACCGACTTCGCTCCCTGGCGGACGAATTGTTTGGCAAGGAAGGCAGCACTGCTCAAAGGGCGATCAACCGTTTCAATTCGCAGGAGATCACACGTTTTTTGAAGGATCCTGGTGCCTGGGAAGTCAAAAAAGCACCCCGAATTCCTGATGGCTCGCCCATCGGAACCTATCTGGGGCTATGAAAAGATTCACCTTGAAGGGCATCGGGCCCGGCCCCCTGATTGCGGCAGCTTTCATCGGGCCGGGAACGGTAACCCTGTGCAGCATTGCAGGCGTGAACTTTGGTTTTGCCTTGCTTTGGGCCATGGTCCTTTCGGTAATCGCTACAATTGTCCTGCAGGAAATGTCGGCCCGACTTGGACTCATCAGTCAGAAGGGTTTGGCTGAGGTGATTCGGGAGGAGCTCCATCCCGGTTTTGGAAAGGCCCTTGTGATCTTCCTGGTTCTTTCGGCAATCGTGGTGGGAAACGCAGCCTATGAAGCGGGTAACATTAGCGGAGGGGTCCTGGGCTTGTCCACCTTGATACCCGGTAGTGAGTTCAACGTATTCGGACTTGATTTGAACTACCTGGTCCTGCTGCTGGGATTGGCGGCATTCCTGATTCTGATCAGCGGAAGCTACAAGGTGCTGGAGCGAAGTCTCTTTCTTCTTGTGTTGCTGATGAGCTTGTCTTTTGTCCTCACGGCCTTTCTTACCCGCCCGGATCTTGGTGAGGTCCTGTCGGGTGCTTTCACACCCCGAATCCCCCAGGGAGGACTTCTTACTGTCATTGGTTTGATCGGAACGACTGTGGTACCCTATAATCTTTTTTTGCACAGTTCCCTGGTCCGGGAAAAATGGCAGGGTGAAAAACATCTCAGGGATGCGGTCAGGGATACGGTTTTGGCCGTAGTTCTCGGCGGGCTTGTGTCGATGTCCATTATAATCTCGGCTGCAGCATCCGATGCTCAGACCCTGGAAAACGCAGTGGACCTTGCGAAATCCCTTGGACCCCTTTACGGGGAATCAGCAACCTATTTCCTCTCACTTGGACTTTTTGCAGCAGGGATCACCTCGGCCGTTACGGCTCCCCTGGCAGCAGCTTATGCCGTGCGGGGAATCTTCGGATGGGAAAAGAGCATGAAATCCAAAAAATTCAGGGCGGTCTGGATGACCATTCTGCTGCTGGGGGTTGCACTGGCTTCTCTGGGGATAAAACCCATTGAGATCATCAAGTTTGCCCAGGTGGCCAACGGGATTCTTCTGCCCGTCATATGCGGATTTCTCCTGTGGGTGATGAACCGTCGGAACGTTTTGGGAGCCTATGCAAACAATCGGTTCCAAAATATCTTGGGATTCCTTATCTTCGGGGTTACGCTTTTTCTCGGATTGAAAAGCATCTGGGGTGTGATTAGCGGCTAAAGGATCAATCTATGGACATCAACTGTGATTTGGGAGAAGGAATCGGAAATGACGCCGATTTGATGCCCTATCTGAGCTCTTGCAACATTGCCTGTGGAGGCCATGCGGGAGACAGGGAAACGATGATCTCCACGATGCGTCTGGCAAAGGAGCACGACGTGAAGATAGGTGCGCATCCCTCGTTTGAGGATCGGCCGAATTTTGGCCGCAAGGAGATATATGTTCCCCGGGAGCGACTGAGATCTCAGTTGATCCATCAGGTAGCGGAATTGGGAGCCCTGGCAAGACTTGAGGATGTGGAGATCCATCATGTCAAGCCCCATGGTGCCCTTTACAATATGGCAGCCCGATCCTCGGACCTGGCCAAACTTATTGTCAACGTGCTCGGGTTTTTCAAAGAGGACCTGGTGCTCTATGTACCCTTTGGCTCCCAGTTGGAGAGAAAGTCGAAAGAAGCGGGTATACCCTATGCGGTGGAGGCCTTTGCCGATAGAAATTACAATGATGCTTTTGGTCTGGTTCCCCGAAGTGAGCCCGGGGCCGTAATAACAGATCCCGAAGAAATCAGGGAGCGGGTTGAGCGAATGATCAACAAGGGAGAGGTTGTTTCTGTTTCCGGCAAAGTGAGACATGTAGATATAGACACCATTTGCATCCATGGAGACAATCCATCAGCAGTAGACATTGCCAGGGAATTGGCCGATTTAATCAAGGACCTTCAATGAACAAATACAAGTTAAAGTACAAACCCCTCGGGAGCATAGCAGTACTAGTCGAATGGCCTAAGGAGATTCAGGAGCCGATCTTGAAAAACATAAGCATCTTTCGAAACAAGATTCACGCTGACATGGGCGAGTACGTCCTGGAGACGGTACCCGCCTATAACTCCCTTACCGTCTTCTTCGACACTTCCAAGATCAAGTATTCGGGCGTGGTCGCGGATCTCAAGGAAATCTATGCCACAAAAGATCAGAAACTTCTGACGGCCTATAAGCTTTGGAAGATACCGGTCTGTTACGACAAGAAGTTCGCGCTGGACCTTTCGGAAATATGCAAAGCCAAAAAAATAAGTCAGGAGAAGTTCATTGCCCTCCACAGCTCTGGTTTGTACGATGTGTATTTTATCGGTTTCCTGCCCGGATTCCTGTATTTAGGAGGGTTGGATGAGAAGCTCCATTTCAAGCGCAAGGACAAGCCGCGCAGGGAGATCAAAAGAGGTGATGTCGGGATTGCCGGAAATCAGACAGGGGTATATCCGAGAGTTAGCCCCGGCGGTTGGAACATCATCGGTAACAGTCCGCTGAGTTTTTTCGATGTTGGCAAGTTCCCTCCCTGCTTTGCTGTAGCGGGGGATAAGGTTCAATTTTTTCCCATTGATCTTGAGGAGTATGAAAAGATTCTCAAGCAAGTTGACTCCGGGAACTATGTTCCACAAAGCGAGGTGTATGGATAACAATATACTCATCTTGTCAGACAGCCTCCAGACCTCGGTCCAGGATTTGGGTCGAAAAGGCTACAGGTCCTTTGGGGTGCCTATTTCGGGTACTATGGACAAGTACAGCGCCATACTCGCAAATAAGTTGCTCAACAATGACGAGGATTTGCCTGTTCTCGAAATGACAATGACCGGGCCCAAAATCATGTTTGAAGATCACACCCTGTTTGTGCTTACAGGAGCCGATCTTTCACCTGAACTCAACGGAAAGCCGATACAGATGAACCACGCTTATTCCGTCAGGACAAGTGATGTCCTGAGCTTTGGAAAGATGAACATGGGTGTGAGAGCCTATCTGGGAGTCAAGGGAGGCTTCCTGACCGAAAAGGTAATGGGAAGCTATTCCATGTATGATGGCGTCACGCCAAAAAGCACGGTAAAAAAGGGGGACAGACTCAGGATCGCGAGTTACGACTCCGAACTTGAGATCACAACTTCAAAGTTGAAGGTCAAGCCGTCGCACTTCACGACAAAAAAATTAGAGGTGACCAAGGGACCCGAGTACAATCGACTGACGAAAAAGCAGAGAGACAAGTTGTTCTCGATGACTTTTAAGATCGATCCTCTTTGCAACCGGATGGGCTACCAGCTGAAGAACAAGTTCCCGGCTTTGAAGAACAATGAGATCATAACATCGATCACAATTCCCGGAACCGTGCAGATCACTCCTTCCGGGAAGCTCATTGTCATGATGCGAGACTGTCCGACAACAGGAGGCTATGCGCGCATTCTGCAGCTTACAGACATGGCCATCAACCAGCTGGCGCAAAAAAAAGAAAATGACCGCTTCAAGTTTGACCTGGAAAGCAGTTTCGAGTTCCTGGGTCGACTTGTCAGCAGATTTAGAGATTAGTTATGAGACAAGAGATCAACCTGATCAGTGACACAATTACAAGACCTACGCCCGGAATGTTGGAGGCCATGATGCAAGCCGAGGTGGGAGATGACGTCTTTGGCGCTGATCCTACCGCCCAAAGACTACAGGAAAAAATAGCGAATCTTTTCGGTATGGAATCCGCCTTGTTCTTTCCTTCCGGCACCATGGCGAATCAAACGGCCATTAAGTTGCACACCCAGCCCGGGGAACAGATGATATGTGACAAATGGGCCCATGTATACAATTACGAGGGAGGTGGGGCCTCATTCAATTCAGGTGTTTCCTGCAAGCTCGTGGATGGTCATCGGGGAATGTTCACTGCTGAGCAGGTCGAAGCGAGCATCAATCCGCCACATGACTATCACCAGGCACAAACCCGTTTGGTGGCTGTTGAAAATACAACCAACAAGGGAGGAGGCGCCTGCTGGTCATTTGACGAATTGAAGCGAATTGAGAAAGTTTGTCGAAAACACGGTCTCAGCTATCATCTCGATGGGGCTCGTTTGTTCAATGCACTGGTAGAGAAAGGGGAAGACCCAAAGATCTATGGAAAAGTCTTTGACACCATATCCGTTTGCTTGTCAAAGGGACTGGGCACTCCTGTCGGATCTGTGCTTCTCTCTGACGAGAAAACCATAAGGAGGGCGATTCGAATACGAAAGTTGTTCGGTGGAGCCATGAGGCAGGTAGGTTATCTGGCAGCAGCCGGGATTTACGCCCTGGACAACCATGTGGATCGCCTGGCAGAGGATCATCGCAGAGCGCGCTTGCTTGGGCAGACCCTTGAGTCGTGCTCCTATGTGCGGAAGGTGGAGCCCATAGACACCAACATTGTCATATTCAACCTGGAGGACGATGTGGATGAAGCCGCATTTTTAAAGGCGATGTCAGACAAGAACATCCTGATGATCACTATGGGGCAGGGAAAGCTGCGCCTGGTGACTCATTTGGACTTTACCGACGACATGCTCGAGGTCGTTTTGAAGGAGCTGAAAGAACTCGAGAAGGAGCAGCTACAACCGGAGCTCAAATAATATGCAAGAAACAATTAGATGATCGATACGATGAACAAAACGTGGATAGTAACCCTTTTGATGCTGGTCTCCCTGGCAAATGCCCAAACCCCGGTTTCGGAAATGCTGCAGGAAATCTCAACTGCGCCATCGGCAGAAAGGATTGAGAAAGACATAAGAAAACTGGTCGACTTCGGAACACGACACACGCTTTCAGACACCGTGTCTGAGGAGCGTGGAATAGGCGCTGCAAGGCGTTGGATAAAATCTGAGTTTGACAGGATATCGGACCAGTGTGACAATTGTCTTGAGGTGTTCTATCATTCGGCCGTGGAACCCAAGAACGACAGGCGGATCACTCGGGACACCAAAATTGTCAATGTCGTGGCCATTCAAAGAGGGAGCGTCTTTCCCGATCGCTATGTGATCATGTCAGGCGACATCGATTCGAGGGTTTCTGATGTGAATAACTACACCTCCGATTCACCCGGAGCCAACGACAACGCCTCAGGTATGGCCGGTACCATCGAAGCTGCCCGGGTGCTGAGCAAATACGATTTCCCGGTCTCCATTGTTTATGTCGGCCTTTCGGGGGAGGAACAGGGTCTTTATGGAGGCAAGCATCTGGCTAAAAAGGCAAAAAATGAGGGTTGGGACATCATCGGGATCATCAACAACGACATGATAGGAAACATCCACGGTATCGACGGGGTTATTGACAATGGCACCTTCAGGGTGTTTTCGGAGGCTATGTCGATGACCCTGACAGATAAGGAGAAAAGGGCCATGCGTTTTTACGGGGGAGAGGTTGACGGTCCTTCCCGCCAATTGGCCCGTTACATAGATCGGATTACCGACGAGTACATGACAAACCTGGATGCGATCATGATCTACAGATTGGATAGATTCGGCCGGGGAGGGCATCACAGGCCTTTTAACGACGAGGGTTTCACCGGTGTTCGCATCATGGAGACGCATGAGAATTACAACCGGCAGCACCAGGATCTCAGGGAAGAAGACGGAATCAAATACGGAGACGTTATCGAATGGGTGGATTTTGACTACGCGGCCCGCCTGACTGCGGTCAATGCGCTAACATTGGCTGCTTTGGCTTCCGCTCCGGAGGCTCCGAAGAATTTGAGCATCGGTGGCGCGGTTCAACCCTCAACGAGGCTTCAGTGGGACGCTTCGGATGACCCCACATTGGCAGGGTACAAAGTGTATTGGCGCAAGACGACCTCCCCGCAATGGGAGCACAGCACTTACATCGGTAAGAAAAACAGCCATGTTCTGGAGAACCTGGTTATCGACAATTATCTTTTCGGTGTCTCCAGCGTTGGATCCAATGGGGCCGAGAGTCTGGTTGCCTTCCCTTACAAACTAATTCCCAGGGATTAATGTTTATCCGTCAAAAAACGATTCTGGGTTGTAATGTAAGGGTGTTTCTGACGTCCTAAGGTGAAAAAAAGTAATGAGATCAATAAGAGTTTTCCTGGGGATGGCCATTTTGACCCTTGTCCTTCAGGTGAATGCGCAAAAAGGTAAAAATATGAACAATGATTTGGCAGTTGCCACTTTCGGAAACGGTTGCTTCTGGTGCACCGAGGCTATTTTTCAGCAGCTTAAAGGAGTTGAATCCGTTTATCCGGGTTATACGGGTGGGAGCGTTAAGAACCCGTCTTATCGGGAAGTATGCACCGGAACTACAGGGCATGCGGAGGCGATTCAGATCAAATACGACCCGTCAGTGATCAATTATCGGGAGCTGCTCGACATATTTTTCTACACCCACGACCCGACGACTTTGAACCGACAGGGGAATGATGTCGGAACCCAATACAGGTCAGCGATCTTTTATCACAATGAAGAACAGAAAGCCGCAGCTGAGGAAATCATTTCCCAATTGACTGCAGAAAAGGTTTACGATGATCCCATAGTCACGGAGGTGACTCCCATGGATGTGTTCTACATGGCTGAGGATTATCACAAAAATTATTACCTGAACAACAAGAATCAGGGCTATTGCAGGGCTGTGATCAATCCGAAGCTCGACAAGTTCATGAAGAAATACGGGTCCAAGACAAAGTGATCAGATAGTCATCGAAAAGATGCGGGTTTGAGGCTTGTTTTCGAGAAGTCTCAGATCGAAGGCCATACAAATGTTCCTGACAAACATCCGGCCTTTTTCCTTGACTTTCAATTTGCTTCCCTTCTGTTCGAGCAAGCCATCGTCAAACATTTCCTTGAGTCTGTCCAGGATTTCTTCACGCTGCTTTTCGGTGAGTCCAAGTTTCCAGTCCGTTTCGAGATGGCACATCAGGTTGAGGATGTGCTGTCGTATGATCAGGTCGGTCTCGGTGAGCAGATGCCCGCGAAATACGGGGAGTAAACCTTTATTGACCCGTTCCTGATAGTCTTCAACCGACTTCTCATTTTGAGCGAATGCATACCAGGAATCGCTTATGGACGACATGCCCAGTCCGATCATCAGATGCGTTTTGCCCGCTGTGTAACCCATGAAATTCCGATGGAGCTTCTTCGACTCCATGGCCTTGTAAAGGGAATCGGTTGGCAGGGCAAAATGGTCCATGCCAATCTCCACGTAACCTGCGTCAAAGAACATCTGTTTGCCGAGTTCGTACAAATGTCTTTTCTCATGGTCCTTCGGAAGGTCGTTTTCGTCAAAGCCGCGTTGGCCAACGCCCTTGATCCAGGGAACATGGGCATAGCTGTAATAAGCAATCCTGTCGGGCATCAGCTTGACCGTATTCTCAATGGTGCCGCGTATGCTGGATTCGGTTTGAAAAGGCAGTCCGAAAACCAGGTCGTGACTGATCGAAGTATATCCTATTTTTCTTGACAGCTCGTGAATTTTTTTGACCTGCTCAAAGCTTTGGATTCGGTTGATGGCTTTTTGGACCACGGGATCGTAGTCCTGAATCCCAAAGCTGTTGCGTCTGGACCCCAGATCGTATAGCGTCTGAAGCTGTTTTTCACTTGTGTGGTTCGGGTGTCCCTCATAGCTGAATTCGAAGTCCTCAAAACGATCTGCTCGTTTAAAGATGCCATCGATGAGTCTTTTCAGGTTCTCAGCCGAGAAAAAAGTTGGGGTGCCTCCTCCCAGGTGAATCTCTTTGATCTTCGGTCGCTCTTCCAGCAGATCACAGTAAAGATCCCATTCCTTGAGAACAGTATCCAGGTACGGCTCCTCTACGCTGTGTCTTTTCGTTATCCGCTTGTGGCAAGCGCAAAAAGTACAGAGGTTTTCGCAAAAGGGCAGGTGTATGTACAGGCTGATCCCTTCTGTGTCATTGCTTTCGCGGAAGGCTCTTTTTACAGTTTCCTTCCAGTCGGGAAGCGCGATTCCCTCTTTGTCCCAAAAAGGAACGGTTGGGTAACTGGTGTACCGGGGTCCCGGGATATTGTATTTCTGAATCAGCGTCGTCTGCATTGCAGGGTTGTTGTTAATGGGTTCGGACCTTGTGTTCGGTCAGGCCTCGTATTCCTTTACGGCCTCAATGAATGCCCGCGCGTGATCCACGGGGATGTTCGGCAATATGCCATGGCCCAAATTTACGACGTATTTGTCTTTTCCGAACTCATCGATCATATCCCTGACCATTTTTTTGATCGTTTTGGGAGGTGACAGCAAACGAGAGGGATCCATATTCCCCTGCAAGGTCACCTTGCCACCAGTGAATTCGCGTGCCAGTTTCGGACTGATCGTCCAGTCAACACCCAATGCAGATACATTGGAATTCGCCATTTCCTCAAGAGCGAACCAGCACCCCTTCGCAAATGCGATCACAGGGACCTGATCGTGAAGCGCATTGATGATCTGCTCCATGTAACGCCATGAAAACTCCCTGAAATCGACAGGGGAGAGCATGCCTCCCCAGGAGTCAAAGATTTGCACGGCATTCACGCCTGCCTCAACTTTGGCCTTCAGGTAGGAAATGGTTGTATCCGTTATTTTCTGGAGCAGCATATGCGCCGCTTCGGGCTGCGTGAAGCAAAATTCTTTGGCCCGGTCAAACGATTTTGAGCCCTGGCCCTGCACACAATAGCAAAAAACCGTCCAGGGAGATCCGGCAAAACCAATCAGTGGAATTTCGTCTTCCAACATCTCTTTGGTCAGTTTTATGGCATCCATAACATAACCCAGGGTTTCATGAACATCAGGAACAGGAGTTTTTTCGACCTGCACTGCGGTTCTGATCGGGTTTTGAAGGAAAGGTCCCACTCCCGGTTTCATTTCAAAGGGGATGTTCATCGCCTGGGGCACTACCAGGATATCGGAGAAAAGTATGGCGGCATCCATGCCATAGCGCCTGATGGGTTGCACCGTTATCTCAGCGGCCAATTCCGGTGTTTGGCAGCGTGTGAAGAAGTCGTACTTCTCTCGTATGGCCATAAACTCGGGCAGGTATCTCCCTGCCTGTCTCATCATCCAGACCGGGGGTCGTGAAACGGTTTCACCCCGCAGGGCCCTGAGGAAAAGATCGTTTTTTATTGTTGTCATAAATTGAATTTGTTTGAAATGGTTTTGAAAGAGGCGTCAACTGCCTTTTCAAATGCGTTCAAATCATTTTCATCGATTGCTGTGCACAAGAACCAGGCCTCGAATTGGGAAGGAGGCAGGAAAACCCCATTCTCCATCATGCTCCAGAAGAAGATCTTGAACTTCTCCGTGTCACTGGATTGAGCCGTAGAGAAATCGGTTACCTTTTGATTTGTGAAAAATGCGTTGATCATGGAGCCAAAATGGTTCACCTGCAGATCAACTTTGTATTTGTCAGCCGCTTTGAGCAAAATGTCTTTGATCTTCAAAGCGGTTTCATTCAAGTCTTTATACGGATCAGAAGCCTTCAATTCAAGAAGGGTTGAAAGGCCGCATGCCATTGCGATTGGATTTCCGGAGAGCGTTCCTGCCTGGTACATTTCACCCAGGGGCGCCACCATTTGCATGATTTCCTCTCTCGCGCCGTAGGCTCCGACTGGAAATCCGCCACCGATCACCTTGCCTAGGCAGGTGATGTCGGCCTCCAAACCCAAGAGTTCCTGGGCCCCTCCGAACTTGGATCGAAAACCCGTCATCACTTCATCCGCAATGATGAGAATTCCTTTTTCCCGGGTTACTCGCCTTAGTTCCTCAAGGAAGTCGGGATCCGGTACCACCACACCCATGTTTCCCGCAACGGGTTCCAGTATGACGGCAGCGATGTCATTGTGCGAATCGATCTGCTTTTTTACGCTTTCGATGTCATTGAACTGGGCAATCAAAGTGTTTTTCACGGCCTCTTCGGGAACGCCTTTGCTCCCGGGCAAACTCAGGGTGGCAAGGCCGGAGCCCGCAGCGACGAGCAGCGAGTCGGAATGCCCGTGGTAACAACCTGAGAATTTGATGATCTGGTTCTTGCCGGTAAAGGCGCGGGCCAATCGGATGGCACTCAGAACGGCTTCCGTTCCCGAATTTACAAAGCGAACCTTGTCCATTCCGGGAAAAGCTTCACAGACCAGTTCAGCCAGTTCGATCTCTCCTTCTGTGGAGGCCCCAAAAGTATATCCTTTTTTCATTGCTTTTGAAACAGCCTCCTGTACCTTTGGGTATTGATGTCCAAGAATCATGGGCCCGTAAGAGAGCACCAGGTCCAGGTAGCGGTTGCCATCCACATCCACAATTTGACTTCCTTTTGCGTGATCTATAAATACGGGCGAGCCTCCGACGGATTTGAAGGCCCTAACCGGAGAATTTACTGCGCCAACGAGGTTTTTCTGGCCCCTTTCAAATAGGATTGACGAATTTTTCAGGTTCATTTCGATTCTTTTTATTGTTGTTCCCGGAGCAATCGGGCCACTTCTTTTGCAAAATAGGTGATGATCAGGTCTGCGCCGGCACGTTTCATGGAGAGCAGACTCTCCATCATGACTTTCTGCTCGTCGATCCAGCCCTTTTCACCTGCGGCCTTGATCATGGCATATTCGCCACTCACATTGTAACATGCAATCGGGATATTGTAATTGTTTCGCAGATCCCTGATGATGTCGAGGTAGGACAAAGCGGGTTTTACCATGAGAATGTCAGCTCCTTCTGCCTTGTCAAAATCGGCTTCACGGAACGCTTCCCTGCGATTGGCAGGGTCCATCTGGTAGGTTCGCCGGTCACCAAAACTGGGTGCTGAGTCCGCCGCATCCCTGAAGGGACCGTAGTAGGAAGAGGAGTATTTTACCGCATATGACATGATTGGCAACTGATAAAAGCCTTCTTTGTCAAGGGATTCCCGAAGGGTTCGAATCATTCCGTCCATCATTCCCGAGGGCGCAACCATATCGGCGCCTGCGCGGGCATGAGATATGGCCTGCTTTGAAAGATTTTTTAGGGTCGCGTCGTTGTCAACGTCATTGTTGTGAATGATTCCGCAATGACCATGACTGGTGTATTCGCAGAAACAGACATCCGTGATCACATAGAGTTCAGGATAGTGCTTTTTGATGAACCGGATCGACTTTTGAATGATACCCTGATCGTTCCAGGTCTCAGATCCGATCTCGTCCTTCGAATCAGGGATGCCAAACAGAATTATGGCTCGTATCCCGAGTTCTTTTACGGTATTCAATTCTTCCGGTAAGATGTCAAGTGAAAAGCGGAAAATACCGGGCATGGACTCGATTTCCTTTTTGATGCCCTTGCCCTCCTCAATGAAGATCGGGTAAATAAGATCGTCAATTTTCAATTGGTTCTCTCGGACCAAGCTTCGAATGCCACCAGTGGTCCTTAATCTTCTGGTTCTGTTCATGATCCTTGTTTTGTTATAAAGTGGTCATTGACTGACTGGAGCACTGCCTCGACCGAAGGGCTTTTGGCTTCGACGACCTTCTGAAAAGCCTCGCGCGCAGCTCCCGCTGTTGTTCCGCCGATGCAAAATGCAACTTCGGCTCCCGGTTTGTTCTTTTGAAGGTAGCTCTCTATTCCTGAAGGACTGAAAAACAAAAGTCCATCGTAGGAACTCTTAAGTTTGTCAGGGGTCATCAAGGTCAAATAACTCACCACCTCGTGGACGGTGTGTTTGTGTTTCTCAAGCAGACTTGGAAGCTCATCCCTTCTCAAATCTCCACAGAAAAAAGTGAAGTCCTGGGGTTCATCAAAAACATCCACCAGGTATTCCGCAAGTTTGCGAGCGGAGCCTGCCGAGTGGGTTACCGTCCCCAGGCGCTTTTCAATAAGTCGTTTGGTCCTTCTGCCAACACAATAGATGTTCCCGATCTTGAGATCTTTTCCCTCGGCACTGTCGACGAGTGATTCAACTGCGTTTTGACTGGTCAGGATGACATGAGGCATTTCCTTCTTGAGGTCGGCAGCCTTGATCCGCTGATGCCTCACGGTTATGAAGTCACTCATTTCAATACCCACGTCCTTGTTCAGCTCGCTGCTCTGAGAGATCGAGATGTGTTTGGTTGAAAATACACGATATTTCTTTTCAACTTGCCCAATCTGGCGAAGCAATTTTTTTCCTCCTCGTTCGAGTATGTAGTCAGCAGCGAATTCCGCCAAATCCGAAATATGGGATGTTGCTACGGTCTTGCTGAACTCGATCTTCCTCTTCCCGTCAAGACTGAAAAGTGCCCCTTTAAAGGTGAGCTGGTCATCCCTGATCTGCGCCAATGCGCCTATCGGAGCGGAACACCCTCCTTCCAGTCTCCTCAGGAATTCCCTTTCCAGGCGGGTGCAAATTTCTGTTTCCCGATCGTTGATCTCAGCACATATCTCCAGGAGCTCCTCGTTTTCGGATAGTGCCGCGATCATGACAGCGCCTTGAGCAGGTGCAGGCAGCATCCAGTCGAGCTTGATGTTCTCTTTGGGCAAGATTCCAATTCGTTTCAGACCTGCGAGGGCAAATATGGCTCCATCCCAGTCATTCGATCTCAATTTGCTGAGCCGGGTATTCACGTTGCCGCGAAGTCCGGTTATGGTATGGTTCGGAAATCTGTAAAGCCATTGAGCTTTCCTTCTCTGACTCCCGGTGGCAATTGTCGCGGTTGGATTGGAGAAAAATTCCTCGTTGTTTTTTAATACCAGTATGTCCTGATGGTTCCCGCGTTTGAGAACAGCAGCCTGTTCAATTCCCTTTGGCAGTTGAGTGGGGACATCTTTCAGGGAATGCACGGCTATGTCGATCCGCCCGTTGAGAAGGGCAATATCCAGGTTTCTCGTGAAAACACCGGTCGTACCCAGTTCATACAGGGGTTTGTTCAGCACTTCATCACCGATGGAATCGATCTTTACAATCTCTGTTTCATGACCGAGATGAACGAGCTGGTCAGACACAGTATGCGCCTGCCAAAGTGCCAGCTGACTGGATCTGGTTCCAATGCGTATAACGGTTTTCATGCTATTCTTCAGTAGTCTCTTCCAGGTTGAATACCTCTTTCATCACTCGGATGCTTTGATTCGCCTTGGAATTGTCGGCTTTAAGGTGAAGCGCGAATTTTGAGACTATTTTACTGATCATTTGTGAAGTTACGTCTTCAAGGAGCTCCATGTTTTCATGTTCCGCTTTTCGTGCATGGGCCGTAATGGCGTCCTTCTGGATCGTCTCCAGGGATTTTTTAAGCGAGTTGATCGCTGGAGTGCTCTTGCGGAAAGAGAGCCATTCATAGAACTCTACTTTGTGCTTTTGAATGATCTCCTCGACCAGGGGAATCTGTTTTCTTCTTTCTTCCAGGGTCTGCTCCGTCTTTTCAGACAAAACATCAACGTCGATGATTTCCTTGTCTTTTTGATTGGACAAAGCGGGATCGACATTCCTCGGGATTGAAAGATCTATGATAAGTTGCTTTTTTCCATTTTTTACATCCTCAGCTTTCACTGTTGGACTCGAGGCGCCTGTTGCGACTATAACTATGTCGTTGTTCTGAATTTCCTCCTGTAGCTCTTCGTGCTTACGGGCTTTGACCTGAACGCTCTTGGTCAATTCAAAGGCCTTGGCATCGGTTCGATTGATCACGGTCACTTCGTGCCCTTTGAGGTATTCCGAGCAGCTCTTCGCCGTGCTTTCTCCGATGTCACCCAATCCGTATACCAGGATTCTTCTTCCGTCGTATTCCTTGTACTTGTCTTTTATGTATTGAATGGCAGCATAGGATACAGTTGTTGTTCCTGAGCTGATGCTTGTCTTGTTCTTGGTTTCTTTGCTTGCGTGCAAGGCGGTATTGAACAGTCGCTCGAGATAGGCATTGAGCGTGCCTGCTTCTTTGGCCCGACCAAAAGCTTCCTTGAGTTGTCCGACGATCTCATAGTCACCGAGTATCTGGCTGTCCAGACCCGTTGCAATTCGAATCACATGCTCCGCTGCCTCACTGTTCTTGTAGACATAGGATACTTCAGCAAATTCTTCGACGTTCCCCTTGGAGTATTTACACAATAATGAAATCAGCTGGAAGGGGTGCTTGGAAAAGCCCATGATCTCAACGCGATTGCAAGTAGATAAGACAACAACACTGTTGACACCATTGTCCTTGGCTTCAGACAAAAGGGCCTCCTGTTGGTCCTTGCTCAAACTGAACTTGCTTCTGGTCTCTACATCGGCCTTTTTGTAATTAAGACCGATCAAATAGAACTTTTTGCAATCCGGGTTTTTTGTCATTCCTGTGGTATTCGTTACACCTTAGTTTTTAATCGATATTCCAAAGAAGAGATGGTTCAAAATTACGCTTCAGGAAAATTAAAAACTATGACATATATCACCTCCAAAACTTTGGTCTCGTAAATTAGAATCTTTCTAAATAACAGTGTTCATAGGCGTTGGCAAGCGATTTGATTTTTTAGTCGTGACAAAAATATATACTTTCCGCACCAATAGATATCGGAAGAAATAAAAAAAATATCGATAGAAGTTTATTGAATCGCGCTTGAAAAAGCGAATCGCTCAATTCAGTTCAGAGCTAAAAATAGTATCTTTGCACAGTTTGAAAATCTAACTAAAAACAGTTCATTTTGTCAAAAAAAGGAGTATTACTTGTCAACCTGGGTTCACCTGACAGCACAAAGGTGAGCG
This sequence comes from uncultured Flavobacteriaceae bacterium, assembly GCA_942492425.1. GTDB lineage: Bacteria > Bacteroidota > Bacteroidia > Flavobacteriales > Flavobacteriaceae > Lutimonas. The sequence continues at coordinate 111,498 of CALOEQ010000015.1, forward strand.
ATGTGCGTAAATATTTGGATGAGTTTCTAATGGATGAAAGGGTGATTGACATCGCCTACTGGAAGCGATTCTTGCTGATAAAGGGGATCATCCTGAATACCAGGCCTCGAAAATCCGCGGCAGCGTACAAAAAAATCTGGTGGAAAGAAGGATCTCCCCTGGTGGTGATCTCAGAGCGATTTACCGAGAAATTGCGCGATTTGATGGACCTCCCCGTCGCTCTTGGCATGCGTTATGGATCGATGAGCATTGAAAAAGGATTCAAGGAATTAACCGATCAGGGTGTGGATGAAGTGCTGCTTGTGCCATTGTACCCGCATTATGCCATGTCCTCCTACGAGACGGTTGTCGAGAAAGCCAAAGAGGTGATTGAAAAATCCTTTCCCGGGATAAAAATGGATCTGGTAGAGCCCTTTTACGACAAAGAAGACTATATCGAGGTGATGTGCCGCAACATCGAGGAGCAGCTCAAAGGTTTCGACTATGATCACATTCTATTCTCCTATCACGGAATTCCGGAGCGCCATATTTACAAATCGGATTTCACCGGAAATCATTGCAAGATTGACGGCAGCTGTTGCCAGGTAAAATCTGAAGCACACAAGACCTGTTACAGGCATCAGTGTTTCGAGACTACCAAGGCCATTGCCGAGCACATGAAGCTCAAACCCGGTACGTTCAGCGACTCCTTCCAGTCGCGGTTGCTCAAGGATCCGTGGTTGAGGCCTTATACAGATTTTGAATTGGAGCGACTCGCGGAAGAAGGTGTCAGGAAGTTGGCGGTTATCACACCGGCGTTCGTGTCGGATTGCCTTGAGACCCTGGAAGAAATAGCTATGGAAGGCAAGGAGGAATTCCTCGAGGCCGGAGGTGAGGATTTCAGGCACATTGGATGCCTCAATGACTATGATCCCTGGGTAGAGGTCATGAGCAACTGGATCAGGGAGTGGGAGGTCGCCGACCTGGAACCTGCTGCAGCCTGGAATACCTGATATAGCACGCATGGAATACCTGTATATCAAATCACTTCATATCATATTTGTCACCACCTGGTTTGCGGGCCTTTTTTACATCATTCGGCTCTTCATCTATTACAAGGAAGCAGATGAGAAAGACGAGCCTGCCCGGTCGATATTGCGGAAACAGTATGCGCTGATGTCAAAAAGACTTTGGTATATCATCACCTGGCCCTCGGCTGTCCTGGCATCTCTTTTCGCCGCATGGTTGCTGTGGCTTCAGCCTTTTTGGCTCGAAGCTCCCTGGATGCTGATCAAACTTGGATTTGTCCTTTTGCTTTATGCTTACCACTGGTCGTGCCACGTGATGTACAAGCAAATAGAAAAGGGTGATTTGAAATATTCTGCCTATGGCCTTAGAATCTGGAACGAAGTCGCTACGATTATTCTTTTTGCCTGTGTCTTCCTCGTTGTTTTGAAGAATACACTGGGCTGGGTCTTTGGAGTTTTGGGCATTGTTGGCGTGTCCGTAGTGCTCATGCTCGGGATCAAGCTCTACAAGAGCATTCGTGCTAAGAACAGTTGGGATAAAGGATAGGTTGTGGAGAATCTCAGCATGAAAAATAGGTTCTGGATCGGGCTTCTCTTCGATGCCCTGGGCATGCTTTCCTTCTTTTTTCCTATTGCTGATGTCGTTTGGGCTCCGCTCTCTGCTTATTTAATGGTGCGGATGTACCCGGGAACAGTAGGTAAGATCGCCGGGGTGGTCTCTTTTCTGGAGGAAGCGATACCGGGACTGGATTTTTTCCCGTCTTTCACGCTGACCTGGCTCTATTCCTATTTTTTCGAGAGACGAAAAATTACTCGAGAAAACGTTTGAATCCCATACGTGCCAACATCTTCTTTTCCATGTTCCAAAAGAATTTCTTTTGACCGAACAGGGCCCCGACAAAGACCAGGGTGATCTGATAGACAACGAATACGACAAGAATACGAATCGGCCAGTACACCCATGGGTTGGTTGTCTCTTTGGAAATGCCTATCAGGTCCGTGACCGGATTTGTCAGATACATCGAAAGCGATCCGTTGATGGCAAATACGATAAAAATTATGACAATTTGAAAATTGGACTCAATGCCCCATCTTTCTTTCAATTTCTCCATCAATCAAAATTTTGGCAAATGTAACCATTCTCAAAAATAATTCATGAAATATTTCTGAAAAAGCAATCGGAGCTGGAGTTTCTGAACCTGTTGCATCATCCTGAGGAGAAAAATATTTTAGTATCTTCCCCGCTCAAATCACCCAGGGGAAATCTTCAAAATTCAAAGAGAAATGAAAAAAATGGCGCTACATTGGAAAATATTGATCGGAATGGTTCTTGGAGTGCTCTTCGGATTGCTCATGGTCAATTTTTCATGGGGCAAGGAAGTGGTTCAGGACTGGATCAAGCCATTCGGTACCATTTTCATCAACGCCTTGAAGTTGATTGCCGTGCCCTTGATCCTGGGATCCCTGATCACAGGGGTTTCTGACCTCAAGGACATCTCCAAACTCTCCAAAATGGGAGGGAAGACTGTCATCACTTATTTGCTGACAACGATCATCGCCGTGACTATTGGGCTTTTTCTTGTAAACATAATTGTTCCGGGCAAATCCATAACTGAGGAAACGAGAACGGAGCTGGTCTCAAACTATTCCCAAAGCACACAGAAATACAAGGATGAGGCTCAGAATCAAAAACAGCAGGGCCCGCTCAAGGCCCTTGTGGACCTTGTGCCGGACAATATTATCGGGGCATCAGGGGAGAACAAAAACATGTTACAGGTAATTTTCTTTGCGATCTTCTTCGGGGTCGGTCTTATTCTTTTGCCCGAGGAACGGGCCAAACCCGTCAAGGATTTCTTCTCAAGTTTCAATGAGGTTATCCTGAAAATGATTGATCTTATTATGTTGGCAGCACCCTACGGCGTGTTTGCGCTGCTCGCTGCCCTTATTGCCGAGTCTCCCAGCGCAGACCTGTTTGTGGCTCTGTTGTGGTATGCCCTGACAGTTTTACTGGGGCTGACGCTGATGATCTCTTTTTACATTGGTTTGGTTTATGCCTTTACCGGCATGAAACCTGTGAAATTCCTCCAGGGTATTTCTCCGGCCCAGCTTTTGGCTTTCTCGACGAGTTCGAGCGCCGCTACTCTTCCTGTCACCATGGAGCGGGTGAACGAGCACCTGGGTGTCGAAGAGGAGGTGTCCAGTTTCGTTCTTCCCATAGGGGCAACCATCAACATGGATGGCACGAGTTTGTACCAGGCGGTAGCCGCGGTGTTCATCGCGCAGGCCTTTGGAATGGATCTGAGTTTAGGAGTTCAGCTGGGTATCGTTGCCACGGCGACCCTTGCAAGCATCGGGTCGGCTGCCGTTCCGGGAGCAGGCATGGTAATGCTGGTGATCGTCCTCGCACAAGCGGGAATTCCAGAAGCAGGTCTGGCGCTGATTTTTGCCGTCGACAGACCCCTGGACATGTGTCGCACCGTTGTCAATGTCACAGGTGATGCAACCGTTTCCATGATTGTGGCGAAAACCGAGGGCAAACTCGGAGAGCCCCATGTCAAGGACTGGGACGACAGTTACGCTTCCTAAAATTAATTTTTTACCAGCGCATCAAGACGCTGCCCCAGGTGAATCCACTGCCGAAGGCGGCGAGAAGAACGATGTCCCCCTCTTTCACTTTTCCGCTTTCCCAGGCTTCTGTCAGGGCAATGATAATCGAAGCTGCAGTCGTATTCCCGTATTTCATGATGTTGTTATAGACCTGGTCATCGCGCAGTTTGAATTTTTGCTGAATGAATTGAGAGATCCTCAGATTGGCCTGGTGTGGTATAAAGAGATCGATGTCCTCAGGTCGAACCTGATTTGCTGTAAGGGCCTCCATGATGACCTCGCTGAAACGGACGACGGCGTTTTTGAAGACGAAAGTTCCGTCCATAAACGGAAAATAGGAAACGTCCTCGTCTTTGGCAGCGATGATTTCGGGCACCCAATGCTTGATGCTGGGCGAGGCAACGATCAACTTGTCGGCATATTTTCCTTCGCTGTGCAGATGCGACGACAGAATGCCTTTGTTGGAATCCTCGGTTCTGGAGAGCACGCAGGCTCCGGCTCCGTCTCCAAAGATGACTGAAACCCCTCTTCCCCGGGTGGTCTTGTCAAGACCATTCGAGTGGTATTCCGATCCGATCACAAGAATATTCTTGTACATTCCGGTTTTGATGAACTGATCCGCAACAGAAAGGGCATAGACAAAGCCCGAGCATTGATTTCTCACGTCCAGGGCGCCGATGGTGTTCATTTCAAGCATCTCCTGGATCTGGACCCCGCATCCCGGGAAATAATAGTCGGGACTCAATGTCGCGAAGACAATGAAGTCAATGTCGTCTTTTGAAAGTCCTGATCGCTCAATGGCTATTTTGGCAGCTTTGGCTCCCATAGTGGCAGACGTTTCATCACTCCCTTCAGGGATCCACCTTCTCTCCTTTATTCCTGTTCTTTCCTGGATCCATTCATCACTGGTATCCATCATTTTGGTCAGGTCGTCATTGGTGACAACATTGTCCGGCACGAAGAATCCCATGCCCGTTATTGTGGAATTGTACATCATTTTTTTACAATGTTAATTTGCGAGTCCTTTTTAATGCGAAGGTGACTTTGAGAGTTTCTCAATGAACCATTGCTGAAACAAAGATAAGAATTCGGCGGGTTCTGTCATCTTGTCATAGATGGTGGTTTGGTATTTCTTTTGATTGGCAAGAGTAAGAATGAATTTAAACAATAAAAAAAAACAATAAAAATATGGCTAAAGGAAAAATCAATGTTCATGTTGAGAATATCTTTCCGCTGATCAAGAGGTTTTTATACTCCGATCACGAGATATTCCTGAGAGAGCTGATCTCGAACGCTACGGATGCGACGCTCAAGTTGAAGCATCTCGCTTCCATAGGAGAGTACAAGGGCGATGTCGATTCGGCCCGCTTGGAGGTGAAAATTGACAAAGAAGGTAAAAAGCTTCACATCATAGACCAGGGAATCGGCATGTCGAAGGAGGAGGTCAAGAAATACATCAATGACATCGCCTTTTCGGGAGCGGAGGAGTTTCTTGAGAAGTTCAAAGACGAAAAGAACGACGCCGGAATCATCGGCCACTTCGGTCTGGGGTTCTATTCGTCGTTCATGGTGGCAAGCCAGGTCGAGATCTTGACGAAATCCTACAGGGAAGATGAAGAAGCGGCTCACTGGATCTGCGATGGTTCACCGGAGTACACGCTGAAAAAAGCGGACAAAAAAGACCGGGGTACCGAAATCATTTTGCATATTGACGACGATTCGACGGAATTCCTCGAAGAGCAAAGAATCAACGAGCTGTTGCTGAAATACAACAAGTTCATGCCGATTCCGATCAAGTTTGGTACGGAAGAGATTGCAGATCCGGATCACAAACCGAAGACGATCAAAGACAAAGACGGCAAGGAGACAACTGAGCCTCAGAAAATGATCACTGTTGACAGGATCATCAACAATACGGATCCGGCCTGGACCAAACAGCCTACTGACCTGAAGGATGAAGATTACAAGGCCTTCTACAGGGAGTTATATCCAATGCAGTTTGAGGAGCCCCTGTTCCATATTCATTTGAATGTGGACTATCCTTTCAACCTTACGGGGATTCTTTACTTCCCGAAGCTGACCACCAACATAGATGTTCAGAAGGATCGCATTCAGCTCTATCAGAACCAGGTTTTCGTAACCGACAACGTAGAGGGAATCGTACCTGATTTTCTGCAAATGCTGAGAGGTGTGATAGATTCGCCGGATATTCCGTTGAACGTTTCGAGGAGTTACCTGCAGGCAGATGGCGCGGTCAAGAAAATATCGACCTATATCACCAAGAAGGTTGCTGACAAATTGAGCTCTTTGTTCAATAAGGACCGGGAAGAATACGAGAAGAAGTGGAACGACATCAAGATTGTGATCGAATACGGAATGCTTTCTGAGCCGAAATTCTTTGAAAAGGCAGAGAAGTTTGCCCTGTACCCGACCGTTAATGACGAATACTTCACTTTTGAAGAAATGCAGGAGAAACTCAAAGGTGCTCAGACCGACAAGGACGGTAACCTGGTTGTGCTGTATGCCAATGACAAAGACGAGCAGCACAGCTTTATTGAAGAGGCCGAGTCAAAAGGATACCAGGTTCTGCTGCTCGACTCGCCAATTGTGTCCCACCTGATCCAGAAACTGGAGACCGAAAGCGAGAAGGTCAAGTTCGCCCGTGTCGATTCCGATTCGATGGACAAGCTGATTCAGAAGGAAGAAGATCAGATCTCCAAATTATCTGAAGAGGAGCAGGAGAAGCTCAAAGGTTATATTGAGTCCGTCGTTCCGAAGGAGAAGTACACGGTTCAGATGGAAGCCATGGATTCATCGAGCAATCCATTCATCATCACCCAGCCCGAGTTCTTGAGGCGAATGAAGGAAATGCAGCAGACCGGTGGCGGAGGCATGATGGGCATGAGCAATTTCCCGGAGATGTACAACCTGGTGGTGAACACGAACAGTGACCTGATGCAAAAGATCCTCAAGGCCAAAAGCAAGAGAGGTGAATACATCAATCAGGCTCTTGATTTGGCCCGTTTGTCGCAGAATCTGTTGCAGGGCAAGGAGATGACCAACTTCATCAAAAGGAGCTATGAGCTGATGAACAATTGATGGAATCCGGTTGGATGTGATTAAATCAAAAAAACCTTCTTTCAAATTTGAAAGAAGGTTTTTTATGTTTTGGTTTGAAAGCCCTATTCGATCGGGAAATCGAAATAGGTATCAGGATAGGGCTCCTCTTTTAGAGTGAAATGCCACCATTCCTGGGGGTAGGATTGCCATCCGTGTTTTTCCATGCGCCTTTTGAGCAATAGTCTCAAGGCATGTTGGTTTTTGGTTATCGTTGACGTGTGGTCCACACTTGACACTTCGTCGAACAGGTCATAAGGGCTTCCCATATTGAGAATCTGCTTGGTTTTCAGCGATACGATGGTCACGTCAACCGTGCTGCCGCGACTGTGTCCGGATTTGATCGAAATATATCCTTTGGAAAACAAATCTTTCTTGTTGATGTTCGGGTAAAACTGTGTTTTCATGGTATCGTCGTTCTCATCCTGGGCCCATCTCACAAAATGATCGGTTGCCCTCTGGGGCCGGTAAGCATCATATACGAGAAGTCCAAATCCGAGACGCTCCAGTTCATCCTGAACTTTTTTGAGAGCCTCTGCAGCTTCCTTTGTCAGTAAAACCTTGGGTTCGTTGTATCCGTCAATCGGGGCGCCAACAAAATTATTGGAGCTGTAATAACGCATGTCCGATCTGAGATTCGGCATCATTTCCTTGAGATCCACAAAGGCCTCCTTGGAAGGTGGCTCTACAGGAACCTGTGAGCCCAGCGTGCTAAAGCTGAGAAAGGAAAAAAGGACTATACCTTTTAAAACTATATTCAATTTCATCATTGCAATTGTTAAGAATGCTTGTACTAGAACGAATAAGCTCCCTCTTTATTATCAATTGCACATGTTTTTTTGTGGATTGCACCTCCATTACTGTCCACAAGGATCAAAAATATATTCTTCTTAGAGCAGATAAATGGGTGAAAGAGTCTAAGATATTAACATCTATATATTTAGGTAGGTGAATTTGAAATTTTTCCTCAACTGTAAATCTCATTGAGTACCTTGGCCAGTCGGATTCCTCCTTTTCGCAACTGCTTCATGACGGTTCCGAGGTGGTCATAGGAGTACCTGTATCCCAGTTTGTCATCCGGCGAGGCGGATGCATAGACACGCTCGGCCAATTCACGCGAGTCGTACATCCAGTCTAACAAGGAGCCGCTCTCTATCGACCGGATCTGCTCTTTAGACAATTGCGCCATATTCTGCTCGAGCTCGGTGTAGCTCATGTTCCAGGATTCTATCATCTGTGTGTCCCACACCCTGTGCAGGTTGGATTTTTTATAGTGCCAGCTCACTTCGATGTCGTTGCCGCCCCGGTCCTCGGCCCGGCCTACATGAAGTGGTTGATGCAAGTCGCCAATGAGATGAACCAGTAATTTCAGGTGGAAAACCTGGTCCTCCCTGCTGGCATTCTCGTCTTTGAGAACCGATATGCAGTGTTCCATCCCGGTCATGATGTCTCCCTTCTCTTCCTTTTTCGAAGCTTCATATCGGGATCCTATCGGAAAATTCACGTAGTGCCAGGTGTAGTATTTGTCATAGCGTTTGTCTGACTTGATCTCATCGCCAAAAGTTGAAACGTAAGCAAGATTGTGCCCGTCGAGAAGCTTCTCTATCTTCTTTCTGGCCCGGTTGGTCAGGTGGTCGGTCGCAATCTCTCCAATGGTCCTGTGCCCGGTTTGTCCCCATTGAGGTTCGCGAATCGGCACGGCGAAAGATGACAACACAAAAAACACGCATAATCCGAACGAAATTAGAGATTGCATAGGGTAATATTTTAGGTGCGGTAAAGGTATAAAAAAAAGGGGGCTCACTATTGCTAGTGAACCCCCGGCTAACACAAATTTAATCTAAACGATGCTTACAGTCATTTGATAATTTTGAGATATGCCAATTTGAGAAAGTAAATTTTAATTAGTTCTCATTCATCCTGAAATTCGGATAGGCGTCCATACCGTGCTCATAGCCGTCAAGGCCCTCAAGCTCTTCTGTTTCAGATACCCGAATACCGACGGTCTTCTTCAATACGAATAGGATTATGAATGATGATGCAATGCAGATGGTCGCATAGGATAGAACGCCCACAAGCTGGCTTACGAACTGATCGACACCCGCCAAAGCACCGAAGATGCCCACAGCTAGAGTTCCCCAGATTCCACAAATAAGGTGAACCGCGATGGCTCCAACCGGATCATCAAGTTTAATCTTGTCTATAAATGCAACAGCGAATACAATGAGGGCTCCTGCAACACCACCGATGATGATAGCGTCTGTTGGACTCATTTGATCTGCACCAGCTGTGATCCCTACAAGTCCGCCAAGAATTCCGTTGAGAAACATCGTCAAGTCGAGATTTTTGTACATGGCTGTCGAGACCATGAAGGAGACAACGCCTCCTGAAGCGGCTGCCAAACAGGTCGTTACAAGAGTAAGTGAGGTCAGTTCCGGATCAGCAGAGAGCACCGAGCCCCCGTTGAATCCAAACCATCCCAACCATAGTATGAGAACCCCTGCTGTGGCCAATGGGATATTGTGTCCGGGTATGGCCATCGCCTTTCCATCTTTGAATTTGCCAATCCGGGCGCCCAGGAGCCATACGGCGACCAGAGCGGCCCATCCGCCCACGGAGTGCACCAGGGTTGAACCTGCAAAGTCATAGAATGGAGTTTCTCTCATATCGAGGAATCCACCTCCCCATTTCCAGGATCCGGCCAGTGGATAGATGAGTCCGACATAGACGATTACGAAGATCATAAAGGGTACGATCTTGATCCTTTCTGCGACTGCTCCCGAAACAATCGTTGCAGCAGTGGCGGCAAACATTCCCTGGAAGAGAAAGTCCGTCCACCAGGTATAGCCACCATCAGCATACTCGGGGGTCATTCCGTTTTCAGGTGGGGTTATTCCGAACCCTGCGAAGCTGAAGAAACCCGAGGAGCCCTCTGCAAACCCGGGATACATGAGGTTGAAGCCTACCAGGCAGTAAAGGAGCAAGCCCACAGTGATGATAAATATGTTCTTGAAAAGGATGTTGATTGTATTCTTTTGACGGGTAAGTCCTATCTCGAGAAATGCAAAGCCCATGTGCATAAAGAAGACCAGGGCCGTGCAGATCATCATCCAAACATTGTTTATTGTAAGTAATTCCATTGTAGTATTCGTTTTGATTAATTGTTGTTAGTTTAAGGTTTCACCGCCTTTTTCTCCGGTTCTGATCCGATAGCATTCGGTGATTTCCGACACGAAGATCTTCCCGTCGCCTACCTGACCGGTAGCTCCGGCCTCGAGTATGGCCTTGATGGTTGGTTCTACGAACTCGTCATTGACGACGATTGACAAATACCTGCGTTGGATGTCACTTGTGCTATAGGTCACACCCCGGTAGACATGGCCTTCCTTTTCGTTACCCCGTCCGGTCGCATCCCAGTAGGAGAAGAAGTTTACACCCACATTGTGCAAGGCCTCTTTTACATCAGAATATTTTGACTTTCTGACAATTGCTTCAATTTTTTTCATAATAATGTATCGTTGTTTAGAATTTGTATACAGCTGCTACCAAGAAGGACGCCAGTGAACCCGTAGACTCCAGGTCGTTGTTCAGGAAGGTGTCCTCGCTTGTTGTGTCGATTCTGAATTCGGGAATGATCATCAGGTCGCCGATCGCATAGTTACCGGTCAGGGTAAATTCGAAAGCATTGGCGTCCCCGTCAGCATCATATCCGCCAATGGCTCCGACACCGCCGTCGCCTTCGGCGAAATACTCAGCCCTGAAACCCAGGGCAAAGGGATCCGAGATCTGGAGTTGAGGATATATGGCTACCCCATAAAATGAGGCATCCGAGTCGCGGTCTTCAAAGTAAGTGGCATTAAGTCCCAAATAAAAAGAATCCGTAATGTCAAAACCAGTTGTGAGATCGACCTGGAACTGATACCCGTAAAGGAAGTTCAGGTAGATGTCCTTATAAGCCAACTGAGCACCGAGGGTATAGGTGTTTTCGGGGTTGAAGTTCGTGAAATCATTGTCGTTCATCACGGCCAGCAACAAAGAGAAGTCATCGCTGACGGCCCAATCCATTTTAAGACCCGTATGTGAAAACGGTCCGTATGAGAACATGTAAGAAGTGGAGTAGTTGAAGTTTCCAGTTGGACTAATCACTTCATAGCCGAGAAAGGTGTTGAAATTACCAAAGGTGAGAGTCACCCGGTCTGACACATTCCAGTAGACGTAGAGTTGGTTCACGACCTGGGAGCTGTTCCCGAGGTCGGCTGTTCCATCCCCGTCGATATCCCATTGCAGCGAGCCGAATACGGCATCCACACCCCTGGGTCCGAATACGAGATCTGCGACCGCACCTACTTTCTTTCCTTCATAAGACAGGATCAGGTTTGCCATACCGATGGAGAAACCGTTTCCGTTGGCAAAGGAAGTGTTGGGTGTCTGCCCGTTCTCACCTCCGTTGGGAGCACCGATATTGGCGCGATAGTACACATCGGCGCTACCGCCCCACGTAAATTTTTTCTTTTTCACCTCTGTATCATCGGATGTGCTCTCGCTCTCCTCTTCTTGAGCGTGCGCGAAGGAGATGAATAGCATCATTAATACAGCCAGCAAACTTTTAGTTGAGTAGTTTTTCATAATAATCAAGTTAGTAATACATATAGATTGTTAGAATTAATCAAGGTAAATGTATATTATATTAATCTATACCCCTATAAAAAATAGGGTATAAAGAGTAAAATTATGCATATATAAATTTCAACCCCTATAAAATAAGGGGATGTTAATTTAATTTCGTCATATTTTGAATATCTCAATGTGAAAAGTCCAAAACTTTGAAAATTCTTCAGCAGCTAATGTTAATATAATATTATAATGATATTATAATAATTTCAAAAAATTCATATATTTGTTTAGGATCGCCAAAAATCACTTCGATCAGTTGTGAATGGAATCCGAAAAATGACAGAAAATTTAGAACCTGGCCAAATGAAAGAATACAAAATCATAAAACAGACGGGCACCGCAGTTAAGTCTCAACAGAACTTTGAAGATTTGATCAACAGTTATGCGAAGATGGAATGGCGTGTCGTCAACATGTTTACCCATCGCGGAATACTCAAAGCATTAATAGAGCGGGACAAAAAGGAAGAGGAGCTATGAGCAAGAAGGCATTTGCCCTGAGAGTGGATTCGGAGGTGTTCAATGCGATAGAGCTTTGGGCAAAGGACGAGTACCGTTCCGTAAACGGTCAGATCGAATGGATTCTATTCAAGGCCTTAAAAGAGGCAAGGCGCATCAATCCTGACAAGGACCTCTGACTTCATGTGTGTGGTTGCTTACTTTTTTGCAAAGGGATTTTTGGATTCCACCCAATCCATGGCTGAGACGAGGGCTCTGGGTGGATCGAAACGATATGCCTATGAATATTTTGAAATAGCCCCTGACATTATCGAATTTTATTACGGATTCGTCATTGCGTGTAATTGCGCTTCCAATAAGCGCAGTTCCGGCGTGAAATCTCCTTGAATTGTATCCTAATCCAATCGCCGTATTCACATCAAAAACTGCTGAGGTTGTCCTTTGTGTGGATTCAAGTTCTCCTACTCTTGTGTCAATCTTATTGAATTCGATCCCGAAACCGGTAGAAAGCCCGAGGTTGGCATACCAGTTCTTACTGATTACAAAGGTATAGTGGTAGCCACCGTTGGCTATCACGTAGAAGCTTTCAATATCCTCGGGTCCACTGGGCTGTTTGATCTGCCAAAATCCGTATCGCAGTTCGGGAACAAAGCTCCCTGCGCTTTTTGTCTGAATCTCGGTTTGATTGACCAGGGCTTTGAAGGAATAGTTCTCATTGAAGCGGTATCGCGTGATGCCCGTAATGGAAAAGGTTCGCATGTCAGGTAAAAGGATGAATTCTCCTTCACTCGGATTCAGGCCCGGAAAGCTGCCCTCGGTTCCGTCGATATAATAGCCTTTGGTCTGATCGTAATCGAAGGTCTGATAAAAGTCTTTGACAAACATGTCCAGTGTCAGCCTGAACACAGAGGTCTTACCCTTTTCCTGCGAATCTCCAGAAGCCAGAAACTTCGGAGAAAAACCGATTTTAAAAGTTAAAAACCTGTAATTGTATGCGATAGCAATTCGTCCGTTTGTATTGGGCAGTATGGAATAGGTGTCATTCGTCGCATTGAACTCAAACGACCTCACGTCGTTATCCAGATCCAGGCGAAGATTCAGGGTATTGTTCATTTTCACAAAATACCCGTTGGAGTCCATCTCCGTGTCGAGCTGTCCGAAAGCACATACGGTTGATAGAAGCAATATCACCATTTGAATGAACCCTGTAAATACGGTCTTTTTCATTTGAGGGTAAATATAGATCAAATATATGCATGAAAAGGTCTGAAACTCTTGGCAAAATTCGATGAATACCGGTATTTTTATGAAATAAATAATTCATTTTCTATGAAGTCAATCCTGATCATGGCAGCGGGCAATGGCAGTCGCTACGGAACTTTGAAACAATTTGATGAAATGGGTCCAAACAGGGAATTTCTCTTTGAGTATACCCTGTTTGATGCGGTATCAAGTGGTTTTGATCACGTTGTAATCGTAACCAAGAAGGATCACGTTGACACGCTGAATGAATATTTGAAAGAGAGGCTCCCCGAGGATGTAAAGTTGGATGTGGTTCCGCAGGAGCTCCGGGATCTGCCAAAAGGTTGTCCAGTCAAAAGCAGTCGAGTGAAGCCCTGGGGAACGGCTCATGCTGTTTGGGTGGCAAGGAACGTCATTGACAACGGATTTGTCGTTGCGAATGCGGACGATTATTACGGTAGAGAATCGATGCGTTTGGCCATGGATTTTATTCATTCCAATAAGGATGCATCGACATTTGCCTCGGTTCCATATAGACTTTCGGAAACATTGAGTCCGGAGGGCTCTGTAACAAGAGCGATCTGCAAAGCGGAGGGCTCGTATCTGAAAAATATCGTTGAGGTCACGGAAATACGCGAAGAAGGTGAAAAGATCATCGACAAGGAAACATCCCAGGTCTTCACAGGAGAAGAAGTCACTTCGATGAATCTATGGGTGTTCGGCCCGAAGGTTTTCAACCTGCTCGAAAAAGATTTGTTGGAGTTTGTGAGTTCACCGAACACGAAGGATCAAGATGAAATTTACATACCGAAGCAGGTGCAGCATTGGATTGAGCTGGGCAAAGCACGCGTCAGGCTCACCGGTGCAGGAAAAGGTTGGTTTGGCGTCACCTATGCCAACGATAAAAAAAGAGCCATGGACCACCTGGCGGAACGGACCCGTATGAAGGATTACCCGGCACCCTTATGGAACCGATGAAGCACATATTGTCTCAGTTTGGCGCATCCCCTGAAGGCAGTCGGTTTGAGCAGACTGATCAAGGGTTGATCAATACCACTTATTTTGTTTCATTCGGGAAGCAAGCGGAGGTATGTATTGCAGAAAATAAATGAAACTGTGTTCCCGAATTGTGATGACTTGTTTCACAATCTCGAACGCACCCTTCCGTATCTCTCGGCTCCCAATTACACTCAAGTTCAATTCCATCGCACCCTGGGAGGTGAGCTGTTTTACCGAACTGAAAACAATGAGCTTTGGAGACTGATGTCCTACCTGCCCGGCAGCAAATCGTTTCACCATACCTCAGACAAACAGATCGCCTTTGAAGCCGGACGCATACTCGGGCTGTTTCACACTCAGCTGTATAACCTGGATCCCAACACGCTGAAAATCACTCTGGATAAATTCCACAATCTGGATTGGCGCAAGGAGCAATATCACCTGGCGGTTAAAAAAGCGAATGTGAAGGATTTGGAGAGAACGGTTGACCTTCAAAAACATATCGAAGAAATAGGTGAGGAGTTGTCAAAATTGCAGGCGATGAATCTTCCGATCCGGGTCTGTCACAATGATACCAAGCTGAACAATATTCTCTTCTCTGAAGAAAAGAAGGCGCTTTGCCTGATCGACCTGGATACCCTGATGCCGGGACTACTGCTTTATGACTTTGGGGATGCAGTCCGAACCCTTGCCAATCCCGCCCCGGAGGAGGAAACAGAACTGAGTAAAATTGACTTTTCAATTGAAATGTTCGCTGCCTTTGTCGAAGGATTGGCGCTCAATCGGTCTGTGTTTTCGTCGGACGAGATAAAGTCTCTTTCCCTCGGTCCGGTCTATATGCCTTTTCTTCATGGCTTGAGGGCCTATACCGATTTCCTGATGGGCAATCCTTACTACAAGGTTTCCTATCCGGATCAGAATCTCGACCGGGCCCGCAGTTTGATTCATTTTGCGCGACTTGCCAGAGAGCACACCCCTGAGATGCAAAGAATTCTTCAGGAGAAAATGATGTAATGCCTGAGATGCCGGAGTTCTACTTAAGAAAGCGACTGGAGAAGTCATCTTTATAAGCCCTTCCGATGGGGAGGGCCTCCTCATTTTCGAGGTACACCCGGTTTCCAGACACTTTCTGAATCTTAGAGATATTCACTATATACGACTTATGGATTCGCACAAAGCTGTTTTGATCCAGGAGCTCCTGCCAATGTCGAAGTGGCTCTGAGGAAATTTTTTTCTTGCCTCCAATCACAATTTCAGTGTAGTCAGCATCCGATTTGATGTATTCGATATCCGATATGACAATTTTCGTGTAGTCATAACCTGTTTTGATGAATACCTCGTTCTTCAGTCCTTCAGCAGTCTCTTCTTCCCCAGAGGTGCCAGAAGCATTATTAGCAAAGGGTACCTTGGCTACAGCTTGAACAAAGCGTTGAAAGGAAAATGGTTTTAGAAGATAATCCACAACGTTGAGCTCATAGCTTTCAAGGGCATAGTCGGGAAACGCCGTGGTTAGAATGACATGAGGGCTGTCGGGTATGATTTTCAGCAGGTCGATGCCGGATATTTTAGGCAAATGAATATCCAGGAAGATCAGGTCCACCCGGTTGGATTTCAAAAAGTCCAGAACGGCGGTTGGCTCTCCAAAGGTCCCTATCAATTTCAGGCTTTTCACGTCTTCGATGAAGGATTTAAGAATGCGTTGTGCGGGTGGTTGGTCTTCAACGATTATGCAGGTTCGGGTAGTCATGGTCAATCCAATTTCATGTGTCAATCCAATTTCATTTCAAGTTAAGGGAAAGGAAAACATTAAACCAACCTTCCTGCTCGCTTATTTTGAGAATATGCGAGTTCGGATAGATGAGTTCCAATCGTTTCCTGACATTGTTCAGTCCTATGCCCTCTGACAAGTTGCTGTTGTTCGTATTTGAATGATAGGTATTCTCGCACTCAAAAACGAGAATACCATTCTCCTGTATTTCAAGTTTGATACGAATGACGATATTGTCTACCTGGCTTCCAATGCTGTGCTTAAAAGCATTTTCGACAAAGTTCATCAGGATCAAAGGGGCTACCTTATAGCCTTTCGCCGAACGTTCAGGTGGTATGAAGGTGACCTTGCCGCGCTCCTCGATCTGGAGCTCATTGAGCCTGACAAAATTCTGCAATTGCTCTAATTCTGTTTCCAGTGAAACATACTCTTCCCGGCAATCGTAAAGCATGTAGCGCAAAACGGAGGAAAGCTCAAGTATGATCAGCGGAGTTTTGTCCGATTTTTCCAACGCATAGGCGTACAGGTTGTTCAGGTTATTGAACAGAAAGTGCGGATTGATCTGGGATTTGAGAAAGTTCAACTCACTCTTTTCCACGGAGGCCCGGAGTTCTTCCACTTCCCGTTGCTTTCGGATGAGATCCCAGGCGAATTTGTAACCAGACAGGATTGCGATGACCGGCATGACGTCCAGGAGCACGTAAAAGAAGCCCTGGAAAGTTTGCCCACGCGTGTCCGGGAAGTAGATTTTCTCCAGGACGTATTCCTCGATCAGAATGGTGAGAAGCACCACAAGCATCAGAAGCACAACGAACATGGCGTACTTTTTCTTGTAGAGAAACTGGGGCAATAGGACGTAATTGATGATAAATACCGCAACAGAATAGTTCAGAAAGAACACCAGTTTATAGGATTCGAAATGAGGTGCCTCCCGGTCAAAAGAATAGAACAGAAAAACTATGACATGCAGAATGATCTGAAAAAGAATTTCAGAAAGTGCGCTCTTATTCATGCTTTTGACTCTATTCATTCATTCAAATCTAAAAGTTATTTGCCACAGTCACATCAAATTTTTTGCCACTGGCAAATACATTCCGATAAACGGCAGGAACTGGGCGATAAAAAATTCAGAGAAAAGCAGTTGATACTTTCAGAAATGTCGTTCAAAGAAAGTTTTTTGAAGATTTAGAGATTCGCCTTTCATTCGTTGAATGAGTCTTGTCGATATACTATCTTGCGGACCGAATAAATTTAAAATCAATACCAATGAACAACAGGAATGTGCAAAATACAATGCGGGTATATCACCGCTATCTGGGTTTTTTTCTGGCAGGAATAATGGCTGTTTACGCACTAAGTGGGATTCTGATGATATTCAGAAACACGGATTTCCTCAAAAAGGAATACGTCGAAGAGCGAACTTTTGAAATCGGAACCAAAGCAGAAGATCTCGGTGGAAAATTGCGAATAAAGAATTTCAAGATCGAGAAGGAGGAAGGCAACCTGGTCTTTTTCAACGGTGGTAATTACAACAAGGAAACGGGTCTTGCCACTTACACCAAGAAAGAGCTGCCCTATGTGCTGAAGAAAATGACAGATATGCACAAAGCAACCTCAGACAGGCCTCTTTTCTTTCTGAATATTTTCTTTGGAGTTTCACTTTTATTTTTTGTTATCTCGGCCTTTTGGATGTTTCTTCCGAAAACCACTATCTTTAAGAAGGGACTTTACTTTGCGGCAGCGGGTCTTGTGCTTGCTCTGCTCGTCATATTTATTTAAGTCTCCTGGTAATCTTTAAAATCAGCTTAGCCATGAAACCCATTCGAAAAGAAGACATCAAACAGGAAGTTTTTGACCTTTACGACGACTATGCGCACAGTCGCATCAACCGACGAACATTTTTGGATAAACTGTCTTTATATGCCGTTGGCAGCGTAACGGTGCCTTCTTTGCTGAGTTTTATCATGCCCAATTACCAGGATAAGATCCAGGTGGCTGAAGATGACCCCAGGTTGACAACGGAAACCACATCTTACGATTCTCCCAAAGGGGGTGGCACGATCAGTGGACAGCTTTCAATGCCCAAGGAGAAATCGGGCAAATTACCCGGTATACTTGTCGTTCATGAGAACAGGGGCCTGAATCCACATATTGCAGACGTCGGTCGCCGGGCAGCCCTGGCTGGGTTTGTCTCTCTTTCCCCGGATGCGCTGAGTCCCATGGGTGGCTATCCCGGCACAGATGACAAAGGAAGGGAAATGCAGCGCGAGAGAGATCGCAACAAGATGCTGGAGGATTTTATCGCTGGTTTCAATTACTTGAAGAACCACCCGGACTGTACAGGAAAAGTTGGTGTGGTCGGGTTTTGCTTTGGAGGCTGGATTTCGAATATGATGGCAGTCAAAGTTCCCGACCTCAAGGCTTCAGTGCCTTTTTATGGAGGGCAACCCGATTCGGATCAGGTGCCGCAGATTCAGGCACCACTGATGCTTCATTTCGCAGAGTTGGACAAACGCGTCAATGAAGGTTGGCCGGCCTACGAGGAGGCGCTCAAGCAAAACAAGAAGGAGTACCAGGCTTTTATGTACCCCGGAGTGAACCACGGTTTTCACAATGACACGACCCCTCGTTATGACAAGGCCGCAGCTGATCTCGCCTGGAACAGAACTATCGAATTTTTTGAGGAAAAATTGAAATAACCGCAGGTTCTTGATTGATGGCTTCATGAGCCTTGTCGTTCACCGTACTATTACGGGGGAACACAGACTTTTTTTATTCAAACCTCTCCAATTGACGATTTTTGCATATTGGGGCTATTTGGGGTAATTCCGCGGATCCGGGATTCAAAAGGACCATTTTACGACGAAATTCGAATAGGTTTATGAAAAGGAGAATTTTTCTTTTTTTTCTGCTTTTTGGTTGGGTTTGGGCGGCAAATGCCCAAACCAAGGAGGTTCATGTCAAATGGGTGGACAGCGGCATCAAACTCGATGGCGAGCTGAACGAAGCCGCCTGGTCGGAGGCTCTTCCTGCCACGGACTTCTGGCAGCATTTCCCTACAGATTCACTGCAAGCGACCTACCAGACAGAGATTCGTATGCTTTACGACGAGAAGTTCCTATACGTGGGTATCATCGTCTATGCTCCGGGTAAGGATTACGTTGTGCCTTCATTACGTCGTGATTTCCGGGCAAGGGGCAACGACAACATCAGCCTTATGTTTGACACGTTCAATGATGGGAACAACGCGTTTTTCTTTGGGACCAACCCCGAAGGTGTGCAACGTGAGGCTTTGATAGCGGGAGGAGGAACAGGAACAGGGGGTTTTAATACCTCTTGGGATGTTAAATGGCAGAATGCCTCCAGCATGGGAGATGACTATTATATCTCAGAGATGAAAATTCCCATGTTTTCATTCAAATTCAGAGAGGGAGAGACAAAATGGCGATTCAACGCCTATCGCTTCGACACACAATCAAACGAATGGAGTACCTGGATGAACATCCCCCAGAACCAGGTGATCTTCAACCTGGCCTTCATGGGAGACATGATCTTTGAAAAACCACTGGGCAAATCAAAGACCCCTTTTGCTGTGATTCCCTATGTGGCGGGCAATGTAACCCAGGATTTTGATGCCAACTCTACGGATACTGATGCTTCATTTGGAGGTGATGCCAAGATTCCCCTTGGCAACAGCATGAATCTCGATTTGACCGTGAACCCTGATTTTTCGCAGGTGGAGGCTGATGAACTCGTAGTGAACCTCACGCGTTTCGAAGTTTTGCTTCCGGAACGACGCCAGTTCTTCATAGACAACGGTGACCTTTTCGCTGATTTTGGCAACAGTCGGGCAGCCAACCCTTTTTTCTCTCGTCGAATAGGTATTGCAGAAGATGTTGAAGGTGACAATATTGCCAACCAGATCCTTGGAGGTGTCCGTTTGAGCGGCAAGTTGAACACGAACCTCAGACTTGGGGTCCTGAATATCCAGACGGCCGAAGACGAAGAAAATGAAATTCCGACCAACAACAATACGGTCATCGCACTTCAGCAAAAGGTTTTCAGTCGCTCCAACATCGGCTTCATTTTTGTGAACAGACAGGTTACCAAATCCACGGATTTCATAGAGGAGGCCGAAGAATTCAACAGGGTGATCGGACTGGATTACAATCTGCTGTCGGAAGATAATAAATGGGTGGGTAAGTTATACATGCACAAGTCTTTTACCCCTGAGTCGGGGGACCAGGATTTCTCATCAGGAGCTTTTTTGGAGTACAACTCCAGGTACTGGAAGTTCAACCTGGGAGGACGATATGTCGGAGAGGACTTTCAGGCAGATCTGGGCTTTGTGAGGAGAAATGACATTCTCCAGGTGGACCCGGTTGCCACGAGGATTTTTTATCCGACAGGCTCAAAGATAAACACGCACACCATAGAAGTGAGGGGAAATTCCACCTGGGCGCCAGGGCTCGACATGCTGCATACCGATGCCTTTGTGGACGTTGAGTACCAAATACAATTCAAGAATCAGAATCAAATTGAAATGGCACTCAACAGCAGATACACGTACTTGTTGGAAGAATTCGATCCGACAGGGTCAGACGAAGGGGTGCCGTTGCCCGCCTTTTCGGATTATTACTACACCAAGTTTGACTTTACCTTTGAATCCGACAGGAGAAAGCCGTTTTCGTTCACTGCGAGAACCGACCTGGGTCAGTTTTTCAACGGGAACAGGTATTCATTCACGAGCGATTTTCGTCTGAGACTACAACCCTTTTTCACGGCCTCCTTCAGGTCAAGTGTCAATTATATTGACCTGCCTGACCCATATCCCACTGAGACGATATGGTTCGTGGGCCCCAGAATGGAATTCACCTTTTCCAAGAATGTCTTTTGGTCTACCTTCATACAGTTCAACAGCCAGGACGAGGATTTTGCGATCAATTCGAGGTTGCAATGGCGATTCAGACCATTATCGGACCTCTTTCTCGTTTACAACGACAATTACAAGACCACGCCTTTCGGGCCCAGTACGCGGGCTGTCATTCTGAAATTCACTTATTGGATCAACATTTGACGTTCTGAGAACTCCTTTTTGTGAAAAGCTCCCAAATCGGCTGTGACATGAAGGGAGAATTTACTATTTTCATCCCCTGACCAACTACGCTCTCTTATGAACAATGCACCCGTTTTCACCAGTGATACCATCGTCTTCGGGCTCCTGATGATCACCCTCGGATTCATCTTTTACACCTCCTCTCTGAAAAAGGGATTTTGGAAGAAGTTTTACAGTATTGTTCCTGCACTGTTCATGGCTTACATGCTACCGGCCCTTTTAACCACGCTGGGATTGATCGCTCCTGAATGGGAAACGGTCTCAGAGGATGGTGAGGTCATCGAACACGCATCTAATCTGTATTTCATGTCAAGTCGTTACCTGTTGCCTGCAGCTTTGGTGCTCATGACCCTGAGCATCGATCTTAGAGCGGTTTTTAACCTGGGGTGGAAGGCTCTCGCGATGTTTTTTACCGGTACGCTTGGCATAATCATCGGTGGGCCGATTGCTATTCTCATTATTTCTGCGATCTCACCTGATGTTGTAGGAGGTGCCGGACCGGATGCCGTATGGCGGGGTTTGGCCACCCTGGCGGGAAGCTGGATCGGTGGCGGCGCCAACCAGACCGCCATGCTCGAGATCTACGGCTACAATCAGAAGCTCTATGGAGGCATGGTATTCGTAGATATCGTCGTGGCCAATATCTGGATGGCGATCATCCTCATAGGTATCGGTCGATCCGATCGAATAGACAAATGGCTCAAGGCCGACAACAGGGCCATCGAGGAACTGAAGGAGAAAGTAACCTCTTTCAGCAAGAAAGTGGAAAGGAACCCAACCCTGACCGATCTCATGATCATGACGGGTATTTCCTTCGGAACGGTCAGCCTGGCGCATTTTGCAGCGGGATACCTGGGAGATTTTTCTCCTCGTGGGTCAATGGGTTTGAGAATCAGACCACCAGAAACATATTTACCTTCCTGGGCTCTTCTTTCTTCTGGATGATCAGCCTTTCGACGCTGGCGGCCATATTCCTGTCTTTTACCAAGGCGAGAAACTACGAGGGCGCGGGTGCGAGCAGGATAGGAAGCGTATTTATCTATATCCTGGTAGCGAGCATAGGCATGAAAATGGACCTGACGCTGATACTCGACAATGTCGGTTTGGTGGCGATAGGCATGGTTTGGATGGCCATACACGCCGGATTGTTGATTTTGGTGGCTAAATTGATACGGGCGCCCTATTTCTTTTTGGCGGTGGGAAGCCAGGCCAATGTCGGGGGAGCCGCTTCGGCTCCGGTGGTGGCATCCGCTTTTCACCCGTCGCTGGCGACAGTTGGAGTTTTGTTGGCTGTTTTCGGATATGCCGTAGGCACGGTAGGTGCCATTGCCTGTACAATCCTCATGCAACTGGTATCACCCTGAAAGGAGCTCAGAAAAGAGAGCAGGGGCTAGTTTTATCGGGATTTTCTAATATATTTGCCGCCATAAAACTGAAAGGATGAAGAAGATTGCGCTTTGGATGATGGTCATTGCAATGGCAGCGGCGTGTAGCCGGGAGGCGGACAACACAATGTACGTGAAAGGGACGATCAAGGGGTTGAAAAAAGGCACCCTTTACCTTCAAAAACAGATGGATTCACTTATTGTCTCAGTGGATTCTGCCTTTGTCGACGGAACAGACACCTTCATGCTCCAGGATGAGATCGAGAGCCCCGAGATGTACTACCTGACTCTTGGAACCGGCGATAAGAAAATTGCTTTTTTCGGAGAAAGAGACACGGTCTACGTCAGTTCAAACCTCGAGAAATTCGCGATCAAGGCGAAGGTGACCGGATCAGAGAATCAAGCCCTTTTGGACAAATATTACGATATGGCCAAGAAGTTCAATGATCAGAACCTGGATCTGATCAAGGAGGAATTTGAAGCCAGGAAAAAAGGCAGCCAGGACTCCATCGCTGAAGTGGAAAAGAAAATGAACAACTGGACAAGGCGCAGGTATCTTTATACCACCAATTTCGCGATCAACAACGGATCGTATGAGGTTTCGCCTTACATTGCTCTTACCGAGCTCACGGATGCCAATGTGGCGTTACTCGATACGATCAACAGCTCGCTTTCCGATGAGGTAAGAGCCTCGAAATACGGGAAGCAGTTGAATCGATTCATACAGGGCATCAAAGAAAATCAGGCAGCGGAGAACCCGTCCAACTGATTCGAGTCGCACTTGTTAAAAGCGGTTGTCACCATCGAGAAGGTCTCCCAATCCACCGAGAATACTTCCTTCGCCCCGGCTTTTGCCTCCTGATTTTGGAGCGTATGCCAGGACCCTGTTTGCCAATCGGCTAAAAGGCAGAGATTGGATCGCAACGGTTCCGGGTCCGCGCAGCGTGGCAAAAAACATGCCTTCTCCGCCGAAGATCGTATTTCGAATTCCACCAACGAATTCTATGTCATAGTCAACTGTCCGACTGAATCCAACCAGGCAGCCCGTATCCACGCGCAGCATCTCGCCGGCTTTCAAGTCCCGTTTTACCACGGTTCCACTGGCGTGCAGGAAAGCAAGCCCGTCTCCCTGGACTTTCTGCATGATGAAGCCTTCTCCGCCAAAGAGCCCGCGACCTATTTTCTTGGAGAACTCAATGCTTATGGAAACCCCTTTGGCGGCGCATAGAAAAGCGTCTTTCTGACAGATGAACTCTCCGTTGAAATCGGTCAGGTGAACCGGTATGATCTTTCCGGGGTAGGGGGAGGCAAAGGAGATTTTGCGCTTCTGACCGGAAGCGTTTGTAAACACGGTCATAAAGAGGCTCTCACCGGTCAAAAGTCGCTTCCCGGCTGAGAAAAGACTTCCCAAAATGTCCTTGGACTGTCCTGAGCCGTCTCCAAAGATGGTGTCCATGGTAATATTGTCATCCATCATCATGAAGCTGCCCGACTCGGCGACGACCCCTTCAAGCGGATCAAGCTCGATTTCTACGAATTGCATTTCTTCTCCGTGAATTTCGTAGTCGATTTCGTGTGCTGTCATAACTGAGGGTATTAAGATTTACAGGGTATTAAGATTTTACTTTGATGCTCCAGGTAAATTCGAATGAGGAGACCTTTTCGTATTGTTCGTTGAACCCTTCTGCCTGCAACAGGAAGGTTTGTCCTTCACCGGTTTTTATCGATCGCTCGATCGCCTCGTCAATCCGCGAGCCCTGGTCGCAATTGAAGGTAATCAGGCCCGTTGCTTTCTTGAAAAAATCTCCCTCCTGGTGAACGACCAGCATGGAGATCTTTTTTTTGGACTCCCTTATTTTCTTCATGACCAAAAGGCCGGTTACCAATTCTGCAGCCATGCCCTGGGTGGCCCAGTACAAAGATTTAAAAGGGTTCTGATTGATCCACTTATGACGTACCGAAGCCATGGCCTCATTGTCGGTTATCCCTGTCACCCGAATGCCCGAAAAATAAGCAGAAGGAAGTTTAAGAGCCAAAAATCGATTTAGATTGGAAACGCTGAATTTCGTCATAAACTGGTGTTAGACCCCTAAATTACGACAATTTGAGGGATTCAGAACCCGACCATGAATGTTAAAAATATGTTAAAATCTAGTACTGTGTATTGCATAGTATTGTCTTTTGTATATATATTTGCATAAGAAAGTATTATATACATTTAATTATGTCAACGAAGAACGATAACAACACGGCTTTTTTAATTCACCTTTCCGCTTTTTTCGGGTATGTGATTCCCTTCGGAGCCATCGTAGGTCCGTTGGTGATTTGGGAGATCAACAAGGAGAAAAGCGAATTCGTGAATGAGAACGGCAAGGAGGCCATCAATTTTAACCTGAGCTATTTGTTGTATACTTTTTTATTGGGCCTTTCCGTCGTTCCCTTTATCATTCGCACCGTGGTATCGGAGTTCCATCATCTGGACCTGTTTGGTATTATCACAGCAGGTTCGCTTATCGGACTCCTGGTCATCGTAAAGTTTGTTCTGATCATTCTCGCTGCCGTTTCGGCCAATAGAGGCGAGGTGTATCACTATCCCCTAACAATCAAATTCATCAAATAAAGTAAAAACCATGATCGATCTAATTGTATCCATCGTCATTTACATCGTCAATACCTTACCCTCCATATTGTTTTAAGCAATGGAGTCTAGAACAGAGTATTAAAGAATAAAAAGAAAAACATGAAGATAGAAAACACAAAAGCGCAGATGCGAAAAGGGGTTCTGGAGTTTTGCATCCTCTCCATTCTTTCGAAGGGAGATGCATACACTTCAGAAATTCTTTCCCAGTTGAAGGACGCCAAGCTGCTTGTGGTTGAAGGAACGGTATATCCCTTATTGACCCGGCTGAAGAATGCGGGTCTTCTCAGCTACAGATGGGAAGAATCCACATCGGGTCCGCCGCGAAAATACTACGGTCTGACTGAGACGGGAAAGATTTTCCTGTCCGGATTGAACACAACCTGGAACGAGCTGGTAGCAGCCGTTCAGATAGTCACAAAGAATAACGAATCAAAATCAACGAAAAAATGAACAAGACAATCAATATAAACCTGGGTGGCGTATTTTTTCACATCGATGAAATCGCTTATCAAAAGCTGAAAGGATATCTGGATGCGATTCGAAGGTCATTGAGTGATGACCCTCAGGGCAGGGATGAGATCATTACCGATATTGAGACGCGTATAGGAGAATTGTTGTCTGATAAAATCAAGGACGTTCGCCAGGTTGTCAACGAATCGGATATCGAAGAGGTGATCGAGGTCATGGGACGTCCCGAAGACTATATGGTCGACGATGAGATTTTCAGCGATAGCAGCTACACAGGCTACGGCAAAAGAAGAACCAAAAAACTGTATCGCGACGGCAGTGACAAGTTTCTCGGAGGGGTCTCCTCTGGAATTGCACACTATCTCAACGTAGATGTGATCTGGATCCGACTCGGATGGCTGGTTGCGGCGTTTGGCTTCGGTTTCGGATTCATTGTATATCCATTGCTATGGATCCTGCTGCCTGAGGCCACCACAACGGCAGAAAAGCTTGAAATGGAAGGTGAGCCCGTGAACATCAGCAACATTGAAAAAAAAATCCGTGACGAGATCTCGCAAGCTTCGGCACGCGTGAAGGACGGGATCGAAGACGTCTCTGAGAAAGTCAAGAATGCAGATTACAAAAGTTATGGAGAAAAGGCCAAGTCGGGTTCCCAGGATTTTATAGAAACCCTTGGGAGAATATTTGTCACCGTCTTCATGATCATCGGCAAATTCATCGGGGTATTGCTGGTCATCATCGCGGTGGTGACCATTCTGGCCCTTTTGATCAGCCTGTTCACGATCGGATCCATGGACTTCATCCATCACGAATGGTTCAGCTATGACTCCTTTTTCTACAATTCTTCAGGTCTGCCGGTTTGGGTGATTTCCATACTGACCTTTATATTAATCGGAATTCCGTTTTTCTTCCTGTTTGCCCTGGGTCTCAGGATCCTTTCAAACAATACCAAAACGGTCGGAAAAACAGCTAAACTCACCTTGCTCGGCATCTGGCTCATGGCGCTCTTAACTGCGATCTTCTTTGGAACCCGCCAGTATATGATGACAGCATATGACGGTTCGGTAACGGTCAGAACCGAAGTGCCCTACAGTACCCTGGACACCCTTCGCTTGAGTATCGAAAGCGACAAAGGTATTGTCGATAGGCTTGAAGCGGATCAAACCTGGGAAACCAGACACAGCTGGGATCGGGAGATCGTAATCGATGAGAACGACGTCGAGAAGATCTATTCGAACAATATCCGGTTGAACATCTATCCGGCCACAGACACCCTTGTTTATGTCAAGACGCGCAAACGGTCCAAGGGTCAGAGCCGCAAAGATGCACGCGAAAATGCCCGATTGATTGAACACGAAGTCTTATTGACAGGTGATGAGCTCCAGGTGCCCGGGTATTTTCTATCGGATATCGGTAACCGATTTGGAGATCAGCGCGTGTATGTCGATGTGTTTCTCCCCGAGAACCAGGTAGTCTACCTGGAAGAATCCTCAAGAACCTTCCTCTACGAAGTTGACAATATACAAGGGGTCTATGACAATGATATGGGCGGTCATCATTTCAAAATGACACGGGATGGGTTGGATTGCCTGGACTGCGAGGACTTTGAGATCAACACCTCGGCCCCAGAGTCTGATCCGGAATCGTTCAACATGAAGATTGACGAAAAGGGCGTTCATATTGAGATCAAAGACGAGGACAGCGAGAAGGCCGAAGTACGAATTGATGAAAACGGCGTTCTGGTCAGAAGCTCCAAAGACTCCATTTGATCCGAAGACTCCAAAAAAAAGACTCCATTGAAAATGTAACATTCGACGCATGTACAGAGTCTAATAGATGATTCCCTGCCAGTGAGCAGGATATTAACGGCGACCGAATTACCATAGAAAACCTTGAAAATACTGCAACAATGAAAACCTTATTTAAACTATCAGCTCTTGTGTTTTTGCTCATTGGAACCACTTCCTGCTTCATGGATGGCGTGAAAGGGGATGGCAATGTGATCACCAAAAAACGCAAGATTTCGGATGACTTTTCCCGAATTGAAGTAAGTCGCGGACTCGACTTGTATCTGACCAAAAGCAAAAACGTTTCCCTCGAAGTGGAAGCCGACGAGAATTTACACGAACTGATTGAAACCGACGTCAGAGATGGCGTTCTCAAGATAACCTCTTCAAAAAACATTTGGAGTGCCAGCTCGAAAAAAATCCATTTGCATGTGGATCACCTTAACGCAATCGCCGTTAACAGCGGGGCCGAGGTCTTTACGCGAAACACTTTTGAAAGCGATGAGCTTCAATTGAGCGTATCAAGTGGCGCCACAGCTGACATGGAACTGAAAGTCACAGATCTTTCGTGTGACATCTCTAGCGGTGCGGATATTGAACTCGCCGGCCAGGCTGAAAACTTCAGGGTGTCGTCTTCCAGTGGAAGTGACGTCAAAGCCTACGAGCTGGAAGCCAAGAATTGCAACGCAGACGCCAGCAGCGGTTCTGACATCAAGCTGACGGCAATCGAAACGATCGAAGCAAGAGCCACCAGCGGTGCAGACATCAAATACAAAGGGAGCCCGAGGGTTATTCAACAAGAAGACAACTCTGGTGGAAGCGTACGGAATGTCGGAGCCTGATCTCTGACATTTAACAATGATGCACTAAGACGCCATCAGGCGTTCAGAATCACATCTTTGGCGTGATTGACGTATTTCCTGCCGATGGGAATGCGTTTTCCCTTTAAAAGGACTGAATTGCCCTCAAGTGCGTCAATTTTGTCCAGGGAAACCGTAAAGGACCTGTGAATTCTAAGGAATTTGCTCTTTGGAAGCTCCTCTGTGATGCTGGTCAGGGATTTATGAGCCAGAAAATCCCCCTCACTGGTAAAGACTTTGATATAGTCCTTGAGGCTTTCAATGAAATGGATGTCATTGTACTTGATTCGTACCAGCTTTTTATCGACTTTGAGGAAAATAAATGATTTTTCAGCAGAATCATGGGCATTTTCCATCGACCTGTCTGCATTGAATTTCAAAGACAGTTTGTTGATCGATTTTAGGAATCTGTTGAAAGGGATGGGCTTCACCAGGTAATCGAGTACGTCGAGGTCGTAGCTCTCAACTGCGTATTCGCGATACGCCGTCGTAATGACAAAGGACGGTTTGGCCTCAATGCTCCGAATGAACTCCAGGCCATTCATTTTAGGCATATTGATGTCTATGAAAACGGCTTCTATTTCCCCTGACTCTATCAGCTCCAAAGCCTCCAGCGGATTGGTAAAGCTTCCCACGTGCTCGACATTGGAAAACTCCTTCAGGTAGTTTTCAATGACCTCTGCAGCCAGGGGTTCATCATCTATTATGATGCATTTGATTTTCATAGGGGCAATTTCAAAAACACCTTGAACATTTCATCCGTGGAGCTCGTTTCCAGCTTGTAATTTTTTCCGTACAAGAGGTCCAGTCGACGCTTCACATTCTCAATGCCAATGCCGTGCCTGGGAGCTGAGTCTTGATGTATGTCCAGGGAATTTTCCACGCTAAAGTACAGAAATTTGTCACGAACGGCAAAGTTGATATTGACTTTTATGTTCCCTTGCTTTTTTACTCCGTGCTTGAAGCAATTCTCCACAAAAGGCAGAAAGATCAGGGGCGGAATTTCCACCTCGTCGATGTCTCCATCGATGTTGATCTCCGATTTCACACGTTCCCCGTAGCGGAGTTTCTCCAACTCCAGGTAACTGTGGAGGTAGTTGATCGCTTTGAGCAGGCTGACACGAGGCTCCTTGACTTCGTAAAGTACATACTGCATGATCTCAGAGAGCTTCATTACGACGTCGGGTGCATTGGGGGATTGTTTGATCACCAGGGCATAGAGGTTATTCAGGGTATTGAAAAAGAAATGAGGCTGAATCTGGGATTTGAGAAAATCGAGCTCCGTCTGCAGATGGATGCGCTGCAGCTCGTCATTTTTCCTTTTCTCAGTGACCCAGTCATAGGCGAGTTTGATGGCCGAAACCAGGGCCACGACATAAATGGTCCCAATCATCACCTCGACAATGTGAATCAACGTGAAAGGCTCCTGGTAGCCCTGGGCCTCGGGCCAGAGATCTTTCGATACCAGCAGGTAGTTCAAGCCGCTTCGAATCACATAGAAAACAAACAGGCTGACAATGAAATAGAAAAAGAACTGCAGGTACTTCTTCTTGAGGATGAACTGTGGAATCAGAAAATAGATGGTGAAATAGGTGATGATTATGTTCAATGGAAACTCGACCAGGTTTGATTTCAGGGAGTACCAGTAATCCTTGTTAATGCTCGCAAAGCGGAAGAA
This sequence comes from uncultured Flavobacteriaceae bacterium, assembly GCA_942492425.1. Classification (GTDB taxonomy): domain Bacteria; phylum Bacteroidota; class Bacteroidia; order Flavobacteriales; family Flavobacteriaceae; genus Lutimonas. Next base: position 141,303 of record CALOEQ010000015.1, read on the forward strand.
ATTGAAGACAAAATACACGATCCAGAAGAGGATGTGAAATCTCACCGGAATCCTGAACTCTGAAAACAATTTCTTAAACATGGTCAAATAGTTTGAAACCTAGGATCCTTTTCCGATGCGGATGAATTGCAGGTACTCGTCGTTTTTGGCAGCAATCAGATAATCTGCATTTTTGATACGGATCACGGCGAGGTCCTTCGTGTCGCCTCTTACGTAAAGACCGCTTTCACCGGCCGGTACAGGGGAGAAGCCACCCTTGCCATCCCCTCTGAGGTATAAACCTATGCCTGCGTCGTTTCGCGGGGTTTCGACTTCCGAGCCATAGAGGTTGCCTGCTGTGATCAGGTCGAGGTTGCCGTCCTGGTCAACGTCACGCGGAACAATCTTATTTATGCTGGAAATCTGAGCCGCGTTGGGCAATTTGTGAATTACAAATTCACCCTCGCGATTCTCCAGGTAAATGCTGGCAAAAGAGCGAACCTGGTAATGAAGTGATCGCTCCAGGTCCTTTTTGGTATAAACGTCTTCCAGGGTCGCTACGGCAAAGGCATCATAATCCTTGAATTTTTTCTTGATAGCCGGAATCTGTTCCGATGAGCACTGTCTGCCGCGAACCGGAAACTTCTCACCTTCATCGTAATAGCTCAGTACAATGTCATTTTTGTCATTCTTGTCAAAGTCGTTCAGGTAGATGTCGAAGGTTTCTTCATCACTCGCCTGGTATTTGTAGTTCAAACCCAGGTTGCCCAAGACAAAATCGGGGTCACCGTCCTTGTCAAAATCTCCCTCGGCAATCGAGAACCACCAGCCATTCGACGCCTCGAGGTCAAGTTTTTTTGTGATGTCTTCGAAGCTGCCCCGGTTGTTTCTCAAAATGGTGATCGGCATCCATTCGCCCACAACGATCAGATCGACCCAGCCATCCTGGTCGTAGTCGGTCCAGGAGGCATCCGTCACCATCCCGATTTGGGATAGGGCAGGAGCAATTTCAGCGGTTACGTCCCTGAAAGCCGGTTTCCCTGTTTCACTGACATTTTCAAGTATATAGCTGTCTGTGGGCAAGGGATAGTCCTTTGGAGTCAAACGGCCGCCCACAAAGAGATCCAGGTCACCATCCTTGTCGTAATCGAAAGCCTTGACTCGAGAACCACTGGTCAGCATCCGCGGAAGGGCAGTGGCAGAGCGCTTAAAGTCACCGTTGCCATCGTTGACATACAGGCGATCCTGCAGCTGCTCGGCTCCTGGAGGAACCTCGCTTCCGCCACTGACTACGTAAAGATCGTTGTCGCCGTCGCCATCCGCATCGAAGATCAGGCTGCCGAGGTCCTCAAAATCGCTGTCAAAGGCTATGTCGGCAATGTCCTGTTTTTCGAAACCCTGTTCTTTTTGAAAAAATACGCCCGTCTGGTTGTTTTTGGCACCTCCAACAACAAAATCTTCAAGTCCGTCCCCGTTGAGATCCCCTACGGAAACCCCGGGTCCAAAGCTCGAGGTTCTATGGGGCAACAATACCTGGTCCTTGAAATCGTCATAGACGTTTTCCACGTGCTTGTGCCTCGCCACAATCTCAGGGTCATTGACGGTAAGAAACTGCTTTTCCTCAGTTTCACTATTGGGTTTTTCCAGTGACTCCGTTGCATTTGCATGATTCACGACCAGGAACTGATTGGCCCCCAAATCATTGAATTTCTGCACCTTGCCATCGGGCCAGGTGACGGATAGCTCCTCGATCTTCTCCGCGGTTCCCAGACCAAAATGCAGTCTTGGGTCCACAGACGACTGAAAACCTCGAGTCAGCGTCATTTCCTGAAACTGCTCCATCCCGTTTGCCTTCACAAGAGCTTTCACGCCCAGGCCATTTTTATTGTTTTGGGTCCCTTCAAAAGACAGGGTCAGGTAATTGTTGTTTTCCGAACTGTGGTTCTCGAAGAGAGAGGCCTTGTCATCAATGTTGTTGATTACGATCTCCAGGTCCCCGTCATTGTCCAGATCGGCGTAGAGACAGCCATTTGACCATCCTTCAAAGGTAAGCCCCCATTTCTCATTCATCTTTTCAAAGGTGAGGTCGCCGTTGTTTTTGAAAACGAAATTGTCGATCTTTTCTTCAGGAATCCCAAGGCTCTTTTCCAACAACATCTCTTTGGTCAGTCGCTGTTTGGCCAATTCGTTGAAATAATCCTTGTTGTTGATCTCTCGCCTTGTCCCGTTGGATATGAAAATATCCTTCCAGCCGTCATTGTCGAGGTCAACGATCAGGGGGCCCCAGCTCCAGTCGGTGGTTGCAACCCCAGCCAAACGGGCGATGTTGCTGAAGGAGGGCAGAGAATCATGCAGGTTCCCGTTGTTGAGCTGCAATTGGTTGTGCATGTATTGATAGTGGAACCCGGCGTTGACCGTACCCCAGAAGAGATCCGGGTTCATGCCCGCCATGTTGGCCTTTGACCTGCGATTGTCTCCGGGCGTCATGTCCATCTGGATGATGTCGAGGAGTTGGTCGTTGTTGATGTCGGCGATGTCGACGCCCATTCCGTAAAGGGCGATCTGATCCGTAAGTTCGCGCATATGCTCACTGAAGGTTCCATCCTGGTTGTTGATCCAAAGGTAATCCGGGACCTTGAAATCGTTGGAGACGTAAAGATCGGGCCAGCCGTCAGAATTCAGGTCTCCTACTGTGACACTGTTGGTCAAACCAAAGGAGCGCAGGCCTGCTTCATCAGTGACTTTGGTGAAAGAATCCCCATCATTGCGATACAGGTTATCGGTTTCGACATCACTGGTATTGGCCATTTTAAACCCGTAATAGGTGTTGGGGGCACTGAAATTGGTAGGGGGGTAGTTGCCTACATAGAGGTCGAGGTCCCCGTCCCGGTCGTAGTCGAAGAAAGTCGATTGTACGCTGTTGCCTATGTCTGCGACTCCATATTCATCCGCTTTTTCTGAGAAAGTCAGATCTCCATTGTTGATGTATAGCAAGTTTTCCTTTTTTGTCGAATTTCCCTCCTACGGAACAATAGATGTCCAGGTATCCGTCTCCATTGACATCGGCCATGGTCACTCCTGTAAACCAGCGATCATCTCCTTCCACCCGGGCAGAAACAGAAATATCCTCGAATTTCAGATCTCCCTTATTTAAATATAACTTGTTCGGCACCATGTTCCCGGTGAAATACAGGTCGACAAGTCCGTCATTGTTCACGTCACCGGCAGCCACGCCTCCGCCCATGTACATATACGCATATGTTAGATAGTTGAGCGAATCATTCTCGGTCAAATCATTCGAAAAGCTCAATCCTGAAGCTTCAGAAGGGATCGAATTAAAAATTTGGACATTCTCGGACGTGGCTCTTTCGCCATCCGATTTCTGGCAGGATATCAGAATTGAAGCGAAAAGGAAGCTTCCAATCAAATAACGAATTCTCATGCTAATTTTTTAGTGGCTAAAGGTAAGAATTTGAGTGAAAGGCATAAAAAAAAGAGCATCCGAAGATGCTCTTTTTTCTTTTATGATTCTTAAACAGGAACCTGATTAGTAACCAGGATTCTGAGTGAGAACACCTCCACTCAAGTCAATTGCTCCAATCGGAATTGGGAAATTATCGTAAGCAGAGTTGTAGGCATTAGCCGCAACTCCAAACGGAGGAATGGTTCGTGATTCATTTGCAACGTACGTATCCAAAACTTGTTTGGTAACGCCCCATCTTCTCAGGTCAAAGAGTCTGTGACCCTCAACTCCAAGTTCGAGTCTTCTTTCGAAGCGAACGGCTTTTCTGGCAAATGCAGCATCCGGGAAAGCAGGGTAAGGCTCGATCACGTAATTTGCAGCATCCTGAGCTGGATTATTCACATCCTTAACATACGTCATGTTTTTCGCACGCATGCGTACCATGTTCGTCCAGGTAAGTGCTTTGGTAAGATCACCAGTTTCAACGGCTGCTTCAGCACCCATTAAGAGTACATCGGCATAGCGCATGATGTGGTAATTGATACCTGAGCGCTGCTCACCCCATCCACCAGTACCGCGGTTTGCGTCTTCACCGGCGTGATAGTAGTTCTTCTTGGTCAAATAAGGACCTGAGATGTCAGCAAAAGCAGCACGGATCCAGTCTTTACCAACATTAACTCCAAACCCGTTCATATCGATGCCACGACGACCAACAGTGTAGTCTATACGAGGATCAAGCGGTCCGGTATGAGGAGTAAAAGCGGCACCAGATTCTACACCATAGTCATTGGCGATGTCATTCTGGTTGTAGGTATCCAGGAGTGGAAGACCATTCTCAGTCTTGTAGGCATTAGCCAAATCCTGAGAAGCCTGGTAGAAACCACAGCAAGAGTTGATCGGTCCGCCACCTGGGAAGCTCAAAGTACCTCCACGGTTTCCGTTGAACGAAAGACCGGCATCAGCTGTAAATTGGATAGCGAAAACTGATTCAGCACCATTTTCACCTGCCAATCGGAAATTGTCTACAAACTCATCCAACAAGCTGTAAGGACCCAGATTGATCACTGTTTCAAGATATCCCAGAGCTTGTGCCCATTCTCCTTGATACAAGTGAATTTTTCCGAGATATGCAGTAGCAGCCCAGCTCGTTGGTCGTCCAACGTCACTTTGGCTGTCCGGCAAGTTCTTCACGGCGAAATCCATGTCAGCCTCGATCTGATCCCAGATGGGTCCAGGGTTAGGCTGGTTGAATTCAACGTTTTTGAAGTTCTCTACAGAGATGAAAGGAACATTGCCCCATCCTTTTTGCAATTCAAAGTTGTAATGCGCCCTCAAGAAACGTGCTTCCGCTTCCTGTTGGGTGAAGTCACCTTCTTCAATGCTCTCAATCAAAGCCAATACCGAGTTACATCGGTTGATGGAAGCGAACAAAGATCTCCATTTTCCTCCGATATACGGATTTGCAGTGTTCCAGTCATACGTTTCCAAAAGGAACAAATCTGCCTGGTCACCGTCAGTTGACCCCTTGTGCGCATCATCAGAGATCACATCATACCACCAGCCATCGGCTGTCTTTTCCCAGTCTGCACTGCCCGTATCACTGTGGCCGTCCAAAAGGGAATACGCTCCAATCAACTGAAGTTCAACTCCCTGTGCATTTGCTAAAGCGTCATCGCTCAAGGCTCCAAAGGCAGTCGATTCAGTAAAGTCTTCACTACAAGCCAGTACTCCGACCAGCAAGAACATGAGATAAATAAATTTACTTTTCATTTTTAATTAGAATTTTAAATTAACACCAATAGTATAGATACTAGAGATTGGATATAACTGCCAGTCGACTCCACGAGTCAAGTTATCAAAAACTGCACCGTTTACAATCTGACCACGAACTTCAGGATCTAAACCGCTGTAATCCGTGATAGTAAACAGGTTCGTACCCTGCAGGTAGATTCTAAACGATCCCATAGGTCCAAGATCTTTAAATGTATAACCCACTTGAAGGTTTTTCAGACGGAAGAAAGAACCATCTTCCACAAAGAAAGAGTTAGGGTTCGTTTCAGCATTTGTAATAGTCTGACTCAAAGCAGGTTGACGTGTATTGGTATTGTCTGGAGTCCAGGAATTCAATACAGCCGTACTTCTGTTACCGTTAAAGAACGTAGGGAAATGAGTATATATCTTATTATAGTTATAAATGTCATTTCCTTGTGACCCTTGGAAGAACAAAGATAAATCGAATCCTTTAAATTCCCCAAATAAATTTATACCGTAGGTAAAATCAGGGTGTGGAGAACCGATTTTCTTTCTGTCATCGTCATTGATCTGTCCGTCGCCGTTTACGTCTTCATACTCGAAACGTCCGGTGTCATCCAAACCGATAACATTTCTTCCATAGAAGAAAGAGATAGGCTCGCCAACTTCGGTTCTTGTAACAGCACCACCTCTGAATACACTGCTACCGGGCTGGAAGTCAGAGATCAGGTTGGTCACTTCGTTTCTGTATGAAGATATATTCGCGTCGATAGAGTATTTGAATCCGCTGTCGGTTTCGTCTCTCCAGCCAAGACCGAGATCCATACCCGTGTTCTTCACGTCACCCAGGTTCACAAGCGGTGCCTGAGCGTCAATCGCAGTTGTACTGATCAAAGAGTTGTCTCGGGTCACGAGGTCTTTGGTCGTAATCTCATAGAATTCAAGATCCATGTACAACCTGTCCTGGAAGAATCCGGCTTCAATACCGAAGTTAATGGTCTGAGAGGTTTCCCATTTCAGATTAGGGTTACCGACCTGGTTCAATTTTGCACCCGTCGAAATTCCACCACCAACAGCGTAGTTGGCAAACTCTTCACTCAATCCAGAGATGTTCTGAGTCGGGTTGTCGGCAGGCAGCGTTTGGTTACCCAATTCACCCCATGAAGCTTTCAGCTTAAAGCGGCTCACTGCACCATCGGTACCGAACCAGTCTTCCGCACTCATCAACCAACCCGCACTTACAGATGGGAAGAAGTCCGATTTGTTGTCTCCTTCGAATCGAGAAGACTCATCATTACGGAACGTCGCTGTCAGGAAGTACTTGTTCTTGTAGTTGTAGTTTGCTGACAAGAAATACGAGAAGAGTGAAAACTCATACTGGAATGTATAGGCTACGTTAGGATTACCCGAACCATTACTCAAGTTATAGAAATCGGGAGTTTCAAAAAGATATCCTGTACGTGTAACGCCTTTACCTCTACCTTGACCTTTAACGGCCTCCACACCGAGGATCGCATTGATATTGTGATCACCGAAGGATTTGTCCCAGGTCAAAACATTCGACCAGTTCCAGTCAGCCGTATACTGATCCTCAACATTCAATGTGTTGGTGGCTAATGGCTCACCATGCTCAGGGTCAAGGGCTGTAAAGGTTTGACGGTCAAAATTGTTCAAACTCACACCGTAAGTAGACTTGAATGAGAAGTCATCCGTGATGTCCCATTTCAAGTAAACGTCACCAAATACACGAAGTGATTTGTTGAAGTCATCACGACCTCTGTACAATTGAGCCAGGGGGCTTCTTGCGTTACCGAGACCTGCTGCTGCAGCGTAGGTACCGGCGAGGTTGCCATTATCATCATAGGTAGGAATCAGCGGGGAGCTTCTGAAAGCGTTTTCATAAGCTTCCGAATTTCCTGCGTTACCATTAGAAAAGGCTATGTTCATGTGCTCACCGACGACTACTTTATCTCCAATCACGCGGAATTCAGAGTTCAAACGCGTGGTAGCTCTTTCAAAACCAGTGTATTTCAATACACCGTCTCTGTTGAAGTAACCTACAGACATGAAGTACTGTCCGTTTTCGTTACCGTTTGAAGCAGAAACCGTTACGTTCGTAGTTGGAGCCGTGCGCAAAATAGCGTCTTGCCAGTCTGTTCCGCCCGGAACAACAGTTGCTGGAACAGGCACCGGAGACTGTAGTTGCGAAGGTACAACAGGAGCAGGTCCTGAACCATACTGAGGATGCGTGAGAACGGCACCATCATTCGCCAAACTTTCCCAGACCATCTCACCGTGCTGCTGAGCACTTAACAAGTTCAAAGAGTTGGCCACTTCAGAGAAACCTGTGTAGAAATCAACATTCAGAGTTGCTTTTCCTGAATACCCACCACTTTTGGTAGTAACGATGATAACCCCGTTCGAGGCACGAGCTCCGTAAATAGCGGCAGCACCATCTTTCAAGACGTTCATCTGCGCGATGTCGGCAGGATCTATACTGTTCAATACATTCGGATCATCGGTCTGAACTCCGTCAATAATAAAGAGAGGGTTCGTGTTGTTCGATGTTCCCAAACCACGGATCGTGATCTGCGGTGCGGCACCAGGGGCACCGTTGTTGATCACATTCACACCCGTAACACGACCTTGCAGGGCTTCAGCGGCGTTGGCCACAGGCACCTTCAAGGCTTCGTCCATGTCAACAGAAGCAACCGAACCGGTAATGTCTCCTCTTGTTTGAGATGAATAACCGACTACCACAACCTCTTCGAGCCTGTTTTCGCTTGACGCCAGTGTCATGTTGATCACGTCGTCAGCACCCACAGTGGCGGTCGCCGTAGTCATCCCAATGAAGCTGAATTCCAGTACATCACCTTCATTGGCCTCGATGGAATAATTCCCATCGAAATCAGTAGTGACACCATCATCGGTGCCCTGAACGATGACCGCAGCTCCAGGCAGAGGCCCTTCAGCATCGGAAACCGTTCCTGTGATCGTCTTCTGGGCTTGAGTAAAGCCACATACGAAGAAAATCCCCAGAATGATTAAACTTTTCATTAATTGTTTTCCCATAATTATAATTATTAATTAATAAATTGATTGTAAGCGGTGAGGTTTTTACTAAAAAACCTCAAAAAAGTCAATTCTCAATCGATTTCGTATTTAGGTATTCGTATTCAGCGTATAATATTAATCCTTATCTATAGTGTTTACTAAAAAAATTATACTAATGACAGCAATCCCGCAATGAATGACATATTTTTCATTATAAACATGACATTCGTCACAAATCATCAATTTTACTGTTCTTTCAGATTCATCAATTCTATCGATTTGAATTCGATAGGGTGGCTCTCACTTTGGAGAGCGATATGACCATAACTCAATGAACTCCCTTCCTTTTCCTTCAACTCGTTGTATTCCCCGCCAATCAAGGGCTTAGAATATCTCAGAACTTCTTTCTCATTCACAAAATGCACTATGAGCGAATCTCCGTAAACCAACAACTCCAAATCGATCCATTCATCCCCGTAAAACGTGTCAGAGTTTGAATTCACGCAGTGCTCTGTGACCAGGGTATCATTCATGACGACATGTGTGCCCGGCGAGCATAAATTCGCAGTGGGTCTCAATTCACCTTTTTTGAGTCCTCCCAGAAGCTGCACCTCCACTGAAACCGGGAAATCCTGATCGATTTTCATACTCTCGGCAGCCTGGGAGTGAATCATCACTCCGCTGTTCTTGGTTGCCCAAGACTCACCACCTTTGGCCTGTGATCCGACAAATCGGTATTTCATCCTCAGCCTGTAGCTCGAATACGGTATGTCATAGAACAAATGGCCGAATCGGTTTTCAAATGCATCGTAATCTCTGTAGTCCACGATGATTTTACCGTCTTCAACCCGAAATGTATTCGCAAAATTTTCCCCGAGGGGATACCCTTTTATTTTTGCTTTCCAATTGGAGAGATCTTTACCATTAAACAGCTGGATCCAAACCTCTTCCCCTTTTTGCGATTCCTCAGCTTCACCTGCCTTTTTACTGCAATCCGTCAGGGAAATTACTATTAGGATGCCAAATATCCAAAACAGTTGCTCCTTCATCGCATATTTTCAAACAAATCAGAGATAAAAGTACACACTAGGTCCGCTTTCACTCTAACGTTTTCGTAATCTTTTGAACAATTCTATTAACAATGTCTATAGAATTGGTTCTTAAAATTTTGTGAAAATCAGATCAAAGTTATTACTTTGTGATTCAAAGATGTTCAAAATATTTCAGTGAAAGCAAATAAACATACCATAGAACCCTATGTAGCAGGAGGTGTTGTGTATCACGCGGATACATGTCTCCCTCTTGTGGATGCAGTAGAGCGCGGCAAAGTCAAATTCAAGGCCCTGGCCAGGTATACCTATCCCGGTGATCGTTTGTCTGATGACACCCTGGGGCTGAGCTCTGTGGGTTATTGGGACGCCAAGGAACCCCAGGATTGGGGCCTCGACTGGCACAGAAACGAAGGTATTGAATTGCATTTTCTCGAATCGGGCTCCATGCCGTATTCACAGGAAAACGAGAGCATCGAACTGGAACCGAACCACCTGACGATAACCAGGCCCTGGGAGGCGCATAAAGTAGGTCAGCCCACCATTGGAATGGGCAAGTTTTATTGGGTCATCATCGACCTGGGCATCAGAAGACCTCATCAGGAATGGGTCTGGCCCGAATGGATCATGTTGACAGAGAGTGATCTCAATCGATTGACAAAGATCCTCCGACAAAATGATCAATGGCTATGGAACGGGAATGCTAAGATTCGCGAATGCTTTTCCAAAATCGGCCAGGTGGTTGATGAAGACGACAATGGCAGCCATTCTTCAAAGCTACGCTTGCTCATCAACGAACTTCTCCTATTGGTGCTTGAAGTCATGGATTCAAAGAATATGGTCTTCAATGAAGCTCTTACGGATAGCTCGAGGAGCGTCAAGCTCTTTTTGAACGAACTCGAAAAGAAGCTGTCGGAGTCTTGGACGATTGAAAAAATGGCTGAGTCTGCAGGCGTGGGCCTCACCCGGTTCACTTACCATTGCAGGCAACTGACCAATACCACCCCCATGAGGTATCTCGGAATGAAAAGGCTCGAGTTGGCGAAGACCCTCCTAATCGACAGTCCGCATCTGAGCGTAGCCGAAGTGGCCTATAGTTGTGGTTTCGCGACCAGCCAATACTTTTCCACCGTTTTCAAGAAGCAGGAGAAATGCACCCCGGTGGAATACCGCAGCCGTATTCTTCAAACTGCGCTTGTGGAGTGATTTTGTATAATTTCTTTCACTGAATAAAAATACACAGCCAACTCGTCTTTATCTGTTACTTTCACAGAGGATTAGGGTCCATTAAATTTTTCTGTATGATATCTACACGTTCCTTTGGGGCTTTAAGGCTCCTTGCTGGTCTTCTCATTGTATTCTGGTTTAGCGGTTGCAACAAAGCCAGGGATTCGAGCTCAACTCCTTCTGGATCAGATTCGAACACCTCCGATAAATCTGAACAAATTGAAAGTGAAGATTCGGGTGATGCAAAGTGGTTCAAACTTTCTCTTGCCCAGTGGTCCCTGCACAAGATGATTCAGTCGGGTGAATTGGATCCGGTTGATTTTGCTCAAAAGGCGAGCGAACTGGGCTTTTCAGGCATCGAATACGTCAGTGAGCTCTATACCGGTTATTTGGAAAAGGGAGATGACCCGGAAAAGGCAATGGAAGAGCTTCTGATGCTGCTGAAGGACCGAAGCGCTCATTACCAGGTCGACAATGTTCTTATTATGGTGGACGGAGAAGGTCATCTGGCCGAGCTGGATGATGCAAAGCGCAATCAATCCGTGGAGAACCACAAGAAATGGGTCGATGCGGCGGCTTTTCTCGGCTGCCATTCCATACGTGTAAATGCACATGGTGAAGGTTCCGAAGAGGAGGTAGCGGCAGCTGCTGTCAAAGGACTTTCGTCACTTGCCCGTTATGCGGCGGATAAAGGAATAAATGTAATTGTTGAGAATCACGGGGGGTACACCTCCAGCGGAAAATGGCTGTCGGATGTCATGAAAGAGGTCAATTTGCCCAATTGCGGAACCCTGCCGGATTTCGGCAATTTTTGCATCAATGTGAGTTATGGTTCGATCAACGCCGAGGAATGCGAGGACGTTTATGACATTTACCAGGGAGTAGCAGAATTGTTGCCTTATGCCAAGGGAGTAAGTGCGAAGACCTACGACTTTGACGATGAGGGCAACCAACCCATGATCGACTATTATAGAATGATGAAGGTCGTCAAAGACGGCGGCTATACCGGATATATAGGTGTGGAATTCGAAGGAGAGAGCATGACTGAGCTCGAAGGGATCGAGGCGACGCGTCGCCTGATTCTCAAAGCTGCAGACCAATTGAAATAGTTTTCATAAAATGAGCAAAAAGATCAAACTGGGATTTGTCGGGGGAGGTGCCAACTCCATGATAGGGGTTTTGCATCGCATCGCCTCGGGTATGTTTGACCGCTTTGAAATCGTAGGAGGTGTGTTCGGTTCGGACATCGACCAGAGCCTTTCCTTCGGGGAACAGCTTGGCGTGGATCTGACCCGGGTCTACCCATCCCCGGAATCGCTCGTGGAGGCCGAAAGAAGATTACCTGAAAGCGAACGAATGGAAGTGGTTTCTGTCCTTACTCCGAACTACCTTCATTTTGAAAATTCCAGGCTGCTTTTGCAGAACGGTTTCCATGTCATATGTGAAAAGCCTCTGACCACATCTTTCAAAGAAGCGGTTGAATTGGTGGAGCTTCAAAAGATGAGCCACAAGGTCTTTGCCGTAACTTACACCTATACAGGTTACCCGATGATTCGTCAAATGCGCGACATGATAAAGGATGGCGCAATAGGCAGAGTCCAGAAGATCGATGCACAGTATTTCCAGGGCTGGATCAATCCGATTATTCACGACCCCAAGAGCAGGAAGAGCACCTGGCGCCTGCAGCCTGAAAAATCGGGCATCAGCTGTTGCATCGGCGACATTGGCACCCATGCCTTTGACATGATAGAATACGTGTCCGGCCTGAAGGTGAATACCGTGCTCTCCGATTTGAACTATCTCTACGATGACAATTCGATGGATGTCGACGGAAGCATCCTGATCCGATGCGAGGATGGAGTCAAGGGATGCATACGGGCCAGCCAAATTGCCACAGCTGAAGAAAACAGCTTTGAGGTTAAGATTTACGGAGACAAGGGTGGACTTAAATGGGAGCAGGAGAATCCGAATTATCTCTATTTGCTGAAGGAAGGGGTTCCGATGCAGGTCCTGAAACCGGGAAACACATACAACAGCGAACTTTCCCTTGACGGAACCAAATTGCCTTCCGGACATCCCGAGGGAATCTTTGACGCTATGGGAAATATCTATCACGGAGTGGCTCGTGCCATTCGCCTGGAGTCTTATGACGAGGGGGAATTCCCTTCAATCAGGGAAGGTCTTCGTGGAATGGACTTTATAGAAAAAGTGGTCGCCTCCCACAAGGATGGAAACCGCTGGAAGGAATTGACAGACTTATGAGAAAATTCGACTTGAAAATACCCGGGATCGGCTTCTTCATTTACAGCATCATATTCATTTTTGCAATGATGTCGACCACGGCCTGTGACAAGGCGGGGGAGAAGAAAGAGTGGGTATACCTTTTCGACGGGTCCAACCTCGATGCCTGGAGGACCTACATGAAGGACAGCATTACCGGGGAATGGGAGATCAGTGAGGGGGCCCTGGTTTACAGGCCTCATCCCGACAGCGCTCATGGTATGAACAATTTAATCACCCGAAAGAAATACAAAAGCTTTGAACTCGCTCTGGAATGGAAAATTGAGAAGGACGGCAACAGCGGGGTCTTCTATGGAATCCACGAGGATGAGAAATACGTTGTGCCCTACATGACGGCACCGGAGGTGCAGCTGAGAGACTATGCCAGTGATCCGAATTTTAATGACAATTTGCAGATGTCGGGTGCGATCTTTGGAATTGTTGGACCCGAAGAAGATGCAGCTCGACCGGCCGGTGAATGGAATGAATTGTTTGTTTCTGTTGATCGAGCGAACAACCTGGGAAGGGTTGTGCTGAATGGAAAGGAATTGTTCAACTATCCGGTAAGGGGTGAAGAATGGCAGAAGCTGGTGGATGCCTCCAAGTTCAAAGACTGGGAAGGGTTTTCAGCAACGGAGGTCGGTCACATCGGCCTTCAGGATCACGCGCATGAGGTGTGGTTCAGAAACATTCGAATCAAGGAGTTAAAATGATGGAAATTAAGCAGATCTTACGCATGAATAGAGCCTTGACGCCAAGGCTTTTTAAAGATTTGTTTTTATATTTACAGAGTTTCGCAAAAACGAATACAAATCACCGATTTTTTCTAATTAATAAAGCATTGAAATTATGAGTAAGAGTAAGAAGCCGAGTGGCATCTCCCGACGGGAATTCGTCAACAAAAGTCTGGCAGCGAGCGCGGGAATCAGCATTGTTCCTTCGTTTGCCGTGAGCGGACTTGGACATGTAGCTCCAAGTGACAAACTGAACATCGTGGGCGTTGGAGTCGGCGGTATGGGCCTGAGAAATTTGAGGAATCTCAAGGATCAGAATATTGTGGGTCTCTGTGACGTCGACTGGAAATACGCCAAGGGAGCCTTTGACGAGTTTCCGAAAGCCAAGAAGTACTGGGACTGGAGAAAGATGTATGAGGAAATGAAAGACCAATTCGACGCTGTTGTCATCGCAACCGCGGATCATACACATGCCCTCACTGCAGCGCATGCCATGACCATGGGCAAGCACGTTTACCTGCAAAAGCCTCTTACGCACTCCGTTTATGAGTCAAGACTCTTGACCAAACTCGCGGATAAATACAATGTAGCGACCCAAATGGGTAACCAGGGAGCTTCAGGAGCCGGTGTGGCCGAAACCTGTGAGATCCTTTGGAGCGGAGCCATAGGCGACGTGACTCGTGTTGAGTCGTTTACCGATCGTCCGATCTGGCCCCAGGGCTTGAATACTCCTGAACAGGTTCAAAAAGTGCCGGATACCCTGAATTGGGATCTGTTCACAGGACCAGCTAAAATGCGTGATTTCAATGAGGTTTACCATCCATGGAACTGGAGAGGCTGGTGGGATTATGGAACAGGCGCCCTTGGGGACATGGCCTGTCACATTCTGCACCCGGTTTTCGAAGGACTCAAACTCGGATATCCGACGAAAGTTCAGGCGAGTTCATCATTGCTTTTGAATGATTCGGCACCTGTTTCCCAGAAGGTGAAATTGACCTTCCCGGAAAGAGGAAAGCATGCGGCAGTTAACCTCTCTGAAGTGGATGTGCATTGGTATGACGGAGGTATCAAGCCGGAGTTGCCAGCCAATTGGCCCGCAGGTAAAAACCCGAACAAATCCGGAGGAGGAACTTTCTTCTATGGAACAAAAGACATCCTGCACGTAGGTTGTTACGGTGTAGAGCCCGAGCTTCTGTCTGGCAAAAAGATCTCAGTACCGAAAACTGAGCGCAGAGTAGAAGAAGAAATGGGTAAGACATGGAACAACGGAGCCCATGAAATGGACTGGGTACGGGCTTGTAAAGAGAGCCCTGAAAACAGGAAGCCATGTACGTCAGACTTCGCCGAAGCCGGACCTTTCAACGAAATGGTTGTGATGGGAGTGTTGGCCGTGCGTCTGCAGTCGCTGAACAAGACCCTTGAGTGGGATGGTGAGAAAATGGAATTCACCAATATCGGAGACAGCGAGGAAATTAAGACCGTTATCAAAGACGGTTTCGAGATTCACGACGGGCATCCAACGTTCGACAAGACCTGGACAGATCCGATGAATGCGAAGGCTTATTCTGAAGAGCTTGTCAAGCACACCTATAGAGATGGATGGTCATTGCCAGACATGCCTGCATAATTGAAACAATAAAAAGACAACAATAATTACAGAAAATGAAAAAAAGAGTGTTTTTAATGGCCTGCTTAGTTGCAGTGTCATCATTTGTAATCAGCTGTAATACAGCGAAAAAAGAGGCCCCAGCTGAGGAAGCTGAGACTACGGAAGCTGCTGCCCCTCAAGTTGAGGAAGCTGCTGCTCCCAATACGCTCACGGAAGCTGAAAAAGCCGACGGGTGGGTTTTGCTTTTTGATGGAGAGACGTCCAATGGTTGGAGAGGATTCAAGAAGGAAACTTTCCCAACAGGTTGGGAGATTGTTGACGGTACCCTGCACATGATCGGATCAGGTCGTGGAGAGGCAGGAGCGTCAGACGGTGGCGACATTCTCTACGACAAGGAATTTCAGAATTTCACGCTGAGCCTGGAATGGAAGATTTCAGAAGGAGGAAACTCGGGTATTTTTTACCTGGGTCAGGAAGGTGACCATGATTTTATTTGGAAGACGGCACCCGAGATGCAAGTGCTCGACAATGACAAGCATCCCGATGCCAAGCTCGGTACAGATGGAAATCGCCAGGCGGGTTCACTTTATGATCTGATCCCGGCCAAGCCTCAAAACGCGAAACCGGTTGGAGAATGGAACCAGGTGGAAATCACTGTATACAAAGGAACCGTTGTTCACAAGCAAAATGGAGTCAACGTGGTGGAGTACCATCTTTGGACGCCTGAGTGGAACGAAATGGTAGCCGGAAGCAAATTCCCAGGCCTGAACAAGGACTGGGCGAACGTTGCTTCCAAAGGCTTTATCGGTCTGCAGGACCACGGTGACGATGTTTGGTTCAGGAACATCAAGATCAAAGAATTGTAATCTGTTTTGAATTATTTTGAAAAAGGGCATTGACCGAGAGGTCAATGCCTTTTTTTATTGCGATAGCGGCATATAGATGTCCGCGCGCCACTTGAGTTCATCGCCTCCCATGTTCGGGTTGTTGAAAAAGATCTCGACAGGTTTTCCTTCGATTTCAATTCCTTTCTGCTCGGCATAGTCGAGTAGTGCGTACCAGGCCCTGTCGGAGCTTATATAGTTGCCGTTGTAGGTCGCTTTGAGGTATTGTCCCCCCTCGAACTGTTTAAAGGACACGAGCCCGTCTGAAGGCAGACTGTCCTTTTTCACGATGGGGTAGCAGAAATTGTATTTGAGTAGCTCCTTTTCCTGGTCCCAGTGCGTGACCTCCACAAAGGGCATTCCGTTCAGTTCGATTTTGTTCTCGAGCAGCACATCGGTCAGGAGTGAATAATTCTGCATCATGCCCAGTGCTTTCTCCAATTGGCCATTCTCAATGGTCACGTAAGCACAATAGGTGGGGTCCAGGGATGCCTGACCATCAATGCGGACCCTGAAACTGGCCAGGTGCTCTTTCAGTTTTTCATTGAAGTCGAGAATTGTGTTTCGCGAGCGACGTTTGAAATCCGTATCCGAAAAGAGATTTCTGATTCGCATAAGCGGATTTGCGGATTCCAGGGATACTCCAACTTCGATCCGAGTCAACGAGTCGTTTTCCTTCGTCAGCTTCCAGTCAAAAACATAAAGACTGTCGTTGGATCGAAGTTCTTGTCTGAGATGATTTTGGTCTGTGTCCTGGCGGATATCCGAGTTCTCCATCGAGCGGCTCCATGTTTTCAGCGTATGGTTGATTGTTCCCGGTACCGACTTGGCCTCCAGGACGGCGACGAAGTCACTGGGCTTGAGAAACACAAGCCAGATCAAGACTCCCAGGATCATCAACAAAACTATGCCGAGGATTTTCTTCATAGAAAACACCGAGGTTTGACGGTTGGATTGACGGGTTAACCTTTATTTATCATATCTACGTTTTCAACCACGAATTTTCCGAGGTCACGACCCTGATCCAGGCCGACTTCAATCGCTACGCGGTAGTGGATGCCCCCATAGATACGACTTATCGCCGCTTCATCGGATGCTTCATTGAAAGAGGAGAAGCGTCGAACAGGCAGTCCGTAAGGTAACTCTGTATCGTCATCGAACTCGAAATTGTCTCCGAAGATATCCGTAAGGGCGATGGCTGCGGCTCCCGAGGCCACAGAATGACCGCTTACGTATTCCGGGAAAGGTGGTGTCTGCAGCACAGGTTTCCAGCTGTCGTCGATGTATTCATTTATAAGGGTCTCGGGTCGGATCAGGTTACTGCGATATTTTTCATCCCAACAGCTGATGAAAGCATCTGCTATGGCTATGGACGTTTTTGTATACGCGTAAACGGTGTCATCAAAATCGTAGTCACTCTTCTTACAGGCAATCTTGGTGATCCCGATCCAATGGGCTCCGGGGGTTATCTTTTTCGTGGCAAACATCAGGTGTCCGCGTGTTACCGAAACATAAGGGTTACAGTCCCAAAACTGGGCCATGGCCACTTCATCCGACTCGTCTCCTTTTTCGGTTATCTCCTGGCTGATGTTGTAGACCTCGATCAGTTCCTTGTAAAAGTCAGAATCTTTTTCCATGCTAAACGGAGGAGGTGGAGCAGGCTTGAATTGGGCGGCAGAATCGATCACAAAGGGTCTGATTTTGTTCCAATGCGGTTCAAGGCCATCCATGTAGGAGGGAGGCGTGGGCTGCCATCTGGAAGGATCATCGGTGTCGACCGTAAATTTCGACATGGTACGAGTCTGCTTGTAGTTGTCTTTGTCCATCCATTTTGCAACGTGTTCAGCTACCTCCAAACCGTAAGCTTTGGAGGCTTCAAATTCTTTTGCGTTTACTGATTCCCAGGCTCCATAAAGGCTGTCGCGATACTCAATCATTCGATCTTCTGAGAAAATCAGCCTTCGATTGAGATCGATGTGGGCGATGAGTGCCGCAAGTTGGAAATTGATTTCTTCACCTTCTCCCGGGGCTGGAATCAGATCGAAATCGGTGAGCTGACCGCTGAGGGATTTGTACTTTTCATTTCCCTGGGCAATGATCTCATAGGCTGCGACATTCGGGTAGGCAAAAACCCGACTCGCCACCGGAGGAGAGAAAATGTCGTGAACCATGATCTGACCAACTTTGTCTACCGATTTGTGATAGTCTTCTGCCGAGATCGAGATGGGAGTTGAAGGTTTCGAACAGGACGCCAGGATTATAATTGCCAGGATCCAGAATAAACTTGTTCTCATGATTGTATTTTTGATTTGTTCCAGTATATTTTCAGTTGTTTGTTTTCATCAGTTCATAAACCTCGGCCGCGTCATTATTGTATACAACGAGCAGGTAGGGTTTGCCCTCGAGGCTCACAACCCTCAAATGACGTGCCGATTTTCCTGCCAGGTCCAAACCGATTTCGTGACCGAGCTGAATTGAATTGTCGTCGTGTATCAGGGCTCCTGAAAACCCGTCAAATCGGCCGTGGAAGGGTTTGACCCCGAAGTAATTTCCGGCTGCCAGGATCTCCTGTTTCTCGTCAGCGTCAAAATCAAAGGAGACAAAGCTGTTGATCGGCGAAACCTGCAATTGCCAGTCGAAAGGCTGAAATTCAAACTTGCCCTGCTCATTTTTCAGATAGCCCGAACGAAGCTCATGCACCTCAAAAAGATCTGCAGAATCCAATAGCTTTTTATCAAACACCTCCTCCATTTTTTTTCCCGCAAAGGATTGGTAATCGGGGAATTTCTTTCTCAGTATGTTCATTTGTCCGACCAGTTCATCCAGATTGGCAAGGGGATAGTAGCTCCCCTTTTTTTCTATGGAGATCACCGTTTCTTTTTTGCCGTTGTTGTCAAAATCCAGGTGGTGCATATACATCGGATAGTCGGCAGACGCCTTGAATTTTGTGTTCGCACCCCAATTTCCCAACAAAAGGTCCTGGTCCCCGTCATTGTCGATGTCAAAAGGTATGAGGGCCTGCCATAAGCCGTTGAGCTTGTCTGACGTCACAGAGGCTTCTTCCAGTCGCCCATCGACGTTTCTGAAGAATCGTGGGGGCATCCACTCGCCGATGACTACGAGATCGTCTGTTCCGTCACCGTCGAAATCCATCCAGGTCGCGTCTGTCACCATGCCCAGTTTCAGCATATCCTTGTTGTCCTGGATTTCAAATGAATTACCGGTATTCAGGAGCAAATAGCTTCCCGGGATTTTTCCAAAATCTTTGGAATCCACGTGGGCCGCTACGAACAGGTCCAGATCACCATCTCCATCTATGTCACTGGGAGCGATAACCGAAGCGTTTTCGAAGTACTCCGGGAGCTTTGACTTTTCAAAACCTTCGTCCGTCCTCTGGTAGTAATTGTCAAGAAGCGTGGACGGATTCTGATAGAGGTCTGCACCCCCTGTCCCGACAAACAGGTCATTTCGCCCGTCACCGTTCAGGTCCTCAATCAAGGCGTACACATCTTCAAAGATGGAGTCCTGTTTTATTCGTTCTGCTTCCTGCTCTGTGAAACCACCGGCCTCCTGAATGTAGATTCGGGAAGGTACTTTTGTGGATCCACCGAAGAATACATCCTCTTTCCCGTCACCGTTCAAATCTCCGACAGCCAGGGCCGGTCCTCGATCCGTGACCTGATAAGGGATGAGTTTGGTCACATTGAAGTCATTGTAGTTGTTTTCCTGATGCTCAAAATCGATGCCCAGGTTGTCCTGGTGGATTTTTGAGAACAGGAGGTTCCTTGACGGATTGAAAAACGTGGGCTCCAGATTCTCCGACCCTTCGGGGCTCAAGATGAGGAGCTGGTTCGTTTTGACATTGGTCAACAGTTGGGTGGTCCGGTCGGGCCAGATGATTCGGATAGAATCGATCAAAACCGCATCACCGTATCCGAAGTGGATCATCGGCTCAGACGAAGATTGAAGCCCGCGTACCGTATAGAGTTCCTTGTATTGTACCTGGCCCCCGAGATAGGAGAGTACTTTGGTTCCGATGCCCAGCTTATTCGCATTAGGCAGTTCGAATTTTATTTTGAGGTAATTGTTCTTTTCATTGGTCTGATTGATGTACAGGGCTGCTGGTTCGTTGATGTTGCTAACCACCAGGTCGAGGTCGCCATCATTGTCCAGGTCACCCAGTGCCGTAGCTCCTGAGATGAGGGAATCCTTTTTTATCCAGTCACCTGATCTGTCTTTGAAACCAATGTTCCCATCTCCCTGAAAGACATAATTGTGTACTTTGCCTCCGGGCATCATGTTGAGGGCTTCCTGGTCGACAAGCCGGGTGTTGTTGATCTTTTTTTGAATCTGATCGCTTGATACGAACTTTATGAAATCCAGGTTGTTGGGTCTTTTTGGAATACCATTCGAAATGAAGAGGTCCTGGTGTCCGTCCTGGTCGAAGTCCTCAAAAAGTGAGCTCCAACTCCAGTCTGTGGCCGCGATTCCGCTCAGCAGGGCCGTTTCGACAAATTTGTACCCGGGCTGATTGACCTGAAGCATGTTACGTGTGAACTGGTAGTGGTAACCATACTGCTCAACCCGCATTTTCAGGATCTGCAGCGACTCGTCTCCGTCGGATGCTTTCAGGATCGCCTCATCCTCGGGCAACATGTCCAGGGAAAGAATATCCGGCCAGCCGTCGTGGTTGATGTCGGCAACGTCGCTACCCATGGAAAATCGGGTCGTATGGCCAAAGTATTCCTTGAGCTTCTCGCCAAAGGTGCCGTCCCCATTGTTGAGGTAGTAATAGTCATCCTCGTGGAAATCGTTGCACACATAGATGTCCGGGTAGCCATCCTGGTTGAAATCGGAGACAGCGACGCTCAGACCATACCCATTTACGCCACCGAAGATACCGGCCTCTTCGCTGACGTCGGTAAAGACCCCTCCGTCATTGCGGAGGAGCTTGTCGCCCGTTTCATAGGTTCTTTTGTTTCTCAATTCCGCTTTGCCAAAGGATTCCTGTGTATGAACCGCGTGATTCAGCAGGTACATGTCAAGGTCACCGTCGAGATCATAATCGAGGAATGCGGCCGTCGAGCTGTAGGACTCAAAATCCAGTCCGTATTTGGCAGCACTTTCTGTGAAAGTGAGGTCACCGTTGTTGATGTAGAGCTCATTGAAGCCATTGAATCCGTTGAGACCCACCACGGCGCACACGTAGATGTCCAACAAGCCATCCCCATTGACGTCACTCATTACGGCCCCGGAGTTCCAGCTGCTATTGCCCAAAATACCCGCCGACTCACTGATATCCTCAAATTGGAGTTCACCTTTGTTGAGGTAGAGCTTGTTTTTCACCTGGTTCCCCGAAAAGAAAATCTCTGGCAAACCATCGTTGTTCAAATCTCCTATGGCTACGCCGCCTCCGTTGTAGAAATAGAGATAGTCCAGGATGTTGAGCTCATCACTTTCGTCGATTCTGTTCACGAAGTCAATTCCTGTCTCCTTCGGATCCGGATTTTTAAACAGGCTTCCACCTTCCTGCTTACAGGACTGAATCAGACAGATGATCGATACGAGTATGCTTAGTTTTTTAATCATCTAATGCGTATAGCTTAGGAGCGCCGTCGTTGACAGCGGTTAGAATATATCTTTTTCCGTAACTGTCTTTGAATTCACGGATGTGCTTGATCTCCTCGCGGATGAAGAACCCGCTGTCTTTGTAATTCACCCAGTTGAAAGACCCGTCTCCTTCGCTCATCAACACACTCCCGTAATTCGCATCAATGCGCGAATATTGGGGTCTGAACTCGAAATTGTTTCCACCCAGGATGAGATCGACATTGCCGTCCCGGTTCAGGTCGGTACAGGTAACCCCGCATACACAGGACAATTGCACCCAGCTGGGCAGGGCTTTGACAGTGAACTTGCCGTTTCCTTCGTTGAGAGCCACAACAGACTCGCCCATGACCGAGGTCTTCATGATTGTTCTTTCAAACACTTCGGGAGGGAAAAGTTCCTGGACGGTGCGGGACGCATATTCCGAAGCCTTCAAATTCTGTTTTTTCAGGGACACCATTTGAGAAGTGAGCTCTTTCTTCATGTGAATAGGGTAGTCTTTGCCATTCAGGTTGCGCGTCACAATCTGCTCGAATGTTCCGTTGTTGTCAAAATCGTTGATCCAGATCTTCATGGGTTCCTCCGCAGAAGCTTTATACAAGGTATTCGATCCCTGATTCCCCAGGATCAGATCCATGTCACCATCATTGTCCAGGTCTGCGCTTTCCACGACATTCCACCAACCGTGCAATGGGTCCAAATCCGATTTCATATGTGAGAGACGTCTTCCGCTGTTCTTGAATATCGTTGGAGCACCCCAGTCGGAAACCGTGATCAGATCCTCTTTGCCGTCTCCGTCAATATCAGTCCATACTGCTCCAGTGACCATACCTGCTTGTTTCAGGTCGAAGGCCCTGGTTTCGGTGATGTCTCTGAAGCTGCCATCTCCGAGATTTTCCAGAAGCAAATGGTTCGGGTCCAATCCGTAAACGCCCGGGACACTTCTTGACCCGATGAAGAGATCGACATCTCCGTCTGCGTCAAAGTCATGGGGCCGGATCACAGAGATATTCTTGAACGCTGCCGGCAGTTTTTCTGCCGAGCCCGCAAAATTTCCCTTTCCGTTGTTCAGGTAGAGTCTTGCGCGATAGATGTTTTCGTCCGAGGTCTCGTTGCCGCCCGATCCGACGATCAGATCCAAATCCCCGTCATTGTCAGCGTCAAAAAAGGCAGCCGCCGTGTCCTCATAGTAACTTTCCTCCTCGAGAACGGGCTGTTCCAAGGGGACAAGTTTTCCATCTCCTTTGTGAAGGTAAATGGCTCCGGGTTGTTTTTTTGCTCCTCCGATGAATACATCTTCGTTGCCGTCCCGGTCGATGTCTCCAATGGCCAGGGCCGGTCCTTCCTGTGAGAGCTTTTTCGAGATGAGACCCTCAAAATCAAAGTCATTGTAGGTGTTTTCGACATGTGCCGTCAAATTGTCAGAGGGGATTTCCTTCAAGATCTTCTCACGTTCGGGCCCCTTGAAGGGGATGAATTTGTCTGTCGCATCCGACTGGGAAAACTCCAGCGTTTGGTTCGAAGCCACCCCGGTTAAGAGCTGGGTTCGATCATCCGGCCAGACAATGCGAAGGGAATCGATCTGAGTTCTGTCACCCAGTCCGATGGTCATGCCATAATCGACCGACGACTGAAATCCGCGGCTTGGAATGAGCTCCTGCATGACAATCGAATTGTCGTAATACATCCAAACCGTGGTGCCGATGGCAAACTGGTTCGGTTCCTCACCCTTGAAATTCAATTTGATGTAGTTGTGATCGGTCAGCGTCTCCGAATTGTTTTCATACAGAAAAGACTGCATGTTCACGTTGTTGACCACAAGATCCAAATCACCGTCGTTGTCCAGATCCCCGTAAGCTGCACCATTGGAGAGGCTCTTCAGGCCAAAACCCCATGGAATCGTTTCATCGCTGAAGGTGATGTCATGCTTGTTCTTGTAGGCGTAGTTGGGTTGGGGCTTGACAGGCATCTTGTCAATGATGGAATCCACTGTCTCTTTTTGCCCGGTCAGTGCCATGTTCTGAATGATCTCGTTGGCAAAGAAGTCGACAAAATCGAGATCGGTGAGATCGTGGTTGACTCCGTTGGTGACGAAAATGTCACGGTACCCGTCATTGTCCATGTCGAAGATGAGTCCGGCCCAACTCCAGTCTGTGGCGGCAACCCCGCTGTAGTTGGCAATCTCAGAAAAGGAGCCGTTACCATTGTTCAGTTGCAGGGTGTTTTGTATGTATTGCTGGTAGAAATCCTTGCTTTGTTTTAATTTGAAGATATTGTACCCTTCGAATTCCATGACCGATTTGACGCGTTGATCCCCTTCAGGGAGCATATCGGTGATAAAGATGTCTGCATAGCCATCGTTGTTGATGTCTGCCATGTCAATTCCCATGGCCGAAAGACTCAGGTGCGACGTCCAGTTCTTGATCTCTTCCGTAAAGGTCCCATCCTGGTTGTTGATGTAGAGGTAGTCACGTTCATAGAAATCGTTGGAGATGTAAATGTCGGGGTAGAGGTCCCCGTTGATGTCACTGACCATCACCCCGAGACCAAACCCGATCAGGCTTCCATAGATTCCCGCTTCTTCGCTCACGTCGACATATACACCGTCCCGATTCTCTAAAAGCATGTCACCCACACCCCTGAAAATCTCGGGTACGCCTTCCCATTCCTGGGCTCTTACTTCGCGTTGCTCGGCATATCCCAAACTGCTAACCGGGATGTTGCTGTTGTTGAGTATATAGGCGTCCAGGTCACCGTCTTTGTCGTAATCGAAGAAACTCGCATGGGTGCTGAAGCCCGTTTTGGCCAGGTTGTATTCGGCTGCCTTTTCGGTAAAAGTCAGGTCGCCGTTGTTGATGTAGAGGTCATTGTCGTGATTGTTGCCCTCGAGATTTCCCGCGTTTGACACGTAGATGTCGAGCAAGCCGTCATTGTTGATGTCAGCCATGACCACTCCCGTCGACCAGGGTTTGTCACCCTCGATACCCGCCTGGACCGAAATGTCTTCGAATTTCATGTCTCCCTTATTGAGAAAGAGCTTGTTCTTGCCCATGTTCGCGGTCATATAGATGTCGGGCAGCCCGTCGTTGTTGATGTCGCCAATGGCTACTCCGCCCCCGTTATAGAAATTACGGTATTTGAAAATGTTGAAGTTTTTCTGATTGACCACCTCATTGGTGAAGTCAAAACCCGAATCCCCGGGATCGAGCAAAGTGAAAAGTGGGTTCTCCACTTCATTCTTCATCTCGTCTTCAGTCTCCTCCTTAGAGCAGGACCAAATGAGAGTAGCACCAAAGGAAATGACCAGCGCGAGGTTAAAGATTCTATTCAACATGGACTTATTCATGGGTTATGTTTGATTTAAGTACTACAGGACTGTCATTGTTCCGGCCGATGACGAGGCTATGTTCATCACCCATCACAACTTCCGATATGGATCGCGCCTGACCTTTAATCTCAGGTCGGTATAAAAAGGATTTTACAAAGGATCCTTTTCCCCGGTTCAAAAGAACGAGGCCATGACCCGCGTCGAGTCGTCCGAGCTGTGTATTGATGTTAAAATCATTACCGGCCATCAAGATGTCGGGGAGTCCATCTTTGTCAAAATCGTGCAAATATAAAATTTTTGCCGATGTCAGCTGTGCCTCATGGGGGAGATTGAGTCGGTTGAAACCATTTTCTCCGTCATTCAAAAAAATACTGTGCTCCAGTGTGTAAACCACTTTCCGATCCGCAGTGTTGAGATTGTCAGCTCCGAACAGTTCGCTCACGGTAGCCTCAGCAAATGCCTGGTACGAGAGAAACTTCTTATTCAGCATAGGCAATTGCTTCACGAGATCCGTTTTCGAAGAGAAAACCGTTTCAACTCCATCGTGGTGAAGGGTTACAATGGCCTCTTCTCTCCCGTTGTTGTCAAAGTCCTTGAGATAGACCTGGAGGGGTTGAGAGGAAGTAGCCCTGAGCCGGGTATTCAGACCCCAATTCCCTGCCACCAAATCGAGATCTCCATCCTGATCGATATCGATGACTTTGATCGCATTCCAAAGGCCATTGCTTTTATCCAGACCCTGGTTCTGTTGCTTCACCAATTTCTTTCCATCGTTGTAAAACAGTGTGATTGGGGACCAGTGACCGGCAACAACCAGATCAGGTCTCGAGTCGCTGTTGAGGTCGCAGACTTCGAGATCCTCGATCAGTCCTATTTCCTGCAGATCCGCCCCAAAGGATTCGCTGACATCTTCAAATTTTCCTGAACCCGAATTGAAAAGGACGATCTGCCTGGACCCCCGAGCGAATTGCTGGGGACGTGCATTGGATGAAATGATCAGGTCCATGTCCCCATCGCCATCGAGATCTTCTGCAACGATGTCGGAGGCATTAATTGCCAGTTCAGGGAAATTCGCAGCAGTCTTAAAACGACCCCCATGATTCAAATACAAAATGGGGCGCAATCGGGGCCCCTGTTTGGCCTCATTGCCTCCCGAAGCTGTTACAAGGTCGAGATCCTGGTCGCCATCGGCGTCGAAAAATAGAGCCGCGGTTTCTTCTGACTCGGCGTGGAGCGCAAATTCGGATTGAGCATCCTGTATCCAGGCTCCCGAACTTTGCTGGAGATAGAGAACGCCTGCTTGTCGTTTTCCTCCACCGAGGTAAATATCTTGAAGCCCATCGCCGTTTGCATCCCCTATGGCCATTCCGGGTCCCTCGGAGCCTTTTGAATAGGGAATAAGGGGCTCCCTTCCAAACTCATAGCTGTCAGGTTCACGATGTTTCCATTCAAAAGCAGAATCTGTAGTTGTCAGAAAATTTCTGACTGCCTCAACTGAGGTTGATTTTGTTTGGGCGTCCTCAAAGCGGAAAACAAGATTTTCACCGGCGGTGATATCTTTTCTTGTTTCGACCCTGCCACCTGGCCAGCGAACAACGATGGAATCGATTCGTTCTCTCGTCCCCAGGCCAATAGTGAGCTCAGGAGCTACCGATGAAAGATACCCCCGGGTCAAAAAGTTCTCGTAGGCCAGGACGGCACTATCGGCGTGTACCTCGACACGAGCACCAATCCCAGATTTATTTTGGAAAGGTCCTTCAAAGTCAACTTTCAAGTGATGGTTGCCCGACAAGGCATTTGTTTTGTTCTCAAGGATATACGCCCGGGAATTGACGTTATTGACAATCAGGTCGAGATCCCCGTCGTTGTCCAGATCCGCATAGCTGGAGCCGTTGCTGAAACTCGGAATCTCCTCGTACCAGGTACTCGTGACATCTTCAAAGGTAAGGTCACCCCTGTTTCTGAAAAAATGATTCGGCAATTTCCGCTCCGGAAGATCTTTGGTCAATTCCAGGTCCTGCTCTTCCATTCCCTTGTCGATTCGGCTCTGGATCTTTTCATTGGAGATGAAACTGATAAAATCCATGTCGTTCGTCGCCCCCAGTATGCCATTGCAGATGAAAACGTCCTTGAACCCATCGTTGTCAAGATCAGCGAGCAAAGGACTCCAGGACCAGTCGGTGGCAGCAATCCCCGCCGCATAGGCCGTTTCTTTGAAATGATTTCCACCATCATTCAGGTGGAGCGTGTTCTGGGTGTATTGAGGTCGATATCCGTTTTTAAGGTACTGGTTGTAGATCTGATTGCTGTATTCCTGTCCAGACATTTTGTAGGCCTTCAATTCCTGGGGCAACATATCCAGGGAAATGATGTCTATCCAGCCATCGTTGTTGTAGTCAGCCAGGTCATTGCCCATGGAAGCGTGTGTCGTGTGCCCCAGCGTGGTTTCATCAGCGGTAATGAGTTCCCTGAATGTCCCCTTGCCCGTGTTTAGGTATACGTAATCATTTTCAAAAAAGTCATTGCCGATATAGATGTCCGGGTAGCCATCATTGTTGAGGTCACTTACACCCAGCCCCAGTCCGTAGCCGATCTTACCCTGAAAGATGCCCGCCTCGACGCTGACATCCACGAATTTTCCGCCGTCATTTCGAAGCAGTCGATCCCCTGCCAGCGAATCAGGTTTCGTTCTCAGATTGCCCTTGCCATAGGTTCGATTCGGGTTGACCGAATGGTTCAGCAGGAACATGTCCAGATCGTGATCCAGGTCGTAGTCAAAAAATGCTGCTTGCGTGCTGAAGGTCTGGATGTCCAATCCATAAGAAGCTGCCTCATCTTTGAATTCGGGAATCCCGGATTCATTCACGCCCTGGTTGATGAAGAGGCGATTGGCACCCTGGATATCTTTGTATTTCCCTATTTTGCAGACATAGATGTCGAGAAGGCCATCGCTGTTGATATCGACCATGGTCACGCCGGTGGTCCACCCCGAAGAATTCTCGATACCGGCTTCCAGGGTTATTTCCTTGAACGTAAGGTCGCCCTGATTCAAATAGAGGTGATCGGCTACCTGGTTCCCCGTAAAATACAGATCGATAAGGCCATCATTGTTGAGATCCCCCGAAGCCACCCCGCCCCCGTCATAGTAATAAAGATAGGTGAGTATGTTGAGTTCGGCAGTAGGACTGAGGTCGTTGCTGAATTCGATCCCGGTGTCCTCCCGAAGATTGAAAACCTTTTCCCCATTTCGGGATGCAGGGGCGCTCCCATCTGATGTTTTGGAGTCACAGCAACTTAAGGAAAACACAATCAGCAAAGCGAGTGCCGAAAGAATTTGCGAGCGAATTTTCAAAGACATTTCTCCCAATGCTTTTTGATTCTTCCTGAGGAAATAAAAAAGCTGGCCGGAGAGGTCAGCTTTATTATGATGAAACAATTAATTTAATTATGAAATTTCTGCTAAATTAGGGCATTATTACATGCTCAAGCGCTAAGCAGAGTTTAAAAACATTAATCAAAAGTTAAAAAGATTAATGAAAGGTTAATGAGCTCTGATATTTGGGAGTTTACTGTGCAATGGTGAGAAAATATCTCTACATCAGTCTTTTTATCATATCCATTATTGGTCTTTCTGTCGTTCAGTACCAGTACTTCAGAATTGGCCTTAATCTGGCCGGTCTCCAGTTCGACGAGAATATGAGGGAAGCCATGACCGAAATGAAAGAGGAGCTCAGCGACAGAAACGAATTGACCTATCTCGTGGCGACATCCATAACCGGTGAGGAGGAGAATTTCAAACTCAGCATGGATAGCATCAGGGACGCCTCGGAGTACTTTTTCAATGACTTTGTAAAATCCAAGCTTGTGGAGCACGGCATAAAAGCAGATTTCACCTACGAGCTCTACTCGCGTGACTCCCTTGTTTATTTGGGTTCCTCAGAACAATTCGATGAATCGGATGAAGTGTTGAGCTATCCCATGACACTGACGGGTTATTTGGCGGATACTTCCGATAAAAATCTGATCCTTGAGATCCGTTTTAGAAACGTGAATCGTTATTTCCTCTCTCAGCTCAATGGGTTGACCATTCCGAGTCTTTTCTTTATCCTTATTATCATATCCATATTGATCTGGGTTTTCAGGGCTTTTTATCTGCAGAAGAATTTGATTACAACGACCAATGAATTCATAAATAATCTCACTCACGAATTGAAAACTCCTGTTTTTTCGATGGGGGTGGCCACCAAGATCCTGGAAGAGAAAATTGATGGTGATGCTAAAGAAGTGGTGGGGGTTATGCGGTCCCAACTGGACAAAATGAAGAATCAGATCGACAAGGTCCTGGAATTAGCCATAATTGAGGGCAAAAAGGATGTCCTGGAAATGGAAAGGTTTGACCTTCACCCGCTGTTGAATCAAATCGGTTCGGATTTTGGCAGCCTGGTGAATCTGGAAGGCGGCCAGTTTGAGATGGATCTTCGTGATGCGCCCTATGACTTCACAGGAGATAAATATCACATTGACAATGCTATAAACAGTTTACTCGAAAATGCGCGAAAGTATTCCGATAAACCCTTCAGCATTAGAATGACTGCGTTTAAACAGAAAGGTAAACTTCACATTCAGATACATGACGAGGGAATGGGAATTGCCAAAGAAGGCCAGAAGAAGATCTTCGACAAGTTTTTCAGGGTTCCCAATGGCGACCGGCACGATGTTAAAGGATATGGATTGGGATTGCACTATGTGAAACGAATTGTAACTTTACACAAAGGAAAGATTGATGTGGTCAGCGAAGAGGGGGTAGGTTCGACATTTACGATGATCCTCCCGCTGAGTAAACAATGACAGGACCCAGAAAAAAACGATGACAGACAATAAACGCATATTGCTGGTTGAAGATGATCCTTCGCTCGGTTATTTGTTATCCGAATACCTGGCGATGAAGGACTTTGACATCCAATGGGTCAAGAATGGAAACGAGGCCCTGAAAGAGATGGACACCCGAAGCTTCGACCTCGCTGTTTTGGATGTGATGATGCCTGAAATGGATGGGTTTACCCTGGCCCGAAAGATGCGCGAGAAACACATCGATATCCCGTTCATGTTTTTAACTTCAAGATCCATGAAAATTGATGTGCTCAAAGGTTTTTCCCTGGGGGCCGTAGATTATTTGAAAAAACCGATTGACGAGGAGGAATTAGTAGTGCGTCTGAACAGCTTGCTCGAGCGTTTGTCTCCGCCCGGGAATCAACAGAAACAGACCCATAAAACTGAAAGTCGATTGGGAGATTATGTATTTGACCCTGAGCTGGATGAGCTGCGATTCAAAGATGGGTCGGTTCAGAAACTGACCCGGCGAGAGTCTGGAGTCCTTGAGCTTCTACTGAGAAACAAGAACGAGTTGTGCTCGCACAAGGAAATACTCAATACCCTCTGGGGCAAAAGTGACTTTTTCACGAAGAAGAGCCTCAATGTCTTTGTTTCACATTTGCGAAAATACCTTTCGAAGGACCCTTCCATCCGCATTGAAAATATCCACAACCAGGGCTTTGTTCTTCGAATCGGATAAAAAAAACCGCGAAATTCAATAAGACTTGCTTAAAACAAAAAAGGCTTCCCAACCGGGAAGCCTTTTTAACTTTTAAACTTAATCTTAGTACCCTGGGTTCTGTACCAGGTTTGAATTCGACAGCAAGGCATTCGAAGGGATAGGGAACAAGTTTTTGTTCACGTCTCCTACCGAGCCGGGTTCTTTGAACTCCCAGTCACGGGTGAACAATCCGAAGCGGATCATGTCTGTACGACGTACAAACTCGTGATACAATTCTCTGGCGCGTTCGTCCAACATGATCTCTGTACTGATTGATCCAAGCGGGTTCGCATTGCGAATCGCTCTCAACTCATTGACCATATCAAGAGCCGTACCATCCTGACCTTTCCATAAATAAGCTTCTGCCTTCATCAGATGTGCATCAGCATATCGGAAGATAATCTGGTGTCCTGTGAATGCACCATTTCTAGGTGAGTATTTAAGGGTACGAATTCCTGTACGCTCGTTGTTACCAACAAGCCCCGGCAATTCTCTAGTGAAAACCAAAGGATTAGCTGCACGATCGGTAAGCGGTTCTCCTGCACCATTGTACATCTGACCAATCTGCATTCCGTAACCGAAACCGAAGTTGTCAGGAGCTGCATTGCTTGGGTCCACTACGAAACCTCTACGCTCTTCCTGGCCGTCACCGGCATAATTCGAGTTCGGAGGTCCTTCGAATAGGTCATAGAACTCTGCAAGGGTGGAGAATCCATTCCAGCCACCACCCTCGTTGTCAGGGTGTGTCTGGTTATAGTGCAGTCCGTTCCACATTCTGTTACCAACTCCGGCGCTAACCCACCAGATGGTTTCGCTATCCGGGCTGTCCATAAAGATTTCAAAGTATCCCTCTTGAAGCCCATATCCGTCTGCGGCAATTGCATCCACCAGCGCGATCACCTCGTCTAGAGCTGCATTGTCTGGCGTTCCTGCACCGCTGTAAACTCCTGAATTGAGAAGTACACGAGCCTTTAGGAAACGGGCTGAAGCCTTGGTTGCAAAACGGTTGAGATCATTGTTGTTTGCCCCTCCTGCAGGAAGACCAGCAATAGCATCGTCAAGATCTTGGAGTATGAAATCATAGGCTTCCACTCTTGTCAATACTCTCGGCTCAATCTCAGGTCCTTCATCGGGCTCCCGGAAAGGTACCTGTCCGTAGAGATCCATGATCCAGAACATAGAGAAAGCCCGCAAAAACTTGGCTTCCGCTACCACTTCGGCAGAGGAGTTTGAACGAGGATCAATGATTTCAGAAGCGTTAAAGATATTCTGGTTCCACTGGTTCCAAGCATTTAAAACATATTGATGCGAAGGAGACCAGGTGTGTTGGTGCAATACCCTCCAGATACCGTTGTCACCCCAGTCTGTACCTCTTGTCGGCACAAAGGTTTCATCGGTTGAAACCTCAGCAAGGGCGAAAAGATTTTCTTGCCCTTCAAGGTGACCTCGCATATTATTATTCAATGCCTGAAGCGCCCCTTCCGGGTCTGCCACCCCATTAAACCCATCTCCACTTTCAGAGAAGATAGAATCAGTTTCCTTAATTTCCAAATCCGTACAGGAAACTAAAAGAACAGCACTCAATAAGGCCAGTGATCCGATTCTTTTTAATTGGTTTTTAAACATAATTTTCATGACTTAAATTTTTTTAAAATACTAGATTTACTCCTAAGGTGAACACCCTTGGTCTAGGGTATGATGTATAGTCGATACCAGCCGTTGGCAAATTATTCAACAAATCACCACCAGCAGGATTCGTGCTTATTTCAGGATCCAAACCGGAGTAATCTGTGATGAGAAATATATTCTGACCTGTTAACGTCAATCTAACTTTATCAAGACCACTGTTGTCACTCAGGTTGAAATTGTAACCCAAGGTAAAGTTCTGAAATCTAAAGAAAGTACCATCCTCCAGAAATCTTGTGGAAACCGCAGCTTCTGCATTACCGGCCTCTCCGCTTGTCAGTACGTCAGGTGTCACGTTTCTCGCATTTGCAATCGATCCGGCAGTAAAAAATGCATTAGCCGTGTTGTTATAAACAGAGAATCCAGACTGACCTGTAAAGAACATGTTCAGATCCCAGTTCTTGTAGCGAACGTTGGTGTTGAAACCGTAGTTGGTCGTCGGCAAAGCACTCTCACCAACAAAGGTCTGGTTGTCACCAATCGGTTGTCCGTTTTCATCAAAGCCTTCAAACTCTCTCAAGAAGTAAGAGAATAGTGGTTGATCCTGTGCGAGTATCTGCGCATAAGCTTGTGAGAGACCCTGACCACGGATTGTACCTGCTGGAATCTGACCCGCAAAGTCCTGGATCTCGTTCTCGTTATAAGAAATGTTGAAACTCGCATCCCAATCCCAATCTGAATTGTTGATCAGGAAGTCATAGTTAACCGTAAATTCAACACCCTGGTTGATAACCAGTGCGTCCAGGTTCTGGAAGAAGAACGGCTGTGGAGAAGGCTGGGCTGCTTCAACACGCAGCAACAGATTGGTCGTTTCAGAATAATAAACATCGAAAGTAGCCGTCAATCGATCAGCTGCCAAACCAAAGTCAACACCAAATCCATAGGCGGTGGTTTCCTCCCATTGCAGATCCGGGTTGGCGAAGGCTACGGGACCAATACCTGGTGTATCGACGTTACCGTTGTCCTGGATGCCGGGTCCGGCATAGCGCTCTCTACGGATAAAGTTTCCATAACCCAGTCCTTCCTGGTTACCCGTGATACCCCAGCTCAATCTCGCTTTCAAAGTCGAAACATTATCACCGATGAAACCTTCTTCATTTATCTTCCAGGCAAAAGCCGCAGATGGGAAAATACCGTATTGGTTATCTGATCCAAAACGTGACGAACCATCGGCTCTTACCGTGGCGGTAAATAAATATTTATTTCTCAAAGTATAATTACCTCTCGCAAAGAAAGATTGTAACTCATCCGTGTTATCGTAATAATCACTCCACATGGATCGCACGTTTGTATCTGCGAAACCAGCGAGTGGTTCTGAAGATGGATCAGGGAAAAGTCGGTTGACGAATGAAGTTCCACCCGGTTCAGAATAACCGAACTGCTGATAGGAGCCTGTTCCCCTGAGTAGCGCTTCGATTGAACGGACAGTAGAGCCAAGGTCATTGGCCATCTGATCCATGCTGTCGGTATTGTAACCCCAACCTTGTGCATTGTATCCTTTGTTGGCAAAATCCTGATAGGAATAACCACCCAGGAGGTTCAATGTTGAATTGTCCCAGTCTTTATCCCAGGTCAGCGTCAATTCCATCAGTTTACTGGTAAATTCATTGTCTTGAATCGCTCCAAGACCATTTCCTTGAGTTCCTCGACCAAGGTTCTGCGACGCACGCGAAGTTGCTGATTCTCTCAGTGAATTCGATTGATCATAACCCAACGTTAATTTACCGACCAATTTATCTGTGTCCGTTCTAACAAAAGCATAGTCGGCAGAGAAGTTAATCAAGACTCTTTCGGTATTCGTTAAACTTTGAGTGTACTTGAGCATGTTAGCTGGGTTGATCTGACCCCCAACCACTTCATCCGGGTCACTCGACCAGGTCGGGTTGGCTGAATAAGCCGCTCCCAAAAGGTCTCCTTGGAATCCTGCGCTACCCGATAGGGGGGGTTGTTCTTCGTTCACATTGGAAAGAGTCGATTGTACACTCAGGTTCATGCGATCGTCAAACAAGCGCTGGAACCAGTTGATACGTCCGGATACCCTTTGAAGACTCGAATTCTCGATAACTCCCTGAAGATCCTGGTACCCAAAAGTACCTCGGATCGATCCGGTAGCGTAGTTGTAGTTATAGGAAAGGCTTGTGTCATGTGAGAAAGAATTTCTCGTCACAACATCTTGCCAGTCGGTGGCATTGCCGAAATCCTGTTCAGTTCTGCTTCCACCGAATTGTTCAACAGCATCGAGAAAGGCTTCAGGGCCCAGCAAGTTATACTCATTGGCCGGAGTCGAATAACTCAAGCCCGTGTTGAATTCAAATTGCCCACCTTGTCTTCCTTTACCACTCTTCGTAGTTATCATGACAACACCATTGGCACCCCTTGATCCATAGATCGCGGTTGCCGATGCATCCTTCAATACGGAGATGCTTTCGATGTCGTTCGGGTTCAGGAAGCTCAACGGGTTACTGGATGTACTTGATCCAAATCCCACATCCACGCCTTCTGGTGGAGCAGCTCCTGATAGTGGCACTCCGTCAACGACGTACAACGGATCGTTGTTCGAACGAATCGAGTTGGTACCCCGAATACGGATGGCAATCCCGGCGCCTGGTGCACCACTTGATTGCACGGTTTGAACCCCCGCTACTTTACCTTGGATCAACTGCTCAGCAGAAGCGATCGCCCCTGTGTTGAAGTCATCTGAGGTAACAGCGGCAACGGATCCCGTTGCGTCTCTAACCGTAGTTGTACCGTAACCGATGACGACAACTTCGTCAAGTGCTTCGGCATCTCCTTCTAGAAACACGTTGATCGTAGTCTGATTGCCGACTGCAATCTCCTGGGTTGTGTAGCCTAAGGAACTGAATTCCAATATGGCTTCTGAACCCACATTATCAATGGTATAATTCCCGTCGAAATCGGTGGAAGCACCGTTCGACGTACCTTTGACAATTACGTTAACACCCGGCAAAGGCCCCTCTTCACCAGTTACTGTTCCACTAACTGTTTGGGAAAACATCACGCCAGTAAATAGCATAATGCACACAAACAATAATTGTTTGAGTAAGTTAAATTTCATAATTATTTTAAATTAGTTATTAATCGACTGATTTCCAACACGTGAATTACCTGAAAAAAAATGTTCAAAAATTGAATGTTACGCTAAACCCCTTTTTTAGACAATTGTTTCAAATTTCAGAAATCGACCGAAATATAAGGCATTTTTTCAAGACGTCACAATTTGAAGGCACTCAAAATGAGAAAAATATAAACTATAACGTTGTAGTAGAAAATTTTCGTGAACTTACGTGAAAAAAATCAGCCCTGAATCATGGCTTCTATTTCTTCCGGAGTGATTGTTGGGATGGCGCCTTCCTTGCTGGCTACCAGGGAGCCCATGGCACAGGCCAGGTCAAGAGCATGCTGAGGAGCATCCTTGTTCAGCAAATAAAAGCACAATGTGGCCAGAAAAGAATCGCCAGCACCTACGGTATCTGCAACTTTCACCTGGTATCCCGAATTCGAATACATTTCCCCTTTGTACAAAAGCTGTGCGCCTTCAGCTCCTTTGGTGACGCAAATGATGACTTCAGACGATACCCAACGTGACAGGCTGATCATTTTCTCGGTGATTGTGTTTCCCTCTAAATCGAGGTGCCTGGCAATCTCGTATAGCTCTTCATCGTTCAGTTTTACCAAATCTGCCGCCAGCATCAGCTCGATGAGTCGATCCATTTCGTAGTTAGGCGGGCGAAGGTTCATGTCGAAGACCTTGAATCTCGCTTCTTTCAACAAGGCTTTCAGGGTCTCTGCGGAGCGTGTACTTCGGGTGGCAAGGCTGCCATAGATCAGGGCATCCGAGGTGCTTACAGCCTTTTTCATTTCAGAGGTCAGCTCTATGGCATCCCAGGCGGCCGGCTTGTTTATCGTATAGGTTGCGGTTCGGGTTTTGTCCAAATGGACGTCGACTGTACCGGTTTTGAACTGCGGATCCATTTGAATGAGGTCAGGGGAGAGCCGCTGATCTTTTAAATAACTCAAAATCTCCTCGCCATCCTCATCCTTGCCCAGCCTGCTTATCATGTGGACGGAGGCTCCAAGAATGTGCATCCGCAGGGCCACATTGAGAGGTGCTCCCCCGATCCTGCGATAGGAAGGGAAAACATCCCAGAGTATTTCACCAAAGCAGCTGACTGAAATCATGCACTTTCTTTAATCAATTGTTTCTCAAGGTCCTCCAGGGAAATGCCTTTGGTTTCGGGCATCATAAAGATGACGAATAACAGCTGCAGGAACATCATAAAGGCAAAGAAGGCAAAAACAGCGCCCGCTCCAACCTTGGCAAACAGCAACGGTACAAGTGAGGGTATAATGGCGGCCAACACCCAATGGGTTCCGCAGCCAAAGGCCTGGCCCGAAGCCCGCACCTGGTCGGGGAAGATCTCAGAAATGAACACCCAGATCACCGCTCCCTGGCCTACGGCATGTGATGCGATAAACAGGAAAAGGAAAATCGGCACCGCCAT
This sequence comes from uncultured Flavobacteriaceae bacterium, assembly GCA_942492425.1. Classification (GTDB taxonomy): domain Bacteria; phylum Bacteroidota; class Bacteroidia; order Flavobacteriales; family Flavobacteriaceae; genus Lutimonas. The sequence continues at coordinate 178,071 of CALOEQ010000015.1, forward strand.
TCCTTCCCAGTTCAAAAAGAATGCCATTGCAACAAGGCTCAGCGAAATGATGTAACCTATGCTGCCGATATACATGAGTTTTTTACGACCCAAACGGTCGATCAGGGCAACTCCTATCAGGGTGAAAATCAAATTTGTGACCCCGATCCCAATGCTGCTCAACAATGCCGAGCTTTTTTCCAGGCCCGCTTCTTCAAAGATCCGCGGAGCGTAATACAAGAAGGCGTTTATGCCGGAGAGTTGGTTGAAAAATGCGATCAGGAAGGCGAGCATCAGGGGCAGTCTGTATTTTTTCATGAAGATGTTTTCCTTGCTGTCTTGATGCTGCTGCTGACTCTCTTCTATTTCAGAGACGATGTCCTCGACAGACTGATCCGGATACAACTGCGAGACGATCTTGCTGGCCTCATCGTGGTGACCATTGAGTAGCAGCCACCTTGGGCTTCTTGGAATGGTAAGAGCCAAAAAGGTGTAGATGATGGCAGGAATGGCTTCGACACCGATCATCCATCTCCAGGCATTCTCTCCGATCCCGCTTAAAAGATAATTTGAAAGAAATGCAATGAGTATCCCCAGAACGATGTTGAACTGGTAGAGGGCCACGAGTCTTCCTCGATCTTTCGGCGGTGCAATTTCTGACACATATGCCGGAGCCGCAATCGTCGACGCCCCTACGCCGAGCCCTCCGATGAACCTGAAAAAAGCAAAGGTATACGGGTCGTTTACCAGGGCTGAGCCCAGAGCTGAGACGGTGTACAGAACCCCTATCCAGATCAGGGTTTTTTTACGACCCAGCTTGTTTGTCGGAATTCCTCCGAATATGGCTCCGATTACCGTACCCCAGAGCGCCATGGCCATAACGACGGTTCCGTGGAAGACATCTGAGGAGCCCCAAAGCTCTTGCAATTGCTTGTCGGCTCCCGAAATCACGACGGTGTCAAAACCAAAGAGAAATCCAGCCAGGGCGGCCACGATGGACCAGAGTAGAATTTTATTCATTGTTCCAGGTATTTGCTACTGATTTAATTGTAAAGTCTCGTATAACTGTCCCGCTCGAGGAAGTCAACTGCAACGCAGTGAATGCGCCGTTGGGGAAAAACTTCTCCGTCATGACATAACGGCCACCGTCGATGAAAACCTCAATCGAAGCCCGGTCCATGACGATACGGACGTCTGAAGACATATTTTTCGGGTAATAAGGAAGCGTGTGGATCTTGTCCGCAAAGGACTTGTGAAAATCCGTTTTTCCCGAATGCCTTCTGTCGAGTGCAACCTGCTTCCTTTCGGGATCCAGCATCAAAACGAGGTACTCTCCCTTCTCATTTTGGAATTTTACTGCGATGTCATCTTTCAGGTTCTGGCTCCAGCCGATATCGGCTCCCTCAAAAGGGCCCTCCAAGGTTTCTGGAAGGTCAAGGGTGATTTCCTCTTTCTTAAGCACCATTTTTGTGACGGAGTCGAAAGCAGGAATGATCCTGCTGGACACGTAATAGCCGGTCTCATCTTTTTTCAAATGTAGATGTCTCGGAAGGGTCATGGCGCTTCTCCATTTTTCGGTCGGCGTGTTTCGCGCGTAGTTCCAGTTGCTCATCCAGCCAATGAAGACCGGGTCTGCATCAGGTGCGTTGTTATAGGTCACCCCTGCATAATTGTCGGCTCCGTAATCCAGCCATTTGGTCTCTTTCTGATCGGTCGTGAATTTCGTTCCGTCAAACTCCCCAACAAAATATTGGGTGGCTGACCCGCCATTGGGCCCTCCCGGATTGATGCTGATCAGTAAAATCCATTTTTTCTCTTCTTCTCCCTCGACCTTCATCGGGATCAGGTCGGGGCATTCCCAGACGCCTCCGTGCGCTCCGTCCTTCTTTCCAAACTCACTCAGGTAGGTCCAGGTTTTCAGGTCCGACGATGCATAGAACTCCGCGTGATCCCCTACGGCCAAAGACATGATCCATTTCCGGGTTTCAGCATGCCACATGACTTTGGGGTCCCTGAAGTCGGTTTTGCCCTTGTTCGGAAGCACCGGGTTTCCCGGGTATTTCGTCCAGGTTTTCCCATTGTCATTGCTGTAGGCTATGCCTTGTGTCTGATGGTCCAGGGTTCCGGCCTTTTCCTTTACGGGATCGTGATAGGTGTAGATGGCCACAAGCGGGTCCATACCATCTGCTCCCAGTCCTGAGCTGTTTCCATGATCGACAACTGCACTGCCCGAGAAAATGTATCCGAGCTTGTCAGGATAAAGCGCAATGGGTTGATGCTCCCAATGAATAAGGTCTTCGCTCGTGGCGTGCCCCCAGTGCATGGGCCCCCATACAATGTCGTCCGGGTAATACTGGTAGAACAGGTGATAGATCCCTGCGCTGTATACCAAACCATTAGGATCATTCATCCATTTCTCCTCGGGAGAGAAGTGAAATTGAGGCCTGTATTCTTCCTGATAATATCCGGTAGTGTCGCCTGAAGCCACGGTAACGGGTGCGGCTTCGGTATCTTGTTTTAATTCTCCCTTGCAGGAGGAAACAAAAGGAGACGTGATGAAAAACAAACAGAAAAAGAAACTGAGGATTCCGTAGTGGTTTTTCATTCCGGCATCCGCAAAGGACTGACTTCGGTCTGGCATAAAACGATTTGCTTTTATTCAAAGGTGGCAATAAATATAGGGATTTATATCATTCGTCTATTTAGAGCTTTTTGTTCCCTAAATACGGTCATTTGTCGAATATTTTTCATGCAACTGGAATTTTGAGTCATTTTTGCATCTCAAACATCAAAACCCATACGCAGAGGAAGATGAATTCAATTGTAAAACACAGGGAGGAATTAAAACACACGGAGCCGGGGAAATTTGAAGAAACCCGTTTTGAGAAGATACACAATGTGATCTTTGACAATTCGGATTTGGCCTCGATTGCCGTGGCTGAGGAAATTGCGGAGCTGATCAGGGAAAAGGAAAGGAAGAAAGAGCCATGTGTGCTCGGACTGGCGACAGGTTCCTCTCCGATCAAGGTATACGAAGAATTGGTGCGAATGCACCAGGAAGAGGGTTTGAGCTTTAGAAATGTCATCACCTTCAATCTGGACGAGTATTATCCAATGTCCAAAGAAAATACCCAAAGCTATTGGTATTTCATGCACGATCACCTGTTCAACCATGTGGACATATTGCCAGAGAATATCAACATCCCTGACGGGCAGCTGGCTCCAGAGGAGATCCACCAGTTCTGCATTGACTACGAGATGAAGATCAAGGAGGCAGGAGGTCTCGATTTTCAGCTTCTCGGTATTGGTAGGACGGGGCACATCGGTTTCAACGAGCCGGGTTCCCACTACAATTCAGGTACGAGAAACATAACGTTGGATCATATTACACGTATTGACGCTGCTACAGCTTTTCTCGGTTTGGACCATGTTCCTAAGGTGGCCATCACGATGGGGATCAGCACGATACGAAAAGCGAAACGAATCGTATTGCTCGCCTGGGGGATCAACAAAGCCTCGGTGATCAAGGAGACCATAGAAGGAGAGATCAGTTCGGAGGTCCCGGCGACCTATTTGCAGAATCATGACAACGCGACCTTTGTGCTCGATGACGGCGCCTCCCAGGAACTTACTCGTATTAAAACCCCATGGCTCGTCAAGAATTGCATTTGGACGGATGAGCTTACGATAAAGGCGGTGGTCTGGTTGTCATCCAAGATGAACAAATCCGTTCTCAAACTTACCGATAAGGACTACAACTTCAACGGCATGTCGAGTTTGTTGGTGGAACAAGGCTCTGCCTACCAGCTTAACATCAATATGTTCAACAAGCTGCAGCATACCATTACCGGATGGCCGGGAGGAAAACCAGGCGCCGATGACACCAACAGGCCGGAGCGAAACACACCGGAGCGAAAGAGAGTCATCATTTTCAGCCCGCATCCCGATGACGACGTGATTTCGATGGGAGGAACGTTTGATCGTCTGGTCGAGCAGGGACATGATGTGCATATCGCTTATCAGACCTCAGGAAACATTGCCGTTTCTGATGAGGAGGCGATGAAGTTTGCAGAAGTGGCACTCGATATCAATGGTGATTCCGGAAAAGTAAAAAAGATTATTTCCGATCTGAACAACAAGAAGGAATACGATATAGATACTCAAGAAGTAAGAGAGCTTAAAGGCTTGATTCGAAGGAAAGAATGCTATGCAGCGACTCGTTACCTGGATACGCCGGATGAGAATGTGCATTTTCTGGACCTTCCATTTTATGAGACGGGTCGCGTCAAGAAGAAAAAGCTCAGTGACGAGGACATCAAGATCATGTGCGACATCATCGCAGAGGTCAAACCTCACCAGATTTATGCCGCCGGAGACCTGGCCGATCCGCATGGCACCCACAAGGTCTGTCTCGATGCGCTTTTCATGGCGCTGGAAATACTCAAGAAGGAATCTTATATGGATGACTGCTGGGTATGGCTCTATCGGGGAGCCTGGCACGAATGGGACATTCACGACATTGAGATGGCAGTGCCCATGAGCCCGGATCAGGTTCAGAAGAAAAAACAAGCAATCTTCTTCCATCAAAGTCAAAAGGACGGAGTTATGTTTCAGGGAGATGATTCAAGAGAATTCTGGATGCGCGCAGAGGATCGCAACAGAGAGACTGCCAAGAAGTACCACAGTTTGGGGATGGCCGACTATGCAGCCTTCGAGGCATTCAAAAGATATCATTATTAAGAATTTATTTGAGTATTTTTTTAAACCGTCTTTCTGAGATCGCCCTGACACATGGTCTCTGACTGACGGTTTTTTTAATTTCACGCGTTATGAAAACCAAGATTTTAGCCCTGTCGCTTCTCTTATTATTTACCCTGGGATCTCTGCATACACAGCCCGCCGAATCTTCTAGGTCTGACAATTCGTTGACTTTGATGCCCTGGCCTCAAGAAATAGCAGTGGAGCCCGGATTTCAGATTATTGATCCTGACTTTAAGCTTGCCATAAGCATGGCAGGTGAAGGAAAAAGAGAAGATGCCGGATCAAGACTTGAAAATGCCTCTGTACGCTTTCTGAGATATCTCACAGACAAAACCGGAACCTTTCTGAAGGCTGGCTATCCATTGTCAGGGCAAGTGGAGGGCGCAACGTTGCTCATCGAAATAGAAGAAGAAGCGGTTCTTGAGCTGGGTAATGACGAATCCTACGAGCTTGAGATTCTCCCAAATAAAATTTCTTTGAAGGCCCGAACAGACCTTGGAGCCTTGAGAGGCCTGTCGACCCTGAAGCAATTGATATCGGTTCAAAACGGGGCGTATGGATTTCCCCAGGTCAGGATCAAGGACGAACCCAGATTTCCCTGGAGAGGTTTGATGCTGGACGTGAGCAGACACTTCATGCCGGTAGACGTTTTAAAAAGGAACCTCGATGCAATGGCTTTTGTCAAATTGAATGTCCTGCACTGGCACTTGTCGGATGACCAGGGCTTCCGGGTAGAGGTGAAAAGCCTTCCCAATCTGCATGAGAGAGCCTCCGATGGGATGTACTATACCCAGGATCAAATTCGCGATATCGTCATCTACGCCAAAGAAAGAGGAATTCGAATTGTTCCGGAATTCGATGTTCCCGGGCATGCCACAGCGATTTTAACAGCTTACCCGGAATATGCCAGCAATCTGAATTTAAGATATACGCTGGAACGGAACGCGGGCATTTTCGATCCGACCCTCGATCCGACCAACGAGGAGGTCTATGTGTTTCTCGACACCCTTTTCAAGGAGGTGACCCCTTTGTTTCCCGATGCCTATTTTCATATCGGCGGGGATGAGAACGAGGGGAAGCACTGGGATGAGAACTCGCAGATTCAGCGCTTCATGGCTGAGAATGAGATCCCGGACAACCACGAGCTGCAAACCTACTTCAATATCCGGCTCGAGAAGATTCTAAACAAGTATGGAAAGAAATTAATGGGCTGGGAGGAGATCATGACCCCCAATATGCCCAAGTCGGCTTTGATCCACTCCTGGAGGGGAGTCAACGAGGGTATGGAACCTGGAGAATCCCTGATCAAGGCAGTTAAAAACGGCTACCAGACCATTTTGTCCAATGGATACTACATCGACCTCATGCTTTCGGTGGAGGACCACTATCAGGTCGACCCGATGCCAGAGCATGAACTCACCCAGGAAGAGCAGAGCAGGATCCTGGGAGGCGAGGCTACCATGTGGAGCGAGCTGGTCACCCCACTGACCATTGACACGCGTGTTTGGCCCAGGACAGCAGCGATAGCCGAACGATTTTGGTCTGCCCGGGATGTAAATGATCTGGACGACATGCACAGAAGGCTGAACGCCACAAGTCAAAAGCTGGAGGGCCTGGGCATAAGGCACATACAGGTTCGCGAATACCTTTTGAGAAATATTGCCAATTACAATGACACAGACGCACTACGAGATCTCATGAAGATCAGTGAGCCCCTCAAGATTTATACGCGAAACAGTGGAGGAACCCAGTACCAGGTATATTCGCCTTTTACGCTTTTTGCGGATGTGTGCACCCCGGATGCAGTCGACGTAAAACCCTTTGAAAAAGAAGTGGCAGCCTATGTTGGGGCTGCCAATGAGTCGGATCCGGTTGCTCTCAAGGAATATCTCGGGAAATGGGCCACGAGCTATGAGAGGCTCCTGCAAATTGAGCAGGACGCACCTTTGGTTGGGCCGGTGCTTCCCTATGCAAAGCGGATCCGGGACGTTTCAACTCTCTTGTTGGAAGGACTCGATGAAGGAAAACTGAGAAAGAAGGATTTTGTTGCCATTCAGGATCTATTGCAGGAAAAGGATGATCCGAGGCAGAACCTCGATGTGGAGCTTGCCGTCAAAGAAGCAATCCTTGATTTGGCGACTTTTTTATCCGATAAGTAAAATCACGTGCTATGCGACCCAATTGTAAAAACTTCAGTCTGTCACCTTGTCGATTTTTAAACCCTGTTTCAGGTATCATTTTTGTTGTGGGCCTTTTACTGTGGAGTTGCGGGGAAAAAGCGGATCACAGCTTTGACTTCACTGAGGAAGGACTTTTCACACCCGGAATTGAGGGTCCGGCTGTGGACAGCCGGGGAAACCTGTATGCCGTTAATTTCGAAAAGGAAGGCACCATTGGGATAGTCGATTCTGAAGGGAACCCATCCCTGTTTGCCGAATTGCCCAATGGCAGCATAGGCAACGGGATTCGCTTCGATGACGAAGACAACATGTATGTTGCAGACTACGTCAACCACAATGTTCTCTTGCTTCCTGCCAGGACGAATGACGTGCAGGTGTTCGCGCACGATCCACGACTCAGCCAGCCCAATGATCTGGCAATGTCTCCAGGCGGGGTTCTCTTCGCAAGTGATCCCAATTGGGAAAAGGGAACGGGTCAGTTATGGCGCGTCGATAAAGCCGGGTTCCACCTGCTCGAAGAAGAGATGGGCACAACCAATGGCATAGAGGTTTCTCCCGATTCCAAGCACTTGTATGTGAATGAATCCGTTCAGCGACGCATATGGCGCTACAATCTTGATTCGGATGGAAATGTCTCCGGAAAAACCCTGTTTTACCAGTTCGACGATCACGGGCTTGACGGAATGCGCTGCGACCAAAAAGGCAACCTCTATGTATGTCGCTACGACGCAGGAAAAGTACTTGTTTTGAGCCCGGAAGGCGCCGTTATTAGGGAAGTGACCCTCAAAGGAAAAAAACCCAGCAACATTGCTTTTGGAGGCAAGGATGGAAAACAGTGTTTTGTGACCCTTGCCGACCGGGGATGCTTCGAGAGCTTTTATGCCGAATTCCCGGGAAGAGACCGGTGATTCGTTGCACTTTTACGAAAATTTCACCTCCGCAATCGATTTCGTTTAAAAGTTGAGATTCACATTAAAAAGACCTCATTAATTTGTATTTTTGTGTGTTTTTAAAAAGAATATGAAAAGATTCATCAAAAAGATAGCTGTAATGACCTCTGGGGGTGATTCCCCGGGAATGAATGCGGCCATTCGCGCCGTTGTTCGTTCATGTGCTTATTACAAACTCGAATGCGCTGGAATCTACAGGGGTTATCAGGGTATGATCGAAGGGGATATTGTGCCCATGTCGGCACGTGACGTTCATCACATCATTCAAAAAGGAGGTACGATATTGAAATCAGCCCGATCCAAAGAGTTCAGAACTGTCGAAGGAAGGAAAAAGGCCCACGAGGCACTCAAAAAATTTAACATAGACGCATTGGTTGTGATCGGTGGTGACGGTTCGTTCACGGGTGGGATGATCTTCAGTGAAGAATTTGACTTTCCGGTGATCGGGATTCCCGGAACCATTGACAATGACATTTTTGGAACCGATTACACCCTGGGTTACGACACTGCTTTGAATACGGCCGTGGAGGTGATTGACAAGATCCGTGACACGGCGAGTTCGCACAACCGACTCTTTTTTGTGGAAGTCATGGGTCGGGATTCAGGCTTTATCGCTCTGAACTCGGGTATTGGTGCCGGTGCAGAGGAAATTCTCATTCCTGAAGAAGACATGGGCCTCGATCGCCTCCTGGATTCTCTTGAGAAGAGCAGAAGATCCGGAAAATCGTCGAGCCTTGTCGTTGTGGCCGAGGGAGACAAAACGGGATCCAATGTATTTGAGTTGGCCAACTATGTCGAGACGAACCTGCCGCAATACGATGTTAGGGTATCGGTTTTGGGCCACATGCAACGCGGTGGTTCCCCGAGCTGTTTTGACCGCGTGCTGGCGAGTCGGATGGGTGTGAAGGCGGTAGAGCTTCTCATTGACGGAGAGACCAATAAGATGGTTGGGGTGCAAAACAATGAAATTGTAGCCGTAGATCTGGAGAACGCTGTGAAGGAGCACCACAAGATTAGTGCAGAAATGTTGAGAATTTCCGATATCATGTCTGTTTGAGACGATATCGATCAATCGCTGTCAGGAAGATTCCCGACAGTGTCATAACTGAGAATAATTTTAAAATAATTACGAAATGATTAAAATCGGAATTAATGGGTTCGGAAGAATCGGAAGACTGGCTTTTCGAATCGCAACGCAAAGAGACAACATTCAAGTTGTAGGGATCAATGACCTGCTGGATGTGGATTACCTCGCATACATGCTGAAATACGACTCTGTTCACGGTCAGTTTGACGGTACGGTTGACGTGAAAGACGGCAAGCTTATCGTTAATGGAAAAGAAGTACGAGTCACAGCGGAAAGAAATCCTGAGGACCTCAAATGGGACGAGATTGGAGCCGAGTACGTGATCGATGCCACAGGTTTGTTCAAAACCAAAGAAACAGCTGGCAGACACCTCAAAGCCGGTGCGAAAAAAGTAATCATTTCAGCTCCTTCGTCAGACGCTCCAATGTTTGTGATGGGAGTGAACCACAAAGAGCTTAAAGCGGATGAACAAGTGTTCTCAAACGCATCATGTACTACCAACTGTCTGGCGCCTATCGCCAAGGTATTGCACGATAATTTTGAGATCACTGACGGTCTTATGACCACGATTCACGCAACAACAGCTACTCAAAAAACCGTTGACGGACCTTCCATGAAGGACTGGAGAGGCGGTAGAGCGGCTCTTCACAATATCATTCCTTCTTCTACAGGTGCTGCTAAAGCAGTTGGGAAGGTGATTCCTTCTTTGAACGGAAAGCTGACAGGTATGTCTTTCAGGGTACCTACTATGGATGTGTCTGTAGTTGACCTTACTGTAAATCTGGGAAAAAGCGTAAGCTATGAAGAGATTTGCAAGGCGATGAAAGAAGCCTCAGAGGGAGAGTTGAAAGGAATTTTAGGGTACACCGAAGATTTGGTTGTTTCCCAGGATTTCGTAGGAGAACCGAGAACTTCAGTTTTTGACGCCCATGCTGGGATCGCTCTGACTGACAAATTTGTTAAAGTTGTATCCTGGTATGACAACGAATACGGTTATTCATCAAAGATTCTTGATTTGCTCGAATACTCAGCTTCTTTGTAAGCGACAACGAAGTCGAAGATTCTTATTTTAGAATCTTTTATTCCAAATAGATAAAAAAGATCGCCTTGTGGCGGTCTTTTTTTTTATAACTTTAGTAAATCAAAAAAATGACCTGTTTACCGAACGAAAAATGGCTTGGCAAACAGGTCAAATTCCGTACAATAACTTTTAAACATTTGTTTTATGGCACACACAAAAAAAATTAAGGGAGTCATTGCGATCCTCACGGGTGGTGGTGATGTGCCCGGACTGAATCCGGCGATTCGTGCCATTACGATTCGCGCCAACCGTGAAGGCTTCAAGGTTCTTGGGTTGAGAAGAGGCTGGGCCGGAATAACCGAACTCGTGAGGGATAAGAAAGCAGACAACAGCAAGAGTTATATGGTGTTGACCAATGACATAGTCAACAAGGCGGGTCGAACAGGGGGTACTTTTCTGCACTCCTCGCGGACGCGTCCAAGCCACATGCCAAAAGCAAATGTGCCGGAGCATCTCAAGGACAGTTACAAGGAGGAATTCAATGATCTGACCCCGGAGATCATCAAGAATCTTGAATGGCTCGGAGTCGACTACCTGATCCCAATTGGAGGCGACGATACCTTGAGCTACGGGGTGAGACTCTACAAAGAAGGTGTAAAAGTCGTGGCGATTCCAAAGACCATGGATAACGACGTACCTGGAACGGATTATTGCATCGGTTTCTCGACATGTGTGACGCGAACCATCATGATGACGAACAACCTTAGAACTTCGGCAGGAAGTCATGAGCGTATCCTGGTGATGGAGGTCTTTGGCCGATATGCAGGTTTCACTGCCATGCTGCCGACGATGGCCGGATCTGCGAATCGCTGTGTGATCCCCGAATACAAGTTTGACATCAATCATTTGACTCAATTGATGGTGGAAGACAGGAATGAGAACCCGAGCAAGTATTCTGTGGTTCTGATCTCTGAAGGAGCGATGTTCAAAGGCGGGGACATGGTTTTTGAGAACCAGGAGAAAGACATGTTCGGTCATGCCAAACTGGGAGGCATAGGTGACATGATCTCGGCAGAGATCAAGGAGCTTTCGCCCAAATACAACAACGGGCAGCGCATCAATGTTATCAACCAGAAGCTGGGTTACCTGGTTCGGGGCGGAGATCCCGATGCAGTGGATTCGATAGTTCCAATGGCTTACGGAAACCTCGCACTGGACCTGATTCTCGGCGGCTTCCACGGAAGACTCGTCGTACTCAAGAATGGTCGTTATGATGACGTGCCGCTGGAAGTGGTCACAAGCTCCAAGAAAATAGTGAACGTCGAGAAATACTACAACACGGAACGGCTCCGACCTCACTATCACCGCTTTGAAATGAAACCGCTTTTCCTGATGGCCGCTGACAGTTGATTCCATGCAGGAAGTCAAGATCATTGAATGCCCCAGAGATGCAATGCAAGGCATTCGACAATTCATACCCACCCCAGACAAGGCCCGTTATATCAACGCCCTGTTGAAGGTGGGTTTTGACACTATTGATTTTGGCAGTTTTGTCTCTCCCAAAGCGATTCCTCAGATGCGTGACACCGCTGAGGTCCTTGAACAGCTCGAGCTTTCAGAAACCAGGAGCAAGCTCCTGGCCATCGTGGCCAATGTTCGCGGAGCCCAGGATGCCAGCCAGTATCAGGTCATAGATTATTTGGGTTATCCCTTTTCGATTTCTGAGAACTTTCAAATGCGGAACACAGGAAAGACGATTGAACAGTCACTTGTTACTCTTGAGCAGATCATGGAGATTGCTTCGAATCGAGGCAAAGAGGTCGTCGCCTATTTGTCCATGGGTTTCGGCAATCCCTATGGGGATCCCTGGGACGTGGATATCGTTGCCGAATGGACCCGGACCTTGTCCGAATTGGGGGTCTCGATCATTTCTCTCTCAGACACCATCGGAGTTGCCAGTGGTGAAACGATAAGCTATCTTTTTTCGAACCTAATACCCATATACCCCGCGATTGAGTTTGGGGCGCATATGCATACCCATCCGGCCCATTGGCACGAAAAAGTGGATGCGGCCTACAGGGCAGGGTGCAGGCGATTCGACGGGGCTCTGAAGGGATTTGGGGGATGCCCCATGGCCAAGGATGAGCTGACCGGAAACATGCCGACAGAGAAACTCTTGTCTTACTTTACGGCTGAAAAGGTATCCACGGGAATCAATTCGCTTCGATTCGAATCGGCCTACAACGAGGCTATGCGAATTTTCGCCTAGGGTACCTGAAATTGCACGGACTGCGCCGTATCTTCAAACAGATTGGGAAAAACCCGTCTTCCCTCATTGGGATCTTCGTAGTCATTGCTGTAATACGAATCTCCGTAAACCCGGGCGTAAACGGTGGTTCCCGAGGTGAACCCGAGTTCATTCAACTCTTGCCCGGTGATTGCCAAAACAGCTGGATTCACCCCGGGATCGGATTCCACAGGACGGTCCAGGAAAGCTTCGTAACTCTCTGAGCTCACATCGCTGCGGGTACTGAAGAAATAACGAAGATAGCGTATGGGTGTATTTGTTCCTGTCGTGACAGAGGCTATGCGGACCTCCATGCCTTCGATATTAACCGAATTGGTTATGACATCCGTCAGCGATATCTTTCCAAGTGAAGGAACCTCAGTCAAAACAAGATCCTCATTGAAGTCGTCAATGAATTTCTTGAAGGTTCCATAGCCCGATTTTTCATATGCGACAACCACGCGCCCAAGCAGCACGTCTTGCAGCAGAAAACGCCCGTCTCCATCGGTGAGATCCTCGATCCTCAAGCCCTCTGCAGAAACGGTCATTCCCGATGGGGAGATCTCATTGGTTCCTTCGTCGAATAACTTGACCTGGCCACTGATATCAGCCGACGGGGGATTGGTAAGTGGATCATCTTCCTCTCCGCAAGCTGATGCAAGGGTTAAAAACAGGCTAAAAAGGGCCAGTTTTGCAAAGAATATGCGTGTATTCATTTTTCTAATGTACATTGTCAAAGGCTCCTACGGCGGCACCAATAATGCCCGCCTCATTCTGATTTTCTGCAGCAATGAGCGGGGCCCTTATCTTGATCTGGTCGACAAATTTGTCGAGTTTCGAACTGGCGCCTCCCCCGATGATAAACAGATCGGGTGACAGGATCAGTTCGATGCGCTTGAAGTATTTATTCAATCTCTTTCCCCATTGCTTATAGGTAAGATCCTCCTTTTTACGGATGGAATCTGCAGCAAATTTCTCAAAGGCCTCCCCTTGAAAGACGGTATGGCCCAGCTCAGTATTGGGGATCAATATTCCGTCATAGAACAGACCCGAGCCGATTCCGGTTCCCAAGGTAATCACCGCTACAAGACCTTTTTTGCCTTTGCCGGCGCCGTAATGCATTTCCGCCTCACCTGCGGCATCGGCATCATTGATCACCGTGAAATCCAATCCGGTGGTCTCGGAAAACAACTGATCGACTTGAACGCCTTTGAATTTTTTGTGAAGATTGCCCCCGCTCATGCATTTGCCATGAGCGAGTGGAGTTGGAAAACCGACACCCACCTTGCCCTTCCAATTGAAGTGATCCACAATTTGATGGACGACTTTGGCCACAGCTTCCGGTTTTGCGGGCCTGGGAGTTTTCAGCCTGAACTTTTCGGTGACCAGTTCCCCCAAATCCGTATCAACGATGGCGCCCTTGATTCCGGAACCACCTACATCTATACCCAGGATTTTCATCAGTCTGAATTTTTTGGTTCCTCAAACTTAGGTAAATTCTGAACACCTCAAAAAAAAACAGCCCTGTTAAAATTAACAAGGCTGTCTCATATTGTTTATAAGTCAGAATCAGAAATGAACGGCAACTCCGATCCCTCCGGCAGCGGTAGTGCCTCCTCCCAGCTCGAGAATGATACCCCAGGTTTCGTTGAATTTGTACTCGGCACCAGCGTGCAGGTTCAGGCTGAAGTCATCTTCTCCGTCTATGATGAAGCCGGCGTCGGCACCTCCCCAGATGTCCCAGGGCTCCTTCAGGTTGAACAACCTGTCAAAGTAGTAATCCGCTCGGGCTCCAAGAGCAAAACCACCGTCGCTGAACCAGATTCGGGCTTCAGGGGAAACCGTGATGTCCGGGTGCACCTGGAACTCATAGTTCGCTGAAATACTGGAGTTGTCTCCGAATTTGACAAAAACGTTTAAAGCGTTTCCGTGATTCTCCTGGGCGAATGTTGTGCCTGAAGCAGCAAAGAATAACGCCACCAGAAAGCATAAGGCATAAATGTTTTTCATAATGTTTAAATTTTGAGCCAGCAAAGGTATTGAAAACTCCTAAATATTACCAAAACCATCAAAAAAGAAAGGGAATCATCCTGTAGGTCGAACTCCTGTACTCCGTGTAATGCGTTCCAAACCTTTCCGTGAGATACTTTTCCTCATCACTGATCTTAAGTGCGAAGATCAAGGTCAGACAAGCCCATGCAATAAGACCCTGCCAGTTGAAATTGCTGACTAATCCCGCACCAAAGAACAGGAGCAGCCCGGCATACATTGGGTTCCGGATCTTGGCATAGGGCCCAAATTTAATAAGTCGCGCATTCATTTTGACTTCAGGTTGAGCATTGAAGTTTCCAATTCCCATTACGGCTATGCTCCACAAGCAAAGAAGAAACCCGAAAAACTGCACCAATATATATATTCCAGAGGCGAGGAGTTCTTGAAAGAACACGAAATATCCAAAACAAAGGAATTGGAGAATAAGCAGGATTTTTGATCGTAAAGACATGTTTTAAAGATAAGAAAAGGACGTTAAAAGCCCTGTAAAATATGAAAAACATGACTTTTGTCATGTTATTTAAAATTATTCTAAATAAGCCTTTGAAGAATGAATTTTTCAATTTACATTTGCCTCATAGTTCACTTATTTATAATTAATCTAAATAAAATTAGTAATGTACAGGAGCGCATTATTCACCTTAATTGGGTTGCTAAGTTTATCCGTTTTTTCTCAACAAAGCTATTATCAAGACAGCATAATTTTTGTGACCCAAGACACTGTTCCGGTAGAAAAAGAACCGGAAATTCTCAATGAAATCATTCTCTCACACAATATATTGGGGAGCAAGTTTGAAGTCAAGAACCGAACCGGTTCGGCCTATTTCATTTCACCCCAGGAACTCCAGCAATTCGGCTATACCGACATCAACAAGATTATCCGGGCCGTACCGGGTGTGACCATTGTTGAAGAAGACGGATTTGGATTACGTCCGAACATCAGCATCCGGGGTACCTCACCCGAGCGAAGCGCGAAGATTACCTTGATGGAAGATGGGGTACTTATAGCTCCGGCGCCTTACAGTGCTTCAGCAGCCTATTATTTTCCTACTGTGGGTCGCATCGAAAATGTAGAAGTTCTCAAGGGTAGCAGCCAGATTCAATACGGGCCTTTTACCACAGGGGGTGCCGTGAATATGGTGTCCAAGGAGATTCCCAATGACTTTTCGGGCGACGTTCGTTTCAACGCTGGAAATTACGACTCGAGGAGCACCGAAGCGACAGTGGGTCATTCCACAGAGAATTTTGGGTTCGTGACACAGTATTTCAATTATAACTCAGATGGTTTCAAAGACCTGGATGGAGGGGGTAATACCGGTTTTGACAAAAGCGATTATCTCGGTAAAGTGCGCTTGAATTCTGATTTGGATGCCAGAGTGTTCCAGTCTCTGAGCTTGAAATTCCAGTACTCAGAGGAACGCTCTCAGGAGACCTATCTCGGGTTGACGCAGGACGATTTTGAAGACACGCCCTATAGAAGGTACCTGGCTTCCGCAGCTGACAGGATGGATACCCAACACAAGCAGTTTCAGCTGGATCATTTGATCAAGCCCAGCGACAACTTGAAGATCAGGACAACGGCTTACAAGAATACCTTCGACCGGAACTGGTACAAACTGGACTATGTCAGCGTAACCGAAAAAGTCAAGATTGCCAATATTCTCCAGGATCCGGAACTTTACCCGGTTGAATATCAAGCCGTAGAGAGCATGGAGGACACAGCAGATGACGTTTTTGGGGTGAAGGCCAATAACAGGTCCTATGAATCTAAAGGGATTCAATCAATTGCCAATATCACTTTCGGGGAAAGAGCTTTCAATGATCTGGAGATTGGGATTCGTTATCATGAGGACTACGAAGACAGATTCCAGTGGGTGGACGGCTACGCGATTCAAAATGAAGAAATGATTCGAACCACTGTTGCGCGAAAAGGAAGTGATGCCAACAGGATCAGCAGTGCATCAGCCCTTGCTGCCCATGTACTTTATAAATGGACTTTGAACGACCTCACCCTGACGCCCGGGCTTCGTTATGAGAACATAACATTGAAGCAAAAGGACTATGGGAAAAATGATTCTGACAGAACCGGTGTTGATTTGTCTACCCGCGAAAACAAGGTCGATGTTTGGATCCCAGGAATAGGAGTGAATTATAAGGTTAGCGAGGATGTAACTCTCTTTGGTGGCGTTCACAAGGGTTTCGCACCTCCGGGCAGCCAGGAAGGCTCTGATCCTGAAAATAGCATCAATTATGAATTGGGGACACGATTTACCGCCTTCGGGATTACGGGAGAATTCGTCGGATATTACAATGATTATAGCAATCTCCTGGGGAGTGACCTTGCCGCATCCGGAGGAACCGGGAGCCTCGATCTATTCAATGCTGGAGCGGCAACTGTCAGGGGTATCGAACTCTTGTTGAACTATGACCTGTTGAGAAATAGCGACAGTGAATTGCGCTTTCCGCTGACCTTTTCATATACTTTGACCGACACTCGATTCGATTCTGATTTTGACAGTGATGACAGTATTTTCGGGAAGGTCATGAAAGGGGATGAAATACCCTATATTCCAAGGAATCAATTTAATATGACCGCAGCCCTGGAAGGAGACAGGTTTAATGTCAGTTTGAGCGGAAGATACACCAGTGCTTTCAGAACCCAGGCCGGCACGGGAGACATTCCACCCGAGTACAAGGTTCGCAGCAATTTTATCGTGGATGCGGCTGCCCGCTACTTTTACACGAAAAGAATTACGTTTTCCCTGAACGTGATGAATATGTTCAACACGGCCTACGAGGTATCGCGAACCCCTGCGGGATTGCGTCCGGGAGCTCCGTTCATGTTCAACGCGGGTGTGGGATATCGCTTTTAGTCTTGATAACCGGGATTTTCACCAAAAAGGGGGATTTTCACAAACCGATTTATTATTGTA
Organism: uncultured Flavobacteriaceae bacterium; assembly: GCA_942492425.1. Classification (GTDB taxonomy): domain Bacteria; phylum Bacteroidota; class Bacteroidia; order Flavobacteriales; family Flavobacteriaceae; genus Lutimonas. Next base: position 195,321 of record CALOEQ010000015.1, read on the forward strand.
AATTTGGCCGCAATTAATTTTTAATTGCACCCCATGTCTACTCCCAAAATTTTACTCGAAGGCCTTACGTATGATGACGTATTGCTCGTGCCTGCCTATTCAGAGGTATTGCCCCGAGAAGTCAGTCTTGAAACGCGCTTTACGAGAAACATCAAAATCAATACGCCGATTCTTTCGGCGGCGATGGATACCGTGACCGAGTCGGAAATGGCCATCGCCATGGCCAGAGAGGGAGGGATTGGAATTCTCCACAAGAACATGAAGATCTCGAAACAGGCTGCCGAGGTGAAAAAAGTAAAGCGTTCGGAGTCGGGGATGATCATCGATCCGATTACCCTGACCAAAGACAAGGATGTGGCTCATGCCAAATCCTTGATGCGAAAGTACAAGATTGGGGGAATTCCTGTTATCAACGATGAAGGAGAATTGATTGGAATTCTGACCAACAGGGACCTGAGATTTGAAAATAAGAATGATCGACTCGTTGAAGAGGTCATGACTTCTGAAAATTTAATTACGGCCAAGGAAGGAACTTCGCTGGAGCAGGCCGAAAGAATCCTGCAGGATCACAAAATTGAAAAGCTACCCGTCGTCGACGATCGAGGTAAACTGGTCGGTTTGATCACATACAGGGATATCATCAAGGTGAGCGAGAACCCGAATGCGAACAAAGACAGCTTTGGTCGACTTAGAGTCGCTGCGGCTATTGGCGTAACCGGGGATTCGATAGACCGTGCCAAGGCTCTTATCAAAGAGGGTGTAGACGCCATAGTAATTGATACGGCCCATGGACATTCCAAAGGAGTTGTTAAAACCCTGAAAGAGATTAAGAAGAAGTTTCCCGACACAGACATCATTGTTGGGAACATCGCTACCGCGGATGCGGCCCGATACCTCGTTGAGGCCGGTGCTGACGCCGTAAAAGTCGGTATTGGTCCCGGATCGATCTGTACTACAAGGGTAGTCGCTGGGGTGGGATTCCCACAACTCTCTGCGATCATGGAAGTTGCCGGTGCCATCAAAGACTCCGGAGTGCCGGTTATTGCTGACGGAGGAATACGCTACACGGGTGACATCCCAAAAGCCATAGCAGCCGGGGCAGACACGGTCATGCTCGGATCTCTCCTTGCAGGGACCAAGGAGTCTCCCGGGGAGACGATCATCTTTGAAGGCAGGAAATTCAAGTCCTACAGGGGCATGGGCTCCATTGAGGCGATGCAGAAAGGCTCAAAAGACAGGTATTTCCAGGATGTAGAGGATGACGTGAAAAAATTGGTTCCGGAAGGTATCGTTGGACGTGTTCCCTACAAGGGAGAGGTCTATGAGACCATGCATCAATTCATTGGCGGACTTCGCGCCGGAATGGGATATTGCGGCAGCAAGAGCATAGCTGATCAAAAGAATGCCCGTTTCGTGCGCATCACTTCTTCGGGAATCACTGAAAGTCATCCACACAACGTGACGATCACCAAAGAATCACCGAATTATTCCAGAAGGTAGAAGGCTTGACCTAGCGCTTCTTTTTCTTAGATCGCTTGTTTTTCTTTCCCTTTTTTCCATGGAAAGAGAAATCACCACCGGGTTTGCTGTTTTTTCGGCCCCATTTGTTGTGTTTTCCGCGTGAATTGTTCTTTTTCTGTGCCGAAGTCACCTCGACAATGACATGGCGATCATTGAATGTCGCATCATTCATTTTTTCGAGTATGTCCTCTTTGAAAGATTTGTCGATTTCAAAAAATGAGAAGCTTTTCAGGATTTCTATGCGGCCTATCTCAACGTCTCTTTTTCGGATGCATTCGTTGATCAGGCCCATGAGCCGGGCAGGTGTGAGGTTGTCCATCTTCCCCTGGTTGATGTAGAAACGAACAAAGGAAGCGTCACCGGGTTTTTTTCGTTCCGGACGGTCATCTCCGTTGAGATCCCGCGAATTTTCGTAATAAGACAGGAACTGGTTGAATTCGATTGAGACAAACCTCCTTATCAGCTCTTCCCGGTCGAGACCGTCGAGTTTTTGGTAAATGTCGGGTAAAAAGTCTTTGATTTCCTTCTCATTGACCTCGATATCGTGAATTTTGTCAATCAGGCTGAAGAGCTGAACCTCACAGATTTCCTGACCAGTAGGCACCATTTTTTGTACGAACTTCTTCTTGATCTTTCCTTCGATCGGTCGAATCTTGTTTTTCTCCCGGTTGGTGATCACGGCCACGGAAATGCCCTTTTTGCCCGCACGTCCTGTTCTTCCGCTTCGATGCGTGTAGTTCTCGATCTGATCGGGAAGCTTGTAATGGATGACATGACTCAGGTCGTCTACATCCAGACCCCTTGCAGCAACATCGGTTGCGACGAGCATTTGGAGGTGCTTCTTTCTGAATTTGCTCATGACCAGGTCGCGCTGGGCCTGAGACAGGTCTCCGTGCAGTGCATCCGCGTTGTATCCGTCGGCGATCAACTTTTCGGCCACATCTTTGGTCTCCCGTCGGGTTCGACAAAACACAATGCCATAAATGCTGGGATTTACATCGGCTATTCTCTTCAGGGCGGGGTAGCGGTTGCGATCCGAAACGAGGTAGTATTCGTGCTCCACATTGGCGGCCCCGGTATTTTTCTGCCCGGCTGAAACCTCAAGAGGTTCCTGCAGGTAATTTCTGGCGATCTGTTCGACCTCTTTGGGGAAAGTAGCTGAGAAAAGCAGAGTCTGCTTATGCTTAGGCGTGCTTCTCAAAATTTTGTCCAGCTCTTCTTTGAAACCCATATTGAGCATTTCATCCGCCTCATCAAGAACGAGCCATTGGATCTTCTCAAGAGACAAAGCTTTGCGTTTAACGAGATCCAACGTCCTTCCCGGGGTTCCCACAACGATTTGGGAGCCCTGTCTGAGGGAGCGAATCTGTTCATCGATGTTCGCCCCGCCGTAAACAGCGGTAACTTTGAGATCCTTCATATTCTGGGAGAACTCCTCGATGTTTCGCGCAATTTGAATAGCCAGTTCTCTGGTAGGAGACAGGATAAGGGCCTGGGCATGTTTTCTGCTCAAGTCGATTTTCTCGATAATAGGCAGGCTGAAAGCCGCTGTTTTACCGGTCCCGGTCTGCGCAAATGCCTTGAGGTCCTGATTGGAACCCAGGATCTGCGGAATAGTTATCTCTTGAATGGGCGTCGGTTTTTCGTAGCCCATGGTACTCAGGGAAGATGTTATGGGATCACTCAGGCCCAGTGCTTTGAATTGTGTCATAGTAAAATGTTTTGAACTTCTATTAAGCGCAAACCACTACGATCCGACCTTGAGTTCAGTGAATTTGCAAAAGTACGTTTAATTTGAAGAAGTGGGCAGGTAATTATCTTTTTTTGAGGTCAGCCAGGTGCATGTCAAAATATTTGTCGGTGAGGAACAGGTAGGAATTCAATACGTTTCCTTCCTTGTTGACAATTATGCTGCGAGCCATGTCTCCCTCGAACCAGGAGTAGCATTCGGAGTCTTTTGAGATTTTGAACTGGTTGTCAGTCGACAGTTTCTTGGTTTCCAAAAAGGCTGTCCACTCTTTGTGTTCCTTGGTTCGCTCGATTCCGATGAACTTGACATCGGGATACTTCTTTTGCAACTTGTCGAGCTTCTCGTTGACAATCTCGATCTGCATGAGATCATTCGGCCAAAAGTAGATGACCGTATTGTTGTCCTGAGATAATTGATTGACCTTCACCTCATTCCCGCGGCTGTCTACAACGATCAGTTCGGGAAGCTTCTGACCTGATTTAAGTTTAGATTTCTGATGCAGTGAAATTTTGAACTCTGACTTGATTTCTTCATTTTGACAGGTTTCAAGGAAAAAGCTCTGAACCGCCAAATGCTGCTCTGGGGTCATATTTTCATTGCTCAGGGAACTCCAGGCACTACCAGCCAGGAGACGATCCTTCAATCGAGGAACCGTGATTTTTTCATTCACCTCCTTCATAAAATGCAGCTCTACATTGTTGTCTTCAGGATCGATGTATTTCTTTTTGTGCGCCAAATGCTTCAAATATGTCCTTACGTAAACCACGTAAATTTCGTAGTCAATCAGATCGGGATCATTCAAATTCAGTTGATCCCGGTAGGCGTAAAAGTCATCGCTGAGCTCCGGAAATTCCTTTGATTTCATCATCCACATATGATTGTACGGATAATATTCCTTCATGAAATAGAACGGAAAATAAATCCCGGTCTTGGCCAATTTGTCGAACTGCGATGAGGGTGGGTCTTCCAAATCATTGACGAAAATGTCGTAGAGGTCCAACTGTTTTTGGATACCTGCGTCGATGAGGTCAGAGAACTCCTGTTCGTCCAATCTGTAATTTCCCTTGAAGTTCTTTTCGGTTTTTTCCTGTTGCAGATACAGATTGATCAGGAAATTGTTTTTTGCGCTCCCCTTGCCGCTGAAGATCAGGGACTCATCAAAATCCCAGGTGTTGAGGTACATCAGAACGCTGTCTGTCGGTTGCAGGTAAAGATACTGGAATTCTGGACCGTGATTGAAGACATAGAGCCCCTCCTTGATCGAATCCAGTTCAAAGGCAAATTTATTGTGATCATCCAGTCGTGCCGAATCGATCACCTTGTTCTCTTTGGAGAGATAGATGTATTTCCCCTTGGGATTCTTGATCTTTCCTCCAAAAAAGGTAATATCCTCTCTTTCAGAGGATCCACAGCCATAAAAGCCGGTCAGGACACCCAGTGAAAGCAGGAGGATGAAAACAGAAGGAAAGTAATTTTTTTTCAAACAATTTACCTTAAACATGATACACAAATGTACTATTTCGGGCCCCTTGCCCTTGTTAATGTGTTGTTAAATGTTTTTACAGGAAAGGTTAAAGATTAGACATATTTAGCTAATTTTGCAGGAATTTTAAGACGCAGGTATGCTCACAGTTTCAAGTCTTTCTGTACAGTTCGGAAAAAGAGTGTTGTTCGATGAGGTAAACACCGTTTTTACCCAGGGGAACTGTTATGGAATCATAGGTGCCAACGGTGCCGGAAAATCAACATTTTTAAAGATCCTCTCAGGGGAGATCGACCCAACTTCCGGATCCGTAAGCCTGGAGAAAGGCAAGCGCATGTCGGTTCTCACTCAGAATCACTTCGCCTTTGACCAGCACCCGGTTCTTGAGACGGTCATGATGGGAAACAAACCCTTGTATGCCCTGAAAAAAAGACTGGATGCGATTTATGCAAAGGAGGACTTTTCTGAGGAGGATGGAGTTCTGGCCGGAGAATTGGGAGTCGAATTCGAAGAAATGGGAGGTTGGACCGCCGAAAGCGAAGCCGCAAACCTGCTCTCATCACTGGGCATACCTGAAGATATGCACTATACCCTGATGGGTGACCTGGACGGTAAATCCAAGGTGAGGGTTTTGCTTGCTCAAGCCCTTTTCGGATCTCCGGATGTTCTCATCATGGACGAGCCCACAAATGATTTGGATTTTGAAACGATTGGATGGTTGGAGAACTTTCTGGCCAATTACGACAATACCGTAATCGTGGTGTCTCACGACCGTCACTTTCTCGATGCCGTGTGCACCAACATCTCAGACATTGATTTCGGAAAGATCAATCAATACTCCGGGAACTACAGCTTCTGGTACGAGTCAAGTCAGTTGGCAGCTAAGCAGAGGGCTCAGCAGAACAAGAAAGCCGAGGAGAAGAAAAAGGAGCTGGAGGAGTTCATCCGGAGGTTTTCGGCCAATGTGGCCAAGTCGAAACAGGCTACGAGCCGAAAGAAAATGATCGACAAACTGAACATAGCCGACATCAAACCTTCGAGCAGAAGGTATCCCGCCATCATTTTCGAACAGGAGCGGGAAGCAGGTGACCAGATTCTTCACGTGGAGAACCTTTCCAAAACCATCGATGGGGAGGTCATCTTTGACAAGGTCGACATGAACCTGACCAAAGGAGACAAGGTTGTTTTGCTTTCGCGGTCTTCGAGGGCTGCAACCGCCTTCTATGAGATTGTCACCGGAAACGCAGAGCCCGATTCGGGAGATTACAAGTGGGGAGTGACCACGACACAGGCCTATCTGCCTATTGAAAACTCCGAGTACTTCAATAACAATCTCACTCTTGTGGATTGGCTGCGCCAATATGCCAAAACCGAAGAGGAACGCGAAGAGGTCAATATACGTGGATTTTTGGGCAAGATGATCTTCAGCGGAGACGAGGCCCTGAAAAAGAGCAACGTGCTCTCAGGAGGGGAGAAGGTCAGGTGCATGCTTTCGAGGATGATGATGACCCGTGCCAATGTGCTTCTGATCGATGAGCCCACGAACCACCTGGACCTGGAATCCATCCAGGCTTTCAACAACGCGCTGAAAAACTTCAAGGGCACCGTTATTTTCTCGACCCATGACCATGAGTTTGCACAGACCGTTGCCAACCGTATCATCGAGATCACTCCAAAAGGTGTGATTGACCGGTACATGAGCTTTGACGAGTATCTGGAAGATGAATCGATCAAGGCCCTGAGAAACAAGATGTACGAATAGGATAGATCGAAGAGTTCAGGATTGCCTCTTTTCAGTTTTCCTTCCGGGGGTGAAATTTTTCCATGACTTTTTTCAAATGGGCCCGGTCGACATGCATATAGATCTCGGTTGTCGTAATGCTCTCATGACCAAGCATCTGTTGAATGGCCCTCAGATCCGCTCCGTTTTCAAGCAAATGCGTCGCAAAGGAATGCCTCAAGGTGTGCGGACTCACTTTTTTCTTGATTCCTGACTTTTGCACGAGATCCTTTAAGATCATAAAGACCATGTTGCGGCTTATTTGCCGTCCTCGCCTGTTCAAAAACAAGGTGTCTTCAAAATCCTTGTCAACGTCGAGGCTGCTTCGGATCAGGTTCCTGTAGTTGTCTATCAGACGTATGATATGATCGTTGACAGGAACGAAACGCTGTTTGTTGCCTTTGCCGATCACCCGGATGAAACCCTCTTCGAAAAAGAGATCGGAAATCTTCAATCCCACCATTTCACTAACTCGTAATCCACAGCTGTAAAGGGTTTCCAGCATGGCCCGGTTTCGTTCACCCTCAGGTGTGCTCCGGTCAATTTGGGCAAAGATCCGGTCTATATCCTCTTCTGATAGAGTATCCGGCAACTTACGCCCGAGTTTGGGCGATTCGATCAGGTCCACAGGATTGTCTGAACGGTAGTCTTCAAAGATGAGGTAGTCAAAAAAACTGCGCAGACCCGAGATGAGTCTTGCCTGGGAACGTGCCGCAATATCCGGTTCGGTTCGGTAAATGAATTCGCGCACGTCTTCCTCCACGATATGCATAGGACCCTTTTCGTCGCCGTTTTCCTCCCGAAAATTTGCAAATTTCTGGATATCCCTTCCATAGGCCTGAACCGAATTCTCCGAAAGACCTCTTTCTATCTTCAGGTAGTATTTGAAGTCATTGAGCGCCTGGTTCCAATTCATTTTTCCTCTTTTGCTTTTAATTCGGGTCGTCTGCAGAGATCTGTAAATTTATGCTATTTTTGGGAACAGTTCAATGAAGGAAACCACTATGAAAATCGCCATAATCAACGGACCCAATCTCAATCTTTTGGGCAAACGTGAGCCCGATGTCTACGGGAATATGACTTTCGAGTCGTATTTCGAGGCATTGAAAAAGGGATATCCCGCTATAGAATTCGAATACTTCCAGTCGAACATCGAAGGGGAGATCATTTCCAAAATCCAGGAATTTGGCTTCTCGTCAGATGGAATCATTCTGAATGCCGCGGCTTACACCCATACATCCGTGGGCATAGGGGATGCTGTAAAAGCCGTGCCTGCTCCGGTTGTCGAGGTGCATATTTCGAACGTCTATCAAAGAGAGGATTTTCGCCATGAGTCGCATATATCCGCTCATGCCATGGGGGTGATTGTCGGTTTTGGCCTCATGGGTTATGAACTTGCCGTCCGCTCTTTTATTGATAAAACCTGAGAGCTGATCATCACTATTTTCTAACATTTATCAGCTTTTTTTCTCTCGCATTTTATATTTTTACGTTTCCTTAAAAAACAAATTATGATTTTAGTTGCAGACAGCGGATCGACCAAAACCAATTGGATCGCGATCAACGACAAGGGGGAGACTTTCTTCAAGATAGATACAAAAGGACTCAATCCGGCGGTATTTTCGCGCGATACGTTGTTTGACCGGGTGATTACGAAAAAGGAACTTTACGACATCAAAGACGATGTGGACAAAATCTTCTTTTATGGGGCCGGTTGTGGAACTCAGCACGCCGTAAACTACCTGAAGGATGTCTTCCAGGATATATTCACCAATGCTGACATCGAGATCCAGGAGGATACGATTGCAGCTGTGAAGTCGCTGCAGACCGATAAGCCCGGCGTGGTTTGCATCCTCGGAACAGGTTCAAATTGCAGTTTTTACGACGGGAAGGAGACTCATCAGAAGATCGTTTCACTCGGCTACATCCTGATGGATGCAGCCAGCGGAAACTTTTTTGGCAAGCAGATTCTGAAGGATTATCAATACCGCACCATGCCCAAGGAAATAGCTGAAAAATTTGAGAAACAATACGATCTGAGACCTGATATAATAAAGGAGCACCTGTATAAAAAAGAAAATCCGAATACGTATCTGGCAGATGTCGGCCGTTTTTTGATTGAGAACAAGCAAAGCGATTACGCACAAAAGATCATCAAGGCGGGCCTGAGGTTCTTTGTTGAGAATCAGATTTTGCAGTTTGAAGAGGCCCGAAACGTTCCTGTCTATTTTGTAGGCTCCATAGCACACTTCCTGGCGGAGGAGATTGAATCCGTTTTGAAGGAGTACGATCTGGTTTTGGGCAAGATCATCCGTCATCCCATAATCACCCTGGCTCAGCATCACGCCAATGAGATGATCGCGAAAAATTAGATCATTTATTTAACTGCAATACAGGAGATTTCGACGCTGACGTCTTTCGGCAGCCTGGCGACTTCGACTGTTTCGCGGGCAGGCGCCGTAACCGGATCGAAGAAAGAGCCGTAAACCTTGTTGATCTTTTTAAAGTCATCCATGTCTTTGATGAAGATCGTGCACTTGACCACATTGGAAAAATCCATTTTTGCCTCGGCCAGAACGGCTTCCAAATTTTTCATCACTCGACGCGTTTCCGATTCGATGTCTTTTTTGACCAGGTTTCCCAATTCGGGATCTATGGCGATTTGGCCGGAGACATAAAGCGTATTTCCATGAAGAATGGCCTGGCTGTAGGGCCCGATGGGTTCGGGAGCACCTTTCGTTACAATGATCTGTTTCATACGGGGATAGAATTTATGTTTTTTCTTTGTTCATTCATACGTTGACCTAATTACACAAACTTCAAATGAAGGGAATTATTGTCAGCTTGAGACAAGTTTTTCAACTGATCAGAACAGCCTTCTGTCGGGTACTCTTCTCTGATCGTATTTGAGATCGCTCAAGGCGCCTGATTTGATGCCGATGTAGAAATAATAAGTTGCCCGGTCACCGAAGGGGACCCAATTAAAGCTGAATCTCCAGCTGTCCAGGTCTCGCTCAAATCTGAGTTGGGTGTAGGTGATTCCGTTATCCCTGAAATCATAACCTGTGGAGAAACCGACTTTCCATTTGGGAGAAAATTCGAGATTTCCAGAGACTTGAAGGGAATTCGTAGTGATTTCATCCCGGGCAGCCACATTGTTGTAGGTCAGGGCGTACCTGAATCTTAAATCCCAGGGCATGCTCGTATTGAACAGTTTGGCCTTTTTCACGGTATCTTCCTCTTCGCCTCTGTTGATGGACTGGCGACTGTTTACAAGACTTTCTCCAAACATATTGGCCGAACTGTCATCGGCTGACCCTCCAACGGCGTAGTTGCTGCCTTCTTTTGACTCCTTGCCCAGATCCTTGCTGTTCAATGCATAGTTCATCGTGAAGTTGGCATTTGTGAAGCGCAGCAGGCTTCCGCCGTTGTTGATGTTGTAGACATTTATCCTTCTCCCGTTGGCATTGATGGCATAAGGATCAAACGAGGCATTCAGGTTGAGCCCCATTTTGTTTTTGAGTATTTGCGTTCCGGCAGTCATTCTCAGCGGACTCCAGTTCAGTGAATCCGCAGCGATATTATAGCTTGTAGACAAGTTGAGGTTGTTGAGAATGGTGACTTTCTTGGGTTCCTCCTCGTCGGGGTCTTTGGAGGCCACTTTGGCTTCCAGGGTATTGTTCACCGAGAACCCAATGCTGTTTGACAAGCCCTGGGAAGGGGCTCCGTAAACGCCCCCTTCGAATCGCGAGTACTCACGAATGTCGTTTGGGTCGAGACTGGCCTGGTATTCATCGTAATACTGGCTGAAGTCCGGCCTGTAGTTCCATGAGATTGCAGGTCTCATCACGTGGCGAATAGCCTGCATCCGTCCCTTTTTAAAGTTGAGCATCCCGTAGACGGTGGTACTTGCCGATACCCCTCCGGAATATTCCCGGTAACTGTCAAAACCGTTGATGGTGTCGGTTACCACCTGCTCAAGGTCTTCGTCCCAGAACCTTTCAATGGTCTTGAACACCCAAACATCGCGATAGCTGATCGAAGGCGCCACACTGACATATTTGAGGGCTTTGGCGCTGGTGCTCATGGCAATGTCGTGACGTATGCCTGACCGTGCGTCTTTAAACATTTCCGAACTGCCAAACTCTTCGTCTGTCGTTGTAATCCTGTTCTGGGCATTCATATTGTAGGTTACCCCAATGTTTTGAATGGGATTCTTTTTGGTTCCCACTTTTGGGGCAAACGGAAAGATCCGATCCATGTTCACGACCAGGGAAGGTAGGTTCATGTCTATGGTTTCGGTATTCGTATTCTGGGTGTGGGTCATCGAAGCATTCAAATTGAACGGTGTCCCGACAAACTTTTTATAATAGGATACCGACGAGGCAAAGGTGTTGACCAGGTAAAACGGGGAGCTCGCCTCATTGATTGACTCCTGAAAAAAGCTGCTGCTCCCGAAATTCACGGACGCCGCGAACCGTGAGGTGGGATTGGATTGAGTCGACTGGCTGTGAGACCAGCGAATGAAAAAGTTTGTCGCCTTGCTGTAATCCGGAAATCCCTTTTGACTGTTGATCAGGTTCTCGAACCGAAAACTGAAGCTACCGGTGAACTTGTAGCGCAGTGCATAATTCGACTCGGCACGAATCCCCCAGCTGCCGTTTGTGTAGATGTCACCCAAGATAGCGAGATCCAGGTAGTCATTCACAGCGAAATAATAGCCTCCATTCTGAAGAAAGTAACCCTGGTTGTTATTCTGACCCCAGGTCGGAATGATGAATCCGGAAGCTCTCCCGCTGGTTATCGGAGCATAGAAGAAGGGCAAAACCAGGGGTGTCGGAACATCTGCGATAACCAGGTTGCTCATTCCACCAACGATCTTGCTGTCGGGCACCACCTTGATGTTCGAGGTTTGGATGTAATAGTCGGGGATTTCCTTTTGAGAAGTCGTGAATTTGGCCTTGTTGATGTAAAATGTGCTGTCGTTCTCTTTTTTTGTAATGTCTCCCCGGATAATCATGCCCTGCTGCTCGGTCTTTGAATTGTAGATGATTGCCTTCTCCGTCTCGAAGTTGTAGAGCAGGGAATCCTGCACGGATTCCTGGCTGCCCTGTTTGAACTGGGGTCGCTGGATGTAGTTTCCGGCTGAGTCCAAAATCCCGGAAGCTATGGCAAGGTTGTTTTTGTAATCGATGATAATCTTCCCGGCTCTGAGCTCGATATCCTGGTAATAGAGCTCCGCCTCGTTGTACAAGGTGGCGGTTGAGGTCAAAAAGTCATTGGAGAAATAGTCCTTGGATCTGTGGATGATGTTGTCTTCGAGATATTCCTGGGTGATCTGAAGAGAATCGGTTTTAGTGGTGTCTTGTTCTACAGGGACGACCGCAAAATCTTTGGGTCTCCTCAGACTGTCCGTCGGTATTAATTGGACTTCAGCATTGCTTTCCTGTTGATCAATTTGCCCCGAAATCTCCTGATTTCCAAAAACAAATAATAAGATCAAGAAAAGGATGTATCTTAAATTTGTATACAATGCTATAAATGCTATTTTTGTATGAAAATGCCAATTTTTTAAAGTTACAAACTTACATATATTTTTTCACTGGCATACATATATGGGGATATTTTAGACGTGTGAAAGCTATGGTGTTTAAAGGGAAAAAGAACAATTGGTCTTCGTTGTGCATCGTCTTTTTCGGTTTGTTTTTCGCGATGTCATTTCAGGGTTTTTCACAAATGGATGACAACTTTATCGTGGTGCTTGATGCCGGTCACGGTGGAAAGGATCCCGGGCGTCCTGCGAAAAATTACCTCGAAAAGGACATTGCGCTGAATATCGTGCTGGAGCTCGGACGCAAATTGGAGGCTCTTGATGATGTAAAAGTAGTTTACACACGAAAGAAAGATATATTTCTGGAGTTGAAAGAGCGGGGCAGAATCGCCAATGAGGCAGATGCCGACCTTTTTGTCTCTATTCATTGCAACGCCTTCCACACCCAGGTCGATGGTACGGAGACCTATGTCCTGGGGTTGCACGCCAATGAGCAGAATTTTGAAGTGGCAAAGCAGGAAAACTCTGTTATCTTTCTGGAAGACAATTACTTGGAAACTTATGAAGGGTTTGATCCGAACTCGCCGGAGGCCGTCATCGGACTCACCCTGATGCAGGAGGAATTCCTCGATCAGAGCTTGATGCTGGCAAGCAATATTCAGAACAATTTCAAGAATGAGCTCAGAAGAAAAGACAGGGGCGTCAAACAGGCCGGATTTGTTGTGTTGCATCAGACCTACATGCCCAGCGTACTGGTTGAAACCGGATTTATCACCAATACGCAGGAAGGTGCCTTTTTGAATTCCAAAAGCGGGCAACAGAAAGTGGCCGGAGCCATTTATGAAGCGATCAGGGCCTACAAAAAGCATTTCGATGAGAATCTGGTGGTTGAAGAAGTGCCGGCACCCGCAGAGGAGGAAAAAGAGTCCAGAATATACCCGGGAGTCGATTTCAAGGTGCAAATCGCCTCCGGATCGAGGAAACTCGACCTGAAGCCCTATAATTTCAAGGGGCTCAAAGGCGTTGATGGTGAAAAGGTAGGCAAGCATTATAAATACTATTACGGAAAGTCATCAAACTACGATGATATACTGGCGCTCAGGGATGAAGCGCGAAAGGCGGGCTACAAATCCGCTTTTGTGGTTGCCTTCAAGGATGATGTGCGCGTTTCTGTATCCGACTTAATCAATTGATCCTTCTGAATTCATTCGCTGCGCGTGCAAAATATTTAGTAATATTGTTCTTGTAAATTCTTCAACTTGAAAGCCACAAGAGAAATTAAGACCGGAGTAGTCGCCATCCTGATTATCATCCTGTTTATTTGGGGGTACAACTTCTTAAAGGACCAGAATCTTTATGACACGAGCAGGACAATGTACGCCGAATATGACAACGTCCAGGGATTGGCTCCGAAAAGCCCGATAACCATCAACGGTTTGAAGGTTGGATCGGTCACCCAGATCAGTTTTCACCCTCGCAAAAAGGGAATTTTGGTCGCACACCTCCAGCTGGACAATCCCATAGAATTCTCCGTGAACAGCGTGGCCCAAATCTACAGCCCGGATTTTATCAGTGGAAAATCACTCAAGATCAATTTGGTTTTGGACGGAGGGTCCATTGCCATGGATGGTGACACGTTGATTGGCGAGGTTGATTCGGGGATCATGGGAATGATCAATGAGCAGATTGCCCCTCTGCAGGTAAAGGTGGAGAGCTTTGTGGTACAGACGGATTCTGTCATGAAATCGCTTGATGCCCTGTTGGATGAAGAGAATCAACAGAATATCAAGGAGTCTTTGAGAAACGTCAATGGAATCCTCTCAGATTTCAAAACCTCGTCTCAGTATCTTGAGAGCCTGATGGCGGAGAACGGAAAAATGGACAGCATTATAAACAATACAAACCACACCATGAATAACCTGGCGGCTATCTCCGATTCAATTCAGGCTGCCAACCTGGGTGCGGCAGTGGCCACCATGGAGTCTACACTGGCAAATTTCAATTCGGTTCTCGACAGCTTGAAAACCGGCGATGGAACGATGAGCAAATTGTTGAATGACGATGAGCTTTACACGAACCTGGCCAATGCTTCCAAGGAACTTGAAGAATTGCTGCGGGAAGTCAAGGAGCATCCCAAGCGATTTGTTCACCTGTCTGTATTTGGGAAAAAGGAAAAGCCTTACGTGGAACCCGAAGAGGAGTAATTCATAATAAGAGCGGTTGATAACTTGTAATAAATTAGTCTTTGGACCTTTTTGAAGATGAGTAATTTTACTCTCGACTAACTCAAAATCCGTAAAGAAGGATGTCAGTTTTACCCAATGTCATTTTCGCAGTCATACTCTTGCTGGGAATTGGTTTTTTCGTCAGGAATATCCGTAAGCTCAAGAGAAACATAGATCTCGGGCGGGATTCTCATCGAGATGACCGATCTTCGGAACGTTGGCAGAATATGATTCGGGTTTCTCTTGGTCAGGGTAAGATGGTCAGCCGACCCATTGCCGGAATTCTTCATATTTTGGTCTATGTGGGATTTGTCATCATCAACATTGAAGTGCTCGAGATCGTTATTGACGGATTATTGGGTACCCACAGGATATTCGCCTTTGCCGGCGGATTCTACGACTTTCTGATCGCCTCTTTCGAGATCCTGGCCTTACTCGTTCTGGTTTCCGTGATCATTTTCTGGATACGCCGGGTCATACTCAAGATTCCCAGGTTTTGGAACAAGGAAATGACCAAATGGCCGAAGAACGATGCTCTGAACATCTTGTATTTCGAGGTGATTCTGATGACCCTCTTTTTGGTGATGAACGCTTCGGATTACGCTTTGCAGCAAATGGGTGCGATTCACTATGTTCAGGCAGGAAGTTTCCCGATCAGCTCCTGGATCGCAGGCTTGCTCCCTCAAAATGAGTTGACTCTCTTCTATCTGGAGCGAGGAGCGTGGTGGCTTCACATCGTTGGAATATTGTTCTTTTTGAACTATCTCTATTATTCGAAGCACCTGCATATTCTGCTTGCGTTTCCAAATACGTATTACGCAAATCTGGACGTCCCCGGCAAGTTCAACAACCTGGAATCAGTCACCCGAGAGGTCAAGCTCATGATGGATCCGTCAGCAGATCCCTATGCGGTCCCGGCAGATGAGCCTGAGACAGCTGAGAAGTTTGGTGCCCGGGATGTTGCAGACCTTACAAGAATACAGCTTTTGAATGCCTATACCTGTACAGAATGCGGCAGGTGCACCTCGGTTTGTCCTGCCAACCTTACGGGAAAGGAGCTTTCGCCACGAGCAATCATGATGAAGACCAGAGACAGGCTGGAAGAGGTGAGTGGTTTCATCGACGAAAACGGAGAGGACAAGTTTAAATCTGAGGGAGACGGCAGGTCGCTTTTGGATTATGTCAAAGCAGAGGAGATCTGGGCCTGCACGAGCTGTAACGCATGTGTTGAGGCCTGTCCTGTAGACATTGATCCGCTCTCGATCATCATGGACATGCGGCGCTACCTGGTCATGGAAGAATCCCAGGCCCCAATGGAACTGAATCTGATGATGACCAATGTGGAGAACAATGGTGCGCCCTGGCAGTACAACCAGATGGATCGGTTGAACTGGAAGGACGAGTAGAAGGAAGTCAAAAGTTGAAAAAGTTTAAAAAAATTAGACTAAATTAGTATGGTAATACCGACAATGGCAGAGAAGATGGCTGCGGGCCAGACACCGGAAGTTTTGTTCTGGGTGGGATGCGCCGGAAGCTTTGACGATCGTGCCAAGAAAATAACCAAGGCGTTTGCCAAAATTCTGATTGAGGCCGGAGTCGATTTTGCCGTGTTGGGCACGGAAGAGAGTTGTACAGGTGACCCCGCAAAGAGAGCGGGAAATGAGTTTCTGTTTCAGATGCAGGCGATGACCAACATCGAGATCATGAACGCATATGAGGTCAAGAAGATCGTAACGACCTGTCCGCATTGCTTCAATACGATCAAGAATGAATATCCTGAATTGGGAGGGAAGTACGAAGTGCTTCACCACACCCAGTTTATAAATGGTTTGATTGCGGACGGAAGACTCGTTGTTGAGGGTGGAGATTTCAAAGGAAAGCGAATCACTTTTCACGATCCTTGCTATTTGGGACGAGCGAACGAGGTGTACGAGGCTCCAAGAGATTTGATCCAAAAGATCGATGCGGAACTCGTAGAAATGAAAAGGTGCCGATCCAATGGTCTGTGTTGCGGAGCCGGTGGGGCGCAAATGTTCAAAGATGCGGAAGCCGGCAAGAAGGAAATAAACATCGAAAGAACCGAGGAAGCTCTTGAAGTCAACCCGGGAATCATTGCGACCGGCTGCCCATTTTGCAATACGATGATGACCGACGGGATCAAGAACAAGGAAAAGGAGAATGAGGTCAGCGTGTTGGACGTGGCAGAGCTGATAGCCCGAGCCAAGGACCTTTAAGCGAATCTATAGATATGCCTTTTGTGAGAGATAAAAACTTAGTTAATGTTTATGAAGAGCTTGATAAAGCCAATGGCACCATCAAGAATCTCTCCACGGCCTTAAAGGATGAGGAAGAGAACAACTCCGAGCTGAAGAAGCACAGAATTATATTGGGAGTTGCCTGCCTGGTATTCCTGATTCTGTTCCTCTGGTCTTTTCTTCCCAAATCGAAACAGTACAAAGAGGAGTACCTGATCAAGAACAATCTGAGCCTGATCGATACGGATTCGCTTCACAAGATACAACGCAAGGCCAAGCAGGTCATCATGGCCGATTCCATACAGGTTTCTCTGAACGAATTGAGTATCGTGTACAGCATTCAGATTGGTGCATACGCGAATTTCAATTCCGGATTGATTTCCAAAGACATTGCCCAGCTCGAGGAATTTGAGGAGAATGGCTTCAACAAGTTTGCCGTAGGCAAGTTCACAACCTACAAAGAAGCTGTGGCTCTGCGGGATGACCTCCGTCGAATGGGTTTCAACGATTGTTTCATCATTGCAAAGTCCTTCGGCATCCCTGTGAATATCGACGAGGCTCTTCAACTCAGCGGGGAAAAATGGATCCGTGGACACAGCAAGTAAGAGGAGGCAACATCTAATCTATTTCAATTGGCACGTCTAGAATCTTGGGTAAAAGCTGCCCGCTTGCGAACGCTTCCCCTCTCGGTATCCGGAATTATCGTCGGAACCTGCATGGCAGCTTCAAGGGGCTATTTCGATATTTGGATATTTGTTCTGGCCCTGGTCACGACGATTGGCTTTCAAATTCTGTCAAATTTTGCGAATGATTATGGCGATGGGCTCAAAGGCACCGACAACGAGGATCGGGTAGGTCCTCAGCGTGCCATACAAAGCGGAGCGATCAGTCCTGCCCAAATGAAAACAGGCATGACGATTACCTCGGTCTTGACGGTAGCCGTGGCTTTGTTGCTGATTTACCTCTCTTTTGGAAAAGAGTATCCCTTTTACGCTTTCCTTTTCATTCTGCTGGGAGTAAGCAGCATCATCGCAGCTATCAAGTATACCGTGGGTGACAACGCATATGGTTACAGTGGTCTCGGCGACGTGTTTGTCTTTCTCTTCTTTGGACTTCTCAGCGTATGCGGCTCCTATTTTCTGTATGCCAAAACCATTGACTTCACGGTCTTTCTTCCTGCTTTTTCGGTCGGCTTGCTCAGTGTAGGCGTCTTGAACCTGAACAATATGAGAGATATGGAGTCCGATAAGAAAGCGGGCAAAATCACCCTGGTGGTTAGGATAGGAGCAGAGTTTGCCCGATATTATCACTATTATCTCATCGGAGCCTCTTTGCTATTTGCTCTCATGTACACGTCCCTGAGATTCTCATCTCCGTTTCAGTTTCTTTTCCTGATCGCCTACATTCCCCTGTTTGCTCACTTGGTGAAGGTCTACAAAACCCGGGACGTTAAACTTCTCGACCCGGAATTGAAAAAACTGGCTTTGAGTACTTTTTTGTTTTCCATTTTGTTCGGGATTGGCTTAGTTTTGTAGCCTGATAATTGTCATTATAACGAAAGACAAACTTATCTACTTTTGGTTCGTATGACGGAAGCGAAACACATCGTTCTGGCACATTTGTTCCTGAACCTCTACATACTGGCGATTTTTCAGCCCCTGTATCCGATTTTGGAGTACGTCATTCACTACGAATATATCGTGGAGGAACTCTGTGAAAATCGGGATAAGCCCGTGCTCGCATGCAATGGAAAATGCTATTTGGGAAAACAGTTGACTTCGGATGAAAAAGATTCGAAGGAAGATCCCAGACCGATTCCTCCTACTGTTGATTTGGACAAACTTTTAACGATACGTGAAGCGCAAAGTTCATTTTCGGTTTTTAACCCGGAAACGACTTCGGGACAAGCCGATTTTCAACTGCGGGTTAACCGGCACGGATCATCTCAATCAAGTTTTTCGCCCTCCGATTTTTTGAATCTTCTTAACGGCGATCGGCTCAGCCGATCATTTCTCAATTTTAAGTACGATTCAAAAAATAATAAATGAAAAGACTAGAAATGGTCTGTGCATTCATGATGTTGTTTGTCACAACATTGTGTGCACAAGGACCTGTTATCAAAGGATCCGTTGTGGATCAAAGTGGATATGCGGTGGAACGCGCCGCCATTCACATCCCGGGTACGGGTATCTATACAGAAAGCGACAAGAATGGCAAATTTGAGATAGAGGCAGAAGCGGGGGAGGCAGCTTTTGTCTCACATATGGTATATACCGATCAAACTGTCGAGTTGCAAAACGGAATAGAGATCGTTCTGGAAGAACGCTTCTACGAGCTTGACAACATCATTGTCAAGGCGGACCCCTTCCGAAACCTCGCCCAATCAAGCATTGTTTACGATGACATCAAAGCAACGACACAACCGAGAAACATCAGTGACCTGTTTCGGGACATTCCGGGCTTTGGCATAATCAAGCGAGGCAATTATGCTTCGGAGCCTGCCTTCCGGGCCTTTAAATACGAACAGCTCAATGTCCAATATGATGGCGGCATGAAGATTCTCAATGCCTGCCCTAACCGGATGGATCCGATTACAACCCATGTGATCCCTGAGGAGATCGAGCGCATTGAAATCGTCAAAGGGCCCTTTACGGTAAGGTTTGGCCAGAATTTTGGAGGAATCATCAATTTGGTGTCAAAATCCCCGGGGATGCAGTCTCTCGGATGGAGCGGGAACGCGGAAACCGGCTATGAGACCAACGGAAACAATTTTACGGCACGTGGGGCCCTTACCTATAAGGCAGAGCATTATGACATCGAGGGGAATGTCTCTTATCGCAATTACGGCGACTATACCGATGGAAACGGAGACGTTGTGCCCTCATCCTTCAAAACCTTTGACTATTCGGCGAAACTGGGTTACAACCCAGGTGAGAATCAGCGCCTGCGTCTGACCTGGCGGCAATCCTTCGGGCGTGACATCAAGCACGCCGGACTTCCCATGGACTCTCCCTATGATGACAGCTACCTGGTCGGTTTGGATTATCGAATTGCAGTTCCAAAAAGCAACATCCGGTCTTTTATGCTGAAACTGTTCTATTCCCATGTTGATCATTTAATGACCAATGAAGATCGTCCGAGTTTCATGATGACTGAGGCGGAGTCGAATGTGTTTGTAACTACCTCTGGCGGAAAGGCAGAACTCGAGCTGACGCCTACCGAAAAGCTGAGTCTTTTTGTTGGAGCGGACGCCAACTTCATCGGAAGAGAAGGAGATCGGATTCGAACGATCAAGGTCATGAACGGGAACCCGCTGCCCATGCCGATGGTGAAAGTGGACAAGATCTGGCAGGACTCCAAACTCGATGATATTGGAGTTTTCGCTGAGGCAAAGCTCCTTGCACAAGATAATTCGGTATTTACAGCCGGCATCAGGACGGATTTCGTGAACAGCTCCATAAACGACCCCGAAGAGGATTTCCAGGAGCTATACGGAGGTGAAATTGGGGATCAGCAGGACTTTAATGTAAGTGGTAATTTTTCATATTTGGTCAAATGGAGTCAGGTTCAATTCCAGGCGGCGATCGGACGGGGAGTGCGTTCAGCTTCCTTGCTTGAGCGATACATCAATCATTTCAATGTGGGGCAGGACCCCTACGAATACGTGGGCAACCCGTATCTCGATCCGGAGGTCAACCATCAAATCGAGCTTTCATCCGATTACCGGGGGTTGCGCCTGGCTTTTGGTGGCAGTGTGTTCTACTCGTTTCTGACGAATTATATCACGGCAGTGGTCGATGAGGATCTGCCAAGGAAATTCATGCCGATGCAGGAGCCCCGGTTCGCCAAGCGATTTGTAAACGTGGACGACGCCGTTCAGGCAGGATTTGAAGTGTTTTTCAACTACTACTTTAATGACCGGTTCAGTTTCCTTTCGGACC
Organism: uncultured Flavobacteriaceae bacterium; assembly: GCA_942492425.1. Classification (GTDB taxonomy): domain Bacteria; phylum Bacteroidota; class Bacteroidia; order Flavobacteriales; family Flavobacteriaceae; genus Lutimonas. The sequence goes on from CALOEQ010000015.1 coordinate 215,827, forward strand.
TTTCTTACACCTATGGTCAGAATACAGACCTGGACGAGCCGTTACCCCTGATTGCTCCCCTTACAGGGCATCTCGGGGTCAAGTATGAACGGCCTAAGTACTGGCTCAACCTGAAGTCGCGTCTGGTCGCCGAGCAAAATCGGGTCGCAGAGTCCTTCGGGGAAGTGCCTTCTCCAGGTTTTGTGACATTCGATTTCAGTGCCGGATTTGAACCTTTGGAGGGATTGAGCCTAGGTGCCGCTGTTTTGAACCTGTTTGACACGGGGTACTATGAGCATTTGAACTTTTCCTATCGAAATTCGGACCTTTTGCAGGGAAGGATTTATGAACCCGGCAGAAACTTTACTCTCTATGTGAACTATTCGTTTTAGGGAGGCTGAAGGCAGGATTCTCGAGGTGAGCGAATTGCCCAGGTGAGTGGAATTGATTAAATTTATTCTAAAATCCTCAATATGAAAATCACTTACCTCGGGCATGCTGCCCTGGCCATTGAAGTAGCCGGAAAAAAGCTCATTGTAGATCCCTTTATCAGCCCGAATCCGCTGGCTAAAGACATTGATGTAGAGGCTTTGGAGGCCGACTATATCCTGATCACACACGCACACCAGGATCACATTGTTGATGTAGATGCGATAGCGAAACGTACAGGGGCCAAGATCGTCTCGAACTATGAAATAGTCACCCATTACGGCAACCTGGGCTTTGAGGGGCACCCTATGAACCACGGGGGTTCATGGCAATTCGAATTTGGACGAGTCACTTATACCAACGCGATCCATACGAGTTCCTTTCCCGATGGAAGTTATGGGGGGCAGCCCGGAGGTTTCTTAGTGGAAACCGACGAAGGAAACATATATATTGCCGGGGATACGGCACTTACCTTCGACATGAAGCTTGTTCCAATGCAGTGCAAGCTCGATTTTGCAGTTCTTCCCATCGGGGACAATTTTACCATGGGTTATGAAAGTGCGGTCATCGCAGCTGACTTCATTGAATGCGCCAAAATAATGGGCTATCATTACGATACTTTTGGTTATATCGAGATCGATCATGACAAGGCCAAAAACGCTTTCTCGGCGGCGGGCAAAGAACTCATTCTGCTCCCGATCGGGGATTCTGTTGAGGTTTAAAGACAATTTTCATATATTTAATGGAACAAAAACCAGGTTCCGTGAAATATACGAATGAAGTAACGATAAATCTTCCCCTGAAAAAGGTCCTGGATCTTTTTGACAGCGAGGAGAATATGTTCAAGTGGCAACCTGAACTCGTGAGTTTTGAGCACGTTTCAGGTGAAAAAGGGGAGGTAGGCTCAAAATCGAATCTGAGCTACAAGATGGGAAAGCGTGAAGTCGAAATGGTCGAAACCATAACCAAAAAGAACCTTCCCGAGGAATTTAATTTCACGTATGAAGCCAAAGGAGTCTGGAACGAAATGAAGAACTCCTTCATAGAAGTGGGACCCTCAGAGACCAAATGGATTTCTCACTCGGAGTTTCGATTCAGTGGCTTCATGAAGCTCATTGCTTTTCTGATGCCCGGTTCATTTAAAAAACAATCCCAACTGGCACTTGATCGGTTCAAGGCTTTTGCGGAATCTCAAAAATAGATCTCGAGCAATAAACTCATTCAAGAAGTTTAGTCACAAAGTATTTCAACATTTTTTCCACATCCTCCTTCATTGAGGACTTGGCCTGGATCTCGGTAAGCCTGGGCAGGTGATCCGCAAAGTAGATATGGTTGTTTGTCATTTCGAAAAGATTGCTGGCCAGGGCAGAAGGGTAGGGAAAGTCAGGTTTGATTTCCAGGATCACCTCTGCGACCTGGGCGACCATATTTTTATAATTCAAAAAGAATCCCTTTTTATTCTCCTGATCCACCTCTTTCGTATGATAAACCTTGGTGCTTTCCGAGATCACAACATTGTGCAGCGATGACTCATTCACATATTCGATTGCCGGATTTTCCTCGCTTACCGAGACAAAGGAATGAAGTATTATCTCTAGTTTTTTTCTCGGGTCCTCCACATTGAAGGTCTTGACCTGAATCATGTAACTCAGCCATTCCCAATACCAGGAGACCAGGTAAATAAGAAGCAGGTGCTTGTTTTCAAAATACCTGTAGATGGAAGCTTCGGTGGAACCCATAGCTTCTGCCAGTTTCTTGAAGTTGAATTGTTCAAAACCCAAGTCTTCCAATAAGAGAATGGAATGTTTGATAATACGCCTCCCGAGATCCGATTCCTGCGGATCCTTGAGGTACAGACCCGGATTCAGTGATATTATGATATTGACAGCCATACTTAAAGAAAATCAAAGTTAAATAATTGACACCGCAATTAAAAATATCATGACCAATTATATGACTATTTAACACAATAGTATCACTATCAATATGATTTTTTAATATCTTTGGTTGTTAAAATTTGATCATTATGGAGCAAAAAAGTTTTTTAGGAGGAATTAGATCTGATTTACCGGCGAGTATCGTCGTATTTTTCGTGGCCTTGCCGCTCTGTCTGGGAATTGCCTTGGCGAGTGGCGCTCCGCTTTTTTCAGGACTGATAGCCGGAATTGTAGGTGGTATTGTAGTCGGTGCGCTCAGTGGATCAAAAATTGGAGTTAGCGGTCCTGCAGCCGGACTTGCTGCTATCGTTCTCACGGCAATTGGAACCCTGGGCGGCTTTGAGAATTTTCTTGTTGCCGTTGTCCTTGGAGGGATCATTCAAATCATTCTCGGGTTTTTACGGGCCGGGGTCATCGGATATTACTTTCCATCTTCTGTGATCAAAGGTATGCTTACCGGAATCGGAATTATCATCATTCTGAAGCAGATTCCTCATTTCTTTGGATATGACGCCGATCCTGAAGGAGATTTTGCATTCTTTCAGGTGGACGGGCAGAATACCTTCTCGGAGATTTTCACGGCATTCAACCACATTCAGCCCGGTTCGGCCCTTATAGGAATCATCGGATTGGCAATCCTAATACTTTGGGAAAATGTACTATCCAAAAAAGGAAAGATCTTTAAAATGATACAGGGACCCTTAGTCGCCGTAGTAATAGGAATATTATTTTTTGTTGGAACCCAGGGTTCAGGGGCATTGAGCATATCTTCATCGCACTTGGTCAGCGTTCCCGTTCCGGATGATTTCTCTTCCCTGGCCGGACTGCTGACCTTCCCTAATTTTGCAGCGTTGGCCAATCCCGAGGTATGGGTGGTAGGTTTTACCATAGCATTGGTAGCGAGTTTGGAAACCCTGCTTTGTGTCGAGGCCACTGACAAACTGGATCCTCATAAGAATGTGACGCCCACCAACCGCGAGCTTCTCGCCCAGGGTACGGGTAATATTATGTCAGGATTGATAGGCGGACTGCCGATCACCCAGGTGATTGTGAGAAGCTCAGCGAATATTCAATCAGGAGGTCAAACTAAGATGTCTGCTATCATTCATGGATTCTTTCTGCTTATCTCCGTGCTTCTTATCCCAAATCTCCTGAATATGATCCCGCTATCGGTATTAGCGGCGATTCTTCTGGTGGTGGGATACAAACTCGCCAAGCCTGGGCTTTTCAAATCGATGTATGAACTGGGATGGAAGCAATTCGTTCCTTTTATCGTCACGGTTGTGGGAATCATTTTCACCGACCTCCTTGTGGGAATTGGACTCGGACTCCTGGTTGGGATCATTGTGATTTTGATCAAGAGCTACCAGAATTCTCACTTCTTGCACATGGAAGGTGAAGATGTGGATGACGGAAAAGTGAAAATGACCCTGGCGGAAGAAGTTACATTTTTCAACAAAGGTGCCATCCTGAAAGAACTGGATCGGCTTCCTGAAGACTCCTTTTTGGAGCTCGATGTGACCAACACCAAGTACCTCGATCACGACGTAATCGAGATCCTGGATGATTTCATTCTGAAGGCGGAAGAGCGAAACATAACGGTCAAAGTAATTTCGAAAGACGGTATCGTTGTCGATCCAAAAGCGTACTTCCACTTTATAAACAAAAGAAAAAAAGCGAGCTAGCTCGTAAACGTATCCAAGCGGAGGAATTTTCTTCCATTTTTATGTTTTTTCATTAGCAAGCGCTACCTTTCCCGGTAGCGCTTCTTTTATTTGAAATTTGTCTATTTTTAGAATATGGTTGATTCATCGATTTTTAGGTTTAGAAACACCGTCATTTATGTTTTTTTTATCATTGCCTTCCAGGGATTGGCAAATGATTGCGGTAATGTGACGTCTGAAGGAGATAATGAGCCCTTTGAGAAAGTGGTGATCTATTGGGACACTTCTCTATCCATGGCCGGCAGGAACCTCGAAGTGGAATTGGAATTGCTCTCCGCTTACTTCGAATCCCTGGGAAGCACCGAGGTGGAATTCATACCCTTTGATCACCAGTTGGGAAAAGCTTCGAATCTGAGCGTCGTGGATGGAGAAATCTCCTCGTTTAAGTCGCTCATATCGGGTCTGACTTATGACGGGGTCGCGCTTTTCAAACTATTGGACTTGAATCAGGATGCCTATGCGACTCTTATTTTTTCTGATGGTGTAGGGGTGATGGATGATCTTCACCTGCCCGAAGGAAAAGACATTTTTTTGATCAACAGTCTCACGGCGGCCCAGGCGATCGGTCGGCGAACGTATCACAGAAACTATCTCGACCTGGCTGAATTGGGACTTGGGGGAGTGTTGGAGCGCCTGGGGGTAGTCGGAGCAATGGCCTCGAGTGATATCCCCACAGCAAAGAGTCCGGATGTTGAGAAGACGGATTTTCGCATCGAGGGTGTGGTTTTTGATCAAAGCAGGCCGCTTGAAAATGCGACGATCCAAATAAAAGGAGAGAATAAGGGTGTTGTGTCGGGAAAAGACGGAAGGTTTCACCTCGAAGCATCGATTGGCGATATCCTGATGATTGGATATCTGGGCATGGAGAACCAGGAATACCGGATCGCAGGAGATCAGGTCATCGAGTTTTATCTCAATATCGAGCAGAACCAGCTCGATGAGGTCGTGCTGAAATCTAAAGCGGAAGGTCCGGATGCAAAGAATACCATCACCACGGCCTTTGGCGAAAAGAGCGAAGATCAGATAGGTTATACGGTTCAGGATGTCGAGGGCGAGAACTTCGAAGGACAGGCAAATATATCTGATGCGACACGGGGTAAAATCATCTCCTACAATTATTCACAGAACGATGACCTGAGTCAGATTCAGCTCAGACAGGTTCAAACTTTCGGAGCTGGAACGAAAAACCCTTTGATTGTCGTAGATGACATTCCGCTGGGTACGAACAACAGCGCTTCAGGTGGACTGACTCTGTCCACCTGGCACATTGATCCGAACAACGTGGAAAAAATAACGGTACTGCGGGGTTTGGCAGCAACGAATAAATACGGTATGCTTGCTCGAGGTGGAGCGATTCTCATCTATACCAAAACAAGGGTGGGTGCCAAAGCCGGAAAAGATGGACAATCCAATTCAGCCATGGTAAAAGGGAACACCTATAATGAGACCGTTACAAGTATAACTAATGCTCCCAAGGGGGATTATCTGAAGGAGTTCAAAAAGGCAAAAAGCGTCGAGGAGGCCTACGAGCTTTACATGACTCAGCGCGTCTCTCATATGGGCGACTTTGAGTATTTCATCGATGTGTCCAAATCCATAGTCAAATGGGGAAATGCTGATCTGTCAAAGAGAATCCTGTTGAATATTTTGGAATTGAATCCGAATGAAGTCGAATACTTGCGTTTTGTGGGTATGTTGCTCCAGGATCGAAAAGATTTTGGCCTGGCACGCGAGGTTTACGAGCAGGTACTTCTTTTAAAGCCTGGAGAGTCTCAATCCTATCGCGACCTGGCTCTGATCCTGGGAGAGAGCCATCAGTACCAAAAGTCCCTGGATATGTATCGCAAGATGAAAGACGGGTCTTACCCGAGTGTGAATTTTGAAGGCCTTCGAAAGCCCCTGAACAGTGAAATGAAAAGATTGATCCTTCTGCATCGCAATAAACTGGATACCCAGGGCCTTTCAAGTCATTACCAGACCCCTATGAATTACGACGTTCGGGTGGTGGTCGACTACAATGATCGAGATGCTGAATTTGACCTGCAATTTGTCAATCCGCAGAAGAAGTTCTTCGTCTGGTCCCACCGGAAGTTTGAGAACAGTGAACGCATTGATCAGGAAAAGACCCAGGGCTTCAACACCGAGGAATTCTTTCTGATTGACGCCGAACCCGGAAAGTGGCAGGTCAATATTGAATCCCCCAAGCAAGACAACCGCGACCCGCTTGCCTTGCGCTATACCGTTTACCGGAACTATGGGACAAAGGCAGAGACGAGCCAAAGCAAGACCATTATCCTAAACAACGTTGAAGGAAAATACCTCCTTGGCATCATCAAAATCTGATCTGTAAGGAATTAGGTTTGAAGTTCCGGATCTGCGAAAAGGCTGATTTCGACGAAGAAAAAAACCGATGAAGATATATGCATCTCCATCGGTCGCTTAGGTACCCTCGCCAAGAATCGAACTTGGATCTAAAGTTTAGGAAACTCTTATTCTATCCGTTGAACTACGAGGGCAGAACGCGGCAAAGTTACTATTTATGGAGATAAAAAAACAGGAGTTAAACGGAAAAAATAGGAGTCAAATTTTGAATGAAACAGATTGAACCAAGCATCTCGACTATTTGGTTTGGAATGGAATCAAAATGGGGTCCATACTTGTTGTATGCCGGCTTTTCCATTATCTTTAGAGGTCTAATGAACTGTAATCTAAAATCGACTGGCCATGATAAGAACAACCGTAGGATCTTCTGGACTTATCCTTTTATTTCATTTCTTTTTCGCCATTGCAACATATGCCCAGACATACTCCCTGGATTCCCCGGATGGACGCATAAGCATTGAAGTTAAGACTGGGGGTAATATTGCCTGGAGCGCTTTTTTGGAAAGCAAGGAGATCATCAGTGAAGTTGGTATTGGCATGACCCTGGATCAAAAGAGAAAACTTGGAGAGAACCCAAAAGTTAGGAATGTAAAAAAAGACCTCAAAGTAGAGTTGATTCGACCTGTGGTTCCGAACAAGGATAAGGAGATAGAAAGTCGTTACAATGAGATGATCCTGGAGATGACAGAAAAATACAAAGTCATTTTTAGGATATTTGACGATGGTGTTGCTTATCGGTTCATTGACTCTTCAAAAAAGACCGCCATCGTCGATTCCGAGAAAATGAACATTGAGTTTCCCCAGGGCACTTCTTCTTATTTCCCCAAGGAAGAGTCAATGTACTCGCACAATGAACGCATTTATTTGAAACAGCAGGCCGGGGATTTTGAAAAGGGAGATTTCTGCTCATTACCTGTCCTGTTCGATACCGGAGCAGGGAAGGTGCTGATCACAGAGGCCTCGCTTCATGACTATCCGGGCATGTTCCTGAAGTATAAGGAAAACATGGACTTTGAAGCCGTTTTCCCAAAATTCGTCCTGGAAGCCGTCCCGGATGAGAACAATTCTCCTGATCGCAATCAGATCTTATCCAAAAAAGCCGATTACATCGCAGAAGTGTCAGGGTCGAGAGCCTATCCCTGGAGGGTCTTTATGATCAGCGACGACGACCGAACGTTTGTCGAGAGCAATCTGGTCACCCAGCTGTCGGGCCAGAACAAAATTGAAGACACATCCTGGATCAAACCCGGGATGGTTGCCTGGGACTGGTACAACGCCAACAATATTTACGGCGTCGATTTCGAGGCAGGATTGAACACTGAAACCTACAAATACTATGTTGACTTCGCCTCTGAAAACGGTATCGAGTATGTCATACTGGATGAAGGATGGACCAAATCGACCACCGAAATCCTCGAGTCCAATCCCGATATCGATCTGCCGGAGCTAATCGAATACAGTAGGAAGAAAAACGTGGGTATCATACTCTGGGTTCTGTGGAAGCCCTTGAATGAGAACCTGGAGGAAATTCTAAAGCTTTACAGCGGATGGGGTGCTGTCGGCATCAAAGTCGATTTCATGCAACGAAACGACCAGGCCATGGTAAAGTCCTACGAGGCTATAGCCGAAACGGCAGCCAAATATAAACTGCTCGTCGATTTTCATGGGGCCTTCAAACCAGCAGGCATGGAACGGGTATGGCCCAATATCATCAACTATGAGGGGGTCAAGGGTAACGAGAACAACAAATGGAGTGCCGACATCAACCCGGAGCATAATTTGACCATTCCTTTCACTCGTATGGCCGCGGGACCGATGGATTTTACCCCGGGGGCGATGGTCAACAAGCACAAGAAAAATTTCATGGCCAGCTTTTTCAGGCCCATGGGCCTGGGCACAAGATGTCATCAGCTGGCCATGTATGTGGTCTATGAGGCCCCTTTGCAGATGCTTTGCGAATCTCCTTCAAGATACCGGCAGGAGCAGGAAACCGTTGACTTTATCACTTCTATTCCAACCACCTGGGATGAAACCCGGGTGATTGAAGCAGCTGTCTCCGACTATATCGTCATCGCTCGCAGAAAGGGTGAGGACTGGTTTCTGGCAGCCATGACGGATGATACTCCAAGGGAATTCAACATCAAGCTCGATTTTTTATCTGAAGGTGCCTACGACATGGAAGTATTCAAAGATGGAATCAATGCCAAGAACTACGCTGAAGACTATAAGAGAGAAATGAAAAAGGTCAAAAAAAATGATGTCCTGGAGTTGAATCTCGTCGGTGGTGGAGGATGGATTGCCCAGATTCGAATGGAAACCAAATAAAGCTGTTCCCGAGTCACTCCTGAGCAAATGTCACTCTTGCGTAATTGCCACAGTCGGGGTGTTATCCTTCTTGAACAATTCTGCATGAAGACTTTCGATCAGGCCATTCATTTTGTGATCGATCTCCTTGTAAAATGCAGGATTGTAACGACCTCCAAGCCTGGTGTACGACTTAAAGATTTCGAGTTGGGCTTCAAGAGAGCCGTCCTGAACCACAAAATGATCGAAGCGATATTGATACCTGTCTTTTTTCACGACTACCTCAATATCGAATTTTAGCTTCTTGAAATATTGCTCAAAATTATTGGGTCCCCACAGTACCTCGATGGATCCGCGACCTCGGGCCTTGTCCCTGGAGTAATCCTCTTCCTCAACCTGTTCAAATGAAAATCCGTTTTTAACGAACCAAGCTTCGACCCTGTCCAAATGGGCCTCTAGCTCTTCTTCATGAAGTTCCTTCACCTTGGTAAAGACAACCTCGCCACCCGAGGTAGGCAAATGTTGAACCAAGGCGTTTTGCCCTTCGATACTGTTTATAGAGGCAGCAAAAATGAATAATAAGAGGGCATAAATCTTTTTCATAGCTGAAAATGATTTCAATGACCTAAATATAAGCATTTTAAGGGAAACACCGGTTGGCTCGATGGAAACCAGCGCATTTCGAATTATATTTGTTGGTCTTTAAAAGATTGTCAGGACTGTCTCCTGGAACATATTTTGCAGACATAATTCACTGATCTCTCACCACAGATGAAACTCACATATTCCCGATACGATTTGAATTTCAAGGTTCCTGGAGGGACCTCAAGGGGTGTTCTTCGAACCAAAGAGACCTATTTTATAAAAATCGAAAAAGAAGGATCATTCGGAATTGGAGAAGTGGGGCTGTTTCGCGGACTGAGCTATGATGACCGACCTGATTTTGAAGGCCGGATGTCCTGGCTGGCCAGCAATATTGACAAAGGCAGGGAATGGTGCCTGGATCGACTTCACGAATATCCGTCTATCGCCTTCGGATTGGAACAGGCTTTTCTGTCATTGGAGTCTTCAAGAAGGTTTGAATTGTTTCCCTCTGATTTCACAAGAGGCACCGACTCCATTGACATCAACGGACTTGTGTGGATGGGCGACAAAGACTTTATGAAATCCCAGATTCACGATAAGTTGAATTCTGGTTTCAAGGTGATCAAGCTCAAGATCGGAGCCATCGACTTTGATACGGAGATGGAGCTGTTGGGGTCGATCCGAAAGAATTTCAGCGCCCGGGACATAGAATTGCGAGTGGATGCCAACGGAGCCTTTGCACCGGCTGAAGCCATGGAGAAACTAAAACGGCTGTCAGAATATGACATACATTCCATCGAGCAACCCATCCGTCAGGGGCAATACGAGGAGATGGCCGCCATATGTGAGTCGAGCCCTGTTCCGATTGCACTGGATGAGGAATTGATTGGATTGACAGAGTCCGACAAAAGAGAAAATTTGTTAACAAAGTTAAATCCTCAGTATTTGATTTTCAAACCGAGCCTGATCGGTGGAATGAAGGTTTGCAACCACTGGATCGCTCTTTGCGAGAAATACAACATCGGGTGGTGGATCACTTCGGCCCTGGAGAGCAATGTGGGTCTCAACGCGATTGCTCAATACACATACACGCTGAAGAATCCCATGCCCCAGGGACTCGGCACTGGAGGACTTTTTACGAACAACATTGATTCGCCACTTCGAGTAAAGCAAGGGGCTCTCTACCATGACCCCCTCATAAAATGGGGCGATACGGATCAATTGTTTGACGAATAATGGTATTTTCGAAATAAATAATACGAATACATGAGCAAGACGCGCTTTATCGAAATGGCATTTGAGGGCCGAAACGAATGGTGGAGGTACATAGCCACGCTTTTTATGGTTTTTCTGGGCTGGCAGTTCATTGGCGTGATCCCGCTTTTTGTCTTCTCGTACATGAAAGCCGACAGTCTCCAGGATTGGATAGATGCTGCGGAAAGTGCTTTTCTCGGGCTCGGGATCGATTCAAACTTGTACCTGCTCCTGATCATATTCTCATTCATCGGGGGCTTGGTTTTTCTCGTACTTGGAGTTCGAACCATTCACCACAGGAGTCTGAAAAGCCTTGTCAGCTCAAGAAAAACCGTAGATTGGAATCGTATCCTGTTTGGTTTTGCATTTTGGTTTCTGGTTTCGGTTATATTGATCTTTTTGGACTATTTGGCACATCCGGAGGACTTCCAGAACAATTTCAAACTGGTTCCCTTTGTTATTCTGGTTGTTGTCTCTCTCGTTTTTATTCCGTTTCAAACCAGTTTTGAGGAACTCCTCTTCAGGGGATATCTCATGCAGGGAATCGGATTGTTGTTCAAGAACGCGTGGGCCCCACTTTTTTTGACATCTGTCGGATTCGGACTGTTGCACGCCTTTAACCCGGAAGTGGAGAAGCTCGGCCCGATGATATTGCTGTACTACATCGGAACTGGATTTCTTTTCGGAATTATTACCCTAATGGACCAGGGAACCGAGCTCGCCCTGGGCATGCATGCGGCCAATAACATTGTAGCCGCAATGATTGTCACGGTGGATTGGGCCGTTTTCCAAACGGACGCACTTTTGATCGATCAATCTGAGCCTTCCCTGGGCGTTGAGATGTTGCTCCCCTTGCTGATTGTATATCCTTTGGCTGTATTTTTCCTGTCACGGAAATACCGATGGAGAGATTGGAAACAGCGCCTGGCGGGTCGAATTGATACCCCCACTAACCCCGCAGAAGAGAGATGAATCCATACGGAATCCATAGCAGTTTCACTTTTGACGGGCAGTCATTTGATACGGAAGCCAGGTGGATCGAGTTTATGGATCAAAACTATCCGCAGGGATCGGACTTGTTGCGATCCTGGTTCGCAAAGAACAAAATTCGCGTGAAAACTTCAGGTTCCACGGGTAAACCCAAAACAATTGATTTCAAGGTTGAGCAAATGGCGGAGTCCGCCATGGCGACAGGTCGGTTTTTTGACATGGGCGAAGGCACAAGAGCGCTGCTTTGCCTTCCTTTGGATTACATTGCAGGAAAAATGATGCTTATACGAGCCATGACCCTGGGATGGCAGCTGGAAGGCATCGAGCCTGCGATTCACCTGGATCTTGCGAATAGGGGAAACTACAACTTCGCAGCCATGATCCCCATGCAACTGGAAAGCAATTTGAAATACCTGGACAGAATTGAGAATCTAATCGTCGGAGGGGCTCCCGTCAGTTGGAGATTACAGGAAAGAATCAAATCCTTGCCGACAAGAATCTATGCTACGTATGGGATGACCGAAACCATCACACATATTGCCGTAAAACCCCTCAATCGAAGTGCGAGACAAAAGATTCTTCCAGGAAACCGATCCCTGTCAAATGAAGGGTATACAGGTTTGCCGGGGGTGTCCTTTGATAAAGACGAACGTGGTTGCCTGGTTGTGCGGTGCCCCAGGATATCCGATAAAGAGATAATAACCAACGATCTGGTGGAATTGATCTCTGAGAACAGCTTCATCTGGCTGGGCCGTGTCGACAACGTTATTAATTCAGGAGGGTTGAAACTGATGCCGGAGACCATTGAGAAGAAATTTTCAAGATGCTTCTCTGGCCGATTCTTCGCTGCCGGCCTTCCGGACCCTGAACTGGGCGAGCGACTGATCTTTGTGGTTGAGGGGGAACCCGAAACAGATCTCTTGAATCGCTTGAAAACCTGTCAGGCACAATCCAAGGGTGAAATCACGAAAAACGAAATCCCCAAAGACATTGTCTTTCTTGCGAAATTTGCAGAGACGGATTCAGGAAAGATCAATCGTAAAAGGACCCTGGATCTTATAGACTAGCGCATTACTTCACTTCAATGAACTTTCTCATTGAGAGCGGCTTCCCCTGTTTGTTAAAGCCTTCGAGAACCACCTCGTAGCTTCCCTTGACATCAGAGGTGTAGAAAGTCAGGGTTTTGGTCGACCCATCCAGCTTGAATTGGGGTTCCCAGACCAATTGGGTTCGGTAATCCGGGATTCGCTTGTAACGCTCGGGATACCTGTAGTCCTGATCGAAATAGTCCTTGGCCAATTCGGGGCGAAAGAGCTTTGTATCCTTTTCTTTCAGTGCCGGCAGGCTCTCAATAAAATCTCCCTCGTATGACTCCATGGATATGATGCCTTCGAAAACTTCGGAGCCATAAAGGTATTGTTGGTTGATAACGCTGATTTTTTTGATCTTGGAAGCCTTGGCTTCAACTACCGTATTGTGATCCTGTATGAAAAGACCGTCGATCAGCAGCAGTGAATTCAGCCCGGTTTCAACATCGTCGTCGTACACCCGTACGTGAATAAATTGCTTTCCTTTCCGTTGGCGGGTTGAGGCTTGCTCGATCACTTCAATAATCGTCTCTTTGATTGTGGGGAAACGGGTGTAGTCATCGAGATAATACTCATGACTAGGCGTGTGGAAGAAAGGAGGGAAGTCCTCTATTTTCCGGATGCTGTCAATGCGATTCTCAGCGTAGGCATTTTGAATTTGGTTCTGTACACTGTGTTCGAGAATAAACGCTTCCATAGTCTCGTCCAGGGCGAAGTCGCTGAAGGTCAAATTAGAATAATCGGGAGATTCAAATTCATCTATCTCAACTCGGAAAGCGTCTCGGTCCTCTCCGATCACCTGGATCAGGGCCTGCTCATTGGTGTAGGACTCATCCACATTGAAAAAGAACGTTCCGTTTTCTCTTGTGCTCGATATCTTAAAAAGATAGTTGTTAGCCGGGATTGACAGTGCCACCCTGCGATTCGGTACTTTTTCACCTGTCTCCTTTCGGATGACCGTTCCGGTCAGCAATTCACCCCTGAGCTCCGGAAGCTCCATCGCGTTTCCGTTGGAGACTTTAAAGGCTTCTGTATTGCCTTTCAGGCTTTCTGCAAAAGCGGTGGTTGTTTCTCTTTGTGGAACAGGCAACTGACCGATAGTCTTTCGTACAGACAGGGAATAGTCCCCGTACCAGTCTGAAGGAACCTGATTGACCCTCAGATTAATTTGCTCACGGCTTCCTGCCGTCGGAGGACTCAACTGTATTTCGATGCCCCCGGGATTGTTTGATGAATTGACTCGCGAATCCGTGGCCGCAATGGATGCCCGTGTGCTGTCTGAAGCCGATCGCATGAGTCCGCTTTGATTGTTCTGGAAGGGATTTATGACAACAACGTCATTTTGATAAAAGTCTTCGACCTCGCCGTTTCGCATCCACCGGGTGAAAGCAACGAGTTTGTAATTCCCTGACGGTACAGAGGTGGGAACAAAAAAGTCACCTGCCCCGGATCCTTTCTCCAAACGGACTTTATGGCTGAACACTGCTTGACCATCTTTGCCCACGAGCTCCACGTAGGCGACCTTGCTCATATCGGACAAGGCTCCTGTTTCACTGTTCAGACAATACAGTTTGTAATACAGGTATTCCCCACTCATCAGCAAAGTCGTGTTCTGATGAAGGTAAATCCTCTCTTCTGGCATCAAAAACTCTTCTGACGCAGACTGTCCGTGAACGAGGTTCACTGTAAAAATCAAAAGGAGAATATAGAGGGTTTTTTTCATGACATGGGTTTTGTTTGGATCATTCCGTATGCTTTATTCTTCCCAGAACTCAGGGGGTTCACTTGTGCCGAGTGCGGTGCAATCCCCGCAGGCCCTGGGCACGGTTATGTAAGGACCTTGCAACTGGCCCTGATTCATGTTTTCTTCGAGGAATTTCACCAGGTTCGCTTGAATCGCGTCAAAGAGCGGGTAGGTCGGTGGAACTGCCTGGGATACAATTGGAGGCGCGGCACGACCACATTCTATAAAATAGGGAGGAAGCGGTTCACCCGAGAAGAAATCCTCGTAATTGAAATACAGTCTTTTCTCAGTTACTGCTGAGACCTGGAAGAAACCCAGAACCTTTGCGTTCCTGTCTTCGGTCGAGCGAATATTGCTGCTGATGAATCCGGGTTGTATCTGAGCCAGCGTGTTGTCGCTTCCCGAGAGCTGATTCAAGATGTCGTAATAGGTGAAGGCTTCCAGAGACTGAACGTACTGTTTGACCAGAATGCTGTAACGATGGCTGATCACCGGGTCATCCGCTGAAATGTTCCGTACCGAGAACCCTGACACCCGATCTTCAGATAGATTTGTGGTCGAGGTGACAATGATGTTGTTTGAATTCACTGTGCTATAGCAAGTTTGCTCCTCCAGGGGACGAATCGCATCAGGTGCTATCGAATCCTGTCTGTATACCACAAAATCTTGTCTGGTCCAGTCGGGGGCGATGATCTTGTAGCTTTCTTCGTACTCGTAACGGTAATAGTTGGCTTGCCGGGTCGGGTCATAACTGTCGACCAGAATGGCCATAATCTCGTTTCCAATGCTGTTTACCTGACGCTCGGCCGTTAAATTCTCAATCGGAACCGAGTTGGTGAGCTGCACTTTTGGAGATTGATAGGTACGCCCCTCATTGGTTCTGACTAAGAGCTGATAATCGGCTCCACTTTCTGCTGCAAACTCATTTTCTGATTTATAGACCCCCGGGCTGTCTTCGATGAACAATATGCTCTCTCCGTCATTGACAACCACGCTAACCTCCGCATTGCGCTCCGGGATCGGACCCTTGGTCTCGAACTCGTAGGTGCGTGACAACAAGAACTGCTGCGTCTTTTTTTCATCGGTCAGTGTCGCCTCGATCACAATCACGTCTTCAAACTTGAATTCCTCATCGATGTCTATCTCTTCAACGCAGGATAGTACAACGAATGCCAGAAGCAGCGAGGTTATCCAATGGGTTATTGATATGTTTCTTTTCATATTCATTTTTATTCAATCCAAAATTCCGGGGGATCCGTCTGACCGAGAACCGTACAGTCCCCACAAGGGGTCGGAACCACATCAAAGGGCCCTACGTTGGGCTCAGGGGGCAGATGATCCTGAAAGTATTTGACCAATCCGGCTTGAATCGCATCTTTTAAGGGCGTCCCAGACATGGTCGCTATGGGTGGAGCCGACAACCTGCAGCTTACAAAATAGGGCGGAAGGGGCTCGCCTGGAAAAAAATCCTCGTAATCGAAAAAGATTCTTTCCTCAGTCACAGAGGAAACGTCAAAGAAGCCCAAAACCTTTTCATCCCGATCCGTGGTGGAAAAAATATTGCTGGCAATGAAACCGGGTTGAATCTGTGTCAGCGCATTTCCTGAGGCCGAAAGCTGGTTCAGCAGATCGTAATAGCTGAAGGCTTCGAGTGACTGCACATATTGTCTCACCAGGATGCTGTACCTGTGACTCAGGATGGCATTATCGGTTGTGATATTCCGCACCGGAAAACCCGAAACACGATCTTCTGACAGGTCAGTCGTGGACGTTTGAATAATGGTATTTGAGATATCTGTGTTGTAACACTCCAGTTCATCGAGGGATCGGGATTCAAACCCCGGAAAAGCCAGGTCGTTGCCGAATTCGTCCTGCAGGATGACAAATTCTCTGTTCACCCAATTCGGAGCGATGATCTTGTAGGTCTCTTCGTATTCATAGCGGTAGTAATTTGAGCTTCGGGTCGGATCATAGCTGTCCACTTTGATCACCAGGAGTTCTGTACCTATGCTGTTCACCTCCCGGCTGCCATAAACACGGTCGATTTTAGATGCCTGGGGCAATTGAACCGGCTGGGTGGTGTAAGAATCACCCTGCGAAGTTGTAACAAAAAGCCTGTAATCAACCCCGGGTTCGGCCCGGAAGACCTCGTCTGACACATAAAGACCGGGGCTGCTGTCCGATTCCGTAAACGAGTAAATCCTGTCCTCATCAGCAGTTATGCTGACGCTCGCATTCGTTTCGGGATTGGCGCCCTCATCTTCGAACCGATAGGAACGGCTCATCGCGATCACCTGTTCTTTCAACTCGTCTGTAATATTGGCCTCGATGACCAGGGTGTCCTCGAAACTTAGTTCTTCCACGAGATCTATTTCCTCCACACAGCTGTATGCGACCAGGAGCAGGGCGGTGCAATAGCTTTTATGTTGAGTGAAATATTTCAGGGTCATAGGACGTAACGGTTTAGAATCGGAAATTGTAGGTTATCGTCGGGACGGGCACGGCGAAAATGGAACTCTGATAGGCTTTTACCTGTCCGTCTTCGGTCACGAAAAACACCGCGAACGGGTTGTTTCTGCCCAACACGTTGTACACGGAGATGTTCCAAAAGCTGTGTGCCAGCTTTTTGGTCTTGTGATTTCCCTCGATGTTTATACCCAGGTCAAGGCGCATATAATCGGGGATCCTGAATTCGTTGCGATTGGAATAGAAAACGTATTCAGCGTTGTTGAACTGATAGTTTCCAACCGGGAACGTCACCGGGCGGCCCGTCTGATAGACAAAGTTCATCGAGAAACTGTAGCGCCTCGTCAGCTTGTAGTTCGCAACCAAACTGAAATCATGGGGCTTGTCGTAATTGGAAGGGAAGAACTCCCCATCATTGACCCTTTCTTCATTGAATTCACTGTCGAGTTTGATAAAGGAGCGCGAATAGGTATATCCGATCCAGCCGTTGAGCTTGCCCTTGTTTTTTCTCACCAGAAATTCGACCCCATAGGCCTTGCCCTCTCCCTGAAGGACCTCGGTTTCGATGTTCTCGTTCAGGAGCAGGTCGGCACCGACCTTGTAATCCAGTATGTTGTCTGATAATTTGTAGTACCCTTCAAGGCTCAGCTCATAGGTGTTTCCGTCCAGGTTCTTGAAGAGCCCCAGGGAGAACTGATTGGCCCTTTGCGGCTCTATGTTCAGATCGGACAGCTTCCAGGTGTCTTGCGGCGTCGCGGTCGTATTGGTCGTCAGCGTGTGAATGAACTGATAGTTGTTGTTGTAACTTGCCTTTATGGAGAAATCTTCCGAGAAGGAATAACGTCCGGACACCCTGATCTCAGGCCCTCCATAGTTTTCCACCACTTCATTGTTTCCGTAACTGATGGTCTCGACCCTTGTCGCGTCGTTTTTCGGAAGGCCATCGAGGTAAACACTCTGTTCCGTCGGCCCCAGAAAGGCATAGAAAGAGTATCGAAGCCCCAGGTTGAACGACAGGTTCTTGTTCACGTTGTAGTTATCCTCAAAGAAAATTCCCGATTCAAAGGCCTGCTCGTCCTGTATGTCAGTCGGATTTACCAGGCTCTCGGGTCCCTTCGGGGCTATGTTTGGAGGGGAGTTGTTATACAGCTTGCCGGACAAGCCATAGGTGAAATTGTGCTTCTCGTTGAGCAGGTGGTTCATCAACAGCTTCACTTCGGTTTCCTGAACACCGTAATCCAGGTCAAAATCCCGGGCACTGTTGCTGTCGAAACCAATGTTATAGCCGTAATTGCTGTTGGAGACCAGGATGCTTCCCCGGTTTCTATCATTGAATTTATGGCTGTATCTCAGCGAAAAAAGAGCGTTGTTGTAATTGAAGGTAGAGTCGGAGGAAATACTGAAAACATCGTCGCTGTAATATCCCGATATGGACAGGGAATTCTTCTCATCGAAATTGTGATGGTATTTGGCTATCACATCGTAAAACGAAGCCTGGCTGTTTTGGAGTTGTTCGTCGTCAAGCTGTTTGAGTATCCAATCGGAGTACGTGGCGCGCCCTCCTATTAGAAGGGACGATTTGTCTTTGACCACAGGGATCTCGAGCGTAAGATTCGACGTTACCGGCCCTATGGCGCCTTCACCGGAGAACTTTTGCGTATTCCCATCCTTGGTTCGAATGTCGAAAACTGAAGACAGCCTTCCCCCGTATTGGGCAGGGATGCTTCCTTTGTAGATGTCTACGTCATCCGTGGTAAACGGGTTGAGCGCCGAAAAGATGCCGAAAAAGTGTGTTGGATTGTAAATGACCGCATTGTCCAGCAAGATCAGGTTTTGATCGGTGTTTCCCCCACGTACGTTGTACCCGGCTACACCTTCACCTGCGGTGGAGATCCCGGGCAGGGTAGTGGCCACCTTGAGCACGTCGCGCTCTCCGAGCACCAGGGGTATGGTCTTGATCTCTTTTACTTCGATTTGGGTGATGCCCGTAACTGCATCTTTGACATTGCTGTCCTTGTCTGCGTCGATGATCACCTCGTCCAGCAACTCCGGGTTTTCTGCCAGATTGAAATTGAACGTCCCGTCGTTGTAAATGATCACCTTCTTTTTCAGGTTTTCGATTCCCAGGGATTGGAGCTCCAGGTCATTTGCCCCGGCGGGAAGCTCTATCCGATATTTGCCCTCAATATCCGTGACAGCGTTGATGTTTTTGTCCGGAACGCTTATCACCAGGTTGGGTATGGGTTCTCCGGTCACGTTGTTTTTTATCTGTCCCGAAAGAACGAAGCTCTTGCGAGAGGCATTTTTGCTTTCTTTACCGATGCGTATGGTTTCGACACCGGTTCGGGCCGTTGCAGCCTGCTCCGAATAAAAAATGGGCTTACTGGAATCTTCCTGGTCCTCTTGATCCGTTCGTCCGAAGAAATCGTCAGGAAGGTCATCGTAAATCAAGTTATTTTGCGTGAGTATGATTTTGTAATTGTCAGAAAAATAATAGTTTACAACCGTATTGGTAAATAAATCATTTAATATAAGTCGAAGTGCAGTGTCCTGGTACTGACCGGAAATCTTCAGGTTGTCGAACCAAGATTCCACGAAGAAAAACCGGTAAGGCGTCAAAGTCTCCAACTGCTCCAATACCTCTACACGAGTGGAGTTTTCAAAAGTAAGGCTTACTTTTTCGGTTCCGTCCTGGGCATAAGCACTTGCTGCCGAGAAAATCAGCAGAATTAGGATCAACCTGTTTATCATGATTGAGAGGGTTTTGAAGTTAGCGCCGCATCAATTCGATCTGCGATCTGCGTCATGAACAGGTCGTAATCTGTGTCCATCAGGTATTTATTTCCACTGAAAAAAGCATTGATCTGTTTCTTTCTCTCGGGAAAAATCTTGAGCAGGTCAGTTTTCTTTTTAATGGGATAAAACAGATTTTCATAGAGAATGTAATACAGGTCGTCATTTCTGAACTCATATAAAACAGCCTTTTTCTCGAGAACCTTTTTGCTGAGTTTCCGGTGTTTTTTATACAAAATCAGTGAATTGCCTTCCTCGAGAACCTGGTAGAAACCGTCAACCTGATCATTGGATTTGAAAACCTCTATTCCTCTGAGGTGCACAAATTGCTTTTCGTCAAGTTGAAAACCCGTTACTTTCTCCTTCAGCAATTGAATGATGCTCGAACCGGATGAAGTTTGCAGCGAAATGATCAACTGGTCTTCGAAAAGATCGTATTTCAATGGGATGTCATAGTAGGGCTGGCCGTCATACCAAAGATTGGCGGTCTGGTACTCCGGATTTTTATAAAATTTATGCTTCCCGTTCTTGACGCGGTACAGCTCTTTGTAACGGATGCCGTTGAACAGTCCGGTGTTTTCAATTCCAACCTGTTCGTCGAACCAATTGTAGTAATCTCTTTGATCCTCTTGTTGGGCCTGCAAGTTGAAGGCATAAACCACCGCAAAGAGAAATGCGAGGCGTGAAATGATAGAATTTACCAAGGCTCCGAGGGGTTTTAAATGATTATTTTTTTCGCTAGGAAGCGTAAATATAGAAAAAACCCACCGATTTTATAAAATCAGTCCAAAGTGTTTTAGGACTGATCAAACAGGACCCATGAACCATTCTCTATCAAGGGAATAGCCTGTTTGTATTTGAGAACCTTGGACTCTCCTGTATTGATGTTTTTGATGGTCACGCGTTCATTTCGACCTATTTTTCTTTCCGTGCGTACGATCGTCTCAGTGATTTGAGGCTGCTGGGTCTGGTTGGTCTGCGTGTCCT
Source organism: uncultured Flavobacteriaceae bacterium (assembly GCA_942492425.1). Lineage (GTDB taxonomy): Bacteria > Bacteroidota > Bacteroidia > Flavobacteriales > Flavobacteriaceae > Lutimonas. The sequence continues at coordinate 236,489 of CALOEQ010000015.1, forward strand.
GGGTTTGACTCACAAACTCCTCCTTGCTCAGCTGAACTTTTTCCTGCTTGCGCTCTCTTGCCTGGCTAACCTGCTGTGGGCTCTGGCTGGGCAGCTCTCCTTTGAACAAGAATGACAGCACTTCCTTGTTCACTTTGTCCAGCATTTCCTTAAAGAGCTCAAAGGCCTCGAATTTGTAGATCAGAAGGGGATCCTTCTGTTCATAGGTCGCATTTTGAACCGATTGCTTCAGATCATCCATTTTTCTCAGGTGATCCTTCCAGGTGTCATCGATAATGGCCAGGGTGATGTTCTTCTCAAAATCTTCAACCAGTTGTTGCCCCTCAGATTCGTAGGCGTCTTTCAGGTTGGTGATTACGTTCAGGGATTTGATCCCATCGGTAAACGGAACGACGATTCGCTCATAGCGATCCCCCTGCTTTTCATAGACGTCCTTGATCACGGGGAAAGCAGTGACGGCATTGCGCTGTACCTTTTCTTTATAATGGTTGTAGACCACTTCAAAGAGCTCATCCACGAGTTCGCGCTCGTCTTTGGAGGCAAACTCTTCCTCTGAAAAAGGCGAGGTAGTCGAAGAGAAGCGGATCAATTCAAATTCAAAGTTCGAGTAGTCGTTCAGGGCCTTGTTTGAGGAAACGATCGAGTCACACGTGTCGTAGATCATATTGACTATGTCTACCTGCAAACGCTCTCCGTAAAGGGCATGGCGACGACGCTTGTAGATCACCTCGCGCTGAGCGTTCATGATGTCATCGTATTCCAGCAAGCGCTTTCGGATTCCAAAGTTGTTTTCTTCTACTTTTTTCTGGGCACGCTCAATCGATTTTGAGATCATGGAATGTTGGATAACCTCACCTTCCTTGAGTCCCATTTTGTCCATCATCTTGGCGATTCGCTCCGAACCGAACAGACGCATGAGGTTGTCCTCGAGCGAAACGTAGAATTGGGAAGATCCCGGATCTCCCTGTCGGCCGGCACGTCCGCGCAACTGGCGGTCAACGCGTCGCGAATCGTGACGCTCTGTTCCGATAATGGCCAAACCTCCAGCGGCTTTGACTTCAGCTGAGAGCTTGATGTCCGTACCCCGACCCGCCATGTTCGTTGCGATGGTCACTACGCCGGGATTACCGGCTGTTTCGACGATATCCGCTTCTTTTTTGTGCAATTTGGCGTTCAGTACGTTGTGTGGAATCTTTCGAATCGAAAGCATTTTGGACAGGAGCTCGGAGATTTCAACCGAAGTTGTTCCGACAAGCACGGGTCGCTGTTGATTCACCAGGTTGCCGATCTCTTCGATTACGGCGTTGTATTTTTCTCTTTTGGTCTTGTAGATCAGGTCCTCCCGGTCCTCCCGGACCAACGGCATGTTCGTCGGTATCTCGACGACATCCAATTTGTAGATCTCCCAGAATTCTCCGGCCTCGGTAATGGCCGTACCCGTCATACCGGATAGTTTGCGGTACATCCGGAAGTAGTTCTGCAAGGTAATGGTGGCGTAAGTCTGCGTGGCAGCCTCGATCTTGACGTTTTCTTTAGCCTCAAGGGCCTGGTGCAAACCGTCAGAGTATCTCCTTCCGTCCATAATACGGCCGGTCTGCTCATCGACGATCTTGATCTGATCCTCTATGATGACGTATTCCACATCCTTTTCAAAAAGGGTATAGGCCTTGAGCAGCTGATTCATCGTGTGAATGCGCTCACTCTTTATGCTGAAATCCCGGTAGAGCTCTTCTTTTTCCTTGGCCTTTTCCTCCGGGCTCAGGTCTTTCTCATCGATTTTGCCGATTTCAATCCCCATGTCGGGCAGGACAAAGAAGTGATCGGCGGTGTTACCCGATAGATGGGCTATTCCTTTGTCCGTCAGGTCGATGGAATTCGTCTTCTCATCGATGACAAAATAGAGCTCTTCATCGATTTTCGGCATTTCGCGGTTGTTGTCCTGCATATAGAAGTTCTCTGTCTTCTGCAGCAGCTGTTTGATGCCTTCCTGGCTCAGGAATTTGATCAGGGCCTTGTTCTTAGGCAGCCCTCGGAACACGCGGTAGAGGTAAAAACCTCCGTCCTTGGTGTTTCCTTCGGCGATCAGTTTCTTCGCCTCGGCGAGCACCCCGATCAGGTATTTGTTCTGCAGACGAACAATCTCGTCCACTTTGGGTTTCAGTTCATTGAACTCATGCCGGTCACCCTCCGCAGTGGCGCCCGAAATGATAAGCGGGGTTCGGGCGTCATCCACCAGGACCGAGTCCACCTCATCAACAATGGCATAGTTGTGTGGTCGCTGAACCAGGTCATTGGGGGAGTGGGCCATGTTGTCCCGCAAGTAATCGAATCCGAATTCATTGTTTGTTCCGTAGGTGATATCAGCCAGGTAAGCCTTTCGTCTCTCCTCGGAGTTGGGTTTGGTATTGTCAATACAGTCAATGGTCAGTCCGTGAAATTCGAAAATCGGACCCATCCAGGCCGAGTCGCGCTTGGCCAGGTAATCGTTCACGGTTACGACATGAACGCCATTTCCGGTAAGGGCATTAAGATAGATTGGCAAGGTCGCAACAAGAGTTTTCCCTTCACCTGTCATCATCTCGGCGATTTTTCCCTGGTGGAGAACCGCACCACCGATCAGCTGCACATCATAGTGCACCATGTCCCAGGTAATCGGCTTTCCTGCCGCATCCCAGGTATTGCTCCAAATCGCATCATCACCTTCCAAATTGACATAATCCTTCACCGACAACTCCCGATCAAAAGGAGTGGCTTTGACTCTCAGTGTCTCATTGTTGGCAAATCGACGCGAGGTTTCACGCATCACGGCGAATGCCTCAGATTGGATTTGCTCAAGTACCTGCTCAGACGCTTCATATGACTCGTCTCTTAACTGGTCAATCTCTTTGTAAATAGCCTCTTTCCTGTCTATGTCTGCTGCTTCCAGTTCAGTGTTCAGGGCCGAGATTTGCTCCTCAAAGGGTTTTATGGCTTCTGCGATCTGCTTCTTGAAATCCGTAGTTTTCTGACGCAGTTCCTCAATGGAAAGACCTTCCATCGCTTTGTCATAAGAGCGAACCTGGTCTACCAGGGGTTGAAGTTCTTTGAGATCTTTGCTTTTTTTATCTCCAACAAAAGCCTTGAGTACGGAATTTAGAAAACTCATAGTTTATAGGTTTCAACCGGGTTTGATTTCCGGTTCAGTTTATTATGTGAGGACTGAGGAGAATATAAGATTTTCTGACGTATCGAGAAAAAAAAAAGCCTCATAGGAGACTTTGATTTTTTTAGTATTCATCTTCGTTCCAGAGGAAATCCTCATCTGTCGGATAGTCTGGCCAAATTTCCTGAATGATCTCATAGCTCTCACCTTCATCTTCAAGAGCTTGTAAATTCTCTACTACCTCCAGCGGAGCTCCCGTCCTGATGGCATAATCAATCAATTCATCTTTTGTAGCCGGCCAAGGTGCATCGCTTAAGTAAGATGCTAATTCCAACGTCCAATACATAATTGAAAATTATTTAATTTAAGTTGCAAAAGTAATTTTTTTGCTCAATTAAGCAAGTTTTTTAATTACTATTTTTTTGCTGTCAAAAGAACGTAATATCTATTTAAAAAATTGTGCTTGAAATCCTTTGTTTTCAACCTTTCCAGGGAATTTCAGTCACACCCAGATCCATGGACAATTTTCGTGCCAGTACGAACAAATAGTCCGACAAGCGGTTCAAATAGATCAAAATCTGCTCGTTTATGGCTTCCATGTCATGCAGTTCAACCGTTTTTCTTTCGGCCCTGCGGCACACACAGCGGGCAATATGACAAAATGACACGGCAGGGTGTCCTCCCGGAAGAATAAAGTGCGTCATCTCTGGCAGTACCTCGTTCATTTGGTCCATCTCTTCTTCGAGAAATCGAATATTTTCATCTCCTATCAAATCGATATGAAGCTTTGATTTGCCCTTCTTATTGGCCTTTGGATCCTCCGGTGTCGCCAGCATGGCACCCAGGGTAAACAACTTGGACTGGATCCGAATCAAATCTTTCCTGATTTTTTCATCTTCAACCTGGTCGTGAATCATTCCGAGATAGGAGTTCAACTCATCCACAGTACCGTAGGAGTCAATTCGTATGTTGTTTTTGCGCACCCGCTTTCCGCTGAAAAGAGATGTATCCCCGAGGTCGCCGGTTTTCGTATATATCTTCATAAGGTTCTTTCTAAAGGTATTCTTCTAAGTATCTTTCTGGTGTCCCGATTCGATAACCCTTACTTTTTCGAGCTCCAAATCCGGTGCTGCAAAAATACGGATAAATCAATGAATCTCGCAGGACGGTGAAAAATGAAATCATACTGGACCTCAACAAAAAATTTTCTAACCTAAATTCGCAAGACAAAATGCTCTTTCTCCCTGCCCTGATGAAAAAAGACCAGCCCCCATTGAAAGGTATCTATGGAAAGAGTCACCTTCTCATCCTCTCGGATTTCGCTCCAGGCTTCCTCCATTTGCGGGCTCCAATGGATGTCATCAAAAATGAAGACGCTGTTTTCATGAGCTGCTTCCAGGCACATTTCGAAGTAATTCATGGTAGCCTCTTTCTGATGATTGCCGTCGAAGAAAACCAGGTCGTAGGAGTTTTTTTTCAAGAGATTAGGCAGGGTAGAATCGAATTCGCCGATGTGCATTTTTATGTTTTGCATCCCGAACCTGTCGAACATGGATTGAGCAATTCCCGCTGTTTGAGGACAGCCCTCTAGCGTATCGATTTTAGCCTCAGGTGCGGCTAGTGAGATTGCTGCAGTCGCCATTCCCAAAGAGGTTCCAAATTCCAGGATGTTTTGAGGTTTGAAATGCCTCACCGTTCTGTAGAGCTTTCTCGATCGAGACCATGAGATGCCCGCAGTTTTGGCAATTTGACTGACTTTTCGCTCAGAATCTTTGAATTTGCGTGACCCGGCTCCGAAGTCTTCAACCGTGATTCGACTCTTATCCGCCTTGAGCGCTTTTCTCAATTTTCTCAATGTGTCCCTGTCCGCATCACCAATTTTCTCTTTCAAACCCACGGTCAGGAAATCGTAGACAAAAGGAGAGTGCACCCCGTATTGATTGGTGGATTCGACAAGGAAGCGTAAATAGCTTTGAGCGCTATGAAACAAGGCGATTTTTGTTGCTAAATTAGCAAGAAATATTATTGTAGTCCGCAATTAAAATTTATATTTGCCATTGAGTCAAAAATGAAAAAATGAGGATTTATATAGCTTTTGCGCTGCTATTGATCATATCGGCTTCCTGTATACCTTTAAAAAAACAAGTTTACTTTCAAGGCGAGATTTCCGAAACGGATTCCATTCAGAAGTTACAGAATGAGCCCTATCGCTTGCAGGTGAATGATATGTTGGACATACAAATCAAATCCTCGGATCAAAAGCTCGTTGAATTATTTGATCAAAATTCAAGATCTTCCGGTAATAATGCAGTAGGTGGGGGAAGCGATTTTACAGAAGAAGGACTCTATTTTACAACCTATTCGGTAGACCGGCATGGGAATATTAGCTTGCCCTATTTGGGAGAAATAAATGTTTTGGGCTATACGACACCGGAAGTCACGGAGAAAATAGAGGATCAAAGTTTCTAGACTATTTTAAAAACCCAGAAGACGTATTTGTAATTGTTAGGTTGGCAGGAATAAGAGTCACTGTTATTGGTGAGGTAGGTAAAACGGGTACTCACTTGTTATATCTGAATGAGCCGAATTTGGTTCAGGCAATTGCGGAGGCTGGAGATATTAGAATTACCGGGAATCGGGAGAATGTAACGAATTTACAGAAAAGGAATTGATGGTACTAAGAAGTATGTCGTTAATATGCTTGATGTGAATAGTTTTGACACAAACACCGTTTTTTGTTCAGCCGAATGATATTATTTACGTTGAGCCTTTGAAGCAGAAATCATGGGGTACAGGTACAACAGGTTTACAAACGGTTACCTCTTTGATAGCTGTTCTTTCTTTGGTTACAACAACAATTTTATTGATCAATAATTTGTGATTTGAAATGAAGGAGAACAGCAAATTGGATCTTGACATTCAGTCGTTCGACATCAAGGAATACCTGTATAAAATCATCAGCTATTGGAAGTTGTTTGCAGTGATGATTTTTGCGGCCCTTGTCATTGCAAAAATTGTGAATTACACTTCGGAGAAAATCTATAATCTCAAGACGCTTATCACTGTCAAGGATGAACAAAATCCTTTATTCTCGAGCAGTACGAATATCGCATTCAACTGGGGTGGCCCAAGTGACAAGGTCGAAACGATTATAACGATCCTTCAATCGAGGTCTCACAACGAGAAGGTTGTAAAAAAACTGAATTTAACCTTGGATCACTTTACCGAAGGCAGGTTAAGAAAGGTCGACATTTACGGTAGGATCTCCCATTCATGTTGAAATTGACACCCTCAAACCTCAACTCATCAATACGGATATGGAACTGAGTTTTCCAAATAACGATGAGGTCAGGATTCGGTTTGAAATGGATGATGAGAAAAACACTCTTCTCAATTATTCGACTTACAGGAAGCGATCTTTTGTGCCTGAAATTCTTGAGTTTGATGAAGTATTCCCTATGAATACCATGTTGGAGACGCCCTATTTCACCTTTTCTGTTTCAAATTTACGGGAGCTACTTGATTTAGAGGGGAGGACCTATACAATTCGGTTTAATAATTTTGATTCGGTCGTTAAAAAGTACCAGAAGATTGATGTTTCAACACTGAAAAAAGGAACTTCGATCATTGAACTGAGTTTCAAAGGCAGCAACAAAAAGAAGATCGAAGATTTTCTGAATACCACGGTTGAAGTTTTGGATCAGGATCAGAGAAGGCAAAAAATAAAATATGCCGTTAGCACTCAGAAGTACATCGATACGTTGTTTGCAATTGAATCCAACAGCCTGAAGGACATCGAAGCGGATCTGGGAGATTTCAAGCTGCAAAACAATATTTATGACCTCTCGGCCGAGGGCAGTGCGCTTTTGAATGAAATCACTTTATTGGATCAGGAGAGTCAACAGGTCCAACGTCGTGTTGAGTATCTCAATAACCTGGAAAACTATTTGATTTCCAATAGCGTGATCAACAGTGACAATATTCCGGCTCCTGCCCTGGTCAATATAGAAGACCCTAATATTATAACCAGTGTTAATAACCTAATTACCCTGTCGAAGACGCGTGAAGGTTTGGAAGCAAGGGTTAAGCCTTCTTATCCTCCATTGATTCGAGTTAATGAGGAGATTAAATTGGAAAGCCAGATTCTTTTAGAGCAGATTAGTTCTTTGAAAACAATAACAAGGACCAATCTGACCAATGTAAACAGGAGAATGGGCAATATGAATGCCAAATTGAAACAATTGAATCCGAAGGAGCAGAAGTTGCTGAATTTCCAAAGGAAGTACAATATCACAGAGGCAAATTACAACTACCTGAAACAGAAGAGTTATGAGGCTGGAACAGCAATTGCAGCCAATGTATCGGACATAAAGATTCTGGATCCGGCCAAGGATGTGGGTCAAAGTCCCATCAAACCAAAACAGTCCTTTAATTACCTTATCGCGCTGATGCTCGGAGTTATGATGCCCATGCTCTATATAATAACGAAAGAGACTTTGAACAACAAGTTTCAAAGCGTAGAAGAAATTGAGAAATCCTTTAAAATTCCAGTTTTGGGAGTGATAGGAAAAAACAGGCATGACAAAAACAGATTGGTAGTCAGCCGAAAACCCAACTCGACCATTGCCGAATCTTTTAGAGCACTCAGGTCGAATGTTCAGTTTCTGTTTAAAAGCAAAAGCCCTTCCAAAACATTATTGATTACCTCTTCTGTAAGTGGTGAGGGTAAAACCCTTTGCGCCGAGAATATGGCAACTGTATTCGCTTTAGGGGGTAAGAAAACAGTTCTTGTGGGGCTGGACCTTCGCAAACCAAAAATGCATACCGATTTTGAGTCTGACAACAGCAAGGGAGTTGTCAATTTCCTGATTGGTGAGAACAGCCTTGACGAAATTATTGAAAAGACTAAAATTTCGAATCTTGACATTATTACCTCAGGTCCTGTTCCACCGAACCCTTCTGAATTGTTGATCAGTGATCAAACGAATACGTTGTTCGAAATTCTGAAAGAGAGATATGACTATATCATTATTGATACACCTCCGGTTGGTTTGGTGGCAGATGCACTTGAACTCTTTAAATACTCAGATGCTATCATGTATTTGATACGCCAAAATTATACGCATCGAGGAATGCCAAAAATGATTGATGCCAAGTATGAAAGCGGAGAGGTTAAAAACATATGTTATGTGCTCAATGATTTCGAGGTCAAAAACAGATATGGAGGAGGTTATGGATATGGTTATGGCTACGGTTATGGCTATGGACAATATGGAAACGGATATCATCAGAATGAAAAAATGAGCTGGAGACAAAAGCTTCGTTCCCAGTTTGGCAAGAAAGTCTAAGATCAGAATTGAAGCAGGGAAACAATGCATTCCTAGATCATGAGTAAAAGAGATATCGTTTTAAAAAGGAGCTTCGATGTCTCTTTTTCTTTTATTGGACTCTTGGTGTTCACTATTCCAATAATAATTTTAGTGATCATCTCTACAATATCCTTCTGGAAATTCGGTTTATTTAGGCAAATCCGAATCGGTTTACACGGGAAAAAATTTTGGATTTACAAAATTAGATCCATGGAAGACGATGACGAGTCAGATTCTATAATCGTTGATAACAACCCCAGGATCAATTCCTACGGGAAAATTTTACGCAAAACGAAGCTGGATGAGATTCCCCAATTGTGGAATGTGCTGATCGGTGACATGAGTCTGGTGGGACCCAGGCCGGATGTTCCTGGTTATGCAGATAAGTTAACAGGTGAAGATAGATTGATTTTGAATGTCAGACCGGGTATTACCGGACCTGCTACATTGAAATATAGAGATGAAGAGCAACTTTTAGCTAGGCATGATGACCCGAAAAAATACAATGACGAAGTGATTTGGAAGGACAAGGTGGAAATAAATAAAGAATATGTGAAGAATTGGTCATTCAAGAATGATTTGCGAATTCTTTGGGATACTTTTTTTAGTTAAATTTGATCGCTTAATATTTGAAAAATAAATAATTGTAAAATGGAAAATCCAAAAATTGCTATTATCGGATTGGGTTATGTCGGCCTTCCCCTTGCCGTAGAATTCGGCAAACATTATGAAGTTGTCGGTTTTGACATCAACCAAACACGCGTAGAAGAGCTAAGGAAAAATGAAGATGTGACCTTGGAAACAACGTCGGAACAACTGGCAGAGGTCAACGTTGCCTCTATCGTGGAGTTAAAAGATTCAGGTAGAGGCCTTTGGATCTCTCGTGATATCATGGATATCAAGGACTCAGATTTTTATGTGGTGACTGTGCCCACACCGGTCGACAAGAATCACAGACCGGACCTAACTCCACTCTATAAGGCCAGTGAGACCGTGGGCAAAGTGTTGAGCAAAGGCGACATTGTGGTATACGAATCTACTGTGTTTCCCGGTGCGACTGAAGAAGAATGCATGCCGCTGTTAGAGAAGCACTCGGGATTGAAATACAATGAAGATTTTTATTTGGGCTATTCACCGGAGAGGATCAATCCAGGTGACAAGGAGCATACAGTGACGAAGATTCTCAAAGTCACTTCGGGTTCAACGCCTGAAATTGCGGAAAGAATTGATAATATTTATAAAACCGTAATTGTTGCAGGTACACATTTGGCGCCGAGTATAAAGGTGGCTGAAGCGGCCAAAGTTATAGAAAACTCTCAGCGGGATGTTAATATCGCCTTTGTGAATGAGCTTTCCAAGATCTTCAGGCTTATGGGTATTGACACCTCTGAGGTATTGGAAGCGGCAGGTACAAAGTGGAATTTTTTACCGTTTAAACCGGGTCTTGTCGGAGGTCATTGTATCGGGGTGGATCCTTACTATTTGGCTCACAAGGCGATGGAACTTGGGTATAACCCGGAGATCATTCTTTCCGGTAGAAGACTCAATGACAGTATGGGCCCTTATGTGGCACAGGAGTCAATTAAACTCATGATCAGAAAGGGATTGAAAATTCACGATTCGAACACCCTGGTCCTGGGAATTACCTTTAAAGAGGATTGCCCCGATATAAGAAACTCAAGGGCGATTGATATCATTGAGGAACTCAAATCCTATTCGATCAATGTCGATGTATTTGATCCATGGGCCTCCAAAGAGGAAGTAAAAGAGGAATACGGAATTGATCTGCTTTCCAATGAAAGTGAGATTACCAAGAAGTACGACGCATTGATTCTAGCTGTTTCGCATAGAGAGTTCCTGCAATTTGACATGGATACTCACCTTAATCCGGGGCACGTGACCTTTGATGTCAAATCGATTCTTGCTAAAGGTGTTGCTGACAGCAGACTATAGAATTCTATATTTCCAATTTTATATTACGAACTTGAAAACAGTCGATTAATTATGAGTGAAAAAAAGGTTTTAGTAACAGGAGCGGCGGGTTTTATCGGTCATCACTTGTCAAAATTACTAGTCGCCAATGGATATAGGGTTGTAGGCCTCGACAATATCAATGATTACTACGATCCGAGACTAAAACTTGCAAGACTCGAGGATATGGGGATCGACCCGCGGTCCATTGAAGAGAATAAGACGGTAAAAGGAGACATCGATTTTATCAAGTTGGATCTTGTGGACAAGGACGGTGTCAGGAGTTTGTTCGAGGCTGAAAAATTCGATTTCGTTGTGAATTTGGCTGCCCAGGCCGGTGTGAGATACTCTTTGATCAATCCTCACTCTTATGTCGACAGCAACATCACAGGTTTTCTCAACATACTTGAGGCATGCAGGGCCTTCCCAGTGGAACATTTGGTCTACGCTTCAAGCAGCTCTGTTTATGGCCTCAATGAGAGCATTCCTTTTAAAACCAGTGATCATACCGATCATCCTTTGGCCATGTATGCAGCGAGTAAAAAGGCCAATGAGATGATGGCGCATTCCTATTCCCAACTTTATGGGATCCCTACGACAGGACTACGATTTTTTACGGTTTACGGACCCTGGGGGCGACCCGACATGGCACTGCACATCTTTACAAAGGCTATGGTCGAGGACCGGGAGTTTGAGGTTTTTAATTTTGGAAACATGAGCCGCGACTTCACATATGTCGGCGACATAGTAGAGAGTGTGAAGAGAGTGATACCCTTACCTCCCAAACCAAACAACCCGGACTTTGACCCGAAAAATCCAAATCCGGCGATCAGCTCAGCACCCTACCAACTTTTCAATATTGGCAACAACAGCCCGGTAGCACTGATGGATTACGTGCATGCCGTCGAAAAGGCCTTGGGTAAAAAAGGAAAGATCGTATTCAAAGAGATTCAGCCTGGTGATGTTCCTTCCACATACGCGGATGTTCAGAGTTTATTCGATTATACAGGCTTCAAACCAGCAACTTCCATCGAGGATGGTATCAAGGCCTTCGTGGACAAATACCTGGAATTGGGACTGTGAGTTGCACCCTGTTTTAGGATTAAAAAGAAATTCAGATCTGACTTGATCCTAATTGAATAATAATCCCCAAAATTTGCTTTTGTAGAATGAATGAAAACTTGAAAATAGCTACTCAAGCCGCCGTTGAAGGCGGGGCAGCCATCATGGACGTTTATGCATCTGACGATTTGGGTGTTGAATACAAAGAAGACGATTCTCCATTGACCCTGGCAGATAAGAAATGCAATGATGTGATTATTTCCTATTTGATCAAAACAGGAATTCCCATAATCAGCGAAGAGAACCGGCAGATTGATTTCGAGGACCGAAAGGATTGGGATACGTGTTGGATCGTGGATCCGCTGGATGGCACCAAAGAATTTGTAAAACGCAACGGTGAGTTTACCGTGAATATCGCTTTGGTCAGGGAAGGTAAACCCGCACTTGGAGTCATATATGTGCCTGTATCAAAGGAGCTTTATTTTGCTGACGTTGAGAACTCGAAGGCCAATAAAATAACCCTCGAGTCTCATAAAGTAGAGGATGAACTAAGTTTTCAAGATAAGAACAACATCGCTCCTTCATCTGAAGATGCCAAAAGTATTCGCGTGGTTGGAAGCCGTTCGCATATGAACGAAGCAACTGAGAATTTCGTTAAATCGTTGAATGAGCCGGGTGTTCAGGTGGATATTGTTTCCAAAGGAAGTTCGCTGAAGTTTTGCCTCGTTGCAGAAGGCAAAGCAGATGTTTACCCTAGGTTTGCACCCACGATGGAATGGGATACGGCTGCCGGACAAGCCATATGCGAGGCTGTGGGACTCCAGGTCATCTCGAAAGAAACGGATGCTCCCCTTCTATACAACAAAGAAAACTTGCTTAACCCCTGGTTCATTGTGGAGCAGAAATGATCATTAAGAAACAATCTTCATTAGTAGGTAGGTACTAAAAAAATCAATATTATGGAATCCCCCAAAACGAAAACAAAGACAATTTCAGTATCTGCTGAGAAGCGTCATATCATGAAGACGTTTACCTGGAGGATCATTGCGACGCTCACAACGACATTAATTGCGTGGGCCATTACAGGTGACCCTATGGTGGGTCTCCAGGTGGGAAGCATCGAATTTGTGATTAAGATGCTTCTGTATTACCTTCACGAAAAGGCCTGGCACCAGGTGAATATCAAATAACAGGTTTGAGATAGATGGAAGAGAATATCATACGACACGATTATTCGGTCAATCGACAGGATCGAAGAGCGAATTTAGAACAAAATTCCTTCCTCATGTGGTTTACAGGTCTTTCCGGATCCGGGAAATCCACGATTGCAAATGCGTTGGAGCACAAACTTCACAAAATAGGTTACAAAACCTATGCCCTTGACGGGGATAACATTCGCAAGGGAATAAATAAAGGATTGACTTTTAGCCCTGAGGATAGAACCGAGAATATTCGAAGGATTGCAGAGGTTGCCAATCTTCTTGTCGACTCAGGAATTATTGTCCTGGCTGCCTTTGTTTCACCCTATAAAAAAGATAGGGAAAACATTAGGGGTATCGTCGGAAATGATAACTTTGTGGAGATTTTTGTAAATACGTCCCTTGAGGAATGTGAACGAAGGGACGTGAAAGGGCTTTATAAAAAAGCCAGAGCCGGTGAGATCAAGGACTTTACAGGCGTTAATGCACCCTATGAGGCTCCTGAATCACCTGACATTGAAATAATAACTGATGATCTTTCTTTGGAGCAATGCGTTGAAGCGGTGTTTCAAAAGATCAAACCAAAATTGGAAATATGACGCGATATTATTTGAACTACCTGGACGAGCTGGAGTCAGAAGCCGTTTTTGTGCTGAGAGAAGTTCAGGCTCAATTTCAGAATCCAGTCATCTTGTTTTCAGGGGGAAGGACTCGATCGTCCTGGCTCACCTGGCAAAAAAGGCCTTTTATCCGGCCAAGATTCCCTTTGCCCTGATGCATATAGACACCGGACACAATTTTCCTGAGACGATTCAGTTCAGGGATGATTTGATTGAAAAATTGGGGGCCCGACTGATTGTCGGTTCGGTGCAGGAGTCGATTGACAACAACAGGGTAGTGGAAGAGACGGGCAAGAATGCCACGCGAAACGAACTTCAGATCACGACTTTGTTGGATGCCATTGAAGAGCACCAGATCGACTGTGCAATCGGTGGGGGACGACGTGACGAGGAGAAAGCGCGCGCCAAAGAGCGTTTCTTTTCGCACCGGGATGATTTCGGACAATGGGCGCCAAAAAATCAACGACCTGAGCTTTGGAACCTGTTTAACGGAAGAATGCGTCAGGGAGAGCATTTCAGAGCTTTTCCGATAAGCAACTGGACCGAAATGGATGTTTGGAACTACATCCTTCGAGAGAATATTGAAATCCCCAGTCTATATTTTGCCCATGACAGAAAGGTGGTTTGGCGCAATGGCAGCTGGATACCCGTATCGGAGTACCTGGTTATGCAGGATGATGAGGAGATCGTCACCAAAAAAATTCGTTTTAGAACCCTGGGAGATATAACAATCACCGGTGGAATCGAGAGCGAAGCCGATACGCTCGACAAGATCGTGGGCGAGGTTGCAGCCATGCGGGAAACGGAACGTGGTAACAGAGCAGATGACAAGCGCTCGGAGACCTCCATGGAGGATCGAAAGAAACAAGGATATTTTTAGACTGAAAAAGACAAAGACATGAGCATAGATAGCAATCAGCTACTAAGATTTACTACTGCAGGGAGTGTAGACGATGGAAAAAGCACCTTGATCGGAAGATTGTTGTACGATTCCAAATCGATATTTGAGGACCAAATTGCCTCTGTTGAAAAAACGAGCAAGAGGCGCGGCATGGAGACCGTGGACCTGGCTCTTTTTACGGATGGATTGAGAGATGAGCGGGAACAGGGCATCACCATTGATGTGGCATACCGTTATTTCACCACCCCTAGGAGAAAATTCATTATAGCCGATACCCCGGGTCACGTTCAGTATACCCGTAATATGGTTACCGGTGCCTCAACGGCTAATGTGGCCATTGTTCTTGTCGATGCCCGAAATGGTGTGATCGAACAGACCAGGCGGCACTCTTTTATTGCCTCTTTGTTGCAGATTTCTCACGTCATCGTCTGCATCAACAAGATGGACCTTGTAGACTACAGCGAAGAAGTCTATAATGACATTGTGGTTCAGTACGAGGAAATGTCTGGAAAAATGATGATCAAGGATGTTCGCTATATCCCTATCAGCGCTTTGAATGGGGACAATGTGGTAAACCCGTCCGAAAACATGCCCTGGTACCTCGATGCACCTTTGTTGTATACACTTGAAACGATTCATATCACAAGTGACAACAACATGGTGGATGCCCGGTTCCCTGTGCAAACGGTGCTCAGGCCCCAAAGTGATGAGTTTCATGACTACAGGGGTTATGCCGGAACCATAGCCGGAGGAATTTTCAGACCGGGTGATTCGGTGAGATTGCTTCCATCAGGCTTTGAGTCCAGGATCAAATCGATCAACCGCTACGATGAGGACGTTCAGGAGGCCTTCGAAGGCATGAGCGTTGCGATGACCCTGGAGGATGACATCGACCTGAGTCGTGGGGATATGATTGTCAAACCGAATAATCTACCCGTAAAGGACCAAAGGTTGACCGCGATGATCTGCTGGTTCAATGAAAACCCGGCCCGCCCCAGAGCCAAGTATATTCTCAAACACACCTCGAACGAGCCTATGGCCATGATCACAGAGGTCATCTACAAAGTAAATGTGAATACCCTGGAGCGGATCAAGGATGACAAGGAGATCCGAATGAACGATATTTGCAAGGTGAAAATTCGAACAACGGCGGCCATTATGATGGATGAGTATTCCCGAAACCGGAAAACAGGTAGCTTTATCCTGATCGACTCAGCCACGAATGAAACCGTCGCAGCGGGCATGCTCCAATGATTATATCACGGGTCTGAATTAGACTCAGACTCTTGGCAAGAATTTTATAACAAAAGAAACAGGCCTCCATTTGGGGGCCTGTTTTATTAGAAACCCCTATATTTGCAGACCAAAAATCAGGAGATGAAAGCAGGAATCGTAGGACTCCCCAACGTAGGAAAATCAACCCTTTTTAATTGTTTGTCAAATGCCAAGGCGCAATCTGCAAACTTTCCGTTTTGTACGATTGAACCCAATATCGGTGTTGTGAATGTTCCCGACCATCGTCTGGAAAAGCTTGAGGAGTTGGTCCAACCCGAGCGGGTGGTGCCGGCGACAGTTGAGATTGTTGATATTGCAGGTCTTGTCAAAGGTGCCAGCAAAGGAGAGGGGCTCGGAAACAAGTTCCTGGCCAATATCCGGGAGACCGACGCGATCATTCACGTCTTGCGTTGTTTTGACAATGACAATATTGTGCATGTCGATGCGAATATCGATCCGGTCAGAGACAAAGAGACCATAGACATTGAATTGCAGCTCAAGGACCTCGAAACCGTCGAGAAGAGGTTGGATCGAGTAAACAAAGCAGCACGAACAGGGGACAAGGAAGCGATCAAAGAAGCAGAAGTCCTGAATAAATTGAAGACGGGTTTGGAGAGCTCTATTTCCATTCGAGCCATAGACCTCACTGAGAAGGAGAGAGAGGAGTACGTGAAAGCTCTTCAGCTTTTGACGGACAAGCCGGTACTTTATGTATGCAACGTGGATGAGGCCTCTGCGGTGAGCGGAAACAGTTATGTGGAGGCTGTTCGCAAGGCAGTGGCCAATGAGACAGCAGAGGTCCTGGTTTTGGCCGTTGCCACGGAAGCGGATATCATGGAACTCGACGACTACGAGGAAAGACAGATGTTTCTTGAGGATCTCGGACTGGATGAGCCCGGGGTTTCTAAACTGATTCGGTCGGCGTACCGACTGCTCAATCTTCAAACCTATTTCACGGCGGGCAAAAAAGAAGTACGGGCCTGGACCATTCACGTTGGCGATTCGGCTCCAGCTGCGGCGGGTGTCATTCACACGGATTTTGAGAAGGGTTTTATACGCGCAGAAGTCATCAAATACGATGATTTCGTGCACTATGGCAGTGAGTTGAAGGTCCGTGAAGCCGGAAAATTGTCCGTGGAGGGCAAGGAGTATATTGTGCAGGACGGCGACATGATGAACTTCCGTTTCAACGTTTGATGCCGGGAACAGCATATTGAAGGGTAGAAACACTAATCCAGGATTCCTATGAGTTTTTCGATTGAAGGCAAAGACAAGATGAGCTCGGCCCGCGCCGGCAGCTTTCAAACGGATCATGGGGTCATTCAAACCCCAATTTTCATGCCTGTGGGAACGGCGGCATCCGTGAAGGGTGTGCACCAGACCGAATTGAAGGATGAGATCGATGCCGACATCATTCTGGGCAACACATACCACCTGTATCTCAGACCGAAAACCGACATTCTGGAACAGGCCGGCGGACTGCACAAGTTCATGAGTTGGGACAGGCCCATACTGACCGATTCAGGCGGATACCAGGTGTATTCTTTGTCGAACAGCCGAAAAATCAAGGAAGAAGGGGTAAATTTCAAATCGCACATCGACGGGTCTTCCCATTTTTTCTCCCCGGAATTCTCTATGGAGATTCAGCGCAAAATCGGGGCCGACATCATCATGGCCTTTGACGAATGCACGCCTTATCCGTGCGATTACAATTATGCCAAGCGGTCGATGCACATGACGCATCGCTGGCTGGAGCGTTGCAAGGCCTACCTCGAAAACAACCCCGAGAAATACGGATACAGGCAATTTTTCTTCCCGATTGTACAGGGTAGCACCTATTCGGATTTGCGCAAGCAATCTGCAGAGTACATCGCCAACAGTGGGGCGGTTGGAAATGCCATTGGCGGCCTGTCTGTGGGCGAACCTGCGGAGGAGATGTATGAAATGACTGAGGTGGTCACCTCTATTTTGCCTGAGGATAAACCTCGATACCTCATGGGAGTGGGAACCCCAATCAACATTCTCGAAAACATTGCCCTGGGAATCGATATGTTCGATTGCGTCATGCCCACTCGAAATGCAAGAAACGGAATGCTCTTCACGGCGTACGGAACAATAAATATGAGAAACAAGAAGTGGGAAAATGATTTTTCACCCATCGACCCGATGGGGCACACTTTTGTGGATACCTTGTATTCCAAGGCCTACCTGCGGCATTTGACCGTGTCCAACGAGTACCTGGGCAAGCAGATCGCCAGCATCCATAACCTGGGCTTCTATCTCTGGTTGGTTCGTGAGGCCAGAAAGCATATCTTAGCTGGAGATTTTAGCGAATGGAAAGAGAAGATGGTCCGGCAAATGGACAACAGACTGTGATTCAAGCGTTCCGATTTTGAAGATTCTTGACAAGTACATACTGAGAAAGTATTTCACCACCTTTTTCTTTACGCTTATCATTCTGATACCGATTGCGATTGCGATTGACGTGTCCGAAAAGGTGGGAAAATTTTTGAAGGCCGACGATCTCACGCTCAACGAAATTCTGTACGATTACTACGTAAACTTCATCATCAATTACGGAAACACCTTCATGCCGCTGGGCCTTTTTATTTCGGTGATTCTGTTTACCTCGAAGATGTCGAGCAATTCTGAGATTATTGCGATCCTTTCCTCGGGTTTGTCCTTCAAAAGATTTCTTCGACCCTATCTGATCGGGGCAACCATCATTACCATTCTGTCGCTCTATGCCAATCACTTCGTTGTCCCAAAGGCAAACAAGACTCTTGAGAAGTTTGAGGAGACCTATCTCAGGTCAGTCTATAAAAAGAAGACCAAAAGCTCGGTCAGCAAGGTGAGCCTGCAACTCAGCGACAACGAATACATCTATCTGGGAAATTTCAATTTCAAGTCCAAGAACGGCTACAACTTCTCCTATGAGAAATTTGAGGGCAACAAGCTCAAATACAAGTTGATGTCACAGAATATTCGATGGAACGAAAACGACAGCACCTATCGCCTGAGCAACTACAAAAAACGATATGTCGGGATCGAGAACGACAGCATAGACTCAGGAAGCTTTATGGATACGCTGTTTAATTTTCAGCCCAAGGACCTGTTGTATGTGGACTATCTGGCGAGGGAAATGTCTTCACCGGATTTGAGTGAGCACATCGATCTGTCTGAGGATCGGGGCGTGAAAAACCTGAACAATTATAAGGTAGAGCTCTACAAGCGCACGAGTCTTCCTGTCTCGTCGTTTGTATTGACGCTGATTGCCGTAACCCTGGCCTCCAAGAAGAGAAGGGGAGGCATCGGGATCAACCTGGCTGCAGGGATCAGTTTGATGTTTCTCTATGTTTTCTTTATGAAGGTGGCCCAAGTTTTGGGATCAACTGCTGAATCCTGGCCCTTCTTCATGGTATGGATACCCAATGTGTTCTTTGGAGCGATTGCGATTTACCTTTTAGTCCATGCCGAACGATAAGATCAAAAACCAGCTTCACCTTCACTTCATTGTGTTCATCTGGGGCTTTACGGCCATTCTGGGAGCTTTGATTTCCATCGATGCCGTTCCATTGGTCTGGTACCGTGTACTTCTGGCTTCGGCCGCCTTGTACCTGGTGCTGCGGATCCGAAAAGTGCGATTTGACGAAAACTGGGCAGATCTGCTTAAACTGGCCATCGGCGGGCTTATTGTAGCGCTTCACTGGGTTACCTTTTTCCATGCCATTAAAATTTCAACGGTCTCAACGACCCTGGTGTCTCTCTCGTCCAGCGCTTTTTTTGTTGTGCTGATCAAGCCCTTTTTCGAGCGTAAAAAATTTCAGTGGTATGAGCTTTTTCTCGCTCTTGTCGCCATTGTCGGATTTGTGGTGATTTTCAGAAGTGAGACGGTTTATACGGATGGAATTCTTGTGGCCCTGGCATCGGCATTTCTCGTAGCCTTATTCGCAGTCATGAACAGCCGTTTCATTCAGAAGTACAGTGGCAGCAAGATTGCCTTTTACGAGCTGTTTTTTGCCATGGTCTTCTTGAGCGCATTGCTTTTGATTCAGGGTGAGTTTACCCCCGACTTTTTCAAGATGTCACGAATGGATTGGACTTACTTGCTGTTGCTTGCCCTGGTGTGTACTGCATACCCTTTCGTAGTCGCCACGAATCTCCTTAAAAAAATGAGTCCGTTTACAATCGTCCTGACCAATAATCTCGAGCCTGTGTACGGAATTATCCTGGCGCTGCTGATCTTTGGGGACAAAGAAATGATGAGCCTTCAGTTCTACCTGGGAGCACTTGTCATCTTGTCCTGCGTCATTTTAAATGGATGGATCAAGAATGTCAGGTTCAAAAAAGGTACCTGATTCGCGACCGCTTTTAATTGATTTAACTTCCTATATTTGTAGCGATGAATCATCACTTTTTCAAAAATAAAATATGGAATATTTAGATTTTGAATTGCCGATAAAAGAGCTGGAAGACCAGCTTGACAAGTGCAAGTTGATTGGAGAAGAGAGCGACGTAGACGTGACGGAAACTTGCCAACAGATAGAAAAAAAACTGGAAAGCACTAGAAAAGAGATATTCAAGAATCTGACCGCCTGGCAGCGCGTTCAGCTTTCAAGACACCCCTCGAGGCCCTATACTCTTGATTTTATAAAGGCCCTGACCAAAGGGACTTTCATGGAACTGCACGGCGACAGAACCGTAAAAGATGACAAGGCCATGGTCGGAGGATTGGGCAAAATCGGAGACCAGTCCTACATGTTCATAGGTCAGCAAAAGGGGTACAACACCAAAACGAGACAGTACCGTAATTTTGGGATGTCGAACCCGGAAGGATATAGAAAGGCCTTGCGCCTGATGAAAATGGCGGAGAAATTCAAAATTCCCGTCGTGACCCTGATTGATACCCCTGGAGCCTATCCCGGCCTGGAGGCTGAAGAGCGAGGGCAGGGAGAGGCCATCGCCCGAAATATTTTTGAGATGACCAGGCTGAAGACGCCGATCATTTCGATCATCATAGGCGAGGGAGCCTCTGGAGGAGCTCTCGGCATCGGGGTTGGAGACAGGGTTCTAATGCTGGAAAACACCTGGTACACGGTCATCTCCCCGGAATCCTGTTCTTCCATTCTCTGGAGAAGCTGGGAGTACAAGGAAGATGCTGCAGAGGCCTTGAAGCTTACAGCCAAGGACATGAACCGGCTCAAACTCATTGACGGAATCATAAAGGAACCGCTGGGGGGTGCACACACCGATCGCGAAAAGACTTACAAATCGGTCGAAATGGCGATCAAAAAGGCTTATAAGGAACTCAGTGAGCTGACCGAAAAGAAACTTGTCGCAGCTCGTATGGACAAGTACGCCAATATGGGTGTTTTCAGGGGCTAATCAGACTATTTTTCGTAATTTTAAGTGTCCGGCATAGAGTCGGAACACTTGATATGAAAATTCTCAATTCCGAGCAGATGCGCCTGGCCGATGAGGCCACGATTCAACATACGCCTATTTCCTCAACCGACTTGATGGAACGGGCGGCCGATCGCTGCGTCAAACGGATACTCGAAGAAAAACCAGCAGCTGATCTCGAGTTTTGGATTTTTTGTGGGGTTGGAAACAATGGTGGAGACGGACTGGTGATCGCCCGTCTCTTGCTCGCACTGGGATTCAAGGTTCACACCTTTATACTGGAATTCAGCACTAACTACAGCCCTGATTTTAACATCAATCTCAAAAGGCTCCAAGACCAGGGCTACGAACCTGACTTTATGCGGGACGCTTCAGATTGTCCGGACATTCCTGATTCCTGCTGGATAATTGATGCCATTTTTGGAACGGGCCTCAGTCGTGCTCCCGGAGGCTGGCTCAGGGAAGTCATTGCACAGATAAACCGCAGTCCGTCCCGAGTGATTTCCATTGATTTTCCGTCGGGGTTGTTTTCCGAAGCTCCTGTTGAGGATCCCGAATCCATTGTACAAGCCTCTCTTACCCTGACTTTTCAACAGCCGAAGCTCGCTTTTTTGTTACCCTCTGCATATCAATTCGTCGGCCAATGGGAAATTCTGGACATCGGCCTGTCAGATGACTTCATAGAACAACTTGAAGGCTGCCATGAGCTGGTTGATCATGAGCTAGCCCGGCAGTTCTTGCGGCAAAAGGGACGATTTGATCACAAAGGGACTGCGGGTCACAGTTTGCTTATGGGGGGAAGTTTTGGTAAAATCGGGGCCATCATACTGGCCTCAAAAGCCGCCTTGCGGGCCGGATCGGGGCTGGTATCCGTCTACGTGCCCAAGTGCGGATATGATCCGCTACAGACCGCAAATCCAGAGGTCATGGTGGAAGTGGATGACGAGCAATACATTCAATTCTTCAATTTCAGAACCAAACCCACAGCCATCGGCATCGGCCCGGGCCTGGGTACCCATATCAAAACTAAAGAGGGTTTTGTCAAATTCCTCAAGTCGCATTCCGATCCGTTGGTTTTGGATGCGGATGCATTGAACATCATTTCAGAGCACGATGAAATCAAGGCGCTTATTCCTGCCAAAAGCATTCTAACGCCGCATCCCAGAGAGTTCGAACGCCTGGCCGGGCCCTGGGCCAATGATTTTGAAAAACTTGAGAAGCAGCAGGAATTTGCGAGTCGTTACAATTGTGTGGTGGTACTCAAAGGTGCCCACACCTCGATAACTCAGGGATCGAAGATCTTCTTCAATGGCTCGGGCAATCCAGCCCTGGCGACTGCCGGAAGCGGGGATGTGCTTACCGGGATCCTCACCGGACTCCTTGCTCAGGGATACGATTCCTTGCAGGCCAGCATTCTGGGTGTCTTCCTGCACGGAAGAGCTGCTGACATAGGCATTGAAAATGAGGAGTCCCAGGAGTCTTTTATCGCATCAGACATCCTGAAATTCTTTGGCAGGGCCGTGAAAGAACTCTATTGACGGTGAGAAGGTTTTGAAGGTTGAAATTGGCATCAATTTTGAGTTTATATTTTAGGTTAATCCGATGAATCCTCTCTCCCCATGAATCGATTCATCCGGTCAATCCATTCATCCGATAAATACAATCCTATGAGGACATTACTTGCAGCAATTGTTTTTGTTTCCATTCTGGCCGGAGCCTGTCACTCCGGGAAAACAGGAACCCAGGCCGATGTTAAATCCACAAGCCAGGACAGCCTGACGGGAACGGCAACGCTCGACACGATAAAGATTGAGAATGATGAGCTCGAATACGAGATCATCATCCTTGAAATCGGGTTCAATCAGTGGCTGGTCACGCAGCCGCCGATGAACTACTGGTCGCTGAACGTTCTTCAACAAAGGAACAGGGCTTACGTCTTTGAATGGAATCAAAGGGCTGCGAATCCGACGGCATGGAATCCAAATTTGTACAATCAATTCATCGACTACGAGCCGACCATCAATTACGGCCTGGAGGTGAATTACCTGTTATACATGTACTTTGAGTTCTTCCAGCAGAAGTACAGGCAGCGCTTATAGCATCACATCTTCTTCAAATCGATCAGAATCGAGAAGGTCCTGTTGATGTCCTCCTCTTTGACCACGAGCGTGATCTCGTGCGTGGTGGAGATGACCTCCTGAACCGGGATATTGGCCCAGGCCAGCTGTTTGAGTATGAAATAGTAGATCCCGGACTGCTCCAGGTTGACTTTCGGCAGTTTGATGGTAATCGAGGCCAGTTTGCTCATCGAATTGATCAGCTCCTCCTGCTTAAAAATATCATCGACTTCCTCCTTTAGATTTGCACTGATAACGATATTGGTCTCGAAGATGCCTTGAGATACGGTGAAGAAGGACTCCCTGTTGTTTCCGATTCGGGCAAAGATCTTTGATATGTTCAGGGGAAGCGTACTGGAATTTTTAAACGTATAGTCAAAAAGATCCGAGCGCACGATGAAATCTCCGAGTTTCAGTGACAGTGACTTGACATTCTTTCTTATTTTCAGGATCTCTATGGGTGACATTCGATTGATCGACATCATGACCGCCCCGGTTTTCACCTCTTTCCCTAAAATTTGTTCCACTTCGGGCTGAATGAGCCTGGCCAGCGAGGAGACATTGATCAGCTTGTCCTGCATGGCTTCTTCGATAAAGGGCGTTCGCTTGATGATGGTCTCTACTGTTTCCTGAATCGTCCTCATTGTTGAAATTTACACACTATGTTATAATTTGTAAATATATTTCAATTTTTTTATCAACTCGAAATAAAATGAAAATATTTGTCCAAATTCAATAAGAAATGATCGTACTCAAGTTTGGTGGAACCTCAGTGGGTTCCGTTGAAAATTTTCGAAAAGTAGCTGATATTGTCAATCAGGTAAGGGAAGACAAAATCGTCGTGCTTTCGGCCATGTCGGGCGTGACCAACACATTGGTCGAGATTGCCCGCCACCTTAAATCAGGTAATAAGGAGCAGGCAATTTTCTATATCGACAGCCTGAATCGGAAATATCGGGAAGTGGTTCGGGATTTGCTTCCGGATGATGGCATGCAGGAAAAAGCCTTTGCCTTTTTGGAAACCCACAACGCGTTGTTGAACAGTATAGCAACCACAGACTTTACGGAAAGCTCTGAGAAGGAGATCCTGGCGCAGGGTGAACTGGTATCGACGGGCCTTTTCCAATATTACATGGAGTCCATCAATGTTTCCAGTGAACTTTTGTCAGCCCTTGATTTTATGCGAATCGACCGTAACGGAGAACCCGAGCCAGAGCGTATTCGACAGGACTTGCGCAAAGTTCTTCAAAGCGATTCCGGAAACAGAACCTACATCACCCAGGGATACATCTGCAGGAACCATCTGAACGAGATTGATAACTTGAGAAGGGGAGGAAGTGACTACAGCGCCTCGCTGATCGGTGCCGCGGCTGATGCCAGACAGATCCAGATCTGGACCGACATTGACGGGATGCACAACAACGACCCGAGGTATGTGGAGAACACGTTTTCCGTCGGGGAGTTGTCGTTTGACGAGGCTGCCGAGCTGGCCTATTTCGGAGCCAAGATTCTACATCCGCAAAGCATTATCCCTGCCAGGGAGAACAACATTCCGGTGCTTTTGAAAAATACATTCAGGCCCGATTCCCCCGGGACGCTTATTCACCAGGGAGCTGAGGTTAGGAGCATAAGGGCGGTTGCCGCCAAGGACAACATTACGGCAATCAAGATCAAATCCTACCGTATGCTGATGGCTTATGGTTTTCTGAAAAATGTGTTTGAGGTCTTCGAAGATCACAAGACCGCCATAGATATGATTACCACTTCTGAGGTTGCCGTGTCACTGACAATTGACGATACGACGAAATTGGCTCAGATCAAAAAAGGGCTGCAGGGATTTGGAACCATTGAAGTTGATTCTGACCTTAGCATTGTCTGTATCGCCGGAGATATCTCGCAGAACAAAAAGGGCGTTACCGCTTCCATCTTCAACAGCCTGAAAGACATTCCGATTCGAATGATCTCTTATGGGGGAAGCAACTACAACCTGTCTTTCCTGGTTAAGACTTCCGACAAGTCAGCCGTGCTCAATCTGCTGAACGAGGGACTGTTTAAGGAATTGGCCCAAAGAGATCTGGCTGTGGTGTGATGCAATAGGAAGCCAGCAAAAAAAAGCCATCCGATGTGGATGGCTTTTTTAATTAAATGTCTTCAAAATTGACGTCGGTAAAACTTTCCGGTGAGGTGTTACTGGTTTCATCCATTTTCACGCTCTCTCCGTTGATTTTACTATAGTCCTTTTGGTGTCTTTCACTGATGACTTCTTCTCCTTTCTCATCCAAAATGAAATCCGTCGCTTTTTGCAGGATGTCATTGAATTCGTGAAAGTCTTCTTTGTAAAGATAAATCTTGTGTTTCTTATAGTGGAATGACCCGTCGTCGTGGGTGAATTTCTTGCTTTCGGTGATCGTCAGATAATAATCACCGGCTTTTGTTTCCCTCACATCAAAAAAATAGGTTCTTCTACCTGCTCTCAGTACCTGAGAAAAAATCTCCTCGTGATCAACAAACCCTTTTTCTTCCATATTCTTCGATAATTTTGTTTAGCGTTTAAAAAATAGTTCAGACAAATCTATAAAATTATATTACGTATGCAACAATTATTTTAACGCCCGGGCTCAGGTTTCCTGCCCGCTCAGCTTCTCTTCGAGCTGCTGATTGTAGATGTCCCGGTAGTAACCTTCCTTTAGGATAAGGTCTTCATGCACACCCGACTGAACAACCCGTCCGTGATCGAGAACTATGATGTGATCGGCATTTTTAACCGATGAGGTCCTGTGACTGATGATGATGGTTGTCTTGCCTTTTGTGGCCTTGCCCAGGTTCTCCAGAATGATCTCTTCGGTTTCCGTATCAACCGCTGACAGGCAGTCGTCAAAGATGAGAATCTCCGGATCCGCGATAAGCGCCCGGGCAATGGATACCCGTTGTTTTTGTCCGCCGGAAAGAGTGACCCCGCGTTCCCCGACAAGTGTGTCGAAACCGTTCTGGAAGTTTTCTATGTTATGCAGAATATAGGCCGATTCGGCAGCTTGTCGAATTTCTTCATCGTCCGCTGATTCCTTGCCGATCCGAATGTTGTTCTTTATGCTGTCAGAGAACAGAAAGGCGTCCTGCGGAACATAGCCGATACTCTCTCTAAGGTCCTTCAAATTGAGCTCCCTGATGGGCTGCTCATCAATAAGAATGTCTCCCTGATCCACATCATACATGCGTGGGATCAGAGCCGCAATAGTCGATTTTCCGCTTCCGGTTTTTCCCAGAACGGCGAGGGTTTTGCCCTGCTCTATCTTGAAGCTAACGTCCTTGAGTGCCTGGATATTGGTATCCTCGTAGGTGAAGGAGACGTTTCGAAACTCTATTTTTCCCTGAACCGGAGTGTGTTTTTCCTGCATGTTCTGAATATCGGGCGTTTCCTGAAGAAATTCATTGATTCGCCTTTGAGACACCTCGGCCTGCTGAACAATGGAGGTCACCCAACCCACGACTGCCACGGGCCAGGTCAGCATGTTGACATAGATGATGAATTCTGCAATGATGCCGATATTGTCAATTTCCCCCCGGATGTATTGCATGCCTCCAACATAAATGACAAGGAGATTGCTGATCCCGATCAGGAGCAGCATAAGTGGGAAGAAAAGTGCCTGTGCCTTGTATAGGGCAATATTCTTGTCTTTACTGGCTACAGCAAGATCTGTAAAGGATCGGGTAGTAAAGTTCTCAATGCTGTAAGCTTTGACCACATTGATCCCGGAGAAGGTTTCCTGGGCAAAGGTTGTCAGCTTCGAAAGGTATTGCTGAACCACATTGCTTCTTTCGTTGATCACCTTGCTGAGAAAGTAAATGGAAACCGAAAGCACCGGCAAGGGGAGAAGGGTATAGAGGGTCAATTTGGTGTCGATTCGTGCCATGTTGGCAATTGCGATGACAAAGAGCACCAGCATGTTCATCGTATACATGATCGCCGGTCCGAAATACATTCTAACCTTGCCGATGTCTTCGCTGATCCGGTTCATCAGGTCTCCCGTGCGGTTGCGCTTGTAAAAATTGAGGGATAGATTTTCGTATTGTTCAAACACCTCGTTTTTAAGATCATACTCAATGAGTCGCGACATGACGATCAGGGTTTGACGCATCATGAAAGTAAACAGTCCCGAGAGCAATGCGGCTCCTATGATATAAACGATATTGATGACCAGCTGAGACTTGACAATGTCTATATCCGTGATCCTGTTGTTCTTGTAGTCCTCGACAACATTAAGCGATTCACGAATGAGCTGGGGTATTTGAAGCGCAAAGATCTTTGCCACGATCGTGATGAGAATCCCCAGGATCAATCGATAGCGGTACTTCAGAAAAAATTTGTTCAGATAGCGAAGGGCGCTCATAGGAAAAGAAATCTCGACTTAGTGACCGCGAAGATACGTATAATTTGCCTTTCACTGGAACCGGTGAAAGCAGGAATTCCCGAATTGATTCTTAACTTCGCCAGCGAAATCCTTAAAAAAAAGTGGTATTTTTGCCCTTCATTGCATTGAGAGTGATTTAGTAATGAATATACGATCTTTTGAATTATGGTGAACCGGAGACATATCCGAATCAAGGTCATGCAATCCATTTACGCGGTGCTCCAGTCGCGAAGTGACGATCTTAAAAAACAAGAAAAATTCCTTCTCTTCAATATTCATAAGGCCAAGGACCTTTATGTGTTGCAACTGCTCTTTCTGCTTGCGGTTCGAGATCTTTCGATGGAGCATATTGAGATCAAAAAAAAGAAATACCTGGCAACCGAAGAAGATCGAAATCCCAATTTGAAGTTTGTTGAGAATTCGGTTTTGAAGTCCATAGAGAACAGTCCGGCGCTGAAAGATTACGCCAGGGACAAAAAGTTGGATCAGTGGAAGGACAATCGGGAATATGTTCGAATCGTGCTTGACCAGATGACCGAGGATCAAAAGTACCTGGACTATATGAATTCCGGGCGAAACGATTTCAAGGAAGATCGGGATTTCATCATTTATCTGTTCAAGGAGATCGTAGCGCCAAATGAGAAGCTTTTTGATTTTTATGAAAGCATCAATCTGGGCTGGGTGGACGATTACCCAATGGTCAATACAATGATTCTGAAAACCTTCAAGCAGATGAAGGCATCATATTCATTTGACCTGAAAGACCTTGTGGTCAAAGAAGACGACGAGGAGTTCTTGCTGGAACTGTTTCGCAAGGCCGTGTTGCACCAGGATGAATTCACTGAAGAAATAGACGCGAAAACGCCGAACTGGGATACCGAGCGCATAGCCGACCTCGACATGATCCTGATCAAAATGGCGCTGACTGAATTCCTCTACTTCCCTTCGATACCCACGAAAGTAACCATTAATGAGTACATCGAGATCGCCAAAGACTATTCGACGACCAAGAGCAGCTACTTCATTAACGGGGTTTTGGACAAATTGCTGAAGGATTACAACAATTCGGGGAAGCTCAAGAAAATTGGGCGGGGATTGTTGTAAAAAATTATACATTTGCAGGGAATAAAAAAATTAAACAATGATGAAGAATTTAATCGTTATCACTTTGGTCGTAATGGGCCTGTCATTTACTTCTTGTAAGGAAGACGCAACTAAGAAAATCAAGACGGAAAATCTTGAAGTCGCCAAGGAAAGAGACAGTGAAATCAAGATGGGTGGACCTCGATTCAAATTCGACAAAACCGAGCACGATTTCGGAACCATCAATGAAGGTGACGTGGTTGAAACTGTTTTTGCATTCACCAATGTGGGTAAATCAGAGCTGATTATCACTTCAGCCAAAGGAAGCTGTGGATGTACTGTGCCTGAGTGGCCGAAAGAGCCTATCATGCCCGGTGAAGCCGGTGAAATCAAGGTGAAGTTCAACAGCTATCGAAAGCCGAACCTTCAGCAAAAGCAGATCACTTTGCGCACCAACACCGAAGGTGGGAAAGAGATCCTGAAGATCCGCGCCCAGGTTACACCGAGTCCGAAAATGAAGCAGAACAGCTAAACAACGATATATGTACGATCTATTAGCTTTACAGGCCGGAGGGGGCGGCATAGGAAATTATGTTTTGATTCCCCTGATGTTCCTGGTTCTTTACCTCTTTATGATCCGTCCGCAGATCAAAAGGCAGAAAAACGAGAAGAAATTCCAGGCCTCGATCAAGAAAGGGGCAAAAGTGGTCACCACAAGTGGGATTCACGGTAAAATCATCGACCTGATCGACAGTGACAATACGTGCGTCATAGAGACCGGAGCTGGCAAGATCAAATTCGAACGTTCCGCAATTTCGATGGAGCTCAGCAAGAAATACGCTCCAAAGGAGGTAAAGAAGAAGTAACTCTTAGCTTGAAAGATATCTGAGGCTATCTGGAAAAATCCTTTTCCGATGGCCTCTTTTTTTATAATTTAGTCCGTATAGTCTCAAAGATGGTCGAAAAGTCGGGTTCAAATAAAATGGATACTTTGAAGAGCAACAAAAAGCTCAGGGTGTTTTTGTTGTTTTTGTCTTTGTCCTTCCTGTTTTGGACCCTGATCAAACTTTCGCAAGAATATATTTCGGACGTCGATTTTGGTCTTAGTTACACCGACATCCCGAAAAACAAGCTCATTCAAAATGAGCCGGAGAAAGAAATCAGACTCACGCTGAAGACTTCGGGCTTCAAGTTGCTCAGGTACGGGTTCAAGCCAAAAGTCCTCGAATATACGCTGACCGAAATCGATAGAAAATCCGGGAGTGAGTATTACAGCGAGACCAGTTCGAACATCAATTTCCTTCAGGCTCAGCTGTCTGCTGAAACTGTGGTTCTCAACGCCGAGCCCGACACCTTGTTTTTTGATCTGGGAGTGCGCAAGTCCAAAGAGGTGGAAGTCATATCCGAAGTGAATTTTGAGTTCAAAAATGGGTTCAACTTTGTTCAGCCCGTCGAAATAGAACCGCAAATGGTAACAATTTCGGGTCCGGAGAAGGTCATTGATACCATTGATAAGGTCTACACGGAAGATATAACCCTGCAAGATCTGTCGGCTTCCTTCTCCCGAAAGATCAGAGTTCGCCCTCCCAACGAGGCTGTAGAGCTTTCCGAACAGGAAGTGAGCGTGAAGGGAGAGGTGGATAAAATTACGGATGGATCCTTCTCGATCCCTTTTGAAGTGATCAATTTGCCTAGAAATTATTTGATCAGCACCTATCCGAAAGAAGTGAAAGTCGTGTTTCAGGTCGCCTTGAAAGACTTCAACAAAATACCGGAAAACAGTTTTCGCGTACAATGCGATTACAAAAAAACCGAAGACAACAACCTGGACTATTTGATTCCCGAGGTGGTTGAAAAACCGGAGATCATTTTTGACGTCAAGGTGATACCCAATAAGATTGAATTTTTAATCAAGAAATAGAAGAGCACTTCATTTAACCAAAACAAAGTCCTTGAAGATAGTTGGATTGACCGGAGGAATTGGCAGTGGCAAGAGCACCGTTGCGCGGATGTTCGCAGAATTGGGGGTTCCTGTCTATTTCGCTGATGATGAAGCGAAAAAACTCATGGTGACCTCTGAGTCGCTCATTGCTGGCATTAAAAAAAGGTTCGGTGAAAAAGCCTATGATGAATCGGGCCTGAACACTCGTTACCTGGCGGAAGTGGTGTTCAACGACAAAGAGAGTCTCAAGGCTCTCAATCAAATGGTGCATCCGGCAGTGGAGAAACACTTCAAGGACTGGGTCGGAAAACACGACACGGCCTATGTGATCCAGGAGAATCCCTTGCTATTTGAGAAGAACAAACAGGATCAGTACGATAGGATTGTTGTGGTAGCTGCCCCAACAGAAATGCGAATCGATCGCGTCAGGGCCAGGGACGGGGCGACCCGTTCGGAGGTTGAAGCAAGAATCCAAAATCAAATGGATCAGAACTACAAGGTGAAAAATGCCGACTACGTCATTGAAAATGACGGGGACCTCGCCAACTGTCGCCAGGCGGTGAATGCCATTCACAAAAATATACTTTCCGAAATTCCTTAAAAATTTAGAAAATGTCTTAATTTAATGTTAATTTAATTGATTCTTTCGTTAACATTTGTTAAATCATTATTCATCTATTAAGGAAACTCTAAATTTGTCTTAATGAGCAAACGGATTTTCGTTTTGTTGATCGTATTGATGATCATCGCACTTCTGGGTATCATCACGGTTCAAATATTTTGGATCCGATCTTCTATTGAATTAAAAGAGGAACAGTTTTCAACGGGCGTGAAGTTTGCTCTGTCACGGGTATCTGAAAATATACAGAAGCGTGAGTTTCGGGACAATATTTCGAGGTACGCGCCCATGATCGACAGCATGCAGAAATCAAAAGAGAGCAATGTTCGGGATTTTGTCTTTCAGCAGATCGATACCAGCAGAAATGAGGTCTTTACATTCAGGCAAAGCATACTGGAGAATAACTACCAGAGTCAGTTTTCTCCTTTTGAAGCGGATACAGTCAACTTCAGGACCTTTTTGAGTCGTGAGGAGACCCAGGTTGAGAAAATTGAGTTCAGTTCCAAGGATTTCTCAGATCTCTCACCCAAAGATCGAATGGTCAAGGTGGAAAGGCTCGATCGATATGACAAGCTGGAGCTGGAGGGTATTTTCAAGAACATAGTATCTCGAACCCCGATCCATGACCGGGTTAGCAACAATGAGATTCGCATGAATCTGGACAATGAGCTCAGGGCAAGAGATATCAATACAAAGTTTGAGTATGGGGTGTTCAGTGATGGGGTTTTGACGAAAGTGAAATCCGATAAGTTCGTCGAGCAGAGAGGTTATACCTATAAGGTCCCTCTGTTTGTAACGGATGAGGAGTCAAGTGATTACCAGCTCCTTGTGAGCTTCCCCGAGAAAAAGGAGTATATCCTGTCGACCATGTCGTGGATACTGGTCCTCTCGGCCGTATTCATTTTCATCATAATAATTGCCTTTGGAAGCGCAATTTACCAGCTGATAAGGCAAAAGCAGATTTCAGAGATCAAGACGGATTTCATCAACAATATGACGCACGAGTTCAAAACACCAATTGCGACGATAAACCTGGCCATCGATTCTATACGAAATCCGAGGATCATAAATGACCAAGAAAAGGTGACCCGGTATGCTGAGATGATACGTCAAGAAAACAAACGCATGCACGCCCAGGTCGAGAATGTCCTTCGAATCTCAAAGCTGGAGAAGAATCAGCTGGACCTTAGCAAGGAAGTTGTCGACATGCACGAGATCATCGACAATGCGATCGGCCATTTCGACCTGATCATTCGCGACAGGGATGGTCTGATCGAAAAAAAGTTTGAGGCGGTTCAAAGTGAGGCACTCGCGAGCAAATTTCATATGACCAATGTGATCATGAACGTTTTGGACAACGCGGTCAAATATTCGAATGATGCGCCCAACGTTTATGTATCAACCGTCAACGCCGGGAATTACATAGTCATCAAAATCACGGATGATGGCATCGGAATGAGCAAACCCGTGCAGAGAAAGATCTTCAACAAGTTCTACAGGGAACAGACCGGAAACATTCACAACGTGAAAGGCCACGGTTTGGGATTGTCTTATGTCAAGAGCATTGTAGAACGACACCAGGGACAGGTTTTTGTTGAAAGTGAAAAGGGTAAAGGAAGCACCTTTACCATCAAAATACCAGCAATCTAGTTAAGAAACAAAATTATTATCACAGCACCCAATATTAAAATCAATTATCATGGCAAATAAAAAAATATTACTCGTAGAGGACGATCCTAATTTTGGAACCGTATTGAAGGACTACCTCGCTATGAACGACTACGACGTGGAACATGCCAAAGACGGACTCGAGGGCCTGATCGCCTTTAAGAATGACGACTTTGACATATGTATTCTCGACGTGATGATGCCCAAAAAGGACGGCTTCTCGCTGGCCAAGGACATTCGGATGGTCAACGCCGACATTCCCCTGATCTTTTTGACGGCCAAATCCATGAAAGAGGATGTTTTGAAAGGATACCAGGTCGGGGCAGATGACTATCTGAACAAACCCTTCGACTCCGAGATTCTTTTGCACAAGATAAAAGCGATTCTACAGCGTAAGGAGGCCGACGCTTCCAATGACGACAGCCAGTTCGAATTTGAGATCGGAGATTTTCATTTGAATTCCAAATTGAGGCAATTGTCGTACAAAGGAGAGGAACCCAAAAAATTGTCCCCCAAAGAGAATAAACTCCTGAAGCTGCTCGCTTTGTACAAGAACGACCTTCTTCCCAGGGACCTGGCCCTTACCAAGATATGGAGGGATGACAACTATTTCACATCGCGCAGCATGGACGTTTATATCGCGAAGCTACGCAAGTACCTCAAGCCAGATGAGAAGGTGCAGATCATCAACATTCACGGGGAAGGTTTTCGACTGGTAGTAGATTAAGTCGTTGAATAGTTTGTGGAATAAAAAGATTTGATCCTAATTAAAAGTACACCATGTCAAGATTGATCAAAATGTACAATGAGAATCCATCGCCCAGGGCACTCGCCGAGGTGGTTGAGGTTTTGAGAAAAGGAGGACTGATAATCTATCCGACCGACACGGTTTATGGCCTGGGTTGTGACATCACCAATTCAAAGGCCCTGGAGAAGATCGCGCGAATCAAAAAAGTCAAATTGGAAAAGGCCAACTTCTCCTTTATCTGTAACGATTTGAGCAATTTATCCTCCTATGTCAGGCAGATAGAGACCCCTGTGTACAAACTGCTGAAACGAGCTCTTCCGGGCCCTTATACCTTCGTGCTCACAGGCAACAATAAGCTGCCAAGGGATTTCAAAAAGAAAAAAACCGTGGGTATTCGAGTGCCGGATAACAATATCATCCGAAGCATTGTCAAAGAATTGGGCAATCCGATCGTTTCCACGTCGATCTATGATGAGGACGAGCTTATCGAATACACAACTGACCCGGAGCTTATTTTTGAAAAGTGGCAGGACCGGGTCGATCTGGTGATCGATGGGGGATATGGAGACAACGTCCCTTCCACGATAATTGACGTTTCAGGAGACGAGGTCGAAGTGATCCGGGAAGGAAAGGGAAGCCTTGACATCTTGTAACCCCTCGGAAGGATCATTCCCTTTTCCGCAACTCCCCGTAATTTCTTTGAAGCTTTTTGAGAAAG
This sequence comes from uncultured Flavobacteriaceae bacterium, assembly GCA_942492425.1. Taxonomy (GTDB): domain Bacteria; phylum Bacteroidota; class Bacteroidia; order Flavobacteriales; family Flavobacteriaceae; genus Lutimonas. Next base: position 270,735 of record CALOEQ010000015.1, read on the forward strand.
ATCCCGTAAATGATCCGGTAAAAGCACCATACAAGGAGAATGAACAGGCCCCAGAGCAAAATAGCCGTAACCCAAAGCACGGTTATGTTGGCGTTCTCGGGCAATTTGCTGATGAACATTTCTGAATTCATGATGATGTAGAAAAAGTGCAGTCCGAGAATTCCCATCATCAGAAGGTTGTAATAGATATAGTATTTGACGGTTTTCCTTGTTTTGAGAATGTCTCTCAAAAGATTTTTAACGCTGCTGTCGGCCGATATGTTGCGGTAGTTTCTGTAGAAGACATAGATAAAACCCAATATGATAATGACATGGACAATGGTGTAATTTCGGGTCAGGTTGCCGAGTCCGTATTCTGCATAAATCCGGCTCGGTGTTTCCAGATCCGTAAACAGGATCAGCACATAGGGTAACAGGAATTCAATGATGCTTATGATCAGGATCCATTTTACAATGGAAGTCGATTTCTTCTTCACCATGTTGTGAATGTCTTCCTTGGTGTAGTTCAGCCCGGTGACGGCCTGATTCTTCCACACATCCTTCAAGTTCTCCAATTTGTCCATAATCAAGGATTCAGAATGTTCTTTAGTTTTGTTTTGGTCCGGTTCATTTTTACACGGGCATTTACTTCGCTGATCCCAAGAGTTTCAGATATTTCACGGTAGCTCTTGTCTTCCAGATACATCAGCGCCAGGGCCTTCTCAATGTCGTTCAGACTGTAAATCGCCTGGTAGAGCAGGTCGAGCTGTTTGTCTCTGGTATCATCATAGTCTTGATATTCCAGCTCTTTCAGGTTGTCGTAGATCTGAGTCGTGTCAACAGATCGTTTTGATTTCCTGTAGAGCGATATCGCTGTGTTGAAGGCAACCCGGTACATCCAGGTACTGAATTTCGAATCACCTCTGAATTTAGGGTAGGCTTTCCAAAGCTGAATCGTGATTTCCTGAAAAAGATCCTTGTGCGCATTCTCATTATTGGTATACGAACGACATACCTTGTGAATGATGCCCTGGTTCTTTTCCAGTTCCTCTGCAAATTTCGACTCCAGTTCTTTGGTCACCTGAAAAGTTGATTTACTTATAAGTAGTAAAAAGATGTGAATTGTTACGCATCCCTGGGATCGGGGGAGAACTTCGTAAATGGCCCGGTGGGTGCTTTTTTACAATTCGTCCTAAATATATGACAATTCGGTTAAAGAGTTTTTCCCAGGGTTGCCTGTTGGCGGATATTTGTACTCAACAAACGCTAAGGCATCGGTGCCCAGTTAAAATGATAATCATGATACGTATTTGTTTCACAGTCATCGCATACATTATCAGTTTTTTAAGCCATTCCAATGAGTTGGACACGAACACAGACAGTGAGATGCTGACCCAGCAACGAAACCAAATCGAGTACATTGCTGAGACGGACTCGATCAAAGAAGAAAATGAACTGGAAATTAACCATTTGAATTGATACCCAAAGAACGTAAATTTGAGAATCAAGCCCAAAGGCATACTATAATGAAACGACCCTTCAGAAATTTTGCTATCGTCTTTTTTATCGGAACCGTGATCTTTGTCATCGGCAACCTTCTCGGAAACAGGTTCCAGTTTGAAAGTTTCAATGCCTTGTTGATCAATTTTAGCATCTACCAACTGTACTCCTTCGTTTTGGGTTATGCGAACATGTACTATTTCAAATACCTGGAAACGATTCCCTGGAAGGAGAACTCAGGCGTGAAAAGAATTCTGGCCGGTGTGATCGGTTCTACTGTCGTTTCAGTTGTCGGGCTTTTTTTCCTCCGCATGGTAACGGCAATGCTATATAATGGCCAAACCATAGCTGAGTTTTGGGCTTCCGAATCGATCCGCAATTATTATTTTGGAACATCCGTGGCCTTGATCGTGGTCCTGATTTTTCACGTGATCTATTTTTACAACAGGGATCAGAAAAAGAAAGTCAAGGAGTCCCAGATTGTTGCCAAAACTGAATCGGCCAAATTTGAATCGCTGAAGAACCAGCTGGATCCTCATTTTCTCTTTAACAGCCTGAATGTGCTCACTTCATTGATTGGGGAGAGTCCCCACCAGGCTGAGAAGTTCACCACGAAGCTATCCAAGGTTTATCGTTATGTGCTGGAGCAAAAGGACAAGGATTTGATCTCGTTAACCGACGAGCTGGCCTTTGCCAGATCTTACATGCAATTGTTGCAGATGCGGTTTGAAGATGCCGTTTCATATACCATTCCTGAAAAGGTAGCCCGGGAAGAGGCGAAGATCGTTCCACTTTCTCTTCAGCTCTTGCTTGAAAATGCCGTAAAACACAATGTCATAACTTCCGGGCAGCCCCTTCGCATCGAGATTTTTGAAGAGAACGGCTACCTGGTTGTGGAAAACAACATCAACCCGAAAAAATCGCTTGAAAAAAGCACGAAAGTTGGACTGTCGAATATCAAACAGAGGTATCAACTGGTGACCGACAGGCAGGTGGTCATCGAAGATGCCAACAAAGTATTCCGGGTGAAACTGCCTTTGTTGACACGAGAAATCAAAATAATTAAAACTGACTATATGAACGAGAGTGCGAAATATTTACGAGCCAAAAAAAGGGTGGAGGAGCTCAAGGAGTTCTATGGCAGCCTGATTGCGTATGTCTTCGTAATGCCCTTCCTGGCTTATATCAACTACAGGACGTATTGGGGCTTTCAATGGTTTTGGTTCCCGTTGTTTGGATGGGGACTCGGACTGACGATACACGCCTTTAAAACTTTTGGCTACGGCACGAACTGGGAGGAAAAGAAAATCCGTGAGATCATGGAGAAAGAAAAAAATGAAAAATACTATTGATATGACTGAAGAGGACAAAAAAAGATTAAACAGTTTTCAGCGCGCCCAGGAGCGCGTGGAGGAGATGAAGAACTTTTACACGCATTTGATCGCGTATTTGATGATAAACCCCTTCCTGATATTAGTCAATTACTTTACGTATTGGGATTTCCAATGGTTTTGGTTTCCCTTGTTTGGATGGGGACTCGGGTTAGCAGCCCATGCTCTTACCTTGTACGGGTTCGGATCTCAATGGGAAGAGCAGAAGATCCGCAGGCTGATGGAAGAAGACAAGGATGAATCAACAAAATACTAGAATTATGATGGAAAGAAATTTTTCAGAGCAGGAGAGATACCTGAGAGCACAGAAACGAGTGAAAGACATCAAAGGGTTTTACTGGCATCTGTTCTGGTACCTGGCGGTCAATATATTTTTGACTTTCGGGGGTTCGATTGCCGGATTTATCAAGACAGGGGAATTTCATATGCGAAGATGGGACTTTGGCATGTTTGCCGTCTGGTTCTTTTGGGGGATCGGCCTGGTCGGTCACTGGCTGAGTGTTTTTGGCAAAAACATCGTATTCTCCAAGGACTGGGAGGAACGGAAGATCAAAGAATATATGGACAAGGACAAATTCGACCTGTAACAAGATGCTTAGAACAATTATCATAGAAGACGAAAAGCCATCGGCACGGCGATTGCAACGCATGTTATCGGAAATTGGGATAGAGGCAGAGGCCATGCTCCATTCTGTAAAGGAATCGATTGAATGGTTCGAATCAAACGAGGCTCCCGACCTGATTCTGCTGGACATTCAATTGTCGGATGGACTTTCCTTTGAGATATTCGAGCAGGTCGAGGTGAGGAGTGCCATCATTTTTACCACAGCCTACGATGAATATGCACTGAAGGCATTTAAGCTGAACAGCATCGACTATCTGCTCAAACCGATTGATGACGACGAGCTCAAGACAGCCATAGGGAAGTTTGAGGAGAATCAGCCCAAGGAGCATAACCTGATGGTGGACATAAGCCAGATCAAGAAGCTCCTGGTCAATCCTCTGGACAGGAATTATAAGAAGAGATTCACTATAAAGGTGGGGCAGCACCTCAGGGTAGTGGAAACCGATTCGGTAGAGTGCTTCTACAGTGAGCACAAAGCAACCTATTTGTACACGAGTGACAAAAAGAACTACCTTCTCGATCAGACTCTCGAACAATTGGAGGACCAGCTGGATCCCGTCAAGTTCTTTAGGGTCAGCAGGAAATTCATCATCCACGTGGATGCCATCGAGGATATCATATCCTATACAAACAGCCGTCTTCAGATCAAACTGAAAAACTATTCGGAGCAGGAGATCATAGTAAGTCGCGAGAAAGTCAAAAACTTCAAGAACTGGCTGAGCTAGTGAAGAAACTAAAGGAGCTTCCTCCGTATTTTCTGGATTCGGCAAAGAACGGGTTGTCGTCAAGTTTCATTCGGGTGCTGTGTTCCAGGATGAGTGCGCCATCTTCTTTCAGCAGCTCCCTGTCCATAACCTGATCAACAAGTTGAATGAGTTCCTCTCGTTCTAAATCATAAGGGGGGTCCGCAAAAATCAAATCGAATTTTTTCGGGGTTTTCCGAAGATAGCTCAAAGCATCAGAACGTATGCATTTTATATCAGCCTCCAGCTTCTCACTCGTAGCGTCCAGAAAGGATACGCAACCTGCATGTGCATCCACCGAAGTTATGTCTTCGCATCCTCTCGAGGCAAATTCCAGGCTGATGCTCCCAATTCCTGAGAAAAGGTCCAGAACTGAGAGCTCCGGGAAAAAATATCGATTGTTGAGTATGTTGAACAGCGCTTCTTTGGCCATGTCGGTTGTGGGCCTGACAGGCAGCTTTCTGGGAGCATCAATTCTTTTACCCTTGTATTTTCCCGATACGATGCGCATTAGTATTGATGAATGAGAGTCATGTGCTTTCTCTTCAGGGACTCACTGACAGATGTATCGAACTCGTACTTGAATCGGTTCTCGATCAAACCTGTTTTTCTGACATAGGTGTAGGCTATGTCGTAGAGCTCACTGTTTTTGTCTATGTCACCCGACAGGACCAGCTCGAAGTCTTCCGGATCCATGCCGAGCTGCTCGGCCGCAAAGAGGAGGTAGTAGAGAAAATCTTCTCGGGTCTTGAACGAAAAGCTGTTGTATAGCTGCAGCTTATTATTTGAAATCGCTACCACGTACATGCGGCTTCTGTCCAGATGGATGAAGATGTGCGGATGCTCGCTGTATCGATATGTGCTCAGCAGGTTCGTGATAAGCACGGTTGAGAAATGCTTGTATTCGAAGCTCCCAAAACGTTCGAGCAGGAAATTATTTACGTTGACGAAAGGGATGTAAACATTGATGAGATCATGGTTTTCGATCTCGTCCCACACGATATAGTCGTTATCAAAGGTTTTGGATGAGTATCGAATGTAATCCTTCAATTTGCTCTCGTCAAAAAAAGGTTTGGGCACAAGAGAAGAAAGCTCGTTCACATGACTCACATTGACCGAGCCATATTTCTGCTGCAGTAAAGTCTCTTTTTCAAAAATGCTTTGAATTCGCGCCAGGAGATCCTCCGGTCCAGCAGCTGCATCCTCAAAAGGGTGATGCACCAGCTTTTGAACCAGGTCATAGGTTTTATCGAGAACACAAAAAGAAAATCCATTCAAACTTAATTGGATGGATAGGTGAGTTTCGTAGAGATTGTTAAGGTCAATCGATCTATTCTTCACTTTGATCTTTTGGTCCATCGTAGAAAGGAGGCCAGTTACCGTTTGAATTCACTTCTTCCAACGATCCAACCGCAATGTATTCTCCGGGCACATTGATTCCACCGAGGGCTTCTTTCTCTTGACGGATCAAGTCTTTGTTAAGTCCTTCTAAAACAACCGCCTTGTCAATTTTAGCTTCGAACACAGAGGCTTGAACTCCCTGAACTTTTTCTACAGTTCCCGTTTTCAATTCGAATTTGGCGTCGGTACCCGGCACATTCATCATGTTCTTGTAATCTCTTCCCTTGAAGGAATTGATGACCGGCTCAAAGCCAACAGTATCCACAATTCTCTTCTCCACATCGACTGTGATCCTACCTCTTTGCTCCGTCACAACAATGTTCTTCACTTCGGTGACAGCGAATTGAGCCGTGTCAATGAAACTGATCAAATCATTGTAATTGGCTGTAAATCTCCTGTTGACCTCTGCATAGGCGATCTCCGCATCACGAATTATTTTGAGATTGTTGATTACCTTGGCATAGCGCTCTTTTTTCTCATTGTTGAATTTTATCGGCTCCATGATGCTATTGTAAATCTTGTAGGCGAAAAATACGATCACCACCCAAAGAACAACCGAAAGAACCGGCTTCAATTTGGCCGGCAATTTGTTCACAATTAAGTATGCCAATCCCGCCACGGCAAGAATAGATACAATAATGATCAAGATAGAAGTCATTTTAGAATTTATTTTTGATTAGGTTATAGGCAAATCTACAAAAATTTTTCAATCACGAAAGCAATATCGAGATAATATCTGCTAATTTTTACCAGGGCTTTTTCCCCTTGATTCTTGCGTCCTGCAAGGCATGTGGCCAATTCTGATCCTTCGGTGAGACAACCTGATGACCAACGGAAATTGAGGTGCAGTTATCGTCTTTTCTCATTATGTTTGTATCTCCCGTTCGGGATATTCCCAAAATTAACATGCACGTCAAAGAAAGAGCCTTGTTGAACCGTCTCCTTGAGACTTTCCCATTCACTCCGACAGTTGAGCAGGAAAAGCTTCTGAAGGAGCTCGCGCAATTCGCACTGTTCTCTGATCGCTTTGAGTTGTTTTTGCTCAAAGGTTTTGCCGGTACAGGAAAAACGACTGTTATTTCCAACCTGGTCAATAGTTTGAGTTCCGCAGGTTTTAGTTCGGTGTTGTTGGCACCGACCGGGCGTGCGGCAAAGGTCATGAGTCGTTATTCGAACAGACCTGCGCACACCGTGCACCGCAAGATTTATTTCGCCACCCGCAATCCGGACGGTTCGGTAAAATTGGTTTTACAAAAGAACAAGCATCGAAACACTATTTTCATCGCAGATGAAGCGTCGATGATCCCAGACAGGGACTCCGACCTGAGAACCATAGAATCCAGATCTCTTCTGGAGGACCTGCTGCGCTACGTCTACACCGGAAAGAACTGCAAGTTGATCCTCGTGGGTGACAAGGCCCAGTTGCCACCAGTCAACCTGGAGCTCAGCCCGGCACTTGACCCCTCGGTCTTCATCGAACAGTTCAAATTGAAGGTTCGTACTTTCGAGTTGACCGAAGTGATGCGTCAGCACCAGACTTCAGGGATTCTGATCAACGCTACCCAGGTTAGAGAGAGAATCCGGGAGGAAAGGTTGAACGACCTGGTTTTCGATCTCAATTTCCCGGACATTTTCTCACCCAATGACCCCTACGACATCCAGGACGCCATACACAATGCCTTTACAGCTGGGGAGGACAACGCGGTTTTCATTGTCCGGTCGAACAAACGGGCCAATTTGTACAATCAGCAGATTCGGATATCGGTTTTGGGACTCGACGATGAGATTGCAGCTGGAGACATGATCATGGTGGTGAAGAACAACTATTTCTGGTTGGATGATTCGGAGCACGTCGGATTCATAGCCAATGGCGATATTTGTGAATTGCTCGAGATTTTCCGGTACACGGATTTGCATGGCTTTCGTTTCGCCGAGGTGAAAATGCGCCTGTTGGACTACCCGGATCAACCCCCCTTTGAAACAGTAATTCTCCTTGACACATTGCACAGTGAAACCGCATCCCTGTCCCAGGAGGAGAGCTACAGGCTTTATCAGAGTGTTGCAAAGGATTATGCCCATGAAAGGGACAGGCAGAAAAGACTGGCTGCGATCAAAAATGACAAATATTTCAATGCGCTTCAGATTAAATTCGCCTATGCCATGACCTGTCACAAAACGCAGGGAGGGCAGTGGCCGGTTGTATTCGTCGAACAACCCTATTTACCGGATGGTGAAGATATTTCGTATCTTCGATGGTTGTACACGGCCCTGACTAGGGCCCAGGAGAAATTGTATTTAATTGGATTCCAGGAGAGGTATTTTGGTCATTAGGACAGGCTTCATGTTGCTTCTGTTCGCAACGTATTTGTCCTGTTCGGTCAACTCAAAGCTGGCAAAGGAGTTGGCCAGGGATCAAAAGGATCGCAATGACCTCCGTGGAATGGTGGTGTACGATTTGACGCGTGACAGAGAGCTGTTGAACTACAACGGAAACAAGTACTTCATTCCGGCCTCGACGGTCAAGCTTTTCACTTTTTATACCGCATATTCCATCTTGCCGGATTCGGTTTTGTCGCTGGAATATCTCGAGCGAGGCGATTCTCTTGTGATCCGAGGCGCAGCCGACCCTTCTTTGCTGCTGGATGAAGAGGATCGGGTAGTCGAGTTTTTGAAGACCTGGAAAGAAAAAATTTTCCTGGTGGACAGCTCAATAGAAGACAGCAAATACGGACCGGGATGGTCCTGGGATGACTACGAATCGAGTTATATGCCCGAGAGGGGCCTCATGCCGCTTTATGGCAACCTGTTGACTTTGACCTTGGAAGACAGCCTTCGAGTTGTCCCCGAATTTTTCCGGGAGTCTCTGTCTGTTGAAGGTCCGGATACGGAGCCTTCAGGCCGGAAGAACTCTTATCGGGATATGAATCGAAACCGCTTTTATCCGGGAAAGCTCAAACGTGGAGAACAGAAAAGCATACCCTTTATCACCTCGAATCAACTTACAGCCGATCTCCTGGGCGAGGCTATAGGCAAAAAAGTAACCCTTGTCCCAGATGACTTTGAAGCGGATTTCGAGAATCTTTTGACCCGATCATATGACAGTTTGTACACTCAAATGCTGGTCGAGAGCAACAACTTCATTGCAGAACAACTCATGTTGCAGATCGGATCGAAAGTTCAGAACGAGTACAGGGTCAAATCGGCCATAGAGTACGCCCTCGACTCTTTGGTGAACGATGTGCCGCAGAGGCCCCGTTGGGTAGATGGATCCGGGTTGTCGCGCTACAATCTTTTCACTCCAGAGAGCATGGTTTATCTTCTTAAGAAAATGCACCGTGAAATACCTGCAAATCAATTGTTGGGCTACCTGGCTCAAGGTGGAGTCTCGGGTACTTTAGAGAGCCATTTCAAAGGCCCTTCCGGAGAACCCTATGTTTTTGCCAAGTCAGGATCCTTGTCCAATAATTATTGTTTGAGCGGATATTTGAAAACAAAAAAAGGCAGACTCCTCGCTTTCAGTTTCATGGACAATCATTACCGGGGTGCTTCGGGCGAAAGGAAAAAGGAGCTGGAGAATTATCTTTTGAGGCTCAGGGAAGCGAACTGAATGAGCTAGAGCTCCTTGTCCTCATTCGAAAATCACTCGATCTTCAGAATCGAACCAGGCCTTGTACATGGGCATGTGAATCTTTTCAACGCGGCTTCGCTTGATCTTCAGGGTAGGGGTCAGGAGTCCGTTTTCAACGGTCCAGTCCTCCTTCATGACCACTGCCTTTTCAATTTTCTCATGCTTTTCCAAACCCGGGTTGATCTGTAGAATCGAATTGAGCAAACTCTCAGAAATAAGATCCTTTGCCTTTTTCTGACCCGACTCAGAGAGGATCACCAGCATGATGGGCTGGGGGATGCCCATACCAACTACGCATACCTGTCCGATATCCGGGTTTTTTGTCAGTTCGAGCTCAATTGGTCCGGGTGAAATGTATTTTCCTTTGTCGGTTTTGAATTGGTCCTTGGCGCGACCGGTAATAAACAAGTACCCGTCATGATCGTATTCGCCAACATCACCTGTCCGCAGAAAACCTTCCGCGTCAAACATCTTTGAAGTTTCTTCGGGCAACTTGTAATAGCCCAACATCAAACAGTCGTTTTTGACGCATATCTCCCCGTCAGGAGACAGCTTGGCCTGAGCCCCATAGGTCTTACGTCCGACAGACCCGATCTTATTCACTGTCGGCAAGTTCAAATGTGAAATGACGCAATCTTCGGTCATCCCATAACCCTGGAGAATTTCTATGTCCAGTTTTTTGAACCAGTTCATAAGATCAACCGATAGCGGAGCCGCACCCGAAACAATGTATTTGGCCTTTGAGAGGCCCAGTTTCTGCTGAATTTTATTTTTGAGAACTTTACCGAGGAAGGGCACCTTCAACAAGACATTCAATTTTTTTTGAGGCAATCCTTCAAGAATTTTTTCCTGAAATTTGGCCCAAATTCTGGGTACTGCAAAAAACAAGTCGGGTTGCGTCGCTTCCAGATCCGAGGCAAAGGAGTCAAGGGTATCGGCAAAGGTCAAAGAGGCTCCCAGCAGGAAGGCCTGGTTTTCAATGCCGATGCGTTCGGCGATATGACTCAATGGAAGAAAGGAAAAGAAACGTGGATGCTTTACAAGATGGATGTCGTAATTGAGGTTGTACGTTGCATTGGCAAAGTTGCGGATGCTGTGCATCACTCCTTTAGGCATCCCCGTGGTGCCCGAGGTGTAAATGATAGAGATCAATTCCTCCGGATCAGCGGGCTCAAGATGAGTCAGAGGTTCATTCTGGTCCTGGATCTGCTCCCACGAGAGCTCGCCCGGGGTTCCATACTTGTCGGATCCGATGATCCGGACGGAGGTGAAAGCTTCTTTTTGACCGTCAAAGTCATCCAATTTCCCGGCAAATACAAGGACACTTTCACTATGCTCCACGATGGGTTTTACAGAATCGTCTTTCAGAGTTGGATAGATTGGAACGGAGACATGTCCACTCATCATGATTGCCAGATCCGCCATAACCCAGAAATCGCAGTTTTTCGAAATCAGTGCAATCTTGCTCTGTTTGGGAAAGCCCTGGTTTTTCAGGAAATTGGCGACCTTGCGCGCCTGAATCCCGGCTTCTTTGTAAGTTAGCACATTCAGTTTCCCTGAATGATTCTGTCTCAGAAACTCCTGATCCGGGGTATTTTTTTCCCAATATTCAAAGGCTTCCAGGGGCGATTTGAATTTTTTCATGTCGTGTGCGGCTTCAATTCTTCTCTAAAATAGTCATAAAATCTTTATACGCGATTCTACAAAGTCGATTATGTCCTTGGTGTTCGTGTCAAATTCAAACCAATTTATCTCTTTGTCTTTTTTGAACCAGGTCACCTGTCTTTTTGCGAATCGGCGGGTATTCTTTTTAATCTCAGACACTGCAAATTCCAGTGATGTCTTTCCGTCCAGGTGTTCAAAAATCTCCCGGTATCCAACGGTTTGAAGGGCATTTAGCTCACGATATTCATAAAGCCCCCGGACCTCGTCAAGCAGACCCAGGTCCATCATGACATCCACCCTGCGGTTGATTCGTTCATACAGGATATCCCTGTTTGCACGAAGGCCTATTTTCAGGGTTTCGAAATTCCGGGTTTTGCTTGTCTTGTTCCAATAGGATGAAAAAGGCCGGCCGGTTCCCTCGGTGATTTCAAGAGCTCGGATCAATCGTTGTTTATTTTGAATGTCGATCCGGTCATAGCTCATGGGATCCAGGTTTTTGAGTTTGTCCTGCAAAGGCTCCAGGCCGCTTTTTTCCATTTCATGGATCAACCTGGCACGAATCTCAGGGTCAACCTGCGGAAAATCATCCAGCCCACGGATCACTGCGTCGGCATAGAGCCCACTGCCACCCACCATGATGAAAACGTCGGTTTCTTTGAATTTTTCCGTCAAGAGCTCAAGGGCCTCTTTTTCGAACGTGCCTACGTTATAGTCTTCACCTATCGACCGGTTTTGGATGAAATGGTGTTTCACCCGATTCAACTCGGAACTCGACGGTACCGCGGTTCCAATTCTCATTTCCCTGTAGAATTGCCTGGAATCGCACGAGAGGATTTCAGTATGGAAGTGCTCACCAAGTCGAATGGCAAGTTCTGTTTTTCCTATGGCCGTAGGGCCGACAACAGATATGAGATGTTTCTTTTGCATTTGCTTCAAATGTAAAGATTTAACAAGAATTACTTTATCCGGATTAAGAAGAAAAAGAAGATTGTTTCACTCCCGCCAAAAATCGAAATAATTGAGGCGTTTTTTCGTTATACATGTGCGCTTAAAAAACGCGCGCGTGGAATGGATTTGAAAAAAGGATTTTCTTTTTTGCTGTGGATCATTGTGGGCCTGCAATGCGCGTATGCGCAGCAACTTGCTGTCTATGGCAATGGGGAGCTCATTCCATCGGATGGCTCCAATGTCCCTTTTGTGAGTAATGGAACGGATTTAGGAACGCTGCAAATCGGCGAAGAAGCATCCAGTACCTTTACCCTGACCAGCCTGGAAACAGAGCGACCCGATATCCAAATCGTTTCAATTTTGGTAGACTCACCGGATTTTGCAATCGATGCGAAAAGGAACATACGATTGGGACCCGGCAGGTCTCGAGATTTTGGTTTAGTCTATATTCCGCAATCCGGAGGAAGGCATCAGGCAACGATACAAATCATTGCGCGTCGCAACGGTGAGCTTATTACATATTACTTGAATGTTCAGGGTCAAGCTCTGCTCGATATAATGATCAGTCAATCCTTGGAAAATGGAGACTCAGATTTGTTGGAAATAACAAATTTGAGCGATGTGTCGATTTCCGACGGAGACTATGTCGTCGGGATATTCAACAGAAGCAGGGACCTTAGTCGGAGGCCTTCACGGGTAATCAATGTCGGTCGGCTTGAGGCGGGAGAAACAATTCTACTGGGACCCGGGGCCATTTTTGATGGAAGCGAAGTACTTGTCATTTCGACTTCAACTGGAAACAGGTGTTACGAGGATCGCGTGGATGAACTCGGTACCCACGGTACAGATTGGGGAAGTGGCATATCCCTTACCAAAGGAGCCTGTTCCTCTGAAACGGCCCATTTGGATTTTGACCTGTCTCAATGGACGGTTTTAACCCTGAGCGAGGCCATCGGAGCCATTCCCGGTCAAAATATTGCTCTGGGTCGTTACGATCCGCTTCCATTGGTTTGGGATGGGTCTTTCTGGTCCAATTCGGGATACCCAGACAGGACGCGAAAAATCATAATCAACGGAGATTACCGCGGTAATGTCGACAACCTGGAAGTGTGCCATCTGGAAGTGAATGCTAACCTCGACTTTGATCAGGGAACCAAGAACAGCCTGGTTCTCCATGGGGATCTGGATATTTCCGGCGATTTGGTCATTGGAGACCAGGAGTCTCTGGTCATGTTCGACTCACAGGCTGAAATATTTGGGGAAATAACAAAAATCGAGAGGTCAACTTTTAGGAATAACAAATATGATTTGACGTATTGGTCCTCTTCTGTGAATGCAGCCACGATAGACCAGGTCTTTTCAGGCGTAAACCCGAATCGCATTTACTACTTTGACCAGTCCCAAACCCAGAGCACAGACCCGAACGACACAGATTATTGGAATTCCTGGATTGTGGGTTCCGGATCCATGACCCCTGCCCTGGGATATGTGGCAGAAGGGGTAACCGGAACAACCGGAGTCCATGAGATCCATTTTACGGGTACACCCAATAACGGCGACATCGCGGTGCAGGTGAATCACTGGAATGATGGAAACCCCGACAATGACTGGAATCTCCTGGGCAACCCCTATCCTTCAGCTATCGACATCGAAAAATTCTTTGATGCCAATAACGGCCTTCTCGAACCCGTTATTTATCTCTGGACCCACTCAACTCCGCTTTCGGATGGCGGCGATTATGCGTTTGATGACTACGCAACATACAACTATACGGGAGGAACCGGCATAGGAAGCGGTGTCGGCGACGGACCTGTTCCCGATAAGAACATCGGTTCGGCTCAAGGTTTTTTCATTCGATCATTGGCTTCCGGAAACGCTGTTTTCACAAATGCCATGAGGCTTGTGGGTGAAAACGATCAATTCTTTAAGGGGGAGAAAAGCAAGAGCAAAACGGAGTCAAAAGAGGAAAAGGATCGCGTGTGGCTGAATCTTACAAACGATCAGGGCGGATTCAACCAGTTGCTCATAGGATTTATGGAACAGGCCGGTCCCGATTTTGATCCGGGTTATGATGCCCGGCGTTTTGAGGGGGGAAACCCGATTAGCTTCTATTCCCGTCTCGATGGTGAAAAACTGGTGATTCAGGCGAGAGAGTCTTTTTCCAGGGATATTTTGATCCCTTTGGGCTTCAATACCTATGTGGCCCCGAGAACCTTTTCTGTCGAGATCGCTAAAATCGAGGGAATTCTGAGAAATGAAAAAATCTATCTCAGGGATAAAAAATTGGGAGTGCTTCACGATCTGAGCACCGGCCCCTACGAGTTTCAGGTCGACAGCAAGGGTGACCAGCCCGACCGTTTTCAGCTTGAGTTCGAGGAGGAGGCCGTTCTTGCGACGGAACAGATCATTGATAAGAATCACTGGGTCGTTTATGCACAAGATGAGCGCTGTTTTGTTCGAGCTTCTGAAAACATCAAGCAAATAAGAGTTTACAATCTCTTAGGGGCGCTGATTCACCAGTCGTATCCTAATAAAAATCAGTTTGATTTTCCGATTGTCGGAACCAAAAAAGGAGAGATACTCTTGATTGACGTCTTTCATGAAAACGGCAGCAAACGAAGCAAAAAAATCTATAATTCCTCCCCGCAGCGATAGCAGAATTTGGCATCGTCCCGGTGAACACCTGCTGAGCAATTGGGGCAGGATTGCGTATTCATATCGACGTGTTGCCCTTTGCCTCTGGCCATTTCAACGCTTACGATCCCGGTCGGTATTGCGATAATCCCGTAACCCAGGATCATCACCAGGCTGGCAAGGAACTGTCCAAAAGGGGATTGGGGAGCTATATCTCCATATCCCACCGTAGTCAGGGTGACGATGGTCCAGTAGATGCTGATGGGAATATTGGTAAAGCCACTTTCATCTCCTTCGATTAGATACATCATCGTCCCGATGATCACACAAATCACTATAACCGATGAGATAAACACGAAGATTTTGTAGCGTGACGCGTGCAATGCCCTTGCCAGATTATCTGTAGCACCAACAAAGCGGACAAGTTTCAAGATCCGGAAGATTCGCAAGAGCCGGAGACCACGAAGTGCAACCAGCGCGTGGGCACCTCCCATGAACAAGGACAGGTACTTCGGAATGGTCGACAGCAAATCAATGATGCCGTAAAAACTGAAGATATACTTACTCGGCTTTTTGACACTGATGATCCGGGCGAAATATTCAATCGTGAAGAGTATGGTTATGATCCATTCGGAGATGTTGAAAAAATCATGGTAGCGATCATCGAGTGATTTCACGCTTTCCAGCATTACCAGAATGATACTGGCAACGATGGCAACGATGATCACAAGATCGAAGATCCTGCCTTTCCTGCTGTCGGCTTCATAAATGATTTCGTGCAGCGATGCCCTCCAGTTACTTTCCGGTTGCTCTTGTTTCAAGTACGGTCAATTTTCCATAAATATAGGAATTTCTCAGAACCGGATGATTCGCTCTACCTGATATCGGGAAAGGTATTCTTTAATGATGATATTGTGAGATTCGCTATCCCGTGAGGGATTCACCAGATTTTTAAGAACCGTTCGATTCGTTATCTGGTGTTCCAGCTCGGCATAGCCATAACCGCGGTACTGGTTTTCCTCGATGAGTATGACAGACTTTTCACCTGGAACCCGTCCCTTGTCGATCAAAATCATGTTCTCATGTCCGAATTCGACTTTACGGGGCACAACTTTTTTCCTTTTGTTGAATCGCGGTCTGTGGATTCGCAGTTCTTCCTGGTATTTGATGCGGGCGATGAGTTCGCTTCCCGTTACCTCAAAGGTCAGGGACTGCATCTCTTTTACCATCGCCTGATGCCGCTTTGAAGTCCTCAAAAAGATCTGGTTCACGTGATTTTTCATGTTTCTTCCCTTGCCCACATAGA
Source organism: uncultured Flavobacteriaceae bacterium (assembly GCA_942492425.1). Taxonomy (GTDB): domain Bacteria; phylum Bacteroidota; class Bacteroidia; order Flavobacteriales; family Flavobacteriaceae; genus Lutimonas. Next base: position 286,555 of record CALOEQ010000015.1, read on the forward strand.
CCACATCTCCATTGTATCGGTGGAAGTAAACGAGCCCGGATTCGTCGGGAACCTCATCCAAAAACCTCAGGAGCTTGTTTGAAAGATCCCTTGCATTTCCTTCCCGGATCGTTTTTTTTACGATTTCCATTTCCCGATCCTTTTCGAGCAAGACCTGGAACAATTTCAAGGCGGCTATAGCGTCTCCGTTTGCTCTGTGCCGATCACTGATCGGAATCCCGATGGCCCGGCAAAGCTTGCCCAGGCTGTAGGTTTCCTGGTCCGGAATCAATTTTTGGCTCAGCTCAACCGTGCACAGGGTGGGGACTTCAAAAGGATACCCCAACCTGGCGAATTCGTTTCTGAGCACACGGTAGTCAAAACTTGCGTTGTGCGCTACCAGTATCAGCACCTTGCGTAATCTCTACAATTCTTTTGGCCACCTCGTGAAATTTGGGTGCATTGCGAAGCATTTTGTTGTTGATTCCGGTCAGTTGAACTACAAACGGCTGAATTTCCTTCTCGGGATTGACCAGGCTGATAAAGGTATCAATCACGTGCATTCCATCGAACAGGTGAATGGCGATCTCGGTGATTCCTTCCTCATTGTAGTCGCCTCCTGTGGTCTCGATATCCAGCACCGCATATTTCATTTCATCTGTCTATTTGGGATCAATGGCAACGCGATCGGGTCTGTTAGCCAGTTCCCAGGCGGTGTAAAAGATATAATCCGTTCTCAGTTTTAGCAGCTCATAATCGATCTTCTCCGGAGTGTCTGTGGGTCTGTGGTAGTCAGAATGCTCCCCGTTGAAGTAGAAGATGACAGGTACCCCGTTTTGAGCAAAATTGTAATGATCCGACCTGTAGTAAAAGCGATTGGGATCATTCTCCTTGTTAAAGGTGTAGTCGAGTTTCAAACCAAAATGCTCTCTGTTCACAGTCTCAGCGATTTCATGAAGCTCTTCGCTCAGTCGGTCCGAACCGATTAGGTAGATGTATTCGGGCTTGTCCTCATGCTTTGGATCGACCCTCCCGATCATGTCTATGTTCAAATTGGTTACCGTATTCTCAATCTTGAACACAGGATGCGAAACGTAATATCTTGAACCATAAAGGCCGGACTCTTCACCGGTGACATGCAGAAAAAGCACGGATCGTTTCGGGCGATGCCCATCTTCGACCGCGGCCTGGAAGGCCTCTGCGATCTCCATGACGGCGGAGGTACCCGAGGCATTGTCATCAGCGCCGCGGAAGACCATCTCACCCTTCATGCCCAGGTGATCGTAATGTGCGGATATGACGAGCACTTCCTCGGGAAACTCACTGCCAAGAATATAGGCGAGGACGTTTTCCGATGATTTGTCTGAGGCCAGGTTGAAATATTCACCAGGAATGGTCTGTTCGTATTCGGGATATTTCTGAGGTGCCTGAAGCTCCAAATGCTTGTAATAGGCTGTGAGGTAGTTTGTCGCCATTTTTTGACCCTTTTCCCCGGTCTTTCTTCCTTCGAGCACATCTGAGGCCAATAAGTACAGGTGTTGCTTCAGATCTTCGGTGTCAATTTCTTCAGCGTATTTTTTCATCAGCAGCTCATCCTTGTTTTCAAGGTCGCGCTTTGCGCTGCAAGATAAAAGTGAAATGAAAAGCGTGAATAATACAAGAATTCTCATCAAGCCGGCTTAAGTTGGCAAAAATAGTAAACTTCGGATTCACTTGAATCGAAACTGCCTGGTTTCTTTGTCGAAATGGATGGTGTTGCGGTCAAAAAGCTCATTGATTCGCCCTTCGCGGATGAGATCTTCAGGGCTCCCTGAGGTAATTCCTTCTGCATTCATCAGCCATAGCACATCGGCCATTTGGGTGGCCAGCTGGACCTCATGCGTCGAGATCAAAATAGAACGACCCAGCTCGACGGCGAGCTTTTTCAGGAGCTGAAAAGTCTCGATTTTGTGTTGTATGTCAAGGTGTGCCGTTGGTTCATCCAAAAGGATGAGTTTTGTGTCCTGGGCAACAGCACGACAGATCATGGCACGCTGCAGCTGACCGTCACTCAGCTCATCACACCGCATATCTGCCAATTCTTCCAGCTGTGCCCCTTTCAGGGCCCGTCTGACCAGCTCCTTGTCTTCCTCGACCATCTTGCCGATCCAATTGGTGTAGGGTTGTCTTCCCAGAGCCACCATTTCAGAAACGGTTAAATTGCTTTCCGGGATTCTTTCTGTCAGCACGAGTCCGATTTTTTTTGCCAGCTCATTCCTGGCGATCGAGTAAATTGATTCTCCTTCAAGAAGAATGTCTCCATCGAGTGGGGGTTGCATCTTGCTCAGCGTCCGGAGCAAGGTCGATTTGCCAATTCCGTTCTGCCCGAGCAGGCAAATGACCGAAGAGCTTTCTATGCATAGATCCAGATTTTCGGCCAGGACTGTCTTTCGTTTTCCCGAGGCATAACCGATACTCAAACTTTTGGTCGACATGACAGGTTCCAGACATTTCGACTGAAAACTTTTCAAAGGCGTTTTATGTTGATGTTCTTTTTCCAAGTGTTCTTTTTTCAATTTTTTATAGTACCATCCGCCGTTTCCGGACCAGGAGCCAGATAACGATGGGTGCCCCAAACAAGGTTGTAATTGCATTGATGGGCAAAGTATATTCGCTTCCGGGCAGCTGGGCGATGGTGTCGCTGATCAGCATGATGAAAGATCCTACAACTGCAGCCACCGGAAGAACGACACGGTGGTCCGAGGTCTTGAGAACGAGTTTGGTCACATGGGGGGCTGCCAGGCCTATAAAAGCAATGGGCCCTGCAAAAGCGGTGATCACACCCGTAAACAGGCTTGTCGACAACAAGATCAGATTCTTTGTCCGTTGCATGTTTATCCCGATGCTTTTTGCATAGTTCTCTCCTAAAAGCAAGCTGTTTAGGGCCTTGACCCCGGGAAGGAGAGATATAACAGCCAGAACATAGATCAAACCAAAGACAACGAGTTCAGTCCAGGTGAGGTTGCCCAGGCTTCCAAATCCCCAGAAAGTAAAGCGTTGCAGGCTCTCGGCACTGCTGAAGTAGGCCAGTACACTGATCATTGCGGCTGACAGGCTGCTGAACATCAGACCAACGATGAGAATGCTCATGGTGTTTTTGAGCTGCCGTGAGACCAGCATCACAGCGGTCAATACCAGGAAGGACCCCAAGCTGGCGGCTACACTGGTTAAGATGTGGGAATTGCCCAGAACCGACCAGAAACCACCGAGTATGGACGAACCCAGGATCAGGAGCGCCACTCCCAAACTCGCACCCGAGCTGATACCGAGAACATAGGGTCCCGCCAAAGGGTTTCGGAACAAGGTCTGCATCAGGAGCCCGCTGACCGAAAGACCCGAACCGACCAGCAATGCTGTAATGGCTTTTGGCAAGCGATAGTTGAGGATGATGTAATTCCAGGTTTCTCTGTCTCCCTGACCCGTAAAAAGCGAGCTGACCACAGACCGGAGCGGAATGTTCACCGACCCAAAACTGATGTTGACAAGAATCATGAAGACCAGAAGGATCAGCAAGAAACCGAAAATCAGCCTATTTGAATGCGTCTTGTTCATCAGTCAAGAGGTTGAAGAAAAAAGGGCTCGTATTCAGGCAGAAGATCAGGGTGGGTCACCTTGATCAGGTCTTTGAGCACAATATGCGGTTGAAGCGGACCCAACTCGAAATAGATGATCCCGCCACCCTCTCCTTTTCGCTTGGAAAACGTATAGATTCGATTCTGGTCGTATGCCTTGAACTCCGCATAGTGGCCATTGGCTTCGATCAGATCTTTTCGGCTGGTATAGATGCCTGAACCGATCCAGAAATCAGCTTCACGGGCGCGATCAAGCACGGATTCAAAATTCAGTACGAGACTTCCCTGACCCTTGCTGTCTTTCCAAAGGTAATTCGTGTTGGCGTCCTCATATAACCGGGCCGTGAAGCTCTCTCCTGCGGGCAGGTTCCATTGATCCTTGAACAAAATGCCCGACATGATCGTTGGAGATTCCTTTGATTCCTTCGCAATTTCACGGGCCTCCAAATACTCCTTTTCAATCTGGTTGAAGATGCTGTCTGCTTCGCGATCCCGATCGAGAAGAGCGCCGAAGAACTTGATCCATTCCGCACGGCCCAAAGGGGTCTCCTCCAGCCAGTCGCCGTTGAATATGATCGGAATGTTGTTCTTGCGCAAAGTCGAATAGGCTTTGTCGGAATCATCCAGCGCAAACCCGATAACGGCTTCAGGCTGAAGGGCAATTACCATTTCCGTATTGAGCCCCATGTCTTTGCCAATATCGATGAGTTCCCCTTGTTCGATTCGATCTCTTGTTTCACGCGAGGTGATGTATTCGGCATTCGGAAATCCGACAAGAGCATCCGCGGCCCCGAGAATTTCAAGCATCGGGACATGGGTCGTGGAGGTCGCTACTATTTTGTCCAGGGGGATCCCAATGGTTTCAACCTCGTTTGTATTTCCGTATTTTTTGTTGCTCAGGGTGTAGACAAAATCTTGCTTTGAATCGGGGTAAGGGGATTTAATTATCAGTTTTTTGTGCGAATTAAAATATTGTATGTCAAACCCTTTAGCATGCCTAACTTTATAATCAGTTGAAATTTTCGTTTCTGAATTTCTATCTGTCTCGCCTTCATTTTTACAGGAAGAAAAGGATGCAAGCAAAACAATTAAAAGCAGGAGGAAAAACCGAAAATGACTACTGAGTCTCATGCAATGAAAGCAAAATCGTATTGTTCAAATTTTGTTCAGCAAGTTTACGATATTTTCAAACAAAACTTTCCATAATATTTTTTTTATGGGCCGGGAAGAGGTACTTTTGTCCATGATTTTGGTCCGCACGAAGCGGATTTGAAATGGGAATCCCGTTAGAATCGGGAGCTGTCTCCGCAACTGTAAGCTAAGCCGTTATTATCGGTGGCCGGTGTTTACTGCAAGCCACTTTCGCAAAGAAGGGAAGGCAAACATCGGGACGCAAGCCAGGAAACCTGCCAATTTCGTAAGAACAAAGTTTTCGGAAGAAAAACTGTTGTCTATGAGATTATTTATACTATTCGTTTTCTTTTCTTTCGGCGCTGCTTTGGCTCAGTCGGGAAAATCCGAGCAACTGGAGGAAATCCTGCTGAGGGGCAATTTTGCGGGCTCCGTCAATCCGGGCTACAGCATACAGACGATTTCAGACTCCTTGCTGAATTCCGATTATCAGTCTTTGGGCGAGCTTCTCGAAAGGCAGTCCAACCTGTATTTCAAGCAGAATGGGTACGGTATGGTATCCTCCATTTCTCTTCGCGGTACGACGGCCTCCCAGACCGGGGTATTTTGGAATGGCATTGCCATAAATTCGGCGCTTAACGGACAAACCGACTTCAACACCATTCAGGGCAACAGCTTCAATTCCATTGAGATCCGAAGAGGAGGGGGAAGTGTTTTGCTGGGCAACGGGGCCGTCGGGGGAGCCGTCAACTTGAGCGATCGGATTCCCTACGGGGCAGATGATGCATTCCGGTTTTTCTTAGGGGCCGGAAGCTATGAAACCTACAAAGGGCAGTTCAGCGGCCTGGTGAGCTCCGACCATTTTACCGTAAAACTCGGACTGGGAGGTATGCGTTCCGAAAATGACTATCCCTATCTGGGTACTGAACTCAAGAATGAAAACGGTCAATTTGAGAACTACAACGCCAATCTTTCTCTGGGTTATCAACTCGACGATCACAGCCAGATCTTGTTTCATTCAATTCTTTTCAAAAATGACAGGAACCTCTCTCGCACCCTGACTGTAAGGGGCAATGAGAGACTGGAGAATCTCGATGCCCGATTGATGGCCGAATGGAAATACCTGGCCGATCGCTTTACTTCCTCCTTAAAATTTGCTTTTCTTCACGAGGACTTCACCTATTTTTTCGATCGGGACCAGCCTGAGAACCGTTCGGAAGGATCCAGTGACCGTTTCATTGGCAAATACGACATAACGTATTTCATTCGGGATGAAATCCTGATCAAGGGCGGATTCGAGCTGGAGAATGCAAATGGGACGGGTTCAAGCCTGGAGGATGCCGAACGAACCGATTTCACGGCCTATGGATTGTTCCAACACCGGCCAGTAGAACGCTTCACCTACAACCTGAGCCTGCGGGCGGGAACTTCGACGGCGTATTCCATACCCGTCATCTTTTCAGTGGACGGACGCTTTGACTTGTCAGGTTCCTTTGCTTTGAAGGCGGCCTATTCGTCTAATTATCGACTGCCCACTTTCAATGACTTGTTTTGGGAACCCGGGGGGAACCCCGACCTCGAACCGGAGGCCAGTCGTTCGGGGGAGTTGGGCCTTCAATTTCAAAAGGAGATGCACACGATCTCCCTTACGGGATTTTTGATCAATAGCCAGGACCTCATTCAATGGCAACCGGGTGCAGGAGGAATTTGGAGCCCTGTGAATATCAACGAAGCAAACAATTACGGTATCGAGTTTTCGGTGCAAGGCGGCAAGAGGTTTAACGAGCACCTTCTAAGCTGGAACCTGAGCTACGACTTTACACGAGCCGTTGATGAAGAATTGGACACCCAACTAATCTACGTCCCGGAGCACCGGGCCAATGCAATCTTTCAATACGGTTGGAGGACATGGACGGCACAGTACCAGGTCCAGTATACCGGAGAGGTGTTTACAACCACATCCAACAGTCAAAGCCTGGATGACTACGCCCTCTCCAACCTGGAGCTTGTAAAATCTTTTTTTGATCGAAGAATGATTCTATCGGTCAAGGTGAACAATCTCTTTGATCAAGCTTATCAATCTGTGGCTTTCAGACCGATGCCCAATAGAAACGGTCATTTAAATCTAACTTATAAATTTTAAGAAATGAAATCAATCAAACTGGTGTTCTTCCTGTTGACCCCTTTGTTTTTGTTGTCCTGTTCAGATGACAATGATCCTGTTCAGGAATCAAAAGGGGATTACGAATTCGGGTACTTCATCACCAATGAAGGTCCCTTTCAAAACGGAAGTGGGACCCTTACTTTTGTGGGCGATGACGGAAATGTTCAACAGGAGGTTTTCAAGACTGTGAATGGGGAGAATTTGGGTAACATCGTCAATTCGATGTTTATCGATGGAGACAGGGCCTACATCGTCGTAAACAATTCTTCACTCATTGTAGTAGTCGATCGCTATACCATGGAAAAACTGGCTGTGATCCAGGGCGATGAAATCAGGAACCCGAGACACTTCGTTGTGGCCGAAGGCAAGGGCTTTGTCAGCAACTGGGGGGATCCCTTTGACCCTTCGGATGACTTTATTGCAGTTGTGGATTTGGACGCGAATGAAGTACGGGCAACCATCCCGGTTGGAGAAGGACCGGAGCGCATGCTAGCGACATCTGAAGGTCTCATGGTTGCACTGCAAGGCGGATTTAATTTCAATAACCAGGTTGTTCTGATCGACCCCGCTACCAATCAAGTGATCAGAACCATCCAAGTTGGAGATGTGCCAAATTCCCTGCAAGCAGATGGGGCTGGCAATATATGGGTGCTTTGCGCCGGAAAGCCTTCTTATGCCGATGTAGAAACTTCAGGTGCTCTCTACAAGGTCCAACTAGCTGATTTTAGCGCCACGTCTCAGGAATTTGAGCTTGCCACGGATCATCCCGGACTCTTGAATTTTGATGCTGGGCAGCTCTTTTACCATATGAATGGCCAGATTTACAGGATGAGCCCGGGAGCTTCAGAATTGCCGAAAGAAGGTATCACGGGTCTGGAAGGTTTCTATTACAGCATGACTGTGGAGAACGGAGAGCTCTATGGAACCGACGCTGGTGATTTTGCGTCCGAGGGAATTGTAAAGGTTTTCAACGTGAATTCAGGAGCCCTTCTCAATACGATTGAGGCTGGGATCGTTCCGGGTCAGGTCGTGTTTCCGTAATTCTGTACTTTTGCTGAAAAAGTTATGAAGAAAATTGCCTTCCTGTTACTGTTTTTAACTTGTTATGTTGGGCTTTCGGCCCAGGAAGTTGGTTTGCGATTCGGTGACATGGACGGTAACAATATCGCCATCGATGCGGTCATCCCCATTGAGCAAAGAAGAATTCACACGACGGTCTCCTTTGGAGACAATGTGGGTCTGGATGTGCTTTATGACTTTGTTGTGGCACCCGTTTTTAAAAATTCAGGCTTCAATTATTATGCGGGAATCGGCTTAACGAGTTTGTTTGCCAGTGAGTTCAAGCTCGGTGTGATGGGGGAGTTGGGGTTTGAATACAGGTTCCGCTCGGTCCCATTGGTGGCAGGTCTGGACTATAGGCCTGCCGTTATCGTAGTAGATAAGATGGACTTCGTATACGCTAATTTCGGCTTCAATTTCCGCTATCGCTTCTAGTCCTCTCTCAGTCGCGTCCAATACAGGTTTTTGCCAAAGATAGGATAGCCGATAAACCCCCTTACTTTCAAGGTGTCTCCTTTCGTGGGAGTGATGTGACACCCGTACCGTCTCCCGTTTTTCGCATTTAGAATCTTGGCACCCTGCCAAATGCCGTCTTCAAACCGGGCTCCTTTCAGGATTTCCAGGCCCTTGATGGGTTGATCTTTCAGGCTTCCATCGCAGCGCCTGCATAAGTCGTTCCTGTGCTCTTTGGGTATGATGCTGTCGATACGTACGTAAAGCGCTCCATCGACCTCGTAGATCTCGACAACGGCTTCTTCAACGGAACTGTTGAAAATATCATAGGTGATCCATTTCCCATGGACTGACTGGCCCGATAGGATCGTGAACGGCAGAAGAAGGAGCAGGCATGTCAGGGCCCGCTTCATTTCCCCTCAACCCTGTGCCAGTATTCGGTTCTCCCAATTACAGAGAAGCCGATGTAGCCTCGGAGCTTCAACTTGTTCTCTTCCTCAAGGGTGATGTAGCATTTGTAGTATTTTCCGTTTTTCGGATCCAGGATCTTTCCACCGTTGTATTCATCCCCGTCTTTGACAAGTCCCTTCATGATCACAAGGCCCTGAATGGGTTTGTCCTTGTCGGCACCGGTGCATTCGATGCAAGTCTTGTCTTTGTCTTCTTCCTTCAGAATGGTCTCGATCTGGGCAAAAACCTTCTGATCTTTTTCATAAACTCGGATAATAGACTCATTTTCACCCGTATCCGGATCGATGCTGTACCATTTGCCAAAAACATCCTGTGCCCATGTGATTCCGCTGGCAAGGCAAAAGGCCAAAGCGAAAAAAACGACTTTTTTCATTGTGCTCTCTCTAAATTTTTGTGATGTAATTTCAATAGACTCGTGTTTAACTCGAATCCGAGCAGCAAGATAATGGAATTTAGCCAAATGAATAACATGATGACCAGCACGGTTCCAATGGACCCGTAAAGCTCGTTGTACTGGCCAAATTTTTCGAGGTAGGCCTTGAAGATGAAGAAATTGATGATAAATAAAACTACTGTAAAAATGGTGCCCGGTGAAAAGAATGAAATTTTTCGCCCCTCGCGGGTGCCGAAATAGTAAAGCAGGGATATGGAGACCACGAGCAACCCAATGAGGATCAATACCTGAACCCCGCTGAGCCAAATATTGGAATCACTGACGATACCCTGTTCCTGCATGGAGCGGATGATGAATTCAATGATGATAATCAAAACCACGGTCAGAAGAAGGAGAAAGGCCAGAATCAGGGAGATTCCCAGTGAAACAATGTACTGTCGAATCACGGTTCGGGTCTGAATGTCGTGATAGGTGTACTCAAAACCACTGAGAATAGCATTTACCCCGTTGGTCATCAGGAATATCGAAAGGAGGAATCCAAAAGACAGGAGCTCTGCGTATTTGTTATTGGCGATGTCATCAAGCACGTGCCTTACAGCGTCTGTTGCATCCTGCGACGGCATGACTTTAAAAATGAAGGACATGAAATTCTCCTGGAAGCCCTCGATGGGAACAAAGGGTATGAGGGTAAGAACGAAAAGCGCAAAAGGAAAGAGTGCTATGAAAAAGCTGAAAGCGATGCTGCCTGCTCTTGAGGTGAGGGCCCCTTTGATGATCCCGGAAATGTACATTTCCAGCAGATCTATGAGATTCATACCCTCGAGCCCCGGAATTTTGATCTTTCTCAGGAAGCTGAGTGCCTTGTCTATCAGTGTGACAATTTTCCTTTTCAAGTAAAATCTCATTTTCAGTCAATCATATTGCGTCAATCCCATTTCGTTAATCATATCGTGCATCAAAATGATTGCTCCACTTGTCCTGGACTTTGAGGACCTGCTCGATCACGTCCCGGACACATCCTTTTCCTCCATTTTTTTGAGATACATACAGGGATATGTCACGGATTTCAGGCACTGCATCTTTCGGACAGGTCGGAAGGCCGCTCATTTTCATAACCGGCAGGTCCGGAATGTCATCACCCATGTAAAGTACCTCTCCCGGTTGGATCCTGTTTTTTTCCAAAAATTCGTTGAACTGGTCCATTTTATTATGGGCCCCCAGGTAGATGTCAGAAACACCCAGCCCTTCAAGTCTCCATTTGACGGCAGGGTTGTTTCCCCCCGAAATAACGCAGATTTTGTAGCCATTGTCGATGGCCACTTTCAAGGCATAGCCATCTTTGATGTTCATCGTGCGCACCAGTTCTCCATTGGGAAAAACGGTCACGGTACCATCGGTCAACACCCCGTCAACGTCGAAGACAAAGGTGGTGATCTCGGGCATTATTTCTTTATAGTTCTTTTCCATCTGATTTGGAATTAGAGGTTTGCTCTTTTCTTTGATTCATTTTTCATTCTACGGGTATCGTGATGAAATGGATTGGGACAGCAGTTCGTAGATCACTTTTTTATCTCCGCTCAGCTCCTTCGCCTGTGCTTCCAGTACGCTATGGTCATGTCTCCTGGCGGGTCCTGTCTGGGCCTCTTCCGGTCGGATTGAAATCACTTTTTTACCGGTTTCAGAGATCAGCGGTTTCAGAAGCTCAAAATCGAGCTGGTTTTCCTGACAAAGCTCTTCGGCCAAAGCAAACATGTGGTTCGAAAAATTATTGGCAAAAACCGCAGACAAATGGAGTTTCTTTCTGCGTGACGAATCGATCTCGTAGACTTGATCGCTCAGCGAGGATGCCAATTCCCTGAGAAGAGCCATAGCATCCGGCGAAGATGCCTCCAGGGCAAGTGGAATCTTTTTCCAGTCGAGCTCCCTGTCCTTGGAAAAGGTTTGAACCGGATAAAGAACGCCATATCTCTTGGCTGACCTGAGAGACTCTAATGAAATGCTCCCAGAGGTATGCAAAACAAGCCCCTTTCGATCAGAGATTTGAGAGGCAACCTCTTCAATTGCTTCATCCTTTACCGCGATCAGGTAAACGTCGGCCTCAACCAATGAACCCATGTCTTTCGTATGAGGGATCGTCTCTGAAAAATAGTGTTTGTTCCGATCGGTTCTGCTGAAGTGCTGAACGAGCCTGATGGATTCCGTTTTCTCCAGGGCCCTTGCCAGGTGAACAGCCACATTTCCGGAACCGATTAAAACGACTCGAATCATAAGACGAATATAATCACTTCAACCTGAATACAGAAAAAAAGAAGAGGCAAAACATGTTTGCCTCTTCTTAGCTTCAATTAATTCTAACAATAATAATATCACGAAGCTTTTAGTTGTGCCTGGGCTGCCGCCAATCTTGCAATTGGCACCCGGAATGGGGAACAACTTACATAGTCCAAACCGGTGTTGTAGCAGAACTCGACAGAAGATGGTTCTCCACCGTGCTCGCCGCAAATTCCGACCTTCAAATTGGGTTTGGTCTTACGTCCGCGTTCCGTTCCGATTTGTACGAGTTGACCCACGCCTTCCTGGTCGAGCACCTCGAACGGATCAGACGTCAGGATACCCTTGTTGATATAGATCGGCAGGAATTTACCGGCATCATCCCTTGAGAAACCATAGGCCATTTGTGTGAGGTCATTGGTTCCGAAGGAGAAGAATTCGGCCCTTTCGGCAATTTTATCGGCAACGAGAGTCGCTCTCGGAATTTCCATCATCGTACCGACAAGGTATTCAATGGTATCGTTGTATTCGTCGAAAACTTTTTGAGCCGTTGAACGGATGATTTTTTCCTGCTCGACAAATTCGTTGTAGTTTCCAACAAGAGGAACCATGATCTCTGGCTTGGCATCGATGCCTTTCGCTTTAAGGTTCAAAGCGGCCTCGATGATTGCGCGCGTCTGCATTTCAGTGATCTCCGGATAGGTGTTTCCCAAACGGCATCCCCTGTGACCGAGCATCGGGTTGAATTCATCAAGCTCAGAAACCTTGTTCTTCACCGCTTGCAATGAAATGTGCATGTCATCTGCCAATTCTTTTTGCGTCGCCAACTGATGAGGTACGAACTCGTGAAGTGGCGGATCCAGCAGACGAATAGTCACAGGAAGACCTTCCATGGCTTCAAAAATACCTTCAAAATCTTGACGCTGCATAGGAAGGAGATCCTCAAGGGCATGTCTTCTACCTTTAACGGTTTCCGCCAGGATCATCTCACGCATGGCCCGGATTCGGTCCACTTCGAAGAACATGTGCTCTGTTCGTGTCAAACCAATTCCCTGGGCACCAAAGTTTTTGGCTACCCTTGCGTCTTTTGGTGTATCTGCATTGGTTCTGACCTTCATGTTGGAGTACTTGTCGGCCAGTTCCATAATCTCGGCAAACTCCCCGCTCAATTCAGGTTCGACAGTTGCGACCTTCCCTTCAAAGATATTCCCTGTGGAACCGTTGAGTGAGATCCAGTCTCCTTCGTGATACACTTTGTCTCCAACGCGCATCGATCTGTTCTTGTAATTGATTTTCAGGGCACCGGCTCCTGAAACACAGCATTTACCCATACCACGGGCAACTACGGCAGCGTGCGAGGTCATTCCTCCCCGAGCGGTGAGGATACCTCGAGCGATGTTCATACCCTCAAGATCTTCCGGAGAAGTCTCGATTCGAGCCAGGATGGAGAATTTGTATTTGTCGGCTTCATCGGCGAAAAACACCAATTGTCCGGTTGCGGCTCCTGGCGATGCGGGAAGACCCTGTGCAATGACATGGGCTCGCTTGATCGCTTTTTCGTCAAAAACAGGGTGTAGCAATTCATCCAGTTTAATGGGTTCAAGCTGAAGCAGGGCTTCTTTCTCAGAGATCATTCCTGATTTGAGCAGATCCATGGCAATTTTCACCATCGCGGACCCTGTTCTCTTTCCATTTCGGGTTTGAAGGATCCAAAGCTTGCCTTTCTGGATGGTGAACTCCATGTCCTGCATGTCGCGGTAGTGGTCCTCGAGCTTCTGCTGATAACCGTCGAGTTCTGCAAAAATCTCGGGCATCAACTCTTCCAATGAAGGATATTTTGTTTTTCTCTCCTCTTCTTCAACGTGAGCGAGCTCGGCCCATCTTTCAGATCCCAGTTTCGTGATCTGCAAAGGTGTCCTCACACCGGCAACCACGTCTTCACCCTGGGCGTTGATCAGATATTCCCCGTTAAAAACGTTTTCACCTGTACCCGCATCCCGGGTAAAGCAAACGCCTGTTCCAGAATCGTCTCCCATGTTTCCATAAACCATGGCCTGCACATTCACAGCGGTACCCCAGTCAGACGGATAGTTATGCATTTTTCTGTAGTACAATGCGCGGTCTCCGTTCCAGCTATTGAAAACTGCAACAACTGCTCCCCAAAGCTGATCCCATGGATCTGTTGGGAAATCATGCCCCGTTCTTTTTTTCACAGCATCCTTGAAGTCGTAGACAAGGTCCTGCAAATCCTGGATGGTAAATTCGGTATCGAGCTGGATGTGTCTTTTATCCTTGAGGTGTTCCATGATCTCTTCAAAAGGATCAATATCCAGTTTTGTTTTTGGTTTCATGCCTAAAACAACACCACCGTACATCTGTATGAATCTTCGGTAGGAATCCCATGCGAACCACTCGTTCTTGGTTTTTTTGGCCAGTCCTGCAACGACTTCATCGTTGAGGCCCAAATTTAGCACTGTATCCATCATACCTGGCATTGAAACCCGGGCACCGGAGCGCACAGAGATCAACAAAGGATTGTCCTTGTCACCAAATTCAGAACCCATGATGCGCTCCACGTTTTTCACCGCATCCTGAACATCGGGCTTGATCATTTCTATGGTCTTTTCTTTCCCGATCTCGTTGTACTTCGTACAAACCTCTGTAGTTATTGTGAATCCTGCAGGAACCGGAATTCCAAGGGAACTCATTTCGGCCAGGTTGGCACCTTTTCCTCCAAGAAGATTCTTCATCTTGCTGTTACCGTCAGCTGTCTTGTCGCCGAACTTGTAAACATTCATTTTTACGTCTTCGATAGTTTCCATCTCTAAACTTTTATTGTTTTTATTAATTGAATAGCAAAGTTAGACAACTGATACGGTGAGTTTCATGATTTTAATCATGCCCAATGACGTTTGCAAGAAATGTTACAAACAAAACGAGCAGGGGAGCCAAAACTGGCTCCCCTGTGTAAGAATATTAACTAAAATTTAACCTTAAAAAAACTGAGAATCAATAGTCTGCACCGATCAGCTGACCTGCCAGCTGCAGCAATCTCAATTCTGCTACTTTGGCCGTGTATTTGGCCTGGTTGAAGCTGTTCACGGCATTGAGCAAATTGACCTGGGCCAACCTGAGCTCAACGGTGATGATCTGACCAAGCTTGAATTGCTCCTCACTGCGTTCGAAGTTCACCTTGTTGGTCTCCACGTTTTTCCTTTCGGCCTCCAAAATAAACAAGGAATTCTGGTAGGTTTCCCAGGCATTTGAAACGTTTCGTTCCAGATCTTTTTCCACAAACTTTTTTTCAATATTGCTGTTTTCTCTGGCGATCTTCGCATTCTGAATACGTGTTTTGGTCAATCCACCATCAAAAATGTTCCAAAAGACACTTACCCCGGCTGAAATTCCTGTCGCTGTCCTTCCTGCAAAAGCAAAGGGGTTGTCCAGATTTGTGGTCTGATCGAGATCATTCCAACTGTAGGCTCCGTTCACCCCAACACTGGGAATCCAGGCTGACTTGTTGATCTTGAGGTCGTAGTCGCTCAGGGTCACAGTCTTTTCTGCCTGCAACAAGAGCGCGTTTCTCTCCTTGGCTGATCTCAGCATATTCTGATAGGTGAGGTCCATGGCATAAGTCACCGATGTGTCCACTTCGAAATCAATATCCACATCACGACCTAGGATGACGTTCAAGTCGCGTTTGGCATTGGCCAGCTCTCTTTGAATGTTGAGCAGATTGATGCTGTCAATATTCACATTGACTTGTGTATTCAAAACGTCCAGCTGGGTCTTTTGACCGTACTGATAACCGTACTTTTCACGGAGATACTGATCCTTAGAAATGGCCAGGGACTGCTCGAGATTGTATTTGTTTTCGGTCAAACGGGCCACGTCGTAATAGGAGGCCAAAAGTTCCAGCAAAGTGTTTTCGATGACTTGCCTGACGCGAATCTCAGAAATGTTGTATTGCTCCTGGAGGCGCTTGTAATTGTATCTTCTTCCCAAACCATCAAAGATGACGTAGTCCAGTCCTATGGAGGCATTCAGATTTGTTGTCGACGTCTCGATATTGTCCTGCACTCTTCCGTCAACAAATTCGATCTGACTGTCATTCTCTTCGTAATTGGCACCTCCCTGGGCAAACACAGTGGGCAGGTAGCCACTGTTGTAAATGCTGGAGCTGTTTTTGGCGGCTTCAAGCTCATTATTCGACACCTGTATATCGAAGTTGTACTCCAAAGCGATATCCACAGCTCCCTGCTTGGGCAAAACCTCCTGGGCCTCGGCTGCAAATGATAAAAGCAGGCAAAATGCAATTGTGTACTTAGTCCAGTTCATCATCTTTGATATTAAGTTCTTTTACGGCTCTTGTCACTTCTTCTTTGGTTACTTTCCTTCCGGTGATCAACCACTTCAATCGCACCGTCAAGCTATTGCTGATTGAGAGCAGCAGCGGGAGCATCAGGAGTGTCAGGAAGGTTGCGATCATGATTCCATACGAGATGGAGATCGCCATGGGCTTGAGAAACTGGGCCTGACGACTTTTCTCCAACAACAGGGGCATCAAACCGGCCACAGTTGTCAGCGAGGTCAGGAAAATGGCACGGAATCTGGATTTTCCCGCCTGGAAAAGGGCATCGTTGAAATCCATACCCTCTCGGAGGTAGGTATTGAATTTGCCCACCAGAACGAGTCCGTCATTCACCATGATACCCACCAGGGCAATAATTCCCAGCCAGGATAAAATGTTGATGGCAAATCCGTGTATATAATGGCCCCAGACGATTCCGATCAGGCTGAACGGCACCATGATGATCAATAGCAGCGGCTGACTGTAGGATCGGAACGTAAACGCAATCACAGCGTAGATCAAGATAAGTACCGCCAAACCTACCTGGTTGGCCGAATTCACCGTTTTGGCAGCTTCCCGGTTTTGTCCTTCATAGCTGGGCTGCACACTCGGGTATTTGGCCAGGATATTCGGCAACACTTCGGTTCTGATCTCAGTCATCACATCAGTGGCACTTTCCTTGGGTGAAGACATATCTGCTGTCAACTGAATCTCACGACGTCCGTTGAGGTGGTTGATGGCCACATCTCCGCGGGCGATTTCATAGTTTGCGATCTCTGAAAAGGGGATGCGATCACCCGTTGGAGTGGAGATCCACATGTCATCCAGGTTTCGAATGGAGGACCTGTCTTCCAGTTCGTAGCGCACCCAGACCTTTATCTCGTCCTGTCCGCGTTGAAAGCGCTGAGCCTGGACTCCGAAAAACCCGGAACGCACCTGGCTCATCACAGACTGAAGGGTGAGCCCCAGTATATAGGCATCTTTCTTCAATTTGATTCGGACCTCCTTGATCCCGGCAGGATCGGTGTCAGAAACGTCTTTCAAAACAGGATTGCTCACCATGTAGCTCTTGAGCTCGGTTTTGGCGTCTTTGAGCTCCTGGATGTTGTTTCCTAAAAGGGAAACCGCAACGGGACTGCCGCCAAAATTCATTCCTGATCCGTAGGTCAGTGTCTCCACACCATAAATGACACCGGCTTTCTCTCGAATGGCATTGGTAATATCGCCCGAAGGAAAATCGCGATACTCACCAGGAAGCAGGTTCACGGTCAGGCTCGCGTTCGAGGAGCCCGGGCCGATGCGTTTGATGATGTTCTCCACCACCTGTTGATTCCCGGTCTGTTTCTCGGTATACTCATCGTTTACCTGCCAGGCGGCCTCTTCAATCACCGAGATGATCGAATCGGTAATTCGCTCATTGGTACCCTGAGGCATGGCAAGGCTAATGGAGACCCGGTCACTGGCCAGACTGGGAAAAAATGAAGTTCTTACGATCTTGCTCTGAATACCCCCAATGGAGATGATCAGAAGTGCCATGGGAATGGCCAGGCCCAGAAAACGATTCTGCAAAAAGAACTTGAGATAGGGCCCGTAGAGCTTGTCTCTGTTAAAACACAGAAACTGATCTGCCTTTTCGTTGATCAGGCGGAACACCTTGAAAATCCCACCGGATTTGGGGCGGTCCCTCACCAGTGCCTTGGAATGAGCAATGTGCGCCGGGAGTATGATCAGGGCCTCTACCAGCGACACAAGCAGGGTCAGGGTCACAACCGTCGACACCTCCGCGAAGAATTCCCCGATACCTCCTTCTAAAAAGAAGAACGTTGAGAAGGCGAGTATCGTGGTCAGAATGGCCGAAATAATCGGCGGAATCACTTCCATGGTTCCGTCAATCGCCGCACGGATCGGACTTTTTCCTTTTTCGTAATGGTGATAGATATTCTCACCGATCACAATCCCGTCATCCACGAGAATACCGATAACGATGATCATTCCAAAAAGGGAAAGAACGTTGATGGTCACACCCAAGTTGGCGGCAAACATGAACATCCCTAAAAACGAAATCGGCAAACCGAAGGCAACCCAAAAAGCAATTCTTACGTTGAGGAACATAGACAGGAAGAGAAGCACCAGGATGATACCTATGATGGCATTCTCTGTAAGTAATTGCGTTCTTTGCTTCAACACCACGGATCGGTCGCTGGCTACATTGAGCTGTACATTGTCGTGCTGCTGATTAAAGGTTTTGATATAAGCGTTAATGGCATCCGCGGTAGCTATGAGGTCTTCACTGTTGGTATTGTTGACCTGGATGTCTACGGCCACATCGCCATTGTAGAATAAGCGATCCGGGTTTTCGTTCCATCGGTCCCTTACCGTAGCCACGTCTCTGAGATAGATAACGTTTCCGGTCCGATCGGCTTTGACAATCAGGTTGTGCAGGTCCTCTCCGTAGTATTCCCGGTTCCGGGCCCGGATCAGGTAGTCCTCATAGTCGGTCTTGATATTTCCACCACTGATCAAAAGGTTGGATTGTTGTACAGCACGAGCCACGTCCTGGAAGGTCAGGTTGAAGGCTCTAAGATCAACCTCCCGAACGGCGATCTCAATTTCTTCATCCGGGAAACCGGACAGGGTAACCTGGGATATACCCGGCATGGCCCTTAAATCGTTCTCGACATCTCGCGCATAATTTTTCAGTGCCCTCAATGATATATTCTCTCCGCTGACGGTGAAGTTGATCGTTGGAACCATATTTTCCAATTTGGCCACAACTGGCGGTTCCATCCCCGACGGAAAAGAGGGAACTCGGTCAACTGCGTTCTTTACTTCCTGAAGGATGACATCGATGTTGTAGTCGAGATCGGTCTCTATGGTAACCGTTGCAGAGTTTTCACGGGAAACTGATGTAATCCGGTCGATTCCGACGATTCCCTTGAGGTTGTCCTCGATCTTCAGAACCACTCCTTCCTCCATCTCCTGGGGCGATGCGCCAGGATAGAAAAGGGTGATATTGATGAACCTGGAGTCACGCAGCGGGAAGAAAGACGATTTCATCCTCAGGGCGCCAAGGATTCCAAAAATGACCACAGCGATAATGATGACATTGACCGCCACGTGGTATTTGATAAAATAGGATATTATTTTTCTCATGAGCTCAGGCGCTTAGTTCATTTCGGTTTCGGTGTTGGACTCTTCTTCCGCAGGTTCTTTGGCTACCTGACGCTCTTCATACACCTTGACGACCATGCCCGGATAGGCTCCCGGAACCACGCGGCTCACCATAGGTGTTCCGTCAGGAAGACCTTTGATTACAACAGATTCATCGGTGTAATACACAGGGTTGACAGGGACCAGGTCGATGACGGAGTCTTTGAGTACGTAGAGGCTCTCATTGTTGACCAGCAATTTGCGGGGGATTTCAAAAGCGTTTTCTTCTGATTTGGCAACGAGATGTGCTTCGAGGTAGATTCCTTCTTTCAGATCCTCCCCCCTGAGTTCGATATAGGATGTAACCGTTTGAGTTGTTTGATCCACATTGGCGTTGACCCTGACTATTTTGCCCTTCCATTCCTTGCCACTGTCAAGGCTTGCAACCTCAACGGTATTTCCGATCTGCAACAGGTCGCTGTACTTTGCATTGATAGCCACCTCCATCTCGTAGACGGTTGGACTTATGAATTCTCCAAGCTTCTGTCCCTGGCGGATCAAAGACCCCGGATTCACAAGAGCGTTTGTGAGGACCCCATTATAAGGAGCCCGGATTGTATATTTCGAATACCTGACTTCGAGGTTTTTCACGTTGTAATAGGTGGTATAGATATTCCGACCCGAAATGAAAAATTTCTCCTGCTCCGAATTGGTCTCCGGAAGGGGGGGAGCGGTTTTATCAAAGTCAAACTCCTGCAGGTAAGACTCCCATTTTTCGTATTCTTCCGGGTAGTCCAGTCGAATGTCGGGCATGATCGAGGTGATGGTGTTGTACAGGTTGCTCTTTTGGGCTTGCAGATTCGCGTAGTGCTCGTCACTTCTTATTTTGAGGATCACTTCCCCTTTGCGGTAGGAATTACCGGGTCTGAACTCTTTGGAAGTGGTTTGAAGAACGCCCTGGACCTCACTGAATATCTCTATTCGGTTTTTCGCCACAAGGGTTCCATTCGCCCGGATCATGATCGGAATCGTTCCGTTCTGCACCGTATCGATGAAAACTGTCTTGACAATCTTCAAAGGAGCACGCTCCGGTCTTTGATTTTTAAGGATCATGACGTTCACAAGCCAAACGGCGAGCACAATCAAAAGAATCCCCAGGATGATATTGATAACTTTTCTCATTGTATTTAAGGGTTGATGTTGGTTCGAATTTTTATGTTTTCTTGAATTTTTTCCATTGTTTCGCGCACAGTCTGCAAAGCTTCCTGTGATATGCCTTTCTGAAGCTCTTTGTCGATCCAGACAAAATGAGGATACGCCTTTTCCCAGGTATCGCGCCCGTGATCGGTCAGGTAAACATGATTCACCCTCAGATCAGAGGGAGAGGATCTCCTGAAAACCAGATTTTTTTTCTCCATGGTTTGGATCAAACGGGTAAGAGCGGTTTTGGATCGACCGGTGATAAATGCCAGGTCATTTTGAATCAGGCCGTCTTTGTCATTGAGGTATTTGAGCACAATGAATTGTTCCTTGGACAGATCAATTCTCTGGGATTTCATATAATCATGTACATAAATATCGAGAAACTTGGCAGTCTTGCCTATCCAGGGGAGTAAGGAATTGGAAGTTTGAGCGGTCCGGTTCAATTTGTTATGCCTCAATTGAGTTAAAGCAAAACAAAAGTACGAATTGAATAAAATTAGTTGCATATGCAACTATGTTAATATTTTCTTAAAAAAGTTAAACAGCTGGAAGTAGGGGATGAACGACACGTAAACAAGCTCAAAACGTTCTGGGGTCGGCCTGGGATAATAAAAAAGGAGCCCAAAGGCCCCTTTTTTTCAGAAAAAATTAAATATGCAAGCTCTATTCAGCTAATGTTCTCATATAATTGACGATCAGCCAAACATCCTCTTCATCCGGGATCTTTTTTTCGTAGTTCGGCATATCGTTTCTTCCAATGTAGCTCTTGTAGAAAAGGGCGCCATCCGATTGAGCCTGGAATTCAGCAGAAGAGAAATCACCAAGGTCGCCTTCTACATCATCGGCTTTTGTGCCATCTCCATAACCTTCCTTGCCGTGACATGATTGACAGTGTTTCTTGTAGAGATCTTTCCCGATATCGAGATCCGCTGAAGGATCTGTGGGGTTCGTCATTTTTTCATATTTGTCAGGTACGACCCACTCCTCTTGAGCATAAGAGTCAAAGGAGACAAGCAGGAAACCGATTAACATGATAAATAAGAATTGGTTTTTGGTTTTCATGGTTGCAGTATTTAATAATTTAATTTGAATTTTACTTTTCATTTTTGTTAACCTCTGCTGATTGCTCTCAGTTTGACAATCGTATATACGTAGTTGGCCCAAACACCGACCAGCAAAACAGTCAGTACCACATACATCCAAATCGGAGCCGCTTCTGTCCATAACTCATTTTTAGCCGGTTCTCCAATATCGTCAAAAACGCCCCAGTCACTGTCGGCACTTGCCAAAACGGTTCCGAAATCTTCATGTTCATCGACAAAGGCATAAACCTTAAAATTTCCATCCTTGTCACCGCGCATGTCATCCGGAAATTCAAATTCAAAACTTCCTTCGTCCGTTGTTTCTTCTTCGACAGGCAGTTTCGAAAGCATTCCGCCCACGGAAACGATCACATCTATGTCATCCTCAGGAATCTCGTTTTGAACACTGTCAAGGGTGTATGTTCTGACCGTAACCGTCTTTACGCTGTCCACCTCCTCAAGCGCCAAATCAACATAGAGGTCCTTAAAACTAATACTTTTTGTTTGATTTTTCAAATCTGAGGTCCCTGTGAACCTTGCCTCCACATTTATGAAACCTTCCTCGTCGTACAAATAGGCCTGGTTAGCAGGTAAGTTCAAATCCGCATAACCTTCAGCATCAGTTGAGGTGCTACCCAACTTAATCTCCAGGGTATCCGAGATATTGTAATAAACTATTTCAGCGTCTTTCACCGGAAGTCTGTCTTTACGGTCCTTCTTATTCTGAACATAGTATTCAGCTCGAAAGGTCCTGGTCAGATCAGGATTTTTAGTTGTCTGCAGGCTGAATCTGACTCTGTAGGCATTCAGGTCAAATTCATCTTCCTGTGCGTTTCCCTTATTGATAAATACAAGGGTCAGGATCAAAACCATCAATTTGCGGACAGGAAAGCTTCTGTATTTTATGAAATGTCTCATTATTTATTCGCCTTTTTGTTTGCCTTTTTTTGCGCTTGTCTCTTGGAAACGGTCTCATCTGCCTGCAATTCGTAAACCGGGATCACCGGAACGAATCGGATCAAAAGCATGAACATGAGAAAGAATGCCGCCACCCCGGCAAAACTCAGAGCCCATTCCACCCAGGTTGCGGTATAGTGTATAAACTCGGGCCTGGTATCCTGTATTGGGAGGTAGGGAGTCTCAAGCGTGGGAACCACGATCAGATAGCGGTTCATCCACAAGCCCAGCACAGCGATGACCGCTGCAATGGTGATCAGATTGATGGTTCTGAAGCGCTTGAAGAACAAAATTATGACCGGAACGATCACCCCGAAATAGTTTGCAAAGATGAATTGCCAAAAGTAGTTGTCGAACAAGGTGTCGAGCAGGTGTATGTCATTGAGTTTGTGGCTGAACCATCGGGCAAAATATTCACTAAAGGTGAAGTACCCGAAGAGAAGTGATAAAACCAGGAGTATTACTCCGGCACCCACAAAATGGACTTTTCTTATGAAACGCTCCAGTCTCATGTGTTTTCTGATGAGATACATGCAGATTATTATCACTGCGACTCCCGAATACAGACCAGCAATGATGAAATATGGAGCAAAAATCGTACTGTTCCATCCTGGTTGAAGGGTGAGACTGAAGATCCAGGCCAGAACCGTATAGGCTACAATTGCCATAGCGATGATCATTGCCGACATGGTCCTTGTGATCTTTTTCAAGGTAGCTTTTTGTTCAGGCGTGTTCCTGTAATTGAGTGCCAGAAATCGATACGCCTTTTTTCTCCATGGAGCGACGTTGAGGTCCTCCTTGTCTCTAAGGATCGCAAAGTCCGGAATGAATGTTAAATAAAGATAGATGAAGCATCCCACCAGATCTGTCATTATCGCAATGATATCCCAGGTGATCGGGGATTGAATACGAGGATAAAGGAACAGATAATGCAATCTGTCCAGGCGTCCGATACAAAGCAAAATGAAAATGGGACCGACCACCAGCGACAGGACTGTCATGATTTCAACGATCCTGGCAACAGCGTTTTTCCATGGAGTGTCAAAAAAATGGAGAATACCTGAAATAAAGGCCCCAGAGTAACTTATCGTAACAAAAAATATAAAGTTGATGATGTATATGCCCCAAACCACATTGTCTCGCATACCGGTAACTTCGTGTCCATAGACGACCTGCACTACAAAAGCGACCAGGCCGGCTAAGATCACAAGGGCGAAAAACCACATCCACCCCCTTGATACCGACTTTTTGTCTTCCAGGATTCGTACGAATTCCTTGTCGATTTTTATGGATTTAGAATCAGTCATGGTAAATGTGTGTTTTTAAATTTTTCCTTTTTTCTTTAGTTCCTGAACATAAGGGACGTCCTTATATCTTTCTATTACTTCTTCTTCGATGTCGAATCCGCGTTCAACAGGGAATTGTCGGTTTACAGCAGGCAGATAGTACACATTGGGTTTGGTGCCCAGGTGCTCCAGGTGGCGATATCCTCCCCGGTCATTAATAAGTTCGGAGAATCGCACGGTTTCTTCACCATTGGTGACGATATCCTCATTCTTGTCGCCGAAGTAGATGACTCCCATTGGGCAGGACTTGGCGCAGTAAGGCAGTTCTCCTTGTCGGAGAAGATCCGGACAGAAATCACATTTCATAACCGTTCCTTCTGAAGCCGGAACTTGTGTTTCGGGAGAGTAAGGCGTTTCCTTGTCGTCAAATTTGTCCTTGTGTCCCCAGTTGAATTGTCGGGCAGAGTAGGGGCAGCTGGTGATGCAGAACTTGCAACCGATGCATCTCTCATTGTCAATCAGGACTATATTGTCTTCTCGCTTGAACGTTGCTCCCGTGGGACATACTGTGACACATGGAGGTTCCTCGCAGTGGAAACATGGCTTTGGAAACCAATAAGGTGAAGCCTGTTCATTATCCTGGATGAGCTGAACCTTCATGAACTCTTCATGATAATCAAGATTGTGCCCTCTTTGGCAAGCTTCAACGCATTTGCGCGCATTCTTGCATTTGGCCAGGTCAATGACCATTACAAATTTCCTGTTTGGGATTCCCTTTCTCGCTTCGGCGGGTGGTACATGAGCTTCCGGGTATTTATTGAGGCTGGAAGCATCCACTTCCACCATCTTTCCATCCGGGGTCAGTACCCTGACCTTTTCCCCCGATTCAGGAACCAGCTCTTCAGCCTCGGCCTGTTCTTGGCTCATACCAGATAGCAGAGCGCCTCCGGCAAGAGCAGATACGCCTGACATCACACCTAATCGCAGAAAATTACGCCTGTCAGACTTATTTTGTTCAGTTTTGTTTTTTTTCATGGTATTCGATGTAGATGAACTATAAGATGTAGATGAACTAAAATCAGTTAATTACTCTTACAAATTTAGAGTTTCAAGCAAAGTTTTACCATGACATAAATCATATTGAGTGACGTATGTTACACTTAATTTTAAAAAAAGGATCGTTGATTTTGAATTTCCGGATGATTTAAATAAAACTTGCACTATCAATGCTTGACGAATTCAAGACTTCACTATCCTGAACAAATTCGCGATCAAGTAGAAAATGAAGCCCCATATCAAAAGGTGACTATATTTGGAAAGATCAACAAAAACAAAGCGTTTTATTTCTGGGGGACCCATGGTTCACAAAGGTGGATTCATATTCGAACGGAACCCCGATAGATGAGGGGAGGAGTGCTTTTACGGTTCCATAGTCGTCGGAATCGTTCAATACGACTTCAAGGATCAGATTGCCATCGACTCCGGGTATGCCTTCTTCAACAGGCACTAGAATAGATCCTTCCTCATCCGTCTTATTGAACGGATCTCCTATCCCCAAAGGCCTGAACAACCGCTGAACCTGAACACTTAAATTTTGATCGGGGATCGGTTCCTGAGTCACGGCATCACGTAGGGTGGCTTTTACGAAATTGATACTGTCCTTGGTTTGTATTTCAGCCTTGATGAATGCATCTTTGAAGCTTATGCTTTTTGAGGCTTTTTTGTAGAGGTCGTTGCCCTTAAATACAACGCTAACCGTATAAGTATGCGTTGAATCCGGTCGAATTGCATTTATGCTTTTCAGGGTAAATTTGCTCTCTCCATTCATGTCGGTTGTCACCGTGCCCAATTGAACTTCCTCATCTCCGATTTCATTTAAAAGGGCAAGCTCTGCATCACTGACCCGCACAGGTTCATTATTCACTCTTGCGCTGGCTTTTATGTTAAAAAGAATTTCAGCATCCATTATTTTAACATAATCAACAGAGATCCTAACCCGATTCTTTTTGACCTCCTGGGCATGCGTTTTGCTTGAGGCAGATTCAGGAGGCATACGGCAATAAAAACCAGGTAGATTTCATAAAATTTCAGCGAATACCTCATGACATCAAAGATTTATCGGATTGTGACAATTTCCTTTCTTCAGCCGTCCTTTGAATGGGAACTATGGGCAAATAGCGGACAAGTATCGTTATGATAAGGAGACACATGGCCAGAGTTCCGGAAGTAATAAGCCATTCATGTGCACTGGGCCGGTAATGATGCCATGATTCGGGCACTCCCTGCATGGGTAGGAACGGATTCAACAACGTAGGGGTTACAATCAGGAACCGTTTCCACCACGAACCCAGAACGACAAGAATCCCGACGAAAAAAACGGGTAAAGGCTTTCGTCCTTTTTTGAACAGCAAAATGACGATGGGAACGATGAGGCCACCAATAATCACAAACCAAAATAAATGGGCGTATTGACCTGAGAACAAATGATTCAGGTGCGTTATTTCTTCCTTTTAGATGTGAACTCCGGAATCACGTATTCATTGATGTTGAAGTAGAGATAGATGAGGCAGGTCAGAACCAAAAACTTGCCCAGTTTGTCAAAATGGCTGTCTGTGATATAGTTTTCCAGTTTGTAGGCTCTTCGTATGACATAGACCACCGTGACCAGGGCGCCTACGCCTGCTACGGAAGCCCCGGATATGAAGTAGGCCCCCATATTGGTGCTGTCCCAACCAACCCTGAACAGAGTTGAAAATAGCCAGGCATCAATGGTTTGCAAAACGAATCCGGCCGGGATCATGAAAATGGCAAGCAGATGAATGGATTTGAGCTGAATCGATTTTTGCTTGTCAGTCCTTTCCAATTGAGAGAAAGTCTGTCATACCACTTCTGAGCTTTGGATTTGTCTTTTTATAATACTTCTTTAAAATGGCCAGATCGGGCAACAAAGGAAAATAAAGCAAGAGAAGACTGAGAACGATGTAGGTCGGGATGATGATAACGTCCCAAATGATGGGAGACTGCAATCTACCATAGATGAACAGATTCAAAAGCCTGTCCGGTCTTCCCATGTCAATCATGATGGTCAGACCCGCCATAATGATTGCGGCCAGGGATATGATTTCAGCGATTCTTACAATTGGAGTCCGCCAGTTGTTATTTGTTAGCCTCAAGACCGAAACGGTCAATGTTCCCACAAAGCTTGTGGCCACAAAAAAGACAAAGTTGGAGATATAGATCCCCCACAGGGCATAGTCATTCATGTTGGTTACGATCTGCCCTTTTATCACCTGGTCAATGTAGGCGATAATTCCGGCTATGCTTACTACTACGAGAAGGAGGGTCCAGATCACACCCAGTTTACCAAATTTTCGGGGGCCAGGTCTTCTATTATCCGATCCTTATCTTTCTGGTGAACCAGGTTTTTCGACAGATTGATAATCCGTGAAGTTTTCAAGACCCTCCTCAAAGTCAACCAAACGGTTCACCGGAGGCAGGTAATACACACTTGGCTTTGTGCCCAGACCTTCCATAAGTCTGTAGCCATGCTTGTCAGCCAGCAGTTTGCTTAGACGAAGCGATTCATCCCCGTTTGTAACGGTGTCTTCGTATTTGTCCCCAAAGTAAAAGACGCCATTCGGACATGCTGTAACACAATGGGGCAAGACATTCTCCTTGATGGTATGCGGGCAAAAATCGCATTTGTCAACAGTTCCCTTCAGACTTGGCATACCAGCATATTCAACCGAATGATGCGGTTGATGTGCCACCTCCATGTCCATGTTCAAAGTAACCTCCTGTCCGGGATCTCCCCAGTTGAATACCCGGGTTGAATAAGGACATGCGGCCATGCAGAACCTGCAACCGATGCATCTTTCGTTATCAATTAGGACAAGTCCGTCTCTTCGTTTGAAAGTAGCGTCCACAGGGCATACCGTAACACAGGCCGGATGATCGCAATGCATGCAGGTAGTGGGCATCCAGTAGGGTGCCGTATCCTCTTCTTCCTGCATTTTGTAGACTTTCAGCCAGGCATGATCTCCTGTAATGTAATGATGTTTGTTGCAGGCACTTTGACAACTCAGCGCATTTTTGCATTTGGCGAGGTCAATGACCATGACGTACTTTCTGTTTGGGTCACCTTCACGCACGTTGTAAGCGATTTCTGGGTCATGAGAATGCTCAATTTCAACGACTTCTTTTGAGTCTACCTGAACAATGTTGCCATCGACGTCCATGAGTTCCACGGTGCGGTTCGCATCAGACTCTGACCTTGCATTAATCGAGCTGAATTTGGACAAACCCAGACCCCCGATCACCGCGGCCAGGCCGATTTTAAGCGATTTGCCTAAAAATTTTCTTCGTTTATTTTTAGCATTGTTTTGCACAATAGTCTAGAGCTAAGGCTACAGTTTCCTGCCGATCCAGTCCAACAAGGATTTGTTCGATATGTTTCGTCGTACCACTTTGGCTTTTTGGAGAGCACTTCGTTTAACTTTGACAACCGTGCCATCCGGTTTTAAAAGAGTTTTGTATTCTTCTTCCCGAGTCTCATTCAAAGGAGAGGCCTTGGCCCGAAACAAAAAGGGCAGTAGAAAACTACTGCCCAATATTGGAATGAAACTTCTTCTTGAAAGATTCGTTTTCTTTGACATTTTCAACTCATAGATAGCCAGCTTAAAAATTGTATATTCTTGTCATATTGAATCCGAGTAGAATATCCCCACTAAAGAAGTCATTGGTATTCCACATGTAGTTGTCCTGATTGACTATCCCCCAGTTATTGCTGACGAAGACCTGGAACGCGTGTCCGGATGTTCCGAATTCAAATCCAAGACTGAAACCAGGCTTCAAGGATTTGTACTCGTACATGTTGGTGTCTGGGATCAAACTCTGCGTATTGTAGAGATCATAACTTGCCAGCGGCTGGCTGTAATCCACCACGATTGCCGTGTTGGAAGTGACCTTGTAGCGACCACTGAAAGAAATTGCGAACACATCGTTGTCCATGCCTTCATAGTCTTTTCCAATACGTCTTGTCCGTAGACCGTATTGTAGTGAGACAAACTGGTTGTGAACTGCAGGGACAGTTTCGAGTTGAATCGCCTTGAGAGGATCAACTGGTGGAAATACGAGTAACGATCCTGGTGGTAGTTTATGGGAGGCACGTTTGTAGCACTCTGCTTTCTGGCGTCGTAAACAAAATTACCGTAATAGGTCAGGTTCACCGGCATCTCGTCTTTTCGGGTCTGTCTCAAAAGTGCCACCTTCCAGTTCAGATCCTGGTACCTCCTGTTTTTGGTTGTGCCAAATCCTAGTGTAACGCGTTCGTGAACTCCGTAACTGGCTCCAATGCGAATATTGGCAGCTCCCCAGATTCCATAAAAATCATCCCAATCGTCGATGAGGCCGAATCGGTGCTGGAACATCACTTCCAATGCGTTTTTGCCCAGGACGACATCGGTTTGGTTGTCGATGATATAAGAGCTTTCAAATGCGGCCCTTTCGAGCTTCGGTTTTTCTTTTTCCGAAGTTTCCGTCTGTTCTTCTGTACCTTCTTGAGCATAACCCATGAAAGGAAGAATCAATAAAATGATAAAGTATCCAATTGAATTTTTCATGTCTAAATGCTTAAGGTTAATTATTTTCGGCACCATCATCGATCCATTTTTTTACAATGTTGATCTGTGAGTCAGGAAGCTTTCCAGCGGGAGGCATGAGTGAAATGCCTTCGATGCCGAGCAAAGATTGATACAAAACACTGTTTTGTGCATCCCCGGCCACTATGTAGCCACCGTTGATTAAATTGGCATAGGAAACACCGTTTTCCAGGTTCGGAGGAATGTTCCCGTGGCACTCCGTGCAAGCCGCATTCCAGATCGGCTGGATGTCTTGTTGATAGGATACCTCATCCGGCACTGGCGTTGTGTCTTCAGGAAACGTGTCGTAGTAACAGGATCCCAGGAACAAGGCCATACCAGACAGTACTATGAGTTTATATAGATTTTTCATGGGTATAGTTTTGATTAAACCAGCTTGAACCGGATTTTAAAATGCAGATGGCGGAGAGCCATCTGCATTTTAAAGGGTTTAGTTGCCATTCAAAGCTTCGATGGAGTTCTGAACGAGCGCTTTCGCGTAATTTGGATTGTGAACTCCATTACTGTGATCGTAATAGATCATACGATAGTTCCAGATCGCCGAAGCCTGAGAAACCGTATACTCTCCAGCTATTGGATCTCCTTCGGGAGTGATCAATCCCTGATCGATCAAGAGTCCTTCCAAGGTTGCGAAGTCTTGGTCAAATCCGGTAACTTCTGTAGGAACACCGTTGCTATGACAAGATGTACAAGAAGTTTCTGTCCAGTTCCAGGAGTGCTTACCAACGTTGAGATCATTGGATTCTCCCATATGACAGTTTGTACAGCTGGATCCGGATCTGTGGGCTGCTGAAGTTGGTGCGTCATAAGGCAATGATCCTGCAATCTCAGCACCCTGTATACCTTCAAGCAGAGTCGATTGAGCACCGTAGTGAGGTCCAAATCGACCACTTACGTTCACATTTCCATTTTCCAGTAAGGAATCTTCGAATTTGGATCGGGGCTGGTGACAGGTTGCACAGGTGTGACTTGTTGCATTTTCTGCACCGTAGTCAATCGTGTAGGATGCGTCTGCGATGAGTTCCACAGGAGCTATAGCGCGAAGTGCATAGTCGTAACCATCGTTTTCAAAGTCGAATGTCTTATGATTGCCATGACAGGCCGTACAGCTGATTGTTTGAACACCCTCGTAAACCGGAGCGCTCCCTACCATAGCCATACCGTTTTCTGTCCAGTCAATATAACCATCATTGGTATGACAGGCTGTACAAGCACTTGCTGCACCACCCGGGAAGCCGCGATTGGCGTATTGAGAAAGAGGAACAAATTCGCCATTTTGTTCATGATCCATGTTTTCATTGAAGTGACCTGAGAACAGGTAAGATGCATGGACTTCTTCAGAAGTAGCTACGTTGTGACATGCGGCACACTCTGCTGTACCATTAACACCGACCCCGTCGACCCCGTCGACCCCGTCAACTCCGTCTTGTCCAGGAGGCCCCGGAATTGGATCTGTCGTACATTGAACAGAAAATAAGGCAGCGGCTAAAATCAAAATGAGACTGAATAGCTTTGAATTTTTCATGGTACTTTGAATTTTCATGTTAAAAGATGTTAGGTAAAAGTAACACGTGTTACCAAAGAAAATCATGACAAAAATCAGGATTTAAAAAAATTAATACACAGATAATCAGTGATATAGCTATTTATATTCGTTCTAAACATGTTTTTTGGCGACATTGACGATTTTTTAACGACACTTTTGGGAGCTTTTCAATGGCATTTGCCACCTCTTTAAAATGCTGAATATACCGCCGACTGTTCATCGAATAATTCGTAACTTCGCTGACTGAAATTAAGTTAAAATTCACTGATGAAAAAAGTTACTGATTTCCTCTTTTCAACACGATTTACCTCTGTCCTTTTCGTACTGTTCGCCGCTGCCATGGGGGTGGCCACTTTCATTGAAAACGACTACGGCACACAAGCGTCTAAAGCATTGGTTTACAACGCCTGGTGGTTCGAATTGATCATGATCTTCTTCGTGATCAATTTTGTCGGAAACATCAAGAGATATGAGCTATGGTCCAGATCCAAGATCTCCACGCTTATCCTGCACCTTTCGTTTATTTTGATAATCGCCGGGGCGGCCATTACCCGCTACATCAGCTTCGAAGGGATCATGCCGATTTACGAAGGTGAAACGACCAACAAAATGCTTTCTGAGAAAGCCTATGTCAACGTAGTTATCGATGATGGCAAGGATCAAAAAGCGCCGGTTTACAGGAATTATCTCTTTGCCAGCACCTACGGTGACGCGAGTAATTTCATTTACCGAACAGCGCGCTTCCTGGATTTTATTCGCGGGGGCAATGACTTCTCGATAAAAACGGATTTCAAGGGGGAACCGGTGGAGATCAATTACGTCAATTATATCCCAAATGCCTTTGAAGAATTTCAAACGTCCGAGGATGGTGAACTCTATCTCAAAATTGTTGAATCCGGCGGGGGAGGAAGGCACGACCATTATATCCGGGCAGGTCAGACGATCAACGTGCACAATACCTTGATCTCTTTTGAGAATCCAACCATCGGAGCGACCAATATATTCACGGAGAATGATACTTTGAAAATCCAGGCCCCATCGGATGGAACATATATGGTGATGGCTACGCAGAGTGCCGGAGATGTGAAAAAGGATTCCGTTCAGCCCTTCTTTCTGAGGGCCCTGTATCGATTTGAGAACAATCAATTTGTCGTTACGCAGCCGCCGGTGAGAGGGAAGATGAACATGATATCGGGCAATAAGGATGAGCATCCCAGTGATTTGCTCGAGTTAGAAATTGTAACCAAGAATACAAGGCAGAATGTGTCCCTTATGGGAGCCGCTCTGCAGATCGAACGGCCTGTGATCATGGAGCAGGACGGTCTGAATTTCAGGCTCAGCTATGGTTCAAAACAGTTCCAGGTGCCGTTTTCGGTTAAACTGAGGGATTTTCAACTGGAGCGTTATCCGGGGTCGATGAGCCCAAAGTCCTATGCCAGTGAGATCACGGTTATTGACAATGAAAAAGTGTTTGATTTCAGGATTTTTATGAATCACGTGTTGGATTACAAAGGCTATCGATTCTTTCAGAGCAGTTACAACGATCAGGGAGAGGTGGAGCAGACCTTCCTTTCGGTCAATTACGATCGCGCCGGAACCTGGACCTCCTATCTGGGCTATTTTATGCTGTTTACCGGTCTGATATGGATCCTCTTTGAGAAAAACACCCGATTTGGAGGGCTGAAACAGGTATTGAAAAAGATCGAGAAGAAAAGGACCAAGGCCCTGGCCGCCATTCTGCTGACCGTCACCCTGGCGCAGGCCCAACAAACACAGCCTCAGCACACGCACAACGATCAGTACCGGGTAATCGATTCGGTGATCGCTGCCCAGGTGGTTGATCCTGTGCATGCCGAATCCTATGGAAAACTTGTGATCCAGGATGCAGGAGGGCGCATGAAGCCGGTGAACACGTATGCGTCGGAGCTGTTGAGAAAGGTGAGTAAAAAAGACACCTATCTCGACATGAATGCCGACCAGGTACTACTTTCTATGATGGTTAATCCGAGAGCCTGGTATTTTGTTCCCTTTATATACATTAAAAAGGACAACACGCGATTGCGCGATCTGATTGGCATTCCGCATGACCAGAAATACGCTCGCTTCTCTGATCTCTTTACCGAGGAAGGTGTTTACAAGTTGACCGATGCGGTTGCTGTGGCCCACAAGAAAAAGATCAAAAACAAATATGAAGAAAGTGTCCTGAATGTAGACGGACGCGCCAACCTGTTATTTGGTGCCTTGGGAGGGTCGATATTCAAATTCTTTCCCCGACAGGGAGCCGAGAACAACAAGTGGTATTCTTTCATGGAGGTGCCTCAAGCCGGTTTTTCAGAGGAGGACTCGCTGTATGTGAGCAACATCATCCCAATGTATGGGCGCGAAGTGGTTGCGGCACATCAAGTGGAGACTATACGGTTGCCAATGAATACCTGCAGAGCATCCACCAGTTCCAGCGCAAGTTTGGAACCGCAGTCATTCCCTCCGAAAGAAAAGTAGAGCTCGAATTGTTCTACAACAAGTACGATATTTTCAAGAGCCTTTTCGCTTACTATATGTATGCGAGTTTGCTGATGTTTATCGTGGTGATTGTCAACATCTTCAAATCGAACAAGACGATCAATCTGCTCATCAAATTGAGTACCCTGATCATTCTTCTCTTGTTTTTGTATCACACCGCCGGTTTGGGCATTCGCTGGTATATTTCAGGTCATGCCCCCTGGAGCAACGGATACGAATCGATGATCTACGTTTCCTGGGCGACGATGCTGTTTGGAATCATCTTCGGTCGGAAGTCACCGCTTACCCTGGCGGCTACCACCTTTGTGACCTCGATGCTGCTGATGGTGGCCCACTGGAACTGGATGGATCCGTCGATCGGAAACCTGGTACCCGTACTGGATTCTTACTGGCTCATGGTTCACGTGGCGATCATTGTCGCCAGTTACGGTCCGTTCACCATAGGAATGGTGCTGGGTATGCTGGCTCTGATCCTTTACGGATTCACCAACAAGAAGAACAAGAAGAAAATGAGACTGGCCATTGACGAAATTACCACAATCAATGAAATGGCGTTGACGATCGGTCTGGTGATGCTCACCATAGGAAACTTCCTGGGTGGTATCTGGGCCAATGAGAGCTGGGGACGTTACTGGGGCTGGGATCCCAAGGAGACCTGGGCCCTGATCAGCATCATGGTCTATTCGCTGGTTCTGCACCTCCGTCTGGTACCCGGCTTCAAAAGCAAATATACCTTCAATGTGGCCGCGACATTTGCCTTTGCCTCAATCCTGATGACCTATTTGGGAGTGAACCACCTGCTATCCGGACTTCATTCGTATGCCCAGGGGGAATCTGCAGCTGTTCCGAACCAGATTTGGGGCTGGCTGATAATTTCCGTAATTTTGAGCGTGCTGGCCTACTACAAATTCAACAAGTACTTCAGAAAGAATAATAACAAAAAAATCAAGGCGTAAAATGAAAAAAATTATAGGGATCCTTGGCGTTGCACTTCTCGTTTTGACGGTGGGATGCAAAAAAGGATCAGAGTCGAACAAGGCCGAATCGAATCAAGCCGAATCGAAAATGGCTGAAAGCAATGAACAAGCAATGAACAAAGAAAACATCTACCAGTTTAAAGTAAGCGACCTGTACGGGTCAGAATTTGATTTTTCAAGCCTCAAAGGCAAAAAGGTCATGGTGGTCAATACGGCTTCGGAATGCGGCCTGACTCCTCAATATGCAGACCTCCAGAAATTGTACGATCAGTACAAGGATCAGGATTTTGTGATCGTGGGTTTCCCGGCGAACAATTTTGGTGGGCAGGAGCCCGGCTCAGACCAGCAGATCGCATCCTTTTGCAAAGAGAATTACGGGGTGACCTTCCCGATGATGTCCAAAATCTCTGTGAAAGGAGATGACAAGCACCAGGTATACCAGTTCCTGACCGAAAAGTCAAAGAACGGCTTGCAGGATTCCGAGGTGGCCTGGAACTTCCAGAAGTACCTCATCGATGAGAACGGAGAGCTGGCCATGGTCATCGAACCCCGAACGCTTCCGACAGATCCTTCCATCGTAAAATGGATCGAGAGTAATTGATCGGATGCAACTGATCGGATGCAACTGAACAAAAGAACAAGATTTATATCATTGAAAACACCTTCCTTTTTAGAAGGTGTTTTTTTTGTCTTTCAGAAGGAGAAACTTTAGCTTCGTGTCAATGTTCTTTACGGATGTCATATTGCCCATTCCACTTGAAAAGGCCTTCACCTATTCCATTACGCAGGCCGAGGCCTCCTTCATGAAAACGGGTATGCGGGTGGCGGTTCCCTTTGGCAAATCCAAGATCTACACTGGGATCGTCTATCGGATCCACCAGGAGGAGCCCAAAGCTTATGAGGCGAAGGAAATCTATCAGATACTTGACGAGGCACCCGTGCTCTCCGAAAGGCAATTGAAACTCTGGGAATGGATTTCCGAATATTACATGTGCAGCCTGGGCGAGGTGCTCAGGGCAGCCTTGCCCAATGCCTTTCTTATCGAAAGCGAAACCTGGATCCATAAAACGGAAGACTTTGAAGATATTCAAGATCTGAGCCAGGACGAGTCTTTGGTCCTGGAGGCCCTGGAGCACCAGAGCAAGCTCAAGGTCGAGGAGCTTGGCAAGATCCTTGAGCGAAAAACCGTCCTGCCCCTTGTCCGAAAAATGATCGAGAAGAACCTCGTCGAGGTCAAAGAGGAGATCTTTGAGAAGTATCGGCCGAAGTGGGTGAAATATGTGCAGCTCAATCCCGCATTTGCGGGCGAAGAAGAGATGCACCAACTTCTGGATGAATTGGAAAGGGCTCCGCAACAGAGATTGGCCCTGATGTCGTTCTTCAGTCTGAGGGCCAGAAATCAAGAGGTCGTGTTGCTCGAAGGAGAGCCATGGCTGCCCCTGAAATCACTCAAGAAGAACCCGGAGGTGACAGCTGCATCCGTACAGGCCCTGATCAAAAAGCAAATTCTTAAGGTGCGTGAGGTTCGTGAGGACCGGGTTTCCTTCAGCCAGGAGGAAGAGAGACTGAAAGAGCTCAGCCGAGTTCAGCTCGATACCCTTGAAAGAATTGATCAAGAGTTTGAAAGTCACGAAGTCTGCCTGCTGCACGGGGTGACCTCCAGCGGTAAGACAGAGATTTACATGAAACTCATGCGCGATGCGCTCGACCGGGGTGAACAGGTTCTATATCTCCTTCCTGAAATTGCCTTGACGACACACATCATAGAACGGTTGCGCAACTTTTTTGGCGATCACATCTCAGTTTTTCACTCTCGTTATTCGGTTGATGAAAGGGTAGAGGTTTGGAACAACCTGCTCGCGAAGAAAGAAAAGACCGGGGTCATCCTGGGAGCCCGTTCCTCGGTGCTTTTGCCTTTTGATAAACTGGGTCTGATCATCGTTGATGAGGAACACGATTCCTCCTACAAGCAATTTGATCCGGCCCCGCGCTACCAGGCCCGAGACACCGCGATCATGATGGGACATTTGCACGGAGCCAAGGTTCTTCTTGGAAGTGCGACGCCTTCCATTGAGAGCTATTTCAATACACGCGAAGGAAAATACGGGTTGGTCGAGCTGCAGGAACGATTCGGTCAGATTATGCTCCCGGAGATCGAGTTGGTCGACATCAAGGAAAAATACCGAAAGAAAAGAATGTCAGGTCATTTTTCCGATCGACTGGTGAAACTCGTTGAGGAGGCCCTGGCTGCTAAGAAGCAAATCATTCTCTTTCAGAACCGTCGAGGGTTTTCACCCGTGGTGGAATGCAAGACCTGCGGGGTATCTCCCCAATGCCCGAATTGCGATGTGAGCCTGACCTTTCACAAGTATCATAACGAGCTGCGATGCCACTACTGCGGGCACAGCAGACCGCTGCCCTCGGTCTGTCCGGCATGTGACAGCCCGACGCTCGACACAAAAGGCTTTGGGACCGAGCAGATCGAAACAGAGCTCCAAACCTTGTTCCCGCAGGCTCGATCGGCGCGCATGGACCTGGACACAACACGTGGCAAATACGCCTATCAGAAATTGCTTCGCGAGTTTCAGTCCCATGAGGTTGACATCTTGGTCGGTACTCAGATGCTCACAAAGGGTCTTGACTTTGGCAATGTCAGCCTGGTAGGCGTACTCAATGCGGACAATCTTTTGAATTTCCCTGATTTCAGGGCGCACGAGCGCACCTTTCAGCTTATGGTTCAGGTATCGGGCCGTTCGGGCCGAAAGGCGGAACGCGGCAAGGTGGCGATTCAAACCTTCAACCCGTATCACGTCATCCTGCAGCAGGTGTCCCTGCATGACTACCCCGGCATGTTTAAAGAGCAGCTGGAGGAACGCCGTCAGTTTGAATATCCGCCTTTCGTGCGATTGATACGAATTACCCTGAAAGACCGGGATTTCAATAAGGTGGAAGAAGCTGCAAAATGGATGGGAACGTCGCTGCACAGCATTTACGGGGAAAGAGTTTTGGGCCCCACGACACCCGGAATCAGTCGCATCCGAAACAAATACATTCGAACCCTGCTACTCAAAATTCCAAAAGGTGCCTCGCTGAAAGCCTCAAAAGGTCAGCTGATGAAGGTTCGAAACACCTTTCAGGCCATCCCACAATTCAAGTCGGTCCAGCTGATCCTGGATGTTGATCCTCAATAGCGGCTTCCCACTGTTTGCGAAGATCTGAGGAGACCTGCCCTGTTCCGTCGTGCTTCCATCCCGGGGGTTTGACGAAATACCTCAGGCGATTGGCTAACGAAGTCTTGCTGGTAAAGGCATCCCTGAACATGTTGTGCCATTCCAAAAGGGCAATTTTGACCGGATTGTAGGTTGAAATGTTCTTCACCAGGCCATAAACCGGTTTTTCAACTTCCGGTTCGAAGGTTCCGAAAAGTTTGTCCCAGATGATCAGTATTCCGGCGTGGTTCCGGTCGAGGTACTGCGGATTTGTGGCGTGATGGACCCTATGATGTGAAGGGGTATTGAAGATCGCCTCGAACCATCGGGGCATCTTGTCGATGAGTTCGGTATGGATCCAGTACTGGTAAAGCAGGCTCACTGACATCTGCGCAAGAATCATAATCGGGTGGAATCCTGCAAGCGCCATGGGCAGCCAGAAGACAAAAGACATAAAGCTTCCGGTCCAGGTCTGTCTCAGGGCCGTGCTCAAATTGTATCGTTGCGAGGAATGGTGAACCACGTGTGAGGCCCAAAAAAAGCGATTCTCGTGACTGATTCGATGGAACCAGTAGTAGCAGAAATCATCCGCGAGCAAAACAAGTATCCAGGCCCACCACACGAAAGGAATGGTGAAAATCCTGAAATTCAAGTAGACATAGGTCAGGGCACTGAAAACCAATGCCTTGGCGAAAAGTCCGATAATTACATTGCCCAGGCCCATTGAGATGGAAGCCGCGGCATCCTTGAACGTGTATGACTTCATCTGACGCCTGGACGTCAGCACGATCTCGATGATCAATGTCAGAATGAAAAACGGGATCGCGTAATGGATCAGGTTTGGAATCTCGGGTATGTCAATGTTAGGATTCATGGGGTCCAATGGGGTCACTCGTGGCTAATGAGAATTCAATTTTACAACAAATCCCCCAAATAAAAAAAGCCCGATCATGTGATCGGGCTTTTCAAATTTTATCAGTTTCGAGCTTAAGCCTGCTTTTCGGCAACAACTTCAAAAGGAAGGTCTACAACCACATCCCTGTGAAGTCTTACTTTCGCATCGTATTTTCCAAGTCGCTTGACCAATCCACCCGCGATGGTGATGAATTTCTTTTCAAGTTCATGTCCTTCCGCTGCAAGCGCGGCAGCAACGTCCGCACTACCAACAGATCCAAAGAGCTTGTCTCCTTCTCCGGTCTTTGCAGAAATCTTCATCTCAAGGGCCTTTATGGCTTCAGCTACTTTGTTGGCTTCTTTCACCAGATTCTGCTCTTTGTAAGCTCTTTGCTTCAAGTTTTCAGCAAGTACTTTCTTGGCAGATTCTGTAGCGAGCACAGCATAACCCTGAGGAATCAGGTAATTACGACCGTAACCGTTTTTCACTGTGACGACATCGTCCTTAAATCCGAGGTTGGCAACGTCTTGTTTTAATATAAGTTCCATAATATCATCCAGTTTTTATTTCAACATATCTCCGACATACGGCATAAGGGCCAAATGTCTTGCTCTTTTGATCGCCTGAGATACCTTTCTCTGGTATTTCAGCGATGTACCTGTAAGTCTCCTTGGAAGGATCTTACCCTGCTCGTTCACCAGATACATGAGGAAATCCGGATCCTTGTAGTCGATGTACTTGATGCCGTTCTTTTTGAAGCGGCAGTACTTGACTTTTACTTTTGTATCGATTTCCAAAGGAGTCAGATACCTGATCTCTCCTTTGCTTCCTCCTTTAGCTTGTTGTTCTAATGTTGCCATTACTTCTTAGGATTACTTGATTTAACTCTTTCTCTTCTCTTCTCGGCCCATGCAGCAGCGTGCTTGTCGAGTTTTACCGTGAGGTATCTCATGATGCTGTCATCTCTTCTGAATTCCAATTCGAAGGGAGCAATGTGCTCTCCTGAAATTTTGAATTCAAACATGTGATAAAATCCGGTCTTCTTCTTTTGGATCGGATAAGCCAGCTTCTTCAGGCCCCAATCTTCTTTCCAAATCATTTCGGCACCTCTAGAAACCAAGTAGTCCTCAAACTTCTTTACTGTTTCCTTCACCTGAGAGTCAGATAAAACGGGATTCAAAATGAAAACAGTTTCGTAATGATTCATAATTGTTGTTTAAATAGTTAAATTTTGAGCGTGCAAATATACGATATTAATTTTGTTTTTGGCTAATTTTGCGCTTTTTAAAAGAGGGAACTGAAAATGAAGTACGAGAAACTCACGAAAGAACAATTTGAAGAGCTCCACGAGGAGTTTGCGGTCTTTCTCGCGGCCCAGAGCATCGATGTTGAGGAATGGACCCGGATCAAGGCGGAAAAGCCGGAACTCGCTGAGAAAGAGCTGGAAGTTTTCAGTGATTTTGTATGGGAGAAGGTGCTTACAAAAGCAAATTACCTGGATCACTTTTCGCCCGGTTCCCTGAACCTCTTCAAATGCGGAGAAGATGGCATCCAACGGATTTTGGTCAAAGTGAACAAAGAGGGGGTGGACCTGTTAAAACAAGAGGATTTCAATTGGTTCCTGGACAATTCTGGTGACCCCCGGATTGAGTACCTCAAAGGGCAGAAGGCCTATGCCAGGGAAAGAAACGAGGAGGTTTTCGATTTGATACGTCAGGGTGGCGTGGTATCGGAAGGGGAGCTCTACGAAGCCATTTTCAAGCTTATCTCTGCACAGTAATTTAGAGCAGTTTCACCAGTTTTTGCATGCCTGTAACGGCTGTGTCCGCAAACACAGTCAGGTTAGAGAATTGAGACTCGCTAATGGTGGGTCGCGGATCAATAAAATAGATGGGAATTCCGGGTTGGGCAAAATGAATAAGGCTTGCCGCCGGATAGACTTGCATAGAGGTTCCGATAATGATTATAATGTCTGCCCGGGACGTTATCTCTGCGGCAGGCTCCAGCAGCGGGACCGCTTCACCAAACCATACGATATCAGGTCGCAGCTGGCTTCCCAGGTCACACAGGTCGCCAAGAGCGAGATCGGTTGTCCAGTCCTGGACCAGTCGCTCATCCCGGGAGCTTCTCACTTTGAGCAATTCACCGTGCAAGTGAAGCACCCTGGAGCTTCCGGCTCTTTCGTGCAGGTCATCCACATTTTGAGTCACCACGTCGACACTATAGCGTTGCTCGAGTCCTGCCAGCAGCTCATGACCCTGATTGGGCCGCACATCAAAAAGCTGTCGCCTTCTCTGATTGTAGAAGTCCAGAACCAGCTCAGGGTCCTTTCGCCAACCTTCCGGGGAGGCCACTTGCATCACGTCATGCCCTTCCCAGAGCCCATCTGCGTCCCGAAAAGTTTTCAGCCCGCTTTCTGCGCTCATGCCGGCGCCCGTGAGTGCGACAATCCGTTTCATGGGTTTCAATTTTTATTTCAGCTCAGGCATCAGCTTTTTCTGAAGCTGCTGCTCTCCTCAAAGATGTGCTCGAAAATTTTTCGATCCTCTTCTGTGAATTCTTCATTTTTTCTTTTAGTCACTAATTCAGCTGTTTCGATAGCTTTGCTTAAAGTATAGGTTTTAAACCCTAAAGCTCCTCCCCAGGAGAAAGAAGGTACGAAATTTCTTGGAAAATTACTGCCGTAGATGTTGGCGCTTACCCCAACGACGGTTCCTGTATTGAACATTGTATTGATCCCGGATTTGGAATGATCTCCCAGTATCAAGCCGCAAAATTGCAAGCCGGTTTTCACGAAACGCCCCTCTGCATAGTCCCACATTTTCACTGGGGCATAAGTGTTCTTGAGATTCGAGTTGTTGGAGTCGGCTCCCATGTTGCACCATTCACCGATAACTGCATTGCCCAGGTACCCGTCATGACCTTTGCTGCAATACCCCGAAAGGATAGCATTGTTGACCTCGCCACCGATCTTTGATTTGGGACCCAGGGTCGTGGGGCCGTAAACCTTGGAGCCCATTTTCACCACCGAGTATTCGCCCATGGCAAAGGGGCCGCGAATCAGGCTGCCCTCGTGCACCTCGGCATTCTTGCCAATGTATATGGGTCCCTTTTTAGCGTTTAAAACCGCAATTTCGATATCTACACCTTCCTCGAGAAAGATTCTTTCTTTGTTTATGCAGTGCACCGCAGGTGGAATGGGTGCCGACTTTCTTCCCTGGGTAAGAAGCTCAAAATCGGCCTCAAGGGCCGGTCCGTTGTTGCGGAACAGGTCCCAGGTGTGTCGTATGATGATAAGCTCTCTTTTGTGTTCAATTCGCTCGACTCCTTCCAGATCAACTTCTTCATTTTCAAGGGTGTAAAAAGCCAATAATTCATCATCCTGGTAAATGGCCTGTCCGGGTTTTAACGATTTGACCCGATCCACAAGCTCAGGGCTTGGAAGCACAGAGCCACAGATCATGATATTCTCGGCCATTTCCACCATTGGGAACTTCCCGGAAAGGTAATCTTCAGTGACTGAGGTTGTCGTGGTCTCGAGAACTTTTTCCCATTTTTCGCGGATGGTCAGAATGCCTATTCGGAGGTCGGCTACCGGCTTGGTGTAAGTGAGGGGTAGAAGATGGTCGCGGTAGGGGCCATCAAACAGAATGTAGTTCATGCTATTTTTTTAGAGCAAATATAAGTTATTTCAGGAAGCTCGATACCTTTGAGCACAGGACCTTTAGAGGTTCACAAAAATGCATTACTTTTGAATAAAATCGAAACCCATGGAAACGCTAACCAAAGAAATTCAGGCCAGCATCAGACCCAATGATGCGTTAACCCGATTGAAGGACGGAAACAAAAGATTCTTGCAAAACAAGAAAACCGAAAGAGATTTGCTTACTCAGGTTGAAAAGACAGGTGGCGGACAATTTCCTTTCGCTGCTTTGTTGAGCTGCATTGACTCCAGGGTGCCCGCCGAACTGGTCTTCGATCAGGGGATCGGAGACATATTCAATGTCAGGGTTGCAGGAAACATCGTGAATGAAGACATTTTAGGTTCGCTCGAATACTCCTGCAAAGTGGCAGGTTCCAAGTTGGTTCTGGTTCTGGGTCACACGCGATGCGGTGCAGTAACTTCGGCATGCAAGCACGTTGAGCTCGGCAATATCACTCCACTTCTCGACAAGATCCAGCCCGCCGTGGGAAGCGTAGTAAAAGGCGACCTTACCCCGGAGCTCATCGAAGAAGTTGCCGTGAAAAACGTCGAGAATTCAATCGAACAGATTCGCAATGAAAGCCCGATTCTAAAAGAAATGGAAGACAACGGCGAAATTGTTATCGCCGGTGCCATCTATGATGTAGTTTCCGGAGCCGTGGAATTTCTATAAAAAAATGAATGTACCTGAGAATTATTTGCTCAGGTACATTTTTCTTCTCGAGTAGAGTTCGTAAAACTCATCGTCTTTCAAACCGTCAATGAAAAGGATGCTTTCGCCTGTCGATTTCATTTCGGGTCCCAGGCTTTTGTTGACATTTGGAAACTTGTTGAATGAAAAGACGGGCTGTTTGATTGCGTAGCCATCGAGGTGAGGCTTGAATTCGAAATCCGAAAGGGTGTTTTCCCTGAGCATGATCTTCGTCGCATAGTTCACGTAAGGCTCGTTGTACGCTTTCGAGATGAACGGAACCGTTCTGGATGCTCTCGGGTTTGCCTCAATCACGTACACCACATCGTCCTTGATTGCGAACTGAATGTTGATCAGTCCAACGGTTTCAAGGGCCAGCGCAATTTTGTGCGTATGATCCTTGATCTGCTGCAGAACAAACTCCCCCAGGTTGAAGGGAGGGAGGGTAGCGTTCGAATCCCCCGAATGCACCCCGCAAGGCTCGATATGCTCCATGATCCCTATGATGTACACATTCTCCCCGTCGCAAATCGCATCTGCTTCCGCTTCGATCGCACCGTCGAGGTAGTGATCCAAAAGCAGGACGTTGTTAGGGATCTTTCTCAAGATATTGATGACATGATCCTCCAGCTCCTGCTTGTTGATCACGATCTTCATGCCCTGTCCGCCAAGCACGTAACTCGGACGCACCAGGATCGGGAAGTCCAGCTTCTCGGCAATGGCATCCGCTTCGTCTGCCGATGTAGCGGTTCCAAATTGTGGATACGGAATTTCGAGTTTGGCCAGCAGTTTCGAGAAATTCCCCCGGTCTTCTGCCAGGTCGAGCGCTTCAAAGCTGGTACCGATGATCTTCACCCCGTATTTGTCCAGTTTCTCGGCAAGTTTCAAAGCTGTCTGACCCCCGAGCTGCACGATGACTCCCTCAGGTTTTTCCAACTGGATGATATCCCAGATATGCTCCCAGAAAACAGGTTCGAAATAAAGCTTGTCGGCAATGTCAAAGTCTGTGGAAACCGTTTCGGGGTTACAGTTGATCATGATGGTCTCATAGCCGCACTCCTTGGCTGCAAGAACGCCATGCACGCAACAGTAGTCGAATTCGATGCCTTGGCCAATTCGGTTCGGACCGGAGCCCAGAACCACGATCTTTTTGCGGTCGGTCACAACGCTTTCATTCTCGGCGTAGTTTTGGCCGTCTTTGATCATCTCACTCTCAAAAGTAGAGTAGTAGTAGGGGGTCTGGGCAGGAAACTCCGCCGCACAGGTATCGACCAGCTTGTACACCCGGTTGATGTTCATTTCCCGTCTCTTCTTGTGCACCTCGCTTTCCCAGCAGCCGATCATATGGGCAATCTGGCGATCTGCAAACCCCTTTTGCTTGGCTTCCAGCAGTAGCTCCTTGGGCACGGAATCAATCGCATTGTATGTGGAGATCTCCTGTTCGAGCAGGTGAAGTGCCTCGTATT
Source organism: uncultured Flavobacteriaceae bacterium (assembly GCA_942492425.1). Classification (GTDB taxonomy): domain Bacteria; phylum Bacteroidota; class Bacteroidia; order Flavobacteriales; family Flavobacteriaceae; genus Lutimonas. Next base: position 330,784 of record CALOEQ010000015.1, read on the forward strand.
GTTTGAGATACCACATGTCGATCTTGGTGATCTCGTGAATCCGGCTCAGGGGAATCCCCATCTGAATGGCGTCGTAGATCACAAAGACCCGATCCCAACTCGCATTCTGAAGTTTGGAGATGATCGTATTGTAATCCTTTTCACCTTTGCCATCTGCACCGAGGCCGTTTCTTCTCACCTCCAGGGACTGACAGGCCTTGTGAATGGCTTCCTGGAAAGAGCGTCCGATTCCCATCACTTCACCCACAGATTTCATTTGAAGCCCCAGGGTTCTTTCTGCCCCTTCGAATTTGTCAAAGTTCCATCGGGGTATCTTGACGATCACGTAGTCAAGTGTAGGCTCAAACAAGGCTGAAGTTGTCTTGGTTATCTGATTTTCCAGTTCGTCGAGGGTATATCCGATCGCCAGCTTTGCAGCGATCTTGGCAATGGGGTATCCTGTGGCTTTGGAGGCCAGAGCCGAAGATCTCGATACCCTGGGGTTGATCTCGATGGCAATGATGTCTTCTTTCTCATCCGGACTCACCGCAAACTGAACATTACAGCCCCCGGCGAAATCACCGATGGATCGCATCATGTGGATTCCCATGTCACGCATGCGCTGGTAGGTTTTGTCACTCAAAGTCATGGCGGGAGCCACCGTGATCGAGTCTCCCGTGTGAATTCCCATTGGGTCCATGTTCTCAATGGTACAGATGATCACCACGTTGTCATTCTTGTCTCTGAGCAGCTCCAATTCGTATTCTTTCCATCCCATCAGGGCCTTGTCGATGAGCACCTCATGGATCGGCGAGGCTTCAAGACCGCGTTGAAGCAGGGTGTCAAACTCCTTCGGGTCGTGTACGATCGATGCTCCGTAGCCGCCCAGGGTGAAGGAAGGCCGGATCACCAGCGGGAACCCGAATTCCTGAGCGATTTCCTTTCCACGCAGGAAAGAAGTCACCGTTTTCGACGGCGCCTGTCCGATCCCGATCTTTTCCATCAGGGCCCGGAACTGTTCGCGGTCCTCTGTGATCTGGATGGCGTCAATATCCACACCAATGAGCTCCACGCCGTAATCTTCCCAGATGCCTTTGTCGTCCGCCTCGATACACAGGTTCAGTGCCGTTTGACCACCCATGGTTGGCAATACGGCATCCACCTTGTGCTTTTCCAGGACTTCAATGATCGTTTTGGTCGTCAGGGGCTTGAGGTAAACATGATCCGCCATGGTCGGGTCGGTCATGATGGTAGCCGGATTCGAATTGATCAAAACCACTTCAATGCCCTCTTCTCGAAGGGATCGAATGGCTTGTGTTCCTGAATAGTCAAATTCGCAGGCCTGGCCGATGATGATCGGTCCGGAGCCTATGATCAAGATGGAGTTGATGGACTTGTTTCTCGGCATGCTGTTCTGTTTTTTTTAAGATTGATTATTTAACTTTTTGTGATCTAGTATTTTATCTTGATTTGACCTGTGGATCCTGAATTTAGGTCAAAAAAAAGGTGTTACCTGTAAAAGTAACACCTTTCTGTATATGATTCTTTCATATTATTTTTTGTGGCCTGGTTCTGAAGAAACGGTTAATCGGGTTCTGCCTTTCGCTCTTCTTCGGGCAAGGATCTTCTTCCCGTTCACACTCGACATGCGCTCTCTGAAACCGTGCTTGTTCTTCTTCTTCCTGTTGGATGGCTGGAACGTTCTTTTCATTTCTTTTGAATCTTAGATATTTCTGTGTTGCTTTCGTTTTGGACAAAAGTTCGGCAAATATACAAAGACTTTTATTTCTGACAAGGAGTTGAATAAAAAAACTGCCAAGGGTTCGGGCTGATTCATATTATAAGCGTAATTTTACGGAAAATTTCTTGAAAATGGGATACAATCAACCGATGTTACGGGACAACGCACTTGAAGGACAGGTCATTATCATAACCGGTGGGGGCAGCGGACTGGGCAAAGCCATGACCACTTATTTTCTCCAACTGGGAGCGAAGACGGTGATCACATCAAGAAACCTGGACAAGCTGAAGAAAACGGCAGAAGAACTTGAAGAGTCGACAGGTGGAGAGGTCCTGCCCCTGGCTTGTGATGTAAGGCATTACGACCAGGTGGAGGCCATGCTTCAATCAACCCTCGATAAATTCGGAAAGGCAGATGCCCTGGTCAACAACGCTGCCGGAAACTTCATCAGCCCAACGGAAAGACTTTCGGCCAACGCCTTTGACACCATAATTGATATTGTCCTCAAGGGAAGCAAGAATTGCACCCTCGCCCTGGGCAAACACTGGATCGAAACCAAACAGGAAAAATCAACCGTGCTCAATATCGTTACGACCTATGCCTGGACGGGTTCCGCCTATGTGGTGCCATCGGCTACGGCAAAAGCCGGGGTTCTCGCCATGACCCGATCCCTGGCGGTTGAATGGGCGAAATACGGTATCCGCACGAATGCGATCGCTCCCGGTCCTTTTCCGACCAAGGGGGCCTGGGACCGACTTTTACCCGGAGACCTGAAAGAAGAGTTTGACATGAAAAAGAAGATTCCTTTGGGTCGCGTTGGGGAGCATCAGGAGCTGGCGAACCTGGCAGCCTACCTCGTCTCTGACTTTTCAGCCTTTGTCAATGGGGAGGTGATCACCATTGATGGCGGAGAATGGCTCAAAGGTGCCGGTGAGTTCAATATGTTGGAAAAGATTCCCGAGGAGATGTGGGACATGCTCGAGATGATGATCCGAAGCAAGAAAAACAAATAGACCAACCTGCCTAAAGACGAACCTGCCTTTAGAAGAGCATTTCGTTGTGGATAATACCGCTCCGGATGTTAAAAACTTCGTTTTATAAGCTCATAAATAGTTGTATTTTTACAGCGTTAAATTCAAATTTTGAATGGGAAAAATCATAGCGATTGCGAACCAGAAAGGTGGGGTCGGGAAAACCACCACCACCGTGAATCTGGCCGCCGCGCTTGGGGTGCTTGAGCAAAAAGTGCTTTTAGTGGATGCCGACCCGCAGGCAAATGCAACCTCGGGCCTTGGGATCGAGGTTGAAAAGGTTGAAATGGGTACCTACCAGGTGCTCGAGCATGCAGTTCCAGCCAAAAAGGCCATTGTGAAGACGGCCTCGCCCAATGTAGACATTATTCCGGCCCACATCGACCTCGTAGCCATCGAGATTGAGTTGGTGGACAGGGATCGGAGGGAATATATGTTGAAAGAGGCGCTCAAAGAAGTTCAGAACGATTATGACTACATCGTCATCGATTGTGCCCCTTCTTTGGGTCTGATCACGGTCAATGCCCTGACCACAGCGGATTCGGTGATCATTCCGATTCAGTGCGAGTACTATGCGCTTGAAGGTTTGGGCAAGTTGCTCAACACCATAAAGAGCATTCAGCAAATACACAATCCAGATCTCGACATTGAGGGCTTGTTGCTTACGATGTACGACTCCAGGCTCAGGCTTTCGAACCAGGTGGTGGCTGAGGTCAAGAAGCATTTCCACAACATGGTCTTTAAGACGATCATTCAAAGAAACATTCGCCTGGGCGAGGCTCCAAGTTTTGGTGAGAGCATTATTGCCTATGACGCAACGAGCCGTGGAGCGGTGAACTATATCAATCTCGCACACGAGATCATAAAAAAGAACAGTGATGGCCAAAGCAACTAAAAAACAGGCGCTTGGACGAGGACTCTCGGCTTTGTTGAGTGATTCGGCCCAGGATATAAATTCGATCAAGGACAAGGACGCCGACAAACTGATCGGCAATATCCTCGAAATCGAGCTGGAGGCGATTGCGGTCAACCCCTTTCAGCCCAGGACCAACTTCAACGAAGAGGCCCTGAAGGAGCTTGCGGGTTCGATTCGCGAGCTTGGGGTCATTCAGCCCATTACGGTTCGAAAAATGGAGGGCAATCAGTTTCAGCTCGTCTCCGGGGAAAGAAGGTTCCGGGCTTCGAAATTGATCGGATTGAAAACCATACCCGCCTATGTCAGGATAGCCAATGACCAGGAAATGCTGGAGATGGCGCTTGTCGAAAATATCCAAAGAAAAGATTTGGACCCAATCGAGGTGGCACTCTCATACAGGCAACTGATCGAGGAGGTGAAACTCACCCAGGAGCAGTTGAGCATCCGCGTAGGCAAGAACCGTTCAACGGTTACGAATTTCCTGCGTCTGCTCAAGCTCGACCCGATCATTCAGACCGGAATCAGAGATGGATTCTTGAGCATGGGTCACGGAAGGGCCCTGATCAACATCCCGGACACAGATTTGCAGCTGCAGGTCTATCAAAAGATCATCAAGGACAAGCTCTCTGTGCGTCAGACGGAGCAACTCGTGAAAAATGTGAAGTCGGGCAAGCCGCTGAATCCGGCGCCGGCCGCGAAAAAGGAAGTACCTGAGTTTGTCAAAAGCGGCATCAAAGACATGTCAAATTACCTGGGGCACAAGATCGAGGTTAAAGTCTCAGGGAAGGACAAAGGCAAGATCCTGATTCCCTTTCATTCCGAAGAAGATTTCAATCGCATCAGAAAACTATTGGAATAGATGCTTTTGAAGATTATCAATAGCGCCATCTTCTGTTTTTTTTGTTGGAGTTGGGCCGTGGCCCAGGATACAGACAGCGACCTGATAATCGAATCGGAGCAACCCATTGTTGAGGTCGAGGGCCTTGACCCGCTTTCGCCTGCCAGAGCCGCCTTTTACTCAGCCGTGCTTCCCGGATTGGGCCAGGCCTACAATAAAAAATATTGGAAGATTCCCATCGTTTACGCCGCCATCGGTACCGGGGTGTATTTTGTGGTGGACAACCAGCAGGAATATTTGAGGTACCAGGATGCCTATAAGCTGAGGATATCAGGACGGCCGGATGAGTTTGACGGCACGGGAGACAATCCCAACATCAGTGAAGACGGTTTGATACGCGCCCAGGAGGTGCTCAAACGAAATCGGGACCTGGCACTTTTCATCACCATCGGCCTCTACGCCCTGAACATCATCGAAGCCAACGTGGATGCACATTTGGATGACCGGGCCTTCAGCAGGAACCTTTCCGTACGGCCCACTTTGGAGTTGAACCCCATTGACAACCGGGCCATCGCCGGGGTCAATTTGAAATTTGATTTCTAACCTTGCTCAAACACGTCTAACTTTACGCAAACAATACGATTTATGAAAGTAGCTTTACTCGGATACGGACGAATGGGGCAGGCCATTGAGAAAATAGCCCTGGAACGCGGGCATGAGATCGTGATTCGAAAGGACATGGAGCCTCTGACGGAGGATCTGGGTTTGGCTGATGTTGCGATCGATTTCAGTCATCCCAATGCAGCCTTCGACAACATTGTCTCCTGCCTTGAAGCGGGGATACCTGTAGTGTCAGGAACAACGGGCTGGCTCGATCGCTTTGAGGAGGCAAAAGCCCTTTGCAAAGAGAAACAGGGAGCCTTTTTGTATGCCTCAAATTTCAGTATCGGGGTAAATCTCTTTTTTAATTTAAATACCTATCTTGCCCGAATGATGCGGTCTTTGAAGGATTATGACGTCGAGCTCGAGGAGATTCATCACGTGCACAAACTCGATGCGCCGAGTGGCACGGCAATCACCCTGGCCGAAGGCATTCTGGAGCATAGTGAAAAAGAGAGATGGAGCCTGGAGAAAGGTTCGGACAAAGAGCTAATAATTGGAGTGATGCGCGAGGGAGAAGTGCCGGGAACTCATAAGATTCGATACAGTTCCGAGGTGGACAGCATTGAGATCAAACACGAGGCCCATAGCAGAACCGGATTCGCCCTGGGCGCTGTAGTCGCTTCTGAATGGCTGCTTGGTAAAAAAGGAGTGTTCAGCATGAGTGACGTCCTGGATTTATAGAGTCCCGGAATTATGAGTGGTTCCATTCAGATTTGTTCGGGGAAAGAGTAACAAATCCGAAAACGAGCACACTAACAAAGAAGAACGTTTAAAATACGATAGAGATTATGACCTTTTCACAGTGGTTGATTTTTTTTCTTGCAGTTCAGGTGATTCACGCCTTAGGGACCTGGAAGCTTTATGTCAAAGCGGGCAGAAAGGCCTGGGAGTCAATAGTGCCCGTTTACAATGCCATCGTTCTGATGAAGATCATCAACCGGCCGAAATGGTGGGTGATCCTGCTGTTCATCCCGATCATCAATCTCTTGATGTTTCCCATTATTTGGATAGAGACGATTCGGAGCTTTGGCAGAAATTCGCGCCAGGACACCTGGCTCGTAGTGCTGACCCTGGGTTTCTATATCTACTATGTGAACTACGCACTGGATGTTAAATACATTGAGAACAGGAGTCTCAAGCCGAGAACGGCTACCGGTGAATGGGTCAGCTCGATTGCTTTCGCGGTCATTGCGGCCACCCTGGTGCATACGTACTTCATGCAGCCTTACACCATACCGACATCTTCTCTTGAGAAATCCTTGTTGATCGGGGATTTTCTCTTCGTGAGTAAATTTCACTACGGGGCGCGCGTGCCCATGACTACGGTAGCTGCCCCTATGGTTCATGACACTTTGCCGCTGATCAAGACCAGGAGTTACCTGAACAAGCCTCAGTTGCCCTATTTGAGGCTGCCGGCCCTGCAAAAGATCAAACAGAACGACATTGTGGTCTTCAGCTGGCCCGTGGATACCGTGGAGCAGTTTTTCAAGAAGACCAATCGGCGCATCCGAAAACCCATCGACAAGAAATCCAATTATGTCAAGCGCTGCGTTGGACTTCCCGGGGATTCCCTGGAAATTCGAGATGGCTATGTCTTTATAAACGGTAAAAAGAACGAGCTTCCTGACCGGGCCAGGCTTCAATTCTTTTACGACACCGACACGGATGGCCAGCCTCTGAGTGTTAAGAGCCTTAAGAGTCGATACCATGTGCGAGAGGGCGGACAGCTGCGTGATGGCAACTATATTTTGAACCTCACCCAGGAGGATGCCCAGCTCCTGTCCAAGAATCCAACGGTGAAGAGCCTGGAAAGACGCATCATGCCAAAAGGAGAAGGGGAGGACGTTTTTCCGAATGTCGCATCGCTGCGATGGAACAAAGACAATTTCGGGCCGATTCACATCCCTAAAAAAGGAGAGACAGTGGAGCTCAATGCAGAGAGCTTGCCCTTTTACAAGAAGATCATTGTCGAGTACGAAAAGAATTCACTTCGCGTTGCAGAGGGTCAGATCTATTTGAATGACAGTTCAGAACCGGTTTCCCAGTACACTTTTAAACAGGACTACTACTGGATGATGGGTGACAATCGCCACAATTCGGAAGACTCGCGTTACTGGGGCTTTGTGCCTTTTGACCATGTCGTCGGCAAACCGGTGTTTATCTGGTTCAGCTGGAATTCTGATGGCCAGGGTCTGGGCAAAATCCGATGGGAAAGACTCTTTACCACAGTTGGTGGCAGCGGCAAGCCGGTTTCTTACTTCTGGCCCTTTGTCGGACTCATGGTGGCGCTTTATGTTTTCAACTGGGTCAGAAAGAGGAAGAAAGCCTGAGGTATTTTTTAAACATTTCAGATTTTGATCCTGCATCCCACTTTTTTCGCTCCGATCATTCAATACGTTGCCCTGGCTTCAGCGGAGTCAGTGCTTTTTGAAACGCAGGATAATTTTCAGAAGCAGACCTACAGAAACCGCTGCTATATCTATGGAGCCAATGGCAAACAGCTCCTTTCGGTGCCCGTTGTTCACTCCCATGGAAAAGGACGACAGAAGACTCGAGACGTTCGCATAGACAATAGTTTTCGATGGCAGATCAACATGTTTCGATCGCTGGAAGCCTCCTACCGATCCTCTCCCTTTTTTGAATTTTACGAGGACGACATCCGGCCCGTTTTCGAAAAAGAATACGACTTTCTATTCGACCTGAACCTGGCTTCGGTTGAGGTGATCAACGAGTGTCTCGGGCTGGATATTGACTATTCGACCACCGACAGCTATGAAATAGAGGGTTATGAGAATGACTTTCGATTCCTGGTCAATGCCAAATCAAAGCAGGTTTTTGAGTTTGAGCCCTACACCCAGGTCTTTGAGAACAAGTTTGGATTTCTTGGAAATCTCAGTGTGTTGGACCTTCTTTTCAACGAAGGAACCAATGCTCAGCAATACCTGGAAGAGCATCGCTCGCTACTTCAAATGCATTGAGCATTTTAATCCGAGGCTTTCTCTCTGTTTTCAGGTGTTGGTGGAGGACCATCAGGGATGTTGGCCTTGTAGACCTCGTCACCCTTGCGCTCCTTGAATTCAGCTTTCACCTTCTCGACCAGCTTTGGATCTTCGAAGAGGTCCAGCATGGTCATGGCCATGGCCTTTGAGGCGTAAATCATGCCCTTGTGTCCGATGGACATGCCTCCGCAGGCGACTACGGCCCAGGAATGCCAGGGTGTGTCTTTGGGGGCCACAGTAACGCTGAGGTTGATATTGGCTACGTTCCAACTCACGTCACCCACATCGGTAGAGCCTCCTCCGGGATGCTCTTCAGTCTCTTTCAAAGGCCGGATCTCACTGTCGAAACCGACCTGTGGTTTTCCTGTTTGCTCCTGAATGGTCTTTCCGAAAGCTATTTCTTCCGGGCTATAGGCAATGGGGCCGAGAAGCTCCAGGTTATTCTGCATGATCTCACCGCCGGCCCGGTTGACCAGTACCTCATAGATTCCGGATATCAGGGATATCTTGTAATCGACATTGGCCATGATGGCCGCACCTTCTGCCATTTTCATGGCATGCTCGTATACCGGCATCAGACCCGCTCTTTTCGTGTCGCGAATGCGCACCCAGATTCTTGAATAGTCTGGTACCACGTTGACCACCTGTCCGCCGTCCTGAATGTGATAATGCATGCGAACCGTAGGCTTGACGTGCTCCCTGTAGTAGTTGATCCCTGTAGTATATAGCTCCAGGGCATCCGAAGCGCTTCTCCCGTTCCACGGATCCGCAGAGGCATGTGCCGCCTGACCGGTGAATTCCACCATAAAATCGACCAGTGCAAGACTGCTTTGCACGTCGGCTTCCGTTTTCGCGGACGGATGCCAGCTTATGTTCACGTCAACGTCGTCCCAAAGCCCGTCACGAACCATCCAGATCTTTCCGAAGTATTTTTCCTCGCTTGGGGTTCCAAAGAATTTGACGGTGCCTTTGATCTTTCCGGCTTCCATCATCTCTTTGATCGCAATGGCGGCTCCCAGGCTCGCCGTACCGAACATGTTGTGTCCGCATCCGTGACCTCCGGCTCCGTCTTCGAGCGGCTCCTTGGTAGGCATTGCCTTTTGTGAGATACCGGGAAGAGCGTCAAACTCACCCAGGATTCCAATCACAGGTTTTCCTGATCCATAGGTGGCGACGAAGGCCGTCTCCATGTCAGCTACGCCTCTTTCAACAGTGAATCCGTTTGCTTCTGCATAATCGGCCAACAATTTTGACGATTCGTATTCCTCGAATGCAATCTCCGCATTGGCCCAGATGTCATCACTGATCTTGATCAGGTCTGATTTGTGATTCTCAACCGATTCTGAAATTGCAGCTTTGTTCTTTGGAAGTTTTTTTTGGGCGTACGATGATGTTGCCACTACGAGCAAAAGGGCAAGGAGTAATCTTCGGGTCATGGAAAGTGATTTAGAGTTGTGCGTAATTTTATTTTTTGGTCTTTTTTCCGTCGTATTTCTGTTTGTTCAGCTCATCTTGAAGCTCTCTTCGCACCTTTTGCTCCCTTTCCAGGGCTTTGGCCTTGTAAGCTTCAAATTCCTTTTCGGTATCAGCGAGCAGATCCTGGGCCTGAGTCGTAATCGAGTTGCTGGATCGGTATTTGAAAATGAAGAAAAGCAGGAGGGCTACCAAACTGAAGATGATGGCCCAGAGAAGGCTGTTGTAAGCCGACTTGGTCATGGGCATTCCGAGGAACTTTATGTTGTCTTTTTCCTTGGTCACCGCAGAGAGGTTGTCATTCGTAATCTTCAAGTCATTTTTCAAGTTGGTTATCTCAGAAGCTTGAACATCAACGATTTTCTTAGTGTCTCCAAGTTCTTTCTTTATGTCGCTCAAGGAGTCCAGCACGTTGCCCTTAATCTTTTGATAGGACGTTTTCTTGACCACTTTATATTCCTGGTAGGAGCTCGATTTTCTGTAAAGGTAGTCGAATTGACTCTCCAGGGTTCCGCCGTCCAGGGAAGGCTTGGGTTCTTCGGAGGATTCGGTTTGAGCAAAAGAAGAGAGGGAAATGAATACAACAAGGGTTAAAGCAACTAGCGATCTCAATAATTTCATTTCGATTTGTTTATATGAATAATCTCGAAAGACCCTCCCCAGTCTAAACCATTCGGTATTTCAGTCTTTTAGGGCGATCTGTCTACGTTACAAGCGGTTAAAATTAACTAAAAAAGCCTTGCCCGCAAAAATTATTTTAGGGCCTGTCGCATCAGGCTGACCGGATGAAGCGCCTGGGTCCCTGTGCCGTCCAGTATCTGATGGCGACAACTGGTTCCGGAGGCAGCGATCTCAACGTTTGTTCCCGCGGCACGAATCTTTGGAAAGAGCGTGTCCTCGCCCACCTGCATGCTGATCTTGTAATGCTCCTGCTCGTAGCCGAAGGAGCCCGCCATCCCGCAGCACCCGGTATTCAAAATAGTCACCTTATAATTGGTAGGCAGATTCAACATGTCAAAAGTCGCTTTCACATCGGACAAGGATTTTTGGTGACAATGTCCGTGAATCTTCAGCGTCTTTGTCTCATCGGTGAATTGCTCGGGCCTGATTTCACCCGAACGTATCTCTCGTTGAAAGAATTCCTCAATGGTCATGGCGCATTTTGAAATCTCTAAAGCTGCTTCTTTATCCTCAGCCAACCGCAGGTACTCGTCCCGAAACCCGAGAATGGCCGAGGGCTCAATCCCGACAAGCGGCTTTTCTTCACTGACCAGGAACTTGAAATGCTGCACATTCTCATCGATCACCATTTTGGCTTTGTCCAGCATGCCCTTGGAGATCAAACTTCTTCCGCTTTCCGCATGTTCCGTAACAAGCACACGGTAACCCAGCCGATGCAAAAGCTCAATGCAATCCCGTCCAACCTCACTGTCGTAGAAGTCAGTGAACTCATCCAGAAAGAGGTAAACTTCTTTTTTGGGGTTTTGACCGGCTTGTGGACCCTGCTCCAGTCGCCGCATATTTTTTCCAAACCATTTCCTCGTGGTCTCGTTCTTCAGTTTTGGGATGCTTCTCTCCCTGGCCACACCCAAAAGATTTTTGGTCAAACTCATATTGAGCAGGGAATTCGTGATCCATGGCACTTTGCTGCCGATTTTGTTCCACTTCACATTGTCTCCGAAAAGCCTGTTGCGCAAGGGGATGCCATTCGCTTTTTGATATTGGTGCAGGAACTCGGCCTTGAGAGCAGCCACATCCACGTTGCTGGGACATTCACTGGCACAGGCCTTGCAGCTGAGACAGAGATCGAACACCATCTTGAGTTCTTCGTGGTCAAAGGGATTCCCGGATTCTGTATGCGTCAGGAACTCACGCAGTGCATTGGCGCGGGCACGTGTGGTGTCCTTTTCATCTTTTGTCGCCCTGTAACTCGGACACATTGTCCCGCCGGCTGATACCGATTTGCGGCAATCCCCGGAGCCGTTGCATTTTTCGGTGGCGCGCAGGATGCCCAGGGAATCGGAAAAATCCATGATTGTGGATGGGTCGGGCTCTTTTCTTTCGGCTGTGTATCGCAGCGATTGATCCATGGGCCAGGGATCGACGATCTTCCCTGGATTCAGGATTCCCTCGGGGTCAAAGAGGCGCTTGATTTGCCTGACAAGCTCATAATTTCTTTTGCCGATCATCATAGGCAGGAATTCCGAACGAACGATTCCGTCACCGTGTTCTCCGCTCATGGAGCCCCGATACTTTTTTACAAGGGCGGCAACCTCTGTCGTGATTTCACGGAAGAGCCTGACGTCTTCATTTTTCTTCAGGTCCAGAATGGGTCTGAGGTGAAGCTCACCGGCTCCCGCATGGGCATAATAAACAGCTTCTTGCTCAAAGCGTTTCATCATGACGGTAAATTCTGCAATATAGGAGGGGAGGTCCTCCACCGCAACGGCTGTATCTTCGATGCAGGCCACCGCTTTTCGATCCCCCACGATGTTGCCGAGCAGTCCGAGCCCCGCTTTTCTGAGGTTGAATGCTTTTTGGATCTGTTCTCCTTTCAGCACTGGGTAAGCATAACCGAGATTTTTGCTTTTGAGTTCTTCGATTAGTGCCTCCGCCTTGCCGGCAACTTCCTCTTCGTCTTCCGCGCAGACTTCCATCATCAGGACCGCCCGAGGATCCCCCTCGATAAAAAAACGATTCTGCGATTGCTCCCTGTTGTTTTTGGTGCAGTCGAGGATGGTTTTGTCCATCAGCTCGCACATGTAAAGGTCGTGGCGCATCGCGGGAACGACAGCCTGCATGCTTTGCTCTATGCTGTCGAAATGAGCTGCGATCAACAATTTATTAGAAGGGGGTAAATCATTTAATTTTAAAGTAGTATCTAAAGTAATCGCAAGTGTGCCTTCACTTCCAGAAAGAAGCTTTGACAGATTCAGACTCTCTTCTTTTTCGGAAAATATTTCGGTGTCCAGCAACTCGTCCACCGCGTAGCCATTGTTCCGGCGATGGATGTCTTTTTTGGGAAATTCTTTTCGAATCTCTTCCTGTACCTCGGGTTTGCCAAGCTCCCGGTACAGGTTGGAATAGATCCTGCCTTCCAGGGAGTTCTCATTCATTTTTTTGTGCAGCTCGTCTTGATTCAAAGGACCAAAAACAGCTTCGCTTCCATCTGACAGCAGTGTGGTCATCTCGATAACCTTGTCGCGCGTCACCCCGTATTGTATGGAGGTGGTTCCGGATGAATTGTTGCCCACCATGCCCCCGATCATGCAGCGGTTGGATGTGGAAGTATTGGGCCCAAAGAACAGCCCGAAAGGCTCGAGGAACTCGTTCAGGTCATCCCGAATCACACCCGGTTCAACCTTTATCGTTTTGTTTCTTTCGTCAAAGGCCAGGATGCGCGTAAAATGCCTGGAAGTGTCAACAACGATGCCATCACCCACGCACTGACCCGCCAGCGAAGTTCCTGCCGTTCGCGGAATCAGGCCGATTTTCTTTTCGCGGGCGAATTTGAGGAGTTGAACAAGGTCCTGTTTGTTTTTTGGATAGCAGACCGCAATTGGAGTCTTGCGATATACCGACGCATCGGTTGCATAAAGGCTCTTGTGGAGTTTGTCCCATTTCAGTTCACCCTGAAGTTCCTGTTTGAGGTTCTGGAGATCCTGCTCGATGCTGCTCATATAATCGTAGTCTTTGATTCTTACAAGACCTGGGTGCCGTTATCGACCTCGAGGCCGGTTCGTAAAAGTACCACATCTTTGTCATTCTGGATGCCCAAAACCAGACATTCGCTCATGAAATTTGCGATCTGTTTCGGTTTGAAATTGATCACCGCGATCACCTGTCTTCCGAGTAATTCTTCTTTTTTGTAAAGGGTTGTGATCTGGGCACTTGAGTTTTTAACTCCAATAGGGCCGAAGTCTATTTTAAGCTGATAGGCAGCCACCCGGGCTTTTTCAAAATCCCGGACTTCGACAACGGTTCCGACCCTGAGGTCAACTTTCTGAAAGTCATCAAAATTGATCGTGCTTTCCATCAATTGACAATCTTAATTTGACATCTTTTCAAAAACCCAGGCCGGTCCGATCAAAAGAAATTGGAGATCCTTCAAGAAAGACGGTTTCTTGCCCTCGATCTTGTGTCCGTAAAACTGTCCGATCCAGGCGAGAACAAAAATGATCAAGGAGGTCGCAAACAAAGGGAGCGCCTGGCCGAGATAGTAGTTGCCCATGATGCAGAGCGCTGAAAAACCAAGCATCCTCAAAAACAAAGGAAATGACAATCTGAGATAGAAGATCAGCACGGGAATCATTACAATTACGGCCCAGTTCCCGATCATCGGATTGTGCAGGCCAAGATTCGTAAGAAATCCATTGGGTATGCTCATGAGCAATCCCACGATGCTGAAAAAGATCACGGGGACGCATATGTAGTGGATTTTCTTATTCGTCTCGTTCTGATGACTCACGGCGTACTCGTCGTACCAGTCCTGTATGGTTTTCATGCTTTCTGTGTATTTTTGTGTTAAAGATGGGTGTTGGTCAGTATCAAAATAATTTCATCAGCATCGTAAATATAGAAATAAAAACAAAAGTCATGGCAAGAACACCTTCGAATATGATGCCCCTGATGACCGAAGCGCCACCGTTTGAAATCCAGGACACGGTAAGCGGTAAAATGATGTCATTGAACCAGTTGAGAGGAGAGAAGGGCACGGTGATTTTCTTTATCTGCAACCATTGCCCGTTTGTGATTCATGTGAACCCGGAGCTCGCGGGCATTGCCAGAGATTATGCCGACAAGGGAATTGGTTTTGTCGCGATCTCGTCCAATGACGTGGAGAATTACCCCGATGACGCGCCACACCTCATGAAGAAAGTGGCAGAAGAGCAGGGGTATCCTTTTCCTTACTTATACGATGAGACGCAGGAGGTTGCCAAAGCCTATGACGCGGCGTGTACGCCTGATATCTACCTCTTTGATGCAAATCTGAGATTGGCCTACCGGGGTCAGCTGGACGGTTCCAGACCCGGCAATGACATTCCCGTTTCTGGAGTCGATCTTCGCAATGCCCTGGATGCCGTCGTTGAGGGCCGCATAGTGACCGGGGAGCAAAAGCCGAGCCTGGGTTGCAACATCAAATGGAAGGTTTAATTGGCAGAAAGATAATTTCTCGGAAGAGTCTTTAGTTCAGGTCCAGCCTTTTCGATTCATTAAGTTTTCGATATGGGAGATATGATGCCTGACTGTGCCAGGCGTATATAGCGATATTCTGCTCAAGACTGACCTTGCTCTTTGATTCGGGGTGAACAAATGAGCGTTTCAACTGATCCTTGTCGAGGCTTCGCAAAAGATAGGTCCATTTGACGTGGAGTGTCTCCAGGGCCTGAAGGGCCAATTCTATGGGGCCGCCTGTGCTGTCCGGAAGCTCCGCCCAGCGTTCCTCAAAATAGGCCTTGATCACGGGTTCATCTTCGGTTAGGGCCCACTTGAAACGAATATAGCTGTTCATGTGGCTGTCAACCAGGTGGTGCAGCACCTGTCGAATCGTCCAACCTCCCTCACGATAGGGCGTATCGAGTTGTTTTTCGTCAAGGTTTCGAACCAATTGCTTGAGTTTATTCGGGGTTTCTTCCAAAACAGATATCCAGGCGTTGATGTCCTGAGATTTTATGACATCCGGAAGCTTCACTTTTCCTATGGGATATCTTAGTTCTTCTGCTGTCAGGTCTTCCATTTTTTGATTTGATTGTGAGCTCAAGGGAGCATCAGAAATTTCCGTAAAGCGTGAATAAGGGGCCTGAAAAATCCATTTCGAACCTGCCGTTCCAATTTTCCTGTGAGACCTTTGCGTTCAGAAAGAACAACCTGTAGTCAAGCGCTACCCCGAAATTGCGAAAGATCTGGAAGGAAACATTCGGAGCGATGTTCCATAAGCCGCCCGAGTACTCATCGACCGTTATGCCAAACCAGTCAACACGGGCTCCTAGCACCCACCTTTCATGGGGGCTGTAATAATAGTATCCTCCAATGTTAGGTAGAGGTAAAAAAGCGCTCACACGTCTTCTTTCAAATTCAAGATTACCCTGATTCGTTCGCACCTCCCCCTCGATGAAAGCTCCAACCTGAAACAGGTGTGATCCGAGTCCGGCACCCAGAAGATGTTTCGGTTTTGTTATGAATGCATATGAAAAAAATACCCTGTAAAGAGCAAATTCAATTCCGGCACGCACAAAGGATCCTTCTTCAAAAATGACATCCTCGAATTCGATGTCCCTTGAAAGAGTCGCCCGAGTTCGCATTATTCACACTAAAGTACTCTCCCGAGACCATCCACTTTTTGTTTCGAGAAAACCGCCAGTCGAACTGAAAGAAAAACGTAGTCTCGTTGTCAGCAAAACCAAAGGTCTCGTCAAAATCGATCTCCTCGTTCGGTGACGAACCGTCAGCTCGCACAGCGACATTTCTGGCAGGCACGAATATCCCGGCTTTGACCTTGAACCGGTCCATCAGAGGTGTATGAGTCTCAGAAATGGTATCCTTTTGCCCAAAACTGAAAAGAGGAAACAGGAGGAATACGAATAGCCGTTTAGTTAGGCTCATAATCAAAGATGTGGTACTTAAATTTCAAATGAAATTAAACAAAAAAAGAGAAACAAACTATCAAATTTGAATCTCTTTTGAGTGAAAATATTAGGGCTGTTTCTCTAATTGACAGCCATCAATTCAACGTCAAAAATCAGCGTTGCATCGGGCGGGATGACACCGCCTGCTCCCTGTGAGCCATATGCCAGGTCAGAAGGAATCACCAATCGAGCTTTGTCTCCTACTCGAAGGAGTTGAAGGCCTTCGTCCCAGCCTTTGATGACCTGTCCGATTCCAACCGTGAAATCAATAGGTTCCTTGCGCTGGTAAGAAGAGTCGAAGACCCGTCCGTCAGCCAATTGACCTTTGTAGTGCACAGAAACCTGCTTTCCTTTTTCAGCTTGAGCTCCGGATCCTTTTTGAATGATCTTGTATCGAAGTCCACTCGGGGTCTTTTCGAAACCTGCAGCTAGTTTGTCCAGCTCTTCATCTGCTTTTCGACGCATTTCAGCCACTCTCTTTTCTCTATCTCCTTCAAAGGTTCGGAAGGCTTCAATGGCGTTGAATGCCTCTGCAGCAGCTCCCACTCGGATAACTTCTACAGATTCGATCGCATCATCCTGAGCGATGCTGTCAACCACATCCTGTCCTTCGATCACCTTGCCAAAAACCGTGTGTTTGTTGTCCAGCCAGGGGGTAGGTACGTGGGTTATGAAGAACTGGCTTCCATTGGTGCCGGGTCCGGCGTTGGCCATAGAGAGAATTCCGGGGCGATCGTGCTTCAGATCAGGGTGAAATTCATCCTCAAAGCTGTAGCCCGGGTTACCGGTTCCTGTTCCCTGTGGGCATCCTCCCTGGATCATAAAATCCGGGATGACCCGATGAAATTTCAAGCCGTCGTAATACTTCTGCCCCTGGGGCTTTGCGGAATTTTCCAGGTTTCCTTCTGCAAGGGCCACAAAATTACCTACTGTTCCGGGAGTTTTTTCGTATTCCATCTCGAGAAGAATATCCCCTTTATTCGTTTTGATCTTCGTATATAATCCGTCGTTCATCGTACTGGTTTTAATTGAATCGCAAATATAGTTGTTAATTGACGAAAACGAAAAGCCGGACCCCAACAAATTGTTTTAAGAGAAGTTTATGATTTCAGTTGTCGGTTTGACAAAATATTCGGGTGAATAAAACGTTTTAGCTGTATAGAAAAAATCTTTAACGATATGAAAAAGTTAAGTTTGTTATTTGTTCTCCTCCTTTCTTTTCAGTTTATGGCGGGTCAGCTGCAACAGGAAAGTTTTGATACTTCGGGACTTCCTGACGGATGGACATCAATTAACATAAACGGTTCCAAAGAATGGCATTTTGGATACAAAGGAGTGATGCCCCACAGTGGACCGACCATAGAATCCGAATTTTCGGCCGGTGCCGCACTTTTCATCAATTCTGAAAAGAGCAACCCGCACCAGGAGAGAATAAGTCTGAAGGCGCCACCGGTGGATCTTACCGAGGCAGAAGGTGCGCGTATTGAAGTTACCTATAACCTCCAGGTTGAAGACGACAAAGGTAATTTCTCGATCGAGGTTTTTGACGGAAAATCCTGGCAGCAGGTTTTCTTCCAGGACAGCAGTTCGCCGAAAAACACGGGGTTGAACGAAATGGTATCCTTTGACGTCAGTGAATTTTCAAATGAAGATTTCCAGGTCAAATTCGTTTACGACGATGAAGGTTCTTCAAAAGAAAGCGGATTGGGAATTTCCCACTACCGGCTTATTGAAGCTTCCGACTTTCAGTTGAGCGCCCTTTCGGACCTCAGGATCAACCGCTATATTCATCCGACAGACAACGTTCTTGTGCTGAATGATGATGGAGACATCGAAGAGCTGGATGTGATCGATTCACTTCGCGGACACTCGAGAGAATACGAGTCTTTTGATCGTTCGCATGAGGCTCACGAATTGCCAACAAGCGCTGTTCTCTTTCGCGTAGAAGGAGGAGAGCTCCTGGGCTCCTATAAAGTTTTGAAACAGGAATAGGATTAAAAAGCTTGAACTGGGTTTCTGCTTCTCCTGGTGTCAATTTGACCCTGGAGAGACTATTGAATCCAGTAAAAGTAGTCCAGAAAACAAGAGATAAAAAACCTTCAGAAATGAAGGTTTTTTAATTAAAAGAGGTAGGCGACCTCCTTTTTTTTCTTGGTTTTCAAGGGAATGACAATGCTGGCTCCAACGGCACCTCCCAAAACAGAATAACCAAAATCTTCAGCACTCCGAACGCCATCGATCGAGGGGTCTATGGCTTCTTTTATAAGGCCAGCGGTCGCAGCGGCTCCAAACCCAATGAACCAGGACTTTACCTTGTTGCCCGTTTTTTTGAATACCAGATAAGAGGTAATTCCACTGATTACGGTCCCATAAATGAAATGTTCGGGATGTCCGGTTTCAGAAACTTGTGCTTTTGCCTTCATAGACGAGCACAGCGTCACTAAAACCAGGAGGCAAAATACATTGAGACGAAAAAAATGCCATATGCTTCTGAGGCTGAACAGAAAGCTTATGTTCTCTGTATGAGTCATCTCTTAAAGATAAAACATTTACCGAGGATATTTTTCGGATCTGAACCCTAAGACTCATTTGAAAAAACACTATTCTGTGATTTATGGGCCAAGTGGCTTCCGATTTTTTAATTATCGGTTTCAGATTAAAATATTTTTTGTAATATTGGATATCACATTGATCTTTAAGCGCTAAACAAAGTTGATCCCTCTAAAAACTTGAATTATGGAAAGAGAAGTGCACGACCATCAAGATACCGCCCAAAATCAAAGCAGCTTTGCCCGAAGGAGCTATAAGGTCTATTTGGAGCATTTCAGGTCGAGGAACCTCAATCCGACAATGACCATGGAGGAATTCATGGCCAATTATGCCACAAAATGATTTTTTAAAATAAGATACGCTTAGCAATTTGACATCTGGTACATTTCTCGAATTAACCCGCTGGGGTGAAGATTCCCTGTGAGTTCGGTGAGAACCTGATTCTGCTTGAAAATCAGCATGTCATATTTGAAGGTCTGTGATTTTTCTTTGACTTTGATCTTCTCCATTCCCGCAATCATTCCTTCCAAAAAAACAATATTCATCATGCGTTTGAACTGATCCGGGTTCAGATGGAGGTGGTCCTTGTTCTTTGACCAGGGAAGAGAAGTAGTTTGTGTAACGCATCCCTGCAAAGTTAGCAGACAGATGCCCTCGATGTTGATCAGGATTTTACCAATCAGAGATTTTATTTCAGTTTGTTGTTAAATACCTCCAGCAGATCATTGATTTGTTCTTCTACGTCTTTATACAAGTCTTTTTTCTCTTCCATGATGAAGATGAAAATTTCGATATCATTTTGAAATCGATACCCATACAAGGCTTCAACATTCTTGATTTCCGGTGGATTTATTCGGATATAATCCGCAATTTTCGGCAAAACGGAATACATGAAATCCTGTTGATTTCTCTCCAGCCGATTCAAGTAATTGTACATGACAGCCAGGCTTTTCAGATCAGCAATAATCTCGGAATCACTGATCAGCTCACTTTCCCCGCTTGAAAAGAGCCTGTCATATATGGGCCTGTCATTCTTGAAGTCCGAAAATTTTGTAAGATCCCCCGCTATGCTGGCGAGAGTCCCTCTCTGATCCTTATTGGTATCGGTCAGAATTATTTGGGATCCCAGCTTATATCTTTCAAAAAAATGATTGTTATAGTCGGAATTTTCCTGAATGTCTTTGAGGTCTTCTCTCAATTCGGTCGCCAGATCCGAATATAGCTTGAGCTCATCTTTCTTGAGGTCTGAGGCATCTTTAAGATTGTTCAGGGAAATTGCGATCAGAATACCCAAAACCACAAGAATAATTTCGCCTATTGCATAAGTCAGGTAGGTCCGTATTTTTTTATTCTCAATCAATCCTCGTCTTATTTGGCGGAAAAAGTGAATCATAAAATGAAATCTCAGCCTTTAAAGGTAGTGAGACGAGTCCGCGATTTCAATGACAATTATCAGTGAGCTATTGGGATAAATTCGGGTATATCTTCAGGCAAAGCATCCCTCAAAGGAGAGATTTTTGTAATTTAGTAGTATAAATGAAACTGTAGAAAGAATGAATTTTGATCAAGACGAAAAATTGGCTGTAGTAAAAACGATTGCGGAAACCATTGAATTGGATAAGAAATACAAAGTTGGCGAGTTGATGTATTTGGACGAGCTGATGGACACTCTTGATTTTGACATGCAATTCGTCGAAGAGGCCAGAGAATTGAGTTCCCTTAAGACCGTTTCAATACTTCGCAGCATGTCAGAAGAAAAAAAGAAGGCACTGATCATCATGATTGACAAGATGACCGAGGCGGATGGCTTCGTTCACAGAAAAGAATCGGAATTTGTTGTAAACCTGGTAAGCGTTCTGAGTTAATATCTGCAGTTAGATTCTCAACGAATGAGTCCCGATAGACCCTTTCAAAAACCTCCCTGCAATTCACTTCTATGGTTGGTTCTATTGGTTTCAGTGCTTCTGATCCTCAAAAAATATCTTGCCTTTGACACAACATGGAACATGTCCGACAAGAAATGGGGCTTGCTCGTCGGGCTTGGAATTGTTCTCTTCGGTCTGATCTTGGCCTGGCTGAGAAAAAACTCAGATCGCGTCGTGTAGAATCAGCAACGGAACCGGACTGTCAAAGGTCTCTTTCAAGGTGGCACTTTCTTTGAAAAGACGGCTGAAGAAACCCTTTTTACCACGTATCATGCACAGCATCTCGGACTCATTCTCGATTAAATAATCATTCATGTCCTTGTGTGTGTTTCCCGAACCAAAGGTATAGTCAACTGTTGGACGGAGATCCGTTATGTCGGCCAGGGCCTTTTCCATTTCGTGTGGTTTCGTGTCTTCAATGTGAAGCGCCTTGATATTGCTGTGATGCATGGCAGCAATCTTGCGTAAAGGATCTTCTACCTTTTTACCGGATTCCGGGCTCTCACTGAGTGCAATGACAATCTCCTCCAAGGGCTGAAAACTATGTCCGTCAGGTACGACAATCACGGGAGCCCGCGTTTTGGAAATGACTCCACCTGCAACGCTGCCCAGAAAGACTTCCTGGAGTCCGCTGGCACCTTTTGTACCCATGACGATAAAATCGTAGTCACCGCTGTCGCCCAAAGAAGCAATGGCCGATACAGCATAGTCTTTGAGTATTTTGGACTTTAGATTCGCATCGGGAAATTTTTGATGAACCTTTGCCATTAGTTTGTCAAGTGATCGCCGGGTGTCCTCCAGGACCATTCGATCGATGTTCTTCAGTGCCATCATTGTTGGATTTGAGCTGAAAACGTGAAGTACGGTTATTTCATAGGGCTCTGGCTGAAAGAGTTGGACGGCATAGTAAACTGCGTTTAACGAAGTTTCAGAAAAATCGACGGGGACCAATATTTTGTTCATGATTCAAATAGTTAAGTTATCCTAAAACGTTTACGGAGCAAACGTCTGTCTCAGTTCTCTGCAACTGCTCGCAGAATGGTAGATCAACAGAGGGGCTGCTCAACAGACAAAAAACGATTATGAATTATAATATGCAATGATCTGCGACAATGGAATTATTGATCTTGGTCAATAAAAAGACCGCTACAGAAACTTTTCGCATCATAGTAGCGGTCCAAAAAAAAGGGATTTTTCGAGTGTGAACTTTATTTCACACCCATGAGGTGGCCTTCAATCATAGACTGGGCTTATTTTTTATTCGATGTGCTGAGGCTCTCAAAACGGACGTCTCAACGGGTATTTTTTGGGGTTTTAGTTTGGGGGAGAAAGGAAGGTTTGGCTGAAGCTGTTTTTCAATGGTTTCTATTGCGGCCTGAAGACCCTGGAATATATTTCCAATAATGATTCTTATCATAGCGATTACAATTTCATACTCCTTGGACCCTATGATCAGGCCTTGAAGATGGTTCTTAACATGCGTTGCGATCAGAAATGATCGGAACACAGGGATTTGGTTCGGAGAAAATTGTTAAATGAGGGAAGATTGTTATGCTTCGTCTAATGACTCAACTTAAAACGAAGGAAATCAGGTTTTATTTTAAGCCAGGAATTTTTCTTTTCAACATATCGTTGGTAAAGAACAAATCACGTGGGAAACTACCGGGAAATTTTTGATGCTGGCACCCAATTGATTCACTTTTGTTACTTTTATCGTTCGGATCAAAAATTACAGCTGAACCGATCTACAGACGCCTATGACCAACCTTGTAGTAAGTGAAGGATATGACAAGCAGCAGATCAATGATTTGCTCGAATCCTTTGAAAATGCTGGTGAGAGCATTTGGAAAAAGCGCAATACCCTTAAGATTTTTGCTTTGAATGGCAAGGAGGTGATCGTCAAATCCTTTAAGGTCCCCCACCTGGTGAATCGTTTTGCGTACAGGTACCTCCGAAAGTCCAAAGCACGGCGATCCTATGAACATGCCCGTATCCTAAAGCAGAAGGGGATTTTAACCCCTGATCCTATCGGATACAGGGAGGAGTTCAGCTTGATCGGCCTTGGAAGCAGCCAGTATATCTCGGCCAAACTGAACTATGATTTTGACTTCAATGCACTTTATGATGCCGGTTTTGAGAATCGTGACCGGATCCTGGAAAAATTCACGGAATTCACCTTTCAGCTTCACGAAAGGGGAATTCATCACCTGGACCATTCACGAGGCAATACCCTGGTTGTCAAAAGGGGAGAAGGCACTTGGGATTTCTACCTGGTCGACCTCAACCGCATGCGTTTCGAAACCATGGACTACCAGAGCCGAATGGATAATTTCAGTCGACTGGGATTAACTCCTGACATGATTGAAATCGTGAGTCGAACCTATGCAAAGCTAATTGATCGAGATGTCGATCAGGTTCGTGCCGATATCACGGCGACTTGCGAGGCTTTTGACAGAAAGAAACAGAAAAAAGCCGATTTTCAAAAAGAAGCTGGGGCGATAGAAGGAGAGCGAATGGGTCTTGATCAAAACCGACTCACTTTATCGAGCAGGTAGAAATCCGCGAGGACCATGGCCGCGAGTGCCTCGACGATCGGTACGGCGCGCGGAACGACGCAGGGATCGTGGCGTCCTTTGCCCATCATTTCAACTTCATTTCCTTTTGAGTCGATCGTATCCTGTTTCTGAATCAGGGTAGCCACGGGTTTAAAGGCAACCCGGAAGTAGATGTCCATGCCATTGCTGATACCGCCCTGAATACCGCCCGAAAGGTTGGATTTTGTGCTTCCGTCTTTATTGAACAGGTCGTTGTGCTCACTTCCCTTCATCTCGGCCCCGCAAAATCCACTGCCGTATTCGAAGCCTTTTACTGCATTCAAGGAGAGCATGGCCTGTCCGAGACGCGCGTGGAGCTTGTCGAAGATCGGTTCGCCCAGCCCCCTGGGGACATTTCGCAGGACACAGGTTATGGTGCCGCCTATGGTATCGCCCTCCTTTTTAATTTCGGTAATCCTGTCGATCATTTTTTCCGCCGTCTCAGGATCCGGACAACGAACCATATTGGACTCAATTTTCGAAAAATCGAGGTCCTGGTAGGGCTTTTCCAAAAAGATCGTTCCTACGGATGAAGTAAAGGCCGTGATCTCAATATCCTTCAGCAGCTGTTTGGCAAGCGCTCCGCCGACGATCCAGTTGGCGGTTTCCCGCGCCGAGCTTCTGCCGCCGCCACGATGGTCCCGGATGCCGTATTTCTGATCGTAGGTATAATCTGCGTGTGATGGACGATAAACGTCTACATTATGCGAATAGTCCTTGCTTCGTTGGTTCGTGTTCCGAATCTGAAAGCCGATCGAGGTGCCGGTGGTTTTGCCTTCAAAGATTCCGGAGAGAAACTCCACCTGGTCGGGCTCCTTTCTTTGGGTTGTGATCTTGGACTGCCCCGGTTTACGCCGCTCGAGCTCTTTTTGCACAGCATCCAAATCGAGTTCCAGCCCTGCCGGGCATCCGTCAATGACCCCACCTATGGCAGGTCCGTGCGATTCGCCAAACGTGGTAAGCCTGAAGATTTTTCCCAAAGAATTGCTCATTTGCCCTGATTAAAAATGAATGCCAAAGTTAACACAATTGATCCAAATTGAGTTCAGCCCGAAATTCTTTAATTTTACCATGAGCAGTGCTGTAGGAAGCACTTGTCAAATGAATTGATTATTCAAAATTTCAAGGAAATTGTCATTGCATTACAAGATTTCAGTGATCGGCAGGGTACAGGGAGTCTGGTTCCGGAAGTACACCCGCGAAGCAGCTCTATCCCGCGGCATCAAGGGCTTTGTAGAGAATTCCGATGATGGAAGCGTATATATTGAAGCAGAAGGCCGGTCAGAGGAGCTGGATCAATTTCTCGAATGGCTTCATCAGGGATCGCCGATGTCACAGGTGGAAAAGGTAATTCGCAAAGAAGGACAGCCCGTTGGCTTTTCCACTTTTGAAATCAGGCGGTGAAGAACCAGAGTTTGATGGCCATTGCGCTGACCATGATGACCAGGAAGATTTTCACGGCTCCATCACCTTTTCGCACCGACCAACGGCTCGAGAACCATCCGCCAAGGGCATTTCCGATGGAAAGAACCAGCCCGTATTTCCAGTTGACCTGATCGTTGATGATAAAGACCGAGAGTGCCGAAATCGTATAGATAAAGGCCACGACCACCTTGATGGCGTTGCTCTTGACCAGGGAAAAGTGATTGACTCCCGAAAGCACCAAAAGGATCAGAAACCCTGTCCCGGCCTGGATGAATCCGCCATAAATGCCGATGAAAAAGAACAGGAGCAGGCTGAGCCAAAGGTGTTTCCCGGTGATCCGTTCGATCATGTCCTCCGTGCGCGTTTTGCGATTGAGCACCAAATAGACCACTACAAAAACCATGATGACCGCCAGGATCTTATTGAAGAGGTCGCCCCTGATGTCTATGGCGATCTGAGCCCCGATTATGGCACCGACCATAGCGGAAAGGCCAAAATAGATGCTGTAGGGAAAGGTGTTGATTCCTTTGCTGCGAAAACCCGAAATCGAAAAGATATTTTGAATCAGGATGGCCACCCGGTTCGTCCCGTTGGCGATTGCCGGAGGAAGACCCAGAAAGATAAGCATCGGAAGAGTGAGTAGGGAACCCCCTCCAGCCATGATGTTGATCACTCCGGCGACAAATCCAACCAGAGCCAGAAAGAAAAGTTCGATTTCCATGAAACGAATTTGGGACGAAAATACTATTTTAAATCAAATGCGTTAGAGTTGACATTGCTTAAAGAGCTTCCAAAAAATCTGGAAAATGTTTTACAAAAACAAAAAAGGGTATTATATTTGCGCTCGCAATTCTGCACCGCAGAACGACATTTGGAGAAATGGCAGAGTGGTCGAATGCACCGGTCTTGAAAACCGGCGAGGGTCACACCTCCGGGGGTTCGAATCCCTCTTTCTCCGCAGAGAAAAAACCGAAACGAGAGTTTCGGTTTTTTTGTTTTGAAGAATTCGTGAAAAGCTCGCTTTTCTAAGAATTCGAAAAACAAAAAAACAAAACCGCTGCCAGGCGGTTGTTCGGTTTTTTCTCTGGACGGTTCCTCGTTTGGGATCAACGCAGTTAATCCCTGCAACACTCGCTTTTCTAAGAATTCGAAAAACAAAAAAACAAAACCGCTGTTAAGCGGTTGTTCGGTTTTTTTTCTGGATGCTGTCAATTTGCCCAAATGAATTAACCGGATCCATCAGTAAAAAGATAGTGAAGCAGAAGCTGAATAAACCCAGTTTTAAGGTCACAGGAAATTATTCATGTTTTTTTATATAATGTATTTGATCATGAATTGAAGTCTTCTTCCAACTCCGGAGTTTCCATCTGTATTTACACGTTCTAAAACCATGAATTCAACCCCTGTATTTATTTTTTTTATAGGTGACCAAATTAGGTTTAAATGTCCTGAACTACCACCTTTCATTTTTTGTCCATCTCTGTATATAGATGGGTCTATTGAATAGTAATTTAAATTAAAATTAGTTACCAATGTTTTAGAAAGATTAAAACATACACCTGCACCTAGATTCCAAGCAGGCATTGTTTCAAGTTTGCCATCGTCATTCAAAACTGCAGAACTTTGAGTGCCAACAGTTGCTACAATTTGACTACCCCATCCCTGTCCATAAGAAGCCATCCATCTAAACCAATGTTTTTTATCTCCAAAATATTCACGACCACTAAAACTAAATCCCCAACCTACGGCTGTAGAATTCGGGATTACCTCTTCGCCGTCCCATCTCAATTGAAATAAAGATGCTCCTAAAAATAAGCGACCACCCGAAGCAGTAGATTTCGTAATTCTACCTGTTAATAATGGTAATAATTGACTCGCTTGACCTTCAAAATCTCGACCGTCAATTCCAGGAAATTCAAGCATTTCTAAAGCTACAGCATATTTAAATTCAGAATTTTTTATAGCATCTTCAAATCTTATTTGAGCTCTTCTGGTTCCTGTTACAGCATCTCCTGAAGCAAAATCAACAGTAGCAGGTACTGCATATAAATCAGACTGAGTTGACCAAGTACGTCCAATTAATAAACGCCCTAAAACACCATAAAAATGCCTTAACCTTATCGTCTGGGCTATAGGACTACGTTCGAGATTGTAAAAGTCAAATTCAAAAAAAACTTGCAGTGGCATGCCTTTCTCAGTAATACTTCGTATATCAAAGTTGAATCGAGACTCTCTAGCATGTATATTCACATAACCACTTTGTGCCGGTCTGCCATCTCCTCGCACAGGAACATTCTGAATTTCATATTGAAAACGATCATAGCCTCCGTCAAAATCTTGAATATAATCTACCTTGGCATAACCTCCAATAGCCATTCTAGTTTTAGTGCCAAAAATTGGCCACGATTTAGGAAAGGAAGCATCTATTAAATCCTGCCCTGTATGATTCAAGGTATTGCCTCTAAACGGATCAATACGTGCTGTATCTTTTTGAACGGTGTTAAGCGTATCTCCTGCATTCCATTGTTGCCCCTGCATACCATAGGAGCAAAGGCATAAAATAGTTAAAAGCTTTAATGTTTTTTGAACAGTCATTGCGTTATTTTATTTTTAGTTTGATTGATTAAATTTAATCATTTACCAGTTAGGTCTATTGCAATTCATTTTTAATAGTATTATTACCAAGGTAGAGCTAGTACAGGCATTTTACCAAAAAACATCACTTTAGTCGCACCAGTACCAATAGGTTGTGTTTGGATTAGCCAATTGTGCCGCTATTTCTGATGTAGTTCCCTCTTCTAACTCAGCTTCCGTTTGTGCAAATGTCGACAAAGATGCCAATGAGAAGATGGCAGCGAGGATTAATTTTTTGTAGGTAAGATTCATAGTGTTTTTTTTGTTTTCGTTGACATTCGTTTGTCACTGGTTGAATCACACAAAATTAATTTACTATTTTTAGCAGTTAAGATTGGGATTAAAGACTTTCTACCGGTTGTATAATCTTATAACCAATCATAATTCCAGCGACCAGTGTCATCGCCACTAAGAACATCTGAAAAAATTGATCCACTCCTAGTGCCACATCACCACTTGCCATAGTAGCCAAACCGCGAAAACCTATGGTGCCACTTACCAACATCACGATAGCAGGAATAAGCACAATAGAGGCTGGTCGGCCCGTTTTACGCGCCCAAAAGTTGGAAACGACTACCGCAATAATTGTCCCGAGTAAATTACCCAGGTTAGCATTCATTATCGAACTTCCTGCAAGTACACCCAAAAAGGCAACCGCAGAAATAAGCACAGTCCAAGGTAAATCTCTGCGCGAAACTTGAAATGCAAAGGCCAATCCTATTAGGAGCAACGGAAAATACAACAGCATCCACTTTTGGTCAACTGGTGCTTGGGGTTCTGCAACTGTTATGGTTGCGGTTACAAATACACTGGCAATAACAACTCCAATAATGGCACCTGCAATTTGTTTAATCAGGGTAATTAAGCCACTCTTCAAGTTGTATATGCCTGATTTTACGCGTTTCGACACGAGCTCGCCAGCGCCCAGACTGATGGAGAAACCCGGAAGAATAATAGCAATTGCAGAAAGGATTACCAAAACTAGATTTAAACTGGGAACCCAATGCTTAACCATCATTGCAAGAAAGCCTGTGATTAATGCGGTTGTAAGTGGCATCCAATTCATAGCCCAACCACCAATACGAGTGGATACTAATATCAATCCATAAACAAGTATGCTAAATAGCGATGCGAATAGTGTATCCATCCAACCCGCACCCAAAAGCGGGGCTAGCCCAAATCCGACAAATAAATACCCGAGCATACTGGCAAATTTGCCCCAAGGCGGGGGTATATGGTCAATGGCATCAATGCGTGAGTCAGCATCATTAATAGATAAAGTCCCGGCTTTAATATTGTTTAACACATCGCCAAGTCGAGCGAGCTTGTCTAAATCCATAGCTGGGGGTGCGGTAGCCATTACTTCAACGCGCTCTTTTGAATCTGGCGTTTCCCACAAGCCAAATTTAATTTCTACCGGAGTGTTTTTGATTCTTTCCATATTTATGCGCTGCAGCGCCTACCTTAAGGATGAAAACCCATGCATCGTCAAAGGGGACCTTTGAGCCTTCAGACAATTTTGATTCTTTCATTGAAATTATTTCTTTAAAGGGCTCTACCAAGAGTAGAGCCCTTTTTTATGTATTGATTTTTATTCAGTTTATTCTCCACGGAGCATTTTCGCTGCATCACACATGCAGCCTGTCGCCTTTTAGTCAAAACCAAAAGTGAAAGGTTCACTCATGCGGGTCTTCATATGGTTCGTGCCAGGAATTGGACCTTCGTCACCTAAATAAAATCGAACTGTTATTTCAGGTTTAGATAAATCAATTCGTGTTTATTAAGGTACGTTCTTTAAAGGCAGCTTCCGCTTTCTTGTCGTCGACAAAGGCGCAGTGGACAACATCGACCAAATCTTTCGCATCCGCTTTTTTAAACGGTGCCTTCATACCTGCATAGGTTTTGTCCAAAAGATTCATCCGATAAAAAGAATTGTGTTCTGCTTCCTCGCTGTAAGCAGGGAATTTACTGGAATCAGTATACAAAGCTATTGGATGATTTGTACAGAATAACGGTTCTCCTGGTTTTCGATCAGTAAATACATAAGCCTGGGATGTTTTGTCGATCTCGAAAACGGTGGAATTTCCATCACCATAAGAAATGATCATATGAATACACATGCCTACTTGCATGACCGAGTTGTTAGGATTGTTCCTCAAAGTGCACCCTGATACGCCAAGTTGAACATTGACAATCCATTTATTCTACCACCGGCCATAGGAGCACCACCCGCACCAACTCCATGCGAGTCTGCGAAGGTTGTAAAATAGAGTCCTTTCTCATTAATACCATCAATAAATGGCGTTAATACGTCATGACCACCAACTAATATACTTTTGTATCCTTTATCAGGTCGAAACTCAATTACATTGGCTCTTTCTTCACATCCATGTGCGCCTTCAGGGCCCTTCTTACCAAAAAGCGTACTCCACGTTGGCAGCGGAAATAAGTCGTGATTACGAGCAGTAAACACTCCTTTTTTAGTATCACTCTCCTCTATGGGTAGCACCAGGCCTGAGCATGCGCTGAATGACCCACTGATTGATTCACCTCTGACACAGTCATAAACGTCGTAGGGTAGACTAGTGGTGTCGTATTCATTATCATCTGCTGATAGGCCATATGCACGACTAACGCCCTTAGCGCGTTCGTTCATTGCCGGCCAGTTGCGCTGAAAATATTTTCCTCCCATATATGTTATAATTCGAGTCATATTTTTCTTTGGCTAAAAAAGAGTCTCCGCTACCACGATAATAATAGTGTGGTTTTGCATAGTTTCCTTTTGTAAAAGGATAAATCGGTTCGTTTTTTAAAATTGCCATAATTTTCTGTTTTAAAGTTTATATTTATTTTATTTCTATTTATTGATTGAATTTTTGTAGATCACGCCATCTTTCATGATGATAACGAAGTTTTTATGCGGATCGGCAATGAGGTTAATGTCCTCCAGGGGATTTCCATCTACCAAAAGCAGGTCGGCTAAAGCGCCTTCTTTAACCACACCGTTCTCGCCTGGATATGGATCGCGAGGCCCGGAACGCTTCATGATCTTATAGTTCTGGCTGGTCGCAACCTTTAGCACTTCCCACGGCTCGAAATAGCGGGCTAGCTTCGCTAACTGAGCCCCCTGACGCTCTGCGAGTGCCGGATTACCCTGTGTATCTGTACCAAATCCGAAGAGCAAGTCATATTTCTTTGCTAACTCATAGGCATTATCGGTTCCTGATATCAGAACCTGGTATTTTTCTTCCGCAAATGATCCTGGAGGCAGTGGGATGGCATCCTCATCGTTATAGAAGGGCTGCATGACAACTGAAGTATTCGTCTCCTTCATAAGTTTTGCTGTTTCTTCGTCAATCAACTGGCCGTGCTCTACATTCCGTACACCACCACGGATTGCGTTCTGGATCGCCTTCGCGGAATAGGAGTGAACGGTCACATAAGTGCCCCAGTTCTCCGCGACTTCAACCGCTGCAGCAATTTCATCGATGGTGTATTGCGATACGTCTAGTGGATCCGAAGGTGAAGCGACCCCTCCGCCGGCCATGAGCTTAATAAAGGCCGCCCCTTGCATCAGGTTCTCGCGCACGCGCTGCATGACTTGCGCCCTGCCGTCTGCGATCGCGACTGTACCCATCCTTTCTGACGGAGTAAGATCCCGTGAATAGCTTCGAGGGATATCAACCGTGCTACGGAAATCGGCGTGTCCACCCGTTTGGGAGATCATCGAACCCGCAGCGTAGATACGGGGGCCAACGAACATACCCTCGTCGATTACCGCCTTTAAATCAAATACAGGTCCGCCCGGGTCTCTCACTGTGGTGAAGCCC
The DNA here is from genome assembly GCA_942492425.1 of uncultured Flavobacteriaceae bacterium. Lineage (GTDB taxonomy): Bacteria > Bacteroidota > Bacteroidia > Flavobacteriales > Flavobacteriaceae > Lutimonas. Next base: position 362,008 of record CALOEQ010000015.1, read on the forward strand.
CGCATAAGCGTCTTTTCCATCCCAGCGGCCGCTATGAGATTCAGTTTGCCCGCACCAGCCGCAAACGGGTCCAAAGTCATATAGGCCGCCATGCTGTGCCAATGAGCATCTGTAAGGCCAGGCATTAGCGTGCGCCCTTCACCGTTTATGATGGTCACATTATCGGTTTGCGCAACCATCAAAGGTTCTTTAGATATTTGTTTGATGATGTTTCCTTCAACCAAAACATCCGATTTGAACCGTTTATCAGATACGCCGTCAAATACCTGCACATTAGTAAAAAGTGTAATTTGTTTTGGCTTGTCCTGTGCAATAGCTACGGAAAACCATCCAAAGATGGCGATTGCTGTAGCTAGAAGTTTCATTTTTAAAATGGCCATAATTTTCAGTTTTAAACTTATTTAAAAGGGCTCTGCTTTGCTGGCAGAGCCCTCTTCTTTAATGATTTATTATTTCCCTGCTATCTTTTTTGCTGCAGCTCTTAAAAACCCAGGAGAATGATCAATTCCTGAAATCGAATCTGGATTTGGGGCTAAGCCAAAGTATATTCCACAAAAGTCACGCTTCGGATCTACGTAGATCCCTTGACCCATATTTCCGTGTTTGAACATGCCTCCATCAGGAAAATAATGATCCCATTGTGCTGTATTTTTCTCCGGAACTTCTCCAAACCAGTCTTGACCATACTGTTCTTCTGTAGATCCTTTGTAAGCTTTATGGTTTCCGAGGTCTTGGATAGCTTTAAGTACTTTATCTGAAACGATCTGTTCGCTTGCTACTACATTCCAACTTGGTGTATGTATTAATGCAAAACGAAGAAAATCTTCCGGTGTAGAATTGTGAAGCCCTGCAGCTATAGGAATGCCCTCTGAAAGTCCACAAATAAACTGACCTTGTGCTCCAATCTTAGACCATACTCGTTCATTAAAGTAATCTTGCCATCGCATACCCGTTACATGTTCAGTGGCAAGTACCAGCATCATGGTATTTGCACCAGAATATCTGAAACGGTCTCCTGCAGATTCATTAGGTAAAGGTTTTGCATCGTGAGCCATTGCTAAAAAATCCCCTTTTCCTTCTTCAAAAGCAGCGGTAAAAAAATTCGCAATCCAGGATTTTGGATTCAATAGATTCTCTATCGTTTCTTCAATGTCAAGTCCGGATGACATGTTCATGGCATTTTTCACACTTACCTTTTCCCATGCAGTACCTTTCAATCTCGGTGCATAGTTAGAAATGGGTTTTTCAAGGTCTATTTTACCCTCTTCAGCCAGTAGCATAATCAATAAACCCACCGTTGGTTTAGCAGCCGACATCCATATATGTATGTCATTTGGATTCATTCCAGGATAGGTTTCAAAGATTACCTTTCCTTTGTGTGCCATCATCATGGCTTGCACCTTACGTTTTCCACCTAAATACTCTTTTAAAGTAGGTGTAGTAGAGCCATCAAATGCGGTATAAGTTAAATCCAATAACTCAGGATGATAATCTCGTTCTATAGTCGTCTTTCTGGATGGTGCTGGTACCACACAACTTTTAAAAAATTCCGGGAGATGTAAATTGTAATAAACCGAATCTTCGCTTCCTGATTGCCAGTTTGGAAAGCTATATCGTTTTGTAGCCCCATCAACAAAATCTGCTGATTGAGGCTTTTTCCATTTGCTCATAGGAGTTACTAAGTTTAACATCTCCTGTATTCTGTCTTGTTTACTCATAATATTTAATTTTTAATGGCTAAATGAATA
>CALOEQ010000016.1:0-133507 GCA_942492425.1 uncultured Flavobacteriaceae bacterium
TAGGTTTACTTGCTACTGTAAGAAGTCGATCCATTATTCTTGTTATTCAACTCTTTTTACTGTAATCCTGCTCTGTGATATCAGCCACCAAGTTCATCAGGAGTTGCCTTCTTGATATCTATAAATGGGGATGCCTCGTGCCTGACAAATCATTATCACCAATTCATTCGGCATGTTCATAGAATCGACAATATAAATTCCACTCTTTTTCAAATCGCGTTCTCCGTTTTCCATTTAGATTGTGGATAAACTTATTGATTGCTCTATCTTGCTTATTAAAATCTTCAAGTATTATTTTATTAAGCGAAGTTTCTTTATCTCTGAGCCTGCTGGTAAAATCAGTAATCACAACTCTAAACTCATCAAATTCTCCTTCAAATCGGTCTCTTTTACGACTGACTTCTGTATATCGAATTGTGATAAATGCCCCAATAAGTGTCCCGATAACTGTAAGAATAATTGGCACTAAAAAACTATTCACGATGTGCTCCTGAGAAATTCGAGTTTAGTATTCGCAACACCATCTCCGCCTGCCGCTTCGCCGCTCCCTGCTGGGTCCGCGCGAGTCGCTTTGCCGCCTGACATGCCTGTGCATAGGCGGGTGATTCAGGAGGATACTCCAGCAGACTATCAGCCAATTCATCAGGCGATAAGACCTGAATACCTGAACCGGCTGTCAGCACCAAATCCACCGCATCCTGGAAATCCTGCATAAAGGGGCCGAAAAAGACCGGCTTTCCTTGCGCTATGGGTTCCATAATATTATGCCCGCCCTTCTTCACAAGGCTGGCCCCGCAAAAAACATAATGGCCCGCAGCATACAGGCGGGCAAGTTCGCCTATGCTGTCCAACAGGATGATATTTTCCTGACGCTTCCTGCCGGTGCTTTCGGATATTCGGGAAAACAGCTCGTAGTCGAGTCCCGCCCGATCCAGCAAAGCCATGACCTCGGGCAAACGTTCTAAATGGCGCGGCGCAAGAATCCACAGCAGTCTGCCGGAGGGTGTTGGTTCGCGGCAGAAGTTGTAAATGAGACCTACTTTTCGCTGGTCGGATGCACGGTTTCGCCGGGATTTGACTTCAGGGATTTTGAAATGGGATCCAGGCCAGAGCTCATTTCCTTGTTCCCGGAACATGAGAAAATAATTTCAAAACTAACTCGAGATTAAAATGAAGAGCATCTCTGTTTTTTGCGGGTCGAGTTCGGGAACGGACAAAGAATTCCAGACAACGGCCTCAGAGCTCGGACGAAAACTGGCCTCTGAAAATATTGGATTGGTCTATGGCGGGGCCAAAGTGGGATTGATGGGAGCTGTTGCCAATGGCGCCCTGGAAGGATCCGGCACTGTCATAGGGGTTTTGCCTGTTTTTTTAAAGGCCAAAGAAATTGCCCACGACGGGCTCACCGAATTGATCCTTGTTGAGACCCTCCACGAGAGAAAAACCAGGATGAATGATCTCAGTGACGGGGTCATTGCCTTGCCCGGGGGTTTCGGAACCCTCGAAGAGTATTTTGAAATGTTGACCTGGGGACAACTTGGGCTGCACGAAAAACCTATGGGCATCTTAAACATCAACGGCTACTACGATCAATTGATAAGCTTCCTCGACTCCATGGTCCACAAAGAGCTTTTAAAAGAATCGAATCGTGAAATGATATTGATAAGCGACAACATTGATGATCTGCTTGCCAAAATGAGGGCATACAAGGCACCTCAGGGGAGCAAGTGGATCCGCAAGGAAAATCTTTAAACCCTGATCTATGAATCAAAAGCGTACAGACATGCTTCAAAGTGCAGGAACCCTGATTGCCCTGGTGATCAGCATCATTGCCATGATCACTTCCATCTATGAAGCGAGTATTCTCGAAGAACAGCAAAAATCCATGGTTTGGCCTTATTTGGGTGTGAGCACGAATTATTCCCACGACGGCTTGAGCGCCTCGATATATAACAATGGAACCGGCCCTGCGATCGTTAAGTCTGTTGAAGTTCGAGTAGATTCCAAGCCCGTGGCAAGCATGCTTGAACTTGTAAAAGTCTTGATGCCGAAGAGCAATCTGGGCTATGACATTTTAAGGCAGAACAAAGTGAACAACTATGTCTTCAGACCCGGGGAGGAAGTTGAAATCATTGGGTTTCCGTGGACGGAAGAGACGAGGGAACTCGCCAAACAAATGAATTCTATGGTACAAATTTTGATCTGCTATGAGTCTGTGTTGGGCGAGAGCTGGGTCTATGATTCAAAAGACGACTCGCACAGAGAAGGCAAGTTCAAGGCTAAGGTCGAATATAAAAATTGAAATGAAAAGAATCGCTTTAATCCTACTATTGGCCCCCTTTCTCCTTGCCACTCAATGCGAGGACGATGAGAACTCGGGATTCGAAACAACCTATATCATCGAGAACGATACAGGGACAGACCTCTATTTGCTGAGGGCAGACAACCGTTTTCTGCAAATCAAAGATCAGTCATCCGAATCAATCGGAAGCGAGCTCAATTCTATTACGGAGCCTGTTCCCCCTGAAGAAGCCCAGGTCATTGAGGGCATACAGCTTTTTGAAAGGGTCAATGCGGATTTCATTCTCAAGTACCGGCAGGACCCTCTTGAAAACGAGGTATGGACCCTCACCGAACCCTCAGTGAATCGGTTTGAATACAAGCTATTTATAGCCGAGTATGATTTAGACTGAATATTCACAAAGAACAGTTTTGAAACAATACCATGGAATTTTTTAGAATAGTCAAGGTTAAAACCAGCGAACAATCGATTCAGGAGCACCTCACTTTAAGTGCTTTGGAAAAATTTTCAAATGAGATATTCCCGTTGGATGAGCCCCAGGGCAATGAGGTCGAAATTGGAGGAATCTGGGGTGAATTCACGTTGAACAGGGCGGTGATCAAAGGCGGAATCCGCTTTTCTTTGGTGGAATGTCCCAATGCCCTTTGCTGGACCATTACCACCGGGTACCCTCCGGAACGTAATTCCGTAGTCATTCATTTAACCATCAATCGAAAAAGGAAGCACCCGGAATTCTTAGAAGAAATCGAAGAGTTCCTGGAAGATCATTGCACTTGCCTGGAGAAGTTTTTCTCGGATTCACTTCAAGAATAGAGATTATAACAAGAATCAAAAAAAGATTTGACATATCTGTTTTTTTTATATGTTTGACCCTTAAATGAATGAGCAGGTCAATTCCCTGCGCATTGCCTAATGAGATGAAATCTTTTTTCATATTCGGGCTCAGGAGGACAAAGAAGTCTACTCCGAAAGCCGCCTCAGGGATGAGGAACCGAATTACCAGGCTGACTTCTAAAATGGTCTTGTTACTGCAATTTCTGAAAGGGACATTGTTCAGTCCCTACACTGTTTTCATTTACCGGGTTTAAGTGTACTTCTGGGTTCATCCGTTTTACAGTTAATTTTCCTGAAAGTGGGCATGAACTGCTTTGTTCTTTCGCCTCTGTTGTCTCAGACAGCTCCTAAAATCAATTCACAGACACAAATGAAAACCAAATATATTGATCTTATAGAACAGACTTATGACTTTCCTCAGGAGGAATTCATGGTCAGCAAGTCAAACACACTTGAATTTCAGGGCATTGACCTCATGCAACTCGTTGAAAAGTATGGGGCACCTCTCAAATTCACCTACCTGCCAAAGATTTCAGAGAACATTCAGCGCGCAAAACTCTGGTTTGCAAATGCTATTGAATCGCAGAAATACGCTGGAAAATATCACTATTGCTACTGCACAAAAAGCTCCCATTTCAAACCCATTCTTGACGAGGCTCTCAAAAATGACATTCACATTGAGACGTCTTCTGCTTTTGACATCAACATTGTCGAGCGTCTGAAAGACGAAGGAAAAATCTCGAATGACACCTATGTGCTCTGCAATGGTTTCAAGAGGGATCAGTACATACAGAACATAGCAAGGCTCATCAACAATGGACATTCTCGGTGCATCCCGATTGTCGACAATTTTGACGAAGTGGATCTTCTCGAGGATTCCATCGAAGGAACCCTGAATGTTGGCATTCGAATAGCATCGGAAGAAGAGCCCAAATTCGAATTCTACACCTCTCGCCTGGGAATTGGCTATAAGGACATTGTTCCCTTTTACAAGCGTAAAATTGCCAATAACCCCAGAGTAGATCTGAAAATGTTGCATTTTTTCATCAACACGGGAATCAATGACAACGCCTATTATTGGAACGAATTGACGAAATGCCTCAAGGTCTATAGCGATCTGAAGCGCATTTGCCCCTCATTGGACAGTCTCAACATAGGAGGTGGGTTCCCGATCAAAAACTCGCTGGCGTTTGACTACGACTACCAATACATGGTCTCCGAAATCATCAACCAGGTCAAATTGGTTTGCGAGGAAGCACAGGTTCCCGTACCCGATATCTTTACGGAGTTTGGGAGTTTCACGGTAGGTGAAAGCGGTGGAGCCATCTTCGAGGTTCTTCATCAAAAACAACAGAACGATCGGGAGAAATGGAATATGATCAACTCCTCTTTCATTACCACACTCCCCGACACCTGGGCCATCAACAGAAAATTCATAATGCTGGCGGTCAACCGTTGGAATGACAACTACGAACGGGTGTTGCTGGGCGGACTGACGTGCGACAGTGATGACTACTACAACAGTGAACAGCATACCAACGCTATTTACCTGCCCAAATTTTCAGCGGAAAAGCCACTTTACATCGGCTTCTTTCACACGGGGGCCTATCAGGAAACTCTGGGTGGTTACGGCGGGCTTCAGCACTGTTTGATCCCTCAACCGAAGCACATCCTGGTTCGGCGTGATGACGAGGGTGCATTGAGAACCGAGGTTTTTCGACCCCAACAAAAAGTGGAGGAGTTTCTCCAGATTTTGGGTTACGATGCTCCTCTGAACAAATCCCAAGAACTGGAAATCTCCTGGAAAAACAAAGACAACAACACATCCATATCAAATCAAATTGTATGAACACCAGAAGAACGTTTGCAGGCATTCCCGAGGAATGCGGCAAATCAAGCACAGCCAGCATCGTTTTGATCCCTGTCCCCTATGACGGCACAAGCACCTGGGGTAAAGGAGCTGACAAGGGTCCTGATGCCCTATTGGAAGCAGCAGAAAACATGGAGCTGTACGACATCGAAACCGGAACTGAGGTCTACACTCATGGAATTTATCTGGCACCGGCAATAGAAGAAGGCAGCAGTCCTGAAGCCATGGTCGAAGAAGTCTACAATGTGACAAAAGACTATGTGAACCGCAAAAAATTCACAACGCTCGTTGGAGGGGAGCATTCGATCTCCATAGGAGCCATACGGGCCATGAATGAGTCGTATGAAGACCTTACCGTCTTGCAAATTGACGCGCATGCTGATTTGCGAAAGGAATACAACGGATCGAGGTACAATCATGCCTGCGCCCTTTTTGAGGCCAATGAACAAACCAACCTGATACAAGTGGGCATCCGGAGCATGGACGCCATTGAAAAGACTGTAATGAAAAAAGATCAGGTCTTTTTCGCCCATGAGATGATACAAGATGACTATTGGATGGACACCGCCATCGATCTGATGACTGAAAATGTCTATATAACATTCGATTTGGATGCCTTCGACCCTTCTATCCTGCCATCTACCGGAACCCCGGAGCCGGGTGGGTTGCAATGGTACGAGACGCTTGAATTTCTCCGCCGCGTCTTTGACGAGAAGAATGTAGTTGGTTTTGATCTGGTTGAGCTCTGCGCAACGGGAAATTATAAACCTTCAGCCTTTGCCGCAGCTAAGCTGTATTACAAAATGCTGAGCTACAAATTTGAGGGCGAACAAGGTGATTTCGAATATGACAATCAAGAAATTTCCGAGACAAAAATGAAAAAGCATGACACAGATCAAGAGTATGAAGATGGAGAGTTCTAAAGGATCCATTTCGCATTTTTTAGAGAAATACTTTCTTCATTTCAATGCAGCTACTGTCGTAGACGCAGCCAAAGAGTATGAAAAAAAACTGGCCGATGGGGGCAAAATGCTGGTCTCCTTGGCCGGTGCGATGAGCACGGCTGAACTGGGAAAGATTTTTGCTGAAATCATCCGAAAAGGAAAAGTTCACATCGTCTCATGTACCGGAGCCAATCTGGAAGAAGACATCATGAACCTGGTCGCCCACAGCCACTACAAACGAATTCCGAACTACAGGGATCTGACCCCTCAGGAGGAATGGGACTTGTTGGAAAAAGGACTCAACCGCGTGACTGACACGTGCATCCCGGAGGAAGAGGCTTTCAGAAGGTTGCAAAAGCATATTTTCAAGATCTGGAAAGAGGCAGAAGACAACCATGAGCGCCTGTTTCCACATGAGTTCATGTACCGGCTCCTGCTCTCGGGGGTTTTGGAGCAATACTACGAGATCGACTTGAAAGACTCGTGGATGTATGCCGCTGCCGAAGCGAATTTACCCATGGTGGTACCCGGTTGGGAAGACAGCACGATGGGCAACATTTTTGCGAGCTATGTCATGAAAGGTGAGCTCAGTGCAGGCACGATGAAATCAGGAATTGAGTACATGACTTCACTCGCAGACTGGTACACTGAAAACTCTTCAGAAGGAATCGGCTTCTTTCAAATCGGAGGAGGCATAGCCGGGGATTTTCCTATCTGCGTAGTACCTATGCTGTACCAGGACATGGAGCGAACCGATACGCCTTTTTGGAACTATTTCTGTCAGATCAGTGATTCCACAACGAGCTACGGTTCCTATTCGGGGGCCGTTCCAAACGAAAAGATTACCTGGGGGAAGCTCGATATTGACACCCCAAAGTTCATTATCGAAAGTGACGCCACCATTGTCGCTCCTTTGATATTCGCCTATCTCTTAAACATGTGATTATGAAATCCGATCAAAAACCACCAATGAAACGCGTAATTGTCGACTTTCAGAAACTGAATGACGAAATTCTTGAGCTTTTGGTTTCAAAATACCCATATGGTTACAGCAGTAGCGACATTATCCGTTTCAAGAATGCGGCAGGCGAATGGGTCGACTGCGCTGAAGTGCGCACTGAAGACACAATTTACCTGGTCAAAGTCAGCAAGCGATTGGAAAATGCCATGAGCGATTATGAGGAGGACCATGATTCAGACGAAGACGATTATGTTGCCGATGAGGACATTGAAGAGGATGAGGATGAGAATCAGGACTATTATTAAAACCTGAATGCAAGGCTTATTCCGCCTGGCCAAAGTAGTCAATCGCGTCCCGGATCGACTGATCCGTTGAACTGTAGTTTAGGCCGAGCTTTTCACGCGACTTCTGGTTGGAATAGTAATTGTTTACGCACAGAATTCGCGTATTGGTCGAAGACAGGCTCGAGCGGATTCCCAATTTGCGCAGGAAATCCCCGAAATGGCCCAGGAGCATCAAGGCCGGTTTTGGAATCGCTATCAATCGGGCGTCCTGATCCGCAACGGCATTCAGCATTTCATAAAATTGCCGATAACTCAGATTTTCATGGGCCAGCAAATAACGCTCCCCGTGCCTGCCCGATTCCAGAGCCTTTATGATCCCGCTTGAAACATCCTTGACATGCACGAAATTCTTGCCTCCCGGCGGATAAAAAATGAAACGCTTCTTCCATCCCATCAATATGATCTTTCCGGAACTCGGCTTTGTGTCATAGGGCCCCAGCATGAAGGTCGGATTCACTATAATGGTCTCCATTTCACTCGCTTTGCGCAAAACATAGTTCTCGGCCTCTATCTTGCTCCTGGCATAAAAGGAGTCTGAGAAGGGAAACCGCACTTCCCTGCCCTCATGGCCAGGATCTTCAAGAGACCCATAGCCCATGGTGTTTGCCGTACTTACAAATACGAATTTTTTGACCGTGCTGCGAACCGCCGAATCGTAAAGGTGTTGCGTAGCGACGAAATTGATCTTTAGATAATCGGAATAGGCCGTAAGATTTTGCCGCGTTTCGGCTGCCACATGCACCACGACCTCTGCGATGTCCAACCAGGGGGCTAGATCGTCCTCCAGACTACGCTCGATCAGTTCCAGGTTGGGGTGGGAAATGCCTTTGTATCTTTTCTTGTCTCTGACCAGGCCCAGAACTTTGTGTCCGTTCTCAAGCAGGTCGATTGCCAGGTTGGTACCCAGCAAACCGCTGATTCCGGTGACAAAAACGGTTTTCATCAGGCAATCTCTTTTCGCACGGCTTCGGTAAGCAGAGGAAGCTTGATCCAAACTGGGACGTTGTTCATCAGCAGCCAGCTCCAGAAATTCACGCGGATGATTCTTTTTCTTTTAAAGACATGAACAATGCAATACCGGGCCACCTCATCAGGCTTCAGGGTAATCATCCTGGCGAACAATCCGTGTTTGTTCAGCCTTGAACTCCCCTCTTCATTAGTGGCCATGGGCCCCGGATTCACCACGCTGACACTCACGTTGGTATCCTTGAGCTCCTCATTGAGGCCCAGAGAGAATGAATAGACAAACGCTTTCGAAGCCGGATAGACCGTCTTATACCCCATAGGGGAACCCGCTGCAATACTTGAGACATTCAGCATGTAAGCTTTCGGTTGCCTCAATAAATTTGGCAGGATTTTATGAGCCAAAACCGAAACCACCCAAACGTTAAGCTTGATGATACTTTCAATGTCGCGGGTTTTGGCGTGATCAAACTTCATGGTCCCTCCAATTCCGGCATTGTTGATCAAAAGGAATACCTCAAACCGTTCATTGACTTGTTGGGTAAACGCATCCAGCTCTTCAGGTTCAGTCATGTCGAGCTCGAAAAAGTGAGAATCCACCCCATAAGTCTCCTTGATCTCCTGGTTCACAACCGACAAATTCTCCCCGGGCAAACTGACAAGCAGCGTATTGATGTTTTTCTCCGCAAGCTCCAGGGCAAAAGACTTGCCCAAACCCTGGCTGGCTCCGGTGATCAGGGCGTATTGATCCTTGCGTATTGTGTTCACTCTGAATTAGGTGTCGGTTTAAGCGGGGAAGATAGTTATTTCCAGTTTAAGGAAGAGACAGAATCGAGCAAAACTATTCGTGTCCGAACCTGTCTTGACACTCTTTAAAATAATGCGTATTTTTATAAAACAAAAAATTGCACGATTCAACTGATCCCAAACCTGTGAACCAAAAGACAGAAGCGAACCAATAGACAGAGACCATGAATACCTCCTACAGACTCGAGCGGGCCATCACCAAGTTGTATACAGCATTTCACTCCGGATCCCTGGATCCCGAGAACTGCCATCATTGCGCGGTAGGAAATATTTGTGACAACCTGGATACCTGGAAGCACCTGACGGACAAACACGGATCCACGCAATTGAGTTACCTGGGAAGATTGAATGAAGTTGCCGGAAGAAAGATCAACGGCTACAGCCCATCTGAACTATTGACCATTGAAACCGTTTTTCTGCAAGGTTGCGGCTACAGCCTGCCCTTCAGGAGAAGCGAGAAAAAAGTGAACCCCAAAGACAAGGAGGCCCAGTACAGGGGGCTTTGTGCGGTCGTGGAATACTTGTGCGACCTCGACGGAGTGCAGAATGTCATGGACATCTCAAAGCTCTTCGAGTACGAAAACGACAAACCCCGCTACGAGCTTCAACTCGGCTGAATTCAGAATTCTTTCTCCTAGGGTTTTTGATTTGAAACCTTGGCGCCCAACAATTGATTCTGCTCCTCGAGCAGTTGTGTCATCTTTGTCATCAACTCGATGTTTTTTGGAGTCTGCACCGTCTGGTCCTTGGTGTCCTCAGCCTTCTTAATCACTTTGTTCATGAACTTAACAACGATGAAAATGGTGAAGCCGATAACGAAAAAGTCGACAAAAGCCTCTATGAGTGCCCCGTATCCAATGGCAATCTCTTCCTGGACCACCGCCCCTTTTGCATCCAGAACCGGATCTTTTAGTACGATTTTTCGATCATCCAGATTGATGTTTCCTGAAAGAAGCGACAGGGGTGGCATCATCACCTCTTTCACCAACACATTGATCACTTTGTTGAAGGAAGCCCCCAGGATGATCCCAACGGCCATGTCCAGCATGTTGCCTTTGACTGCGAAATTCTTAAATTCTCGATATAGTTTCATGGTTCGTTTGTTTTGAAGCGCAAAGATATCTCATTTGAGTTTTTCCCAAAATCCGTAACTTGATCCATTTAGGCAGAGAATTTGCAATGAAATCACACTCACCATCAATTGGGGTTCAACAAGCTTATCAAATGGCGATTCGGTATGCAGGGGAAAGACACGGCGATCAGAAGATGCCGGCTTCAGGAGCCAGCTACCTCGTTCACCTTTCAAATGTGGCCATGGAAGTGATCCTTGCGGAAAGACATACCCGTGACTTTGATCTGGAATTCGCGGTCCAGGTGGCCCTGTTGCACGATGTGCTCGAAGACACCCCGACTTCTTTTGAAGAAGTGGTCGAAAGTTTTTCTCCCGAGATCGCCGAAGCGGTTTTGGCCCTGACCAAAAATGAAGAATTGCCCGCAGACATTCAGATTCCCGACAGTCTGATGCGGATCAAAGCCCTGCGAAAGGAGGTCTGGGCCGTAAAATTGGCCGATAGAATCTCAAACATGCAGGAGCCTCCATCTAACTGGACCCCAGAGAAAAAGAAACACTATCGTCAGGTTGCAAAACTCATCCTTCAGGAGCTCGAAGGGGGCAACGCGTATTTGGAATCAAGGCTCGAGGCATTGATCAAGGATTACAAAGATTTTATTGAAAAAACTCCTTTCAGACCGTAACATAACCTTTCGGGTTGGCGTCTAGTACTGTAGACCCAATCATCCATTATGACTGCCCAATCCGAAACCCTGCAAGCCCCGGTCAAAAATCGAATTATCTCCATTGATGCGCTCAGAGGCTTTGCCCTGGCCGGCGTGGCCCTGGTGCATATGGTTGAACAGTACATCGCAGGGCCGCATCCGGATGGCTTCATGGAAGGGGTCAACGGTATTCCCGACCAGATCATTCAGGGAATCATCGGCATTTTCTTCACCGGGAAATTCTTTGCCCTTTTCTCAATTCTGTTCGGACTCAGTTTTTCCATCCAGATGGAATCGGCCCGAAACAAAGGTCAGAAATTCGGTGGCCGCTTCATATGGCGGGCAGCCCTGTTATTTGTAATCGGATACGTCCACCAGCTTTTCTACCGAGGGGACATTCTAACCATATATGCCATTCTGGCACCTTTTATCATCCCGTTTTACAGGGTATCTTCCAAGTGGATTCTGATCACCGCGGGACTTATTTTTCTCGGGATACCCCGGTTCATCGCTTTTGCCATATTTGGGGCCGAGAGCGTTACCGGCGTGCATTCGATGATGGACAACAATCACGAGCTGGTGAAAAACTACATAGAAACCATATCCACAGGGAGCCTGAGCGAGGTGTTCTATCTCAATGCTACCTATGGCATGCTCACCAAAATTGACTTCCAGGTCTCCTTCTTTGGCAGGTTCTATTACACGTTCGCCTATTTTCTGGTCGGATTGTGGCTGGGCAGAACCGGACTGTTCAAAGACCTCTCCGCCTTTTCCAAGCGAATCAAAGACACAATGCTCTGGTCCATAGGGGCCCTGATCATCAGCTTTGGGCTTGTGGTCGCAACATTTGCTACGGCGCCACAACCCATCGACTTCTCCACCTGGCAGTTTGCATTGGGGATGAATTTCATGGACTGGGTCAGCGTATCCATGTCTTCTATTATTTTATGCGGATTTTTAATGCTCTATCAGAAGGATTCCTGGCAGAGAAGACTGGCTTTCTTCGCTCCATACGGACGCATGGCGCTGACCAACTACGTCATGCAATCGATCATTGGAACCTTTATCTACTTCGGCTGGGGGCTCGGATACATAGGGCAGTTTGGAGCCCTGATCTGCTTCCTGATGGGAATCGGGGTGATCATCATACAGACGTTATTCAGCAAATACTGGCTGAAAAGCTTCAAGTACGGACCGCTTGAATGGCTCTGGCGATGTGGCACCTATCTCAAATGGCAGCCTTTTAAACGCACGGCTCCTCCCACTCCCGCTGTGGAATGATTTTGGTCAGCAATTTGTAATGTGTTCATTTTTATCTTTGGAAAGATTTTAAACAACAGGAAGCCTCCTATCCTTTATATTTGAGGTATCCGTTCCATTCAGTAAAAACAGACGCATGACCTTTAAACAATGTCTTTACCTCACCCTTTATTCTTTTCTATTCATCCAATGCGAAACAGAGAAGTTGCCCCTGGAAACCTCAGAAAACATTCGGCTCAACCAGATAGGATATTATCCCAGCTCTGTCAAGGAATTCATTCTTGCAGACCATAAGGCGAGCGCATTCCGGGTTCTGGATAGCCTGGGAGAGGTTGTTTTCAGCGGAAAGCTCAAGGACCGCGGAACCTGGGCTACCTCCGGGGAGCGGGTCATGACAGGAGACTTCAGTGATCTCAAAACCCCGGGAATTTACATCATTGAAATTGACAGCGTAGGCGGTTCCCATCCATTTTCTATTGAGAAAGGCGTCTACGAGGAAGCCTTGAATGCCTCGATCAAAAGCTATTACTTTCAGCGGGCCTCGATGCCCATAGAAGAGAATTACGGAGGCATTTACAAACGGGCCGCCGGTCACCCGGACAGTGCCTGTGCCTATCATGCTTCCTCGCGTCATAAAAAGGGACAGCTCAATTCCCCTGGGGGCTGGTACGATGCCGGTGACTACGGAAAGTACATCGTCAATGCAGCCCTTTCCACGGGGCAAATGCTTCACCTTCTCGAACAATACCCGGATGCGATCCCGGATGCTTCGCTCAACATTCCTGAAAGTGGCAACGGGCAGAGTGACCTGTGGGATGAACTGCTCTATGAGCTGAACTGGATCCGAACCATGCAGGATCGAGACGGGGGAGTCTATCACAAACTCACTGCCAAAAACTTTTCGGGATTCATCATGCCTGAGGCCTATGACCTGGAGCGCTTTGTCATCGGAAAGGGAACGGCAGCGACCCTGAATTATGCGGCAGTCATGGCGCAGGCCGGACGCTTGTATACTTCTGCTGACCCGGTCTGGGCGGCAGAAGCCATCATTTCAGCTGAAAAAGCCTGGAAGTGGGCCCTTCGCAAAAAAAACATGCCTTTTGCCAACCCGGAGGATGTCAGCACAGGCCAATACGACGACACGGTGTTCACAGATGATTTTTACTGGGCGGCAGCCGAGCTCTACCTCGCCACGGGGGCAAAAGAATACCTCAGATACCTGGAGAAGAACCCGGAGCCTTATCAGCACCAGCTGACCAACAGCTGGAAGTTCTTTGTGCGCAACAACGCCTTTCACTCGCTGCTTGAGAATCGGGATAAATTAC
The DNA here is from genome assembly GCA_942492425.1 of uncultured Flavobacteriaceae bacterium. GTDB lineage: Bacteria > Bacteroidota > Bacteroidia > Flavobacteriales > Flavobacteriaceae > Lutimonas. The sequence continues at coordinate 13,387 of CALOEQ010000016.1, forward strand.
CCGAAAAAACAGCTAACTCGATGGTTTCGGATCACCTGAAACTGGCAGACAGTCTCCTCGTGAAGATCGACAAGAATCCCTATCATGTGGCTCTGGAGCGTTACGAATGGGGATCCAACAGCGATGTGTTAAACCAGGCGATGATCCTCTGCGTGGCTCACCGTCTCTCGGGAGACGAAAAATATCTTGCAGGGGCCGAAATGATAAATGATTATATCTTTGGAAAGAATGCAACAGGGTACTGCTTCCTGACGGGATTCGGAAGCAAGCGCGTGATGTTTCCACATCATCGACCCAGCGGGGCCGACGGAATTGAGGATCCTGTTCCGGGCTTTGTGATCGGAGGCCCGAATCACGATCGCCAGGACCAGCACGACGTGGAATACACCTCAGAGTATCCGGCCAAAGCCTACATGGACGTGGAGCCCAGCTTTGCATCCAACGAGGTATGCATCAACTGGAACGCCCCGGCCGTATTTGTGCTGAGCTACCTGGAGCAGAACCGAAAAGAGTAATGAGCAGAAAGGAACAACCCCTTATTGACTACATCAACCGAATCGTAGAGCTGAGCGAGGAGGAGGAGAAAATCCTTCTGTCTGGGATAAAGACGCGCAGATACCTCAAAGGCCAGTACATTTTGCAGCAGGGGGATGTCTGTTCCATAAGCGCCTTTGTGCTTCAGGGATGCACCAAGACCTTTTACCTGGACGACCAGGGTCAGGAGCACGTGATCATGTTCTCGATTGAAGACTGGTGGACCTCGGACCTGGCTAGTTTCACTACCCAGACCCCTTCGGACTTCAATGTACAATGCCTTGAAAACACGGAGGTTGTCCTGTTTCCTTACGAAACCCATGACAAACTTCTCAAAGAGGTTCCGATACTTGAGCGGTTTTTTCGGAAAATAATCGAAAGAGCCCTGGTGGCTTCTCAAAAAAGAGTGGTCAGAAACCTGAGCATGTCTGCCCGGGACCGTTACCTGTATTTTCGAAAACAGTATCCTTTGATCGAGCAGCGCGTCCCCCAGTACCTCATCGCGTCCTACCTGGGAATCACCAAAGAATTCCTGAGCAAGATCAAAAGTCAGCTCATCCAGGAGCAATAGGTCCTGCGAGCTCGATACACCGCGCATGTTAAACTAGTTTAACTTCCTTTTATAAACTACATTATTTTTCAAGGCTTCCCTTTGAGCGATCTTTGCATTGTAAAAGTCAATCGCATGAACACCTTGTTGGAAAAAGTTGGAGACTTGAATGACATGTTGTTGCAGGGTCAGCTAATCGAAGCGCTTGAAAAGTTCTACGATACGGATGTGGAGGTTCAGGAAAATGACCGGGATCCGGTCAGGGGCAAAGACAAAGCCATTGAGGCGAGAAAGGCTTTTCTCTCGAGCATCAAGGAGATCAGCTGTGTGAAACCCTTGAAAGTTGCCGTTGGAGAAGGAACCACCATGGTCGAGTGGCAGGTGTCTTACGAGTCAAACGAAGGAACAGAGCAGAAGTTCACGCAAGTAGCCGTTCAGGAATGGAAAGACGGCCAGATTGTGAAAGAAAAATTTTATTTCGGAAATTAATCTTAGTACATATTATTCATCGAACAAACATTAAACTTTAAAACCATGACAAAAAAAGTAACAATCTTAGCTGCCGTAATTCTTATGGCGGTGGTAACTTTCTCTTTCACCACGATAGAAGGTGAGAAAAAAGAGATCAAAACCGAGAATAGCACAGTGACCTGGAAAGGTTATAAAGTGACAGGATCTCATTACGGAACCGTAGCACTCCAATCAGGGCACCTGGTTTTTGATGAGGGTAAGCTCACAGGAGGTGAATTCGTAGTGGACATGACTACCATAGTCACAGACGACCTGGAAGGAGAATACAAAGGAAAGCTCGAAGGGCATTTGAAATCCGACGATTTCTTTGGGGTAGAAAAGCATCCGACCGCTAAGCTGGTTTTCACAAAAGTAAAAAGCACCGGCAAGAATTCTTATGAGGTGACCGGAGACCTTACCGTAAAAGGAAAATCAGCTCCTGTTACTTTTGAAATGTCAATCTACGGCAACAAAGCAACTGCGAATGTAAAGATTGACAGAACCATCTATGACATTCGCTATGGCTCAACAGCTTTCTTTGACGACCTCAAAGACAAGGCGATCTACGACGAATTCGATCTCGTAACCGATCTGGAATTCTAATCCCCCTTTTTCATTTAATTCCCCCAACTCGAATGAAGAACCAAAAGACCGCTGAAAAGCGGTCTTTTTTTTGTTCTATTATATTGATTTTACGTACATTTAACTAAGCTTTATCGAAAAGAAAACGTGAAACAATACCTTGTCATCATCAACCACCGAACCTGGATCGCCATGGCCATAGCACTGGTGGTACCCTATTTGGCCTTTCGGTACAACATCGAATTCGACATGGAACTCACCCTGATCAGCATCGCGATCATCTTCCCCCTGGTGTTCACCATTCGGGGATCCTTCAGAAGACGCGAAAAAGCTCTGGAGCATTTGAGTGAATTCAGAAGCACGCTGAAGACTTTCTCCTATTTCCTGATGTCGAATGAGAAATTGACCGAGGAAGACCAGGAAGAAGCCACGAAGCTGATGCTCAATTTGAGTAATACGTTAATGATCCATCTGAAAAGCAATGAGAAGGATACTACAGATATTGACGCCCGCATGCAGGATCTTTACCAGTATGTGAATTCAAAAGAAGACAGGATCTCCTCAAAATCCAAGGAGCGCCTGTTCCGAATCATGAAGGATCTTCATGAAACGATTGAAAATGTTCATGCCATCAACACGCATCGCACCCCGATCAGCCTGAAGGCCTATTGCCTGATTTTCATTTATATCTTCCCGCTGATCTATGCGCCAACCATCATCCACAGGGTAGGTCCAGACAAAGGAAGCTGGATTACTTATTTTATTGTCCTGGTAAGCCAGTTCATCCTCATTTCGTTGTACAATATTCAAAATCAGCTCGAGTACCCATTTGACGATGAAGGCATGGACGACATCAAACTCGACAGTTTCAGGATCGACCGTTAGCCTTGAACTCATAATCACGATTTTTCCATTCCCGCTGTAACCTGACAAAAATCATGGTTAAGGATCACAACACCTTATAAATTTGTAGCAGTTATTAATTTTGATAGGATCAAGAGACCTTTTAGGATGAGTGATGACATCCTGAAAGGTTTCTTGCTTATTGGATTTTCGCTTCTTTTTTAGAAATTCTCTTCTTTCGAGGTGGGATCAACCCGGATTCAGCTCCCAAAAAGATGAATTTTCTACTATTTTATCTCTTGCTATCTGTTAAATTCTAAAAATTTCAGATTTTTTTCATTTTATTTAAGTATTTGTATATCTGTGTTTTAACTTATTTTCTTTATTAAATATTTGTTAAAATAGTACTTTGTTATACATAGTACTGTAACAAATACTTCAGATGGGTCGTCTTATAAGTGTAAACCAAATTAAAAATAACGTCTTAAAGCATTAAATAAAAAAAACCAATCATGAGAACTACAGCATTTAGAAACAGCAAACGAATCCAGTGGTCAGAGTACAGACATTATGCAGTAAAAACTTCATAACAATTCTGATTGCCAACAGAAAAAACCTTTAACCCCCGAAAACTTAAAAAACCAACATTATGAGAACGACAACCTTTAAACGCAGCAAACGAATCCAGTGGTCTGATTACAGAACCTACTCCTACTAAAAAGAGAATAAGAGACAGCTCAACCAAACCATCTGAAAACAGAAACTTAATTTCTCTATATATAGGGGTCCCCGGATCCTCCAAAAAACCCTGAAAATTCAGGGTTTTTTTTATGCCTGCGAATTAAATCTTCCTGAAAAAATGTTAGAGTTTTCATAAAATGAAAATCAGGACATCACGTGTCGTGTTCCCGTCGCTGCCACGGTCGTATTTTTGCACCGGATTAGGAGTTATTAATCAAAGTCCGAAATTGAGACATCTTGTATTTATTTGCCAAGATAAGAGGTTAGACACCGAATTAGATTAGATCAATTGAGGAACGTCCCAACCGAAGTGAATTTCCTGTTCATTAGTAAATCAAGGGGGATATAAGGATTTACTAGTATAGTTAAGTGCTAAGGATTTTCGCAAGGTTGGGACTATTTTTTTAGAAAGTCCCGAAAGTTGCCCTCCTGGAATCTCGGGGCCATCTCCAATCCGTATTGATTCACACCTTTCTCCCCTTCCCAAATGATCTCAAGGCCCAATTCTTCATTGACTTGAAAATTGTCATAACGAAACGGAATAGCACAATACAAATAGTCCTTGTCCGGTTTCTCCCTGAGAATACGCATCAGATGCGCAGTAATATAAAAGATATTGTCATTGCAGTCTGCTGTAATGTCGAAACCGTAGTAGATGGGTCTTTTAATCTGTTCCGGATGAATCAAGTCATCTAAGGCGAGCTCACTCTCATCCATCTCTCGAGAACGAATTCGCTCATAAGTCTTCTCCTTGATCGGAAATATCAACGAATGGCCCGAGTAGTATCCCGAATCATCGGTGATGATCAAATTCATCTCCGGAAGGAGCCGGGTCGATTCTTTGATGACTTCACTGATGTTCCGTTTGATCTTTTTGTGAAACTGCATGTAGCGCTCCAAGTAGTCAATGTCTGATTCGTGATCAAGGGTACGTATTCGTCTTGTTGCTTTTTCCAGGTTTGTCTTAAACCAGGCACTTCGGGCAAGCTATCATCGAGGCTAAAATCGTAAAAAGTTGGAATAGGGACACTCGCGTTGAGATTCCTGATAAGCTGATAAGGAAGCAAGGTCAGCATCACAATATCTTCCTCCTTCTCAGACTTGATAAGAGTCGCCCCATTTTCCCATCTTTGGACAGTTCGGATGTCAACTTCAAGTGCCGCTGCAAAGTCTGACTGCGACATGCTGTTGATTCTCCTGAAATCTGTAAATAACTCCCCTATGTCGTTGTATTTTCTCATTATATCAGGTTTGACCTGGTCCTAAGCCTAAATTTAAAGGATCCGCGCCCTCTATGTAAATTTAAAAAATAATGGCTTTGAAAGGGTTTTTTATCCACATGACATTTCATGTCGTAAGACAAAGCAATTGAACCCCTTATTTTTGTAGAAAATTAAGTGATGATCAAGGAGATACTGATCGCAATCGAAGAAGAAGCAAGAGACCGGGTGTACCGGGAGCAGAAGAGCCTGGTTGCGGTTAAAACGTTGATGGAGCTGGTGAATCAGATCGACCATGAAGTGGAAGAGGTGCCCTTGCAAGACAGGGATCGCATGACGAGGTTATTGGTTTCCTTAAAAGGATGCGATCTCAATGATGAAGAAGAACGTCTGATAGACAGGATCATCACAAATTAAAGGATATATCCTCTTTTCGGGAATTGCCGAGCAGGGAATGGTTCAATGAGGGGGAAAAGATGAAACACTACCCTGCGAAGAATGGAGCCGAAAGATCTCGTGAGAGGATATACCTTAAGACAAAAGAGCTGACTCAAATTGAATCAGCTCTTTTTTATGCATAAAAAAAGCGCAATCTCGGAAAGTTCGTCGACTACGCTCTCGCAAATATTAAGCAAAGGGGTTTTGCTTGTAAAAAAGGGTAAAAAAATGAAGTCTCTTAAAGGGCAACGACAAAGTTGTCTTCAGCACTCACGCCATTGTTGACGTATTTGTCTGCTTCTGCGTCATTCTCCCATCTTTCGTTATCAATCAAATACTTGAATTGATATTCTTTTTCAGTGTCCAGATTCAGGGTTGTTTTGAAGGTACCGTTCTTGAATTTCTTTAAATCGATAGCCTCTTTCACGCTCCATTCGTTAAAATCACCCACCAACTGTACTTTTTCTGCATTTGCCACCTCTTCACCTTGCAAAGAGAAAGTGACCTTGCATACAGGCTTACTTTTTAAAAACTGTTTTTTGATACTCATGACATTAATTTTTATTGATGGTACAAAGTAAAAACAATCTATTGTTTTGTTTTACAAGTTTTTTAGCCTATTTATGTACTATTTTAACCCTCTATAGGATTTAATGTTATTAAAAAGTTAATTAAACATAATTTTAATATTCCGGCTTAGCTTCAAATTATTCTCTAGCATCCTTTAATGACACCTCTTAAAACCCCTAAAATGCGTGGATTTTTTGAATGTTTCAAACCGAATAAACTTCGTCGTGCAATGACCGGTCCAAGGATTATTACTTATCTTTATGTGTCCAAATCCATGTTCCTATGATTTCTTCATCATTCACTGTGCAGGTCAATGAACAGGTCGATTTCGATCTGGATATCGAAGAAGCTGTTCAGTTCGATTGCGAGGCACTCGAAAACAAAAGATATCACATCCTCAGGGGTTCGAACTCCTACAAAGCAGAGCTTATCGAAAAAAGCTTTGGCGAAAGATTCTATTCGATTCAAATTGGCTCCAATGTCTACAACGTCAGGATTCAGACGGACCTTGACCGTATGATTCGCTCCATGGGTTACAAGCTCAGCTCCGGGACTGCTACCAACGAGGTCAAAGCCCCGATGCCGGGAATCATTCTTGAGATGAAGGCGCAACCCGGAGACAAGGTGAAGAAAGGAGACACCCTTCTGATTCTCGAAGCCATGAAAATGGAAAATGCCATCCTGAGCCCCAAGGACGGGGTGATCAAATCCGTATGGTCCAACAGCGGCGATACGGTTGACAAGAACAAACTTCTTATCGAACTCGAATAGCCAATACGTCGACTTATGAAAAAAATACTGGTAGCCAACAGGGGAGAAATCGCCCTGCGGGTCATGAGAACCGCGAGAAAAATGGGAATCAAAACCGTAGCCGTCTACTCAACGGTAGACCGTTCAGCTCCACATGTCATATATGCTGACGAAGCGGTCCATATCGGGGAAAACCCTTCCTCGGAATCCTACCTCAACGGGGAGCGAATCGTAAAGGAAGCCCTGAATCTCAATGTAGACGGCATTCATCCCGGATATGGATTTCTCAGTGAGAACGCTTCATTTGCTGAATTGGTAGAGAAAAACGGAATGATATTCATCGGGCCCAGGGCGGAATCGATTCGCGTCATGGGCGACAAGCTCGCAGCCAAGGAAGCGGTCAGGGCCTATGACATCCCGATGGTACCCGGTATAGACGAAGCCGTGACCGACCCCAAAAAAGCCGAGAAGATCGCCGCAGAAATCGGGTACCCCATTCTTATCAAAGCGGCTGCCGGTGGCGGGGGCAAAGGAATGCGAATCGTCGAACGCCCTGAGGATCTTGCCCGGCAGATGGAACGAGCCATCAGCGAAGCGTTGTCAGCTTTCGGAGATGGTTCGGTATTCATAGAAAAATACGTGTCTTCTCCCAGACATATCGAGTTCCAGGTACTGGCCGACAATTTTGGCAACACCATACACCTCTTCGAACGCGAATGCAGTGTACAAAGGAGGCACCAGAAAGTGGTTGAAGAAGCGCCCTCTGCCCTGCTGACTCCTGAAATTCGAAGCAAAATGGGTGAGGCGGCCATAAACGTGGCCCGTTCCTGCGGCTATCGCAGTGCCGGCACAGTAGAATTCCTGATGGACGCAGATTTGAACTTCTACTTTCTCGAGATGAATACGCGCCTTCAAGTCGAGCATCCGGTAACGGAATGCATAACGGGCCTCGATCTGGTAGAACAGCAGATCCGAATTGCCCGGGGTGAGACCCTCGATATCAGGCCTGAGAACCTGGAGATAAGTGGTCATGCCATAGAGTTAAGGGTTTATGCCGAAGACTCTTATAACGATTTCCTCCCTAATGTCGGTGAACTTTGGAACTACAGGCGGCCTGAAGGAGAAGGAGTGCGATTGGATGACGGGTATGAGGAGGGCATGGAGATCCCTATTTACTACGATCCGATGATATCCAAACTGATTACCTATGGAGACACCCGTGAAGAAGCCATTCAAGGCATGATCCAGGCCATCGATGAATACCTGATCAAAGGGGTCGAGACCACCCTTCCATTCGGGCGCTTTGTCATGAATCACGAAGCTTTTCGTTCGGGTGATTTCGACACGCACTTTGTTTCAAAATATTACGCTCCCGAAAAATTACTGGAAGAGCGAAACCGGGAAATGGAAGTGGCCGCCCGGTTGGCCCTTAAGCTATATCTCGATGAACGAAGAAAGTTAAAAACCTGCTCATGAAAGACAGACAAAAAGACTTGCTGAACCGACTGGCCGAAGCGAAACTCGGAGGAGGTCAGCACAGAATAGACAAACAACACCGGAAGAAGAAGCTGACAGCGAGAGAACGAATCGAGTATCTCATGGATGAAGGTTCTTTTGAAGAGGTCGGTGAACTCGTAACGCATCGCAGTACTGATTTCGGAATGGAGAAACAGCTGATCTACGGAGATGGGGTAGTGACGGGTTACGGCACGATCAACGGTCGTCTCGTTTACGTATTTGCCCAGGATTTTACCGTTTTCGGCGGGGCGCTGTCTGAAACGCATGCGGAAAAAATATGCAAGATCATGGATCTGGCCGTCAAGGTCGGCGCACCCCTGATCGGACTCAATGACTCGGGAGGAGCGAGAATTCAGGAAGGTGTTCGCAGTCTTGGGGGTTATGCAGACATCTTCTATCGAAACGTCTGGTCGTCGGGCGTGATCCCGCAAATTTCCGCTATAATGGGGCCCTGCGCCGGAGGTGCAGTCTATTCTCCCGCGATGACCGATTTTACCATCATGGTGGAGAAGACGAGCTATATGTTTGTTACCGGACCGAATGTGGTCAAGACGGTCACCAACGAAACCGTGAGCGCCGAAGACCTGGGAGGAGCCCTCACCCATTCGACCAAGTCGGGGGTTACGCACATAACTGCATCTAACGATGTTACCTGCATGATGGAGATCAAAAAACTTCTGAGTTACATTCCTCAAAACAATAAAGAAGTCACCCCAAAATTGCCTTACACTTTGGAGGATGAAATTCGCGAGGAGCTCGAAAAGATTGTTCCGTCCGACACGCACAAGCCCTATGACATGAAAAAAGTCATCTCCGGGATCTGTGATGCAGACAGCTTTTATGAAATCCACAAGGACTATGCGGAGAACATCATCGTCGGATTCGCCCGACTGGCGGGACGCAGCGTCGGTATCATAGGCAATCAGCCGATGGTCCTTGCGGGCGTACTGGACGTGGACAGTTCCAAAAAAGCAGCCCGCTTCACGCGTTTCTGCGACAGTTTCAACATTCCGCTGCTGGTTCTTGTGGACGTCCCCGGATTCTTGCCGGGCACCGACCAGGAATGGAACGGGATCATCGTAAATGGGGCCAAGCTGCTCTATGCTTTAAGCGAGGCTACCGTCCCCCGGGTTACCGTCATAACCCGCAAAGCCTATGGAGGAGCGTATGACGTGATGAATTCAAAGCATATTGGTGCCGACATGAATTTCGCCTGGCCCACGGCTGAGATCGCTGTCATGGGAGCCAAAGGCGCCAGTGAGATCATCTTTAAAAAGGAAATCAGCGAAGCTGAGGATCCCGAAGCGAAATGGAAGGAGATGGAGGCTGAATACGCCGATAAATTTGCTCATCCCTTCAGGGCAGCGCGACGCGGGTTTGTCGATGAGGTGATCTTGCCAAAAAACACCCGGCGAAAACTGATCAAGGCCTTTGCCATGCTTGAGAACAAACAGGTGGAAGGTCCGAATCGGAAACACGGAAATATTCCGCTCTGAGAAATTAGTTTATAATCTGGGTGATCAGGACATGATCTCGGCGCTCAGGCCTTTCTGAAGCAATCGCGTGCAACGAGGTTTGAGCTCTTCGTACTCTCCGGTTTTCACAGCGCATTTTCCCTTATAGTGCACAAGATAGGTACACTGCTCAGCCTGCTCCAGGGTGTGTTCGCATATCTCGATCAGCGAGTCGATCACGTAGTCAAAGGTGTGGATGTCATCATTGAAAAGGATGATCTCATATTTGTTCGATTCCTTTTCTGCAACGTCAAAATCTTCCTGGGTCTGCTCTTTCGAAAGGTAGAAGTTCCGCAACATGGTCTTTACGCTTTTTCCAAATTTACATATTTTAATCCAACCCAACGATTCCTTTCCTTCTCGTCCAGCAACTTCAAGCCCAATTCCTGTGCTTTTCGACCGATTTGCTCCATATCCTCGACATAAAATCCGCTGAGCAACAGAAGACCGCCTGGTTTGAGACACCTCACGTAGCTCGACATATCCTCAAGAAGAATATTTCGGTTGATATTCGCAATGAGCACATCAAACTGCTGCTCCTTCAAAAGACTGGCGTCCCCTTCGAAAACTTTGATCTTTCGGCAATTGTTCCTGGCGGCATTCTCAACGGAATTCTCATAGCACCAGGGATCGATGTCGATAGCTTCCACTTCTGAGGCACCGCGCATTTCAGAGAAAATGGCCAGAATGCCTGTACCGCATCCCATATCCAGAACTTTTTTGCCCTCCAGGTCAATCTCCAACAGATGCTCGATCATGAGGTGCGTGGTTTCGTGGTGCCCCGTTCCAAAACTCATTTTAGGCTCGATCACGATATTGTATTCGAGCTCCTTTCCGCTATGAAATGGAGCTCGCACGCATACCTTTCCCTGCACTTCGATCGGCTCAAAGTTCTTCTCCCACTCTTCGTTCCAGTTGACCTGCTCGATGTTTTCCCGCTCGACTTCAAACTCAACCTCGTCAGAGCTGAGGATTTGAACCTGCTCCAACATCCCTTCGACCCAGTCATCCGACTGAATATAGGCCGTTAGACCACCATCATCGGTCTCGGTAAAACTCTCAAAACCGACCGCGCCGAGTTCGGCCACGAGTATTTCACGTGCGATCTGGGCATCAAGCGTCCCCCCTGTCTTCTTGAAGTGCAAGGCAATGTAGTGCATAAGATATCTTTAGACTGCGTTCTTAGATGGCCGCAATGATGGCACTGAAATCTTCTACTTTGAGCGCAGCACCTCCGATCAATCCCCCATCGACGTCATTCTTTGAGAATATCTCCTGGGCATTTGAAGGCTTGACGCTTCCACCATAAAGGATGGACACCTCTTCGGCCACATCACTCATGTAACGACCGGCTACGAGCTCGCGAATGAAAGCGTGCATTTCCTGCGCCTGTTCCGGAGTGGCTGTCTCTCCTGTGCCAATGGCCCATACCGGCTCATAGGCCAGAATGATTTTGGACCAGGCCGCAGAATCCAGGTGGAACAATGCGTGTTTGATCTGGCTTTCAACCACTTTGAAGTGATTTCCCTTCTTCCTGTCTTCGAGCACCTCTCCGAAGCAGAAAATGATCTCCAGGTCATTGTCCAGAGCGGCATTCACTTTCTCAGCCAGCAGCTCATCGGTTTCGCCAAAGTATTCCCTGCGCTCTGAGTGTCCCAAAATCACGGTATCCACATAAATGCTTTTCAGCATTTGGGCAGAGATCTCGCCCGTGTAGGCTCCACTGGCTGCCTGGTGCATGTTCTGTGCCGCTACTTCAATGACCGAATTCTTGGTCATTTTGGAAGCTTTTTGAAGGTTGACAAAGGTGGGAGCAATCACAACTCGGGTGTTGTCGAGCTCTATTTCTTTTACGGCGTGCTTTAACTCCTTGACCAGGGCTTTTGTTTCCTGATAGGTCTTGTTCATCTTCCAGTTTCCTGCTACAATTTTGGTTCTCATGAATACAGATTTTGGTTCGAATTTTAGTGAACCACAAAGATAACCCAAACTGATAAAATGATTACTTTTGCTTCGATGTATTTTCCGGAAAAATGAACAGACAAAAGCTCATCGAGGAGATCCGAAGCAAAAATTCGTTTTTGTGCATCGGACTGGATGTCGACAAAAACAAAATACCCCCTCACCTGCTCTCGGAGCAGGATCCTGTTTTTGCCTTCAACAAGGCAATCATTGACGCCACCCATCACCTGGCCGTGGCCTACAAGCCCAATACGGCGTTCTACGAAGCTTACGGGTTGGAGGGTTGGAAAACCCTGGAGAGGACCATCGACTACCTCAACGAGAATTACCCGGAGATCTTTACCATTGCCGACGCCAAAAGAGGAGACATCGGCAATACTTCAAGTCGCTATGCCGAGGCCTTCTTCAAGGATTTGAATTTCGATTCGGTGACTGTGGCTCCCTACATGGGATCTGACTCCATTGAGCCTTTTTTAGCCTTCGAAAACAAGTTTGCCATAATGCTTGCGCTGACCTCGAACAAAGGAGGCCTGGATTTTCAGGTGATAGAAGACAATTCGGGAGAAGCGCTTTATGAAAGGGTGCTCAAAACCTCTCTGGGTTGGGCCAACAGCGACCGACTCATGTATGTGGTTGGTGCGACGAGGCCCGAATACTTTGAGCGAATAAGACGCATTGTTCCGGATCACTTTCTACTCGTGCCCGGGGTGGGCGCTCAGGGCGGAAGCCTAAAAGAAGTCTGCCAGTACGGCCTGAATTCCGACGTCGGCCTGTTGATCAATTCATCCCGTGGAATCATCTATGCCTCGCAAGAAAGGGATTTTGCAGCTAAATCCGCAGAAAAGGCAGAGGAGCTGCAGAAAGAGATGGCCGCTATTTTATCCGGAGCAGGGCTCTCGTCCTAAGCCGGGATCTTATCCTTGAGGGTATCTGTCAAAAAGCTATGCAAATCCTGCATTTGGTCGTATCCGAACTTCTTGCCCAATTGCCCAGCGAAATAAAGTGCCACCCAAAGTACCGGCATCAAAATGCACATGGTCAACGACAGGGTATAGTCATGTCCGAGGCTCCATCGCGAATAGAAAATCACGAAAAAGACAAAAAACGTCACGGCAACTGCGAAATGGAAGAAAATGAACAGGGTCCAAATTTTGGGTTTTGGCCCGAGAATGCCCTTGACGACAGTGGCCCCTTCCTCTTCTTCGACTTCAACGTGAAGTTGCGGGGACCAAAAGTGCTCCGTTCCTTCAGGCACATCGATGACGATGTGATGATCCACTATTTTACTCGGGAAGGGACATGTTTCCCGGGCAAGATTGACCCTGAATTGCTCGATTATCTCCTGTTTGGGATCCGAATATCTCAATTTGAACCGGGGCTTGAGCAGTATCCTGTTAAGCTCGTCCTGGTGGATGGGTTCCTTCATGATTCTGAATGAGGTTTACAAGTTGATTCGGTGGAGGGCGACGAGTAAATTCATACCTCCGATGTCTAAGTTAATCGTTTTTTTTGAATCGATGTTCAAGTCTTTCACGGATTGACAGATAAACCTATCTTTGCACCGCGAACTCTGATGAGTCTCGCCCTGAATTGAGTTCTGCCTTATGGGAAACATAGTAGCAATAGTCGGAAGGCCAAACGTCGGCAAATCCACGCTTTTCAATCGATTGATTCAGCGGCGTGAAGCCATTGTGGATGCAGTGAGTGGCGTCACACGAGACCGGCATTATGGCAAGACCGACTGGAACGGCAGAGAATTTTCCCTGATCGATACCGGCGGTTACGTCGTCGGAAGCGATGACATCTTCGAAGCGGAGATAGACAAACAGGTCGAGCTTGCCATCGATGAGGCCGATGCCATTCTTTTCATGGTGGATGTGGAAGCCGGGGTGACCGGAATGGATGAGGAAGTGGCGCAATTGCTCAGGCAGGTCAAGAAACCCGTCTTCCTGGTAGTGAACAAAGTGGACAACAACAGTCGCGTCCATGACGCCACAGAATTCTACTCCCTGGGGCTGGGGGATTATTACACGATCGCCAGCATCAACGGAAGCGGTACCGGGGAATTGCTCGATGCACTTGTCGATGCACTGCCATTGAAGGAAGAAGTCGAGCCCGGCGAGCTGCCCCGATTTGCCGTGGTCGGACGACCCAATGCCGGGAAATCCTCTTTTATCAATGCGCTTATCGGAGAAGATCGCTACATCGTAACTGACATTGCAGGAACCACGAGGGATTCGATTGACACCAAATACAATCGCTTCGGTTTTGATTTCAACCTGGTCGACACGGCGGGTATCCGAAAGAAATCCAAAGTGAAAGACAACCTTGAGTTCTACTCCGTGATGCGATCCATTCGTGCGATCGAACACAGTGACGTCTGCATTCTCCTGATCGACGCCACGCGTGGATTTGAAGGGCAGGACCAGAACATCTTCTGGCTGGCAGAGAAGAACAAAAAGGGAATCGTAATACTCGTCAACAAATGGGACCTTGTTGAGAAGGACAATCGAACCACAAAACAGTTCGAAGCGATGATCCGCCAGGAGACCGCCCCATTTACCGACGTACCCATCGTGTTTATCTCGGCGCTCACCAAACAGCGAATTTTCAAAGCCATCGAAACGGCAGTGCAGGTCTACGAGAACAGGAAGCAAAAGATTCCGACGAGCAAGTTGAACGATGCCATGCAGGAAATCGTTAGGCAGAATCCTCCACCGGCCTACAAGGGAAAATACATCAAGATCAAATACTGCATGCAGCTGCCTTCTCCAACGCCTCAATTTGCCTTTTTTGCGAATCTACCCCAGTACATCAAGGACCCCTACAAGAGGTTCATCGAGAATAAGCTTCGTGAAACCTTTGATTTTCACGGCGTACCGATCATTATTCATTTCAGAAAGAAATAGGACGGGAATTATTTACTATTTTTAGCGAAATCAATCCATTACGCTAGAAACAGTATGAAAAAAATTACCCTGCTCATCGCCCTTGCCTGTGTACAAATAGCCATTTTTGCGCAGAAAGGGGACGAGGCCATTCTCAAAGAACTTGAAAAAAACAAAGATGCCTATGGTGTGATTGCCCAACAGATCTGGGACTATGCCGAAATGGGCTACCTGGAAGAACAATCTACCGCATTGCTTCAAAAAACACTCTCCGATGAGGGCTTTGCCATTGAAAAAGGCGTAGCCGGCATCCCGACGGCATTCATCGCGGAATACGGATCCGGCGCACCCGTGGTTGCCATTCTCGGCGAATTCGATGCCCTGCCGGGACTCTCTCAGGAACGGGTTCCCGAAAAGAAATCAGCCGGAAAGGCAGCAGGACACGCCTGTGGTCACCACCTTTTTGGAACAGCCTCCACAGCCGCTGCCATAGCGGTCAAAAACTGGATGATAAAGAACAAGGTCAAGGGTACCATTCGCTTTTACGGAACACCGGCCGAAGAAGGAGGGTCGGGCAAAGTCTACATGGTTCGCGAAGGCCTCTTCAATGACGTCGACGCGGTTTTGCACTGGCATCCGGGAGACCGCAACCAGTCGAATGCAGGAGCCGCCCTGGCCAATAAATCGGCGAAGTTTCGTTTTTACGGGGTTTCGGCCCACGCGGCAGGCGCTCCACACAAGGGAAGATCAGCCCTGGATGGGGTTGAAGGGATGAATATGATGGTCAACATGATGCGCGAGCACATCCCACAGGATGCGCGTATTCACTATGTAATCACAGAAGGGGGCAAAGCTCCAAACGTGGTCCCGAATTTCGCAGAGGTTTATTACTATGCAAGACACACTCGCAGAGACGTAGTCATTGACATCTTCGATCGAATCGTCAAGGCCGCCGAAGGGGCTGCACTTGGAACAGGCACAACCATGGATTACGAGATGATCGGCGGAACCCATGAGCTGCTCCCCAACCTGACCCTGCAAAAGGTCATGTATGATCAGCTCGTCAGTGTGGGTGGCGTCAAATATTCAGCCGAAGAAAAAGTCTTTGCGGATAAAATTGCCAAAACCCTGGGTCAGGACAAGGCCGATGCCGAGAAAGCAGCAGGAGTACAGGCCTATAAAGAAGTGGGCACCCCAAGGGGCTCGACGGATGTTGGAGATGTCAGTTTTGCGGTTCCAACCGTGGGCATGTCGGCGGCGACCTGGGTACCGGGAACTCCGGCCCACAGCTGGCAAGCCGTGGCCACAGGAGGCACGAGCATTGGCAACAAAGGAATGATGGTCGCGGCGAAAACCCTTGCTTTGACCGCTGAAAAGCTGTTCAGAAATCCAAGCATCATTGCCAAAGCCAAGGAAGAATTCCAAGAACGTCGCGGGGCCGATTTCAACTACACACCCTTGTTGGGAGACAGAGCACCCGCCCTGGATTACAGGAAATAATCAAATAGCAGTACCGATCCATGCTGACAAAAGAGAGATATTCGATAAAAGACATGGTGATCTGGACGCGCAAGGAAACGATTTTTTTCCTAGTCTACACCTTCTTGATCACCGTCATGTACGAAGTTTTTGGATTCACCTTCCTGGAAATCCCATGGACCCCAGTAGCATTGATTGGTACCGCTGTAGCCTTCATCCTCGGGTTTCAAAATGATGCCGCCTATGGGCGCATTTGGGAGGCCCGAAAGATTTGGGGTGGCATAGTGAATTCCTCGAGATCCTGGGGAATGAAAGTCAAAGACATGGTTACCAATGAGCACTGCAGCACGAGCATTTCCTCGGAGGAAGTTCATCGACATATTAAGACCTTGAACTATCGCCACTTTGCCTGGCTTACGGCCCTGCGCCATGCCATGCGGGAGCCTAGAAAATGGGAAATATTCGAGAAGCATAAAACCAACAGGGAGTGGTCGCGCAAAGCTCACATTCCTGAGAGGGTTACAACCCTCGAGGATGACCTCAGTGATTACCTCGAGCCCGACGAACTGAAATACGTCCTGAGCAAGAATAACAAAGCCGCGGCCCTTCTCTACATGCAGTCCAAACATATCCGGGAGCTCAAAGAAAAGCTCCTCATCTGGGAGTTTGCCTTTTTGTCCTTGGAAAATCTCCTAGAGGAGTTGTTTACCCTGCAGGGCAAGATTGAGCGGATCAAGAACTTTCCTTACCCCAGGCAGTATGCGTCTCTGTCGAATTACTTCGTCTGGACTTTTCTGCTTCTTCTACCCCTGGGTCTGGTGCCCGAATTTGCTGATATCGATGAAGGTCTACTCGTGGATTTCCCGAAAATCGGGAGTATGTTCATCTGGTTGGTGGTTCCTTTCTGTGGCATTGTGTCTTGGGTTTTTCACACAATGATGCGAATCGGTACGGTCGGGGAAAACCCCTTTGAAGGATCAGCGAATGACGTACCCATATCAACAATATCAAGGGCAATTGAGATCGATATGCGACAATTGCTCGACGAAGATGATGAGATAATTCCGAAACAATTTCCGGAAGAATACGATGTTCAAATGTAACTATTATGAAAAATCTTGATTGGCTCAAAGTTGTTGTCCTCGGCCTGGCCGTGGTCCTTGCCGGATATTTTATTGGCAACATGCACAAAACAGGAAAACAGTATGATCGATACGTTCAGGTCAAGGGCCTGTCAGAGCGTGAGGTCAAGGCGGACCTCGCCGTTTGGCCCATCAACATCGTGCTGACGGGAAATGACCTTGCCACGCTCAAAGGACAATTGGAAAAGCAGAATGAGGACGTTTACCAGTTTTTTGTCAAACAAGGTTTTGAGCCGGATGAGATCACCCGGGGCATGGTAAACATCACAGACGCCAATGCCAATCAGTACAACAATGCTCAAAACAACCGCTTTCGCTACGTGGCTCAATCCGACTTCACCGTCCGCACACGCGAGATCGAAAAGCTCCAAAAAGCACTTGAAGCCTCCCTGGAGCTGATGTCCAAAGGCATCGTCCTGGGATCGAAAAACCAGTGGAGACCCATCGAATATGTCTTTACCGGATTAAATGAATTGAAGCCACCAATGATTGAAGAAGCCACCAAAAACGCGCGGGAAGTTGCTGAGAAATTTGCGCGAGACTCAAACTCCGAAGTAGGAGAGATACGTATCGCCAGGCAAGGGTTGTTTTCGATAAATGACCGGGATCAAAATACGCCGCAGATCAAAATAGTTCGGGTTGTGTCTACTTTCGACTTTCAGCTTAAGAATTAAGGACAAGGTCTGGCAATTATTAGGGTTTAGCAATTATTAGGGTATTACCAGCCTCCACTGGCTCCACCGCCGCCAAAGCCGCCGCCACCGAAGCCACCGCCAAAGCCGCCTCCGCCCCCGAAGCCGCCTCCACTGCCGAAACCGCCTCTTGAGCGTCCGAAACCTCCTCCACCGAAGCTTCCGCGACCGGCATGACTGAGTATGATGGCATCGAGCAGCGAGAACCCTCCTCTTCTGCCCCGATTGTTGCCACCGCCTCTTTTATTTCGATTTGACAGGATGATCATGACGATGATGAAAATCAACACGATCAAAAAAGCCGGAAACCTTCCTCCCGGACCATCCTGTTGTCTCTCACCCTGGTATTCTCCATTGAGTATCTCAAAGATAACATCTGCGGCGCGGTTGAGTCCGCCGTAAAAATCCCCTTGTTTAAAGGCCGGGGTGATCACATTTTCGATGATTCTTCGAGACAATGCATCCGTGAGCAAGTGCTCTACCCCGTAGCCTGTGCGAATCGTCACCTTGCGGTCGTTCTTGGAGACCAGGATCACGATCCCATTGTCTTTGCCCTCCTGACCTATGCCCCATTTGTGGGCCAGCTCGGTGGCATAAAGCGCGACATCATTTCCTTCGAGAGAATTTATGGTGATGACAACGATCTGGGTGGACGTGGTATCGCTGTAGCGGATGAGCTTCTGCTCCAGCTGCCTGGCCTGACCCTTGTCCATCATCTCAGCGTAGTCGTATACGCTGGTCTGGAACTTGGGTTTGTCCGGAAGGTAATCCTGCGAAAAAACCAGGGATGTGAGGCCTATAAAAAACAGCAGGAAAAACTGCGGATATTTTACCAGATTGACATGCATGCTAATCAGAAACTTCTTTGTAATATTGAAATGCAATATACCAAAAATAACACTGAAACACGTTGAAAACAAAGAAAGTCTGACAACCTTAGAAAAGTGTTCAGAATAAAAATCTTTCGTTCCCAAACACCCATTAGGAACAAAAATAATTGTCTAAATTTGATTTAAGCACAAGTTGACCCTATGAAATACCATCCGATAGACAGCAAACTGTTCATTCGCAACAGAAAGAAATTCTCAGAGCACATGGTACCGAATTCCATGGCGATTCTAAACTCCAACGACATTTATCCGATCAGTGCCGACAGTACCATGCCCTTTCAACAGCAAAGGGACATTTTTTACCTGTCAGGCGTCGATCAGGAGGAAAGCGTCCTTGTGATTTTTCCGGATTGTCCGAAAGAAAAAAACCGTGAAATCCTGTTCCTGAAGGAAACTGATGAGCGCATTGCCGTGTGGGAAGGGGAAAAACTTACCAGGGAGAAGGCCCTTGAAACCTCGGGGATCAAGACGGTCTATTGGCTCCACGAAATGGAAAAGGTGTTGTTCGAGCTGATGACCCAGGCCGAATCGGTCTACGTCAACACCAATGAGCATTATCGGGCGAACGTCGAAACCGAAACCCGAGACGCAAGATTCATCAAATGGCTGAAAGGGAAGTATCCGGCGCATGATTACCGAAGATGCCAGCCTATCCTTCAGCGACTTCGCTCTGTCAAGGAGCCGGAGGAGATCGCCCTGATCCAAAAGGCCTGTGACATTACCGAAAAGGGCTTTAAAAGAGTTCTGGGCTTTGTCAAGCCGGGCGTCATGGAATACGAGATTGAAGCCGAGTACATCCACGAATTCATCCGCAACCGAGCAGATGGCTTCGCCTACACCCCGATCGTGGGTTCGGGCTACAACGCTTGTGTCTTGCATTATATCGAGAACAACCAGGAGTGCAAAGCCGGGGATATGATCCTGATGGATGTAGGGGCCAGCTACGGAAACTACGCCAGTGACATGACCCGTTGCATACCCGTTTCCGGCAAGTTCACCGACAGGCAGAAGGAAATCTACAACGCGGTGCTGCGAGTCAAAAATGCCGCTGCCAAAATGCTTGTGCCCGGCAACGACTGGGCCGAATACCACGTGGAGGTTGGAAAGCTGATGACCGAAGAGCTTCTAAAGCTCAAGCTCATCACCAAGGAGGAGGTTAACAAGGAAGACCCGGACTGGCCGGCCTACAAGAAATACTTCATGCATGGGACCTCTCACCATATGGGACTGGACACCCATGATTACGGCATCCTGACCGAACCCATGCAAGCCGGAATGGTCTTTACCGTTGAGCCGGGTATCTACCTGCCCGAGGAAAACCTGGGCATACGCCTTGAGGATGACTACCTCATCCAGGAAAAAGGAGAACCGATCAACCTGATGAAAAACATCCCGATTGAAATCGAGGATATCGAGTCCTGGATGGCCGGGAGTTAATTTCGAGCTTTCAGATAAAAGTTTACAGCGAAAAACGAGATCAAGGTGGGCAGCAGCCAGCCCAGGCCCTCTTTGGCGAAAGGGAGGTAGTTCTGAATGTCGGCAACGGAAGAGTCCGGAAGGAGAAATCCCAAAAAGTCGGGTATGCTGAAGACAAAGGCTGTCAGGACCACAATCTGAAAGACCATCGACGAAGCCCATTTACCGGGAACGACATTCAAAATGATCAAAGTGATCACAATGGGGTAGATAAACATCAGCACCGGAATGGCGACTTTGATGATATAGGAGACATTCAACTGTCCGACAAGGATACCCATGATGGCTCCCGTGATTACGGTGATCCGATAGGCCCTTTCCGAACCCTTCAGAAGACCTTTGAAAAAATCCCCGGAGCCCACCAATATTCCAACAGCGGTAGTGAAACAGGCTAAGCCAACGAGCATGCTCAAAAAAAGCAAGCCGGTCTCGCCCAGAGTAGTATCGGCCAGCAATCGGAGCAGGGCGGTTCTCTCAATGGCATCATCTGCAGAGCCACCCATACGGG
Organism: uncultured Flavobacteriaceae bacterium; assembly: GCA_942492425.1. Classification (GTDB taxonomy): domain Bacteria; phylum Bacteroidota; class Bacteroidia; order Flavobacteriales; family Flavobacteriaceae; genus Lutimonas. The sequence continues at coordinate 34,194 of CALOEQ010000016.1, forward strand.
ATCCGGCATAGATCATTCCGGCATAGATCAAAAACAGCCCGGACATCGCCACGAGACTGGCGCCCGCAATGAGCCTTTTCTTTTCAGCAAAATCCGCTCCTTTGCTACTGTTCTGTATCGTGACCACCAAAACTCCTCCCATAAGGAGGCCTGCGAGTGCGTCATAGGTCTGGTAACCCTCGAGGAATCCCGAAATCAGGGGTTGCTCGAAGTGGCCCTCTGCTGCCGCACCCGGATCAAAAAACAATGTGATTGCAATTATAGCGAGCAGGATCAAACCAATTATTGGGGTCAGGTATTTTCCCACGAGATCCATCACGCGACCCCGGTTCAGAGAAATAATGGCGGCCAGGGTGAAATAGATCGTACTCGTCAAAAGGGGTGAAGAATCCAAAAAGGGGGCTACCGCCATTTCATGCGTCACCGCAGCCGTCCTTGGACAGGGTAACAACAGGGCAATCAGATAAATCAGAATACACAGCACAATACTGAAACGGGAAGACACCTTGTTTCCAAAATCCAGCATGGTTCCCTGCAAACGGGAATAAGCCATCAAAGCTCCCAGAGGGATAATCGTCGCGGTCAGAAAAAACCCCATGGCGGAGAGCCACCAATCGGGTCCGGATTTGAATCCCAGGTAGGGAGGAAGAATGAGGTTCCCCGCGCCAAAAAAAGCAGCAAACACAGCAAACCCGTAAACAAAAACCGTCTTTGTTCTTTTCATATTACTCCTCGGATTTGCTAAATATACAGTAAATTTGAGTGCCTATGATGTTACGACATCACATACGAGAAGAATCCATGAAGAGAATTCAAAACAAAGTCAAAATCCGATGAGCCAAACAAGTCACAAGAATCGCAAAGTACATTATACCATTTCTGGAAGTGGTCCGGCAGTCGTTCTTCTTCATGGGTTTCTGGAGGACTTGAGCATGTGGGATGAACTGGAGCCTGAACTGAGGAGAAAAAATCGCGTGATCCGGATTGACCTGCTGGGTCACGGGCAGACAGAGAACCAGGGTGAGGTCCACAGGATGGAGGACCAGGCAAGAATGGTGAAAGCGGTGCTTGAAGAACTCAAAATCGACAGGTATACTGTTATCGGCCACAGCATGGGAGGGTATATAGCCCTGGCCCTGGCCGAATTGTATCCGAAGAATGTCACGGGCCTCTGTTTGATGAATTCAACCTCACTGCCCGACTCTGACGAAAAAAAGCGAAATCGGGACAGGGCGGTTGAAGCGGTCAAAAACAACCACAGGAGTTTTGTGAGAATAGCGATTCCGGGTCTTTTTGCACCGGAGAACAGGGATAAGTATGCAGAAAAGGTCCAGGAAGCGACAAAAATCGCTTTGCGCATGTCTCCAGAAGGTATTATCGGGTCACTTAAAGGCATGAAGATCAGAAAAGACCGATCGGGTGTTTTTAAGGAGGCAAGCTATCCAAAACTCATGATCATCGGAAGGGAGGATCCCGCACTCGATCTGGAAACATTGATCCCCCAAACACGATTTCCTGGAGTGGAGTCGGTGACATTTGACGATGGCCATATGAGTCATATCGAGAACCGTGAAGAACTCACGGAGCATCTCTTGAGATTCCTGGAGCACATCTCACATTAAAATCATCATGCCAGATATCAACTGCCCCCTTTGCGGATCGACGGGCCAACTTTTCTTTTCCAATGAAAAGCATCGCTTCTTCTCTTGCGATCATTGCCGGGGGATCTTTCGAGATCCTGGACAAATCTTCAATTTGGAGCAGGAAAAGTCCCGGTACCTGTTGCACCGGAATCATCTCCAAGACAAGGGCTATCTCAAATTTGTATCGCCGATCCTGCGGGCTGTCCGAACGGGGCACCCATCAGGTGCGTCTGGACTGGATTTCGGTTGTGGCCATACACCCGTGATTTCGGAAGTCTTGAAAGAGCAGGATTACATTTTTGATCTTTACGACCCCGTATTCTATCCCCATAGAGTATTCGAGGGCAAGACCTACGACTTCATCACTTGTTGTGAGGTCATGGAGCATTTCCAGCATCCGAAAAAGGAATTCGACCTGCTAGCCGGATTATTGAAACCCGAGGGAAGTCTCATCTGCATGACCAGTCTGTATTCAGAAGAGATCGACTTCGAGAACTGGTACTATAAAAACGATCCGACACATGTCTTTTTCTATCGCAAAGAGACCCTGGCCCGCATTGTGCGAAATTGGGGTTTCAGCGATCTCAAAATCGACGAGCCTCTTCTTGTCTTTTTAAAATAATGGCTAACTTTAGAGAAAAGGTCAACTCATCATGCAAATAATAAGGAATTTTCTCTTGTTTGTCGTTCTGGTTTCGGCGACATCCTGGGCCCAGACCAAACAGGAAAAAAAGGAGATGAAGGCCCGGGAAGAAGCGGAGCAGTTTGAAGCCATCAAGGAACTCATCGATTCAGGGACCTATGAATTCTACGCCGATTGGGCCAATTCCTTTCAGGGAAGACGGATCAACCTGATCACGAACCCGAATCACCTGAAAATGAACCAAAAAGAGGCCAGCATTTATCTTCCCTACTTCGGGGTGGCCCACAATTCGAGCCCTGCCTATTCGAATATGGGGGCCATGGAGTTTGAAGGCACGGTCGAAAACTACAAGATCAAGGTCAATGAAAAAAAGAAGCAGACTACCGTTTCTTTTCGTTGCAAAGCGAAAAGGGAAGTGATTGATTTTACGCTGACCGTCTTTCCCGATGGGAATTCGAGACTGAATGCCAACAGCAGCGTCCGGACCGGAATGAATTACGATGGGAGAACGACGAATCCTGAACTCAATCCTTGAGAGAATTCCAGCCCTGCGCGATCATTTCGACTTTTTCTCCGGCTCTTGTAATAAGGTGAATGCCTTCTTCTTGCTCGGTCATGTGACCAATCACTGTAAAATTCGGATTCCCCTTGACCTTGTCATAATCGTCCTGGCCTATGGTGAACAGCAGCTCGTAGTCTTCTCCCCCACTCAGCGCCACTGTCGTACTGTCCAAGTTGAATTCCTCACAGGTCGAGATCACCTGCTGATCCAGCGGAATCTTATTCTCATATACATTGCAACCCACTTTGGATTCCTTGCACAAATGCAAAACTTCAGAGGACAGCCCGTCTGAAATGTCGATCATAGAGGTGGGAACGAGTTCGAGATCCCCGAAAAGTCGCACGACATCTTTTCTCGCCTCAGGTTTGAGCTGTCTTTCAACCAGGTAGGTATATTTGTCCAGTTCGTGTTGGGCGTTAGGATTGACCTCAAACACCTGGCGCTCTCTTTCAAGCACTTGAAGCCCGAGATAGGCCGCACCCAGGTCCCCGGTCACTACGAGCAAATCATTCGGTTTGGCTCCGCTGCGATAGGCGCATTTCTCAGCCTCGACTTCTCCGAGGGCCGTAATGCTGATCAACAATCCCTTGTTGGATGAAGTCGTGTCGCCCCCGACCAGATCCACCTGGTACATTTCACAAGCCAGGTGAATACCTGCGTAGAGCTCCTCGAGGGCCTCCAGGGTAAAGCGATTGGAAACTGCGATCGATACCGTGATCTGTTTGGCGTTCGCATTCATGGCGTACACATCCGAGAGATTGACCATGACGGCTTTGTATCCAAGATGCTTTAACGGCATGTAAGACAAGTCAAAATGGATTCCCTCGACCAAGAGATCGGTGGTGACCACCTTCAACTGCCCTTGACCGCCAATTACGGCACAGTCATCTCCAACACCCTTGAGCGTGCTTTCGTGATGAATTTTTGCCCCATGTGTAAGGTGCTCAATCAATTTGAACTCGCCCAGTTCAGCAAGCGAGGTTCGTGATTCGTTCTTGTTCTCCAGCATGGTGCAAATATAATGCTATTTTGGAGAGCCAAGCCTCGACGGGATTCTTATAATTCAAACAGATTCACTCACTTATATTTAGAAAATGTTATGAAATACTTCTATTGAGGTTCAAAATATATAGTTGCGATATCATTTTTTTAACAATGGGTTAATCCTGAACCCGCATATTTTATTCATTTTTAGAAAAACAAAAAGTTAACGTTCCTTGATCCCGAATTTGAGCCATTTCACTGATCCGTTCATTAAGTTCACAAAACTTATCCCTCTTACCTATATATTTCAATTTCGCCGCTATTATTAGCGGTTTTTTTATGCTTTCATATGAAACAGAGAAAAAGAAAAGTCGAGCTGGTCGTGATCTCGGATGTCCATTTGGGAACCTACGGTTGTAAGGCCAAAGAGCTACTCACCTATCTCAGGTCAGTACAACCCAAAACTTTGATCCTAAATGGTGACATCATAGACATCTGGCAATTCAAAAAAAGCTATTTTCCAAACAGTCATATGAAGGTTCTGAAACAGATAACAACCCTTCTATCGAAGAAGACCAGGGTGTACTACATAACGGGCAACCACGACGAGATGCTTAGAAAGTTTGTCGGATTCAAGCTTGGTGGCTTCGAAATAGTCAACAAGGTGGTGCTGGAGCTCGGAGGGAAAAAGGCCTGGTTTTTTCACGGGGATGTCTTTGATGTGACCATGAAACACTCCAAATGGGTCGCCAAATTGGGCGGACATGGCTATGACCTGTTGATCCTGCTGAACACCTTGAGCAATTGGGTCAGCGAAAAATTGGGTCGGGGTAAGCTCTCCTTTTCCAAGAAAATAAAGAACAGTGTCAAGGGTGCTGTAAAGCACATCAGCAATTTCGAGGAGACCGCAGCACAGATCGCGAGTGACAACCGCTACGACTATGTGGTCTGTGGTCATATCCATCAGCCTCAAATAAAAAACTTTGAATTCAAACATGGAAAAGATGTCATGTACCTCAACTCCGGGGATTGGGTCGAAAACCTGACCGCACTGGAATACAACAAAGGGCATTGGACCGTGTTCAATTTTTTCGAACAGGAGACTCCGGTTCGCTATCTGGAACCGGATGAGGAGAGGGTCACCTCTAAAATGGAAACAAAACAGCTCTTCAACGATTTGATCGAAGAGTTTCAAATTCTCAAATACAAGTCTCTCAAATGAAAGTGTTATACGGCATACAGGGAACCGGAAACGGCCATATCAGCAGGGCAATGGACATCATCCCCTGTCTCGCGAAAAAGGTTGATCTCGACATTCTCGTCAGCGGCAGTCAGTCAGACATCGAATTGCAGTATCCCATCAAATACCGAAAAGACGGGCTGAGCTTCATCTTCGGCAAAAAAGGAGGCATTGATCTGGCAGCCACACTGGCTCGCTTGAACCCCCTTCAGTTCATTCGGGACGTGAAAGACCTCCCGGTGCATGAGTACAGCCTGGTCATCAGTGATTTTGAACCCATTTCCGCCTGGTCGGCTAAACTCGGAAAAATTCCTTCTGTCTCCCTGAGTCATCAGGCTGCCGTCTTAAACAAGCACGCCCCAAAACCAGAGAAGAAAAACCTGTTTGGAGAATTCATTCTCAAGAACTACGCACCGTCTCGTAACAAAGCTGGTTTTCATTTCAAGTCTTATGGCGAGGGTATATATACGCCTATCATCCGCCAACAGATTCGAAGGCAAGAAGTCAGGAATGAGAATCATATAACAGTTTACCTGCCTTCTTATGATGATGAGCGCATATTCGAAGTGCTTCGAGAGTTTCCTGATGAAAATTGGCATGTATTCTCAAAATATTGTCATCGGGAGCATTCCCAAGAAAAAGTTCATTTTAATCCACTGAACAGCGACTTGTTTACCCAGTCTATCGCCCAGGGAAAGGCCGTTATCTGCGGAGCTGGTTTCGAAACTCCATCTGAGGCCCTTTTCCTGGGAAAAAAGCTACTGGTCGTGCCCATGCGCAATCAGTATGAGCAGCAATGCAATGCACGTTGCCTTGAAGAGATGGGAGTTCCCGTAATCAAATCTTTCAGCAGAAAGGCCTTGCCGGAGATTTCGAAGTGGCTCGAAACCGAGCAGACCCTTCGAATCGAATACCACGATCGTACGGAATCGATTGTGAATGCCATACTCAGCCAAATTTAAATTTCCTAAATTTAGCGCAGACCTGGTATAAAATGCGTTTGCTTTGAAAAACCCAGTTGGGAAAAGATGGAGAAGAGGATAACGCTTAGAGACCTCTCTCCTTCTGAATGTGCTCATAAGCTCGCTGCACCTGGCGGAACTTGTCTTCTGCACCTTTGATGTGCTCCTCGCCAAGACCCCTTAATTTGTCGGGGTGGTACTTCTTGACCATTTTGCGGTAAGCCGCTTTGACTTCAGAGTCACTGGCCGACTTCTCAATTTCCAGGATCTTGTAGGAGCTGTCAACATCGTCATAAAACATCGCCTTTATAGAGTTGAAGTCGCGAAGGTTGATGTTGAGGTAACCAGCTATAGTGGCGATCTTATGAAGCTCCTTTTCGGAGACCACCCCATCCGATTTGGCCACTCCAAAGAGGAAATGGAGCAACTGCAGTCGGGCCGGGTGATTCATGTGCTGATTGATCTGAAGACACACCTGCCGGGTGGAGATTTTCTTGTTCGCCATGAAGCCCTTGAAGAGCTTGAAGGCCCTGTTCGATCGCTCTTCTCCGTACATGCTTCTGAATGAAGACCGCACAAAATCGAGTTCCGTCTTATTCACCTGTCCGTCTGCCTTGATCACCACCGCCGCCAGTACGAGCAGGCTGATCTCGAAATCACCGGATTGGGTTTTTGAGCCTGAATAAATGTCTTTTTGGAAGTCTTTTAGCTCGGTTGCGGAGAACTCATCCACAAAACTGCCGAGAACAAATCCAAGTATGCCCCCTATGGGTCCGGCAAATGTCCAACCCAAACCAGCTCCAAGCCATTTCGAAAAATTCGCCATGGAAAATTCTTTGAACAGCAAATATACGTTCCTTTCCTTATCTTTGCATCTGATTTGATAACTAAAAAAATTAAGAAATATGTACCCACCTGAATTAGTAAAACCAATGCGCCAGGAACTCGTGGACGCCGGATTTGAAGAATTGTTCTCGGCTCAGGACGTAGAAGAGGCACTGGCCAAAAAGGGAACAACTCTCGTGATGGTGAACTCGGTTTGTGGCTGTGCAGCCGGAACCGCGCGTCCAGGGACGATTGCTTCCCTGCAGCTGGACAAGAAGCCGGACCACCTGACTACCGTGTTTGCCGGAGTGGACCAGGAATCCACCTCAAAGGCACGTGAAATGATGGTTCCGTTTCCACCATCATCGCCATCCATTGCGCTTTTCAAAGACGGTCAGCTCGTCCATATGTTGGAGAGACACCACATTGAAGGCAGATCGGCCCAGATGATCGCCGAAAACCTGCTCGGCGCTTACGCGGAATATTGCTAAACTTTTTAAGGCCTCCTCATGGAGGCTTTTTTGTTTTATGAACAGGCAGGAAATCATCAGTAAGACCGAAAGCTTCGTACAAGACACCCTTCAAGGATCAGAGGCAGGACACGACTGGTCGCACATAGAACGTGTTGTACGAAATGCCCGAACCATTGCAGCAGCTGAAAAAGCAGATCCCTTTGTCGTTGAACTGGCAGCTTTGCTTCATGACATAGCCGATTCGAAATTCCACAACGGAAACGAGGAACTCGGTCCGGAGCGGTCGGAGCGATTTTTGAAAGGTCTTGATCTTCCGGCTGAACTCGTCGATCACGTGGTGAATATTGTAAGGAACGTCTCCTTCAAAAATGAACTCGACCCTTCCAAGGAGGATCGCTTCGACTCGATTGAGTTGCAGGTTCTAAAGGATGCGGATCGGCTCGACGCCATGGGAGCCATCGGTGTGGCCCGTGCCTTTCACTACGGGGGGTATAAAAACAGGGCACTGTACGATCCTTCGATCAAACCTGCGGAAAAGCAAAGCAAGGAGCAGTACAAGACAAGCAAAGCACCCACCATCAATCACTTCTACGAAAAACTCCTGTTGCTCAAAGATAAAATGAATACCCAGACCGGACGCAAGATGGCCGAAGAACGGCATGCGTTCATGGAAAGCTTCCTGGATCACTTCTACCGGGAATGGGAAGGGCACTAAAAGTTTGGCTTGCGTTTTTCCAGAAAAGCTGTCGTTCCTTCTTCAAAGTCTTCGGTTCCGAAACAGGAGCCAAACAGTTCGATCTCTTTCTTGAAGCCGTCAGTTCCATCTTTGAATCCGGCATTTACCGCACCAATCGCCGCCTTGATCGCCTGGGATGAATTGGCCAGGATCTTCTCAGCGAGTTGATAACAGAACTCAATCAGGTCGTCCGGTTCGGCAAGGTGATTGACGAGTCCGGATCTTAGAGCATCCTCAGAACCGATCATCCCGGCGGTCATGATCATCTCAAAGGCTTTCCCTTTTCCGACGAGCTGCGGAAGACGTTGGGTTCCGCCATAGCCCGGTATCAGGCCCAGGGAAACTTCCGGAAGCCCCATGCGTGCGGAATTGCTTGCCACACGAATATGGCAGGCCATCGCCAATTCCAGGCCGCCTCCCAGGGCGAAACCGTTAATGGCAGCGATCACAGGTGTGCCCAGATTCTCAATAAAGTCAAAGAGTTTCTGCTGTCCCTGAAGGGAAAGCTCTCTTCCTTTATCGGGCCCAAAATCAGCAAACTCCGAAATATCAGCACCGGCGACGAAGGCTTTTTCACCACTTCCAGTGATGATAATGACTCGTGTCTCCGAATCTTTGTCTAGCTGATCGAATGCCTGGTGGAGCTCTGCGATTGTATCCTGATTCAGGGCGTTTAGCTTCTTGGGGCGGTTGATCTCAATGATCCCGATGCGATTCTCTGTTTCGACGATGATGTTTTGATATGCCATAGTAGTAATCTGTTATTTTATTCGTTTTGACAGTGGTGTCCTTCGCCAATTTTTACTTTTATCAAACAATGGGCTCAAATCCTCTTCTCTTTGGGCAAAACCACGGAAAATACCGTTCTCCCAGGCTCTGACACAAAGGATATCTTGCCGCTGTAGGCCTCCAGGATATTTCGAACCATGGGTAATCCCAGACCCATGCCACTGGATTTGGTCGTGAACTTGGGTTCGAAAACCATGGCGGCATCCTCTTTGCGAATTCCGTCCCCATTGTCTTCAACTTCGATCAAAACATGGTCTTCAAACTCCTTCAATCGCACTTCGATTGAGGGTTTATCGGTATTCTTGAGGGCATGAATCGCGTTGGTGATCAAATTGGTAATGATTCGTGTGAGATGAATCTTGTCCAGCTTGATCATAATTGACTCCTTCTCCCTTGTGTAATTGATGAAAGGTTCGTGAAAGATATCGAGTGCCTTCTTAACCTCCTCCACAAGGTTGAGGTCCTCCCATACCGCCTGGGGCATCTGGGCAAAGTTGGAAAAAGCGGAGGCGATCGAGCTCATCGTATCGATCTGTTGAATCATGGATTCACTGAACTCCGACAACTTTTCTTTGATCGCAGGGTCCTTGGGATCGAAGCTATGCGCGAAGCTTTGTACGCTCAATCGCATTGGGGTGAGCGGATTCTTTATCTCATGGGCGACTTGTTTGGCCATCTCCCGCCAGGCCTGTTTCCTTTCACTTCTTGCCAATTTTATGGCTGATTCCTCAATCTGGTCAATCATGCTGTTGTACGATTCGACCAGGTTGTTGATCTCCTGGCTCGCATCCTCCATGACGAGTTTTTCATTGGTGCGCTCCACGGTCGTCTGACGTATTCTACGGCTCACATACTCGAGGGACTTTGTTATGTACTTGGAAAGAAAATAGGCCATCAGAATGGCAATAATGAGAATCAGCAGGTAAACCAGAGACAGTCTTGTGAGAAATTCTTTGAGTTCCTCGTCCTGAAAGGTGTTATCCTGCAAATAAGGAACTCCAAGAATTCCTATGGGCTGATCCCTTGATCCGATGAGAAAAGAATAGGAGGACTTGAATTTATTTCCATCCGGGCCACGTTTGGTGAGAACCACCCTGTGCTCCTCGCTCCCGACGATCTGCTCCATGATGTCAGGAGAGAGGCTCGCGTCAATGGTATCTGTTTCTGCTTCGTAAAAAGAGCTCCTCAACAAGGATCCCGTGAGGTTGTAAATATTGATGTCCAAATTGTGGATGTCTGAAATCTCGTTCAGCTTCTTATCGAGAAGGCTCGGAAGCATGAGCGTTTCGAGATAGTTTACGGTGTCCCGGTTCAGCGCATATGTTATGGCAGATTTGATGGCCTCCTCTTTTCGCTCCAAACGCTCGTTATGATAATCGTCTGCCTGCTCGTTGTATTGATAAATGGTAATTGCCGCAATAAGGACCGAAGCCAGCACCACAAGAAATATCATCGCGATGAAGATGCGCGTACGCAACGAAAACTTGTTGATGCCCATGTCTTGTTTTTGGGTAAAGATAAGAAAAACGGTAACAGCCTGCTGGCCGATTTAAAGGGATTTGGACAGGGTGAACAAGAACTCAACACCGCCATTTTGATGATTTCCGGCGGTTATTTCTCCCCCGTGCAACTGGATGGCATTCTTAACGATGGACAGACCCAAACCTGTTCCGCCTTTTTCCCGGGATCGATCATTGTCTACCCTATAGAATCGCTCAAATATTCTCAGGAAATGCTTCTTTTCTATCGTTGCCCCGGTATTGGAGAAGGAAAAATAGTAGTAATTGGAATCTTCCAGGTAATTGTTCACCGAGATCTCAATGTTTTCTCCCCCGTACTTGATGGCATTGTCAAAGAGATTGTAAAAAACCGAGAAGAGCAGCGAGCGATTGGCATTCAGGATGATGGGCTTGGGCAACCTGATTTTAACGTCACAATTCTTTGCCTGCAGACTCAATGCCAGGGAGTCTTTGACCTCATAGATCAAATCATTGAGATTGACCGTCTCAAAGGAGAATCTCTCCCTGGCCTCTGACATCTTCTGAAGAAGAGAGATATCCTCGATGAGATCCGAAAGTCTTTCCGACTGGGCATAGGCATTGCCAATGTATTTCTTGGCGTCTTCCTTGCTGATATCATTGTTATTGAGCAATTCCAGGTAGCCAAGAATGATCGTTATCGGGGTTTTCAACTCATGGGCAATGTTGCTTGTGATCTGCTCTTTTATGATCTTCTGTTTTTCAATCTTTGTGATGTCTCGGATGACAACTTCGAAGGATCGATCTGAAAATACGATGGCATGCAGATTGAAGGCCCTCTTGTCTCGGTATACGATATCCTCAAAATGGGGCAAATCCTTCTTATCAATCTCCTTGTCCCCATGCAAATAGGTGTCGACAAATGCATTGAGTTTTCGAAACTCCTTGACCTCGAATATCTCCTCTTCGGAAATCTTTGATTCTTTGGAAATGATATTAATAAACTGGATGAAGTGATTGTTTCTAAGTATTTTCTTCTTTTGGGGTGTAAAAAAAGCAATGCCTTCGTTCAGAGCGATCAGATGCGAGAACATCTTGTTCTTTTCGATCTCGATGGTACTTTTTGCCGCAGTCAGCTTATCGTAGATTTCAACAATCTGGTTGCTAATCTCCCCAAACTCGCCATCCGGAAAAACAATCTTTTCTTCTATTTCTTCACCTTTACTCAAGCGAGACGCAAAATCCTTCAGTTTGAGCAGGACACCCGATAGATTCCGCAATACGAGACTCAATATCCCCCATGTCACAAGAAAAAGAACAAGCAGATAAAGCAGAAAGATTTTTTCTATGTTCATGAAATTCTTGACCTGCACGTCATAGTGAGCCGCGACGCGCACAAACATGTTTTCATAATTCTTCGCGTAATAATAGTACTCATACCCGGTCGTTGAGGATTCGCGTATGTGCGAGCCAGAGCCCGATTTTTGCGCCAGTTTGATCTCGGGTCTATGGAGGTGATTTTCCATTTTGGAGGGATCGGAGACCTCAGAGTCATAGAGCACCTTCCCAAACATATTTATGATGGTGATCCGAATGTTGTTGGTAGGAATGTAATAATACAGTGAATCCAGCTGGGAGTAGGACGTCTTTGGGTCGAGATTCTTCTTTTCAATGTAATTGTAGGTCAACTCGGCAATGTTGTCCAGGTTCATTTCCATCTGCTCCCTCTTGAATGCCTTTTCGCGGTTGTACTGCAGAAACAGCACCAGCGTGGTAAAGAGGAGAAATATCCCTGAGAGATAAACAAAAAGCTTTTGCCTGTACTTGAGCTTCAACATTTGAGTTCCTAATCGAATAATCCGCAAAATTACGCCCAAATTACGGTGGAGAAAAACCTGGTCAATTAAGCAACGATTATCAATACATTACCCCAATGTTAAGTCCGACCGCAAAGAATTTTCTCATTATCCTCGAATTCCTTCTATGAACTCGGGAATCGCATCAATCCCTTTCTTTTCGAGAAATTTTACAAAGGCAGACCCGATGATGGCTCCGGAGGTGCTGCGGGTTGCCTGGTCGAAGGTGTCGTGATTTGAGATTCCAAAGCCAACGATTTGTGGAGCGCTTAAATTCATCTCTGAAATCCTTTTAAAATAATCCTCCTGCTCCGAACCGAAACTGCTTTTCGCTCCCGTGGTACTGGCCGAACTCACCATATAGATAAAACCGTTGGATATCCTGTCGATGAATCGGATCCGTTCTTCGCTTGTCTGTGGGGTAATCAGAAAAACGTTGATCAAACCATATTTCTCAAAGATTTCCCGGTATTGAGCGTTGTAGACATCTACCGGAAGGTCAGGAATGATCAGGCCGTCGATTCCAGTTTCCCGGCATTTTCGACAAAAGTTCTCGATTCCGTATTGCATCATCGGATTGAAATATCCCATGATCAGCAGCGGTATTTCAACATGATCCCGGATGTTCTTCAACTGTTCAAAAAGGACATCCGTGGTCATCCCGTTGTCCAGGGCCTTGGTGCTGGATTCCTGTATGGTCGGACCATCCGCCAGGGGATCCGAAAAAGGAAGGCCGATCTCCACCATGTCAACTCCTGACTTCTGCAGCTTTTCCAGGATGGGCACTGTATCTTCCAGTTTTGGAAAGCCCGCCGAAAAATAGATGGAGAGCAATTTGTTTTCTCCTTCGGCACTGCCCGCTTTCGATAGCGCTTTATTTATTCTGTTCATTCTTTTGAAATTATCCTCAAATTCATCTTAAGATTTGGCTTCTGTCTACTTTCCTGAATCGTTCAGAAGAGTCGGCTACAATCCAAAATAGGAAATATAGGTGTCCAAATCCTTGTCTCCCCTTCCTGAGAGATTGATAACCACCACATCATTCTCTTTGAAATCGATTTTCCCCAGAACAGCAAGCGCATGAGAGGTCTCAATAGCTGGAATGATTCCCTCAAGCTCAGAGAGCTCCAGGCCGGCTTTCATTGCTTCATCATCGGTCGCGCTCAAAAATTGGGCCCTTCCCGACTTGAAAAGATATGCGTGTTGGGGACCCACTCCCGGATAGTCGAGTCCCGCTGAAATGGAATAGGGCTCCACGATCTGTCCGTCTTCTGTCTGCATGAGAAGGGTTCGGCTTCCGTGGATGATCCCTTCGCGGCCCAGAACACTGGTAGCTGCCGATTGTCCCGAATCAATTCCTTTGCCCGAAGCTTCAACTGCAATGAGTTTCACCTCTTCTTTATCCAGGTAGTGATAAAAGGCTCCCGCGGCATTACTTCCGCCACCGACGCAGGCAATGATGTAATCCGGGTTCTCCCGCCCTTCCTTTTCTTTCAGTTGTCCGATCATCTCCTCCGAAATGACCGACTGGAATCTCGCCACCATATCCGGATAAGGATGAAATCCAACTACGGAACCTATGATATAGTGAATCTCAACAGGATCGTTGATCCAGGCCCGAATCGCTTCATTGGTGGCATCTTTCAGGGTCTTGCTGCCCGAGGTGGCGGGCACGACCTCAGCACCCAGCATCTTCATGCGGGCCACGTTCGGGGCCTGTCTGGCGATGTCGATCTCACCCATGTACACTTTGCACTCCATTCCGGCAAGCGCACAAACGGTCGCAGTGGCGACTCCGTGCTGGCCCGCTCCGGTCTCGGCGATGATTCTTTTTTTTCCCAGTCTTTTGGCCAAAAGGATCTGACCGATGGTGTTGTTGATCTTATGGGCCCCTGTATGATTGAGATCCTCTCGTTTCAAATAGATGCGTGCCCCGTATCGCCTGGAAAGTCGCTCAGCCAGATACAGGGGAGTCGGACGCCCTACATAATCCTTGAGAAGCTGGTTGAATTCCTTCACAAACACGGGATCATTCATGATCTCCAGATAACGCTCCTGCAACTCCACCATATTCGGGTAGAGCATCTCGGGTACAAAGGATCCTCCAAATTCACCGTAGTACCCTCTTTCGTCAGCATGATATGTTTTACTCATGATTGTATGTCTTTAAAATCCTTTATAAATACCTTTAGTTTCTCTATGTCTTTCATTCCGGGAAACAGCTCAAACCGACTGTTCACATCAATGGCGTGACACATTCCTGATTTTTCAGATTTACTGAAGTCCTTGAGAGCTTCAATATCATCGGGCCCTATGCCTCCACTCAGAAAAAACTTGGTTTTCAATGGGTATCCCGATAAAAGCTCCCAGTTGAACTGTATTCCATTACCTCCTCGTTCTTTACCCTTCGTGTCGAGCAAAAAGTAGTCGCAAACCGCTTCGTAAGGCTTCAGTTGCTCCCAGCTCATCGAATCCCCAACGGGAAACGCTTTGATGATTTTCACTTCCGGATCCTCTAGCCGAGCCCTTAGTTTCTCAACATAGTCGGGGCTTTCCTCACCGTGAAGCTGTATGCCCGCGAGTTGATTGGAACGCACCATTTCTACAACCTCGTCTTCTTCCTGGTTCACAAAAACACCTATTTTTTCAATTCCTTCACGGATTTCAGGAAGCTCTGCCTCGACAAATCTTTTGGAACCGGAAAAAAACAGGAAACCCATATAATCTGGGTGCAGCGCCTCCAGCTCATGAATATTCTCGTTGTATTTCATGCCACAGACCTTGATTTTCATGCTCCGGTCGATTTTATAAATTCTTCAGCCGCGGCTCCGGGATTCTCCGTTTTCATGAAATTCTCACCGATCAGGAAGCCTTTGAACCCGTAGTCACGAAGTTCCTTGATCGCTCGAGGATCGCTGATCCCACTCTCCGAAACGGCCAGTTTATCCCCGGGAATGATCCCGGATAATTTCTTGCTCGTCTCAAGGCTTACCTCAAAGGTCTTGAGATTCCTGTTGTTCACGCCGACGAGGTCAATGTGGGTCAAATCGTTCCTTTTCAATTCTTCTTCCCCATGAACTTCCATGAGAACCTCCAGGCCCAGATCATGGGCGACCTGTGAGAGCATTTTCAACTGTTCCGGTTTCAATACTGCGGCGATGAGCAGGATCACATCAGCTCCAAAGGCTTTCGCTTCGAAAAGCTGATACGGGTCAATCATGAAATCCTTCCTAAGCACCGGAATCTCGACCGCCGCACGTGCCTGCAGAAGATCATCCAGGGACCCGCCAAAATACTTGGTATCGGTCAATACCGAGATTCCTGAGGCTCCGGCCGCTTGATATCCCGTCACGACTTCCGCAACACCACTCTTCTGGTTTATGACTTGTTTCGAGGGGGATCGACGCTTGAATTCCGCAATGATTCCGCTACCTTTCTGCAAGGATTCCCTCAAGGAAAAGGCCTCTCTCTCGATCATAGGCGAATTCCTGAGATAGTCCAGGGGAAGTACCGACTTTTTCAAATCAACCTCCACCCGCTTATCCGCAACTATTCTTTCTAAAATATTCATCTTCAAATGCCTCTTTTGTGGCTCTTCATTTTCAATCCTAATGGTTTCGTTCTTATCGTTCTAGTTATTCAGTTCCAGTAGCTTTTTGAAACTATCGAAGCCCCGTCCACTGAACATTGATTCCCGAGCTCGTTCAAAGCCCTCTTCATGCGTGATGCTCTCTGCGACGGCTATGGCCATTCCCGCATTGGCACAAACCACATTGCTTTGCGCTTCCGTACCCTCTCCCTGCAATACCTTCAAAAACACATCGGCACTTTCCTTTACGGATGCCCCTCCGTGAATTTGTTCAGGTTTCAAGGCTTCCAGTCCGAGGTCTGCAGAGGAAATAATCCTCTCTTCACGGTTTGTTATTACCTTGGCCCGGTCGGTAAGTGAGATTTCATCATATCCCGCCAGGTCATGCAGAATGGCAAAATTCTTGTCTGTTGTCTGGTAGAGATAGCCGTACATTCGGGCCAGTTCCAGGCTGAATACCCCCACCATCTGGTTCTTCGGAAATGACGGGTTCACCATCGGACCCAGCATGTTGAAAAAGGTTTTCACACCCAGCTCCCTTCGTATGGGAGCTACGGTCTTCATGGCCGGATGGAAAAGCGGTGCGTGCAAGATGCAGATACCCGCCCGGTCAATCGATCTTCTCAGGGTCTCCTCGTCGTTTGTGAAACGCACCCCCAGATGCTCCAGCACATTTGATGATCCGCAGGTGGAAGAAACGCCATAATTGCCGTGCTTGGCCACTTTCACACCCGCACCGGCGGTTACAAATGAAGCGAGGGTGGATATGTTAAACGTGTCCTTTCCGTCACCCCCGGTGCCACAGAGGTCAATGGCATTGAAGTTCGACAGATCTATCGGCAAGCACATTTCAAGAAGAGCCTCGCGAAATCCGTCCAATTCCTCGACAGAAATGCTGCGCATCATGTACACCGTCAGGAAGGATGCGATCTGACTGGGATTGTAATTGTCTTTGGAGATATTCTTCAAAACCTCATTGGCCTCCTTTTTCGAAATGGTCTCCTGATTGATCAATCTGTTAAGAATCTCTTTCATTCTTTACTAATTATCGATTGCTGTTAAATATGCCAATCGTTGTTTTGTTGTATTCAAGTTCATTTTCATTCTGTCTGTCCGATCCAGTTTTTGAGCATCGCCGTTCCATCCGGGGTCAGGATCGACTCGGGGTGATACTGAACCGCCCTCACATCAAACTCGCGATGTCTCAGGGACATGATCTCCCCGTTTTGATCCAGGGAAGTCACCTCCAGGCTTTCGGGCAAATCCCTTGAAACGACCCACGAATGATAGCGCCCTACTTCCATTTCTTTTGAAAGATTCTCATAGAGAACTTCGTCGTCAACCACTCGTTTGATGGTGGTGGCCACCCCGTGATAAACCTGGTCAAGGTTTACAAGTGAGCCTCCAAAGACCTCAGCAATCGCCTGTTGTCCGAGGCAAATCCCGAGGATGCTCTTGGTTGAGGCAAATTTTGCAATGATCTCTTTCAACATCCCTGCCTCATCGGGAATTCCCGGACCGGGTGACAGCAAAATTTTATCAAATTCCTCCACTTCCGACAATTCGAGCTTGTCATTTCTTTTCACCGCGACTTCACATCCGATTTCTTTCAGGCAGTGAACCAGGTTGTAGGTGAACGAATCGTAATTATCTATGACCAGAATCTTGTTCATCATCAGATATTTTCTGCGAGCTCCAATGCCTTTTTCAGGGCCCCCAACTTGTTATAAACTTCCTGCAGCTCATTCTGAGGCTCTGATTTCGCAACAATACCGGCTCCTGCCTGATAATAGAGCCTGTGGTTCTTGCTCAAAAATGAACGTATGATGATCGCGTGATTGAAATTGCCTTCAAAATCCATGAACCCAATCGCTCCACCGTAAAAGGTCCTGTTGCTCTTCTCATATTGATCGATGAGCTGCATCGCCTTGTGTTTGGGAGCTCCCGACAGCGTACCCGCCGGAAAGGTGTCTGCCACGACCTGGTAGGTCGGCACCTCCGGGTACTTCTCCCCGACAACCTTGGAAACCAGGTGAATCACATGCGAGAAAAACTGGATCTCCTTGTATCTCTCAACATTCACATGCTCCCCGTTTCGGCTCAGGTCATTGCGTGCCAGATCGACCAGCATGACGTGCTCTGCATTCTCCTTTTCATCTTCCGCCAGGGACTTGGCCGCTTCAAGGTCCTTTTCATCATCTCCCGTTCTTTTGAAGGTTCCTGCAATCGGATGAATTTCTGCTTTCCCCTGATCGATAACCAGCTGGGCCTCAGGAGAAGAACCGAAGATCTTAAAGTTCCCGTAGTCAAAGTAAAACAGGTAGGGTGACGGATTCACAGAGCGCAAGGCCCTGTAAACATTGAACTCATCCCCTTTGAAACCCTGGGAAAACCGCCTGGACAGGACCAATTGAAACACATCCCCCCTGTAGCAATGCTTTTTTGCGAGTTCGACATGCTCGAGAAATTCTTCATCCGTCAGGTTGGACCACTCATCTTGTTCATTGCTGTAGGAATAGGAGGCGAAATTACGGGTCGAGATCAGCTGATGAATCTCTTCTGTATTGTCAGAACCATCGTAAACATGAGAGAAAATATAGGCCTCGTTCTTGAAGTGATTGATCGCGATTATATTTTGATACACCGCATAATAGATATCGGGGATGTCGAGGTCCTCCTTCTTGGTGATCTCAATATCCTCGAAATACCTGACCGCATCGTAGGAAACGTAACCAAACAAGCCATTGTTTATGAACTTGAATGGCAGTTTCTCGGTTTCAAATTGCTCCCCGAACGCCTGGATGATATCTGAAACTTTATTCTTTTTATTGAAATGCTCGTTTCTCGAGCTGCCATCCGGGAACAACTCGCGCACGCTCCCGTCTTTGATCTCGATGCTTGCTATCGGATTGCAGCAGATATAGGAAAAACTATTTTCATTTCCATGGTAGTCTGAACTCTCCAACAGAATGCTGTTCGGATACTTGTCCCTTATTTTCAGGTAAACACTCACAGGGGTCAGGGTATCCGCCAGGATCTTTTTAAAATCGGTTTTGAGTTTGAATTTTCTCATTTGAATCAAAAAAAAAGGCTTGTCGTGAAGACAAGCCAGGATCATTTTATAATATACCGGTAACGCCTCACAAAATCTTGCTTTGCAAAGACCACCACCAGTTATGTACGTTATTCATATTCATGACGAAATTGTTGTTAATCGACATATTAACTTTTCGCGAAAGCAAATATAAAACAATTTTTATCGGCACGGAAAAAAAATTGAGCAACTTGCCAGGCTGACCTAGGGTACCAGCTGCACTTGCTGCCAACCCGTCCCGTCGTGAAAGAAAAGGTCTCCACCAGTGCTCACATAGAGATCTCCGAGTGCCCCTGTCGGAGGCGCTGCCTGTGGTTCAAGTCTCATGACCCCGTTAATATGCACTTTTTGCTGTGGGCTCGAGGTTCCGACGCCCAAATTGCCCTCCATATAGGAGTCTCCTGTATTGTCAGAATACAGCGCATAGCTGTTCCCGGCCACATTGGAAAATGGAGTTGAAATGTAGAGCGCATAGCTGTCGCCACCAACCGATCCCGAGCCTGCTCCACCGATAAAGAGGCCGTAACCGTCACCTGTTATGGTTCCGTTGTTTGTAAAGAACATGGATCCGAGAGAAGGCTGTGACATAGTTCCCCCAGATTGATTAAAGACACCTATATCGATTCCTCTGACCAAGTTGTAATAGTTCCCGCCCTCCTCATTCGTTGCCAAAGCGACAAAACCCGCTCCATAACCGATGTTGCTTCCGTTACTAATTTGAGGATCCAACATCCAGCCGCTGTGTTTATCGTTCCACTTCCGGCTCGGATTCTGAACAATTCCCTGGGTTCCTATCGCATAGTCAACCGTTGCAGGGCCCGTGATTCCTTGCAACGCTCCAAGGGCCTAAGGTGCGGCACTTGTTCCTGATCCACTCGTAAAAAGCATCAATACGTGCAGCCGTATACCGTGTCGTCATTATCCTTTTCCGCGAACAAATAGTTTGTGAGCCTGACTGAACTGATTGAGTCCGATTCCAACCCGTCCATCATAAAAAGCGATATCGTCCGGGTTGCCATCAACAAACTTCCCGACGCCGGGTTTTGACTCTGCCCAGGCTCCGTCAATGTACGACCAGAAACTTTGTGTATCTGTGTCGTATACCTTAAGGGCTTCAGCCGGATTTGCTATGGCTTCTCTTTGAGCAGTGGTCATTCTTGGCATCAAAAACCCCTTGTCTGCTGATGAAACTTCAAGTGCCGCCGAGGCATCGGGTGTTGTCGTACCAATACCCACCTGGGCATAAGCTGCTGAAATAACAAAGGTGAAAAGAACAAAAGTGATGATTTGTTTCATAATTGAGTTGTATTAGTCTTTCTGTATTGGATTCGTTTGTTTTCTAGGATTGTTTTCTCACTACTCGACGAGCATTTTTTTAACCCCGGTTTTTCCGTCTTCTTCGAATTTCACGAAGTACAAACCGCTTTCCAGGTTACCCTTGGATACCTGACCCGTTCCATTGTACGTTCCGACGTTGTTGTAAGAACGAACAAGTCTTCCGCTCAGGTCAAAAACATTTATTTCCAAATTATTGAATTCCTGCTTTGAGCTGAATCGAATTTCGGACTCTCCAAGTCGCACAGGATTGGAGAGCAAACTGAACCCCGAGGAGAATAATTCGTCCTCAACGGAAAGCACCGTTTCAGTGTCTATTCCGAAAGTGAATTGCCCGAATCCATTGAGGTCAACAGACTGATTCGGATCGCTGGTGACATCTCCTTCATTCACATCTCCCTGGAGAACGTAGGTTTGACTGGCGCTTACCAGGTCCCAGGTCCCGTTGTTTAAGCCCACTATGCTTATCGAATTAAAAACACCTCCGTTGTCATTCACCAGTTGCTCCATGCCACTGTCGCTATTCCAGGGCAAAGTAATTACGGCATTCCCGGAAAGCTCCCAATACTCAACTTCACCAACCGCATCAACTCCCTGTCCGTTGCTTCCTGCAGCTGGAGTAGCCTTGAAGTACTCGGCTGTCACATCCCCGGAATGATCAGCAAACACCGGAGCATAAACCCCATTGTTTCCCACCGGGAGCTTTGTCGTACCCGAACCCGAAGCCGTCAGCCTGCCATTCACATACTCCTGCGAGTCACCCCAGGTATTTCCAGACTCCACAAAAAAATCACCATTGTCAGCTACCTCTACCACATTGTCACTCGTTGTGAACCCTGTGCTATTACCGAGGTAGAAAACCGAATCATCACCAATGTAAAGAGACTGCGCCTCTAAGGATGAGCCTCCAAATAGCATTGCAAAAGAGAATGAGATAACTTGAAAGAATAATGAAGTGTGTAAAAATCTTCGCATAGGCTCTATATTTCACTCGAAAATAACAACTTTTTATGACTTATTCCCGGTTTTAAGGGCTCTAATTCGCCCAGGGACAAACCTTATTTTACTTCTAATCCTGAAACTCGAAAGAACTTGAGATTCCTTCGTAAACAATTTTTCCGTGAACGATGTTAAGACCTTTCTCAAGGACATGATCTTCCTCGCAGGCCTTCTTCCAACCCTTGTTCGCAATGTTCAAAACGTAAGGCAGTGTCACATTGGTAAGAGCTTTCGTTGAAGTGTACGGAACGGCACCGGGCATATTGGCGACGCAATAATGCACAACATCATCAATAATATAGATCGGATCTTCGTGTGTTGTGGGATGCGTCGTTTCAAAACATCCCCCCTGATCAACGGCGACATCGACCAGCACGGTTCCCGGATGCATTTCTTTGAGCATTTCCCGGGTGATCAGCTTTGGTGCCTTTCCTCCGGGGATCAACACCCCTCCGATGATGAGATCATTCGTTTTGATATGCTTGAGGATATTATAGCTGTTGCTGAACTCGGTCACTACGTGATTGGGCATGACGTCATTGACATAGCGCAGCCTGTCCATGTTGATATCCATAATGGTGACCATAGCTCCCAGGCCCGCGGCCATTTTTGCCGCCTGAACCCCAACCACTCCGGCTCCAAGAACCAGGACTCTTCCCGGAGGAACCCCCGGAACGCCACCGAGCAGCACACCCTTGCCCTTGACGGGTCTTTCCAAATACTTCGCACCCTGTTGGATCGCCATTCGGCCTGCGACTTCCGACATAGGTGTGAGCAGAGGAAGTTTGCCATCATCCGTCTGCACGGTCTCGTAGGCTATGCAAATGGCCCCACTGTCTATCATGGCCCGAGTCAATTTTTCGGAAGACGCAAAATGGAAATAGGTGAAGACGATTTGATCCTCTTTGATAAGGTCGTATTCCGCTTCGATCGGTTCCTTGACTTTGACAATCATTTCAGCACGATCGTAGACTTCATTCATGGATCCGAGAATAATTCCCCCGACTCCTTTGTATTCTAAATCCTCATAGCCGCTGCTGATTCCCGCCCCGGTTTGAATAATCACCTGGTGACCATTATTTGTGAGTTCATATACACCTGCCGGGGTCAATGCCACCCGGCTTTCGTTGTTCTTGATTTCTTTGGGAAGGCCTATGATCATGACGCTATTTTTTTTGCTAAAAATAGCTCAAATGAAGAAGTTCAAAGAGAGAATTCTGTCAATAGTATTTTAAATTTATCAACAATTCAAGCGATTCTTTCAACATTCCATATCGTTTTGCTGAAATCTATCCGACAACGTTAATGATTTTACCCGGAACAAAAATCACTTTCTTAGCCGTTCGTCCCCCAAGCTGTTGAAGTGTCCGTTCATCTGACAGCACAATTTTCTCAACCTCCTCCTTCGAGAGGTCAAGGGCGAGTTCAAGCGTAAAGCGCATTTTTCCATTGAAGGAAATCGGATATTCTTTCGTGCTTTCTATCAAATGGGTCTGGTCAAAAATCGGGAAATCGACCGAAGCAATGGATTGTGAATGACCGAGTTTCTCCCAAATTTCCTCTGCGATATGAGGAGCGTACGGGGAGATCAAGACAATCAGGGGCTCAAGAATGGCCCTCTTGTCACATTTCATGGCGGTAAGCTCATTCACCGCAATCATAAAGGAACTCACCGAGGTGTTGAAAGAAAAGTTGGCAATATCCTCATCGACCTTCTTGATGGTCTTGTGCAGGGTTTTGAGCTCTTCCGCAACAGGCTCGTCATCCGATACCGAGAAAATGCCGTCCGCCCCGTTGTGGTATAGCTTCCAGAGTTTCTTCAAAAAACTGTGCACTCCCGAAATTCCCGCTGTGTTCCAGGGCTTGGCCTGCTCCAAAGGTCCCAGGAACATTTCGTACAGTCGAAGGGTATCGGCACCGTAATCATGACAGATATCGTCGGGGTTGACCACGTTGTATTTCGACTTGGACATTTTTTCAACTTCGCGACCCACGATGTATTTTCCATCATCCAGGATAAATTTGGCCTCCTGAGCCTCCTTGTTTCGGGTGCTTTTCCTGAAGGCCTCCACATCCAATTCGTTTGAGGCATTGACCAGGCTCACATCCACGTGAATAGGTTGAACTTTTTGATCTCCGATAAGGGTTTGAGACACATAGGTATTTTCCCCTTCCAGGCGATACACAAAGGCACTGGTGCCCAATATCATTCCCTGGTTGATCAGTTTTTTGGCGTACTCCTCGACCGGGACCAACCCGCGGTCAAACAAAAACTTCTGCCAAAAGCGCGAATACAGCAAATGCCCTGTCGCGTGTTCGCTCCCTCCAATATACAAATCCACGTCGCGCCAGTACTCCAACGCTTTTTTGCCCGTAAAGGAAGTTGGGTTGCGGGCATCCATGTAGCGATTGAAGTACCAACTGCTGCCGGCCCATCCCGGCATCGTGTTGAGCTCGATCGGAAACACGCTCTCCTGGTCGATCAGGTCGTTGCTGACAACTTGTTCGGTCTTGGTGCACCAGGCCCAGTTCTTTGCATTTCCGAGAGGGGGCTTTCCGTCTGAGGTCGGAAGGTATTTTTCGACCTCCGGCAGTCTCAAAGGCAAGTGCTTCTCATCAATGATGCGAGGCACTCCATTGTCATAATAAACCGGGAATGGCTCTCCCCAATAGCGCTGTCTCGAAAAGACAGCATCCCTGAGTCGGTAGTTGATTTTTCCCTGCCCAATGCCTCTTTTCTCCATCTCATCGATGATCCTGCGAATGGCTGTGGTCGCATCCATGCCCGAAATAAAATCAGAATTGGCGATGATCGCGCTTTTGTCGTCGCAGGCGGATTCTGAAATGTCCTGGTTCTCAAAAATGTTAGGGATTTCAAGGCCAAAGTGCTTCGCAAAATCGTAATCGCGCTGGTCACCGCAAGGGACGGCCATTACCGCACCGGTACCATAACTGGCCAGAACGTAGTCGCCGATCCAAATCGGAACGTCTTCCCCGGTGAACGGATGAACCGCATAGGCCCCGGTAAAAACCCCACTGATGGTTTTCACGTCCGACATACGATCACGCTCACTTCTTTTGGAAGTGGCCATCACGTACTCCTCAACTTCATCCCGCTGATCGGAGGTCGTGATCTTTTCGACCAACTCGTGCTCGGGTGCAAGGGTCATAAAAGAGACCCCGTAAATCGTATCGGGCCGGGTGGTAAAAACCTGAAATTCTTCCTCCGAGTCCTTGATTTTAAAACGGACCATGGCTCCTTCTGATCTTCCGATCCAGTTTTTCTGAGAATCCTTGAGTGACTGGGGCCAGTCAATCTTTTCCAAACCGTCCAGCAGGCGCTGTGCATAAGCCGTGATTCGCATGGACCACTGTTTCATTTTCTTTCTGACCACCGGGAAACCTCCTCGTTCCGAAACCCCATTGACAATCTCGTCATTGGCCAGAACCGTACCCAGCTCAGGGCACCAATTGACCTCCGTTTCCGACAGATACGTAAGCCGGTATTTGGCCAAAACCGCTTCTTGCTCAAAGGCCGTCCAACTGTTCCATTGTGAAGCGCTGAAATCTGGCACGTCTTCGTCGCATGCCGCATTTATTCTTTGATTCCCTTCCTTTGCGAACACATCCACCAACTCTGAAATGGGTCTTGCCTTGTCTGCATCTTTACAGTAGTAGGATTCAAAAAGCTGTATGAATATCCATTGGGTCCAGCGATAATACTCCGGATCAGAGGTTCGAACTTCTCGACTCCAATCATAGGAGAATCCGATCTGGTCGAGTTGCCGCCTGTACGTTTTGATATTTTTCTCGGTTGTCTTCGCCGGATGCTGACCCGTTTGAATCGCATACTGTTCCGCGGGAAGCCCAAACGAGTCATAACCCTGAGGATGAAGCACGTTGAATCCTTTGTGTCTCTTGTAGCGCGCATAGATATCTGATGCAATGTATCCCAGGGGGTGTCCCACGTGGAGTCCGGCACCACTTGGATAAGGAAACATGTCCAAAACATAGAACTTGGGTTTGGAACTCTCGTTTTGAGCCTTAAAGGTTTCGTTCTCCAGCCAGTATTTTTGCCATTTGGCCTCTATTTCATTGAAGTGATATTTCATCTTGTCCGTTGGTTTCTCCTTGATTCATAAAGGGTTTGAGGAGCGCAAAGTTACGCTTAAAGGCCGAATGTGCAAAGAATCCAATTGTATCTTAATTTTCCTATATTTACCTTCCTATTCTCACTAACACAAACACGCATGTATAAACCCCTCATATACGTCGCGGTGATTTTTCTTCTGGCCGGGTGCCAGGAAAAAACAGTAGCCGACCTCATTGTAACAAACGCCAAAATCATAACCGTCGATGACTCTTTTTCATCTGCGGATGCCTTCGCTGTGGCGGATGGAAAGTTCCTCGCTGTAGGTTCCAAAAAGGAAATCATGTCTCAGTTTCGATCTCAGAACAAGATAGATGCCGACGGAAAAACCATTGTTCCGGGCCTGATTGACGGTCATTGCCATTTTTACAATTTGGGCATTTTCATGCAGAAGGTCGACCTGGCTGGAACGGAGAGCTACCAGGAAGTCCTGGATCGCGTGGTTGCGTTCCAAAAAGAACAGAAGTCAGACTTTATTATTGGTCGGGGCTGGGATCAAAACGATTGGGAGAACAAGGAGTATCCAACCCGCAAAGAACTGGATCGTCTCTATCCGAAGACTCCTGTGGCCCTCACCCGGATTGACGGACACGCCATGCTGGCCAACAAAGCCGCTCTTGACCTGGCAGGAATCGATTCGAATACCCAGGTTGAAGGAGGCGAAATCATCGTTGAAAATGGAAAAGCGACAGGGGTTCTGGTCGACAATGCCATGAACCTGGTGGAGGCTGTTATTCCAGCTCCCGACCGGGACACCAAGATCAAGAGCCTGCTCGATGCACAAGAGAAATGTTTTTCACTGGGGCTGACTTCTGTAAGTGATGCGGGTCTTGACCGGGAGATCATTGAGCTCATTGACAGCCTTCAAAAGGCACAATCTCTCAAGATGAGAATCTATGCCATGATCTCTGCCACGAAAGAAAACCTGGATCACTATCTATCGGCAGGAACATCCAGGACCGACAGACTGAATGTCTCGTCTTTCAAGGTTTACGCCGACGGAGCATTGGGTTCCAGAGGTGCGGTTTTGAAAGAATCCTACTCAGACCGGGAGAATCATTTTGGAGCGATGGTGACCCCGCTTGACACCCTGAGTGAAATCGCCCGCAGGCTCTCCAGGTCGGATTTTCAAATGAATACACATGCCATCGGCGACTCGGCAAATGCTTTTGTGCTGAAGACCTATGCCAAAAACCTTAAGAGTCAGACCAATCGTCGCTGGAGGATCGAGCACGCCCAGGTGGTATCCCCGGATGACTTCCTTTATTTTACAGAAATTCTTCCATCCATCCAACCTACGCATGCCACAAGTGACATGTATTGGGCCGAGGACAGACTGGGTTCCGATCGAATCAAAGGAGCTTACGCTTTCAAGGAATTGCTCGACATCAACGGAAGGGTTGTTCTCGGGACTGATTTCCCCGTTGAGAAAGTTGACCCCATGCTCACTTTTTACGCTGCTGTGGCCCGCCAGGACCTCAGTGGCTTCCCGGAGGGAGGATTTCAGATGCAAAACGGCTTGAGCCGGGAAGAGACCCTAAAGGGAATGACGATCTGGGCCGCTTATGGCAATTTCGAAGAAGGGGAGAAAGGATCCATTGAGCCGGGCAAATTCGCTGACTTTGTAATTCTTGACAAGAATATCATGGAGATCGATATCGATGAGGTGCCTGAAACCAAAGTCCTTGGAACCTATGTGAATGGGGAAAAAGTATACTAGATATCGAAACGAATCGGTGCGGTCACCCGGGCCGTGTCCCATCCCAGGACCATATTGATGTTTTTGCCCTTTTCTTTGAAGGCGATTGAGAACGCCTCGATAAATTCGGCACGACTCACTTTGGCCTGAACCCTTGCCACATCGTATTTTTCATCGTATTCGTAGGTACCCCAAACATCCGTCTTTGAGCTGAGAATCAGGGTCCATTCTTTTTCGTTGGGAATCGCGTAGAGAACATAGGTTCCTGCCTTTACTTCGGTTCCTCCAAAGAGCACGTCCTTGTAAAACACAACTTCTGTAGCCTCATTGGCACCTACTCTCCAGATCTGACCGTAGGGAATCACTTCTTCAAAAAGGTCCCTGCCCTTTTTCATGGGTCTGCCATAAAGCACTTTTATGCTTGGAGGAGCAATTTTATTGGTCCTGAAATAGACAATGTCGTGGGGACTTTCATCGAGATCCTTGAAGTCTTGAGCTTGAGCGCTCCCAATGGATAGTAGCGTCACAAAAGTGAACAAACAGGAAAATAAGAGGGTCTTTTTCATCGCAATCATCTTTTCAAATTCTCGTTTCGCATTGGGTTTCAAGGTTAGATTTTGGCCAGCATCGGGCTCGTGTCATCCAATGGAATATCCACCCGGGTTTCCTCCCAGGCCAGAACCATAAAAGCATCTTTGAAATCTTTCTTGAAGGCAATGGAGAAAACGTCAAGTGGTTCATTCACGTCCTTCTTGACTTTTATCTTGAATCGGGCCACATCTTTCTCCGGGTTGTAGAAAAAGGCGCCCCAGGTATTCGTATTGGAATTCAGGATTATGGTCCATTCTTTCTTGCCCGGTATGGTGTGCATTACATAAGTTCCCTGCTTTACCAGCTTGTTTCCGAACATCATGTCCTTGTAGAAAGTGATTTCGGTCGCCTCGTTGGCACCGGTTCTCCATATCTCTCCGTAGGGAACGAGTTTGCCAAAAACCTTTCCTTCTTCAACGGAGGGCCTGCTGTAGACCACTTTGACCAATGGATCTGATTTCTGGTTCGGCCGTAAATAGGCAATATCCACTGGGGCCTTATCCAATTGATCAAACCGTTGGGAAAATGCATTAGACTGGAAAAAGAGCGCACACAGGATGGCACAGGTAATAGCAATTTTTTTCATAGCAACAAATAATTATTCGATAATCATTCGAAGGTTTATAACGAAGAATACCCTGAAATATTTTATCATTTCTCTCCAAAAAATCAGAAAGACGGATGTTAAATAGGGTTAAAAGGCGGGTGCATGGCATTAAAATACTATTTTTGTACTTGCGAATATTAGAATGTCTAGAAATGAAGCTATTGATTGTCGAGGATGAGCTTGAATTGCTGAATTCCACTTGTGTATACCTGCAGAAAGAGGATTTTGTGTGCGAACCGGCTTCGAATTTCTTTGAAGCGGAGGACAAATTGCTTTCCTACAATTACGACGTCGTGATACTCGACATCAACCTTCCGGATGGGAATGGACTGAATCTGCTCAAATATATCAAGGAGAAGAGCCCGGAAACAGGAGTTCTAATTGTTTCGGCCAAGGATTCACTCGATGACAAGCTCAAGGGCCTCGACCTGGGAGCAGATGACTACATCACCAAGCCTTTTCACCTGGCCGAATTGAATTCCAGGGTCAATTCTCTTTTGAGAAGAAGAAAGTTCGAAGGGAACAACAATATAATTTTTGAGGAAATCGAGATCGATCCGGTGGCAAAGATCGCCCTGGTGAATGCCAAGCCCCTGGATCTAACCAAGAAGGAGTACTTTCTTCTATTGTACTTTATCACAAATAAAAACAGGGTACTTACCAAAGAGGCGATCGCTGAGCACCTATGGGGTGACAATATAGACATGGTCGACAATTTTGACTTTATCTACACCCACATGAGAAATTTGAGAAAGAAACTCAAAAAAAGCGGGGCCAACGACTATCTGCAGACAATTTACGGTCTCGGCTATAAATTTGGAGAATAATCCTCAAGTAATGAGTCCCAGGTGAAGCTAATTGAGAAAACAAGAAGGAAATACATTCCTTACGCCATTCTGATCTTTGTCATCTCAAGTGTGGTGATCTATTTTACCTTGATGCGGATCACCATCGCCAAGCAGGATGAAAAACTCAAATGGGACAAGGAGCTCATTGCCCAAAAGATCAAATACGATTACCCTTTGCCAATTTTTGAGGTGGATGACTACAAATCGAAAACACCGGTCAAGGACACCTTATATTTCAAGGACACCCTTATTTATCAGGTGGTCAGCGGAGTAGAGAAATATGAATTGTACAGGCAACTGACTTCCATTGAAAACTTGCAGAACAGAACCTATCGTATTGTTACGAGAACTTCACTTGTTCGAAACCAGGATTACATTCTTATTATAACCCTTTCGGTTGGAATCGTGGTTCTCCTGCTGATGATCACAGTCTATTTTGTCAACACACATGTCATGAGAAAAGCCTGGCTGCCCTTCTATGAAAATCTTCGGATCGTCAAGAACTTCAGCGTTGAGGACAACAAGCCAGTCACGCTCGAGAAATCAGGAATCGACGAGTTCGAGGAACTCAACGACTCCCTGACGCGTCTCACCGATAAGATCATTTCAGATTTCAACAACCTGAAGGAGTTTACCGAAAACGCATCACACGAGATGCAGACCCCCCTGGCCATCATGCAGTCAAAATCCGAGATGCTGCTGCAATCTGAGAATCTCAATCCTGAACATATTGATCACATCCGAGCCATCTACACTTCTGTGCAGCGCCTATCCAAATTGAACAAGACGTTGCTGCTTCTATCAAAAATTGAGAACAACCAGTTCACCGAAAGAGAAACTATCGACGTCAACAAGAGCATTGAGAGACAATTGGATATCTTTGAAGACTTTATCGAGAACAAAAAACTTGAACTGGTCATGAATACAGCGATGGATGTCACAATTAAAGCAAATCCTTTGCTGTTTGACATGGTGATATCAAACCTGATCAGCAATGCGATCAAACACAATGTCAAAGGCGGGAACATTACGATATCCACCACCAAACTCTTTGTCAGTGTATCCAATTCGGGAGCCCCGACCAAACTGGATTCCTCATCCTTGTTCGAACGATTCAAAAAAGAGAGCCAATCGTCGAATTCCTTCGGACTCGGATTGGCAATCGTCAAGAAAGTTTGCGACAACTACAACTGGAAGATCACCCACTCTTTTGCTGAAGACCAGCACAATATTTCCGTTTACTTCTAGAAGGTTCCCAGAATTTCAGCAAACATATCTCCCAGTCTTCAGAATTTCTTTAGAATGACACCTTATGTTTGCCTTGTAATTGGATGTTGTTACTCATTCAGTAACTATTTCAGAACGTTCAAAATTCATGCTATGAATACTGAAATAAGCTAAACATCAATTGATTCTCAACGAGACCAGAATATTTTGAGGGGAATATGAAGTTTTCGAACAGAATCAGGTATAAATTGAAACATTAAGCTGTTTTGATTTGCAATAATAAGCCTGTAATTGACTCAATTGCAGGCTTTTATTTTAAAAATTTCAATTCTGAGCAAAACTTCAGATTTTCTTCAGAATTCATACCTACTTTTACGTCAGTTTTGATAGCAGCGCTCTTTTTTGTTGCTTCATGACTTTCAATTAAAAGTAAAACTTTAGTAGTTTTTGCTGAAAGATTAAAATATTGGACTGAGGGGAATGATATTTTAGATCGATCGGCGTTGCAAATACAACAAATATTAAGCTATTTTAATTTGCAAAATAAAAAACCTGTTCAACGTGTTGAGCAGGTTTTTTTTGTGCTGTTCTACAACTTATCTAATTGGATGGTGCCGTTGTCATTTGTTGTAGAACTTTGTCGACACTCAGGCTGCCACTTTTCGCGGGTGGGAAGTCTTTGAACGAAGACAGAAAGTTTGAGACAATCGCCTGTGCCGGAACCATCGTCCACATCTTTTCACCTTGCCAACGCAGATACATCAAACTCTCGCCAGGGGCCCTTTCATAAGGATCCTGCCTGAGATTCACAATGATTGGCCAACTCGGAGATTTTCTGTAAGCAGTCGTCAGGTTTCCTTCAATTATTGAAAAATGCACTTTCCAATCCTTATAACGAAGTGCATTCAAATTGCCTCCGGCGTCAAAATAGAATATTTCCTTGCGGTATCCTTCTGGATTCTTTCCGGTCAGCATATCCATTTGATTGTACCCGTCGAGATGTACTTTAAACGTTTTGCCATCTGCCTTGTATCCGCTCAACAACTTATTCTTCAAATCGGTTTCACCCAAAGCAGCTGCGAAGGTTGGCATCCAGTCCTCATGGCTGAAAATACCATTGATGACTGTTCCAGGCTCTATCTTACCAGGCCATCGCACCAATTGAGGCACTCTGAAGCCTCCTTCCCAGGTCGTTCCTTTTTCCCCTTTGAAAGGAGAGGTTCCACCATCGGGCCAGCTCATCATTTCTGCTCCATTGTCTGTACTGAAAACAACTATAGTATTGTCCGCAATTCCGAGCTCATCCAACTTATCCAGCAACTTTCCGACAACATAATCCAGCTCCATCATTCCATCTCCATAAAGACCCCCGCCTTCAGAGCTGTTCACCCATTTTTCAGCGAGATGGGTCCATACGTGCATCCTTGTGCTGTTGTGCCATAAAAAGAAAGGCTTCCCGCTTTTGGCCTGCTCTTCAATGAATTTGAGCGAACGGTCCAAAAGATCCATCTCAACCGTTTCCATTTTTTTCGTATCCAGCGGACCGTGGTCTTTGATGGTCTGTTTTCCTACCCTACCCCATCTCGGATCCTCAGTCGAGTCGTCTTTGCCCGTTGCATAGGTTTCCAGAACACCTCTGGGGCCAAATTTCTTGTGAAACTCCTCATCTTTGGGATACTCCGGATCTTCAGGCTCTTCCTCAGAATTCAAATGATAGAGATTTCCGTAGAACTGGTCAAATCCATGGAGGGTGGGCAAAAATTCGTTCCTGTCACCCAGGTGATTCTTTCCGATCTGAGCCGTCGAGTAACCATAATTCTTGAGCATCTGCGCAATGGTCATATCAGAGTCTCTGATTCCTTCCTTGGCACCTGGCATGCCTATGGTGAGCATCCCGGTCCTGAAGGGGCTTTGCCCCATAATAAACGCCGCTCTGCCCGCGGTACAGCTCTGCTGTGCATAAGCATCGGTCATGATTGCACCTTCATTTGCAATTCGATCGATGTTGGGAGTCATGGGCTTTACCATGCCCCTGTGGTATGCACTGATGTTATCCACGCCCAAATCATCTCCCCAGATAACAATAATATTTGGCCTATCCTGGCCATACAACGAAGTGCTGACTATAAAAAGCAGCAATACTAATTGATCTATTTTTCTCATAAAATAAAGTTTAGTTGATGATAAGTTCTTTGTAAAAATACGGCCAAAATCAAGACGTATTCCACGACAGGAAATTCAAAAGGGGACAAAAAGGGGACAAAAAAAGATAAAAAGGGACAAAAAGGGAGCAATAAAATGTTGAATTGCCTTTTCTAAATTTGATCTACAAATTCCTCAAGTTTGACATCTGTCCGGCTCAAACCGATTTTCATTCTGATTCTGTATCTTTTTTTCTTGATTGCCTCCTTGCCTATATTTAGCAATGACGCAATCTGAAATCCACTGAGCTTGATCTTGAGATAAGCGAGATATTTGACTTCCGAATTTGTCAGAGAAGGGTATTTCGTTGTGAGATTTCTGAAAAAATTCTCATGGACTTCATTGAACCTCAATTGAAAAACATCCCAGAGCTCTTTTTTTCTTGATTCAAGATTTAATCTATGCTCCAATTCGTTCAACTCGTTCCTAACATCCTCTATGGAATCCAGCCCTTTGAGGACTTTCAATTTCCTGCTCAACTCCGATTTCAATCGGATCAATTCAGCATTTTGTTCGCTGAACGTGAAAAGCTCCCGGTTTTTCCGGTTTAACTTAAACCTCAAAGTCTCCAATTCTTTGCGGGTCATCACGTAGTCACTTACGTCTAAACCGACACCCAGAAAACAGGTTTTACCGCGTGATACGAACTTGTATCCTTCAAAGAGATAAGGCAATGTGTCTCCATTTTTCAACCTCAGGTTGGCGTTGACCTGTTTCACAGTACCTTTCAACATTATTTCCGCCAAGCCATTTTGGATTACCCCAAAATCTTCGGGGTAAAAAAATTCAAATACCTTTTTCCCCAGGAGCTCTGCAGAAGAATATCCGGTTACTTTCTCGTGATTTACATTCCAATGAATCAAATGAAAATCATTTCCCCGCCCTTCGTATATGTAGAAAATGCCTGGCAGAAAATCAATTATCAAATCATTCTTGAGCTTGTGCAGGTCAAAATCATTCTGTCCGATTTTCATAATCAATCCAATATTCCTAATACTTTGAATAAGACCTCAATATAATCAAATTCATCAGGGTGCAAGCGAGCG
The DNA here is from genome assembly GCA_942492425.1 of uncultured Flavobacteriaceae bacterium. Lineage (GTDB taxonomy): Bacteria > Bacteroidota > Bacteroidia > Flavobacteriales > Flavobacteriaceae > Lutimonas. The sequence goes on from CALOEQ010000016.1 coordinate 67,772, forward strand.
AAGTCAAATGGGCCGAATGTTGATAACTTAGAGCCCGATAAGGGCAAAATAAACCCTGATAAAACAAGGGGTTTTGTTATATTTGTACGGTTTAAATTGAAGGACAAAAACACAGTAGAAAAATATGAGCGACGAAACTAAAAAAAATCAATATTCCGCAGATAGCATTCAGGCCCTGGAAGGGATGGAGCACGTGCGCATGCGTCCGTCCATGTATATTGGAGACGTTAGTTCAAGGGGACTTCATCACCTGGTTTACGAGGTAGTTGACAACTCCATTGACGAGGCCATGGCCGGGCACTGTGACAGGATCGATGTCATCATCAATGAGAACAATTCGATTACCGTCAAAGACAACGGTAGGGGTATTCCCGTAGGCATGCACAAGAAAGAAGGTGTGTCTGCACTGGAGGTCGTCATGACGAAGATTGGAGCCGGTGGAAAGTTCGACAAGGATTCCTACAAGGTCTCGGGAGGATTACACGGAGTTGGTGTGTCCGTTGTGAATGCACTTTCCAACCATTTGAAAGCGACTGTGCAGCGGGAAGGCAAGATCTGGGAGCAGGAATACGAAAAAGGCAAAACCCTGTACCCCGTCAAAACCGTTGGTGAATCGGACAAGAATGGAACAGAGGTTACCTTCTTGGCGGATGACACGATCTTTCAGACCGACATAGTCTACAGCTATGAAACCCTAGCGACAAGACTTCGCGAATTGGCCTACCTGAACCAGGGTGTTACCTTGACGATCACCGATCGGCGAGAAAAGGATGACGAAGGCAATTTCATCTACCAGGAGTTTTACAGTGAGGATGGACTGAGGGAATTTGTCATGTATCTCGATGCAACCCGCGAACAATTGATCGCAAATGTGATCAGCATGGAGGGAGAGAAAAATGGCATCCCCGTGGAGGTTGCCATGGTTTACAACACTTCATACACAGAGAATCTTCACTCCTATGTGAACAATATCAATACCCACGAGGGCGGGACGCACCTGTCCGGATTCAGAAGGGGATTGACCAACACTTTGAAGAAGTATGCCGAGAACTCAGGAATGCTGAGCAAACTCAAATTTGACATCGCTGGTGATGATTTCCGTGAAGGACTGACAGCGATCATCTCCGTCAAGGTCGCCGAACCTCAATTTGAGGGTCAGACGAAAACCAAGCTTGGAAACAGGGATGTTTCTTCGGCTGTGAGTCAGGCTGTTTCTGAGATGCTCACTGATTATCTTGAAGAAAATCCAGATGACGCCAAGATCATCGTACAGAAAGTGATCCTGGCCGCTCAGGCTCGCCATGCTGCAGCCAAGGCCCGTGAAATGGTTCAGCGCAAAACAGTAATGTCAGGAGGCGGACTCCCGGGCAAACTCTCTGACTGCGCCTGGAGCGATCCTGAAAAATGTGAGATCTTTCTCGTCGAGGGAGATTCGGCAGGAGGAACTGCGAAGCAGGGCCGGGACAGAAACTTCCAGGCCATCCTACCGTTGCGCGGTAAGATTCTCAATGTTGAAAAAGCCATGCAGCACAAGGTTTTTGAAAACGAAGAGATCAAAAACATGTATACGGCTCTCGGGGTGACCATCGGAACGGAAGAGGATCCAAGGGCTCTGAATCTCAGTAAGCTGAGATACCACAAAATTGTGATCATGTGTGATGCCGATGTGGATGGTAGCCATATCGCCACTTTGATCCTGACCTTCTTTTTCAGATACATGAGAGAGCTGGTGGAAAACGGCAATATCTATATCGCAGCTCCACCGCTCTACCTGATCAAGAAAGGAGCCAAAAAAGAATATGCCTGGACGGATGCCGATCGAGACGAGATCATTGAGAAATTCGGGGGAGGAAGCATTCAGCGCTACAAAGGTCTCGGAGAGATGAACGCGGAGCAATTGTGGGACACGACCATGAACCCGGAATACCGTACCATGAAGCAGGTTTCCATTGAAAATGCGACCGAAGCCGACCGTGTGTTCTCCATGCTGATGGGAGATGACGTTCCGCCTCGAAGAGAATTCATAGAAAAACACGCCGTTTACGCGAATATTGACATTTAATTTTAAACCAGATAAAAATGAAAGTAACTATCGTAGGTGCAGGAGCCGTAGGAGCCAGTTGTGCCGAGTACATCGCCATTAAAGATTTCGCATCTGAAGTCGTGATTGTGGATATCAAAGAGAACTTCGCTGAAGGAAAGGCCATGGATCTGATGCAGACCGCCACCTTGAATGGGTTCGATACCAAGATCACAGGATCTACGAATGATTATTCAAAAACAGCGAACAGTGACGTTGCCGTCATCACAAGCGGTATTCCGAGAAAGCCGGGAATGACCCGTGAAGAATTGATCGGAATCAACGCGGGAATCGTGCAGACGGTTGCGAAAAGCATACTGGAACACTCTCCAAATGTCATTTTTATCGTGGTGAGCAACCCGATGGACACCATGACCTATTTGACGCACAAAGCCTTAGGATTGCCTAAAAACCGCATCATAGGTATGGGTGGTGCCCTTGACAGTGCGCGATTCAAGTACAGATTGGCAGAAGCCCTGGATTGCCCGGCCTCAGATGTGGATGGCATGGTAATCGGTGGCCACAGTGACACTGGAATGATCCCGCTGACTAGACTCGCGGTGAGAAACAGCGTACCTGTCACCAAATTCTTATCGGATGAAAGACTTCAGGAAGTAGCAGAAGCCACTAAAGTTGGAGGAGCCACCCTGACCAAAATGCTTGGAACGAGTGCCTGGTATGCTCCCGGTGCTGCCGTGTCTTCACTGGTTCAATCCATCGTATGCAACCAAAAGAAAATGTTTCCATGCTCAGCCATGCTGGAAGGGGAATACAACCTCAATGACATCTGTATTGGAGTTCCTTGCATCATTGGCAAAAACGGAATCGAAGAAATTGTATCGATCGACCTCAGCGAAGCTGAAAGCGACAAATTGCAAAACAGTGCAGAGGCTGTGCGCAAGACCAACGGATTGCTGGAAGAGGTTTTGAACTAAAACCGGCAATGGTAGGGTGCAAACGGGAGTCATCATGACCTTCCTTGTGCTTTGTTAAAACAAAAAACCATCTTGAAAATCAAGATGGTTTTTTGTTTTCATCCTTTAAGCCAGGCTTCCAGGAGCTCGAGCTCCTTCTCCGTTGCCTCTTCTTTCCTTCCAAGCTTCTTCCCTACCGTGTAGGATGGTGTGAGCTCTTTGGCAATGATGATCTCTTCCCCGTCCCGATCGAGTTTCACCACAACCTTCTGACCTGGTGTCCATCCGTAGGCTGCTCCAACCACGGCGTTTGCATTCTCCAGGGTGATAACTGTCCCATCAATCTCCTTGATAACGTCACCGGGCAACACGCCATTCTCATGCCAAAAGCTATTCTGAGCGACGGCTTCACTGAAGAAAATCGTTCCGTCTTCCTGACGCCCCTTCAATATAAGGGCCCCATTGTTCATGATATAATTCGTCTGGATTCGACCTTCGATCATCCCCAAACCGACTTTTGCGAAATAGACGTTGTAGTCAATTGGAGTACCCCCAATGACATGATTCTCAAAAAAGGCTCCTACCTCGGGATAGGTCATCGCTGTGATCTCTTCAATGATCGATTCATCTTCAAAGGGCTTATCGACCCCGTATTTTTCAGAAAGCTCCTTCATCACCGAGAGTATGCCTCGCTCCCCTCCGCTTTGTTCGCGGATGATTATGTCCAGGCACATTCCGATCAGGGCTCCTTTCTGATACACGTTGTAATAATTTGACGCATAGGGCTGCTCGAGGATGTTCTCGCTCATCTCCGTAAAGCTCATGGTGTCGTTCAAGGACGCCGCCGTCTGTATTTTTTGCATCAGGTCCCCGTAGAATTCATCCTCATCGACAAGACCCTGGTTGACCTGGAAATGGGTGGCAAAATACTCGGTTAGGCCCTCGTACATCCAAAGGTGCTTGGAGAAGCTCGGGTCGTGATAGTCAAAATAATGCACATCTTCGGAGTGGACCGACAGGGGCGTCAAAATATGGAAGAATTCATGACTCACCACATCGATCATGCTGGCATCGAGACTCGCCTCTGACATGGATTCGGCCATCACCACCACTGTCGAGGTGTGATGCTCCAGGGCACCAAATCCTCCGGGAGCCTCATCGGTGTTGTCGGCGAGGTAGAGATAGATATCGTAGCGCTTTGTCGAATTGACCGATCCCAGGTACGCCTTTTGGGCCTCCATCATTTTATACATGGTCTCTTTAAGGTGCTTGGCACTGTGCTTCCCACTCGGGGAGAAAACACTGAGCACGATCTTAATGTCGCCCACCTGGAATTCCTCTACGTCCAGGTCACCGAACATCATCGGATTGTCGGTGATTTCAAAATATCGATCGGCTGCGTAACGCGTCGTGGTCACCGAGCCTTCCGCGTTTGTTTTTTCTTCGACAACCGGCAATGCAGCTGTCCTTTCAAAAGACGAGGGAGACACAATCTCAAGCACATAGGAATTGTCCTTCAGAGAGTCAAAATACCCGACAAAACCGTGGAGGTTCAAAACGTAATTCGAGGATTCGATATTGGTTCCTGCCGGTGAGAACGGAGTGGGTTTTCCACTGCCCTCCTGGTCAAAAGTGTCATTGACCCAATAGGTGATTCGATCCAGCTCCCTGGAGCCGTACACCGCCCAGGAATTCGTGTCCAGGCGTTCGGTTTTTAATTCCTTCCCGTCGTAATCGAGAGCTCTCAGGGAATCCACAAAGCTCCCGTAATCTCCGACAGCATAGGTTCCCTGGATCACCCGGGGCAACCTGTAAACAACCGTATCGGAGAGGAACCTGCCGGGATCCATCTCTACCGGAACCTTATCCTGCTCAACCCGTGTCAGGTCTATTTTTGATTGAATGACCGTTTGGGTTGCCAGGTCATTGGAAGAAGATTTCGAGCTTCCGCAGCTTATCAGCAGCGCGCTCGTCATAGCCAATGCGAGTAATTGTTTTATCATGAATAAATTTGAATTGATTTCCCAAATGAGAGCTCAAAGATGAAAGATTGTTACTTTTCGCATACCTAAAGATTTGTTAAAAAATCAATTCTCAATCCCGGTCGACTTCATCCACACCGGCAAAAAAGCCCTATTACGAAAGGCCCGAAATGGTTCCCTCATTGTCGATCGACATGCCCTCAGAAGCAGGTCTGGAGGGTAATCCCGGCATTCGCATCATCTTCCCCACAATGGGAATCACAAAGCCGGCACCGGCCGCAATCTCTATTTCTCTGACGTGGATCTCAAAGTTCTCCGGTCTTCCGATCAATTTCTCGTCATCGGAAAAACTCTTCTGGGTCTTGGCTATGCAGATGGCAAAATTTTCAAATCCGAGACGCTTGATCCTTCTCAGGTTCAACTGGGCCTTTTTTGTGTAACTCACATGGGAAGCGCCGTAAATCTCTTTTGCGATCGTGTCGATTTTATCGACGACAGGTGAATCCCAGGAATAAAGGGGTTTGAAATGAGACGCCTTGCTCTCCACCACCTCCGCGACGGCCGCGGCCAGATCCATGGTTCCATCTCCTCCTTTTGCCCAGCCTTCGGATAAAACTGCTCTTACGCCCAGAGCCGCACAATGATCGATGATGAATTTCACCTCCTCTTCGGAATCATTCGTAAAACCGTTGATCGCCACAACGGGCTCAATATGGAATTTCCTTATGTTTTCTATGTGCTTGTCCAGGTTTGCAATTCCCTTTTGCACCTTTTCAAGACTTGGCGTATTGAGCTCATCCGGCAGCGCACCTCCATGATGTCTCAGGGCCCGTATGGTAGCCACCAGAACCACGGCACTTGGGCTCAGGTTCGCAGCGACACATTTGATGTTCAGAAACTTCTCCGCCCCGAGGTCGGCTCCAAATCCGGCTTCCGTGACAACGTATTCCGAAAGGGAGAGCCCCATTTTGGTGGCCAGTATCGTATTGGTTCCCTGGGCGATATTGGCAAAGGGTCCTCCGTGTATAATCGCGGGGTTTTTCTCCAGGGTCTGCACAAGATTGGGTTTGATCGCATCCTTGAGAAGGATGGCCATGGCATTCTCGGCCTTCAGATCCCGGGCAAAAACAGGCTTCTTGTCAAAGGTAAAGCCGACGAAAATATTGCCCATTCGCTCTTTGAGATCCTCAAAACCCGTTGCCATGCAGAGGATGGCCATGATTTCAGAGGCGGGTGTGATGTTGAATCCGTCTTCACGGGGAATTCCGTTTGCCGTTCCTCCGAGACCTATGGTGATCTGACGCAGGGCGCGGTCGTTCATGTCAATGACCCGTTTCCAAAAAATAGCCCGTGGATCCAGGTTCAAATTCTCTACTTTCTGAAGATTGTTGTCAATCAGGGCGGCAAGCAAATTGTTGGCCTTCTCGACCGCATTGAAGTCGCCTGTGAAATGCAGATTGATGTCCTCCATCGGGACCACCTGGGAATACCCTCCTCCGGCAGCACCGCCCTTGATTCCGAAAACGGGGCCCAGCGAAGGTTCGCGCAAAACAACGGTCGCTTGCCTGCCTATTTTGTTCAAACCTTCGGTGAGTCCAATCGAAACCGTCGTTTTGCCTTCCCCGGCCGGAGTTGGCGTGAGCGCAGTCACCAGCACCAGGTTGTTCTTTTTTATTTTCTCCTCATCGATCAGGTCCAGCGGAAGCTTTGCTTTGTACTTTCCGTAAAGCTCCAGGTCATCTTCCTTGATACCCAGTTTTTGGGCAATTTCAACAACGGGCTGCAACTGTGTTTTTTGAGCAATTTCTATGTCGGATAAAGGTTTCATAAAGTGCTTGATTTATTTGCTCAATTTAATAAAAATTAAACAGTTAGCCCTCAAATTAAGGCCGCCAAAATTATAGGTTTTATTTCTTTCAAACCTAAATCTTTTGAGTATATTTGCCCGATTAAATCAAAAATAGGATTACTAAATAGTAAAAAGCATGCAGAACAAGGGACTTGTTAGATTATTTGCGATCATTTTGAGTGTAGTTTGTCTCTATCAACTATCCTTTACGTGGTTCGCAAAGAATGTGGAGAAAGAAGCAGCGATTTATGCAGAAACAACTGCTACATCCTCTGATTCAGAAGATATTGGACGTCTCGAGAAAAAATACCTGGACTCTGTCGCAAACACACCGGTGGTGAATCTGGGTTTCACTGAGTTCACCTATGACGAAGTTAAAGAAAAGGAGATCAACCTGGGGCTGGACCTTAAAGGAGGTATCAATGCCATTTTGGAAGTATCCGTACGTGACATTCTCGTCGGCCTGTCGGACCAATCGAAAAACCCGGTGTTCAACCAGGCCCTCGACGATGCAACCCAGGCACAGAAAAACAGTGACAAGGACTATTTGACCCTGTTCTTCGAGTCCTTCGAGGCCGCTAGCCAGGGAAGTGTCAAGTTGGGTGATCCGAGCATCTTCGGAAACAAGTCGCTCAAGGACAAGATCAATTTCAAAATGACCGATGAGGAGGTCAAGCCTATTTTGCAGGATGAGGTAAAAGGGTCCATAAACACGGCTTTCGAAGTTTTGAGAAGCCGTATTGACCGTTTCGGGGTGACACAACCCAATATCCAAAGGGTGGGAGAATCCGGAAGGATCCTTATTGAACTGCCCGGCGCCAAAGACATCGACCGGGTGAGAAAACTCCTCCAGAGCACTGCGGAACTCCAATTCTGGGAAGTATACACCAACCAGGAAATGGCACAGTTCTTTCTGTCTGCCAATACCACACTGGCTCAAATTCTCAAACCTGAAGAAGAGGTTGAAAAAGACAGCGCTACCACGACAGAAGAAGAAATTGACGATCTGTTGGGAGAAGTCAAGGACTCTATCGACTTCGAAACCCAAAACCCTTTGTTTGCCAAGCTTTTCGTGCGTTTTCCCCAAACCCAGGGAGACATCAGCTCGATGCTGGCATCGGCGAGCGTAAACGACACAGCGGCCATCAACAGCTACCTGGCGATGAAAGAGGTGAGAGCCTTGTTGCCGGCTGACATGAAATACACCAAATTCGCCTGGGATGTCAAGGCGAACAATGACTTTTTGAGCCTTTATGCACTAAAGTCAAATCGCGATGACTTGGCGCCCATCCAGGGAGATGTCATTTCGGATGCGCAACAGGTTTTTGACCAGCTGGGTGCCAACCCTGAGGTCAGCATGACCATGAACAGCAAAGGAACCAAGCAGTGGGCAAAAATGACAACGGCTAACGTTGGAAAATTTGTGGCGGTTGTTCTCGATGACTACGTCTACTCTGCTCCACGCGTCAACGACGCAATCACCACGGGCAGGACTTCGATATCGGGTCAGTTTACTATTGATGAGGCCCAGGATTTGGCCAATGCCCTGAAGTCCGGTAAGCTACCGGCTGCAGCACGTATCATCCAGTCTGACGTGGTTGGGCCCTCTTTGGGTCAGGAAGCCATCGACAGCGGTACCTATTCCTTTATCATTGCCCTGATCATCGTTTTGCTGTGGATGATATTCTACTATGGAAAGGCAGGAATATTCTCTGACATTGCACTGGCACTCAACATACTATTCATCTTTGGTGTTCTCGCCTCGTTTGGAGCCGTGTTGACGCTGCCCGGAATCGCAGGTATCGTATTGACCATCGGTATGTCTGTGGATGCGAATGTTCTCATCTATGAGAGGATCAAGGAAGAGCTCAATAAAGGCAAAGGCATGAAAGAATCCATCAATGATGGTTTCAGCGGTGCCCTGTCATCCATTTTGGATGCCAACGTCACCACCCTTCTTACAGGTATCATCCTGTATGTCTTCGGAACCGGACCGGTAAAAGGTTTCGCGACTACGCTCATGATCGGTATCGTGACTTCTCTTTTCTCAGCCATCTTCATCACCCGATTGTTGATCGAGTGGTACGTGAGAGGAAACAAGACACTGACCTTCAACACCAATATCACCAAGAATTGGTTCAAGGACGTTGATGTGGATTTCCTGAGAAAAAGAAAAATGGCCTATATCATTTCAGGAACTATACTCATCGTCGGTATCGGTTCGCTCCTGACCAACGGTTTGAATTACGGTGTCGACTTCAAAGGAGGTAGAACGTATACGGTTCGATTTGCAGAGAACGTGAGTGCGCCTGAAGTAGCCAATAGCTTGAAGGATGCCTTTGGAAGCTCTCCTGAGGTTAAAACCTTCGGTTCGGCCAACCAGCTCAAGATCACAACCAAATTCAAAATCGATGACAACAGCGTCGGTGTTGATGAGGAGATTCAGAACCTTCTTTACACGGGAGTTCAGGCTTTCCTTCCCGAGGGAATCAGCTACGACCAGTTCAAAGGAGCCGACAACGAAATGAACGTCGGAATCATGCAGTCGATCAAAGTCGGCCCAACGATTGCCGACGATATCAAGCAGGCTGCTTTTTGGGCTATTTTGGGGTCTCTCATTGTCGTATTCCTTTACATATTGCTTCGCTTTAGAAAATGGCAATTCAGCCTTGGGGCAGTTGCGGCGGTTTTCCACGACGTGCTGATCGTGCTTTCGATCTTCTCCTTGTTTTACAAGATATTGCCGTTTGACATGGAAATAGGACAGTCCTTCATTGCAGCTATCCTGACGGTTGTGGGTTACTCCCTGAACGATACGGTGGTTATCTTTGACCGTATCCGCGAGTTTCACTTGAAGCACCCGAACTGGGTCTACAGCAGAACTGTGAACACGGCTCTGAGCAGCACCCTGGGAAGAACGGTGAATACCTCGCTTACCACCTTGATCGTATTGCTCGCGATATTCATCTTTGGAGGTGATTCCATCAAAGGATTCATGTTTGCCCTCATCATTGGTGTGATCGTGGGTACTTATTCCTCGCTTTTCATCGCCTCGCCAATCATGTACGATACGACAGAAAAGCTCGGAAAGAAATCCAAGAAATAAGATTCCATGACCGGTTGTTTCCGGTCTTGAATTCAAACGATTCAAGTAAAAACCTTTTGGGCAATATTGCTCGAAAGGTTTTTACTTTTTACTAATTTTGCAGTCTCTCAGAAACATTTGCCGACCATGAGCTCGACGAGTAGCATTAAAATCAAAGATCGAACCTTTGTCCCCTTTATAGACCGGGAGAGAATTGCGAAATACGTGAAGTTTCTTGCCAATCGGGTTGCAGAGGAAATGGAACCTGAAGAGGTTCCGATCTTTGTTGGCATTCTCAATGGCTCTTTCATGTTTGCTGCAGATTTTATCCGGGAATACCCTGGGGATTGTCATATCACTTTTGTGAAAATGGCCTCCTATGATGGATTGAATTCATCCGGCAAGGTCAAACACCTGGTGGGGGTCAATGAAGACCTGAACGGCAAGACAGTTGTGATTTTAGAAGACATCATAGATACCGGGAACACGCTGGCAGAGATCTATGAGATTTTCAGGGACAAGAACGTGAAGCAATTGAAAATTGCAACCCTGTTCTTTAAACCCGACGTCTTCAAAAAGGAATTGCCCATCGATTATATTGGCAAGTCCATTGAAGACAAATTCGTCATTGGCTATGGACTTGATTTCGACGGGCTGGGCAGGAATCTGCCGGATTTGTACCAGCTCGAGGAATGACCAAAGAAATAAAAGTGAACCAAATACGCAAAACATGAAGAATATAGTTCTTTTCGGACCTCCGGGAGCAGGCAAAGGCACTCAGGCCGTTCTTTTGAAAGACAAATACAATCTGGTCCATATCTCAACAGGTGACGTTTTCAGATACAACATCAAAAATGAAACCGCATTGGGCAAACTGGCCAAGTCCTACATAGACAATGGAGATCTCGTTCCAGATGAGGTTACCATAGATATGCTCAAGGCAGAGGTCAACAGCAACCCGGATGCCGAGGGATTCATATTTGACGGATTTCCCAGGACCGAGTCCCAGGCGATCTCCCTTGACGCCTTTTTGAATGAAAAGAACGAATCCATCAATGGCATGGTCGCCCTTGAGGTACCCGAAGATTTGCTGGTTGAACGAATTTTGAACCGCGGAAAAACCAGTGGAAGAGCCGACGATCAGGACGTTGAAAAGATCAAGAACCGGTTCCAGGAATACGAGACCAAAACCTCGATCCTGAAGGAATATTACCAGAATCAAAACAAGTACTTCGGAATTGACGGCGTAGGGAGCATCGAGGAGATCACCTCGCGCCTGGAGAAGGTATTTGACAATCTTTAGGGTCGTTACATGACAGAAGGAAACTTTGTTGACTATATAAAAATCTGGGCCGCATCCGGCCACGGCGGAAAAGGGTCTGTGCATCTGCATCGTGAAAAGTTTGTGACCAAGGGAGGTCCGGATGGAGGTGACGGTGGACGCGGTGGCCATGTCATCCTCAGGGGAAACAAGAACATGTGGACCCTGTATCATCTCAAATTCAAAAAACACTTCAAAGCCGAACACGGGGCTGCTGGAAGCAAGAACAGGAGCACCGGGAAAGACGGAGAGGACGTGTATGTCGATGTCCCGCTGGGAACCGTTATAAGAGACGGGGAAACCCAGGAGATGCTCTTCGAGATCACGACCGACGGCGAGGAGTTGATCCTGTGTGAAGGAGGCAAGGGCGGCAAAGGGAACTGGCACTTCAAATCAGCCACGAATCAGACCCCGAGATATGCCCAACCGGGCCTGGAAGGACAGGAGGGCTGGTACCAGCTTGAATTGAAACTGCTTGCAGACGTCGGACTGGTCGGATTCCCGAATGCCGGAAAATCGACTCTGCTTTCGGTCCTGACATCAGCCAAACCCAAAATTGCCGATTACGAGTTTACCACGCTCAAGCCCAACCTGGGGATCGTGGAATACAGGGGCTTCAAGAGCTTTGTGATGGCCGACATTCCCGGGATCATAGAAGGAGCGGCAGAAGGCAAAGGGCTGGGACACAGGTTTCTCAGGCATATTGAGCGAAATTCCACCCTGCTTTTTCTGATACCGGCTGACAGCAAGGACATCCGCGAGGAGTACAAAATCCTCCTCAATGAATTGAAAAAACACAATCCTGAGTTGCTCGATAAAGAAAGGCTTCTCGCTATCAGCAAATCGGATCTTCTGGACGAGGAGCTCGAAGCGGAATTGAAACAGGAGCTCCCTGAGGACATTCCTCACATTTTCATCTCCTCGCTTTCTCAAAAAGGCCTTGTAGAGCTTAAGGACATGCTCTGGGACATGCTCAACTGACCGCTATTCTCTCACTTCAAAAAGTCCCGACAACAAGCTGTCGACATTGAAAAACAAAAAGAGGACTATGATCAGGAGGATCAACAGGATAATCGCCCTTTTGTAATTGGGCTTCTTTCTTTTTACAAATTTGGTTTCCGTCATAGCGCCATAACTTAATCCAACTCCAAGTTACCCAAAAAGGGATCAAATTCAAAGCATTTCCAGGTCTTTTGTACCCCTCAACATTTCTCGTTTCCCCGGAGGACCGGGAAGTCGTTCCACCTCAAAACCAACAGCCTGCAGAGCCCTTCTGACACTTCCCTTGGCCGAGTAGGTCACCAAAACACCTTTTTGGCCAAGGGCCCGGTACATTTTTTCAAAAATGGCTTCTGTCCATAGCTCGGGCTGCACCCGCGGACCAAAAGCGTCAAAATAGATCAGATCATAAGTGGCCGACTCGTTGAAATCAGTCAAAAGACCTTTTACCTTCCTCAATTCGAAGCTTTCGTCGATCCGTGCAGTTCGGTCCCAGGGACTTTTGTGCAAGCTCTCAAAAAGGGATTGTGACTCCTCATGTCCGAGTGCAGCCGGGTAGTCGAGTTCTATAGCCATATCGATCGAAATCGGGTACGCCTCAAGGCCGCAATAATGTACCTTCAGATTTCGATTTTGGGCCTCCAGCCAGGTGATGAAGCAGTTCAAACCCGTGCCAAAACCCATTTCTAAAATTCTGACCTCGGTGCCATCTCCAAACATATCCAGGCCGCTTCGAATAAAGACGTGGTAGGCTTCCTGCAGGGCCCCATGACGGGAGTGATAAGTCTCGTCATGTTCCGGAAGGTAAAGGCTTTTGGAACCATCGGAAGTTTGGATGATTTTTCGCTCCATCTCAAGGGATTTGAAGCAAAGGTAACCAAATAAATTCCTTGGGGCCAAAGCCGTAATTGAGCCATATTGTCTATTTTTGTATTAAAATACAATAGGATGAGCTTCGAAGTCAGCAATACGATTCTAATTGAGAGAGCACAGCAATCAAAGATCAGTGAGGTCGATTTTGACAATCTGCCATTTGGCAAGATCCGAACCGATCACATGCTCATATGTGAATATTCAGACGGAAAGTGGAATCAGCCCCGCGTTGTTCCTTACCAGGACATCAGCCTGGACCCTTCAGCCAAGATCTTCCATTACGGTCAATCGATTTTTGAGGGGATGAAGGCCTACAAAGATGAGCAGGACAGAATTTGGCTTTTCAGGCCGTTAGAGAATCAGAAGAGGCTGAACATCTCTGCGAAAAGACTGGCAATGCCAGAGCTCCCCGAAGCCTATTTCATGGAAGGACTCAGCACACTGTTGAAGTTGGACAAGGAATGGATTCCAACAACTGCAGACAGCTCACTTTACGTGCGGCCATTCATGTTCGCATCAGGAAAGGGTTTCCACGCTTCTCCTTCGGATGCCTACACCTTTGTCATCGCCTGCTCTCCTTCAGGACCTTACTTTGGCGGAAAGATCAAGGTCCTTATCGAGGAAAAATACGCCCGTGCCGCGAACGGAGGAGTTGGCTTTGCCAAGGCCGGAGGAAATTATGCCGGACAGTTCTATCCAACCAACCTGGCCATTGAAAAGGGTTACCAGCAGGTGATCTGGACCGACGACATCAAACACGAGTTCATTGAGGAAGCCGGGGCCATGAATATTTTCGTCCGCATCGGAGACAAACTGCTCACTGCACCCACCAGCGACCGAATACTCGACGGGGTGACCCGAAAGAGCATCATCGACGTGGCAAAAGACATGGGAATCGACGTGGAGGTCAAAAAAATAAGAGTGGATGAACTGATCGAGGCCCATCAAAAAGGAGAGCTCAAAGAGATGTTTGGCGCAGGAACCGCGGCAGTCGTCTCTCCCATCTCCGGATTCGGCTACCAAAACAAAGATTACGAGCTTCCTGAATTGGAGGACAATTACGCTGACACCCTGAAAAAGAGAATCACCGACATCCAGTACAATCGGGACGAGGACAAGTTCGGCTGGCGCTACGAGGTCAAATGACTTTCCTTAGAATTGTCTCAATGTCAGGCTTGAAGTAATTCGGACCCTTCATGACTTTGCCGTCTTCCCGGTAGATCGGTTTGCCGTCCTGGCCCAATTTACTCATGTTGCTGCGCTGAATCTCTTCGAAAACTTCTTCGATCTTGTGCTGCATGCCGTGCTCGAGTATCGTTCCGCACAGGATGTAGAGCATGTCACCGAGGGCGTCCGCGACTTCGATCAGATCCCCGTTTCGCGCGGCTTCCAGGTATTCCTCATTTTCCTCGGCCATCAGGTTGAACCGCAGTTGAAGCTTTTCCTCGGGGAGCGAGGCTATCGGCTCGTGCCGAACACCCAGCCCAAAGGCCTCATGGAAATCCTGGACCGCTTTTATTTTCTTGTTCATTCTTTAAAAAAATTTAACTAGAATTCCGGGAGGCAATATCCGTATCATCAGGGCGACCAAGCCCCAACGACGGGTGACGTAGACCCTCCTCTTTTTTTTCTTAATTCCTGCGTAAATCTGTCGGGACGCTTTGTCAAGGGTAGCCATCCAAAAGGTGTCCCCGGTGATTATATCGGTATCGACATATCCCGGTAAGATATCGGTTACCTGGATTTTTGCCTTTTTCGTACGTTTGGCTTTCATCCACAAGGATTCGAGATAGTTCGACTGAAAGGACTTCGAGGCGTGATACGCCGGTACGTGCCTGTTTCCGACCAGGGAGGCTATGGAGGTGATCCCGACCAAATGTCCGTGCCCCTGAATTTTGAAGTAGTTGTAGGCCAGCTGATAAACGCGGGCTGCCCCGATCACATTGGTGTTCAAGGTAGGCAGGTCCTTGTCCCATTCAAGATCAAAATTGTTCTCCCCGATCCCCGAATTGTGGATGATCAGATTCACCTGGCCCATTGTGGAAGGCAGTTCTTCAAAGAGCCTTCCCGTGTCATCGACATCGGTTATGTCGTGCTGCCGGATCACGTAGGATTTCGGAGCGGTCGCTTGAAGTGACTCCAGTCGTTCAAGTCTTCTGCCCGTGATCAATACCTTGTAACCGTCCTGGACCAACAGCTGTGAAAGTGCCCTTCCTATCCCTGAGGTTGCCCCGAAAACAATCGCATTTCTGGTCATAAACTCTTACCTTTGCAGTCGTAAATATAACCAAAATGTTCTCCAAGGGACAAACGATTTTTGCCGTGCTATTTGCCCTCGCTTTTGTGGGGATGATGATATGGAGCTACCGAAAGGACATCCCGCTCCACAGGACCTATTACAGCAAAGTTTGGTTGGTGGCCCTGGGAATATTCCTGGTCATTGCCCTGTTCGCGGCCATCACTTTCTGGCTGCATTAAGTCGGACTTCATGAAGTCGCTTGAATTTTCTAATTAAATGCTTTCGACCGGCTTTTCCTCAGGCACAATCTTGTAGAGCTTGTCGCTCGGCCTGATCCTGAATTCGAGAGGAAGGGTAATGGAGTCCCCGCGAGATGCGACATCTCCTTTCTCATCGTTTACAAACATTTCTTTCACCTGAAGCTCCTGGGCTCCTGTTGTGGGGCCGGTAATGAGAATCGTATCCCCGACCTTGAGATCAAACGCTTCAAGCTTGAATTCCCCGATGGAGGCTTTCGGGAAGTAGTGCACCCCTTTTCCGATGTACACCTTTTTCTGTGTGGCATGAGATCCTGATCCTTTGCTCCACTCTCCCAGCTTTTGGCCCAGGTAATACCCGTTCCAGAATCCGCGATTGTAAACCTTCTCAAGATCTTTCATCCATTCGATCACCTTGTCCTTGTCATAGGTTCCTGCCGTAATCGAGTCAATCGCATCGCGATAGCAACGAATCACCTTGGCCACGTACTCCGGCGCCCTGCCGCGACCTTCTATCTTCAGGACCTTGATCCCGGCATCCGAAACCTGATCGAGAATGTCAATGGTGCACAGGTCTTTGGGGGACATGATATATTCATTGTCGATCTCCATTTCGAAGCCCGACTCCTGGTCGATCACCGTGTATTTCTTTCTGCAATTCTGCTTGCAGGCTCCCCGGTTTGCAGAGGAATTATGCGAGTGCAGGCTCAAATAGCATTTGCCCGATACGGCCATGCAAAGCGCCCCGTGACCAAAGATCTCGATCTCGACAAGCCGTCCCGAAGGGCCTTTGATCTGCTCCTTCTCGATCTGCTCCGTGATCTTTTTCACCTGACGCAGGCTGAGCTCCCGGCTCAATACGACAGTATCCGCAAACATGGCATAGAACTTCAGGGTCTCGATGTTGGTCACATTGATCTGAGTTGAGATGTGAACCTCCATCCCTTCCTGTCGCGCTATGGCAATGACGGCCTGATCCATCGCAATGACTGCTGTGATCTTCGCTTCCTTTGCCTGTCGGATAAGGGTCTTCACGATACTCAGATCGTGATCGTAAATGATGGTGTTCAGGGTCAGATAGGTGCGAACGTTTTTCGCACTGCAGCGGTCGGATATCTCCTGCAGGTCATCCAGTGTGAAATTGATCGAGGCACGTGCCCGCATATTCAATTGCTCCACTCCAAAGTAAACCGAATCTGCTCCATTGTCGAGTGCCGCCTGCAGGGACTCGAAATTACCCGCCGGAGCCATGAGCTCAATCTTGTTCTCGCTGTTCACTACCATAGTGCCATTTTTTCTGAGCTGCAAAAATACGATATATTCTTAAAATGTCGCTTTGTTAAAAAAACCCGACTCCCGGGCAAAGCTGAAATAAATTAAACAATGTGCCAAGATTCGATGAAACCTTTGCCCGACATCTCACATAAATTGTGATATTTGCTCCTTCAAAAGCAAACAAATAAATATTTGAAAATGAAAATTGCAGTTGTAGGAGCCACCGGAATGGTCGGTCACGTCATGTTAAAGGTGCTCGAGGAAAGAAATTTCCCGGTCACGGAGCTTTTGCTTGTCGCCTCTGAAAGATCAGTAGGAAAGACAATGCAGTTCAAGGGAAAAGACCATGTTGTCATCGGGTTGGAGGACGCCGTGAAAGCACGTCCGGACATAGCCCTGTTCTCAGCGGGTGGTGGAACGTCACTCGAATGGGCACCAAAATTCGCAGAAGTCGGAACTACCGTGGTTGACAATTCCTCGGCCTGGCGGATGGATCCGGACAAAAAACTCGTCGTGCCCGAGATCAATGCTTCCGAGTTGACCGAAAACGACAAGATCATCGCCAATCCGAATTGCTCAACCATACAAATGGTGGTCGCACTGGCCCCTCTGCACAAAAAGTACAAAATCAAACGCCTGGTGATTTCTACCTACCAGTCCATCACGGGAACCGGGGTAAAAGCCGTTCAACAGTTGGAGAATGAATATGAAGGTGTTCAAGGGGAAATGGCCTATCCCTACCCGATTCACAGGAATGCATTGCCGCACTGTGATGTCTTCGAGGCGAACGGCTACACGAAGGAGGAAATGAAGCTGGTCAGGGAGACCCAAAAGATCCTCAATGACAGAACCATAGCCGTAACAGCCACTGCAGTTCGAATCCCCGTGGTTGGTGGTCATTCGGAGAGCATCAATGTCGAATTTGAGAAGGAATTCGACCTGGAAGAAGTCAGACAGATCCTACGTGAGACCGAAGGAGTCGTCGTGCAGGACGACCTGGAGACCAACACCTACCCGATGCCGCGATTCGCAGAAGGAAAGGATGAGGTTTTTGTAGGAAGGCTGCGACGCGATGAGTCCCAACCCCAAACCCTGAACATGTGGGTGGTGAGTGACAACCTGAGAAAAGGTGCGGCTACCAACACGATTCAAATTGCGGAATACCTGGCGAAACACCAGCTAGTATCGGCATAGAAGACTGCCGAATTTGGACCAAAAAAAAGGCTGCCGATTGGCAGCCTTTTATCATTTATCTCTTATTTCTCGACTTTAAGCACATCTTTGATCACCTGCTCCAGGTTGTGCTTTGGAAGGGCACCCTGGGCCATCTGGGGCTGCTCGTCTGAAGGACAGAACAACATCGATGGAATGCTCCGGATGCCGAAGGCAGCAGAGAGCTCCTGTTCCACTTCAGTGTCTACCTTATAGATGTCAACTTTTCCGGCATATTCCTCGGATAGTTCCTCGAGGATTGGGGCGACCATCTTGCATGGGCCACACCAGTCGGCATAAAAGTCTATGATACAGGGTTTGTCACCCTCGAATTTCCACTCTTTATTTTGTTCGTAGTTGAAGACCTTCTGAAGGAAAGTCTCTTTTGTCAATAACTCGGTCATCGTATTCAATTTTAATTTAACTCTTGTTTTTCAGAAATATAGCAAATGCCATACCGCTTTGAAATCAGGTACAAAGTGACGCATTAATTGACATTCTGTCGGTCACCAAAGTTACAGTGTATTCTAAACTGAGGGTTCCTGAGGCGCTTTAAACCGGAATATGTGCCCTTTTCATGCTGATGTGAAATTCCTGGTAAAGCTCGAGCAGGCTCATAATGGCCGATATGAGATCTTTGGTTTCCAGCAGGTTTCCAAAATACAGGGTCGTATTCTTTGCACTGCTCTCTTCCGTTCTTATGCGATGAATTTGCTTTTGAATGGAATCAGAAACGTGATCCAGCAGTTCCTGTTTTTCTGCTACAATCTTCACAATGTTGTCAAAATCCCGATTCTCAAATGTAACTGCAATGTCTTTGAGCATATTGGACAATTGATCATCGATGATTCTCAAGTCGCCCGTCTGAGATTTTTTGAGGTTCTTGTGATTGTTGTTCACGTGTTTAAAACTCGCCGTTGAAATATAGCTTATGGACTGCGAAATGTCCTGCAAGTAACCCAGCACCAGCAAATAGAAGCGGCTGGCTTCCACAGAGGACTCATCCATGGATTTGATAAAATAAAAGGCTTCATCTTTCAGGGCATCAACCTCTTTGTTGAGTTTCTTGACGTGTTTGTCTGTTTTCTTAAGCTTGTTCAAATCGTGCGAAGACAAATCCGTGACAACATTGCTGTACAATTTCTGTACTCGGGACACTACCTCAGCAATGTGGTCGGATGTTTCATCAATGACCTCTTTAGCCGTTATGAGCTCTGCCCGCTTGATGACGCGCTCCTGAGCCTTTTCTTTCTCTTCTTTCCTGTGACCGATATAGTTCCTCGCCAACAGAACCAGTACAAGCAACAATATCAGCCCAACGGCAATAATTCCACCCAAATGAATGATGTAGGCAAACAGTCCCGATGTGAAAAAGGCAACAATGGCTGTGAAGAACCAACCTCCAATCACATTGAGAACCCCGGCTACCCGGTAGACCGCACTTTCCCTGTCCCAGGCGCGGTCAGCGAGGGAGGTTCCCATCGCCACCATAAAAGTCACATAGGTCGTCGACAAAGGCAGTTTGAACGAGGTGGCAATTGAGATCAGGACCCCGGCCACCATGAGATTCGTTGAGGCGCGCACCGCATCAAATGCAGGCATCTCATACATTGCCTTACGGGACATCTTGATCACGGGCTTTTGAAACTTCCTTTCAACCCTCTCTTTTACGCTGTCAGGTATGATTAGGCCGGTCGTTCTTATCACCCCCAGCGACGTTCTCACAATCATTCGGGACAGTCCATTCGGTTCAAAGCGCTCCTGGCCTTCCGACTGGCGTGCCAGATTGACTTCCGTTTGAGTCACTTTTCTCGCTTTCGTAGAAAACCACAGGGTCGCCACCATAATCAATCCGGCCAGAATGAGAAAAAGCTCAGGAGTCGGAACCTCGCCTGCCAGCACTCCCATATTGAAGGATTCAGCCGACATTCCGGATTCATTCCAGGCCTGGTATGAATTAAAGGCAGCCATTGGGACACCGATGAAATTGACCAGGTCATTTCCTGCGAAAGCCAGGGCAAGCGCAAATGTTCCGACGGAGATAATCAGTTTGTATATATTGAATTTCAAAATCGAGGCGAGGAAATAGGACAATGCCGTCCATATGACAAAGGAACCCCCGATAATAGACAGCTGATTGGATTCAACCACATCCTGGATCTCTCCATAGATAGAAGTCCCCTGCAGACCTTTCATAAAAATGAAAAAGGTGATTGAGGTCAGGGCAAAACCGCTGAAAAGCGCAGAATAGATTACAGGCTTTTGGTCAAAGTCAAAGGACATGAAAAGGCGCGTCAGAAACTGCACCATGGAGCCTATTGAGAATGCGAAAATGACGGACAGAAAGATCCCGGAGATGATGAGGCTTGCCTGGGTCGTATTGATGTAATTTGATAAATCCAACAGGGTTTGATCATCCGAGATCAGTATTTTGATCACACCCATGGCTACGGCAGCACCCAGCAACTCGAAAACGATGGAGACGGTGGTCGAAGTCGGCATGCCGAGCGTATTGAAAAAGTCGAGAAGGAGAATGTCGGTGACCATGACCGCCATGAAAATGATCATGATCTCGGAAAAAAAGAACTCTCCCGGGTTGAAGATTCCCTTCCTGGCCACTTCCATCATTCCACTGGAGAAGACAGCTCCTACAGCGATCCCAATACTCGCCACGATCAGGATGGTTCGCATGTTAATCACCTTGGATCCTATGGCTGAATTCAGGAAGTTCACCGCGTCATTGCTGACCCCAACGACCAAATCTATTGCCGCCAGTCCAATCAGCGCCACGATCATTAAAATATATGCATCTCCCATACACAGCCGTGATGATAATGGCAAAGCTATAATCAATATAATTCCTCAATGTTATCTTAATGTTATGTTTTAAAATATAATTTTGATCCAGCATTAACACCTGTGAGGCGAAGCAGTACTTCTACCTTTACAACAATCGGTGAAATGGTGGTATATTTGCGAAAACTTCCTGCATGCACAAAATACTCGTAGCGCTGATCACAGCTTTTGCCCTGTTTGTTTCCTGCGGAAATCCTAAAAAAGACGCCATGGACCAAGAACACAAGTACACCAACAACCTGATCCACGAAACCAGCCCCTATCTGTTGCAACACGCGCACAACCCAGTAGATTGGCATCCCTGGAACGAAGAGACCCTCGAACTGGCGAAAAAAGAGGACAAGCTCCTGCTGATCTCAATTGGGTATGCCGCCTGTCACTGGTGCCATGTCATGGAACATGAGAGTTTTGAAGATTCCGCGGTCGCTGCAGTCATGAACGAGCATTTCATCAACGTGAAAGTGGATCGCGAAGAACGACCCGATGTGGATCAAATCTATATGAACGCTGTTCAGCTGCTCACAGGCCGCGGTGGATGGCCCCTGAATTGTGTGGCCCTCCCTGACGGACGTCCCATCTGGGGAGGCACCTACTTCCCCAAAGAGAATTGGATGAATGCCCTGAATCAGCTATCCGATCTGTACGCGAACGACCGGGAAAAAGCACTGGACTATGCCGAAAAGCTAACCCAGGGTGTGCAACAATCGGGTCTGATTGCCCTCAATGAAAAACCAGCAGATTTCTCCATGGAAGAACTTGAATTGTCGATCGAGAACTGGAAATCAAACATGGATGTCAAAAATGGAGGACGCCCGGGAGCCCCTAAGTTCCCGATGCCGGTCAACATCGAGTTCCTGCTCCGCTACGGGGCTCAGAGCCAGGACCAGGATATTCTGGACTATGTGAATACGACCCTTACCCAGATGGCTTACGGAGGCATCTTCGACCAGGTTGGAGGCGGGTTTGCCCGTTATTCGGTAGACGATCACTGGCATATACCCCATTTTGAGAAAATGCTTTACGACAATGCCCAATTGGTCTCGTTGTATTCCCTGGCATTTCAGGCCACAGGAAATCCGCTTTACAAAGAAATTGTTGAGGAAACCACAGGCTTTGTCGAGCGCGAGCTCTATGATGATAAGGGCGGCTTCTACTCTTCGCTTGACGCTGATAGTGAGGATGAAGCAGGAGAACTCGAGGAAGGCGCATTTTATGTCTGGACCAAAGAGGAGCTCCAGTCGCATCTTGGAGAGGATTATGAGCTCTTCGCCAAATATTACAATGTAAACGGCTATGGCAAATGGGAAAAAGACCTCTATCATCTCATTCGCTCGGTTTCAGATGAGACGTTCTGCAGGGAGAATGGCCTTGAACTCCAGGAGCTGAAGCAAAAAGCAGGGTCCTGGAAAGAGAAATTGCTCACTGAAAGGGAGAAAAGAAGCAGACCGCGTCTCGACGACAAGATCCTGACCTCCTGGAACGCGCTCATGCTGAGAGGCTATGCACAGGCTTACGCCGTATTCGGCGAGGAGCATTACCTGAAAATGGCCCTTAAGAATGCCCATTTCATCCAACGCAATATGATGCAGGAGGACGGAGGGCTCTTCAGAAATCACAAAGGTGGTAAGAGCAACCTGGATGCCTACCTCGAAGACTATGCCGCTGTTATTGAGGCATACATCGCTCTCTACGAAGTAACGCTTGACATGGGGTGGTTGCAATCGGCCAAACAATTGGCTGACTACTGCTACGATCACTACTATGACGACGAAAGCAAAATGTTCTTTTTCACCTCTGATCGTGAAAAGAACCTGATCTCCCGCAAAGTCGAGACAGATGACAATGTCATACCTTCTTCGAATGCCACGCTCGCTCAGAGCCTTTTCAAACTCGGGCATTACTTTGGAAACAAACATTATCTGCAAAGTGCCTCGACCATGCTGAACAACATGAAAATGAATGTGGTCGAATACGGAGCCGGTGCAGCCAAATGGCTGGGGCTCTATGCGAATTACCTGGGTGACTACTATGAAATTGCGGTCGTTGGCCCGGAAGCAAAACAACGCATCTCAGAGATCAATCGTCAGTACATTCCAAACAAGCTGATTGTCGGTAGCGAGAAAGAAAGCTCCCTGCCCTTGCTGGAATACAAATACAGTGAAAACGAGACCACGATCTATGTTTGTATCGACGGGGCGTGCAAATTACCCGTGACGGCTTCAGAAAAGGCCCTCGAACAAATTGAAACTGCCTTTTAAGCAATTTTCGAGATCTGCAAAAGAGGTCTGAAAAGTTAAGTTAAAAATAGCGTTTCGGCTTGCCGGCCACAAAATCTTTCAGGTAAAAGGGCTCGAAGTAAGCAAGGTCTTCGTATTGCTCTGCAGCGGCCTTTTTTTCGGCAATCCGGGCCATCTCACGAGCGGAAGGGAACCTGCCTGTAACAAAGACGGCATTCGGATGATTGATCACCTCATGGGTCTTGGATGCTCCATCACCCAAAAAGAAGACTTTGTTGTCATTGAGATAATCTGAGAAGGATCCGGCTTCAATAATTTCTGCCCGGGTCTCCCGAATTTCTTCAAAATGATCATTATACACGGCTGAGTAGACTTCCATTCTTCTTGCGTCCAAAAGGGGTACGATAAGGCCTTTCTCAGTCATTTCGATCTGCATGGCCAGACTCTCCAGGGTCGGCACCGAGATCAGCGGCTTTCCTAGGGCATAACAGAGACCTTTGGCTGCTGAGACCCCAATTCGCAGACCCGTATAAGACCCCGGGCCCTTGCTAACGGCCACCGCATCCAATTCGGCTAGTTTTCTGTCTGAGGAAGCCATCACTTCCAGGATAAAAGAGTGTAGCTTCTCTGCATGCGAGAATTTCTCCTCGTGCAGCTCTTTCAAAGAAATCACTTCTCCATCCGCTGCAAGCGCGACCGAGCAATTCTTTGTAGCCGATTCGATACTCAGGATAAGGGCCATGGAAAGGTCTTCAAATCATCTTAGGTTCTCGACTCATTTGAGATTCTCAACCGGAACACCGTAGTAGAACTCCAATAGTTTAACTCTGAAAATGAAGTCGTATTTGGCCGTCAAAAAGTCGGAGTTGGCCCGGACCAGCTGGTTCTTGATCTGGCTGAAATCAAAGGAATTCAAGACCCCAACATCAAAACGCTCCTGGGCGTAGTCGAATGACACCTCCCGAGCTTCAAGTGACCTCTTGGTGGCATCGTATAATTTCAAGGCTCCAATCGCATCGGCATATACCTGGTGTATGGTACGTTCCAGGGTGAGCTCTTCCTGCTCCAACTGGAATTTCTGCTGATCGTAGTTGATCTTGGCTCTTCTCACATCGTTTGAGGCCGAGAATCCGTTGAGTATGGGAATATTCAAACTGAGACCGAAAGCACTACCCTTGTTCTGATCAATCTGATCGAAGAACGGGTTTGCCGGCCCGGTAACCGGTATGAAATTGTCTGAAATCACATTATCTCCTGTGGTTTCGACCCGACCGATAATCTGTGTCGGGTTATTGGGGTCGAGTTCCGCTCCTGTGATAATGTCTCTGTCTGAATACCTCGAGTTCCATTGGTAGAAACCAGACAAGGTAGGTTGCAAGGCTCCTTTGGCCAATTTTATGTCTGATTCTGCGATCTCTATGTTTGCCCTGGCCACTTTAATCTCGTTTCGATTCTCCAGAGCCGTCTCATAGATCTTGTCCACGGAGTAATCCGCCAAATTCAAAAGGGGAAGCGTCTCTATTTCTTCATTGGCGACTTCAAAACTGTCATAATCCTCCAGTTGAAGCAGCTGGGCCAGGTTGATCAGCGCCAGGTTCACATTGTTCTCGGTAATGATCAGGTTCTGCTCATCATTGGCCAGGGTCGCCTCAACATCCAACAGGTCGCCCTGGGGCATTGTTCCGGCGTCAACCAGCCGCGTCGTGCGCTCAAGCTGCTCCTTGGTGATCTCCACCTGTGGGATCGCCACATTCACCGCTTCTTTGGCGAACAAAACCTGCAAATATGCGTTGATAACCTGCAAAGTCACGTCATCTTTGATCCTGTCCAGCTGGTACTGACTCGCCAGTATGCTGAGTTCGGCCCTTTTCAGCTGGTTCTGATTCCTGAAACCCCTGTAGATGGCTACGCCCGATTGAATACCTCCCGTTGTCGTCTGGGAGGTTTGGTTGATCAAGACTCCGGTAGCCGGATCCTGCGTCAGACCCGAGTTCCATGCACCCGTGCTGCTAAAGTTCAGGTTCGGAATAAAATTTCCAATAGCCTGTCTTTTGTCCACTTCGGCGAGGGCAATGTTGTTCTCGCTCTGTTTCACCTGGATATTGTTTTCCAAGGCATAGTTCACGCAATCTTCGAGCGTCCATTTTTTATTGGCAAGGTCTTCGGTCTGAGCCTGAACGGATAGAAAAAAACTTAAGATCAAGATCAGGGTTAGCGGTGCTTTCATAAAAAGTAATTTCAATATTGGAATTCGTTGTATATGACGAGGGGTTAAAAAAAATGTTACAGTAATTCTCAATTATCTGAGACGATTATTCAGGAAATGCATCAGGCAGCGGATGAAGTTCGCCTCCAGTTTCGATAAAGTAGATAGGAAGCCACGGCCACAACGATATAAGGAAAGGCCATCAGGTAAACAATGCCCGAGTTGATGCCCTCAGCGATTTCTTCCCCGCCCTGCTCCACCACGGCCCGGCACATGGCACATTGAGCCCTCAAGGATTCGGACTGAAGAAACAACATCCCGGCAAGGAGCGTCCAGCCTCTTTTCTTTAGCCTGAGAATTTGGAATTTAGAGCGCATTCTGACCCGATTGAAAATACATTTGCAAAAATAACCCATGTTTTGGGCATGACCAAAGATTCATTCGAATTGAAATCTAGTAGTAGGGCGAGATCATTAAATAAACAATCACACCGGTAATGGTGACATACAACCAAATCGGAAAAGTGATCCTGGCTATTTTCTTGTGACGCTCGACATCACGCGTTATTCCGCGTACAAAGGTGATCAGAACGAAGGGAATGACTACGATCGAGAGCAGGATATGAGAAATAAGCACAAAAAAGTAAACCCAGCGAATTATCCCTTCACCCCCGAATGAAGTGGAGTCCGACGTCATATGATACAAGACATAAAGGATCAGGAAAACCGCGGAGAGCACCATACAGGCCTTGACCAGGTTCTCGTGAAGGTCAATCTTCTTTTTCTTGATCGCCCAAAAGGCAAGCAGAAGCAAAACCGAGGTCACGGCATTGATACCCGCATAGATCGGCGGTAGAAAAACAGGTAGATCCAGGTCAATTTTCACTCCAAAAAGCGCTGCCACCACCAGGGGTATGGCAATAGACAGAATCGTGATCAGCTTGTTGTATTTCTTGGCGTCTTCCATAATTTCTTTATTCTTTCAGTAAGACAGCAATATCCTCCTTGAGCCATTCCACCTCCTTGGGATCCAACCCATTGTAAAACTTGATGGGATTCACCATATCGCCATTCTTAACCGTTCTGGAGCGAATGTATCCTTGCTTGTCAATGAGTGCAAAAAGACCGGAGTGCTCGAAGCCCCCCTCGACGTCCTTGTTCTCTCCCGCATAGAGTTTGAAGCCGTTGTTCGAAAAGTTGTAAATGGAATCCTTCTCTCCCGTCAAAAAGTACCAGTTCTTTAGCGTTGCCCCTTTCTTGCTCGCGTATTGCTTCAAAACGGCAGGCGTGTCTCTTTTGGGATCGATGCTGATCGAAGCAATCCCGAACTCGGGGTTGCCGTAAAACTCCTTCTGCAGCTTCAACATGCTCTCGTGCATCTTCGGACAGATCGTCGGACAGGAAGTGAAGAAAAACTCAACCACGTAAACCTTGCCCTCAAAATTCTTCTGGCTGACTGTCACGGAATCCTGGCTGATAAACTCAAACGAGGGAACCTTTTCAAAGGTCATCAATTCTGTGCCTTGCAACCGGTCAATAATTTTCGGTATGGCCCAGATCCCAAAGATCAGGATGACAAAGGCTACCGCGATGTAGGAATTCTTTTTCAACTTTTTTAAATCTGTCTTTTGTTCTTCTTCAGGGCAAGCCGGTCTTCCGCGACGACAACTTTCACATCATCGACCATTTCCTGGTGGACGGTGGAAATCGACTCGGCATTGTACCCGTAGCGCATCCCGTCCGGCATCTCATCATCTTCTGACCTGCCTCGCAGATTCATGTCGCGATCAATGATGAATGCATTTTGGGTGTACAGCTTTTCATCCAGGGAAATATTGGTTTGAAGACTTTCGAACAGGTTTCTCACCTGGCTTTCCGAACCGAATAGAAAGTGCCATTCGCTCACGTCGTAGGTTGCTCCCAACTCCTTTTTCAGCTGCTCGGCATCGGCCTCAGAACCTTCCGGCAGGACCACAACAAACTGAAACCCTTTGAAGCCATAGAAATGTTTGTAAATCTTTTCGTTCAGGTTGAGCGCATTGGTTTTGTGCTTCAAGGGTTCCCGCCCCAGGAAACACATAATATTGATGTTGCCATCAAGACTGACCGAATCTGAACCCGTATCTGAGCGAAACTCCTTGACGTCGTCAACTCCGGTAGTGAGTACCGGCAACTTCGCAAAGTTATTGGTTCCTGTCAGCAGGAAAATATAGAACAACAGGGGTCCGAAGAAAAGGATGGACAAGATTACCGTATTTCGTCCCGGTTTTGCCATTATTGAAGATAAAAAAAGTGTTTTGAACACTCAAAACACTTGTTATACTTTATTCGATGCATCAATTGTATGACCAACGCAACCACTGCTGATCGATCGCTCCCAGGGAGCCTCCTTCATAAAGCAAGAAGAAGGAGAGATATCCAATAAGGAATACTACCGTCCAAACGATTGCCCTTCTCAACCAGGTCACCTCATCTTTCAGGTGCATGAAATACCAGGCAATGCCATAAGCCTTAACCAGGGTCAGGATCAGGAAGATCCAGTTCAGCAAGCTCGTACCAAGCACGTTTGACAGGTGCAGCGCAGCGGGCTTATAGATCCCCAGAACAACTTCAACGATAGTTACAACCGAAAGAAATCCGAAGACTTTCCAAATCAATACAGCGTGTGAATGTGAATGTTCGTTCGACATATGCTACTCTTAAAGGTTTAAATCAGATAGAAGAATGTGAATACAAATACCCAGACCAGGTCGACAAAGTGCCAGTACAGACCTACTTTCTCAACCATTTCATAATGTCCTCGTCGCTCGTAGGTTCCGATGATCACGTTGAAAAAGATGATCACATTGATCACGATTCCGGAGAATACGTGAAACCCGTGAAACCCTGTTATAAAGAAGAAGAAATCGGCAAAAAGCGTCTTTCCGTATTCATTTTCGGTGAGATTGGCTCCCTCCACAACGCGAACGGCCTTATCCAGGAATTTATTGGCTTCTTCCCTGGAAACGATTGTCTTTTCTTTGGTTTCGAGATTGATCAGCTCGGTTCGCAATGCGATGTCAGGATTGTTTGCGAACCCTTCCTTGACCTGCTGCAAAGTGACAGATGGCAGAGTCGCTTCTTCCACGAACCAAAGCCCGTTGTGCTTCTCGTGCTGCACCCGCTCGGAAGCAGCATTCGATGCAAAGCTTTGAAGCGTCACCTGGTGACCCGAGGCATCCACAAACTGAACGATCTTGCCGTCTTCCAGCTGCAGGGCACCGTAACTTCCGTTGATGAAGGTTTTCCACTCCCAGGCCTGCGAGCCCACGAAGATCAAACCTCCTATGATGGTCAATCCCATGTAAACAATGACCTTGTTCTTCTGCATCAATTTACCGGCATCAACCGCCAATACCATGGTCACAGAGGAAAAAATCAGGATGAATGTCATGAAGGCCACATAGTACATCGGGTAGTCACCATGAATAAAAGGAATGTGGGTAAATACCTCATCCGCAATCGGCCAGGAGTCCAGGTACTTGAATCGAATCAATCCATAGGCACCCAAAAAACCCGAAAAAGTGAGGGCATCTGACATGATGAAGAACCACATCATCATTTTTCCATAACTGGCGTCAAAAGGTCGGTTTCCGCCTCCGCTCCAAACTCCACCTTTCGGTGTATCAGCAACTACTGCCTCCATTTACTGTAAAAAGTTTAGTTTAAATGATCTTCTTGACTACAAAAAAACTGATATAAGTCATGTTTTTTCTTAAGCAGCAAAAATATAAAAATTATTCATATGTCTTGTCAAACCTGAAAAAATGTTCCCCTTAACGGATAAAAAAGAAAAAGAGAAAAAGATAGATCCAGAGCGCGTCGACAAAGTGCCAAAATATGGCACCGAGAGTAAAACCCAAATGATCCTCAACCGTGTAGCGATGCTGCAAATTTTTGTAAATGACACGGATCAAGACGATTATCCCTGCAAAGATGTGCAACAAGTGCGCCCCTGTGATCACGTACAAAAACGAAGAAGCCACATTGCTCTCCGGACCCGTCGTGTACAATCCTGCCTCGATGAGCTGGTTGAATCCGTTGAATTGATAGAAGACAAAGGCCAGGCCCAAAACCAGGGTCAGGCCCAGAAACAAGTTGGATCTGGAGTGATCTCCAGAAAGCAGGGATCGCCTGGCCAGGACAAAAGACACGCTGCTCAAAAGAATCAGGATCGTGCTGAGGTAAAAAGCGGAGGGCAGCTCAAAGCTCACCCAGTCTTCTCTTGCCCGGCTGACAACATAGGCGCTGGTCAGTCCGGCAAACATCATGGTCATGCTGATCATGGAGATCCAGAGCATCTGTTTGAAAGTCCTTTCCTTAACTTTTTGTTCCATTTGCATCAGTGAAAGAATTTGTCGATCACAAAAATAATTTGGATCGCGGTTATATATAAAACACTGGCCAGCATCAGTTTTCGCGCCATCACGTTGGTCTGTTCGCGGTGGAGTTTAACCCCGTACCAAAGCATCACAAGACCCAGTCCAAAAATGAGTACCGCCGAAAGTGGCAGCAGGTAGAGGCTTCCTGTGATCCTGAAAACCGGGATCACGGAGACCACCAGCATGAAAATCGTATACAAGATGATCAGACGCGTCGCTTTTTTATTCTTTTCGCCGGTAGGCATCAAATTGAAGCCCGCCTTTTTGTATTCGTCGAATTGCAGCCAGCCAATGGCCCAAAAATGGGGAAACTGCCAGAAGAACTGGATCATGAAGAGCATGCCCGGCTCAATGCCAAACTGACCCGTGGCCGCGACCCAGCCCAGCATAAAAGGAATGGCTCCGGGAATGGCACCCACAAAAACCGAAAGCGGCGTGATCGGCTTCAAAGGCGTGTAAGCCGAGGTATACAGAAATATCGAAACCGATCCGAACAGCGCGGTGCGTTCGTTGATCCCGTAGAGGATGATCACCCCGAGCAAAGTCAGGGCAACTGCGATGACCATCGCGACATTGACTGAAATCCGGCCGGCCGGAATGGGCCGGTTCATCGTTCTTTTCATCAAAGCGTCCGGGCCGCGTTCAATGATCTGGTTGAAGGCATTCGAGGCCCCAACCATGCAGTACCCACCGACAGCCAGCAAAACAAGTATTTTCCAATCGATCTGATCGGCTGCCAGCAAATATCCCGCTATGGAGGAAAAAACCACGCTGACAGACAGACCGAACTTGGTCAGCTGTTTGAGATCATCCAGAATGTTGTACTGTAAAACTGCGGTTTTCAAGATACTATCGCCCTCTTTCTTAAATCGCTGCAAATATATCCATTAATTGAGATTCGCACCCACTTAAAAGCCAAAAAAATCTACCTAAAATACTTTGCGATTTCTTAAAATGTATTAAATTTGCGCCTGCCTAACGGACAATGTTTGAACGGAAGGCGTGTTCATTGACTAAAACTTGCGAAAGTAGCTCAGGGGTAGAGCATCACCTTGCCAAGGTGAGGGTCGCGGGTTCAAATCCCGTCTTTCGCTCATAGAGATCAGATGATTATATGATTGATTTTCATCTTTTTGAAAGAAGATAGCGACCCGGTCGCCTGCCATGCCTTTCGGCAGGTAAACCGGCAGGCAGGGGTTCAAATCCCGTCTTTCGCTCTAGTAGCACACCATTTAGGAGTGGCTCGGATGGTGGAATTGGTAGACACGTTGGACTTAAAATCCAATGGACAGCAATGTCCGTGCGGGTTCAAGTCCCGCTCCGAGTACAAATGAAAAAAGACCAGGTCGAAAGACCTGGTTTTTTGTTTTAGAGCGGTCGCGTAGAGCTCGCTCTTAAGCGATCGCGAGAAAACAAAAAACCCGGGCCGCGTAGCGCCCAGGTCTTTTTTCTCAGCTTGTTCGGACGGGACTCAGCGAAGCTAATTCCCGCATTTCGGACGGGACTCAGCGAAGCTAATTCCCGCCTTTCAGACGGGACTCGCCGCAGGCAAAACCGCTCCCAACTTCACAAAACAATTAAGCATAGCTCGCTCAAAAGTGATTTAGAGAAAAACAAAAAATCGGAGGCGCAGCGAATGATTTTTTCTCTGACTTTGTTCGGAGGAGAAAGAAAGCCTGGCGTATGGAGCTTTGGGTTTAATGGGTTGCATTTGCTTCATTTATTTGTACGTCATTTCTACTCTACTGAATTGATTTCAATTCTGATTTATACTTGTCGTTCAAATGACTCATCAATAATACCTCTCAAATGCTCGAGTAATTCCGGTGAAGGTGTTTGGTAATCCTGCAATTCGTACACCTTGCCCAAAAACTCATATTTACCAAGACCAAATCGGTGATAAGGAAGCAACTCATAATCAATCACGTTTTTATAAGGTTTGATAAACTCCAGAACAGCGCGGACATGTCCTTCGTCCGCATTAATACCGGGTATTAGGGGTGTGCGAGTGATAAATTCCGTATTGGGAAATTTCTCATATGCTTTTTTGAAATTTTCAAGTAGCCGTTCATTACCTACGCCCGTCCACTTTTTGTGGCGATTCGAATCCATCAATTTATTATCGTGTAGCATTAAATCAACATAAAGTAAAACTTTCTCCATGTATTCCCAGGGCACATTTCCGGCTGTTTCAATGGCTGTATGAATGCCGCTTTCTTGAGCTCCGCGCAAAATGGCTGCAGTAAAATCGGGTTGCAACAGACACTCTCCGCCACTAATGGTCACTCCACCACCGGTATTGCGGTACATGCTTTCGTCTTTTAATGCTTCGTCAAGCACTTCGCGTGCAGTCATTAATTTACCGAACATACCTATTGCTCCGGTAGGGCACAATTCTGCCAATTCTTCCGTACATGAGTTGGCTAAATCCCAGTTCGCTTTTACTTTATCATCATCATCTCCTTCTGATACATAAAATGCTCCTTTGGGAAATGGTTCTTTAAGACAAACACCGCATTCTGCTGCTCCTTTGCAGAGTTTTCGACTAAAATCCAGTTCTGGTTTTGGTTTGATACTTTCGGGGTTGCTGCACCATTTGCAACGCAGGGAGCATCCTTTCACGAATACAGTGGTTCGGGTTCCGGGTCCGTCTTCTCCGCAGTATCGCTGAATATTCAGCACGCGTCCTGTTATATCTAAATAGTTTTGATCTTCCATGATTCTCGTATTAAGCTCCTGTGTAAATTCCCAATGCCCGTGCTACTCTCATAAATTCATTATCTGTGCTCACGGTGCGTTTTTTATTCAGCGCATCAATTAGCGGTACAAAGTCAATATGAGGCGGTACAAATGCCGCCAAGGTGCCAAACTTGTTATCCTCAAGCGCTTTTACAGAAGCAGCACCATAGGCCAGTCCCAGTTGACGGTCAACCGCTGTGGCCTCACCGCCACGAGTCCACGGACCGAGCACCAGTGGAAAAACCTCATCTGACATTAACTGTTGCAAAGCATTCGCCAGTGTTTTGGCTGCTTTCCCGCTCTTGTTGATGACAAATTCATTACTTTCTTCTGTAGCCAGCGGGGACAGCGCCTTTTTCAAATCGTCAAGGGTATCACTTGTAACTCCGGGAAGATTTGTGAACGAACTCCCTTCTGCAACCACCACGAGGGCATAAGAGTGATCAGACGTAATCCTGGATTGAAGTTGTTTCGCAAGTTTATTTACATCACATGGGAATTCGGGCAATACGACTGCATCAGACAAGACAGCAATGCCGCTTTGCAATGCCAACCAGCCAGCCTGTGATCCAAGGACTTCAACGATCCCGATTTTTTTTGATGAAATGGCTCCTTGTTTCGCCCTGTCGAGCATTTCGATACTAAAGCTAAGGGCAGTATTGAAACCAAAAGCCACAGCAGTGGACGCCATATCATTTTCAACCGTTCTTGGAATGCATATTGATTGCAAACCCTTGAGGTTCAATTTGTGCAGGATACTTAATCCCCTACCCATCATGATGGCGATTACCGCATCGATTTTTTCTTTTTTCAGATTTTCCAGAAGGGTATCAGACATGTCCACTTCTTCCACCATTTCCAGCTCGTTTATGGTCCGTACATTGAAGGGGTCGACAGTTGCTGCTGTACCCATGACATCGCTCCCCGTTGGGTTTAGTTTTTCTATGATATCAGGCCCCAGGTCAATTAATCCATCGTTCGGATATTTTTCAGGAAAGAGCAACCCTTCGAAACCGTCAAGTATACCTACTACTTCCCAACCTGCTTTGTGTGCTGAAATAGCAGCTCCCATAATCATGGAATTGATGCCGGGAGTATACCCTTCCCCAATGGCGATAGCTATTTTCTTTATGGTTTTCATAATTACTTTCTTTAAGTATTATTAAAGATACAGTCGAGGGAAAACCCTCGACTGTATCTTTTGATTCTATTTAAATGTTTGCAACGTACGCTCAATGACTTCGTTCTGAACGCCCACATCAAGTTTGGTAAAGAAGGCACTGAAACCGGCTACACGAACCACAAGGTCTCTGTAATTCTCAGGATGCTTCTGTGCATCTCTAAGCATATCGGTATCCAGACAGTTGAACTGAATGTGATAGCCGCCATTGTCGAACAAGGTTTTTACCAGACCCAAAATTTGATCTCTACCTTTTCGTGATTTCAATTGGTCGGGTTGAACTTTCATGTTCATATGTGTGGCCGTCCATCTTACAGGATCGCCACCCATGGCAGCCGACATCACCAAAGCAGTTGGTCCATTCACATCTGTACCTGGCATGGCCGACAGGCTGCCATCGGTAAGTGCCTGTCCGGCTTTTTTACCGGTAGGCAATGCACCGGTCACTTTACCCATCAGGTTGTGGATACTCTTGGTGTATTGGTCGAGTGATGTTTTGTACAGCTCGTCCTTACCGAGATAATTACCTCCGCCATCTACACTGTTGAAGGTATCCAGGATACTATCATTGACTCTTCTCACCATCATATCCGCTTCATGGATATTATTTCCATACTTAGGCGCATCCACATACACCATCTTATGAACACGCTCATGCTCTCCTTCAAAGTTGGCGGCCAGTGCTGCCATTAATTCTTTCCAGCTCAGTTTCTTTTTATCGTATATCAAGTCCTTGACAGCCATTAAGCCATTCGCAGCATCCACCTGTCCTACGGAGATTTGGGCTATGGTATAGTAGTTGGCCCCACCATGCCACACATCCAAACCGGATTCAAGGCAACCAATAGTCAGGCAAGAACGCCACGTTGCAGGCAGGTATTCTGCCGCCAGCATACTGGCAATCCATGCTCCTCTACGAAGTACATCTTCACAGTATTGCAGTTGTTTTTCAAAGGCGGCATACACATCCTCAAACGTTTTAAATGTTTCAGGATTGCCTGTTTTGGGACCTACCTGCTTTTGGGTACGCGGATCAAATCCATCGTTCAATGTTAATTCCAGTACTTTACCCAAATTTGGCTGACCTTCCACGGGGTGTCCGGTCTCGTAAGGAATATAGCTGCCCACACAGGCGCCTATACAGGTACGTCTGGCTTTTTCAAGCGACAACTTACCTGCTTTTGATTCAGGCCAGTTGTATAAGGCCCGTTTCACCATGGCCTCACCACTCACAAACTGCGGCATACCGATACCGGTGCCTATGACATCCAATACTTTCTCCAGCAACTTGCCGGGAGTTTTTGGCGTATGGCACAGCGTCAATGGCGGCTGCGGCAAGTGCAGATAATTGCTGGCATCGAGAATTACAAAGTCCATTTCGGCATGGGCATGCTCGCCATTTATATCATAACCTCCCAAGGTAATACTTTGTCCAAGGTCGGCCGAATTTTGCAATGCAACCTTCTCTCCAAAGTAATAGCCGATCTCATTGAGTTTAAGAATCAGGTTTCTGAACATGAAGGTGGCATCCTCATAGGTAATCAGCCCGGCTTCTTTATCGCGCTGATAAAAGGGCTCCAGGTTTTGACCCAGGTACGCTTCAGAATATCCACAACCCACCT
Organism: uncultured Flavobacteriaceae bacterium; assembly: GCA_942492425.1. Classification (GTDB taxonomy): domain Bacteria; phylum Bacteroidota; class Bacteroidia; order Flavobacteriales; family Flavobacteriaceae; genus Lutimonas. The sequence continues at coordinate 103,118 of CALOEQ010000016.1, forward strand.
GTTCCATTTCGGCTATGATGTGGCAGAAGAAGTGTGCCTGCATGGCTTCACGTAGGTTTCGGGCCGGGTGCTCAGGAACACGCTCACAGGTTTCGGCCAGCGAAATCAATTCAGCTTTACGTGTTGGATTTGTTTCCTTTTCTGCCATTTCGCGCGCTTTTGCCGCATAGCGGTTAGCATAGCGCACAATGGCCTTCATGGTAATTAATGAGGCTTCATAGAAATAAAATTTCTCCTTGTTTGGCAAACGCATATCCAACTCATACATGCGTTCTTCCACATATTTAATCATACTGCCGAGGCCTTCATTATAAACCTTGGGGTAATTGAGGTTACCGCCACCTGCCGGCCAGTCAAAGAAGCTAATTACATAGCCTGAATCATAAATCGGTTTCGGATCAACGCCATAACGTTTTTCGTAAATTTCCAGAACCCGTGGTACCTGCGAACGTTCTGTCCAGTAGTCGAGCACCCATTGGTTGGCTTCCCGTTCTTCGGGTGTTTTTGAGTTTTCGATGGTGTTCTCTTCAATCATCCAGCCTACCTGCCATTCGGGGTAGGTGTAGATGGCATTGAGTGAGCCCGCCATAGCGCCAACCAGCAAGTTGTCGTCAATGTAAATCTTTTTGGTGTCGAGCAATTCTGCATTGAATTTGGCCCTGCGGATAATGTTGGGATAACCCTCAGTTTCCTGATACACCTTTTTCATGACGATCACTCGCTCAAAATCAATGGGAGGAGGTGTACTTCTCATCAATTCTTTGAGTACATCAATACGTTCATCGCTCGCATTCACTTTGGCTGTGCCTGCGTAAGGCTTGCCTTCTAATTTGCGTCCCGGCAATGTATAATATGGAATACCTGTTTCTGTAGTTTTCATTTGAATAAATTATTAAGTTAAAAAATGAGTTTATTAATACTTATCCTAAGCGCGAACTGTCAGCCAAGGCACCAGCGACTTTCGGCAGTTTGGCCATGGTGTGCTTTCAGCCGGTGTAGTTCTCATAATTTCTTTTAAGGTGTCAATGCAAGCAGTATCTGCGTTTACTTTTGCTTTAGAAATCTTTTTCGGACGAGCAACTAAACCTGCTTCTAAATTTTGATCTTTTTATGTCATGATATTATTGTTTATTGCGAATATTTCTATTAAAGTGAGTTATTTATCCTTCATCTTGTGATTACATTTTTTACCTGCGGTTCGACTGTCGAATAAGAGTAAATTTCGTAGGGCAGTGTTAAAGAATATGCATATTAAATTTATGAGTTAAAATCTTCCGAATCAATACTTATTATTTGGTATTTTTTGGATACATGACCTATTCTAAATACCAGGGAAATTTGTCATATAAGTTTGACTCTATGGTGTTTTTTATAGTTCCTCGAAACGAAAAATTTTGTTGAATTTTTTTTCGGTAATATGATGGGCGATTTGGGCTTATTATTAATTATTAAACCTTCGTTTATGAGCATATCTTTGAGGTTGTATATATCATGTAGGTTCTTATAGAAAGAGTTCGAGAACTGGAGCGTATGGGGTAAAAATGAAAAACCCCGGGACGCGGAGCGCCCAGGTCTTTTTTCTCAGCTTGTTCGGACGGGACTCAGCGAAGCTAATTCCCGCATTGACATGTCAAGTTGATCAACCTAAACCCCGAAAAGTTTTTCCGCCTTTCCTTTTACCAACCAGGAGGAGAAAATTTTCTTGCTTTTTCCATCTTTCTGCATTGCAAACCGAAAACTGACTAACCCAGCAGATTTCCTGAACTGAATTTCGACTTTTTCTTCGGTAAAATCGAGAGGCTGAGCCTCTTCCGGCACACTGTCAAAACCCTTCAAAACCAGGTTCTTGAGCTGCTGATAGTTGTTGTATTCATCCGGAAAATAAAAGCTTTTGTATTTTGGAAAACGCCTTTTCTTCGCATCGCGAAAGCGGATTTCATACATCCCGTCTTGAAGGGTGCACTCGGCTTCCACCACATTCATCAGCCGAACTTCTCCAATGAATTTTTCCTCTTCCTGAGCCTGGATCAAGAGGGGAACGAGCAGTATGAAAAGGGTGAGCCAGCTCCGGGTTGGATTCATTTTCTGTTTCATTTTTGATCTCATGACCGAAAGGTATAAAATTGATCCGTAAACCTGGCTGTAATCTCCTTCTCAACAAAATGACTAGAAATTAGCGTATTATCCTCATTTTTTGTAAATTGAAGGATATGTTTACTCGACTTACAAACCCAATTCTCCTGGTCCTATTTTTGCTGACCGGAATATCTTTTGCACAGGGCACTTCAGACATCCTGTTTTCTGAACCTGCTGCCAACTCCTCTGACCCAGCGGATCTCTTGACCCTTAGACTTGAAATCCCCATTAAGACCCTGAGAAAAGAAACCAACGACAGCACCTTTACGTCGAGCACGATTTATTTTAAAGAACAGAGCACCTGGGACTCTCTGCCTGTTGAATTGAGAACCCGCGGAGAATTCAGAAGGAAGAAGTGCATATTTCCTCCGGTTAAAATCAAGTTTTCCAAGAAAGACATTGAAAACACATTGTTTGACAGCAACAGGAAGCTGAAACTGGTGGTTCCCTGTCGACATGAGGAGGCTAAAAACGACAATGTTGTCAAGGAGTATTTGGCCTATAAATTGTATGAACCCGTTACTCCATACCATTTTAAGACGCGGCTTGTCAACCTCGAATGGTCCCAAAAAGCTTCCAAGAAGAAATCCGGTCACGAATTGAAGGCCATTTTGCTGGAGGACCTGGATCACCTGGCTGATAGAGTGGGTGGCGATGCCTACGATCGAAACGTCCATCCTATGCGGCTGGATACTTTGAACGGGATTCGAAATGCCTTTTTTCAGTACATGATCGGCAATGCAGATTATTCGGTAACGCAGGGTCACAACTACAAGATCATCTACCACAATGAAAAATTTCTGGTCATCCCCTATGACTTTGACCTGGCGGGTTTGGTCAATGCCGATTACGGGAAGTCATCGGACGTTCAAAACCTGCGTTTCATGGGAGACCAACCCGCCGACAGAATCTATCGGGACTTTCCTCGTAATCCGGCTCTGGTAGAGCAAGTTCGGCAGGAATACCTGAGCAACAGAGAAGCCATTTTTCTTGCACTTCAAAATACCAAAGGCTTCTTTGACAATGAAGATGAATACGCAGAAGCGGAACTTTACCTCACAAAATTCTACCAGGTTCTGGAAGATGACAAGAAATTCAACAGGGTAATAATCAATAGCAAATGAACCGTCAATCGGCAGGTCTGCCACTGTCGATGGAAAACATCTTTTTTTTGGAAATGATTTTTGTAGTTTGACGAATGTTTCTTTTCAGTTTACTGAGACGATAGTCGACCAGGAAAGCAGCAAATATATATCCGACAAGAAAAAAAATAGCTGAAATGACCACAATAAAAATCATCTCGGCCCAGGCCTCCTCATAGGGAAACAAGATCCGATCAATACTATCCAATCGCTCCAGGGATTCAAAACGATCCAGGTTTTTCATTACATTGAACGGAAAGCTGAAATACTCCACTATCCCATATTCGATGCTTTCGAAACTCTGGATCAGATATGCAACACTGGATGTTAGATAGGCAATGATCGAAAACCCGAAACCTACCATGCGGGAATATGTAGATCTGTAGCGGAGCCATTCAATATCGGTCACATCTCGCGGGCCAAGCTGACTCCGGCCGGCAAACCACTTCTTGACGCTGAATTTCGATCGGTATTTTTTGACATAATCAATCGAATAACTCACCCAGCAAAAAGAAGAAATAAGGGTGTGACCATAATCACCAAAAGGCCTATGACAAGAAGAAAAATTATCACAAAATCAACCAGGGAATCAAACTCCAGGTTGAGACCTCTCAAGAAGTCGAGTTTTGCGAAGCCTAATATCAAAAGAGCATCTGTCCCCACGGAATCTTCGATTATAACTCCACTTAAACTAGCAGATCAAATAATTGGAAACAAATGATTTAGGACGAACTGTCCTTAATTCTTATCGGAGACACCCGATTTCTTTTCAAGGCATTTATTCGCCTTCAATGCGACCGTTGACAAAATACATCTTCATCTTCCCGTGATTCTTCACTTTGATCTCTCCGCGATACTCGCAATCAAATTTATCCTTGATCAATTCGTAGGTGTATTCCGAGATATTGATTCGCCCCGGTTCCGAATTGGATTCCATCCTGGAAGCCACATTTACCGTATCGCCCCAAATGTCATAGGCAAACTTTTTGGTCCCGACCACTCCGGCAACTACGGGCCCGGTGTTCAGTCCTATTCGAACGTCGAATGGGGTGATTTTCTCTTTCATCCCGCTTTTGGAATCATTGAGAAAGCGAATGAATTCGAACGCCACTTCGATGATTTTCACGACATGGCCCTCATCGGGCTCCGGAATCCCGCCTGCACACATGTAGGCATCCCCGATGGTTTTGATCTTCTCCAGTCCGTGTCGTTCTACGATCTCGTCAAATTTTGAGAAATAATGGTCCACGCTGGCAACCAGCTCCTCGGGTTCCAGATCCTGAGAATAGGAGGTAAAACCAACAAAATCCGTAAAGAGAACCGTCACCTGCTCATAGCGCTTGGCCTTTACCTTTCCGTGATCCTTGAGCTCCTGTGCAGTCTCTTCAGGGAGGATGTTGAGCAGAAGGTTGTCTGATCTCTCCTTTTCATTGGCGATGATCTTATTGGTCTCTTTGGTGAACTTGTATCTCCTGTATTGACCCAAAGCCAGCAAGCCGATAAAAAAGAGCAGGATGGAAATTGCCCAGGTAATCGTTTTCTGTCTTTTTCCTGCAGTTCCTGGATCTGAGCCTCTTTTTCCAGCAGGCCGATCTCATCTTCTTTCTTCTGCAGGTCAAAGTCAAACTGAAGACCTCGGATCTTGTCGTCGGTTTCTATGTTGAAGATCGAATCCTTGAGTTTGAGAAACTCCTCCTGGTAGACATAGGCGTTTTTGTAATCCCCGAGATTCAGGTAGGCTTCTGACATCCCTTCGTAAATATCCTTGAGGTCCTCATTGATCGCCATGGATTTTGCGATAAAAGCTCCTTCCTCATAAATCTCAATGGCCTTTTTCGGATCTTCATTCATATAGATGCGCCCCATGGCCAAACGTGTCTGCACCAGGTCAAGAGGTAGGTTGTCCTTCGTTGCTATGGCATAGGCACTGTCATAGTATTTAATGGCCAACTCTCGACTTCCGAGCTCATATTCCTCCTTACCGATCATGGTCAGATTATGGGCATAGTCCGTCGTGCCCTTTGTCGACTTCAAAGCCTTCAGGTAGTAATCCAAAGCCATCTGGTGATCGTCCTTTAAGCTGTACACTTCACCGATTCCGAGCAAATAGGCTGACTCGATGTCGGGATTATCAATTCGATCCAGGTAGGACTCCAATTGCTCATAGTAGCTGAGCGCCTTGTCATACTCCTGCATTTGGGTATACACCCCTCCAATATTCACAAGGGCCGTCGTGATTCGGATCGGATCATCAAGAAACTCTGAATATCTCAGGGACTGCAAGTAGTAATCCAGGGCTCTTGCATAACTTCCCTGGTCGTAATAAATGACTCCTACGTTGCTGGACAGATTGGCAATTCCCAAGGTATCGGGAATGGATTCAAATATTTGAAGCGATTCGGTCCAGGAGTCGAAAACCTCTGAGAAATTTCCCTGGTAGTAGTTCACCAGACCCCGGTTTTTCAAGGCGTATGCCTGACCTTTTTTGAAATTAACCGCTACAGCTGTCTTTCGTGCCTCCTCAAAAAGTTCTTTTGCCCGATCGAAGTCCTCTTCATAGAAATGCTCCAAACCAATCTCATTGAGCAAGTTTACCTTCACAGTATCAGGCTGCCTGGATTCCAGCATGGATCTTAAACTATCTATCCTTGAATTCTGGGAAAAAAGACTTGCACAAATCAAATGGGTACCGATAAACAGTACCCATATGCATTTATAGTTATGGCTTTTTGCAATCACTTATAACGTCAATTTTTACTGATCGTTTTGCTTATGGTTCCGGATGAAGTCGAGATGCGAATGAAATAGATCCCCGCAGGAACCGAAGACATGTCCAGAATGATATCATTCCTTTTGTTCTTTCGGAAGCTTTCACTTGCAATCAACAGCCCGGAGGTATTATGGACCTCAACAGTTCCGGTCTCGTAAACTGATCTCTGAATCGTCAGCTGATCTTCGAAAGGAACAGGGAAAATCATATACCCGGCCTCTTCAATGCTTCCCACATCTTTGGCATCACACTTGCCCGATTCAGCCGTTGCTTCAGAAGTGGTTGAACTCTTTTGAGTCGTATCAAATGTCGTGAGGCTCCAAACCATTCTTTGACCATCGAATCGCACCTTGAATGTGCCTTCCCCTGCCAGGAAAATGACAGGAGGTTCTCCTACTCTGACAGCCGGACCAGACAGATTGTTGTCGGGTCCTTGCAGCACATAAACAGCCACATCATTCGGGTTGACATACCTGTAATTCGCAGTATAATACAATCCATCCGGAGCTTCCAGATCGACCTCGATACAATCGAGATAGGATCTGACCTTTCGCAAATTGCCATCATTCGGGCTCACATACAATTTACCTACGGATGCGTATTGCAGAACATAATTTTCAGGATCCTGAATATAAATATTGAAAATTCCCGAATCACCGGATTCATACTCACGGCCATAATCATCTTCAAATCTAAATTCTACACCTTCGGGGAAAATCGAGTCTATATTTTCCTCATACACAAACCCTTCGATCTGCAGCGGTATTTGAGTTACATCGATCTCCTCCCCTTGATGGATGAGGTAATCTCCCGTCGTCACTGTAAGTTCTGCAGGAGATATACCATATCGCCCAAAACTGAAAGTAATATTGAAATTGGCCGCCAGGGAGGAAAGGAAGGCACCTGGATAAATATAGTGTCTGTCTTCCAATCCATTCGTCACTTCCAAACCGGTGATCAGGTTCATCGCATAAAGACTGGAAACCCCTCCATCGCCCGCTTCGGGTTCCGACTCTGCATCTTCCACGTCAATCACCGCGAAAATCGAACTGTATTCATTCTCGTCATCGTCACCGCCAAGTCCACTTTCGTTCACAACGGCACGCAACCTGTTTTCAATCGAAAGATCTATGATGCCATCCAGGAGATCCTGACCGTTCACGACGGCTCTCAACCTGTTTACAACAGCCCTTAGCCTGTTGGTTATGGGGTCTTCTGAGATGTTCAGATAATTCTCGAACTGCACCGGATCCAGGTCAATGACTTTCATTTCATTCACCACTGCCCGCAGCCGGTTGACAATAGTATTCTCACTGGTCATCCAACCTCCATTTTCGAGCAAATTCAAAATTTGCTCCTGGTTGACAACAGCTCGTAGCCGGTTGACCAAAATCAGGCTGTTCTCGATATAAAAATCCTGGGCATGAGCAGATTCGATCAACTGCAGAAATGCCTCATTGTTTTCAACTTCCGTCACATCGTAAACATATTGCAACTCTCCAAGTATCGCTTCTCCGTAAACGTATTCCTGGTCCTGGAGCTGGATAAGCAGGTCCTTTTTGGTCACTTCGAGCTTGCCGTTAATGAAATTGACCTGGAAGTTCTCCTGTTGCTCAGGGGTCAGAGCCGTTTCAAAATCCGGAAAGATCACATAGTTATTCACATCTGGATACGGAAAGACGGCAGGAGTCGTATAAACGATCGGGGGAAGTCCCACTGACTCCAGGGTTTCCCCTTCGCCAAGCCCCTCAACTGTATATGAAAACGAAACCGTCTGGCCGTATTCCCTGGAAACGTTGTCGGCAATGATATTAATAGCTCTTTTGTTTCCGTCAAAAATGAAAGCCTCATTGGAATCCCCTCCATCAGTACATCCTGGGGTAATGCAGTCGGTAGGGACCGTTAAAGGTGGGTTTTCCACAAAAGGTGGTACCTTCACAATGATTTCATTCTCAGTAGAGGACTCTACAATCAAAGTTTGCCCGTCGAAAGTCACGGTAGGTTCTTCGGGAAAATACTGCCCGAGCAATTGAACACGAATCGTGTCTGCTCCGGGTGTGCCATCCAATACGGTCAGCTCGGTGATCTTTGCCGTTTTTGCTGCGATTTGTTCAAATACTCTCTCGGCGTCAATGAGTCCCGGTCCAACTCGAGTTGGATCTCCCGCCGGAGTCGTATTCTGACTGTATAAGTCGAGTATTTGATCTGCTAGATCATTCGTGCTTTCTGAAGCTGTTGCAGACGCAATTGACGCCTGTGTAGGAAATCCGTCCGGAAACCAGGAGCGAGACGCCGATAATAAAATCGCATAGGCACTGGCCGCATGCGGGGCGGCAGCTGAAGTCCCAAAGAAATTCGGGAAATTGTCTGGATTATCAGGATCACTATCACCAATTTCTCCAGAAATGTCATTTCCAATAGAAGACACATTGGTATTTCCACCGTCGGGTGCCGCAAAATTGATTGTGGCATTGAACCCATTCGCCAAAACCCCGGCATATGAAGAGTAGGGCTGAGCAATGGGGTTGTCTGCATTTCTAAAATCAACGGATGCTACCGCATTGGCCTCCGGTGTCATGGCGTGACCACTTATCGTCGGGGCGCCTCCGTATTCCAGGACCTCTAATCCATTTGCTCTGTAAGCTACATAGCGTATGGACAATCCAGCACTCGGTGGCCCGTTGGCACTGGTGATCATGATATTGGCCTGCCCGGTCTCGGTAGCCTGAAAAACAATGATCTCCGTGGGATCCCCGGCATCGTTGACACGATTGTTCCCGACCAAAAGTCTTCCCAGGTCATCCACAATATAAATATCGAGATCCGAATTTGCTCCCAGTGTATTCTCCTGTGATGCCAAAGGTTCGTCCCATTGGAGAACGATCATATATACTTTTCCTCCCTCGACACTGAATCGCTGCAAAACGTCAGGGCTGCCGTCCGGATTGGTTCCAAAAACGTGGGCCCTTGTGTCAGAAGCAGAAGACAGGAAATTCGTCTGTGGCGTTGTGCTCGAAGCTTGAAAAACCGCCTGATATCCGTCATCGCCAAAATTCCCAGCTGAACTGAAATAGGCGTTTCCGGCAGAACTTGTAAATGTCTGAATGGCTTGAGAAACCCTGCCCAAACCGAAAAAAGGCTCGGTAATAAAGGTAATGTCATCTACTATAACGTCACATCCCGCAAGATCGAGCCCCTGAACTCCGAGCTCAAATTCCCTCGGGGATTCGATTCCGGAGTAAAAGGCGAGCTCAGCGCTGGGAACGATGTCGTGAATGATGTGCATCATGGCCCGGCCCTCATCAGAGGCGACGGGACCTTCAAATTCTTTCACCACATCAACTGGAGTTAAATAATCATTTGGATTCCCAACTCCGGGAAGGTCGCCATTCTCAACATCAATTGTGGCATTCGATTTTTGAGTAAAAGGCTGTTTGTCAAAACTGTCGGATATGACTCCGATCTTGACACCTCGCCCGTCAACAGGAACTATCTCCCCGTCAACTACCATGCGATAGGCATCGCGCACGGCATCCGTCTTTTGCGCACCATCCCCTTGTGTTGTTGTTATACCGTTGTTTTGAAGGGACGGATAAAGCGGTCTGACAAAATTGATCAATTGAACCTCAAGATTCAGATCATTCAGCCGGTTGATTGGGAAGGCTACGTCAACCGTAGTCAAATTGTTGGAAATGATCACAGCCGGATCGATCAGGAAATCACTCGCCGAAAGGCCATAGAAGGATTGCAACCTGTTTATCACTCCCTGAGTCTCCCCTTGATTGGGCACAATCTCGATGAGTACCCGCTGCGAATTGTCGACCTGGAAGATCAGGTCAGAAGGATTGTCACCGGCTGTCCCATCTGCCAGTGAGCCCAGCTTTGAGCCGATAAGGTCGTCGTATTTTCCATCTCCCGCGTAAACCGGGAAAATAAATCCCTCTTCTTCCGGTGGGCAATGTGAGGAATTCGCGCTCGCCACTACTGTATGAATCTTTCCATTAGGGTTGATAACGGTCCATTCTACGGATTCACCTTTGGCAAACTGTTTGACAAACGCTCCGTCTACCCTTCCTTTCTTAAAGTTCTTAACACCTTTTGACTTTTTATTGCCTTTGCTCGAAATCACGTAACTGTCATCATCTTCTACCGTAATCTCCCGGTTGGTCGGGTTCTCGTAACTGAAAGAAACCTGGTACAGGCCGTTCCCAATTTCTTCCGTGCACGCGCGAACGATAAGATCCTTATTATTGTTTTTATCACGGCCTTTTTGAGCAAATGAAGTTGATGTTGCTAGCAAAAAAAACAGAACGAATGTCGCAGCAAGCCAAGAAGCAAAACACTTCTTTCTTACTCGACCTGAGGAGGGGGAGAATTCCATAGGGCAATGAATTGATTTAGTTAGAGTTCAAAAAGATAAATAAAATCCCTTGAAACCGGATTAACTTTAGTTAAAACATAATCGAAAGTTAATACAGCTAGAATTCCAGGCAACTCAAATGATATGAATGCATAGAATTCCTGTCCGTAGATACGGATTTATTTACCGAATGGACGGGGCAATGTTCGCTTGAATCAGATCAATCGATCAGGAAGCCATAGACTCACCCAATGGAAGCGAGCTGCGAAGCTCCGCCAGCCATTTTTCTTTTACAGGCTGTCTTTCTGTTCTTCCGAAGAAAGTGTGATACTTGTGATTCTCGAGGAAATCAATCTGCATCTTGTTCCATTCTTCGCGGGAATCGATCATTGAATTCTCGTAGAGCTCTTTGAAAAGAAGCTCGCTGATCTCCATATAATCGTCGCGTCCGAGATAATCCAGGTCGATGTCACAAATGATTCGCTCAAGCAAATTCATAGGCCTTTGAGGCACTTTTGTGGCCCGAATCAGATCGCACACAACCTTGATCTGCAGAGCAGAGAATTCAAGTTCGGTCATCATTTCCTTCGCAATTTTAGCACCTGCCTCTTCGTGTTTGAGCGAAGTCTCAGTGTAACCTACATCATGCAGGAGAACCGCAAGTCTGAGTAACTGGGCTTCGTGCACTCCCAATTTATGATGGTCGATGTAGCTTTCTGAGACATCTATGGCTCTCAGAGTATGACCCACTCCATGGTAATAAAGATTCTCTGGAAGTTTTGTTTTCAGCAGTTCCAGCACCTGCTCCTTCAGCGTAGTGTATTTATCCATATTGATTGATTTGCATTAGACATAAATATGACTCTTTCAATTTCTAACTTTTTCGGGGGAAGGTAACATAGCAATTTGACCTAATTGGTTTAAAGATAATGAATTAAATTGATATTTTTTTACTTTTTTTTGGTAAAATTTCACCCCTTCATTACACAATGAATTCACTCCCCGGATCGTCCCTGGTTTCAAATTCACCCGATTTAATCATTTTATTGGCTTCTCTCAACCGATTTGACATCTTTTCCAAAAGCCTGTAGGCCAAAGATGAGTCCTGGTGAATCGACTTGTAGAGGTTTCGCTTGTCAATCGTAAGGACCTTGGCATCTCCTAGTGCCCGAACCGTGCAGGAACGAACATCCTCTTCAAACAATCCCATCTCCCCAAAGAACTCAGTCTCTCCCAGTTCAGCGACTTTCACTTCGCCTTCAGGGGTTTCCTTTATGACCTCAACCAGGCCTTCCTGGATGACATACAGGCAGTTCCCGGTCGTGCCCTGTTTGATGATCAGTTCTCCGTCTTTATAGCGTTGACCCAGCTTTTTGTTTTTCATAATTCTTATTTTTTAAAACTGATAGATTGGAGCCAATGACACTCCAAATGAGACCGGCCACCTGTTTGGGATATACAAACCTTTTGAGTATGTTACGATAACCTGCGCTTCCTGTGAATGTATCCCACAGTACCGAACTCAACCTCAACATGGATTGTTCGTCTGCCTGCTCTTTGGCTAAACGGTCGAGTAGCCCCCTTTTCAGCACTGGGGATTTTTGAATCAATCGAGTGACCCAAAAGATGAGTTTCCCGACTTGATTATCTCGATCCAAATCCTTGCAGATGGGCTCATAATACCCTTTGAAGTCGGCTTCTCCCACTCCTTCGAAAATGGCTGTGCTCGCTGCCGCTTTCCCGGTTAGAAATGCGGCGCCAATTCCATTTTTATACAGTTTTGACGAACCCGAATCTCCTATGAGGACGACTCGGTCGGCATAGGGATGACTCCCCTGCTTTACATTGACATAAGGGTAGCAGGTGCAAGTCATGGCCCGTTCCAGAGGGAAATCTTCCGGGAAGCAGGATCTGACCTCCTCTGAGGTGATAAAACTCTTGACTACCTTCTTGTCAATGTCCTTTCCGAGAAGCACCAAAGTGACATAATTCTCCTTGGGGATGAGCGCACCGAAGGTAATGTGTGGAATATCCAGCAGGAACACATGCATAGAATCGCCGAAGTTCGCCTGAATCTCCCCGGGTTTCATAAAGAACTCGCTGATATAGGTTCGAGTGGTTTCCGGAAGGCTGTAGGAAGGACATACCGTTTTGAACAGCTCGAGTGCCTTTTTATTCAGCCCGACCGCGCCTACGACCAAATCGTATTCCCTGTCTCCTGATTTGGACGTGCTTACTCTAACCCGATCTCCCTCTCTTTCAAGGGACACCACTTTTTCATGGAATACCTCTGCTCCTTTATCTCTGCAAAGCCCTAAAAGATAATTGTCGAAGCCCCTTTGATTCACGTCGAGGCATCCTCTCGGACCGCAGCCCCTGAAAACCGAAGCAATTCTATGTTCATCAGAAGGCGAATGGATCACGCGGGACCCATGTTCGGTATGCATGGTATAGGTATTGATTCCCCGCTGGATGATTTCAGAGGGGATCACAATGCCATCTGTGGCCAGGTGCTGAACCAAAGATTCGGAAATGATGCCTCCGCAATGATTGCACCCACCAGCCCCGACCTTTGTAAAATCCTTGGGTTCAAAAATGTCCAGATGAATGTCGAGGTCGAACCTTTTCGCGTACTCAAGCGCGTAAAAACTGAAAAAACTTCCCGCGGGACCCCCTCCGACCACACCGATACGGGAGCCGTTGGCCAATTCGATATTGCCCTTGTAAGAAGCCATGCCGTTCTAACCTCTAAGGGCTTGAATTCTGCAAAGAAGCGAGCAGAGGGGGATAAGAAATGTCAACCCGGCCTTTAAAATTCAAGCCGATTGTTTTGATTCTTCTAAAGTTAGACGATAGGGCGAGGAAATTACATGACATTTGTCATGTTTTGAGATTGTAGGAACAACTGCTTCCGGCAGCCCTGATTCAAATCGGATGAATTTTTTCGTATTTTTAGAGGGCCCTGGCGCATGAAATTAAAACTGATCCATATCCTTAAAAAGACAGGTATTGTCCTTGTTGCCCTGGTCGTTTTGCTAGCGGCTGCTATCGGCTTTGTCTTCCAGTTTGTTCTTACCCCGGAGAAAATCACCCCGAAAGTTGTAAAGGCCCTCAACGAGAATCTCAATGCCGAGCTCGCGCTGAACTCGGTCGAATTGACCTTCTTCAAAACCTTTCCAAGTTTTAAATTGGAGCTGGAAGACGGGGTGATTGTCAAACGCATGGCCTCTGCGCAAGATTCGCTTCTGGATCCCCGGCAGGACACCCTGATCCAGTTTGAGTATGCTGTGGTGAGCGTGAATCCGATTGCTTTTTTAAGAGACAAAATCCAGGTGAACCGCTTTTCTTTTGAAAATCCTAAAATTTATGCTCTCGTCACGCCTGAGGGCGATGTGAATTGGGATATCCTGAAGCCCACACACACCGTGGAAATTCTTGCCGACAGTCTTGAGACCGAAGTGGAGAAAGAACAGTTCAAAGCCAGCATCAACCTGGAAGACATCTCGATTGTCAACGGAGAGCTCATTTTCGATGACCGTTACACCGGGAACTATTTTCAAACAAAGGGATTTGATCTGGATCTGAGTGCGAAATATAATCCGGAGACAATTCTTCTGGACATGGATGTCAACTCCGAAGACATTGTTTTCAGAAATGAAAGAAGGAACATTTTCACCGACAACCTGGAGGTCAACCTCTCAACAGAGATGGAAGTCGACGAAGCTCAAAGAACATATCCGATCGAGGAGGCACATCTGGCCCTGAATGACCTCGCTTTCAAAGTATCAGGAAATCTGCAACCCAACGCCCCTGAGAAAGAAGTCGATGTCGAATCTGGACCTCTCCCTTGAAGGTACCCTCACTGAACACTTTGATCGACCTGGTCCCGGAAACTATTTTTGACAAGACAGAGAAATACAAGGCCCAGGGGCGAGGCTTTGATAACCGCCGAGATCAAGGGCATGTACAAAAAAGGAACATTGCCCAGCATTCAATCGAACCTGCTGATCAAAAACGGAAGCCTCTCCTATGACAACAAGCCGAACCAGGTCGAGCTGATCCAGGTCGATGCCGATCTTTACATTCCGCCTGACAAAGGGGTGGAATCCAATTTTGAGATCCGTGAGATGAGACTCAAAGCGGTTGGCACGGATCTCGAGGTCTCTCGCACAGGAAAGGATTTATTCAACCGGGGGGAGATGGCACTCAAATTCAACGGCGAGATTGACCTGGAGGCCTTCGAAAAAACCTTCCCCCTGAAAAGGAACGTCGATTTGGAAGGCCGGGCCGAAATGTCAATAAGCGTCGATTTTGATCTCGAAGATCTTAAAGCCCAGGATTACGGAAGGATTCAGGCCCTGGGCGCTATGGATGTGAAAGGACTGAGCATCAGAATTCCTGAAGAGGGCGTGAATTTCAAACTGGGGCGTATGGAACTGATTACCGGTCAGGATCTGAACAGCGAGTTGTTAACCGAAAAAAGCACCAAAGTCATTGGCGGCAAAAGTCGTGGTGAGTGGCCTTGAATTCGAACAGGGAACCCAATCAAAAGGCAAGCTGGGGACCTTCGAGGCCACTTTTGCCTCCACACCTTTGAAAGACACCAGCCAGGTGGCGACCTTGAGAACGTCCTTGCTGATCGATGATGGAAGCCTGGTCCTGGGAGACTCCGTCAAAGCCAGGGTCAAATATCTCCATGGAAAATTGGGCTTGCAGCCGAAAAAGGGGGCTCCCAAAACCCCTGAGCTCACCTCGGATTTTCTTGCAGACTCCCTGGGTGCATTGTACAATTCAAAAAAACTGGCTCTGATCAAGGGCAAGTACAAACTAAAAACAACGCGTGACGGTAAAAATTGGCCCATGGAAGGAGCGAGTCTCCTTCGGAACCATGTATGCTTTCACCCCGGGCTACCCTTTGGAACTCAAGATACCCAGTACGGAGATCGTTTTGAAACCCGGACTGATTGAATTGGACCACGCCAAGCTCATGGTAGGAAAGTCAGACATCACGGCTACGGGCAGGGTCTATGATATCCGTGAAGCTTTCCTGGACGACAAAATGCTGAAAGGGGAATTGGAAGTCACCTCGGATCTGATCGATGTGAATGAGATGATCTATGCCCTCAACGAAGGCGCCGAATACAGAAAACAGAACCAGACTCAAGGAAGACCAGCCCGGCTGAAATGACCACAGATGCGGGCTCCGAGGTGCCAGATGATGCAGCCGCAAAGGAGAACCCAGCTCCTTTGTCGTTCCGGCGAACCTCGATCTCGGTTTGAAAGCAAGTTTAAGGAGGTCCTTTACAAAAAATACAGCATCAAGGACGTTCGCGGACTGATCACGGTCAAGGACCAGGTACTCAACCTCTCTGCGCTGCAAATGAACACGATGGCGGCCAATATGGCGACAACCGTGGTCTATACCTCAAAACAGAAGGGCCAGGCCTTCCTGGGCTTTGATTTCAAACTCTATGACATTGACTTGTCCAAGCTTACCGATCTTTTTCCGGTCATCGATTCGTTGCTCCCCATGTCACAGTCTTTCGAGGGGAAAGTCAATTTTCGGATGAAGGGTGCGGGAAATCTCGACAAATCCCTGGGCATGGTGGGGCCCTCCCTGGATGCCATTGCTCGCGTTGAAGGAGATGATTTGGTGGTTTTGGATGGGGAGACTTTTCAGAAAATCGCCAAGATGCTCTTTTTCAAGAACAAGGAACGGAACACAATTGACAAGCTCGAATTCGCCATGGTGTTCAAAGACGCCATGATCGAGGTTTTCCCTTCGGTGATCACCGTCGATCGCTACAAAGTCGCTATAGGAGGACAGCACAAGCTGGATATGACCTATGATTATCATATCTCCATCCTCAAATCCCCCATGCCTTTCAAGGCCGGGATCGACATCACAGGCACCGAAGACGACCTGGACTTCAAGATCACCAAGGCCAAATACAAGCACCTTTTCTCGACCAAGGAACGGCAACGCAAAAAGGCCGACACCACGCTGATTCGCAGAAAGAACTCGGTTATGAATAAATTGCCCTTCTACGAGTAATCACCTGTTTCTTCAGAGTTTTCCGAGCATTTTCTCAGTTCTCTTGTCAATATTTTGCTCCTGCGAACGTTAAGGGGATAGACAATTTAACAATCCGACAGAAAAAAAAACTCTTGTCATGAACAAAATCAAGCTGTATATCCTCCTGCCGCTTATCACCGGTGCCTTGCTGGTGGCGTGTAATTCGAGCAAGAACCTTTACGAACAGGGCAATTATTATGAGGCGGTCATGCGTAGCGTCGCAAAACTGAGAAAGAGCCCAAACAACAGCAAGACCCGGGAAGTATTGGCATCCGCCTACCCCAGTGCGGTCAACAGCTTCATGGATCAGATCGAAAACAACAAGAACGGGAACATCCCCATGCGATATACCGAAGAGGCTGCCATCTATGGAAAATTAAATGGCATGTACGAGCACATTCAGCGTTCCCCGGGAGCCAAACAGGTGATTGACAATCCTCGCAAATACTACAAAGCCCTTGATCGGGTCAAGCCCCTGGCTGCCGAAGAGCAGTACGCAGCGGGAATGAGCCTGATGGCGGATGGAACCCGTGAAGGAGCCAAAAGAGCCTACCAGCATTTTTTACAGGCTGACAAATTCGTTCCCGGATACAAGGACGTCGGATACCAGGCCGAAGAAGCCTATCACAGGGCAATTCTTCACGTGGTAGCCAACCTTAGACCCGTTCAATCCAGACTTTATGAACTCAGCGGAGAAGAGTTCTACCGACAGGTCAATAACACGCTCAATAACATCGAACAAAATGAGTTCATTCGATTCTACACGCCTGAAGAGGCAGAACGGGTGAACCTGGAGCGCCCCGACCAGGTGCTCGAGATCAATTTTGAGGATTTTGTTGTCGGTGAGACCCACACTCGAGAGATCGTCGAAAAAATGGAACGCGACAGCGTAGTGGTCGGCGAGGTTGAAATGGCCGGCGGACGAACGAAAAAGGTGCTCGGCACGGTGAAGGCAGATGTGGTCATCAACCACATGGAGATCGTTTCTCGGGGTATGGTGAGCCTTACCATCAGCCGCAGCGGACTCGACAACAAAGACCTCTTATACCAGGACTTCCCGGGTCAGTTCGTATGGTTCCACGAGTGGGGTAATTTCAACGGTGATGACAGGGCTCTGACTAACGAACAGATCGAGATCTGCAGCCGAAGACCGATCCAACCCGTTCCTCCACAGCAAATGTTCGTGGAATTCACCAAGCCCATTCAGCAGCAGCTCAACAATCGCCTGATCAGTTTCTATCGTGGCTATTGACCCGTCAGGAAACTGCCTGGTTGGACATTGAAAACGAGGAGGGAATCCTGCCCGTGATCTGTTTAAAGGCTCTGTTGAAATAAGAGAGACTTTCGAAGCCGCAGGCATAGCAGGTGGTGGTGACGCTCTCCCCGGACAACAGCATTTTTTTGGCCTTGTCGATCCGGTAGTGATTCACAAACTGGGTAAAGGTCAGCCGCGTCATTTTCTTGAAGTAGCGACAAAAAGCCGCCGGACTCAGGTGACTCAGCTCAGCGATTTCCTCGATGCGGATGCGACGCGTGTAATTCTGATCGACAAAGCTGTAGATGCGGTCGAGCCGGGACTGGTCCCGCGAGGTATACTGATTCTTCACTTCTTTTTTATGCAGAAATTCTTTGTCGTCTGCTTTTTCCAGGGCGTATAGTATCCTGAGAAGCTCCATGAACTGCTCCAGGCCCTCCAGCTTTGCCAGTTGCATGATTCGAGGGCCAATCGTAGCCTTGGTTTCTTTCCCAAAAGCGATGCCCCGACGCGATTGTGCGAACAAGTCGGCAATGGGGCCGAACTCGGGCGTGTTTTCCTGTGCGTTTTTTAAAAAGTCCTTTCCGATGTGGATGACGATCTTTTCATAGGGTGTCCGGATGCCATAGTCGAAGTTGAGGTGAGGGATGTACGACCCGATCATCACCAGGTCGTTCTTCTCAAAGGCCGAGGCATGCTGTCCGACCATCCGGTTCCCGTCGGCTCCATCGATGAACACGATCTCGAACTCGGGATGGAAATGCCAGTAAAAAAGGTCGCTGAAGTTCGGGTTGACCGATAGGCTGAAAGAAGTCCCAGGCCTGGGCAAGATATGCTCGAGTTCTGTTTTCATCCTTTAAAATTATACATTATTTGCATTATTCTGTCGTTATGGAGCTCAAAATATCAATATAATTCAAATATTGATCAGAATAGGGTTTGTTTTGAGACGGATGCACTTCTAATTTTGAGCTAGAGATTTCAAACATTGAGCTCGAGACACAAATAAATCACGGACAATAAACAGAGACATGATGAGAGCAGACCAAAAGACAGACGAAAGACAGAGCCCCAACCAAAACCACAAAGAAATTCCGGGGAACCCCTCCACGGCGACCACGAGCCAGATCAAACTGAACGACCGGTCCAACGGCAAACCGCTTCGCGTGCTGAGCGAAGAAGACTGGAAATTCTGGGTGCACAACGGCTACATCGTGATCAAAAATGCCATCAGCCGGGAAGAGGCGGAGAAGACGGCCGATTTCATCTGGGAATTTGAAGAAAAGGACAAGAACGATCCCTCCACCTGGTACTCTGCGGCACGAGCCGAAATTGAAATGAAAGAGCTCGCGGGCACAGGGATGGTGGAAGTGTATAACAACCAGGCGCTTTGGAACAACCGTCAGAACCAACGCATCTATGACGCCTTCGTCGATATCTGGGGCACCGAAAAGCTGTGGGTCACCATCGACCGGGCCAATCTCAACTTCCCGATCCGGCCGGGCTTCGAATACAAGGGCTTCATCCATTGGGACTATGACCCCGAAACCCGACCTCAAAACGTACAGGGCGTATTGGCGCTCTGTGATCAGACCGATGAGAACATGGGTGGGTTTCAATGCATCCCCGAGCTCTATCGCACCTACGATACCTGGAAACTGACCCAACCCGAAGATCGCGATCACTTTCAGCCCGACACTTCGGGCCTGGAGGAGCATATCGTCAAAGTAAAGCTCAACGCCGGGGACCTGCTGATTTTCAACAGCACTCAACCTCACGGAATCCGGCCCAACCTATCAGAAGACAAGGTGCGCGTAGCACAGTACATCTCGATGATGCCGGCCGAAGAAGACAATGAAGAGCTGAGGCAATGGAGAATCAATTCCTGGGACAAGCGCATCGCTCCCAGCGGCTATGCCTTTCCCGGCGACCCTCGAAATTTCGAACAGGAAAAGTATCCTCGCGCCGAACTGAATGAACTGGGCAAAAAGCTGTTAGGGCTGGAGCGCTGGTAACCTTGGAGCGCTGGTAACCTTGGAGCGCTGGTAGGCGTTTCGGAAATTATGACTACATTTAACTGAGGCGAGGACTGCGAGAGTCGTTCCTCACCTGCCCAACGTTATTGACCTGACCTGAATGTTCGGAAACCTCCACTATATCGATCTTGCGATCGTACTGGCCTATTTTGCGGTGGTTCTTTGGATCGCCTGGTATGTCTCGCGCGGCGGTGGCCGCAAATCACAAGACAAGGATTCCAAGGATTACTTCCTCGCTGGCAAGTCGGCCGGCTGGTTCGTCATCGGCGCCTCGCTGTTTGCCTCCAATATCGGCTCGGAGATCATCATTGGGGTATCGGGTGCAGGGGCACGAGCAGAAATGGCCCAGGCCAATTTTGAGATTCTTGCGGCCCTTATTTTGATCTTGCTCGGATGGGTGTTTGTGCCCTTCTACCTCCGTTCCGGGGTCTACACCATGCCCGAATTTTTAGAGATCCGCTATTCCAAAGCCTGCCGAAACTATCTCTCTGTGATCTCGATCCTGGCCTATGTCATCACCAAAATCTCACTGATCATCTTCGCAGGCGCCCTGGTTTTCGAGACCATGGGCATCTCCTTTTGGACGGGTGCCATCATCACCATCGTGGCCACCGGCTTTTATACGATCCTGGGCGGGCTGCGTGCCGTGATTTACACCGACATGCTCCAGACCTTTGTGCTGCTGGCCGGAACAGGGGCGGTGACCTACTTTGGTCTGAATCAACTCGGCGGCTGGGACGGCATGATGCTGACACTTCAGGAAGCTTCGAACACCCCCGGCAACCCGAAGCCTGATGAGTTCTTCAACCTCTGGCGTCCTCATGACGACACCTCCTATCCATGGACGGGCATGTTGTTCGGGGCTCCCATCCTGGGCGTTTGGTACTGGTGCACCGACCAGTTCATCGTGCAACGGACCTTGTCGGCCAAAGACCTGAGCAATGCGCGAAAGGGAACTCTCTTCGCCGGCTTCTTGAAGTTGCTCCCCGTTTTTATTTTCTTCATCCCGGGCGTCATCGCCTTCGCTCTCTCTCAAAAAGGCATGCTCAATTTTTCCCTGGACAATCCCGATCAGGCGCTTCCCGCCATGATTAACGGCTTCCTGCCGCTCGGGCTCAAAGGACTCGCCATATCAGGCTTGCTCGCTGCGCTGATGAGTTCGCTCTCGTCGGCATTCAATTCCTCGTCAACCCTGATCACCTTCGACTTTTACAAACAGTACAAACCCCAGGCCACCGAACAGGAACTGGTTTGGGTGGGTCAGATCGCCACCCTTTTGCTGGTGGTAGCCAGCTTTCTTTGGATTCCCTTTATGAAAACCCTGATGGGAGGCGGGCTCTTTCATTACCTGCAAAGCGTCCAGGCCTATATCTCACCCCCCATCGCAGCCGTATTTCTCTTTGGTCTCTTCTTTCGACAGATCAACGCCCGTGGTGCCATCGTGGCCCTGTGGTCGGGCTTTGTGCTGGGCATGCTCCGACTGATCACCGAGTACCTGAGCAAGGAAGGCATCATCCGGGTACCCGAAGGAGGCATACTCGACTATTTTCTCGGCATCAATTTTTTGCACTACGCCATCGTGCTGTTTGTGTTCAGCACCCTGGTCCTTTTCGGATTCAGCAAACTCGGCACCCCGAAAGATCCCGCGACTTTGGACATGGTTACTTTTGGAGAGAAGGAAAGATCGGTTCGCTTCAAATGGACCACGGATACAATTCTAACGCTTATCCTTATCGCACTTGTACTGATGATTTGGCTACTGTTCAGCCCCTGGGGACTGGCCGCTTAAATATGGATCTCAAACTGAAAAATAAAACCGCATTCATCACCGGCTCGACGGCGGGTATCGGCTATGCCATAGCCCGTGGCCTGGCCCGGGAAGGTGCCCATGTCCTCCTCAACGGAAGAACGGAAGAAAGTGTCCGATCGGCCGTCAGCGAGTTGAAAGCTATGTTTCCGGAAGCTCAGATTTCGGGGTTTGCTGCAGATTTTGGAGACTCTGTGCAGGTAAAACAATTGATCGACCAGTTAATTGCCACGCTGCCGGAGATTGATATCCTGGTAAACAATGTCGGTATCTACGCCGCCAAAACCTACCAGGAAACCAGCGACGCCGATTGGCAATCGATGCTCGAGGTCAACCTGATGAGCGGAGTTCGACTCAGCCGGGCCCTGCTACCGGGGATGAAACAAAGAAATTGGGGGCGGATCCTTTTTGTCTCCAGCGAATGCGCTTCCCTGGTCCCGGCCGACCTGATCGCCTACAGCTGCACCAAAGCCGCCATGCAGGCCCTGTCGCGCGGCCTGGCCCAGACCACAGCAGGATCCGGAGTGACCGTTAACAGCATTGTTCCGGGCTCCACGCTTACCGAGGGCGCCGAGAAGTTTCTCAATGACCAGGCGGCATCCCAGGGTGTGAGCAAGGAGGAGGTGAGTGATCAATTCTTCAAGGAGGTGCGCACCACTTCCATACTGGGGCGTTTCCTCGATCCACGCGAAGTAGCGGATACGGCGGTTTACCTGTGCAGCGAACTCAGCTCAGGCACCAACGGCGCCGCCATTCGGATCGACGGAGGTTCCGTTCCGGGGATATTATAAAGATTTGAGGTCAGTTTTTGGGCGTTTAGGCCTCTAACTGAATGACCGACTCGAAATCGCTCCAAAAATCGGTGAAGGACTTTGTCACCACCTCGGCGTCATTGATCCGGATTGGAACTTTGATTGCCAACGGTGCAAAAGCCATGGCCATGCGATGGTCGTCATAGGTGTCGATGCTTACATCGGGGTTGATACGATTTCCTTCGGACGCCTTCAAATGAAGACTTTTGTCGGTGACGCTGATGTCGGCTCCGAGCTTGCCCAGTTCTTTTTCGAGGGCAACCAGGCGATCGGTTTCTTTGATTTTCAGGGTATGAAGTCCGGTCAGGTCGCAAGCCATGCCCAAACCAAAACAAGTGACGACTATTGTCTGGGCCAGATCCGGTGAATCCGACAGATCGAGCTGCACAGACTCCTCATGGCGGGACACCTTTTTCAGGCGAATCCGGTCGTGCTCAAAGGTGGTCTCTACCCCGAAATGATTGTAGATTTCAACCAGGGAGCTATCGCCCTGCAAACTTGCCCGCTTATAGGCCGAAAGACTCACTTCGCCGTCTTCGCTCAGGGCCACCAGGCTGTAAAAATAGGAAGCCGAGCTCCAGTCGGACTCCACGGTCAAGGTAATGGGTTCAATCTCGTCCTTGGGATCGACGAAGATGGTCTTGTCTTCCCATCCGCAAGAAATGCCAAGATCCTCGAGCAGGGCCAGGGTCATGTTGATATAGGGTACCGAAGTCACCTCTCCTTTGAGATTCAGGCGCAGCCCGTTCTCCAGTGAGGGAGCCGTCAAAAGCAGTGCCGAGATATACTGGCTGCTCACGTTCCCCTGGATCGAAACTTCTTTTTCGAGCAGTTTGCGCCCTTTGATCCGCAGGGGCGGGTAGCCTTCTTTCTTTTCGTATTCGATATCGGCACCCAAAGCTCTCAAAGCATCCACCAAAATCCCGATAGGACGGTTCTGCATGCGCTCGGAACCCGTTAACACCACTTCCCTGCCCTCCCGGGATGAAAAGTACGCCGTCAGAAAGCGCATCGCTGTTCCGGCGTGGCTGATGTCGACCAGGGCCTGCTGCGAGTTCACGGCCTCGTCCGAGTTCAGGGCCTTTTGCAGGTATCGGGTATCGTCGGAGTTGGAAAGGTTCTTCAGGTTGATTCCCGGAAACAGGCTGCGCAGAATCAAAAGGCGGTTCGATTCGCTCTTGGATCCGGAGATGTTCACCTCGCCATGCACTTGAATCCCTAAGGAAGGATCCTTGAAATAATTCAATTCTTTGATCAAAATCAGCTTTCTTTTTTACGTTTGCGCTTGAAGTAAAGCGTCATGATAATGGCGTAGATCATGGCTCCTACCAGTTTTCGCAGCAGGTATTTCGGGTTGGCCAGGCCCACTACAGCCTCCTCGAAGCTTACCTGGGTCAGGGCGTAGAAGAATTCGATCAGCAATACGATGATCAGGAAGATGATCGCAGTGATCACAAAGGTCTGCACAAAGGAATAGGATTCAAAGCTTCTTTTTGTCATGGCTGTTCTTTTGTTTTTGCCCCCAGGCTATTTCAACTTTTCATTGTTGTGATGGCGATCGTGATCCCGCTTGCTTTTGAGATCGAGCTTCTTGTCAAAAGACGCCTGCAGATCGATCCCGGTTTGATTGGCCAGGCACAGCAGCACAAATAGCACGTCAGCGAGCTCTTCGCCCAGGTCCTTGTTCTTGTCGGATTCCTTTTCGCTCTGCTCTCCATAGCGCCTTGCAATGATGCGAGCCACTTCGCCCACCTCCTCGGTCAGCTGGGCCATATTGGTGAGCTCGTTGAAATAGCGGACCCCGTGCTCCTTGATCCACTCATCCACGGCCCGTTGCGCATTGTTGATATCCATGGTCTTGATTTTCCTCGCAAATATAAAGAATTACGGGCTGCTCTTGTTGAAATTTACACTTCAGGCCCTCAGCATCTTCGTAAACTCCTGCCGCGGGATTTCCCGGGCGCCCAGGCTGGCCAGGTGAGCCGTGTAGATCTGGCAGTCGATCAGACGGTAATTTTCCTTTTGGAGCTTTTGCACCAGGTGGATAAAGGCCAGCTTGGAGGTGTTGCTTTCGCGACTGAACATGCTCTCGCCGCAAAAAACGTGACCCAGGTCGATCCCATAGAGGCCTCCAACCAGTTCCTCCTCCCGCCATACCTCAACCGATTTGGCATGGCCGAGCTCGTGAAGCTTGATATAAGCCTGGCGCATTTCCTCGGTGATCCAGGTCCCGTCCTGGTCCTTTCTCGGGCTTTCCTGGCAGGCCTTGATCACGGCTTCAAAGTTCTGATTCCAGGTGAGGCGATAGATCCCTTTTCGGATGAGCTGTTTCATGCTCTTGGACACCTTGAGTTCATCCGGAAAGAGAACCATGCGCTTTTCGGGGCTGTACCAGACAATCGGCTCTCCTTCGCTGAACCAGGGAAAGATCCCGCTTTGATAAGCCAAAAGAAGACGCTCCGGGCTCAGGTCCCCACCGATGGCGAGGATCCCGTCCGGACTGGCCAGCTCCACGTCAGGGAACTCAATCTTCTTTCCGAGCAAAAACATGAATCAGGGTTCTCGTTTTAGGATTTGTACCTGTTAGGGTTCGATAGTCATAAGGTTTTGACACCTGTTCTCAAAGATACCACACGACCGGTGTAATATCAACAAAAAACCACCTGCCTTTTGACAGATGGTTTTTGTACTGTTGGTGTGCATTTCGCAGCGCAGATCTATTGTGCAGATTCTATCGCGCTTATTTCAGCGTGCACAAGATTGTGCAAAGGATTAGAACGGCAGATCGTCCGGCTCGCTGTCATCTACAGAGGATACCGGCTCGAAGCCACTGGCGTCCATAGGCGGAACGGTGTCCGGCCCACCGGCTTGCATCTTTTCAATCCTCCATCCCTGGATGGAATTGAAATACTTGATCTCACCTTGCGGGTTTTGCCATTCGCGTCCGCGGAGGTTGATGCTGATTTTCACATCTTCTCCCACGTTGAAACTATTTAAGAGGTCGCACTTGTCCTGAACGAATTCGATCAGCAGGAACTGCGGATATTGCTCCTCGGTGGTCAACACCACCTCGCGCTTTCTGAAGCCATTGCTTCCGTATGTTTTTGTCTCGTCGATTTTTTTGATTTTCCCTGTTACTTCCATGGATTCTTGCTACTAATTTTTGTGGTTCAACTTAGGAGCACCTTCAGGGCCCCCATTACATCATTCTTTTGGATTAATTGTTGAGCAAATTTATGTTTTTCATCCCGATCCCACCCAAAAATTTCGGGTTTGTCTTTCATAAACTTATCAACATCGGCCTTGTCAGGGAGCTGTTCCACATTGCCCAGCAGCCCCAGGTCATTTCCAGTTAAGATCCGGCTCTTGCGCACCGATTCGGGTAATCCGCTCACCCCTATTCCCTTGTTTTTCAGGGGTTTTGGAATCTCAAAGAAGCCGTTTCGGGCTCGACTGTAATAACTTCCGCCCGCCCGGGCCACCAGGTCGAGGGTTTTCTGATCAATTTTCTTGTTCGCATCCAGGACCTTCTCGTCGATGTGCATGAGCAGGACCTCGCAGATGATGAGATTTCCGGCTCCTCCTTCTTTTCCCAGCTCAATGACCTGCCGGATGGCGCATTCAAACTGCACCGGGGATTCGGCCACGCGAAAGGGCTTAATTCGTTCAGAGGCCTTCATGCTGAAGCCTGCTTTTTCAAACTCGTTGACGCCCTTTTCATACTCCGTGCTCGACAAAGAGGTCTGCTGCACCATGTCGTGGGTCACCACATTGATCACCACTTCCTTCACGGCTTTGGCGTTCTCATAGGTATGCTTGACGGTATTGTCTCGCACCCTGCGAGCGGGTGAAAAGATCAAAATCGGTGGATTTGCACTAAAAACATTGAAAAAACTGAAGGGAGACAAGTTTGGGTTTCCGTCTTCATCAATCGTCGATGCAAGGGCGATGGGTCTGGGGGCAACTGCCGAGAGCAGGTAGGAATGAAGTTCAGGGGTTTGTGTGTCTTTGGGATTAATTGTTAACAATTGTCTTGTTTTTTTAACAAAAATAGCCAATATTTATTTCTCGAATACTAAGCCCGCCGAATTTAAGTTATTAGACCAGAATATAGTTATATTTGCCTTTCATGAACCGACTCCCCAGCAGTAAAATTCTGATGAAATGGGCGCTGATCCTGGCGTCTTTTTTAATTGTCGCTTCTATCCTCTGGAACACCAACCAATTCTTCCGAAAGTTCAAAAACGAGGAACGCCTCAAGATGGAGGTGCTGGCCACGGC
Source organism: uncultured Flavobacteriaceae bacterium (assembly GCA_942492425.1). Taxonomy (GTDB): domain Bacteria; phylum Bacteroidota; class Bacteroidia; order Flavobacteriales; family Flavobacteriaceae; genus Lutimonas. Next base: position 129,793 of record CALOEQ010000016.1, read on the forward strand.
CTATGAGAATTTCAACAACGCCGACCTCGACATTGACGTTTCCCTCGAAGAGAAGATCATTCAAAGCAACAAGAGCATTCCGATGATCATCACCTTTGAAAACGGTGACATCAACCGATGGGCCAACCTCGACGTCGAGAACAACATGAGATTCACCGCTCTACCGGTGGATGACCGGCTTTACCTCAGCCGTCAGCTCCAGATCATGAAGGAGGAGAATGAGCCCCTGGTCGTGACCTTCAAGCTCGACAACGTGGATATCACCGAGAAGATCTACTACCGCGATTCGGACCTGCTCAACAAGCTGCAATACTATCCGTTGGGCCTGCTCCTGATCCTGTTTCTTTTCGGGACCATCATTTACCTGGCTTTCAAATCGAATAAAATTGCCGACCAGAACCGACTTTGGGCGGGTATGGCCAAGGAAACGGCGCACCAGATCGGAACCCCTCTTTCCTCCCTTTTGGGATGGGTAGCGCTGCTGCGGATGGAGGATGCCAATGAAGAAACCGTATCCGAGATCGAAAAGGACGTCAGCCGACTCAACACCATTGCGGATCGTTTCTCCAAGATCGGCTCGGTACCTAAATTGACGCGTCACGATGTGGTTGAGGAAACCCGCGTGGCGTTTGATTACATTCGATCGCGAAGCTTCAAGCAGATCGAATTCGAGTTCAATACCCTGAACGACAAACCGATCTATGTGGACCTGAACCCGCAACTCTACAGCTGGGTGATCGAAAACCTGGTCAAGAATGCCATCGATGCCATGAGCGGCAAAGGAAGTCTCGAGATCAGTGTTTTCCAGGAGAACAATACGGCTGTCATCACGGTCACCGACAGTGGCAAAGGCATACCCAAGCGACTGCAAAAAAAGATCTTTGAGCCCGGCTATACGACCAAGCAAAGGGGTTGGGGTCTCGGTCTATCCCTGACCAAGCGCATCATCGAAGACTACAACAAGGGCAAAATCTTTGTCAAGCGGTCCGAGATCGGTGGCGGCACGACCTTTATGATTCAAATGAAGGTTTCGGAATAATTACAATTCAAATTTGCGGGAAATCTCGTTGGCAATTTCTTCAAACTGGCCTTTCGTGAGCTCCTCTTTCTTGCTGAAATTCGCGTCCGCCATGGTGTGCAGCGGAATCAGGTGGACGTGTACGTGCGGCACCTCGAGCCCGATGACCGACATCCCCACGCGCTCGCAGGGAACCGCTCTCTTGATGGCCTTGGCCACCTTGTAAGAGAACTTCATCAGCTTGAGATAGGAATCCTCGTCGAGGTCGAAAAGTTTGTCATCCTCCTTCTTCGGAACCACCAGGGTATGACCTTTTGAATTGGGATTGATGTCGAGAAATGCAAAGTAGTCTTCGTTCTCGGCCACCTTATACGAAGGGATTTGGCCCTGGATGATCTTGGTGAAAATACTGCTCATAGCACGAGGGGGTTTTGGTTGCTGATTTTCTGATATGCATTCTCAAAGTTTCAAAAATGCGTTTTTAAAGATACAAAATCTTACTGCCCGAAAAACGAAAACTCCGATTCAAACTTATCGGGAGATGTCGAGGATCTCAAACTTCATCAATCCACTCGGCGCCTGAACCTCGGCAATATCGCCTACTTTTTTACCCAGCAATCCTTTCCCGATGGGTGAGCTCACTGAGAGTTTCCCTTGTGAGAGATCCGATACGGCATCCGCGACAAGCGTATACTCAAACTCCATCTTATTGGCAATATTTCGAATCTTTACCTTTGACAAGGCCAGTACCTTGGACGTGTCCAGCTGCGACTCATCGATCAGGCGGGCCTTCGAAAGCGTCGCCTTCATCTGGGCAATTTTATATTCCAGCAAAGACTGCTCCTCCTTCGCTGCGTGGTATTCTGCATTTTCACTGAGGTCCCCCTTGTCACGCGCATCGGCGATCTCCTGGGTAACCCTCGGTCTTTCAACGTGCTCCAAATGTTCGAGCTCGTCTCGCAATTTTTTCAATCCTTCCTCCGTATAATATTCTACATCACTCATGTGCTAACTCTTTTCCGTTAAATCCTTCTGATTGTAAAGCTCTTAAATAGAAAAAATCTCAAATCCAGGGAAATTGGATCGAGATCTATACACAAATGTACCAAATTCATTTTATTTGAGAATGATCTTGTCGAATTTTCTCATGGTTTATTGCGCCGAAGATTGAACTTTGGACTGGGTTCGGCTCGCTGATGAGCACCCCGATTCCATCAAAATATTTGTACCTTGCGGAAAAATTTTGGAGGTGAAGAAAGCCCTTTTTCTTGTTGCTATGTTGCTCCTGATGTCCTGTTCGGATGATGGAGACGATCGCAACCAATTCCTGCCCAATGTTCCGGTGAATCAGACGATTTTTCTGAACAACCCGGAATTCATCGACTTGCAGGTGGTTGGAGGCTGGGCCTATTCCCAGGGAGGAATCAGCGGCATTGTCATCTACCATTCGGGGATCAACACCTACCTGGCTTTTGAACGAAGCGCACCGCATCTGAGTCCGCAGGCTTGCTCCCGGATGAACGTGGAAAACAGCTTGTTTATGGTTTGCCCTTGTGACGGGGCCGAATTCAATCTTTTGAATGGAGCACCCCTGACCGAAGGCGTGAACTTTGCGGCAAAGCAATACCGCGTGCTGGTTACCGGACCCAATACGCTTCAAATCACGAATTTTTAAACTTTATCGGGCTTGTGAAAGACTATTTTTCATCCAATTTCAGATTAGGGGTACTCGGCGGAGGCCAATTGGGTCGGATGCTCCTGGCCGAAACCCAGAAATACGACATTTTTACGGTGATTCTCGATGGCTCTGCGGATGCTCCCTGTGCCCAGATCTGCAATGAATTTCACCAGGGCAGCCTCATGGATTACGACACGGTGTACAAGTTTGGCAAGTCGGTAGACGTATTGACCATCGAGATCGAGCACGTCAACATCGAGGCTTTGAAGCAGCTCGATGCCGAGGGACTCAAGATCTTTCCGCAGCCATCCATTTTGGAGATCATCCAGCACAAAGGTCGCCAGAAGGATTTCTTTGCCTCACACCTCATCCCAACAGCTCCCTACCACCGTTTTGAAAAGAGTTCCGATGTCAAGGCCTGGATCGAGTCGAAAGGAGACTCGCGCGATTTTCCGTTTGTCTGGAAATCGGCCCAGTTCGGCTACGACGGAACCGGGGTCAAGATCGTTCGCTCCCTGGCGGATCTCGAAGGTCTTCCCGAGGTGGATTGCCTGGTCGAAGAAATGATCCCTTTCAAGAACGAGCTGGCCGTGATCGTGGCCCGAAACGAATCCGGTGAGACCCGAACCTACCCTGTGGTCGAGATGGAATTTCACCCCACAGCCAACCAGGTCGAGTTTGTGATCTGCCCGGCGCGAATCGATTCTTCTGTTGCTTCAAAAGCCCGCGAAATCGCTTTGCAGGTGGCCGATAACTTTGGTATCGTCGGACTGCTGGCCGTCGAGATGTTCCAGACCCAGGACGACCAGATCCTGGTCAACGAAGTCGCACCCCGAACCCACAACAGCGGCCATTACAGCATCGAAGCCTCCTATACCAGCCAATTTGAGCAGCACATGCGTTCCGTTTTGAACATGCCCCTGGGCAGCACCGACAGCAAAGTCGCCGGCATCATGGTCAACCTGGTGGGCGCCGAAGGCTACACAGGTCCGGTCGTTTACGAAGGCATGGAAGACATC
>CALOEQ010000017.1:0-17002 GCA_942492425.1 uncultured Flavobacteriaceae bacterium
TAGAGGCGTATCTACAGGCCATGGACCTCACCAAACTTGGAAAAGGCCCCTTTTGGTTGACACATCGTTGGAATTGTTTCATTGAAAGCGGACCGGCGAATCAGAGCGCAGACATCTCAATCGGATGAATGACAATAACCAGGCAGAGACTGCCACATCGATCGAGCTCAAAACCCTCAACCGCATCGCTGGCCGAGATCGAACGGCTGGTTGCCCGGGCCGACACCCTGGTCTACATGGTGATGGCCGCCCGAGCTGACCGAACAACCGTTGCAGATCGTGATAGGTGGTGCGCTGTTTGCCGCCTTCGTCATCAGCTTCCGGTACGTCAATCTGCTGGACCTTGCCGACGCGCTGGAAGCTCACCACCGAGATTTCGAAATGGATCCCGACTGACCAAAGTTGCCGTTTTGCTATATGAGGCAAGGTTCGACAGCCCGCTGCTCAACTGGTTCTGGCTCAAAATCATCTTCTACAAGCTGACCCTGGGCAAGCTGATTACGATGCTGAAGGAGGCACTGATCGCCAGGCTTCATCGAGCGGGCGGTCTACCCCTCAAGTGGCGTGATCGTCTTCGACTACCAAAGCTTCAGCCACCCGATGCTACGCTTTTCGCCTTGCATGCTATTAGCATACGATAAGGTCACCACTGGGGAATCACTTTTTTTCCGCGCGCTCGATCGCCGAGCAACAGGCAGACATCGACCCCCAGACAGGCCTCTCAGCTCAACATGCGCCTGTTCAGTCAGAAACCCACTCGCCAGGAACGTTCATCATGACGCACCGCCCTCGCCGTTTTCGGTGTTGATGATCGACATCGACAATCTCAAGACCATCAATGACCACCACGGGGCCGATATCGGCAACATGCCGCATCCTGGCCGTTGCCGAGGCCATCAGCAACGGGAGTGCGCGCCAGCATGATCGTTGCCCAGCGCGGCGGTGACGAATTCATCGTTCTGCTGCCTCGGGCACCTGAGTCGGCTGCGCGCGCCGCCGGCGAACGGATCAGGCGACACGTCACCGACGCGGTGATCATCGCCAACGGCCACCCGGTCGGAATCAGCGTCAGCATGGGCCTACCCACCAATCCCGTCGCGGCGGACAGAGGCGGAGAGCCTGTTGCGCAATGTCGAGCAGGGCACTCTACGCGAGCAAACGCGCAGGCCGCTACCGACTTCTTCCATTCATCGTGAGAGGCGTTCGACGTGGTCGCAGGCTTCACCAGAAGAGGTTGCCTGCGGGCGCCGAATGGCTGCGGACGAGTCAAGTTTGCCTTGAGTTCTTGTCGCTATCGTAACCGACTCTCCAATCACTATAAGCGCGCTGGCCTGGGTTGAATTACCGGTTGTCGCAACCCGTTTGTCCGGAACAGAGGTCGACTTCAGATCCAGCGACTTCTGATACCCTGCTGAAGCATTACTCCAACTCCGCATGTACGGTGAAAGCGCATTCCCCACCGTTCGCCTCCAGGTAACCCCCTTTCCACGGCGCAGTCGTAGCGCTTACCTTCGGACGGACAGGCGACGACGGTCTAATCCTTCAACAGGGCAGCGACGGCATCGGTGGGTTGAATTTCACCGCCAGCGCCAGGAGTCGTCTTATTCGAGCATTCGAAATATCCTCGGTGTTAATGATGGTAGCGACCCACGACGGCAAGATTGGAAGGTAAAAAAAGACGATCGGGTTTCTTCGACGACCGACTCAATACCGAAGCGAGCTACTGGGGCATTTCTTCAGTTTTCACACATGCTCGTATTTGTTGGTTCCCACTGGGTGGTTTTTCCTGCACGCTCGGCATGGCTGGGGTTGGTGTGCTCGTAGATTTCCGCCATTTGCTCGACCACACCCTTGCTGTCGTTGGTGACCGGATCGTCCGCCAGCAAGATCGCAAACGCCTGGTTGCCAACCACCGGTTCTTTGATTTTAGCAACGTACGCCCCACGTTCAATGGCCTCAGGTTGCCGCAGATAGTTGCGGTTGACGTGAGCGGTTAAGGGGATGGTTTCCACGAATTTCCTTGATGCTTGTACTTGCCCAAGTTCTCAAGCTCCGACCTCAAATCGTAGTCTTTACTCACAAGGTTTCCTTCGATGGATTTTTTTTTTTTCCAGGTACGATGAACACCAACTGCGGTGCCACGTTGGCTTCGTTTATCTCGGCGGTGAGACTGGATCAGCGGCTTGTCCACCACCGGTAGCACTTCCTTCGGCATTGCAGTCTTGGCGGCCGGCAGGACTCCGGTTCCAAGGCCCGGCGACCGGGAATACAGCTTGGCGAATCGCCGCCATGTGAGCCCCAGCTGGCGTTGTTGAGGATTTAACCAGCACGCATCGCTCGGTTCGCCAGACGAGTTCCTGCTCAATCGCCGCGAGCGCTTCAGGGCTCGAAAGACGCGGTGATGGCCCGCCGATCGATGCGACCGGATAAAAAACGGGGCGGCAAATGCCTGAGCCGGCGTCATGACGCGCTGGCCCATACCACGGCAATGTCTCGCGAATCGGAGAGTTCCGAGATCCAAAGCTTGGCCTCGTTGAGCAGGTAATGGTCCCCCATGTCTTTGAATCGGGCCCCATGCCTTCCCGGTTCGGACTCGTGACTGCTCGGTGAGCCCGAAACAGCCGATGAGCTCCCCATTAGCTAATTTGGGCAGGTATTTTTTGCGCTGCTCCTCGGTTCCGCATTTGTAGATTGGGTACATCACAAGGGAGGATTGCACCGATGCCGTTGAGCGGATGCCCGAATCTCCTCTTCGATTTCCTGCATGATCAGTCCATAGGAGATCTGGTCCAGTCCGGCCCCTCCGTATTCCTCCGGATATAGGTCCAAAGGCTCATTTCAGCAAGTCCGGATGGCAGCTGTTTCGGGAATTTTAGTTTCCTGGGCCGCATCTTCAATAATGGTGAAACTTCTTTGACCCATTCTTCTTGTGGCGTCTCGCAGTAATTTGTGTTCCTCCGAAAGGAGGTCGTCAAGGTGATAATAATCGGGTGACTGGAATAAATCGACTGATATAGAAATTTGTTGACATGTTACCATGCCAAATTTACAATTAATGAAATGATAATACCATAGCTGTGAAATTTTTAAATTGATAATTTTATTGTTTACATTTGCAACAATGCGTCAAACCCTTCAACAAACTGGAGAGGCTGAAAAGCGAAAAGAGGATTGAGCAGTTGTTCACTGACGGAAAATCCCTCACCGCCTTCTCCTCTTAAATTGGTCTTTTTGAGATTGGAACACGATTCACCTGCTTTGATTCAGGCTGGAGTATCCGTTTCAAAACGAAATTTCAAGAGCGCCGTTGACAGGAACGAAATCAAACGCTTGATGCGCGAAGCCTACAGGAAGAACAAGCAGATTGTTCATGACTCTGAGGATACTAAAAAGCATATATTTATGTTTATATATCAGGAAAGAAAGAACCCAGTTACCAACTTGTAGAACAAAAAAATGAAGGAACTTGACCTAAAGCAAAAAAATCAATAAAATAGCGGAATGAAAGAAGTGAAGAGGATAGTTAAACGAATGAAAAAAGGGACTCTTGCCAGTGGCCGTGGTCGCACTGAGCACTGGATTGTTTGCCTTCAAGTCGGATTTTTTGAAGTGGCCAAACAAATGGAGATCTATACGACGCTGTTCAAGGAGCTCAACATGCATTACATCGATGAGATCAACTCGGCACAGCTTACAGAAAGCGCCATCAACAACATGCTTGAGGAGCGACCTCATGGACCGCTTTTATGACGAGCAGGGTGTCGAGGAGGTTCGGATCAACAGCTCAGGAGAGTACAGCGGCATCGGTGCAGAATCCAGGTACTACGACGGCAAGCTGGTAGTTGCCGAGATCCATGAGGGCTATTCGGCCGAAGAAGAAGGAATCAAGGTGGGGATCGATTTGAAGATCGATGATGTAGAGGTCTCGGATTACGACAGCGACCAGGTGATCAATCTGCTGATGGGTGTTCCGGGCACGACAGTTAACCTGGTGATCAGCAGAAACGGAATTCAAAAGAACTTCACGATCACGCGGGAGAAGATCCTGGTGGATCCGGTTCCGCATTATCAGATGATTTCAGAACAGATCGGATACATTGCTTTCGATCGTTTCAACAACAAGGCGTCCTCCTCGGTAAAAAATGCTTTCGTTGAGCTCAAAACCCAGGGGATGAGCAAACTGATTCTCGATCTTCGAGGCAACCCGGCGGGTTGCTCAATGAGGCGATTGACATCACGAATTTTTTCGTGCCCAAGAACGAGGTGGTGGTCAGCACAAAAGCCAAACTCAAAAATGGAGGAAGTGTACCGGACGAGATACGAACCCATTGACCTGGATATTCCGGTAGTGGTTTTAATAGACGGAAGGTCGGCTTCGGCCTCGGAGATCGTGGCGGGTTCCCGTGCAGGATCTCGACCGGCCGTCATTGTGGGAGAAAGGTCTTTCGGGAAAGGATTGGTTCAGCGATATCGGAACCTCACTTATGGAACCAAACTCAAACTGACAACTTCAAAGTACTATACACCAAGCGGACGCAACATCCAGGAACCGGATTACACCCACCGAAACGGATTCGACATTCCCAAATTCTCTGATGAGACCCGTAATGCCTTCGAGACAAAGAATGGAAGGGTTGTTTACGATGGAGGCGGAATTCAGCCCGATGTTAATGTGAAGAAAACAAAAGAGACGAAGGCCACTAAGGCGCTGATGAAATCCGATGCGATTTTCAGCTTTGCCAACGCATTCTATTACAAGAACGAACAGATCGCCCCTCCTGAGGAGTTTGTCCTTCGAGAGAAGGAGTACAACGAATTCATTGCATACCTTGAAGCAGGAAAGAGCAATTTCCGAACAAAGAGCGAAGACAAGTTCGAAAAAGCTTTCGACACGTCGCAGGAAGAAGACCTCTCTTCGGGTATCTCCGGTTCTTTTGATCGTCTCCTGAAAGAGCTTCACGAGGAAAAAATCGCCGAGCTCGGAAAGAACCAAGATCGCATCAAGGAGAAACTCAGCGATGAGATTTTGAATCGCTACTACTACAAGAAAGGGGAATACCAGAACCACATTGCTCACAGCCCCTATATCAAGGAGGCCGTATCCATCCTGGAGGATGAGAACAGGTATCGCAGCATACTTTCCAATGAAAAGCATTAAGAGAACCAAAGCGCAAATTTCCACAACCGCGATTGAGCGGATTTACATCACCATGCGCCATCTTTTTATCCGGGGCTTTTACAAGCCCATGGGGATATCCGGACAGGCGCTGATCAACGAATTGCTGATTTTGCAGCCTGAGATCTACGGAAGCATGGGAGAAGAGGGCGCTGAGCTCGAGGGCCTGCTCTATATCATTGACAGGCTTCCGGAAGGCATTGCCGAATGCCGGTATATTCATCTCACTGCCGATGAAGGCCTGGCGGATTCCAATTTTAAAAAGATCGTCCCGGCCAAGCGTCGCAGAAATTGTTATCGCATCGATAGGGACCAGGTGAATATAGAAATCACGCGTGGGCGTTCCGACGTATACGACATCCTCACACATCTGACCTTCATGTTTATTGAGGCCGAGAAGATCGCGAAAAAGGTCATGATCGACGATGAAGGGGAGACCATACGTGAATGGAAGCACCTGGAGAAGGTAGTTCTGAACAACACCCACCTCGAAGGTGAAGAGCGGGAGGTTTTGATCGCACATCTTTCGAGTATTTTGGGACGAAGCTTCGAAGAGACCCTGAAAGCCGATAAGACCTTTGCCACGGAGCAGAGACCCGACCGGCTCTTTGAAGTGATCTACTGGATGGGCAAACTTGCCCTGAATGAGATTTTAGAGGACAAGAAGCACGAAATCACCTTCAGCACCATATTGCGAGACCGAATCGGTCATCACAGTTACGGGGACACCTGGGCCCACAATATCAAACAAGGTAGCTATTTGAAAAGAACCTGCTCGACAGGCCCCCTCATATTATCAGTGCCAACATGCACAGCGTGATGAATCTCATATACGGCCCGATGCTTCTGCCGGAGTTGGCTGAGAAACATGCAAGCACGGAGCTCTTTGAGCTGATCGGTGAGAGTTCGAACAAAGACTTGAGGAAGAAGATTAAAAAGGGTGCTCGAAACCACGGTCTGACTTTCATCAAGGATACCACCGGTGCCAACATTGACGTCCAGATCATTGATACTCAAAAGATCAACTTCGATAAAACACGTTTCAAAAGGACGAAAGAAGGCAACGAAATGCCAGTAATCATTGTGATGGACTACGCCTTCGGAGAACAGGCCTATGAAACCCTGGATGAGTTGCTGAAACCCTATGTGAATTCCACAGGAGAAAGGACGCATCTCAGGGTAGAATCGGTTTCTGTCATGGGCAAAGCCGGCATCCTCGAAGGAGACAAGGGGGATATCATGATCCCCAATGCGCATATTTTCGAAGGAACGGCTGACAATTACCCCTTTGAGAACCAACTATCGGCCAGTGACCTTGAGAATCACGGAATAAAGGTGTTTCAAGGCTCTATGGTGACCGTTCTGGGCACCTCCCTTCAGAACAAGGACCTGCTCAAATTCTTTCACGAATCGACCTGGGGTGTGATCGGCCTCGAAATGGAAGGGGCTCACTATCAAAAAGCTATTCAGTCGGCTTCTCGAATTCGTGGCAATATCAGTTCGGATGTGAAGGTCAGATACGCCTACTACGCTTCGGACAACCCACTTAAAACGGGAAGCACCCTGGCATCGGGAGGACTGGGATCCACAGGGATCAGACCCACCTACATGATCACCCGCAAGATCCTCGAACAGATCTTTTGAATCGTTTGTTTTTTGAGTACTTTTACGGCAAAACCCTGAAAAATGAACATTCTTGTAATCGGTTCCGGTGGAAGGGAATGCACCTTTGCCTGGAAGCTCTCCCAAAGCGATAAATGTCAAAATCTTTACATCGCTCCCGGGAACGCCGGAACGACCGTCTACGGAGAGAATCTCGACATAAACCCAAATGATTTTGACCAGCTGAAAAGCCATGTCCTGGACAAGAAGATCGGTCTTGTTGTTGTAGGACCGGAAGATCCCCTGGTAAATGGTCTGCACGACTATTTTCTCGCAGATGAGGACTTGCGACACATCCCTGTCATCGGACCTCAAAAGCATGCGGCTCAATTGGAGGGTTCCAAGGAGTTCGCCAAGGAGTTCATGTACCGCCACAATATCCCCACTGCTCAATACAAGAGCTTTACCCGGGAGACGCTCCAGGAAGGCCTGGAATTTCTCGAGGAAATGAAACCGCCCTATGTCTTGAAGGCCGATGGACTGGCTGCCGGCAAGGGTGTGCTCATCCTTGAGAATCTCGATGAAGCCCAAAAAGAGCTCCAGGAGATGCTAGGGAACCGAAAATTCGGGGATGCCAGCTCCAAGGTAGTTATCGAGGAGTTTCTCGACGGAATCGAGATGAGCTCCTTTGTGCTTACGGATGGAAAGGATTATGTCATCCTGCCGAATGCAAAAGATTACAAACGGATTGGAGAAGGGGACAAGGGCCTCAACACAGGGGGAATGGGAGCCATATCGCCCGTGCCCTTTGCCGACGAAACCTTTTTGAACAAGGTCGAACAGCGCATCATCCGGCCCACGGTGGAAGGCTTGAAAAAAGATGGCATCGCCTATGTCGGTTTTATTTTCATAGGCCTGATCAAAGTCGGAGACGACCCCTATGTGATCGAATACAACGTGAGAATGGGTGACCCGGAGACCGAGGTCGTTTTGCCCCGCGTAAAAACGGACCTCGTCGATTTGTTTGCAGCTGTGGCCGATCAGAAACTCGATGGGTTTGAGCTCGAGCTGGACGAGCGAAGTGCAACAACGGTGGTCCTGGTTTCGGGAGGATATCCCGAAGGGTATGAAAAGGCAAGGAAATTCATGGCCTTGAGAGAGGTTTCGGATTCCCTGGTTTTCCACGCCGGTACTCAGGTCAAGGACGGGAAAATCCTCACAAGCGGAGGCCGGGTTCTCGCCATAACTTCTTTTGGTGAGGATTTTCGGGAGGCTCTCAAAACCTCTTACCGCAATATTGACAAGATCTGTTTTGACAAGATGAACTTCCGAAAGGACATCGGTTTTGACCTTTAGGATACTGTTTTGAGCCGCAAAAGGGTCATTATTGTTTCTCCCTTGAACTGGGGCCTTGGACATGCTTCCCGTTGTATTCCTGTTGTCGAGGCCTTAGTCGAACACGAATTTGAACCCGTCTTGGCCGGTGACGGTGCTTCCCTAGAGTTGCTCGCCTCGGAATTCCCTGCTCTTCGCACCTATGAGTTACCTTCCTATGGAATCCGATATGCAAAGAATCCCGGGTTGTTCCGGCTGAAATTATTGAGCCAGGTGCCGAATGCCCAGAAGGTGGTTTCCAGGGAGCACAAGAAGGTTCAGGATATTGTCTCCAGAGAAAAAGCCTCCGGTATCATTTCAGACAACCGGTTTGGTGTCTATTCTAAGAAAGTGCCGTCAGTTTACCTGACCCATCAACTTTCGATACGAGCCGGATGGATATCAGGTCCGGCCTCGATTTGGAACCAGCGCCTGATCTCGAAGTTTGATTATTGTTGGGTATGTGATTTCAAAGGCGATAACAGTCTGGCCGGAGAACTCTCATCGAACCCGGGAAGATTGAAGAACGTGGAGTGGATCGGACCCCTCAGTCGATTCCCGAAAAACAAGAGAGAACATTCGAATGGCCCGTCAAATCAACTTCAAAGAAAAGTTGACATTGGCATTGTTCTCAGCGGTCCGGAGCCGTCTCGCAGCCAGTTTGAGCAAAAAGTGGTGGAAGTGCTCAAGGGTCGACAGGAGAAAGTGGTTCTTGTGCGGGGGGTGATGGATACGCAATCGTGTCGCACCGATCAAAATCTGACGATACACAACTATATGTTGACGGATGAGCTCGAGGAACTGATGCTACGAAGTGGCCTTCTGATCATGCGCTCGGGGTACAGCAGCATCATGGATCTCTTTGCTCTGGGAACAAACGCCCTATTGGTGCCCACTCCCGGACAAAGCGAGCAGGAATATTTGGCCGATCGAATGCAGCGGAAGGGTTGGTTTCCAACTGTCACACAAAACGAACTTGATTGGAACTCCATTCAGGAAGCCCTCGAATTCCCCGGTCTAAAAACAAAAAAAACATCAAAGGGCATTGACTCTGCAACGCGCTTTGATGTTTTTCTACAAGGAAACTGAAGCTCTCTCAGATGAAAGACAGGTCGGTTCCTTGTATTTCTTCAACCTTGATCAACTTGTTCTTCTTGTAGGTGATCTCCCTAGTCGTTTCTTCTCCAACGATGTACCATTTTCCTTCCTTGATGCCGTTGTCGTAATTGGCAACAACCGAAATCTTTCCGGTATGGTCATAGCGGATCCATTGATCGTGTAATTTCTCATCCTTGAAGTATCCGACTTCCTTGATCATGCCATTCTCGTGATAATAGGTGGCTTTGACCAAATCATCTTGTTTTTCAAAGGTGGGTTCTTTCTCCTGGGCAAAAGCGAAACCGGTTGCCAGCAGGACGGTAATTAAGGTAAAGAATATCTTTTTCATGACTCCTAATTTTTATTCTATGGAACAAATATATGGTAAATTTACAAAAAATAAACATTTTGGTAACATTAAATTAACATTGGAAAGAAAAAAATATTGTGTTCGACCACGAATTTGTGAGGACATCTGTGAATTTAACCCGCTTTATTGAGCGTAAATGAAAAGGTAGAACCCTGACCTGGAGTACTTTTAACAAATATCTCCTGATCATGAGCCTCCAGGATATGCTTGACAATGGCCAAGCCCAAACCCGAGCCTCCATGTTCCCTTGACCGACTCTTGTCCACGCGATAGAAACGCTCAAAGAGTCGGGGAATGTTGTCGGGTTCGATCCCCATGCCGTCATCTTCTATTTCGACAAGGTGCCTGTAGACCGAATGTGAGCTGAATGATATGACTGTCCTGCCACCCAATTTTCCGTAGCTGATCGAATTCTGAATCAGGTTGGTCAATACCTGTTCGATCTTCTCTCTGTCAGCCTGAACCATAATGGGATAGTCATAGGGCTCGTTGAAGCCCAGCACGATATCTTTTTTCTCTGCTGAATATTCGAGCATGTCCATCACCTCACGGACACATTGGACGATGTTGAAAGATCCCTGATTGAGCTTCATGCCTGTTTCCAGCTTTGCCAGGGTATCGAGATCCCTGACAATGGAACTCAAGCGGTTCAGGCTTTTATTGGCTCTTTTCAGATATTTCTTCTCGAGCTTTTTGTCGCCCATCGTACCGTCGAGCACCGTGAGAAGATAGCCCTGTGCCGTAAACAAGGGGGTTTTCAATTCGTGTGAAACGTCGCCCATGAAATCCCTGCGAAAATCATCACGACTGTGCAGCTGTTCAATTTCCCGGTGCTTGGTTTCCGCAAAAGTCTTGACCTTGGTCAGGAAATGCTCGAAATCCAGCTCTTTGGACTCTCTCTTCAGGTAGGGCTCATTCTCGAACAGCGAGGAATCATAGACCTTTCTCAGTTCCGTGAGGATGAATTGTCTCAGGAAACTTCTGACCGAGATGAAAACAATGACAAAGCTTAAAATCGAAAAGAGCAGAATCCCAATTGCTGAGAAACCAAAAAAGTAATGGAGGGCAACCCCAATTAATAGGAGCTCGGCGCATATCAGGGCCGAAGTTTTAAGGACATTTTTGTTCAGTCGATTTGATCCCACCCTCAAATATACGGGTTCGAGGATTTAAACTACAAATTTGTAACCAACTCCTTTGATGGTCTTGATATAATTGTCCCCGATTTTCTCTCGTAGCTTTCTGACGTGCACGTCAATGGTTCGCCCTCCGACGATGACGTCCTGGCCCCAAACCGTTTTCAGAATGACCTCCCGGTTGAAGACCTTGTTGGGAGAGCTGGCTAAAAGTGAAAGAAGCTCGAATTCCTTGCGGGGAAGGGTGATCTGCTTGCCGTCAATTTCCACGTAGTACTGGTCCCGGTTTATTTTGATCCCTTCAAAGACCAGCTCATTTTCTGATTTAATGTCCTTCTTCTTCAAACGCCTCAGCAGTCCCTTCACCTTGCTGACCATTACTTTGGGTTTGACGGGCTTGGTAATGTAGTCATCCGCCCCTGCGTCATAACCCGCAACTTGAGAATAATCTTCTCCACGCGCTGTGAAAAATGCAATAACGACATCCTCCAAACCTTCAAGACCCCGAATCTTCTCACAGGCCTCGATACCGTCCATCTCGGGCATCATGATATCCAGCAGGATTAAATGCGGTTTTATCTTTCGAGCCTTGTTCACGGCTTCAACTCCGTTGGAGGCCGTTGAGATCTGGTAGCCTTCTTTTTTGAGGTGATATCCTACGATTTCCAGAATGTCAGGTTCATCGTCTACGAGTAGAATCTTGATGGATTCATTCTTCATAATCAGAAACTTAGATTTTTGTTGAGACAAAAATAGCCAAATTTCGCCGCTTCGCCCTGAATTAACGATAAGTTAATATATCCTGTTAATTCTTTGCAATTGTTGATTGACTGTTAAATGGGCGTTAACGATTTCATAACATCTAAGTCCCAATTTTGCAGCAGAAAAATTAATAACTAAAACAAACACTAATGAAACGAATTATTCTAACAAGTCTTATTCTCGGTGCGTTGGCATTTGGATTTACCAGCTGTAGCGATGACAACAACAACAGTGGTGCATCTTGCTTCAACGGCATTCAAGATGGTAATGAAACAGGAGTTGATTGTGGAGGAAGCTGTCAACCTTGTGCGACCTGTGACGACGGAATTCAGAACGGACAAGAAACGGGAATAGACTGTGGAGGACCTGATTGTGACGAATGCTCTGGGATTATTCAGAAATCGGGACTAATAACTTCTAATGAAACATGGACGGCCAACAACATTTATGTATTGAATCAAAAAGTTATTGTTGATGATGGCGTAACACTGACGATTGAAGCGGGTACCATTATTAAGGGTGCCTTGGGACAGAGATCTTTGGCTGCTGCCCTTATTATTGCAAGAGGGGCTAAGATCATGGCCATGGGAACAGCAGAGAACCCAATTGTTTTCACTTCAGTGGAAGATAACATTCAAGTGGGTCAAAAAGCAGGTACAAACCTCAATGAGCAAAATCAAGGACTTTGGGGCGGAGTTTTGATCCTTGGGCGTGCTCCGGGTTCCTTTAGAGGAAACGTTGAAGAGGTGCAGATCGAAGGTATTCCTGCAGATGAGGACTATGGTTTGTACGGAGGTAATGATCCGGATGACAATTCGGGAGTGTTCCAGTATGTTTCTATCCGTCATGGAGGAGCCGACATCTCATCAGGAAACGAGATAAACGGTTTGACACTCGGAGCAGTCGGTAGAGGAACTACAATTAACAATGTAGAAGTTGTCGCAAACGTAGACGATGGAGTTGAATACTTCGGTGGAAACGTAAACACAGAAAGCATGTTGGTATGGGCCCAGGGAGATGACGGTTTGGACATCGACCAGGCTTATAGCGGAACAATCAGCAACTCTGTCGTGATTTTAGGAAACAATTCTGACCACGCTATGGAGATTGACGGACCAGAAGGTGATTTGAATGGTGAATTTACGCTGAATAACATCACCCTTATCGGAAATGCGGACACACAAAATGGAGAGTATGCTGACTACAGGAGCCGAGCGATGGGGGCTTCGAATGGAGTATATGCCTACGGTTTCCCTGATGGCAAGGACGTCGAGTTGGACAATAACCAGGTTGCTCAGAACTACCTGGATGGGATTCTAAGCTACTCGGATTGGGAAGTGGTTGGATTTGACAACTCGATTTTCGTTGAAAAGGTGGCTACCGATGATAACGGTGACCCAACTGAAAGCAAGATCATTTTGGACCCTGACTTTACAACAAGAGCTGCCGACTGGACAACGCAAGTTGAGATGGGAGCCAATACAGTTGGAGCGAATTTGGGTGACTTCGATTGGACCTATGCCAAAGGCAAAGGTGCTTTCTAGCAAGAATGGAATGACCTAAACTTTCAGACGATTGCTCACCTTGTGAAGGGTGAGCAATTGTTTGTAATACGAAACAAAATATAAGATACAATTAGTTTAGAACGAATGAGAAAAGTAATATTAATTTTGGCCGTGATATTTGCCGGGACAATAGGGATTTTTGCCCAAACGGGCGAGTTGTCAGGAAAGGTGATTGACAAGGAATACAACGATATCTTACCTTTTGCCAATGTCATGGTCAAAGGGACTTCGGTGGGAACCACCACAGATTTTGAAGGAAACTATGCCCTTAAGTTGGAGCCGGGGGTTTACACCGTCGTTTTTTCTTTTATTGGCTATGAAACAGCTGAGATTTCCGAAGTGGTGATCAAGGCCAATGAGACGACAGTCGTCAATGCGAGCATTGGGCCTTTGAGCAATGAGCTGGAAGAAGTTGTGGTTCGCGCAACCACTGCTGAGAATACAGAGGCGTCACTTCTGAATGTACAAAAGAAGTCGATTAACCTTTTGGATGGGATATCCGCCCAGACTTTTAGCAAAATTGGAGCGAGTAACTCGGCCAAGGCGGTTAAAAGCGTACCGGGTGTTTCGGTTCAAGGCGGAAAGTATGTCTATGTTCGGGGTCTGGGAGACCGGTACACGAAATCGATCCTCAACGGGGTGGATATTCCGGGACTCGATCCGGACAGGAACACCATACAGATGGACATCTTTCCTACCAATGTGCTCGACAACATACAAGTTGTCAAGTCGTTTACAGCGGATTATCCTGCTGACTTTACCGGAGGTACCGTAAATATCATTACAAGAGATTTCCCGAATAAGGAAGAATACAGCGTTTCGGTTGGAGCCGAATACAACCCGAGCATGCACTTCAATGACGACTACCTGGGTTCAGGGCGAAGCAATTCTGAGCTGTTAGGCTTCGACAGTGGCCTTCGCTCCAATCCAATTCCCCAGGATATTACCATTCCTCCTCCATCGGCTCAGAACCCTGCTACTTCCTTTTGGACCTCTCAGTTCAACCCTGAAATGAAGGCCAAGAAGGAGACAAGCTTTTTGAATACCAATTTTGGCCTTACCGCAGGAAACCTGTGGGATGTCGGAAAAGGGGGAAACAAATTGGGCTACCAATTTGCTGGTTCTTATCGAAATGACTATATCTACTACGAAGGTTTCCAAAACGGGAACTGGAGGAAGTTCGAGGACAAATCGATCAACGAGATGAATCCGGACAAGCTCCAAAACGGGGATTTAGCGAAGAACAACGTGTTGTGGAACATCCTGGCTGGATTGACTTTCAAGACGGACAAGAGCAAATACAAGCTGTCGGGACTTCACATTCAAAATGGCGTATCTACAGCTGGTTATCTCAGGCAGCAGATACTGTTTTCGGATGCAATCACGCTTTTTAAGGACAACCTTGAATATACACAAAGCCAGGTCACCAATATATTGCTGAATGGTAAGCATTCGAACGACGACGGATCCTGGAACATCGAATGGAAGATCTCACCCACCATGTCGAGGATCAATGACAAGGACGTCCGGGTGGCTCCTTTTGAATTTGAAGATGGAGAGTATGTTATACGGCCAAGTTCAGCGGGTACCCCGCTCAGAATTTGGAGGGACCTGGAAGAGGTGAACCTGGTAGGGAAACTTGATTTCACCAAGCGTCACAATCTGTTCGGCAGAAAGGCACGTCTTCTGTTTGGAGGGCAATATACCTACAAGCAAAGGGATTACAATATCCAGCAATACATTTTAAGGTATCAGGGAGGTGACGGAGTTGAATTTGGAGGAGACGCAGACGAAATACTAAATCCGGCAAACCTTTGGACCGTCAATAATCAACGAGGGACCTTCGCTAATGGTAACTTTGAGCCCACGAATACATTTGATGCAAATCAGAACATTGCTGCGGCATATGTTTCGGAGGAGTTTCAGATCACGGATAAGTTGAAATCCATCATCGGCTTGCGTTTTGAAAAATTCGAACTGTTCTATACGGGTACCAATAACCAGGGTGACGTCGTACTGGACAATGAAAAATTGCTGGACAAGAACGACCTCTTTCCTTCAGCGAGTTTTATTTATGCGCTAAATGACGATTCGAACCTGAGGTTGGCGTATGGTCGAACAACGGCACGACCTTCTTTTAAGGAGGCGTCGATCACCCAGATCTTCGACCCGATCACCAGTACTATCTTTATTGGTAATATTGGACTGCAGCCGACTTATGTCGACAATATCGACCTGAGATGGGAAAGTTTCAGTGAAAAGGCGCAAATGTTCGCGGTGAGTGTATTTTACAAGAGCTTCACGGATCCCATTGAAATGTCCTATTTTCTCTCAGCGTCTGACCAGTTTACACCGGTCAACACAGGAACGGCAACGGTCTATGGTGCAGAATTCGAAATGCGTCGAAATTTCGGGTTTATCGGAGGAGATAGCTGGGAGGATTTTGGTTTTAACCTGAACTTCTCGCTTATTGAGTCAAGACTCGAAATGCCTCTGGCTGAATTTGAAAGAAGGGTGCTGAATGCAAGAGACGGAGAATCTGTCAGCGACACGCGTGAAATGCAGGGCCAGTCACCTTACTTGGTCAACTTTGGTCTGAATTATGCTAACGATGACAATGGCTGGCAGACCAACCTGTATTACAACGTACAGGGAAAAACCTTGCAAGTGGTCGGTACGGGAGACGTACCTGACGCATACACCATTCCGTTTCACAGCCTGGATTTTATCGTGAATAAGAGCTTTGGCAAGGATTTCAACTCAACGATTAACTTGTCGGTAAAGAATATTTTGGACAGCGACAGGGAAGTGCGTTACCAGTCCTTTGGAGCTGAGGATCAGATCTTCTCTAAATTCAGTCCGGGTGTTGGAATTTCTTTGGGATACTCCCACAGATTCTAAATCACAAGGATTAGAGTGTCCAGTTGTATACTCTAAAAAAAAGAAAATCCTCCAAATGAAAGTTTGGAGGATTTTTGATTTATAGCAGTAGCTCATCCCGCAGTTACTCTTCCAGTTTCATAGAGAGCTCCAGCCAGCGATCCTCTTTGATTTCCAGTTCGTCAATGATCTCCTGGAGCTTTACGGATTCGGCCTCAATGTCTTCTGGCGGAATCTCGTTTGTGGAAAAAAGCGCTTCGATTTCTGCTTTTTTCGTCTCAAGTTTCTTAATCTCGTTTTCCAACCGTTTGAATTCCTTCTTTTCCTGGTAGGAGAGCTGTCCTGTCGCCGGCTCTTCCATTCGAGAGTCTGATTTTTTCTCATGTATTCTGATCGGAAATGGGAGGCTTTGAATCCTCGTAGGCTCTGAAATCGGTGTAGTTCCCGGGGAAATCGCTGATCTTGCCTTCTCCTTCGAATACGAAGAGATGATCGACGATGCGGTCCATGAAGTAACGATCGTGGGACACGACGATGAGGTTGCCGGGAAAGTCCAAAAGGAAATTCTCCAGAACTTGCAGCGTAACGATGTCCAGATCATTGGTCGGTTCATCCAGCAACAGGAAGTTCGGGTTTTGAATCAGCACGGTACAAAGGAAAAGTCGCTTGAGCTCACCCCCGGATAACTTCTCGACATAGTCGTACTGCTTTTTGCGATCGAACAGGAAACGCTCAAGCAGCTGACCTGCACTGATGCTTCGCCCCTTGGCCAGGGGGATGTAGTCGCCGAACTCGCGGATCACCTCGATGACCTTCTGACCGGGTTTGATCGAGATCCCGTCCTGGGTATAATAGCCGAACTTCACGGTTTCTCCGACAACGACTTTTCCCGAATCCACCGGTAAGGCGCCTGTCACCAAATTCAAAAATGTAGATTTGCCTGTCCCGTTTTTTCCGATGATTCCAATTCGCTCCCCTCTTTTGAAGACGTAGTCGAACTTATTGAGCAGCACCAGGTCTTCAAAGGCCTTGCTCACAT
>CALOEQ010000018.1:0-24831 GCA_942492425.1 uncultured Flavobacteriaceae bacterium
CAGATCCGAAAAGAACAACTCTGATATTCAACTATCATTAAAAATAATTTAGGGAGTCAGTGATCAAAATCACTTATAAATTGAAACTTATGAGCTATTTTTAGATATTGAATCGAATCGTTGTTATTATGAAAGATGTACTTAAAAATCGTCTACAATCCAGCTACAGACTCCACCTTGTTTTCATTTTTCTTTTAGTGCCGGTTTTTGCCCAGTCGCAGGACCTTCAAGAGAATGATCCGAATGCAGAATACGGCCTGGTGTATTTCGTTAGAGGAAAGGGCAATGCGGGTTCAGCGACCGCATTCAGTGCCCTTATCGACAATGTCCGCGTATGCAAATTGAACAATCGGAGGTATTCCGTTCACAAAGTGGAACCCGGGGAACATGAGTTCAAGGCCCAATTC
Source organism: uncultured Flavobacteriaceae bacterium (assembly GCA_942492425.1). Taxonomy (GTDB): domain Bacteria; phylum Bacteroidota; class Bacteroidia; order Flavobacteriales; family Flavobacteriaceae; genus Lutimonas. The sequence continues at coordinate 408 of CALOEQ010000018.1, forward strand.
GGTGGGAAAAAGGGCAAGAAGAAAGCTGAAGTCGCAGTCATTGAAATAGAACCGGGTCAAACGTATTACTTGCAGATGGTCATGCAGGCCAGTTTTTTGGGTCAACGATGTCACCGCCCAGGAGATAACGCGAAATTCAGCGCTAAGACTCCTCGAGGACGACAAGATCAAATTGGATCCCAATTGTGGAGAGACGATTTCGAGGATTGATCACGTCTTCTTTTAGTGATTTTTTTGCCTTTTTCCATTTTTGGAAGTTCAGGTAGGAACTGATCGCAAATGCCGAGAAGAACAAGATGACCGTAAACGCATCTACAAGATCCGTAGGAAATCGATTCCCGTCATTTTGAGAATGAGAAAATGTATGTAGGAGGAGCTCATATTCTCATAACCGAGCATCTCGCGGACCTGCCAGTGCCAGTCGGTGCAAAAGCAATAACCCCAGCCGTACCAAATGCCAAGCACGAACCAGGAAAATGCGGTGAGTGACAAGGTAATGAAATTGGCAAGTCTCCATCGTGGAATCAACCATCCGAAAATATTAAAGAGGATAAGAACCGTATGGAACCCAAAAAAGAAGAGGTTGAAAAATTTCAGCAGGGTTTCAGGCATGAGCTTGATTTTCTACATAAACGAGTTTATGACCGTTATCCCACTGTTCTTGAACTGGTTCATTTCGGGTAGAATTCGAACGGATTCTTCTAATGAAATCGTTCTTTCGATCAGTTTCTCCGGTGAAAGTCTGCCGGCTTTGATCATCTCCAGCATTTCAGGGTACTTGAAGGCTTGCATGCCGTGACTTCCTCGTATTTCGAGTTCGTTGGCAATAACCAGGTCCATGGGGACTTTTGGGTGCCGGTTTGAACCAGCCATAAGGCCCACCTGAACATGCTTTCCTCTTTTTCTAAGGTTGGCAATTGAATTGAAGCAGGTTTCCGGATGCCCCAAAGCGTCGATTGAAACATGTACTCCTCCTTGTGTCAGCTCTTTGATTTCTCCGAACGGGGTCGTTTGAGTTTACGGAATTGATGAGGTCAGAAGCTCCCAAACTCTGCGCCTTTTTGTAGTGCCTCTTCATTGATGTCAATGGCAATTACACTTGCACCCAGGGCAGTGGCGATCATAATCGCTGACAATCCTACTCCGCCACAACCATGGACAGCTACAATTTCTCCTCCTTTTACATCACCCTGTTCAACGACGGCGCGAAAGGAGGTGATGAATCGGCATCCGAGGATGCTGGCCGTCTCATCACTGATTTGTTCCGGGAGCCGAACCAGGTTGACATCCGCATAGTCGAGTTTTGTGTATTCGGCAAAAGAGCCCCAATGTGTAAAGCCGGGTTGAGACTGGTGGTCGCACACTTGGTGGTTTCCGGTGGTGCATTGATAACAGCTCCCGCATCCTCCGACAAAAGGAACCGTGACCCGGTCTCCAACTTTGAAATTCTTTACGTCGTTTCCGGTTTCTACAATTTCACCGGCCAACTCATGCCCCGGAACATGGGGAAGAACAATGTCGGCATCATGTCCCTGCCAGCCATGCCAATCGCTCAGGCACATGCCCGTCGCTTTGATTTTGACAACCACACCATGGCTCTCGGGGATTGGGGCTAAACATTTTGAAGACTGCATGATCTTGAACTGTTCGGGTACGACTGCTTTCTATTTTCCCTTTAGGTTGTCATTCTACATAGACCGAAGAATAACAGACATCGATCCAGCTTCCTCCAATCTTTTTCATAAGGACAAACTGCCCGCTGAACTCGCTTTTGGAATAATAGATCGCATACTCTCCCTCTCTGAAGACGACCGGCAGAGAAATTACGAACCAGTTGTGACCCTCGAGTTTTTTGACGGTGTAATTTTTGGGATTTTTTATCAGTTTGTTGATGTTCATGACTTCCATTGTGGTGAACCTATCAACGATGTAATCCCTTTCCTCTTTGTCGAGCTTCGTGGAATCCGGGTTCACCAGGGAGCTGCAGATGTCAAAATCAGTCAGGTAGAAAAGGTGCCTGGCCAGGGGTTGGCTCATCTCTGTAATGGTGGTTCTGAAGAGAACTGTTGGAATCGTGTCGTTCATGATAATATGTCTCAAAACCTCAATCTCCAATGGATCGATAGTTTTTTTCGACTGGGAACGAAGAGACTCTGTTGGTGCCAGATAAATCAAAGCTATCATCAATATGGTCGTGATTGTTCTCATTTCATTTACATTTCGTTTTCAAGAGCAAAGTCAAGGTTTGAATCTCTTCTTTGATCTGATTGAAGAGCATGATTTGGCGCTGATTGTAAGATATTAGCAATAGAGACTCATTCAGTAGCCTATACTTCATATCGGTTGAAAAGGTTGTGTTTTGATCGAAAGAAAGCTTCTCTCTGACATCGGGTTCGATTCCATCCGAGACCCATCCCGAATTTAGGGAGGCTTCGGCCCAGCCATTTGCAAAGTAGTCATCATGAGAGTAGAATACACGAACCGCATTTTCTCCATTGACTTCAATCACGCTTACATTGCCCTCCACTTTATTGAAGTAGGTGTTCAAGGCGCGGATGACCGAATTGTCTTTGATTATGTTGAGGTTGGCCTCTGATTTAAGATCCGAAAAGGCAGCATCATTGAACTTGAAATCCGCATAGATCGATTTAATGGCTTTGTTGATTTCGGTAGCAACTTCGACTTTTTTTGGACCATTGCCCTGTAGCAAGCGGACAGCCTGGTTTGCGGCTTTTAGTCGTTCTTTGGAGGCCTTGAGTAAATCTGCGACTTGTTGGTCGTCCAGCCTGACATCCTCGAGAAGTCGACAATAGTAGTCTTGTTCGAGAGCCCTTTCCTTGCGATGCTCATTCCAGGTGTTGATCTGCAGTGCGATCAGGATTCCGATCACTACCAAAACGATCTCCCCAATGGCATATTTAGCGTATTTCAGGAACTGGTTTTTGTCAGCCAGGTTTTTGCGGATGCGTCGGAAGAAGGGGATCATTGGTTATTGATATTTGAGCCTTCGGTTGTATCAGGTTTCAATTTACAAAAAAGAAACTTTGATATTGAATTGAGTTTTTTTCCGGGTTCGTTTCGAGATTGACGTCCAATTCAGCGTCCCCGCGAAGAAAGCAGGGATTCAACAGGTCCAGAACTGGATTTGACATTGCGTCAAAAGCCTTCCAGCCATAGGTTTGTAGACAAATCTATCATCTAAAAAAACTTAATGATCCATGAGAACTTTTGAAATCATTCTTCTTCTGTCTGTAACCCTTTTGCCATTTGTAAAAAGACCTGTCATGCGTCGCGTGCAGGCCAACCATATATTGATTTTCCTGGGTGTGTTGCTATCCCTTCACCTGGTTCTTGAGGGCTGGCGCTGGCAGATGATTCCGGCCTATATCCTGGTGCTGATCCTGGCGTGGAGAATCAAGGCACTCGACGCCTCTGAACCTGTCCGTCTCAATTTTCTAAGAGGAGCGGGATTCTTTGGTATTGTTGCATTGGCTCTTGTGGCTTGGGTGCTTCCGATGGCACTTCCTGTGTTTACCTTGCCGGAGCCCACGGGTTCATACAATGGGTACCGAAATGGTCCACGTTCAAACGGACCAGGACGAGATATTCACCAAAGACTTAAATGACAAAAGGGAATTGATGCTCAAAGTTTGGTACCCGAGTGAAGCCGATGTGTCTTCCCTGGACGGAGAAAAGTATGCAGCCGATGCAAGTCGTGCCGGTTTTGCGACAAAGTATGGTTTGCCAGCCGGAGCCCTGAATTACCTGGATCGGGTGGAGACTTTCGCCTATTCGGGGATACCAGCATCCGACAAGAGTTTTCCGGTCTTGATCTTTTCCCACGGATACGGATCCCGCGCTCAGGGGTATTATGCACTCCTCAGCGAGATTGCCAGCCAGGGCTATGTCATCGTCAACATGAACCATAGCTACGAAAGCCTGGGGGTCACCTTACCAGACGGAAGTGAAAAGTACTTCGATTATGCCTATCAACAAGAGATCGCGGATGGCTCCATGGATGTGGTTCAGCCCTTAATTGACGCGTTTATGGAAGGAAAAAGCTATGAAGAAAGACACCCCATTGTAAGAAGGGCTTCCCTGGATTATTTCGAAGGACGTGTGCAGGACCGTTGGGCCGAAGACATGATCGTTGCACTGAACCAACTCGAATCCTGGAATGCCGAGGGTCAATTGAAAGGCAAACTCGACCTGGATAAAATCGGGGTGTTTGGTCATTCAGTTGGAGGAGGTTCAGCGGGCAATCTCGCTATGAAAGACAAGCGTATCAAAGCCGCCGTCAACCTTGACGGCATCCAGTGGGGCCAGAAGATCGATACCACCTACGCCATTCCTTATCTCTACGTTTCAGCCGATTGGCCAGCAGAGCACAAAGACATCAATTCACACGTGTACCTGAAAAAAAGCACCGATTATTTCTATGAGACGAAACTGCTCCAATCCGGTCATCCGAACTTTATGGATATCCCTTTTATGATACCGGTTCAGTCGCTCGCAGGTACCGGGGAGATTGACCCCTATCTGGGTACGCAAATCGTCACTGAACTCGTCACTTCTTTTTTTGACCGGCACCTCAAGGGCATGCAAGATGCAGACCCTCGAGATGTGGCTGATCAATACGCCCTGCTTGAGATGAACATCTATGAGGGGGATTCGATCAAATGATGATTTGTTAAATAAAAGCTCAATTCAGCTCCATATCGATCATAGCGATCAGTTCCCGGGTCGTTTCAATCATTTTCTGATATTCTGCAACTAGAAGGTCACTGTTGTATTTCGCCAGGGTGATCCCATTCTTGAAGGCCATGTTTTGAAGTAGCGTCTGCACTTCATCTGAAGAAATTGACCCGGGATCTGTATTTTGTTGATTTTCAAGGGACGCTTCATACATCTTAATATTTGCATCCAGATCGGCAATGTTGAAATAGTTGTCGTAGAGGTAGCTTTCAAAGTCCTGTTGCATCTCTCCTTCGATAAAGGCGACATTGCTGAAGCCAACCTGCATGTCTTGCAATCCGGTTTTAATGTCCTTGTTGGAGATCATGGCCAGGTTGCCCGAATTCAAGAGTTCCCGGTAGGTGTTGTCGTGCTGGATGAACGGAAACCAGATCATGACATTCAATGCATTGGAATTGAAATCTTGCAGGTCGAGTTCCTTATTCTCATTGTAAAAATCCAAAAGGACGTCGCAAGAGGCAATGCAGGAGTTCCTGGAATCAATGAAGGTATTGAGCTCGTCAATATTCATCATCAGATCTGCGCGAATGTTCTCCAGATAAGTCAGTTCCTTCTTCCTGGATTTCTGATCCTCGTTCCAATTGTTGATCTGCAGGGCAATCAAGATCCCGATTACGACCAGTACGATCTCACCGATAGCATAGCGGGAATACTTCAGAATCTGGTTTTCGTCAGCGAGATTTTTGCGAATGCGGCGAAAGAAAGGAAGCATGGGTTTGGCTGATATTTAAATATAAAGTATTACTATCCTCAAGTCTTTGGGAGCTTAATGATAAAAGTGGTTCCTGCTCCCTCCTGGGTATCTACCTCCAATTGCCCACCATGCGCCTTGACAATGTCATAGCTCAGACTCAGACCCAGCCCGGTGCCTTTGCCTGAAGGCTTAGTCGTGAAGAACGGTTGGAATATTTTTTCCAAAATCTCTTTGGGTATTCCATTCCCATTGTCAGATACCCGGATCTCAATTCTATTCATTAGGTTCTTTGTGCTGAGCGTCACGGAGGGTTCAAATGAATCAGGTGATTCTTTCTTTTTTTCGGAAACCACGTGAAAAGCATTGGTGATGATGTTAAGCAGCACGCGACCGATATCTTGCGGAATCACTTTTATTTTTTCCAGTTTCTCATCGAAGGAGGTTTCCATCTTCGAGGTGAATGATTTGTCTTTGGCTCTCAATCCGTGGTAGGCAAGCCTGAAATACTCATCTGCGAGCTTGTTGAGATCTGTCTTCTCTTTTGTGGCACCTGTAGCCCGGCTGTGCTGGAGCATTCCCTTGACGATATCACTTGCACGTTTGCCATGATGGCTTATTTTTTCAAGATTATTTTCGATGTTTTCACTCAGTTCCAGAGCCTCCTTCAATTGCCCCTTATCAAGCTCTTCTCGCATTTCTGATACAAGCTCCTGACTCACTTCAGAAAAGTTGTTCACGAAGTTCAATGGATTTTGAATCTCATGGGCGATGCCCGCTGTAAGCTCTCCCAAACTCGCCATCTTCTCGGATTGGATCAGTTGAGCCTGAGTATTTTTGAGCTCGGTGTATGCCTTTTCGATCTCTTTGGCCTGTTTCAATTCTTTTTCCCGGGAACGTTCTCGTTCAATTCGAATTAATCTCTGTCGCATAAATCGGTCAAAACCAAATATACACAGGCCTAAAATGATCGCATAAGCTGAATAGGCCCACCAGGTTCTCCACCAGGGAGGCGAGATGATCAGGTCTATTTTCCGGGATGCCCAGGGTCCTACTCCTTTACTGGATTTTACATGAAAAGTGTATTCACCTGGTGGCACGTTGAAATAATAGGCCCTGTTCTCAGAGTTAGCCAGGGACCAGTTTCTGTCAAAGTTTTCCAAATAATAGATCATCCTGTTTCGATCCGGATTGGTGTAATCGATCGTGGCAAAGTCAAAGGAAAATATATTCTGATCATAGTCGAGAACAATTTTCTCTGCCTTTGAAAGGGTCTCTTTTAGGGGGCCTCTCTCATTGGGAGTGACATATTCATCAGTCAACCGGAAACCGGTCAGTTTTATTTCAGGAGCCCTGGTCTCCCGGTTCAAAAATCCGGCATCGATTACATAATACCCCTGGTCATTTCCAAAAAAGATTTTTCCATCCTTATCTTTGAACCCGGAGTCCCAGCTAAAATTGTATCTCTCGACACCCATCGTGTGATCATAGATTCCTATCTCATCTCTTTGGGGATTTATCTGAACCAGACCCAAGGTTGATGATACCCATAAATAATTGTCATCATCTTCGACGATACCTGTTGCCTCGGGAATCCCGTTACTCAACAAAGGATTTATGAATCTTACAAATTGGTCTGTTACATCATCGAACCAATAGACCCCATCAGAATTAGCAGCCCAGACAACTCCTTTGTGATCCCTGTAAAGATCAATCATGTCAACGCTACTCAGATATTTTTTTGCAGAATCCGTTGAGGGTTCATACAGGTATAATCCTCCCCCATTGAAGAGGCCCACCCAAATGTGACTTTGATCCTGCTCCAAAAGACAACTGACTACATTTTGTCCTATTATAGATGTGTCCTCTCGTCTCATAAAAGTTCGGGAAACCTTTCCGGTTTTTGGTTCGAGACGGCATAGACCATTAATGGTTCCGACCCAAAAATTATCATTTTGGTCGATCAACATAGAAGATGCTCTCCCCTCTACAACATGCCCCCCTTCTGCTTTCAAATCGAAAGATGCCCATTCTCCGCTTGAACCTTCCCGACGTTTGAGCCCATTGAATCCTGAGACCCACAAATTACCATTTATGTCCTCCATGAATTGTGAGACCCATTCACCCGCGCTTGATTCAGGGTTTATCAGTGTGTGATGAACCACGTCTCCATTAGGTTTTCTAATTTGATACCCTCTGCCTGTCCCTACAAACAAGTCTCCATCCTCTCCGCGATAAAATCCAAAGGTACCTTCAGGGATCTGATTGTACTCGAGACTGATTTTATTCGGATTGTACCTGAAGACGTTTCCCGGGAAAACGGCTCCCAGCCAGAGAATGCCATCTCTTGAAGTATGCGCGGCCCATGTACCTGAGCCTTCCAAGCTGCCCGGTTGAAGGCCCTCATTCAAAAACTTGTGAATTTTCTTTGCCTGGACATCATATCTGCAGACCCCATTTTCAACCGTACCGTACCAATAATCTCCTGCCGAATCCTGTGTGATGAAAGTGATGTGCTCATAATCAGGAACACCGCCTTCCCCGACCGGCACCCCCAGATTCTGTGGATTTTTGGGATCGTACACACTCCTTTCGAAAGTGCCCTGAATTCGATCCATTTTGTGCATCCCCAAATTTGCTGTTCCGACCCATAATACACCTTTGTCGTCTTCGTATATGGCACTGATCTTGTTGTTGAGAAGACTGGAATCGTCATCCGGTTCGTTCAGGTATTGTGTGAACTTCTCCGTCTCTTTATCAAACTTGTTCAAGCCTCCATCTTCAGGGCCTCCTCCATTGTCCACATAAGGGCTGCCGGTGCCCACCCAAAGAGTTCCTTTTTTATCTTCGTATAATGCGCGTACCTGATCGTTGCTTATACTTGCCGGATCATCAGGGTCATGTCTGTAATGAACAAATTGATCATTTTCCTGATCGTATTTGTTAAGGCCTTTATGCGTTCCTATGAACAAATCGCCGCTTGAGTCGCGCAGAATCACAGTGACAGTATCGTTGCTTATGCTTGACGGATTATCGGGATCATGCTGAAAATGAGTGAAAACTCCTGTTTTTGGGTCCAGTTTGTTCAGACCGTTTCCGAGGGTGCCTATCCAAATGCTCCCATTTTCATCAGCAAAAACCGATTCAAGGGTATTGGTGCTGATGGAATTCGTGTTGAGTGGATTGTTTTGATAATTCGTGAATCTTGAGCCGTTGTATTTCAGCAATCCTCCCTTTGAGCTGATCCACATGTTTCCATCATTGTCCTGGGTGATTCCTGTGATGAATCCGAATGCCCCGCCATCGGGAAAATTTAGTTTTTCGAATTCGGACTTTTGGGAAAAAGACGGTGGGGTAATTGATAAGAGCAGGATGAAAGACACAATCTTGATCAGGCAAGTTTGACTCATTCCGGGTTTCTTTTTAGGGAGCAAGGACGGCATACGTTTGATAGTTGATGTTTCAAGGTACGAAATTTCAAAATTCCCCTGAACTCTAGGTGGGTAAATTCATTTTGTACAATCGGACCGCAAAATCATCGACTCTGTCCCAGTTGGTGTATTCAATTTCTGCATCCTTGTTGGTGGGTCCCTTGGTCATCCACATGATGAATTGAATCATGATCCGATCGAAAAAAGGGTATTTCTTATAATCGAGCATCCCTGCAAATACTTCGACCAGGGTAGGGGTCCAGTCAATCGACTTGAAGAATTTGATCACGTAGGGGTTGGTGTCGGGGGTGCATTTTTCGGGTTTTCGAGCCACCAGGTTGACAGAAAAGAAAGCGGTCTTTATCGAATCAAGCTCCTTTTTGTTGTCGTTTATGAAGTCAATCACTTTTTTGTCGTGAACCCCGTATCGGATGCTGGCCCCTAAAACCAGGAGGTCGTAATCGGTCACATTCCCCTTAAAATCGTCAATAGAGACAAGTTCAACGCTTAGCTTGTGTTGGTCATATGACTCTTTGATTTTCTGGCAAATCTTCAGCGTTTGTCCATCCACAGAAGAGTAGATTATCACAGTTTTGGGTGTCATCTGCATTTTTTCAAGTTCTCTTCCGGATCATCGGTGCTGGTCAATTAATATGACATTGCCGTCCGGATCAGACAGGGTCAAACTCGCGGGTCCGGCCGTATTCTCATCGGCTTCAGATGACAATTTTACCTTATTGGATTTCAAGTGTTTTTGGATGTCCCTGACATCGTCGAAATTTTCGAGGTTTTGAGCGTTTTCATCCCAACCCGGATTGAAAGTCAGAATGTTTCCTTCAAACATGCCCTGGAAGAGACCGACAAGGGCATTTCCATTTTTCATGATGAGATAATTTTTCTCCAGGTGACCGGCGAAGACGGTGAATCCCAGGTTCTCGTAAAATTCTTTTGAAACCTCCAGGTCCTTGACACTGAGGCTTATTGAAAAGGCTCCTAATTTCATGGTATATACTTTTTGATTAACTTCTTTGGATGCCTCAATTTACAAAATTTCACTTGGGTTTTTTAGGCAAGAGCTTTTTGAACCCTATTACCAAAAACAAAACGAGAAGACCGATTACGAGTCCGCTCAAGAATTCGGCCAGGAGGGAAGGCATAAAATGCAGTGCATCGTGGATGGTGTGTATGTTGTGCACGAAGATTCCGCCGGCGACCAGGAGCAGAGCCAGGGTTCCGATAACTTCAAGCCCTCGGATCACCTTGGGTAGGGCATTGACCAAAAACCGGCCAACGTGGTCTGAAAAGGAGTCCTCTTCGCCGTTGAGGTTGATGAGTCGATAGCCAAAATCATCCATTCTGACGATCAGGGCTACAATGCCGTATACACCGACCGTTGCGATCAGGGCGATGACGGTCACCACACCAATTTGAATTTCAAGGGGCTGGTTAAGGACGGTGCTCAGGGCGATAATTATGATCTCCACCGATAAAATGAAATCTGTGAGAATGGCCGAGCGGATCTTTTGTTTCTCGAGATCGAGAACCTCTTTTTTGGAAAGATCCTGTCCCTTGCCTTTCACTTCTTTTTTCTCATGCCGATGAAAAAGAAAGTGCCAGACCTTCTCGGCTCCTTCATAGGCCAGGTAGAGTCCGCCGATGATAAGGATAATAGTTATGGCTTTTGGCAGGTAGGTACTCAACAGAAAAACCACGGGTAATATGATCAACTTGTTGAGAAGGGAACCTTTCGTTATGGCCCAGAGAACGGGTATTTCCCTTGAGGACACGAATCCAGATGCTTTTTCGGCATTTACCGCCAGGTCATCCCCGAGGATACCAGCGGTTTTCTTACCTGCCACCTTACTCATGGAGGCTACGTCATCCATCAAGGAAGCTATGTCATCGAGAAGAGCAAAAAATCCGGAAGCCATGAACCTATTTTTTTAGGTTCAAAGATAGGAAAATAGAAGATGAAGAAAATTTAGAGATCGATGAGAATTGTATTGATCATTCGTGGAAACAAATCAATTCTACTCACTGTTTCTTATTTCTTCCAGGAAGAAATAAAATGCGATTCCAAAGCCCAGCGTCACTATGCCTGCTGCATATGGTATTAATTCAATCATTTTGTGGTTCGTATTAGTTTTAAATAAATGGCAAAGCCAAGAATGGAAGGAACCCATAATCCGACGAAGACGGCACCATCTTTCTCTCCCTGAAACCACATGAGCTCTGAGAAGATTAATGTGCCGAGTGCGAGAATCAATAGGATTCTGTCTGTTTTTCCGATTTTCTTTAACATGACTAATGAAGTTCTAATTGTTTTTTAAATATGAATTTGAATGGTTTCTAACTCGGGGGAAGAATGAGAAAGATTGTCAAATTGCTACAAGATTCGGGGCTTGAAATCAAGCCCCGAATTATTGCAAGGGGGAAACTAAGCTGTTTTGAGCTCTTGCGAGGATGACACGGCCAAACTGTAAATGACCAGACCGAACCCAATCTTGTTGATGGCATCACCAATATTGTAGACTACGTCCATGGGGAGGCCTCCGAAGATTCCTTCATACCATCCTGGAGTTCCTGCCATATATCCCAGTGGGTAAATCGCCCATCCTACAAGGACAAACCAACAAAGCATCTTGTGCGTTTTCAGGATTTGACCGCCTGCCTGAACGGCCAGCTTCTTGGCTGACCCCAACCAGATTTCATAAACAATAGCGAAATATGCGATTCCGGACACGGTTCCCCAAAGGGCTGCACTGTCGCGATAAACGGCCTCGCCTAAGTAACCAGTGACAAGCATAATCACCGAATAGAAGATTAATCGCCACATGAGCGACGTTTTGGCTCCTGCTACTTTTAAGATCAAGTAAAATTCAACACACATTAAAGGAACAGTCAGAACCCAGTCCACATACCTGAAGAAGGTTGGTGATTCAGCGTTCGAAATCCAGTAGTCGCGCATATACCAATAATGCACTGCGGCAATGAATGTAATTAATCCCGAAACAAGGATTGATGTTCGCCACTTCTTGTCAAATCCGTTCATGGATAGAAAGAAGAACGCTGAAGCGGCCATCATGGCCATAGCCCCAACGAAGAAGGTGAACCCGACATAATCGTCAGAAGCCATTGCAGGCGTCTGAGCTAAAAAAATTGTTGAAGGTATCATATAAATAGATTTTGTAATTAGATATTGTTCAACAAATTTACGAATAAAAGTGAACAAAAAACTCGTAAAAACAAAAAAATGTTTAAATTTGTATATCTAAAAGATTAACAAAATGGTTCAATCGGTCTCAAATGTCAAACTCATCATTACCTTCTTCATGTTGTGGGCGACATCCTTTTTGAGTCCAAAATTAGAGGATTACCTGGCGTATTTCATGATTTTAACGGTTGGTTTGTTGCATGGTTCCAATGACATTGAATTATTGTCTAAGAATTATAAGCCAAAGCGAAACAAAATATTCATGATTTTGATCTTTTATATAGCATTGATTCTACTGACGGCTGTCTTTTTTATCCAACTCCCATCTCTCATGCTTGCCCTATTTATTTTGTTTAGCGCATATCATTTCGGGGAGCAACACTTCAATAAGAAAATAGGAACTAAAAGTCCTCTGAGGGAATTCTTCTTCTTAGCTTATGGATTGACTCTTTTTTTTATGTTGTTTGCCTTTAATAGCTCCGATACCATCTTAATTATGGATCAAATCGGGTTTTCTGGTGTGACTGAAGTACACTTTTTCCTCGGCTTGTATTTGTCGCTTTCTGCAACGCTTTTTATGGGAGCCATTTTGAGATTGGAAAAAGCGCTTGACACAAATATTGTGCTTGAATTGTTTCTCTTGCTCCTATTTTATCTCATCTTTAAATTGGCAACGCTAATGTGGGCTTTCGCCATCTATTTTGTCATCTGGCATGCTTATCCATCTATTTTGGACCAAATGGCCTATCTTAAAGGTCGTGTGAATGAAAGTGGTTTTATCCAGTACGTGAAATCCTCATTGCTCTATTGGAGCGTATCAGTATTTGGAATATTGCTCCTGTTCATACTGACCTCCCGAAATACCGAAATATTCAATGCCCTGTTTTTCACTCTTATTGCAGCCATAAGCTTTCCTCATATCTTCGTTATGAGGAAGATGAATAATTGACAAAATAAAAAACCCCAGTCAAAACTGAGGTTTTTCATATTGTTTTCACGAAAATTATGCCTCAACCTGAGACATCATATAAAGCATCTCCGTGGCAATCTGTTTGCATCGCTCATCGTAGGTGGCCGCTTCCTTGTCTGTACCATCGGATTCTTTGGGGTCCACATAAGGGATGGGCACTCGAAGATCCGCACCTGGAATGAACGGACAGGCTTCATCCGCTTGTGAACAGGTCATAATCGCTGCAAAATGTTCATTGGCATTGAAGGGGTCGTCGTACTTTTTCGAGAAGCACTCGAGTACTTTTCCGTTTGACGAATAGCTTACTTCGTAATGGGGATTGTTGCCGTAAAGAGGATTGTCAACACCTGGGTTAACCACCTTGAAGCCGGCTCTTTCAATAGCGGCGACGGCCCTTGGATTGAAAGCCGTGGCTTCAGTTCCCCCCGAATAGGTATTTACATTTTCTTCAATTCCATAATGCGCTGCAGCTGCCGCTGCCCAAATTTGACTCATATGGCTTCTGCGGCTGTTGTGCGTACAGATGAAGGTCAGGTTTGCGGCTTTATTTGAGTCCTTCTTGCTCTTGACGAAATCCGCAATTTTTTTCAGTTCCTCTTTGCGCTCAGAGGGAATGGCTTCCATTTCGGCTTCCGCAGATTGGATATAATTCGAGAGTTCCTTGTACATGGCATTTTCTTTTTGATCGCTTGTGTTTTTTTCGGGTGTCACTGCTTCCTGTGGCGCTGTATTCTTTTCGGATTCCTCCTTTTTGGATTCCGAGCATCCCGTTAGGAGCAATGACGATACAGCAATAGACAAAACAAATTTCTTCATTGTCGATTTATAGAATTTTAAAAAGTTGAATTTAGATTAATATTCCTTGCATTGGACAGTATCCCTTAACAGCAACCCGACCCGGGTTCGCAATCATTCGACTGTAACTCCGATAACTTCACCTTTGGCTTTTCGGATGATCCTCCTGGTTTTTCAGCATAGACTGTCACGCTGAAAATACCTGTTTCTCCCTTCTTGAATTCTTCCATTTCACTCTGTGAAAGGTATTTCTCCAGGATGTCATCAGGGATGATAATCGGTTTTTCCTTCTGTATGGTCACCGATTCAAAACCGGCTTTTTCAATGTATCCCAGGTATTCGTCCTTTTGAATGGCACCGGCCACGCATCCGGCATACATCTCGGCATCATGGCGAAGGGCTTCGGGCAAATCCCCGACCAGTACAATGTCAGATATGCTAAAATGCCCGCCGGGCTTGAGCACTCTCAAGATCTCACTAATGACCTTTTGCTTGTTCGGTACCAGGTTGAGGACGCAATTGCTTACGATCACGTCAGCGAAATTATCATTGACAGGCATGTCGTCAATGTCGCCTTCGCGAAACTCGACATTGTTATAGCCTAACTTTTCGGCATTGGTTCGAGCCTTTTGAATCATGGCCGGTGTGAAGTCTATACCGAGTACCTTTCCTTCAGCGCCGGTTTCATGACGGGCTACAAAGCAGTCATTGCCCGCTCCTGAACCCAGGTCGATCACCGTATCGCCCTTTTGGATTTGAGCAAATTGGGTAGGAAGTCCGCATCCCAGTCCCAGGTCGGCTTCGGTCACATAGCCTTCCGTTTCCGAATAGTCATCGGTCATGATGTTGTATACCTTGGTCGAAGGGTCAGTCGCGCCACAGCACGAAGCTGCGTTTTCAACTTTGCCGTTTTCGGCAATTTTGGCGTATTTCTCCCTGACTACATTCTTTAATTCTTGTTCTGTTCTCATGATTCTGTGGTATTGTAATAGTAAGATTAAATGACTTAAGTTTTTTTAGCAGCACTCTCCCTCCGAGCACGAATCGTATTGATCAAAAAGGCCATTGAATTGATCCTTGATTTCGGACCAACGCACCGGATTGATGCAATAGTTGACCCGGGATCCTTCTATGGTTCCCTGGATGACGCCGACTTCTTTCAACTCTCTCAGGTGCTGGCTGATGGTGGCCTGCGCCAGACCCAGTTCCTGGACAAGATCGCCGTTGATGCAGGCATTTGCCTTCAAAAGGTACTGGATGATGGCCACGCGGGCAGGGTGGGCAAAAGCCTTGGCCGCATGAGCCAGGTCATTCTGCACATCCGAAAATAATTCTGCTTTAGTTACTCCCATTTTTTTTAAATATAACATTGCAATATTACGATGACAATAGATAAAAACCAAATATTTGACATTTTTATTTCAAAGGATGTCCATATCTTATGCACGAGGTTGATATTGTTAGCTTCGGTCACATGCGTAAAATTCAAACGTTTCAATCATAGAATCGACCAATCGAATTAAAGCCCCCTGGTACTTTCTCTTCCTGCTCATTTTAGCCGGGGAGTCGATTTTTATCTTGCCCTTTGTGCTGGCTCGAGTCTTCAGACCCACGGTGCTTGACGTATTTGAATTGGACAACGTGCAGTTGGGAATCTGCTTCTCTGTTTATGGCATTGTTGCTCTGGTGTCCTATCTCTTTGGGGGTCCGTTGGCTGATAAATATCCCCCTAGGAAACTCATTGCGGTGGCGATGTGGATGACGGCCCTGGGCGGATTGGTCTATGCGACTTTTCCCAGTTATGAGATATTGAAAATCATCTATGGATACTGGGGTTTTACTACTATATTTTTATTCTGGCCCTCTTTGATCAAAGCGACCCGGGTCTGGGGCGGATCCAGTTCCCAGGGCAAGGCTTTCGGATTTTTAGACGGTGGACGTGGCCTGGTGGGCGCGCTTTTCGGCACCCTTGGGGTGATCACTTTTTCCTTGTTCATCACTGCGGAAATCGCCGAAGCTACAGTTTCTGAAAGCCGGGCGGCCTTCAAATATGTGATACTGATATCCACCGCGGTAATTTCTTTGGTGGGGGTGTTGGCCTGGTTTTTCCTGAAGTTAGATAAAAAGTCTGAAAAGGAGATCACACTACCGAAAATAGCCCTGCCCGAGATCCGGGAAGTGCTTCGGTTGCCTTCCGTATGGCTGCTGATGATCATCATTCTTTCGGCCTACGTAGGCTATAAAATAACGGATGTGTTCTCCTTGTATGCGCAGGATGTGATGCTCTATGACCAGGTCGAATCGGCCCAGGTGGGAACCTTCTTGCTGTTTATTCGGCCCGTCATTGGGGTTGTGATCGGGGTATTGGCCGACCGCACGCAAACCACGCTTTGGTTGGCCCTGAGTTTCGTCATCACTTTCTTTGGAGCCCTGTTGTTCGCTACTGGCATCGTTTCAGATTCAACAACCGTTCTGTTTTTCTTATCCATTCTGGTCGTGGCAACCGGTGTATATGCCGCACGTTCTCTCTACTTTGCGGTCATGGAACGTGGTCGAATCCCACTCGTGCTTACGGGAACCGCAGTAGGTCTGATTTCAATCATAGGTTACACGCCTGACATCTTCGCAGGCCCCGCCATGGGCTATCTTTTGGACAGCTCACCGGGAGTGAAGGGTCATCAACACGTTTTCTGGATGCTCGCTTTGTTCTCGTTTGTGGGAAGCGTCGCCTCATGGTACTATTTCAAATTGTACGGTCGAAAGAGTTTGTAAGGGCGAAAGCGCAGTGAATAGGAATGGTTATTTGATGGCTTTCAGTGCCATTTTTTCAATTCCTTCCTTTGACCAGCAACCAGATTGCGAACGACATTTCACCAATGATGCTGGGAATAGCCACGAGCGCCAAAAATAAAGAGCTGTATTCGTTGTAATTGGGCAGTAAAAAATGGGCTCCCGTATCGATCATATACATAAGACCGGCAAGCATCAGGAAAAGCGCGATTACTTTTGGTTTTTGGATGATTCGGGCTAGAAGGATCAAATGGATTCCAAAGAAAAACAGGCCAATCAGCCAGATGATGTTGAAAATATCCACCTGCCTGAGAATCTCTGTCTCGGTTGTGGCCTTCAGAGCCATAGGTAGCGCAAATAGGGCAACTCCCATGATTGCTGCGTGCATCATCCGGAAGTAGGTGCTCAGGCCTGACAGGAAATGGTCCTTGTACAATGCATAAAGCGCCCAGGCGACAACGACATCAAAAACGACAGTCAGCAGAAATGCCAGAATGCCGAATCTCACCATCATATGATTCTGGGTCACGGTTTCTACCGGTGAAGCAAGAATGGCTTCAAGCACAAAGAAATTGCCAAAGATGGCAGCAAAGAATATAACCAGGTAACTGACCCCAGCCAGGATGGATAGTTGTCGAGGTTTCATGATAAGGATTACATCATAGGGTCAAACAGAAGAACTGAAGATGATTTGACGGACTGATTTATTTTATCCCAAGCAGTTTGTAGATGTCTCGCTTGAATCGATCCAGGTTCGTGACGCCCAGGTCCGTTTTTAGGGATTCCATTACGATCTTATCAACGTGACTAAAGGGAAAGGCGAGACCGCTAACCAATTTCCTGAGCGTATCGACCTCTACTTTTTCTATTTCACGATCGGCTTCTACCATGTGCATGAGCTCATACAGTTTTTCGATGCGCTCGTCCAGTTCCAGCTGTGAGATTGTGGGTATGCTGTCAGGATCTTTGAGAATCTCCTTGAATTGCTCGTCGGATATATTGTATTTTTTGGCCAATAGGACCAGCATTTCATTTTCTTCAGCTGTTATCTGATCGTCGGATTTCGCTATTCTGACAACATTGGCAAAATGAATAATGTTTTTATTTATTTCCATAGTCATTGAACTCTAAAGGTTTGATTACTCTCAAAGATACTATTTTACTTGAACATTCTTAGCGGCTTTGTTCTTATATTCGCTCCTGGTCATTATGCGAATCTCAGATTATTTGAATACGACAACGAACTAATTTACACCTATGAATTCAACATTGCACACCCGCCTTTTGGTTCTTTTTTTTATGCTTGTTTCCTTCTTAATGCCTGCCCAGGAATTTGAAGCCCTGCAATATCGCACGGTTGGTCCGGCAAGAGGGGGTAGGGTAACTACGGTCACCGGTACGCCTTTGGTTCCGGGAACCTTTTACCTGGGGTCTTCCGGGGGTGGAGTTTGGAAAACCACCGACTATGGCACAACGTGGAACAACGTCTCTGACGGATACTTTGAAACCCCTTCGATCGGAGCCATCGAGGTGGCCAGCAATGATGCAAATATCGTGTATGTGGGTACCGGTTCGGATGGACTTCGGAGCAATGTCATTGCCGGAAAGGGAATCTACAAATCGATAGATGCCGGAGAAACCTGGGAGCATATCGGTTTGAGAAATGCCGGTCAGATTGGGGCGGTAGAGATCGATCCGACGAACAGCAACGTGGTCTGGGTAGCGGCTATAGGAAATGCCTTCAAGGCCAACCCGGAGCGAGGTATATACAAAACAACAGACGGAGGGCAGAATTGGCAAAAGGTCCTGTATGTATCCGATAAGGTGGGCTTCTCCGATCTGGAGCTGCTGCCAGGCAATCCGAATGTGGTGTATGCCGCTGCCTGGAAGGCCGAGCGCAAACCCTGGACCATCATATCCGGAGGGAGCAATGCCGAAGGCGGGATTTACAAATCTGTCAATGGAGGCAAAGACTGGGTCAAACTGAAAAAGGGCCTTCCAAAAGGCACCATAGGCAAGATCGACCTGGCCGTTTCACGCGTCGACTCGCGCATACTTTACGCCGTGATTGAAGCGCCCGGAGACGAAGGCGGCCTTTACAAATCGGTCGATCAGGGCAAGTCTTTTGAACAGGTTTCGGATCACAAGGGTTTGGTCAATCGGCCCTTTTACTACACGAATGTTGAGGTGGACCCCACCGATCCGGATATTGTCTATTCCAATGCCAACCCCCTCCTGAAATCGATCGACGGAGGAAAAACCTGGAAGGAAATGTCGGTGCCCCATGGTGACAACCACGACATCTGGATGAATCCTCAGAACCCTGATATTTTGATCCAGGCCAATGACGGGGGAGCGAACGTGAGTCTCAATGGAGGCAAAACCTGGTCGACCCAGTTCAATCAGCCCACGGCAGAGCTGTACCAGGTGGAGGTGGACGATCAATACCCCTATTGGTTGTATGCGGGTCAGCAGGACAACTATTCAACGATTGCCGTACCAAGTATGCCGCCCAGTGCCATCCAAAATCCCGGTACCGGTTGGATCATCAACACCGGGGGGTGTGAGACGGGCCCAGCGGTCCCAAAACCAGGAGATCACAACATCGTCTACGCCAATTGCAAGGGGCGCTTTGGGGTATTCAACAAAAAGACAGGGGTTGAAAAGAGCTATTATGTAGGAGCGTCCAATATCTATGGGCACAATCCCAGGGATTTGGAGTATCGCTTTCAGCGCGTTGCTCCCGTTCATGTGTCCCCACACAATCCGGATGTCATTTATCACGGATCACAGTATCTCCACAAGACAACGGATGAAGGCAAGACCTGGGAAACCATTTCGCCTGACCTGACAGCTTTTGAAGCCGACAAGCAGGTCATCTCGGGGAGCCCGATCACCCGGGACATCACCGGGGAGGAGTACTACAGCACCCTGTATTCGATCCGGGAGTCAAAACTCAAGGAAGGCCTGATCTGGACGGGTTCCAACGATGGGGTCGTTTCGGTCACGCAAGACGGCGGGAAAACCTGGAAGAATGTCACGCCCAGTAAAATGCCGAAAGGGGGCAGGGTAGAATCGGTGGAGCCCTCGCATCATGATGCTGGAACCGCCTATATCGCCGTGGATCGCCATTTGCTGGGGGATGAAAAACCCTATATCTACAAGACCAATAACTTTGGTAAAAGCTGGGAGCTCCTGGCCACGGAGACCCATGGGATTCCTGTCGACTGCACGGCCCGGGTACTCCGGGAGGATCCGGTGCGAAAGGGCCTGTTATATGCCGGCACGGAATACGGTATGTTCATTTCTTTTGACAACGGGAAAACCTGGAAAAGTTTCCAACAAAACCTTCCGGTGACACCCATCACGGACCTTAAGATCTTCCGCGGCGACCTGGTGATCAGTACCATGGGCCGAGGTTTCTGGATTCTTGACAATATAACGTCGCTTCGGCAGAATGCAATTACTGAACTTAGGGAAAACCCGGTTCTTTTCCAACCGGATGCCACCATTCGCTATCACCAGCCCCTGGTTCGATCCAAGGGGACATTTCCCAAGTATCCTGTAACCAGCGTACTCATCGACTACTATCTGCCCGACACCATCAAAGGGGGGCTCAAACTTGAGATTCTGGACAGCAAAAAGCAATCCCTGGTGACGATCTTCAGCGACAGCACCCAGCTCAGCTCCGATAAGGAAATCGAGAATATGGATTTAAGCCGGAGCTTCCGCTATGTCAGTGACAAATTGGATAACAAGCCCGGGCTCAATCGTTATGCCTGGAATTTGAGACAGAAAGGCTTATGGCACAAGGACCTGAAACGGAGTTATAAAAACGGGCCCAGGGTACCGCCCGGTTCCTATACTGCAAAATTGACTTTAGGTTCTCAAACCCTCGAAACACCTTTTGAAATCCTCATGGATCCACGTGTGAAAGAAGAAGGCTTGACAGAGGCTGATCTGGAAAAGCAATGGGCGATGCAGTTGCAGGTGCGTGACCTGCACGCCGAAGCTCGAGAGTTTCAGGAAGAATTGGAAAAAGAAGCCGAATCCCTGAAAGGAAAGACGGACCAGCAAAAACGTCTGGATGAGGTGAATTCGCTTTTAAAAGATTTGAAGAATGACGAAGGGGCCTATCCACAGGAGATGCTCCTGTCACAGATCGCCTATTTGTATTACATGGTCAATGGAGCCGATCAGGTGGTGGGCAAAGATGCCGTGGATCGCTATAAGGAGCTGGTTGGAGAATTGGAAAGACTTAAAAAGCAACGCTGAAGAAGTCATCCTGAAAAACCAATCTAATAGAAAAACCCTGCCAAATCACTTCGGCAGGGTTTATTCTCGTCTCGTTTTATAAATCTTCGCGCTTTATTTAGTTGCGCTTTTGTTTATTCACGCGTCAATTGGGTGACGAAGCCTTCGTCGTCGGTTATGGTGAGCGTGTCCCCCGATATCGAATAGGTCGACACTTCGGTCTCGCCATCCATGGTCATCGTCAATTGATCTCCTTTCGTACTCCAGGTGAAGGCATCACTTTCTGTCAGCGACTCCCCTTGAATCGTTATGGTTGCAGCCAATGTTCCGGTACCGTTATCTTTGAACGTGGCCAGAATATCTACCTCAAATCCACCGTCAGCCTCTGAAAGGCCCCAACTCCCCACTATGGGATTTCCCATGTCATCATCGTCATCGTTACAAGATGACACAGATACGGATAGGGCGACAAACATGATTAACAAATACTTGAAATTTTTCATTTTCTTATTTTTTAAAGATCTCTACTCATATGGCTTTTCAAGAACGGCCTGTTTATGTTGTAGTTTCTACTCTACTGTTTCTTGGTCGAGTTTTGATAACGGATAATTCGAGTAGAAAGTATCTGAGTTGTCGATTTCTGAATTATTTCGCATCATTTTTTTAATATGAGAAATATGCCAAGCCAAAATTTTCGAAGTGACATTTCTTTGCCAGACCACCTGTGAAATGGGGCATAGTCTCGATAAAAATGTATCTTTAAGGAATTCGAACCCCTAAGAAATTTGCATGAGAATAGGTATTATCATTGGTAGAATCGGAGGTGTGGATGGCGTGGCCCTGGAGACCGAGAAATGGATCGACATTTTATTGAAGTTCGGCATGCACAAGGCCATGGGCTTCGATCCGGGAGGAAGCAGCACCCTGGTCGTCGATGGAAAGGTCATGAACATCTCTCCCTACAACAAGAACTACGAAAAAGACATCTATTCGCTGCCTCCTGAGCCCCGGTTTGTTGCGAATGCCATCATGGGCTGGATCGAGTAGGAGATTTTCTCTCGATCCACCAGGCCCAGAGAACGATGAGCCACATGAGGTTGGCAGACCAGGCGACTGCCATGGTATCGGGTGGAGGAGGTCCAAAAAGGTTCATCAAATGGACAATCAACAGAAAAGCCAACAACAACAAGAATGCTATTTTCCGTTTGAAGCAGGGGGACTTATAATACAGAAAGGCGCCCAAACCAAAGATCAGTAACTCAAGAATGATCTCGGCAGCTGGATAGTTCCAAAGACCAAATCCCACTTTTATGTCTGTAAAAGGGGAGAGAGGCAAATCAGGTCGATGCGTGATCAAATCCAGTATCCAATGACTGAATACCAGCGCTCCTACTAGCAATGATCCATTCTTGTTTTTGGTGAACAGGAAATAGCCCAAGCCAAGTACCAGACTCCATACAATGGCCATAAGAAGGCTATGAGAATAAGGATAATACTCGAAATTCAGGTGGGTCAGTTTGGTATTTCCCGGATCAATAGACATGGTTTCTATACCCAGGAGGATAAAAACGGGCCAGAGCAAATCCAGCAATTGAACAGCTATAAACATCATAGCCAGGGAAGGCTGGTCTTCATTTTTTTTGGCTAAAAGGCCAACAGCGAAATGTCCAACAAACATGATTTAATTTTTATAACTTATTCTCTTTATACCTACAATGCGCTATTCCGCATGGTATTTCGCAACAAAACGCCTGAGTATTTCCTTGGGCACGGGGGTTTGAACGTCCTTGAGCGCTGAGATCAGCTGATCCGCCTGATCGGGCTGGAAATACCCGTAGTTCTTGTAGACTTTGATGCGAAGAATGAATTCCTCTTCGTCTCCTTCGGGGTGAAATTGAACCGCATAGATGTTGTTCTTTATGCGAAACATCTGAACAGGGCAAGTTTTAGAGGAGGCCAACAGCACCGCATTCTCAGGCACATCATCACAGGCTTCTTTATGTCCGACAAGGGCCAAAAACTCTTGGGGTAAACCTGTTAGCAACGGATCTTTTTCTGCTTCTTCGGTCAAGGCGATGTGAACACTTCCAATCCCTTCACCGTATCGACGGGAGATGTTTGTGCCGTAGTAATTTCCTAAAAGTCCGTTCCCGGAGCAAATGCCCAAAAACGGAAAATCCAAAGGGATCAACTGGTCGAACAAGTCACTGAAAAAGGACTCCACATTTTTTTGAACCTCACTTTTTTTATACTCCCGGGACGAAACGTCGAAAGGGCTGCCTCCGGCAATTATGGCACTATAGTCGTTCAGATCGAGATCGAACTTCTTCAGCTGCTCAACCCTGATTTGCACCGCATCTTCCCGGTCGATCTGCCCCACCTTCAAAATGGCCTCGAACTCACTATGACAGGTCTCATCCTCGGGCCGCATCTGTAAAATGAGAAGTTTTTTCATGGTTTTCTCAGGTTGAAGGAAGCCTGCTTTTGATGAATTTGAACTGACCATTGTGATTGGACTCATGCTCACATACATGGAACCATTTGCAGTAGTTGTTGGTCGGACCCCAGGGCCATTCCTCATCCACGGCCATAAGCCAGTCATCATCCCGTTTTGCCAATTCTTCCAGGGTATGAGCACGCACGGATTCAAGTTTATCCAGATAGAACTCCAGGTCATTTCCCTTGATTTCTTTGCGCGCATTGTCTCCCAGACCCATGGCAGTGCTCCACATCTCATCGTCCTCTTTGCTCCAGTCTCCCCATTTCTTTCCTTCGAAGGTGTGGATCTGATAGAACCGCTCCGTTGCTGCCAAATGCCACAACATGGCTCCTATTGAATTGGCTTTGTCATCGATAACGTAATCGAGGTCCTGGACACTCATGCCTTTGACCGGATTTAAGATGACCATGCGCATCCAGTTCAACATGGAAACCAGGGTTCCTATTTGAGGGCTGTATCCATCTTTGGGACCGACAATATTGATGCCATCCTGTGTAAATGAAGGAAGTGTACTTGAGGAATTCGAGAAGGCTAAAAGACTGCTGCTGCCCAGGGCAAGCAATGATGTTTTTTTAATGAAGTTCCTTCGATCGGTGGGATTTTGATTTTGTTTCATCGCTAAGAGTTTGATTTAATTAGTTGTTTGCTCAAGATACGAAATAAACAGACTATGCTCCGGTTCAATAAAATCATCTTTTGACACTATGTAACTTGATGTTTCATTAAGGAGTCATAGAGTAGAGAATAGAAATCTAAATTCACCAATTTTCGCAACTCCTGACAAATGAGAGAATCAAAGGCCTTTCAAAACATCGAAAATATTGAAATCATTACCTTCTCGGCTATCACAATCGTCCTAAGTTCGCTGATCTGTTTTGCCGCCTATGATTTGGATGAACCCAACCCTGTCCATACTTCCGGTATTCGCTCCGTCGCTCGTGGCACTTGTCACTTACTGCTATCTCAAAAGGAAGGAAGGGTGTTTATGACCTGTTCGTGAGACAGACAGTCAAAAAACTGAGTC
>CALOEQ010000019.1:0-3648 GCA_942492425.1 uncultured Flavobacteriaceae bacterium
TTTAGAGCCTCCTTTATTTGATTTTCTCTATCTTATTCATGGGGAAGGACTGGTCAAAATAGGCTTTTTCCGGGCCATACAATCTCAGGTAGACAAAGAAGGACTGGCCTTCATTGGTCTGAATCCAGTTCACTTCTTTGCCTTCAGGCGCCTTTGGTCCAAAGTACATGTCAACTGAGCCGTCGGTGTTCTTAATCAGCCCTTTTGTACGGGATGAACGGTCAGATCGTTTAATTTTGTTGCGGATAATCAAACGGTTCTTGATATCATAGACGGTTATGGACCAGAAGTTGGCCGCAGGCGGGTTGGGCTCAATGTGGAGCTTGTAGTTGTTGCCGCCCATCAGTGCATTGCCTTCGGCATCGTAATACGATCCCAGGTACGCAGAACCTTTGCCAGGCGTGCGCGATACCATACCGGCTGACGTGGTGGTCGCTTCAAATCCGTAGGATGCACGCTCGTTGAACATGGAGTAGGTCGCAAGATCGATTTTCGGGTTCATCCCGGCCATGGCATCTTCAAAGCCGGAATCCTTACCATAGAGAGAAGTTGGGAACATGTTTTTGGTTTTATTGAAGGAGATGGCCTGGGACATGGCCATACCCACATCCAGCGCTTGCTGCAGAATCTTTTTCTGAGAGTCGGTCGGTTTGAAATCTTTGCCTTTTTCGATACCGAGATCTTTAAGCCAGGCGTAGAAAAAACGATCACGATCAGCCATTGGCTCTTTTTGCACATAGGCATTCACCAGTTCCCAGAAATGCATGTCCCTGGGTTGGGTGTTCAGCTCAACCTTATCACCCGGCTTGGGCTCGTATTTGATGAACTTCGTTTTTGGCGGATTCTTTGCTTCCGACAATTTGTAAGCCTTCACTTCAGTCCTCAGCTTTTTCGCCTCAGCCCCTGTGCCCAGAGCACGGTAGAAATAGAGTACGAGAAAGGTATCAGACTGGATGATCTCGCCTTTGAAGTTTTTGGGGTAATCCTGTCCTGGCCCCACCAGCAGCAGTTTGCCTGGTTTGCCGTTGATTTCCTTGATGGGCTGCATCCAGGCATTATCGACCACGCCGTAGATTGCCCCCGGCGGGATCTCCAGCACGATCGGTCCGGTTTTGGACAGATCCGACATCGCGATCGTGTAGGGTGTGGTGACATTGGCGGTCATGTAAGGATAGACACCGTCATAGCCGTCACACAAACTGAAGAAAACATCGTCCTCACTCATCTTCTGGTTGCTCAGCATCGCTGGATAAAGTGTATAGAAATTCATCATGGGCATTGCCCAGGTTACCAGCTGGGTGCCACGCTGCAGGAGAATCTGGCGGTGCAAAAGTTCTGCCGTTTTTTTGGTAATGGACTGGCCCTGGTATTCAAGTTTACCCAGATAGGTTTCTTGAACAGTTACGTTATTTTCAGATGCACTGGTCTGCGGCGTGTAGCCGAACAAGGCCCACCCAACCATCAGTCCCGCCGCAGCAATAACAATTAGTGATTTTGTTTTCATATCTGCTTCCTTTTATATTATGGTTTTGGGTTCAGGGTTCAGGGTTCTGGGTTGTAAAGATTAACGTCCAACATCGAACGTCCAACGTTTAACTTCCAATAAGGAATTCTATCGATCATGCTTTTATCGTTTGACGTTTAAATTTGGGTTGGGGGTATTCTGCATGGTTGCCTTTCGTTCGACGTTGGATGTTGAACGTTGAGCGTTGGATGTTCAGTCTTAAATCCCCATTGCTCCATCACTCCACTACTCCATTTCTTTCTCCCCCATTGCTCCATCACTCCATTTTTCCATTTTAAAAATACGTTTCGGGGGTAAACATTGGGTTCAGGGTTCAGGGTTCAGGGGTTTTTAATCATAGTTCCTATCCTTGAACCGGAAACCTTGCGCTTTTTTCGACCTGTGCGGTTAGCTTTTAGCCATTAGCGGTTAGCTTTTGGATAAAACTGTTCAACATCCTCTTTACCTCGTTGACCTGTTGATTAAGTTCTCTATTCATTCTCAATGCTAATGGCTAAACGCTAATCGCTAACCGCACAGGTTGATCTTTTTTCATCCTTCAACCTCTGAACCGGGAACCCAGAGCCCTTACAGCGTGTTCTTGAAGACCTTCCCGTCTTTGAAGATGAGCTTCAGGTGGTTTTCATGGTCTTCCACAATCGCCACATCTTCAATTGGATTTTTGTCATAGATCAGGACACCGGCCATGCCGCCTCGAGCAGACTGATTATCCAGCTGCCGCCAGAAAAGCATTATTCGTCGTCAAATCAAACAGAATGAGATCCAGACGTTCTCTTCCATATGGTTGGTTCCGAGGATGATTTTACATCACCTAAATACCAGCGAACACTCAGTTCAGGTTTGCTAAGATCGGTGATAGCTCTAAGGTTCGTTCAAGCGTGGATGACTTTCTTGGTATCCACAAAGTAGAACAGTGCCGAGTCAGTCATCGCCGAGACGTCTTCTTTGAACGGTGCGCTAAGTTCGGTATAGGCATCCCTGAGAATCAATTGCCTGGCATGAGTGTGTGCTCCGCATGAATATCACAAATTCAGGATAGGAACTCAGTAGATGATACTTTACCAGCTCATGATTGGTGACAAAGAGCGGCTCATTGGCTTTACGGTCGGTAAAGACAATACTCTCCTTGATATCTCAATTCAAAGACGGTGGCATTTCCGCTGGCATGTCCGCAATCAACAGATGCACGCGCATCATCGTCTTCTTGACGTGATTCGCAAGAATATTCAGCTTGGCCTCCTTGACGAGGTACGAGGCGTCCAGCAGCAAGGCAATCGCGTCAAGGAGTCCTGCGATTCATCCCCGAGTGTCGGAGGCCGATTCCCGATTGAATCCGGATCGTGAAACACGGTCACATAGAGCCTTTTTCATTGATGCCATCCACATAAGGGTGCAGCGCTTGCCGCTTCCACCGACATCTCCAGTCCCTTGTCCGCCGAGTTCTCCAGCACAAGATAACGTTCAGCAAACTGATAGAACCTTCCGGGGCTTTCTTTCCAAATACTTCGTCCCACATGACCAGGCAGCACATCATGTCATAGTTCCTGGAGACATAGACGCCACCATCACTTTTTTCGACGGGCAACATGGCTGCAGAGCAGGTAGTCAGGTCAGCTGAGTTCCACTCTTTTGCCGCATCATACCAATCGTAGGCCAGGGTGTTCGAGAGTCATAGACCACATCGTCTTCTGATAGACCATATGCCCTTCGGACACCTTTTGCCCGTTCCGCCATCTCCGGCCAGTGCATTTCCATGTATGTTTTACGAGCTTTCCCATAAATCGGGTCGTCATAGATCCCCAACTGGCAGTCATAGTCGTTTTTTGCGATGGTCGCGAGATCGAATCCGATTTCTTCGTGGCTTCCCGCCACAATGATGTGACGAGGCTTGCTGTAATCGCCATCTTTGAATTCATAGATCGGGTCATTCTTCAGTATGCTCATTTTTTACCTCCCCGTTCATTGTTGTTGCCGAGGTCTCATCCCTCCCTCGGATGTAACCCATTCGAGTTACATCCCTAAAGGCTGTTCTTATGAACCTTGCCGCCCTATACGATGAGTTTGAGGTTGTTTTCGAAAGCCTCGGCAACACTTACATCCTTTAAAGGATTCTTGTTGTAGAT
>CALOEQ010000020.1:0-26258 GCA_942492425.1 uncultured Flavobacteriaceae bacterium
TCAGGTCTTTATTTGCTATTGTTTTCTGATCCGGTCTCAGAGTAGGGTAGGAGACACCCAATTGTTCGAGGTAGGTGTCGTATTTCGTTTCATCGTAATAGAATTCCTTGAGCTGAGGTCTGTACTGATCCATGATATTCTTGTTGAGATAGGTTGGAGGCTGGTCGGTCTCTGTGATCATCGGAACGTATTTTTGCTTCGAAGACTGTTCCTCCTTGAAATACTTCCAGGCCTGATCCACCAATTCGGGTCTCAGCAAGAGATCGAGCAGGGTCATGGCCTCTACTTTGGCACCGGCGACCACTCCTTTGTGAGCGATCGGTGTGGCCATGGCGATGGCGTTTGACCAGTGATGACCCTGCAGTCCCGGGATGTTGGATGGAAAGCGCAGGGTGACCGTCGGAACCTTCCAGCTGATGTCCCCAATGTCATCTGAGCCGCCACTGATGGGCTTTTCGACTGGCAGGCCAAGCGTATCCAATTTGGTTTTCAAGCCCGTTGAATCCCTGGGAGACTTGAGCTCCTTCTGGACGGCCTTTGCCAATACCTGGTCGTTTTGACTCCACTGCGGTAGCCCGACGTCTTTGATGTTTTCGTACATGGTCTCGGCAATCACTTTGTTGAAATGTCTCGGCCAGGCTGTTCCGAGTATTCTTTTGGTCATTTTAGTGCGAGTCATGAGGGCCGCGCCTTCCGCGATTTCATTGCCGCGCTGATAGGCCTCCATGATCTTGGGATAGGTCACTTCCCTGAAGTAATACCAGATGGAGGCTTTTGAGGGGACCACATTGGGTTGATCCCCACCGTAATTTATGATGCTGTGAGATCTTCCCAGCGGATGCATGTGCTCGCGGGCATACTGCCAGCCAATGTTCATGAGTTCGACAGCGTCGGCGGCACTTCTTCCCCGCCAGGGGGCTCCGGCGGAATGAGCAGACTCCCCTTCAAAAGTGTATTCCACTGAGATCAGTCCGGTTCCTCTCGACTGCCCATAGGAAACACTCATATTGCTGGAGACATGGGTGAAAAGACAGAGATCGACGTCATCAAAATATCCATCACGAGTATAATAGGCTTTGGTAGCCACGAGTTCCTCGGCCACCCCGGGCCACAGGATCAGGGTTCCAGGGATATTCTCCCGTTCCATGATCTCCTTGACGGCCAATACCGACAATACATTCAAGGGTACACCGGCATTGTGCCCTTCGCCATGGCCCGGGGCGCCTTCGACGATCGGGTCAAAGTAAGCCACACCGGGTTTCTGAGAAGCCTTTGGGATACAATCCAGGTCACTCCCCACGGCAATAACAGGTTTTCCGGAACCCCAGGTTGCCCACCAGGCGGTTGGAACTCCTGAGATGTCATATTCCACCTTGAATCCGTTTTCTTTGAGCATGTCGGTTATGTATTTTGAAGTCTCATACTCCTGGAACCCGAGCTCCGAAAAGCTGAAAACCTTGTCGACCATGACCTGGGCCATTTTGGCATTGTCGTCGATTTTTTCCTGGACTTCTTTTTTTAAATTCTCGAGTTTGCCTTGCGCATTTGCAACAGAGGAAAACCCAGAACCAAGAGGAGCAGTGCTAAGTATTTCATAGTGGTTTGGTGTTAAAACAGGTATGTTGTTAATGGGTTTTGATCTAAATATAAGAAAATACCCCTATTTGAAGGTGTAAAGAAAGTAGAGAAATTTTTTTAGAGATCTGATGCGCATGTGCCTATTTCTCAGACCAAACGGCTAGCTCATTGCCCGAAGGGTCGACAAAATGAAACCGCTTCCCACCCGGAAATGAAAATATGTCCTTTGAAATCTGACCTCCTGCTTCAATGATTTTCCCCTTCGAAGATTCGAGTTCGTCATGATATAAAACAACCAGGGCTCCCTTGACAATTTCACCATCGGTTCGTTCAAACCCGCCGTTGAGCTTCCCATCTGTGAACGAGGTATAATCGGGGCCGTAATCCGTGAAGCTCCAACCAAAGCAGGCCCTGTAGAATGCTTTGATCTGCTCCAGGTCCTTGGCTTTGAATTCGATATAGTCAATTCGGTTGTTGGTCATTTTATATTAGGAAGTGATGTTATCCAACGAATTATTCCTGATAGGCTCCTGAAGAATAGGTAAGCTCATAGCTGTGCGTGTAAATTTCGAATACGATGCCAAAGGGATCCTCCACATATACCATTTTGTAGGGTTTTTCACCAGGGTAATATTCGCGAATCGGCATTCTTTGTTTGCCTCCGCGGGCAACTATTTTCTCTGTGAGTTGTTCAATCTCCGGATCCTGCACGCAAAAGTGGAAGAGCCCGGTGTTGAAGGGGTTGAACTCGGGTGCCTCTTTTATCCCATGAGGGAAGCAGAATAGTTCAATTCCTATCCCATCCGAAGTGGAAAGGTGGGCGATTTCGAAGGATTCCCAATTCTCTCCAAATACATCAATGCACATTTGCCCAATGGCTGTCTCTCTCTCCTTATTGACCGTGGAAGGGGGCATGATCACGTACCAACCCATGACCTCCTGATAGAACTCAACGGCTTTTTTTATATCCGGAACTGTAATTCCTATATGTGAAAATGATCTGGGGTATCTGGTTTTTTTCATGAGGCCTGGGTTTGAGTTTTGAATAAAAATAAGTCTTCTTTTTGATTTGGGAGCCTCGTTGTGCCCACAAGGTTGAATCCCAATTTTGTCAACAGAGTTTGAGAGGCGATGTTTCCCGGGGAGGTGATTCCCTGCAATTGATCAATTCCGAAATCTTCAAAAGCGGCTGCTTTGATTCGCTCGGCCGCTTCAAACCCGTAGCCCTGACCTTCGAATTGGGGCAAAAGGGCAAAGCCAATGTCGATTCCTTCCAGGCCTTCGCGATCGTAGAGTCCACAGGTTCCGATCAGGGTGCCATCCGACTTTTTAACCAGGGTGTAATTTGAATACCCTAATCGCTCAAGTTGCGGAAGCATTCGGTTCTTGATATACTCCTGTGCTTCCTCCAGGGATTTGACATTTCGATCCCCAATGAATTTCAACCACTTTGGGGTGTTGAGCAGTTCCAGCACCAGTGCCGCATCTTCCAGACCCGTCGGTCGAAGGAGCAGTCTTTCGGTTTCAAAGTGTCTGTAGCTATCCATCGGTTGAAAACACTTCATAGTTTCTTGACCATTCGGTCGATTCCCCGGGATCAGCTTCAACGCTCATGAAGAGCTCCGGGCTGATGACATGTCTCCAGCCCCACAGATTGATCTTCCCGGTTTTAAAGCTGCCAGTTTCACGAATTCCTAGCCGGCTCGGAGGATGGATAAGTTCCCATTGTGCCTTTACGTTTTCATCCCCGGACAAATTGCTGAAGAAGAACTGTTCCCTGGGCGTGCCATTGAATTCTACAGATTTCGAGCCCAGGTCAACCAACCCTTCCGGGTTGACCGTCTCCCCAAACTTTTCGGGTTGGATCTCGAAGGGAAATCGAAGGACATAGCCCGGTCCCATCAGCTTTTCATCAATAGCCATGAAGTTATGGGTGTATTCCTGGGTGCTTATCTTTTTATCACCGGTATTATGCAATCGGTATTGAATTCTGAATCCGTCATCTTCCAAACGAATTTCTTTTTCCAGGACATACGAGAACCCATTGAATGCCTCGGATCGGCAGGTAAGGATGATTTTCTCCTTATCTCCCTTTGATTCAAAGCGGGCGGGCCTGATCGTATACTTTTTGTGAAACAGGTAGTCGGGGAGATCCTTTTTCAGAAGGCCTATCCCGATTTTGTGGAACCAGCCCCCCATTTCGGCCTCCTCAAACCCCAGCGCTGAATCGATGCCGAACTCGTTGTAAAATCCCCGGCCAAAAAAATCCTGATCGCGGTTATCGGGCCTTTCCCTGCCTGAGACCGGAATATTCTTAAATGTGACCTTGCTGATTTTTCCTGTCCAGTCGAAGCGTGAGAAGCCATAACCTTCATCAGGGAGGTCAATTTGAACCGTTAAGTTCTTATTTTTCAGTAGGTGCGGCACATGGTTTAATTTCAGTTCACAAATCGTTTCTCAATTCTATGTAGTCTCTTACCAGGGGAGGTTGAGGTGACTTACTTCCTCCTGGTAGAATTTTTCCAATTGACCCCTCAATGCATTCGAAAGTGAGATTTCACAGGCCTTCACATTATTTTCCAGTTGCGACAGGCTTGAATTGCCAGGGATGACAGTTGTGATCGCATCGTACGAAAGGCAAAATGCCAGTGCCATCTGTCCCAGCTCGTGCTCTTGATTTAAAATCTCCTTGATTCGATGCACAAGGGTGGCCCGGGTTTGGATGTCTTCTCTCGACCATCGTTCCCGAATATCCGAAAATGTGGTTTCGGCGGTGTATTTTCCTGAAAGCCAACCCGAATCCAGTGGGATCTTTCCAATGAGCCTTACATTTTTCCGTTGGGCCAGATCAAAAGCCCTGGCCGTGTCCTGGTGAAGGATGTTAAAGAAAGTCTCGATAACCTGGCTATCTGTGGTCTCCATGAGCACTTTCATTTCGTCATAGGTATCAACGGAAGCGCCATAACCCCTGATTTTTCCTTCTTCTTTCAGACGCTCCAGCTCTTCGAAGTGATCATTTTTATTTCCATTAAGAATTTCAATCGGAGGATTGTGAATAATCAGGGAGTCTATATAATCCATTTTCAATCGCCGAAGGCTGCCCTCCAGTGACTCCCGAATGTAATCAGCGCTGTAGTTCAAGCCCCCTGAAACCGTATGGCCAAATTTTGTGTTGATGATGATTTTACTGCGGTCGAAATCCTTTAAGGCTTCGCCCAGTCTCGATTCACTGGTGCCCAGACCGTAGTTGGGAGCCGTGTCAAAAAAGTTGACCCCCCATTCGACAGCCTTCCGGACCATGGTCAGGGCCTCCTTTTCAGATAATTCTCTCGCTATCGTGCCCGCTCCCAGCTGCCAGGCTCCGAAGCCAATTTCAGAAACAGCGGGTGTGTCCTTCAAATATGGGTTGTATTTCATAATCTGGAATTATCGGGTTTCGACCTGGGTTAGTTTTTTGATCGCGGGCTCAACGGTCAGGCCCTGTCCCACAATTGAAAAGACGACAACGACATAGGTTATCACCAGAAAAAGCTCGCGGTGCATGTCTGCGGTCAGGCTGAGGGCGAGGGCTATGGAAATGCCGCCCCTGAGTCCGCCCCAGGTCATGATCAAATTCGTTCTCGGCACAAAATCGAGGCGCCTGGCAAAAATCTTAATCGGAAGCCACAAGGATGCGTACCGGCACATAAGTATGATAGGAATGGCCAAAAGTCCTGCATAGAGGTAATTCTTTTCGAGGGTAAGCACAAGCATTTCCATGCCGATCAAGACGAAGAGTATCGTGTTGAGCAGGACATCCAAAAGTTCCCAGAATTTATCGACGTAGCTTTCCGTCACTTCCGACATGGCGCCTTTTCTTACCGTGTCCATGCCCACGATCAGTCCCGCCGTGACCATAGCCAATGGGGCCGATAGGTGCAGTCTGTCGGCAACCAATGTTCCA
The DNA here is from genome assembly GCA_942492425.1 of uncultured Flavobacteriaceae bacterium. GTDB lineage: Bacteria > Bacteroidota > Bacteroidia > Flavobacteriales > Flavobacteriaceae > Lutimonas. The sequence goes on from CALOEQ010000020.1 coordinate 5,522, forward strand.
CCCATTACGGCGGCAAGGGTCAGAATCACCTCGATCTCGTAGTTGTCGATTGATTTCATGAGCTGATAGGTGACATAACCCAGAAGGAATCCGAGGGCCACGCCCCCGATGACTTCCTGCCCGAACAGCGTTGCTATATCCGAGAATTCCACTTTTGCATTCGGATTTTTCGCAATCGCGAAAATGGTCAGGAAAACAACGACGCCGACCCCGTCATTGAACAGGGATTCCCCGACGATTTTGGTTTCCAGCTTCTTGGGAGCTCCGGCTTTCTTGAGTATCCCCAGGACCGCGATGGGATCCGTGGGAGAGATCAGGGCACCGAACAGCAGGCAATTGATATAAGTGACTTCGAACCCTATGGCGTGCAGCGTGTAAAACATTGCGGTTCCTACAAGGAAGGTAGAGACGAGTACGCCGAATGTGGCAAAGGCTAGAATGGGCCCCCTCTGCACCTTCAGTTGAGCGAAGTTCGTGTGAAGTGCACCGGCAAAAAGCAAAAAGCTGAGCATGATGTCCAGTAAAACGGTTTCAAAGTCTATGCCCATGATAAGAGCCTTTTCACGCAGGAGAAGGGCGTCATTGTACTGGCCGATGATTAGCACCACCAGGGTGAAAACGATCGTTATGATCATCAGGCCAATGGTGATGGGCAGCTTTAAAAAACGCACATTGATGTATCCGAAAAGTGCAGATAGCACCACGAGAATTGAAGCGATAGTGTAGTAATCCATAGGGTTTATCTTTTGATTAGTTGTTTCATTCCTGATGTCAGGAAGGGCAGAATCGGGAGGCTACTCATGATTTGCAGATCTTCCCATGCCGAGCTTTCGTTTCCCAGGAAAGCCAGGATGCTCGCTGGGTCCCGTTTTTTGAATATCCTGGCAAATACTTCTCTTCCTTCCATTTTATTTTCAATCAGCACATCGAGCAAGGTTCGGTCGTACCACTGGTACATCTGCTCGCGAAATCGCGTTGTCACATTAGGGGATTTTCCCTTTTTCATTGCCTCAAGTATGGATTCTGTATTCTTCTGAATGAATTGAAACGTGTATCCGCTACTGGCTTTGGTGAATCCACCGGCGGTTCCGATATTGACAATGCTGCCGGATCCGTTTGGTGAGCTCTCGAATCGGGCCAACGACATGGGAATAATGCCGAATTCGGTATGCAGAATCTCATAGGTTTCCAAATTGAGGTAATCCCGGATGTAATCTTTGAGGGCACTCTGGTATTCCTCTTTTTCCAGGACTTTCTCGGTAAATAGCGTATACTCAATCAAAGCTTCGGTTGAGCTCGTTGGCAGAACGTACATAAACGTGGTCCCATGCTTTTGATCCAGCCTGAAGTCCATAAGGGTTCCTACTTTTTCATCGAATACCGGTTGATCCGTGCGGATGACCCAACCTGTAAAATGCTGCAGGAGGGAGTTCTCAGGATTCATCTCAGGGTGGAACAATGCCGTGGAGTTAAATACAAATGGGGCCGTATAAGTTCCTGAAGCTGTTTTTACCCGGGCTTTGTCACCCTCTGCATCTATTTTCTCGATATCCGTGTATTTGAAATCCACATTGTCAAATGAGCTTGCAAAATCCATGACATGCTTGTAGAAATCGATGCCCCGAATCATTTTGTAGCTGTAGGGCTCCAGGTCAAATCTCCTGTCAAATTCGGGAGCGAGAAATTCGAGGGTTTTCCATTGATGATGGACTACCGATTCAAAAGGCCCCTGCTCTTTTTCCCAAAAACACCAGGTCCGGTCGTTTTTCTGTTTTTTGTCTCTGTCAATGACCAGGATTTTTTTGCTTCCCAGGTGCGAGTCAGAAAGCATGCCATGCAAGAGGCTAAGTCCTGCGCATCCCGAGCCAGCAATGATATAGTCGTATTCCATAAGTCTTGAGACCATCATTTTCGTAGGAGGTTTTCAAACAGATTCCCATGATGACACGAGCAAAAATAGGGATTCAGGGCCCCAATTCAAAGGTTGTCTTTAACGATTTGTCTGAACGAATACATCTTACCGAAGGTGCTCGATCACACCTACTGCCAATTCGGCCCAAATGGCCAGAAAAACAAAAATACTTGACAAATACAACAGAATTCGACGCTTTCGGGCTCTTATATTGTTGCGGATATAGAGAAGGGTAGCGGCAAAAATCAGAAGTAGAAGAGCTGCGACTAAGAAATCCCAAAGGGTCCAGTTCACCTCATCTGTAAACTGCATCGAGACAGCCGGAATAGCCAGAAGCAGAGCTATTGCAGAAAAAACGAGGATGAGTGTTCTCGAGCTCATTTGTTCAGATATGAATTTAATTCTTGTCATTGGAGCTTGACTTCTTTGATTTTTTGACTTCAAAATGGAATACATCGGGCCTGGCATAATGGCCTGCCACATCGAACATCCGCTTGGCTTTGGTTATATCGTCCAGATCCAGATCGGCATATAGTATGCTTTCCTCTGCCTCAAGGGGTCCGGCTACTATTTTTCCGTTGGGTGCAATTATAGCACTGTTCCCAACATTGATCCATTCCCTGCCTTCCGGATAAAGCTGCTTGAAGCCCAGTTCTTCAGGTATGTCATCCACCTTTAACGCCATGCAGGTGCTGATCACGAAAAGCCCTCCTTCCCGGGCCACATGCTGCATGGATTGAATCCAGTTCGAGCTTTTGTCCCAGGTCGGAGCAGCGAGAATCTGTGTTCCAAACTCGAAGATCGCATTTCTCGCCAGGGGCATCAGGTTTTCCCAACAAATAAGCCCTGATATTCTTCCGGCGGTGGTTGGGTAAGAGGCCAAAGTGCTGCCATCTCCCTGAGCCCAAATGAGCCGTTCTCCACCAGTGGGTATTAGTTTTCTATGCTTCCCTAGAATCGTTCCCTGATCGTCGATGAACAGCAAACTGTTGTACAAGCTGGAGTTGCTGGTTTCAGAATTCTTTTCGTGCAAGCCCATAACCACGTTAATTCCAGCTTCCCTGGCAGCATCCTGAAGTTTTGTCGTCGAATCATCAGGAACAGAGACCGAATTCTGAACCAATTTGACGTAAAGATCATTCAACTCCGCTCCTTTGCTGTTGGGTATGAGCCACACCCAGTCCGGATAACCCGAGATAAAAGCTTCCGGGAAAACGATAAGTTTAGCACCTTCACGACCCGCTTCACTGATTGCATTACAGGCTTTCTCAACCGTTTTTTCCTTGTCCATATAGACAGGAGCAAGCTGAGCTGCTGCTACTTTGATCGTTGTATTTTTCATGTTTTCCGGGTTTGATTCAATTGTTAGTCTCTTGTGTAATTGAATTCATTGCGTATCAGCCATTCCTCTGAGCTCTCAAATTTCACCTCCTTGCGGATAACGAAACGCTTGTCTCCAATGACATAAATGTTTCGAATGAGGGCTTTTTCATTGTTGTCCTTTCCGGTTGATTCGGTTGTGAATTGGGTGTCACCGCCCTCCAGGCTTTCCCGGGAAATCAGCGGATTGCCATTTATGGATTTTTCATCCCTGGAAATCGTGACTTTTCCTTTGCTGTTCGCTTTAGGTTCGTTGGGATATTCGTTGAATAGCACGAGTTGATTTTCATTCTTACCCATTTTTACGGTCACATTGGCTGGCATGGAAAAGGGCTCATTGGTACTATAATCCATATAGGTCAATGTTCCTGTCCAATCACCGATCAAAACCGTCAGATCATCGGAGCTAATATTTGACTGTGCCCTACCGCAGAAGGCCAATAACAAAACAACGTAGAAGAGAATTCTTTTCATTTTCTTGTAAATACGGTTTCACCTTCCTTGATCGTTTCCATAACTTGGATGTCTTTGATCTCCTGGGGTTCAACCTTAACCGGGTTTTTATCCAGGACCACAAGGTCTGCCAGTTTTCCCACTTCCAGGGTACCCTTCGAGTCTTCCTCAAAGTGTTGATACGCCGACCAGCTCGTTATGGATTGAAGGGCCTCGTAGGGCGTTAAGCTCTCTTCAGCACCGATAACCTCTCCCGATCGGGATTTTCGTTCCACGGATATGCCGACCATGCGCATCAGATTGGGCAAGGCTACGGGAGCATCGGTGTGGGTTGTGAGTTTCAGGCCCTTGTTCAAAGCTGTTCTGGTCGGGCTTATTTTATTTCCAAGGCTGTCACCGATGATCTCTTTGTGCCAATCTCCCCAGTAGAAGGTGTGCAAAGGAAAGAGCGAAGCGATGACATCCAGTTGTTTCAGGGAATCGAGTTGATCTTCCCGAACATATTGCCCGTGTATGAGCACATTTCTCCGATCCTCATTTCCATATTTTTTTGTCAATGGACCCAGGGTTCGGATCATCTGGTCTATGGCGGCATCCCCATTGCCGTGCGTCAGGATTTGCCAGTTGTTCTTCAGGCCCTTCTCGTAGATGGAACTGACGACGCTGTCCTGGGGAATCGCCGGATAGCCAAGATACCCCTCCTTTGCCCCATCAGGCGGGATGAGGTAGGGTTGGGTCCGCCAGGCCGTTCTTCCCTGGGGAGAACCGTCAAGGGTCAATTTCATGCCCCCGATCCTGTAGTGGTTCGCATAGGATTTGCTGTTCCATTCCGAATGCATGTATTTGTCCACATATAAATAATCGATGTAGCTCACCACATCCAACTTCAGCTGGTTGTTGCGAGCCGCCTCTGCCAGCATCTCGTGATTCTGCATGGCTCGACCTTCCTGGGCCGTAGTGTAACCATACGACAAAGCCATGTTCTGTCCCCCTTCGAAGAAAATATCGGCAGCTTCTTTTGAGCTGGGATTCAGCACTTTGATCATGTAGGGGATGGCGGCCAGTTCCTCCAGGACCCCATTGGGCTCATTTCCATTCTCTCGTCGAATGATTCCACCTTCGGGATCTTTGGTCGAAGCATCAATTCCCAATTCTTCGAGACCTTTGGAATTGACGACCGCAAAATGACCTGAAATATGCATGATCAAAACCGGAAATTCTTCAGAGACCTGGTCGAGGTCGTGTTTGGTTGGGAAACGTTTTTCTTCGAGCACCGAGTCGTCAAAGCCTATACCAAAAATCCATCCCGTCAGGGCCCTGTTTTCCGGCGTGTTCCAATCCTTCAGGATTTGGATCATGGTGGGGATGTCTTTGGCCCCCGCATCAGGTGGTGGAAGAATCTGGGCTCCGATCGACTGGATCGAAAAGTTGGCGAAATGGGCATGCCCATCGATAAAACCGGGCATCAGGGTTCTTCCGTTGAGATCGCGATTACTGGCATTCGGGTAGGCTTCAATGGCTTCCTTCTTGTCGCCGACAAAGACGATTCTTCCGTCTTGTATGACCAGTGCTTCTGCATAGCTGGGGGATTCTCCTTTCATCGTAAGTATGTCGCCATTGTGATAAACGGTTGAATTCAGTTCAGGTTTGACCTCAGTCTTTGTGCAGCTAATAAGCAGGAGGGTACCGAGGATAAAAAATAGGGGGATTCTCATGTTTTTTTGGTTTAAAATTGTTGGCTGTTATTGAGTTGTTCTGTTATCTGATCTACCCATTTCTGTTGCTTGTAATAGCTCGGGGGCAAGGGATGGTAATAAGCGGTCTGCGTTCCATCCTTTTGCAAGCCCAAGGTGTTCTGCTTTCCAATTCGATCCAGGGCCATTTGGGCCAATTCGGTCAAAGCATCATGAACTCCCCAGGCCAAAACCGTCCGGGTGTCTCTTGGATAGAGCATGTCAAACTCTGCCTGTCTTCTGGGATCAAAAATCGAGTGGGCCATTTTCTTCGTTTTTCGCTTTGAAAGTATTCTGTACAAATTATTGCTCTTGGTCTCCTGGATGTCCGTAAGATTCAGAATTCGACAATAAGAAAGGTCACAATTATCCATAACATGCATGATCTGCATCTGTGTTCGATCGGGATGAGCTTCTGATTCTTTCTTACCCATGTACATCCCGTCGAGCGGCTCTGAGTTTCCGGGATTCATCATCACAATCACCAAATCCGGGTTTTCCCGGATATTACCTTTTCTTTTAATATCGAGATACCTTCTGCAGTTCAAGTTTTCGAGCTGATAGAAAAACCCGCTTATCTCAAAGTTGTCTTTCATCTCTAAAAATAATGAAAAAAAGCAATCATTGGTGCCCGCTTTGCTCAAACGTCCGTCTAATCAGCGGAAACAACCACGTTACCCGATGTCCTTCCATTTTCATTGAAGGCTTCAACTGAAAAGAAATATTCCAGGTCTGCATGCAAGGAGTTAATTGTGACTGAAGTGTCCTTGTACACCTGGTAGTTTTGAAAGAGCTGCGTCGGGTCTGTTCCGTATCGGATATTATATCCAATTGCATCTTTCGCTTTTTTCCAGGAGAGATTTACCCTTCTTGTATCTTGTTTGTTCCTTGCTGCTGCTATATTCATTGACCCAGAGGGGAGATCACCCGAACCCCTGCCAAAAACGCGGAATCCACTGATGGCAAAACTGCCACCCGCAACCTCTAAATTCGTGATTTTCAAAAACCGCGCATCTACAGTGTCAGCCAATTGAAAGTAGAAATGTGTTTTGTCGGAGTTGTTATTGGAGCGATCGATGAGAATTGTCCAGTTTTCATTGTCGGTTGAAGATTCGATTTGGAATCGATGCGCAGGGTTGGGTTTCAATTCATCCAGGCGGATGTCATGCTCTCCGAAATTGACTTGGATGGCATGTATTTCGCAAGACTCCTCAAGATCGATCAAAGCGTATTCTCCCTCTTCTCCGGTCTTAGCTGCCCAATAGGTCCTTAAGTCTTCATCGTTTATGTTCGAAGAATCAAGAGAATCTTTCGAAGAGGAAACCGTTACTTTTTTGTCGTACGAAAGAAGCATCCAACCTGGAAAAACATCTTCGAAATCGCCAATTTTTTCCTGGGGCAGGATCATGGGGTAATCGCCGAAACTTGTATCGCAATAAAGAGTGCCGTTGTCGTCGAAAAATGCGGGGAACAATCCGAGTCGTCGCTCGAAAATATGCTTTTGTGAAATGGTGATTGTCCCAATGTGCCAATAGTTACCGTGTTTATCTTTAAATGTGCTTCCATGGCCAGCTCCTGTTGCATATCCCTCGGGGCGGTAAGCAAATGGATTGTGCTTCTGCACCTCAAAAGGCCCAAGTGGTGAATCAGAAACATAAACTCCATCAGAATAACTCTTGAATTCGGTTCCGGGTCCGGAATACTGCAAATAGTATTTCCCTTTGTGTTTGTTCATCCAGGCTCCTTCGATCCAGGGGCTTTGATCCACTCTCGTGTTGTAGTCTCCCGGAACCTCCCAACCGAACTGTAACGGGTTGGCATGTTTCAGCTCTTTTGGCTCATCAATGAAATCAAAGTTTTTAGCGTAGTCCAGCTCGATGCCGTAGATGGGCGTTTCGTTGGAGCATCCCCAATACAGGTAGAGTCGCTTATCATCATCCAGGAAAAACGCCGGGTCCCAAACAGGGATTTCCAGTTCCTCCCGCGCAACCGACCATTTTCCGGAAAGGGGATCGGCAGACTTGTATATGGTGCTTTTCTCGGTAGAGGAGGCCAAAAAATAAAGCGTATCCTTGATGGCGATTACCGTCGGGGCGTATTCCTCTGTGGGAATCTGATCGGTTTTGACAAAATCCCATTCGGCCAGGGTTTTCGAATGCCAGTAGCCTCCGGATTTGGAGGCAAACAGAAAGTAGCGGTCCTTGAACCAGACAACGGTAGGATCTGCAGCCTCTCTTCTTGCCGGTTCGTCCAGGCTGAACCTATAGTTGAGGTCCAGGGGATTGCAATAAGTAAGAAATTCTTTTTCCTTTGAATCGTTTCCGGGTTTCGAAACGGGTTCAGAGTTGCATCCCCAAAGCATGGCCACGAAAATCCAAATCCAAAGTGCATTCAAAGTTTTCATCCGGAAGTTTTTACTTTTATTTCGGCAGTCGGGCCTTAATGAGTGAGATACTTCTACCCCGTACTCTTTAGACCACCCGACAACACATTGACAAGCAACAAAAGCTGCATGAGATATTCATCGCTGAGTTCCTTATTCTTCTCTCTCAAGGTGCGCCAGGTCGATAGGTAATTGATCTGTATCTGGTGCAGTACCTGTAAAGCCTCATGCCTCAACTTGTTGTTTTCCAACTTGGAGATTCTGCGCTGTTCGACCGAAGCTCCCATCAGTTCTTGTATGTTGTCGAGGCAGGCCTGGTAATCGGTCAGGATCAAGTCCATCAGCTCTTTTCGAACATCTGAATTCTCAACCAGATCCGCAAAGGATTTCATGATATCCGTGTCTGAATTCAGCAGGTTCGATTCAATTTGAATGAGGCTGTATTTCAGGAAGGGCCATTTCTGGGACAATTCTTTCAATTTTTCGAAATCAGCGGGATGTTCCTTTTTGAATTCACCCAGAGCCGTTCCCATCCCGAACCAACCGGTGAGATTGAATCGAGACTGGTTCCAGCTGAAGACCCAGGGGATGGAACGCAGGTCATTCAGCGTTCGCTGACCGGTTCGACGCGCCGGTCTCGAGCCTATTTTACTCTGCTCCAAGACATCAATGGGCGTTGCTCCTGCATAGAACTCGATGAAATTTGCATGGTCGAGCAGGGTTCGATACGTGCCTTTGGCCATGCCGACCAATTCATCCATGATCCGGTAAGGGACATCGATCTTGCCTTCATCGGCATTGATCATTGCCTGCCTTGCGGTTCCGGCAGTGAACATTTCCAGGTTGTAGGTTGCTGTAAGCCGGTTGGCAAACTGGTTGGCGATGGTCTCTCCCTGAACGGTCATTTTGATCTGCCCGCTCATCGAGCCCGGAGGCATGCTGTCCAAAAAGCGATGAATCTTTCCTCCACCGCGACTGATCGTTCCGCCACGACCGTGAAAGAAGCAAACTTTTACGCCAAATTCTCCGGTGACCTTTGTCAGGTTCTCCTCGGCCTTGTAGATGTTCCAGCGGCTGGTGAATATGCCCCCGTCTTTGTTGCTGTCGCTATAGCCGAGCATGATTTCCTGCGTAAAATCCGGATTCGATTCTCGCTGTTTTTTCATGATCGGATGTTGAAGAAAGCCTTTGAGGATATCAGGTCCTGCAACCAGGTCGTCTATGGTTTCCAGGAGAGGAACTACCGGAAGTCCTGCATCCTTCAGCCCTACTTCTCTTAGGAAGAGGAATACGAGGAGAAGATCGCTTACACTGCGGGTCATACTGACGATGACTGAGCCAATGCCATCCGTTCCGTAACTGTCCACGTAGAGCTTGACCTCTTGCAGATAGCCCAATACGTTATCTGCCTCAGCGCCACAGGAAGTGCCCCCCACCAGGAAAGGTCGGTTGCTCTTCAGTTCCTTGTTCAGAAACTCCAGGCGCTCTTCTTCGCTCCAATTGGCATAGTCTGTCTTGGGATAGCCTGAAGCTGCCAGAATTTGAGAAATCGCTTTTTCGTGGTATTCGCTGTTCTGCCGAATGTCCAGTTTGGCCAGGTGAAAGCCGAAGCACAAAATGGCCCGCTCGACTGGAAACAACCATTGCTTTGCAATTCGCTTCGCTCCCAATTCAACCAGGAGCGTTCTTAATTTTTTGAGTTCTTTGGACAGGTCATTCGCGGTTCGGAAGTATCCTTTTTCACCGAGGGAATGATCATCCGCGATCGTATTGTCCACACGGACCAGCTGCAAATTCAGGAATTGACGTATGGGCTCCGAAGGATTTCTTTCCAGGGCAGCTTGCCCCTTTTCCCCCATGATTAGAGCCGTTGCCACTATCTCCTCCAGAAAGGACTGAGGAATGGAAACCCTGTAACTTGAAAAGCTCAGTTTAGCGGCGAGATCGACCAACAGGGCACGAATGGTCTTCAAAACCGATGACCTGTGAAGTCTGAGGGTAGAAGCCGTGAATTCAGGCGTGACAAAAGGGTGTCCGTCTCGATCACCTCCGACCCAGCTCCCGAATTGAATCAGGGGGAACTGCTCGGGCCATTCCAATAGGTCCGGTTCAAACCCGACTTCCTGCCATGCATCCAGCAGGCGTTGATCGGTGAGTCGGACGGCTTCCGGAAATACATTGACGAAATAATGCATCAGGTTGTTTCGCTCGTCTTCCAAACGAGGCTTCTCCAGATAAATCTCACCGGTTCTCCACCAGCGCTCCATCAAACTGATGATCTCTTGCTTCAAGGCAGCTTGTTCTGCAGCAGACCATTTTGGATTTTCCCGCTTGACCAGCAACAAGTAGAGTTCCCTGTGAATATCGAGTACTGTGAGCCGTTTTGCCTCTGTAGGGTGCGCCGTCAGAACAGGTACAACCCTGACGTCTTGTAATTTTTTGACAATTCTAGCCGGATCGACTCCTTCTGCTTTCCATTGATGGAGTGTTTCTCCCCAGGAACCTCTCGTTGAGTCTATTCCAAACTGCGTCTCGGCCTTCCTTCGGTATTGAGTAGCTGCATTTTCCTCGACCAGATTGAGCAGCTCGAAACAAATTCCGATGGCCTGAACTAATTTTTCATTGGAAGGGTCCTTCTCTTTGGAAACCGTCATTCCCTCCATAAAAAGTCCGTCTGCCAGTTCCTTTTCACCGATGGAAGCGAGCATTTCCCTGAAAAGGGTAACCATATAATCGAGATCAACCTTGATCTTCTCAAGACCTTGTCGGTCGAGCATTTCTTTATTCATTGGGCTTTATTTTGTTAGGTATTGGAGCATTTTATTTGAACAATCAAAAATACAACCTTCTGTTTTGAAAACCTGAGAGCCTTCCCTATTGATTAGAATTTATTTCCTTCAATATGCCTTCCAGGATCTCATCTTTCTCATCGAGCAGATGGTCCTTGATAAAGATTTCGGGGATCACACCACGCTCTTAAACACCTCGCATACGTTTTAAGAATTTGAAACGCGAATCTACTAAAATTAGCCAGGATAGTGCTGAATTTTTCTGTCGGATGAGCTATAGGCAATACCCAATTCTGAGAGTTCATCAAGCACAGGATCGTAGACCTCACGAGTCCAGGGATAGAGCACGCCGCGGCTTTGGATCTCGCCATTCAGGATAAGCTTGGCTCCAATGGCTGCCGGGAGTCCTACGGTCCTTGAGATTGCCGTATGATCATGATCGAGCCCTTTTGTAACCAGGTGGGAAAGGTGCTCATAGAGTTCTCCGTTCAGCCGGTAGCGAATTCTTTCGAAGAAAACGAGCATATCGGTATCGCCATGGTTGAACTTCAGCTTGTCGAGTAGCAGGTCCAAAAGGATTTCGGCCGGTGTGCCGTCCACGCGTTTGATCGGGCGTTCGGATAAAAGATCCGTCCAAATCAATTTTTGATGAAGTGGCCCGCCTCTCTCGATTCCCAGGTGATCGGCAAGCCTGTTTTCCAAATTCAGATTTCCGCCGGGAAGATAGGAAGAGACCCAATCCCGGTAGGTCATATTTTCACTGTCATCAATGGGGTAATTGTTTGCAGTCAGCCCGAGTTTTATAAGAAGGTTCCAGGCCTCGCAGAAACCCGGGTAGCGCAAGGTTGCCCGGATGAATGTCGGTATGTCATCCAATCCGTATTTTTTCCTGAAGCTCACAGAATCGCGATTTTCATAGGCTTCAAAATCACGAAATCCAGGTATCTCAATCTTTTTTGGGTTTTCAAACAACCGATGATAAGGGACACATCGAAGGTTTCCATCCTCATAATAGCACGCACCTGTGCTTCCTGCAAGAATTACATTCATCGGACTCCAGGTGAACTTGTATCCCCAGGGATTGTCATTGCTCTCAGGGGCAATGAGGCTTCCGCAGTAAGATTCAAAGGAAGTCAATTCTCCACCTTTTCCACGAATCGAGTCTATGGATCGCATACCGCTCATATGGTCGATGCCGGGATCAGCACCCAACTCATTCAAAAATGTCAGATCTTTTTTTCTCGCCTCTTCGTGCATGTCGATCATTTCCTGACTCGCATAAGAAGCGGTGACTACATGGGCCCCATGCCGAAGGGCGATTTTGGCGGCAGCAGCATGCATCCCGGGAGGCAAAAGAGAGATGACGATATCCGAATCTTTGATTTGATGTTCCATGATGTCGCTGTCATAGCAATCGAAATAGACGGCTTTGCCCCTGGGATGGCCTCCAATCTTTTTTTCTGCGGTTTCCACCACGATGTCACCAACCGTCACAAACCAGTCGTATCGATCCGCATGCTGAAGCATATAGGATATCAGGTCGGTAGCCGACATACCCGCACCGCAAATGAGAACATTTTTCATAGAATTCCAACCTAAAAAGGAGTTTAAATTCCAGACTTTAAGGTACGAAGAAAACAGCGATTTACCCAGGGTTAGCGGCTATTTTGGATTTAGAGCAACCGAACCCGGTGATCTGTTTCCTTTTCCTTCAATATCTGTTAAGGAATCCCCGAGCTCCTGTCGCATTTCCTCTGCCAGGATCTTGATTTGGGCAACAACTTCAGGGTTTTCTGAAGCCACATCATTCGTCTCGCTCAAGTCATTCGACAAGTCGTAAAGCTCGATGTGATCTATCGTGTTGTATTCGTATGCGACAGGAAGCCCGTTTTTACCTCCTTCTCTGCCATTTAGCGTTCGGTAGGTGTGAGGGAAATACAGCTTCCATTTTCCATAGCGAACCCCGTGAAGCTCATTCTTGCGGTAGTAGAAGAAATAAGCCTTTTGGGGCGATGAAACGGATCTTCCGGTCAGGAGGTCCCAGGCGTTTTTTCCATCAATTTTACGATCCGGCAATTGGGCTCCGGTTAAATGGGCTATGGTGGGTAGAAGGTCGATGGCCATCATTGGGATATCGTTGACCTTGCCTGCCTTGATCTGTCCGGGAAATCTCGCTATAAAGGGTTCCCGCTGACCTCCTTCCAGGGCTGTACCCTTGCCTTCTCTGAGGGGTAGAGCGCTTCCCGAATGATCCCCGTAGCTCAGCCAGGGGCCGTTGTCAGAAGTGAAAATGACCAGGGTGTTCTCGTCCAGGCCTTCCTCTTTTAAAGTGGCCAGCACCTGTCCGACCGACCAGTCGATCTCCATGATCACGTCGCCATAGAGGCCTCTTTTCGATTTGCCCCTGAATTTATCTGAAACAAAAAGCGGCACATGAGGTTGTGGATGGGCGATATACAAGAAAAATGGATTATCCTTGTTTCTCTTGATGAACTCAACACTTCGTTCGGTGATTTGAGTCGTAAGTGAGGTCTGGTCGGTCAAGGTGTCAATGACGGTTCCGTTTTCGTAGAGAGGCAAGGGCCCAAAGTCAAATACCGGACCCTGCTCAGGATGCAGGGGCCACATATCATTGGAGTAGGGGATTCCAAAATATTCATCGAAACCCTGGTTGCTGGGCATAAAATCCGGGTGATCCCCCAAATGCCATTTTCCGAAAATGGCAGTTCTGTAATCCAGTGGTTTTAATATCTCGGCGATTGTGGTTTCCGAGGGATTCAGGCCTTCTTCGCTGTCTGGCATATAGGCTCCGTGTACGCCAAGCCGATTCGGGTAGCACCCGGTCAGCAATCCGGCCCGGGACGCTGAGCATACGGCCTGTGCCGCATAAAAGTCGGTCAGCCGGATGCCTTCCCGCGCCATTTGATCGAGATGAGGCGTTTCAATATCCGGGGAACCGAAGCAGCCCACGTCCTGATAGCCCTGATCGTCCGTGAAGATGATGATGACGTTGGGTTTGCTGGTCTGAGCAGAAAGTGTTCCGGTGTCCAGGCCCAGGCTGGCGATTACAAAAAGAAGTAATAAGAATTGTCTCATTCTATTTTTTAATCAATTAATAGCGCACGTCGATGTTGAAACCCACACCCAGATTGCTGAATTTTTTGAAACGGGCCTGACTCGATTTCTTATACAGGGTTCCACTGTTGAAGAGAGCAAGCGAGAAGAAAATAGCCTCTCCCTTGTTGTTTTCGCCTTCATTCTCGACCCATTCCAGGGTAACAATTACATCATCGGTCAGAACGATGTTCTGGTCTTGTAAATCTACGGAAATTGCTCCTGTCTCCTTCGGATCGATATGGACCAGGATATTTTCCTTAAGTAGATTTTTGCGTGGTTTTCCCTTTTCTACGGAGTAAAAATTAACTCGAAAGATCGACCGCGCGCTCAAGCGGTTATGCGAGACAAAAAAATTAAATGCATCCACGTACGTTGGCTCATGACGCACGTTGATTTTTATTCCCATTTCGGCTCCAAGTTGATCATAGCTGAACCCGGTGCCCATGAACCTGGATTCGGTCTTGTTGCCCAGGTTCTTTTGTTTGAGTCCCCGGGCCGGAATGACGATTTCGGCGAGCTCACCGATATCCTCCTGGAGAGAAACTGCAACGGACTTCTGATCCAGAAGCTTTCGAAGCAATAGTTCTTTTGGCTGATAACCGATTGAAGAGATGCGGAGCGTGTCATTGCTTAAATCCTCAGAAAAATCGAGAACGAACCGGCCTTCGGTATCTGTGACCGTTCCTCTTTCCCCGTTCAGGACCCCTATGTTTACATAAGGAAGTCCTTCTCCGGTTTTAGCATCTGTGACTTTCCCCGAAACTTCGTTCAATGATTGGGCATCATCTGGCACTACGAAAGGAACAACGGAAGTGTTCTCCAGGCTTTTGAGTTCCTGCCATGAAACAGAAAATCCATTTTCATTTCTGAGTGACCTGTTGAAAAAATCCAAAGTGACTCTCTGCATCACTGAATATATTTTAACCGATTCCTCAGAGGCGTTCAGAATCGAAGGGATGCAGGTGAAGTCTGCATGCGTACTGTTTGTAAAACGCAGGTAGTATTTTTCTGAGTTCAATTTTTCGAAGTAGTTGTATGCTCTTTCCGGGCGAAATTCCTCCACTTTGTCCCCACTCTCGAAATAGAGATAGGAGGCAGTTTGGGATTCCGGAGACAGAAGCCCCGAGTCGTAAATTTCCTGAATGAAGCGGTCATTCTCGTCGTCTTCGCCAAAATAGTGTGTTTCGGTTCCATCGAAGGAGACAAAAGATTTTATATCGGGGTTCCCGCGGATGAGGGCCGCTGCGCTCATTCCGCCCCAGCTGCATGCCAGGACTCCAATTCTGGCTGAATCCAAGCCGTAGAGGTTGTTCTCTTTTAAGTAATTCAATGCGAATTCGGCATCCTGAACCTGTTCCACCATATCTTCTTTTTCGTTGGTCATGTTGCCCGGGTAGCGCCCGACCGACCAAATGGCTACAACCACATAGCCGCTCTGAGCCAACTCCTCCAATACCCTGTAGTTTTCGAACCCCATTCCGTTGAATCCCGCCATATAGATAATCATTAGTATTTGCGAATTCAAAGAATCTTTAGAGATCAAGGGAGGCAAGTTGAAATAAGTTTTGGTGTTGATTCCCAAAAGTTCCTGGCCGTTGGTTCCGACTCCAAGTTCTGCAACATAGAACTGGGCCAGTTCCTTTGTAATTCCCGTAAAGTCCTCTTCTTCTTGATAGAGAACCGCCCGTTTTTCGAATAACTGAAAGAGATCTCCAAAGGTCATGGGTAAGTCACCTGTATGCATAGAAGGATACCAAATGTCAATTTCTACGGGCCTGAAGTGCAACGTATGAACTGAAGAGGTTTCGGGTTTGTAAATACGGCTGGAATCCGTCAACTTCAACGTTTTGAAGCCAACCTGATAATCTTGCCCATAAACGGTTGTGAAAAGCACGAGTGAAAATGTCAGGGAAAGAATTCTCATTTCCAAAAGGTAATTATTGAATGATTCCTTTAAGAGAATCCAAAGTTCTCAATGCATAGGGAGCCCGGTAGGGATAATTGTCGAACTTAACATTTTCTCCAGTGCCCCGCGGATCTCCTGTATCTCTTAAATATTCCATCAGGCGAGCCGATAGCTCCCTTCTGACAGATTCATAGGCTGGGTCAGAGGCCAGGTTATTCAATTGATCCGGGTCGTCACTAGTCAAATAAAGCTCTTCCGC
Organism: uncultured Flavobacteriaceae bacterium; assembly: GCA_942492425.1. Taxonomy (GTDB): domain Bacteria; phylum Bacteroidota; class Bacteroidia; order Flavobacteriales; family Flavobacteriaceae; genus Lutimonas. The sequence goes on from CALOEQ010000020.1 coordinate 21,454, forward strand.
GGGTCGTTTGGCAAATGACCAGTTGAAATACGTTTCAAAATCAGGATCATCCTGATGCATCAGAAAATACTCCTTAGTGGGGCCGTCGTCACAATCGCCATAGGTGTTAAAGGGGTGCGTCGATTTGTCTGGCACACCAGCGGGCCAACGTTCCGGGTGGAAGTTTTGGATATACAGGTAATCTGCTGTGCGTATGCCCCGACTCGGATAACCGTCCATAGAGGGTATGAGCTGTCCCGGGACATGTCGCTCTCTGCCAAACACAATATGATCATCCTCCGGATTTTCCGAATCTGTCGCATCAGACATCAGAATCGACTCAAGTGATTTACCCGTCATTTCTTGTGGGATTTCGACGCCTGCAAGAGCTAGAAAAGTCGGCGCCAAATCCGTTAGCGAAACGAAGTTTTTGACTCGCCGGTTGACGTGCTCAATTTTGTCACCCCAGCGAACAGCCAGGGGTACACGTACGCCCAAGTCGTACAGATTGCTCTTGCACCTGGGGAATGGCATGCCATGATCACCAGTGACAACGATAATTGTATTGTCGAGCTCTCCCATGCGATCCAGCAAATTGATGGCGGCAGCTACATCGGAATCGAACCTTTGGACTTCATAATAGTAGTCCGCCAAATCCGATTTAATTTCCGGAGCATCGGGAAAGAAACCGGGCAATTCCACTTTCGAAGTATCTATGCCCGAGGCCACACCACTTCCTTTTTCGTATGGCCTGTGAGGGTCGCTTGCACCCAGCCAAAAACAGAAGGGGGAATCTGCAGGTTTTTCTTTCAAAAAGGTCTCGAAACCATCGGAGTACTCTTTTCCTGCCGGATGGATCGTGTCGTACCCTCCGACTTTCAACTCACCGGGTCCCCAGGATTTTCTCCAAAACCCAATATGATACCCCTTTTTCTCCAATAGAAGAGGATATACGGGATGATTTGTATCCAGGGTGGACCAAAGATTGGCGCTTTCATCCAGTCTCCAAAACTGTTGACCTGTTAAGATAGCGCTTCGGCTCGCTGTACAGGAAGGGCTCGACACATAGGCATTTTCAAACAGGACTCCTTCGGTTGCCAGACGGTCAAAAGTTGGGGTTTTGACCACGGGATCACCATAAGCACCCGCATGGGGCCAGCCCCAGTCGTCAGCAATACAGAACAATATATTGGGTCTTTTGACTTCTTCTTTCTGATTGCATCCGGCAAGACCTAGGACCAGAGAAAGGACAAGCATGTATATCACTCTATTCATTGGAAAGAATTTTTTTGTTTGAACCAAAACCATCCGTGACTTCCTGCAGCAGCTCCAATCCTTTTTCATCTAGTGGTTTAATTTTTCATAGATTGGACATGATTCGACATGGGCCCCGGGCAGATATCCCGTGCTCATCAGAAACTCTTTGGTGATTTCGCCTCCGGTGAACTTGAAATGCTTTTTGAACAGTTTTACCCAATTCCTTCAGTTCCATCCGGGGTTGAGAGTCTAGCCAGTTTTTGAAAGATCCGTTTTCCTCCTGAATTTCGAGGATTTTGCAGGCATTGTAAATTACAGCGTTGATTTTCAGTTTGTTGCGTATGATGCCGGCATCCGAAAGCAAACGAGCTGTGTCTTTGTCATTGTATCCGGCAATTTTCCGAATGTCAAAATTGCTGAATGCCTTCCTGAAATTATCCTGCTTGTTCAAAATCGTGGTCCAGGAAAGACCGGACTGATTAATCTCCAATATCAACCTGCCAAAGAGTTCATTGTCTGAGTCAATCGGAAATCCGTATTGGGTGTCATGGTAAATTCGATGTATATTTCCTTCCGGTAACGTATTTACGTATTCACAGTAAGACGAAGGCTTCTCCATATTTGTATCCTTTTTTTTCATTGATATTCTATCCTCTACGGTCGGTTCTGTAAAACAAGTTTTCATCCACTTTTATCGTTGTGAGCTCAACGGTATGTCCATCAGGGTCCTCCGTATAGATCGAGTCGAAGTAGTGGTGGTCCTGTTCGCTAAAGTCCAGCCCAAGTTCGGTATAACGTTTTTTCGCTTCCTCATAGCTCTCCCGGTTTACATTGAAAGCAAAATGATCGATCCTCACATTTCTGGATTTCATATCAACGGTCGGATCAGTCCTCTTTGCGGGGAACAAGGCAATTCCTGATTTTCCGGAAAGCATGAATATCGGAAACTCTCCCCATTCAGGCAGCTGATACCTCTTCAGGCCAAGGACCTTTTGATACCAATCGGCCGATACATTCAGGTCTTTCACACGAATGGCCACATGGTCGAGAAAGTTGATTTCGATTTTGCCTTTCATCTCCTTATTTTTAATTGTTTTCACCTTGCAGCAGACTCGATTTATCATGCTCGATCCAAAGTAATTCTGTTGTATTATATCCAATTTCCCCGGCAATTTGCAGATAGTCTGATTTCACTTTATCGGGTACGGAGGTCTCCCTTGACAGTAGCCACAGGTATTTGAGACTCGACCCGGCAACCAAAGCATATTTGTACTCAGGGTCAAGGGCAACCACATTGTATCCGCCATAAAAAGGGCCAAAAAATGAAACTTTGAGCCTTCCGATATTTTCATCCTCCACGAATTTCGCTTTTCCGACGGCTTTTGTCCATTTCTTTTTTTTCGTATTGTAGCCCCTGTTGAGCACCCGAATAGTTCCATCCTCATTGAGCGAGTACTCGGCCGAAGTATTATTCAGATTCTTCTCAAAAGAGACATCCAGCCGGGCTATCTCATACCACTTGCCAAGATATTTTTCCTTGTCAAAATTTTCGACAGGTTTGGCGCCTTCAGGCAGGGAAGAGCAAGAAATGAAAAGCGTCAGAGCAGCGAACATGCAATAGACAAATAGTTTTTTCATAATCATTCGGTTTTCTTTGCTATGTAAAATCCATAGCTGTAATATTCTTTATACTTCATGTATAATTCGATTTCTGATCTATAGTCCCGGACTACCTTTTTGGCCAGGTCAGTATTCTCATGCCTCTTCAAAAAGTATCCAAATTGAGACTCCAACGGCTTGTAGTAGTTCTCGATCCAAGAGTCTTCGGATAGGATGAAATAACCGACAAGACTATAGCCATTGGACTCCAGAATTTTAATCTTATTCGCAGCGGTATCTATTTCCGGGCATTCACTTTTCCAAAAGTCGTCAATTTCTTGAGGTCTGGAAATGGTTGTCCATGTAATTTCACTTAAGGCCAAATATCCTCCTTCTTTTAAAAATTTTTTCCAATTTCGGATTCCTTTTTCAAATCCCATATTATAGATCGCTCCTTCCGACCAGATGACGTCGAATTCACCCGGCATGAAAGGCAGGTTGTCCATGGATGCTTTCAACGTCTTGATTTTGCCCTCCAAACCCAGTTTCTTTGATTTTTCATTTAACTCATCCAGGAATTCGGGAAACAGGTCAACCGCCGTGATATGACCACTGAAATTTTGAGCAAGCGTGAGGGTTTGGCCTCCCGAACCGCAGCCGATATCTGCGAGTTTAACTTCAGGGTCCAGCGATAAACCGATCAAATTTAGGGCGTTTAAAGTGTCTTTTTCGCTGCCGGGACCCTGTCTCTGGGTATTTTTATGCAGGTCGATGATCAGATCTATTTCGGTCATTATTGAGTTATTTTCCGATTGTTGAGGATGATCAAAGTGACAACGTAGATCGCAACGATGGCAAATGGAATTGCTACGAATCTTTGATCCGGAACCAAATACCAAAGGGCAAGGATCACCACAGTTCGTGTCAGGGTGTGAAACATCCCCACCCAGTGTTTTATTGTCCAGGACAAAGGCAGCCACATAAGCCCGGTAAGTATTCCAACCGATAGCGGAAGAGATGAGTAATCCAGGATAAAAAAAGGAATCGCTATTGAGTAGACCAAAATGGCTTGACCAACCGTGAACATAAATAGCGAGTCGAATTCGTTTTTGGGCTTGTTCTTCTCCAGGAAATTCTCACCTGTGAACTTTGAAATGAACAAACCGAGATAGACGATACTTCCGGTGCCGATAAAAATACTCCATACGGCGACAGTCTTTGAAAAAAAGATCCCAGCGAGACCAATTACGGCCCAGACGATGAGTCCTGCCAATGGGGTGGCCAGGAATTTGCGGTTTGAGAATTCAATGCGTTGCTCTTCGAGTGTTTTTGGTGACATTTCGGGTTTTATTTAATTTTCGCATCCAATAGGCGATATAGGCACTTCCAAAAATACTCGGCACAAACCAGTTCCAAATTCCGGGCAGAATTTCGTTGACGACAAAGAAGGCACTTACGGCAGCGATATAACCCCCGGTCATTTTTCCCAAATGCAGTTTAAGCCATTTCTTTTTGAGTTCTTTCGGATTTCTGAATGATTGCAGGTCCCGAAGGCCAAAAACAATTCCTGCAATACCGAAAACGAGTAGGATGATATTGGGTTGACCGTACAGGAAAACAGGATATAGAATCATGATCAGGCCCGTTAGAACGATCCCGTATGCAAGCATTTTGTCAGGTTTCAACTCTGAAGTTTGACGTTTGAACTTCAAACTTCTGTATCCGCTAAGTAAAAAGTAAAGACTGAAAACACCTATCGAAAACAAGAAGGGACTCTCGTGATTGGGCAAGAGAGAAACAATAAATGCTAGTGTCGCCGAGAGAATCATGGCATAGTAAAAAACCTTCCCTGATTTTTTGTGAGCCTTGCTGCCTTTTTTCACCACAAGGGCAATGGCCCCCGAGATCAGAGCAAGACCACCCAATCCGGCGTGGAGCCAGATCAAATACTTTATTATTTCTTCAGGACT
>CALOEQ010000021.1:0-10291 GCA_942492425.1 uncultured Flavobacteriaceae bacterium
GAAGAATAAATCTTCCAGTCTTGCGAAATTTTGTCGGATGTGCGAGGGAGGAGCACGCAACAAAATGCCCATTACACATCCATTTACGATTCTTTCAAAGAGATTCAACATTTAGAAATCAAGTCTGAATTGACTTGAGATTCGCTTTCGCATACAGTCATCAAAGCCCCATCTTTCTTCACTGAAAATTGAACTTTGGACCTTGAGGGCGTATTCGATGAATTGCCCGAAGTGCCGGAACGAAAATCCTGAAAATGCCAAATTCTGCAATGAATGCGGAGTAGCACTCGACTTAGAAGAGCAACCTCCCACACTTAGCCCTATCTCTGAAGCAGCGCGTAAACGCGTCACCGCGCTTTTTTCCGATCTTACGGGTTACACGGCCATGACTGAACGGCTCGACCCTGAGGAAGTTAAGGAGATCACGAGCCAGATCTTTGATGGGGTGAAAACGGTTGTCCGGAAATACGAGGGCTTCATCGAAAAATATGCAGGGGACGGCGTTCTGGCGCTATTTGGCGTGCCAAGGGCACACGAGGACGACCCCATAAGGGCCATCCGGGCCGCACGGGAAATTCACGCGCTCGTTGAGGATTTGAGCCCTCGCTACGAAGTAAAGGCAGGCCGCTCTCTCACCATGCACAGTGGAATCAATACGGGTCTCGTGGTTACGGCGGACGTCGATCCGGAAAAGGGAACCCATGGCGTCACGGGCGAGGCCATTAATGTGGCCGCCAGGCTGAGTGGCCTTGCCGGGGCGCGGGATATTCTGGTGGGGCCGGATACCTACAGAGCATCTCAGAGTCACTTCACTTTTCAAGCCTTGAAGCCCGCAAAAGTAAAGGGCAAATCCGAACACATTTCCATCTATAAGCTGCTTTCTGAAAAACCTCAACTGCCCGCGTCAGTCAGGAGATGCAGGTCTCTTCGGAAATGGTTGGCCGTGATCAGGAACTTGCCACACTGGAGCTTCATATACTGAAGGCCGTCAACGGTCAAGGTTCGGTTGTCAATGTCTTTGGAGAACCGGGGGTAGGGAAATCCAGGCTGTTGGCGGAATTGAGGCAGCGGGACGTGATCAGCAGGGTCAGTTTTCTGGAAGGCCGATCCATCTCCATCGGAAAAAATCTGAGCTTCCACCCCATCATCGATCTTTTCAAGCAGTGGGCCAAAATAAAGGAGGATGATACACAGGCGGAAGCCTCTAACAAGCTGGAAACCGCCATCCGCCGCGTATGCGGGGATGAAACAGACGAGGTGTTTCCTTTTGTGGCGACTCTTATGGGGATGAAACTCTCGGGCAAACATTCCCAAAGGGTTGAGGGTATGGAAGGCGAGGCCCTGGAAAAGCTCATCTTGAAGAATGTGCGGGAATTGCTAATCAGATCTGCGGAGCGCATTCCCATCGTAATCGTCATGGAAGACCTTCACTGGGCTGACACGACGTCGCTGGAGCTACTTGAAGCGCTCTTTCGCCTGACCCAGGTTTGCCGAATTGTATTCATCAATGTTTTCCGTCCCGAATATTGGCAGGGGGATGACAGAAAAATCGAGATATTGTCCGAGTGGCTCCCTGAGGTCGATTTTGCGGAAATTGCCATAAAGCCGCTCGACAAGCAATCGGGAGAGGCCCTGGTCAATAATATGTTGCAGGTCAAGGGACTCCCATTCGCGGTAAAGCAGCAGATTGTGGACCGGGCCGGCGGCAATCCGTTCTTCATGGAGGAGGTTGTACGTTCGCTTATCGATGAAGGCGCAATAGTACGAAACAAACGGAGCCTTTGAGGTCACCGAAAAGATTGATCGTGTGGTGATTCCATCAACCATCAACGATGTGCTCACGGCCAGAATAGACCGGCTGGAAGAGCAAACGAGAGATCTCATCAAAGTCGCATCAGTCATCGGCAGAAGCTTTTTCGACAGGATACTGAAGGAGGTAGCGGGTTCAATAAACGGCGTTGATGAAAGGCTTGCATATCTCAAGGACGCTCAGTTTATCCGAGATCGCATGAGGATGGAAGAACTGGAGTACCTGTTTAAGCATGCGTTGGCGCAAGAAGCTGCTTACGAATCCACCCTCATACAACAGCGCAAAACGCTTCATGGGAAGGTAGCCGAATCAATAGAGAAGATTTTCCAAGAGCGTCTTCACGAATTCTACGGAATGCTGGCCTTTCACTACAGCAAGGCGGATGATCTGGAGAAAGCCGAAGAGTATATGGCAAAAGCCGGGGAAGAGGCGTTGCGGTCCTCCGCTTCTAGCGAAGCACTGCAATACTTTCAGGAAGCGCTGAAGCTCTATCTTGCTAAATATGGCAATGATGCTGATCCAGAAAAACTTGCTAATTTCGAAAGGAATATTGGGATTGCATTAGTTAATAAGGGGCGATGGTCGGAGTCAGTAAGCTATTTTGACAAAGTTTTGAAACGTTGGGGAACGCCGTTGCCGAAGAAGAGACGTCTCTTTGTGATGATAAAGCTAGCCTTGGGATCTGCTAGCAATGATGAAAATGATTTACTTGAAGTTTCCCAACTCAAAGAAATACCGGAAGAGCGAGATAAGGAACTTCTTGAATTGTATTATAAAATGGTAACAGCCCTTGTATTTTTTGATAATATCAGGCAGTTCCAGGTTGCGATGGCCGTCCTGAAGCACATAACGAGATTCAATTTATCAAAAATCCCCAGAGCATCAAGTTTTTGGGCTGGTGTAGCCACTTCCTTTTCCTTTACAGGGTTATCCTTTAAGCTGAGCAACAGATTATTGGAAATTTCACAACGCTATAGGTGCAAGAGGATATAGTGGAACGGCTGCAATGTGATTTTTCTAACTACTGCAATCCATCAATGTCAGGGCTCCTGGGGGAAATTAGAGATCCGGATGAAGAGCTATTAAATTCTTCACTAAGGATTGGTGATCTTTGGCATGTGCCAAATTATTTGTGGTTTTTTGGCCTTGTGAAAGGGGAACAAGGCGACTTTGGCCATCTTATGGAGATAATAAACAAATTGCAAGAAATCGGCGATACTTATGATAATCCTTTGTCCATCGTTCATGCTCGAATGCTGAAAACAGATTATTTAATAAAGTTGCGCAATTCCCATAAGGCGCTGGAGGAGGCTGAACAAGGGCTTTCGTATTCTCAAAAGAATAGCAGTGAACTTCACGAACTATATTTTATGGGCTATTTAGCAGAAGTTAAACAGTTGTTAGGAGATCAGGAAGGGGCAATAGAATCCATCTCCCAGGCTATGGAAATTTATAAAAAACACACATCTTCGGCGGTGCCCCTATTTGTTGCCCCTTATCTGGTCGGAAATCTCTTTGTCAATCTTAATCAATTAGAACATGCAATCTCTTCTGAGAATTCCACGAAGATAAACGATATTCGAAAACGCGCTTATGAGGCAGGAAAAAAGGCGGCGGTGAAAAATGCGAAAAAATATGCTCCTACCTTACAGGAAAGCAAAAATCTTTAAGGCTGGGCCTTTATTATTGGCTAATAGGCAAACAAGGCAAAGCCCTCAAGTGGTGGGACAAGACGATACAAGAGGGGAACGTCTCGGCGCCAGGCCGGATCTTTCCCGCACGTACTTCGAGGTGGGAAAGCGGCTGCTGGAACCTCAGAGTAAGCACAAGGAACTAAATGGAATCGATCCCAAAGGCTATCTGGAAAAAAGCTGAAAAACTATTCCGAGAAATGAATTTGGAGCGGGACCTTGAAGATTTGGATAGGCTCAAGGCAATCCATGGATTTTAGCTTTGTCATAGATATTTACTAAGTTCATACAATCAGTCCAATCATCATAATTGAGATTTCCGGTGAACACTGAAAAATTCAGAAGAAGGCTTAACGGGCGGCATAGCTAAAAATATCGAGGGAGAATATCGTCCAGTAGACCACTGTGACCACAGAACCTGATAGAGAAACCATGGGGAGAGGCAAAATGAAGTGCCCGAAATGCCAGTATGAGAATCGTGAAGAAGCGAAGTTTTGCGGCGAATGTGGACACAAATTTGAAGTCAAATGTTCTGAATGTGGAACTAATAACCGTGCTGGAAACAGATTTTGTGATGAATGTGGGCATACCTTAGCGAAGCTCAAAGAAGCCCCGCCCATCGACGACGACCAATCCCAATCCTACACCCCCGAATCTCAAACCGATTCACTCCAAACGACCCCAAGCCATATTGAAGGAGAACGAAAACACGTTACCGTCCTTTTCTCCGATATGTCCGGCTATACCGCCATGTCTGAGCGCCTGGACCCGGAAGATGTCAAAGAGATTACGAGTCGGATCTTTGGCCGGATTTCCAAGATAATCGCCAAATACGAGGGATTCGTTGAAAAATTCATTGGTGATGCGGTCATGGCCCTTTTCGGTGTACCAAAGGGCCATGAGGATGACCCGATCAGAGCCATCCGGGCTGCCAGGGAAATACACGACCTGGTGGAGGTCCTAAGCCCCGAACTCGAAGAGAGGGTGGGACGTCCCCTATCCATGCACACCGGTATCAACACCGGTCTCGTTGTGACCGGTGAAGTGAACATGGAAAAGGGAACACACGGCGTTGCAGGAGACAGCATCAATCTTGCATCCCGACTATCAGGGCTTGCCGAAGAGGGAGAAATCCTGGTTGGTCCGGGTACTTATGCCCAGGCTGAGGGTTTTTTTGATTTTGAAGCCTTGGAACCTACAGCGGTTAAAGGCAAGGCCAAACCGATCCAGGTTTATCGAATTTTATCGCAAAAGGATCAGCCCAGAAAGGTTCATCGGCTCCAGGGTGTCAGAGCCAACCTCATCGGCCGTAAGGTGGAAACGGGTCGATTGAAGGAGGCTGTAGACAACCTTCAGAAAAGAAACGGGTCGACCTTTGCCGTCTGTGGACCTGCAGGTACAGGAAAGAGTCGGCTTGTGGAAGAATTTAAGGCTACATTGGATCTTAAAGAGATCCGGTGGCAAGAAGGCCACGCCTATCCTTTTGCCCAAAACATCCCCTATTTCCCGCTGATCAATCTGCTGAATCGGGCATTTCAAATAGAAGAAGGCGATGCTCCGGAAAGAGTAAGGGATAAGGTCGAAAGTGGTATAGTATATCTTGTAGGGGAAAAAGGAGATGTTGTTCCATATGTCGGAAGTCTCTACTCCCTCAGTTACCCCGAAATAGATAATGTGAGCCCTGAGTTCTGGAAATCCAAGTTGCAGGAGGCAATCAAATCGATTCTTTTAGGTCTGGCTAAGAGAGGTCCTACGGTCATCTGTTTAGAAGATCTTCACTGGGCGGACCCCTCTTCTTTAGAGTTCATCCGTCTCATCTTGTCAGATTTCAGGGGTCCAATCCTTTTTCTTTGCATTTACAGACCTATCATCACTCTTCTTACCAGCCACCAGATAAATGCAATGGCCAATCCATATCAGGAGATTCGGCTTCAGGACCTCTCGCCATCGGAATCGCAAGATATGGTTGAGTCTTTCTTTTTCTCTCTCTTTACTAAATACTGAGAATGTTCCTCCTGAATTCCTGCGATTTGTTCAGCAAAAGGTGGAGGGCAATCCTTTTTATTTAGAAGAGATAACCAATTCCTTGATTGAGTCAAAGACATTGATTCGTGATAATGGGAGTTGGCGGGTTACCCGACCTATTACCGAAACAGACATATCTTCAACGATCCATGGCGTTATTTCTGCAAGGCTTGACCGCTTGGAGAAAGAATCAAAGCGCGTTCTGCAGGAAGCCTCGGTCATAGGGCGGGTTTTCTATTACGAGATACTAAAGAAGATCACGGAACTGAAAGGAAATATCGACCAATGCCTCAGCGGCTTAGAGCGGTTAGATTTGATCAAAGCAAGGTCCATAGAGCCGGACCTGGAATATATTTTCAAACACCCCCTTACTAAAGAAGTGTTTTACAAGGGCCTCATCAAAAAAAAACGTAAGGAGGTTCATGAACAGGTTGGGTTTGTTATGGAGCAGCTTTTTCGAGACAGGCTCCCTGAATTCTACGAAACATTGGCCTTCCATTTCCAGCGAGGTCAATCTGTCCTCAAATCTGTCGACTATTTGATGAAATCGGGCGAGAAAAGCTTAAAGAGGTATGCCTTGGAGGAATCTCACAAGTATTTCGCTCAGGCATTTGAACTCCTCACCAATAAACCCCAAAAATCACTGGAAGAAAAAAGGCTTGTCATCGATCTGATTATCAAATGGGCATTAGTCTTTTATTACCGATGTGATATGAATGGTTGGAGGAATTTGTTTACGTCTTGCAGGGATCTGGCCGAGTCTATAGACGATCAGGAAAGGTTGGCAATGTTCTATGTCTGGCTGGGATTTACTTTTTTAAGCAAAGATAACAAAATCCATGAACTATCTTCGAAGGGCCTGGAGATCGGTGAAAGATTAAACGATCAAGGAATAATCGGCTATGCCTGCACCTTGCTTACCTGGACATGTTGTGATTTGGGCTTATTTGATGAGGCCATCCACTACGGTACGGGGGGGAGGGGGGGGGGGTGAGAGAGCTCAAGAAATCGCCAAACTGGTCGAGTCCGATCATTATCTTTACTTTAAATCCCTGGGCGGAATTGGGATGACTTACTGGCAAAAAGGAGATTCGAAAAAAATGGTCGAAGTCGGAAAAGAATTGCTGGAATATGGCCAGAGACACGGCAACATCCGTAGCCAGACATCGGGGCATTTGATTTTAGGAGCGGCATATAATTTGGTCGGCGACCACTCAATGTTCATTAAGTTGTTCCAGAAAGCATTTGAGGTTTCGGCAGACACTATGTATGACACAACTGCGCAAAACATTTATGGGACTGGATATATTCTAAATGACCAGGTTCAATTAGCTGAAGCGCCTTTAAAAGAGGCTGTATCCTTTTGCCGGGAATATGATTTTGACTGGATTGGAATGCCTGCCCAGGCTTTCCTTGGTGTAGTTATGATAGCGAAAGGGAATATGAGCCAAGGATTTAAAATGATTGAAGATGCGCTTAAAACATTCATTAAAGAGGAGAGAAGATATTTCATTGCTTTGACCGAGCATATCATTGGTAAAATCTACTCTCAGATTGTTGAGGGCGCGGGACCCATCAGTCCGTTAAGTATTGCCAAAAACATCGGTTTTCTGGTGAAAAATGTTCCTTTCGCCGACAAGAAGGCTGAATCACATTTTAATAAAGCGATTGAGGTAGCAAAAGAAATCGGGGCCAAAAGCCTTCTTGGTCCGCTTTATTTGGACTTCGGATTACTGCATAAAGCAAAGAAAAGAACCGATAAAGCGCGGGAGTACCTTTCAGAGGCCATTCAAATATTTGAACAATGCGAAGCGGAAGTGTACCTGAAGCAGGCGAAGGAGGCCTTGACGTCTTTAGGGTAGGCGTAACCTCCTTTTCACTGCAAATCGATCCCATGTCTTGTGGTTTCTATCAATCCAAGCAAAATGCAAGAATGCCTATATTATCCTTGAATCCATTTCCCACCAAAATTATTTTGCATACGAGCCAATCTCCAGAATCAATGCTTACAGATTCTCATTAAGCCCCAGATCGCACCTGGGTTATTTTATATCCTCATTGAGAGGTGTGGACGAACTGAGGTTGAGAGACGCATGGAAGTGACAGTTTTTTGGATAAAAAGACTGGCAATATCCAACGTACATTGGTTCTTGTTGACCTGTGTTTACTGTTATTCTTTCTACATGCCTCCCGAACGATAAAAAATGATTCAATATCAATATTATATGTCAATCATATTTCGTTTCAATATGTTTAGGACCAATAAAGATACAAGCATGAAAAGTTTGTCGATGACGCCCCTGGATTGCGAAACGCTCGGGGTCTATTCAAAAGTCAACAGAGCCTTTTTGGCAATGTCTTCCCCCCATTCCTGAGCAAAATGTCCAGCCTCAGCGAGTTCGTATGGTTCAGCGCAATTCTTGATGTTTTTATGAAGGGCTTTCATCACTGCGGGACCAAGTACGGGATCTTGCATCCCCACCGCCATGAAAGCCTGTCCGGTCCATTCGTTGCGCCACCATTCCCGGGCGCGACGCGATAATCTCGCTCCGGGTGCATCCGGACTGTCTGGTACAAGTTCCGGAAAACGACGTACTCCGGCTTTGTAGCTGACGTCTGGAAAAGGGGCATCGTAGGCGGCAGCTTCTCCATCTGCCAAGTGCGGACAGGATCGTTGCATCAATTTTCCCACAGCCATATCGGGATTCTTTCTGACCCAGTCTCTCCAGGCCGAAAAACCCTTGGAGAGTTGAAAATCTCCGGTGCCCAGGGTTGTGTTCATAACCAAAAGACGAGAGAAACGGTCAGTCATGTCCATTGGCAGGGTAAGGCCAAGAATCCCTCCCCAATCCTGGCAAACAAGGGTGATGCTTTTAAGGTCCAGGTTACTGATAAGGGCAATCAGCGCATTGCGATGAAATTCAAATGTGTAAACAGCATCGTCCGCGGGCTTGTCCGAACGTCCGAATCCAAACAGGTCCGGGGCAACTACCCGGCCTCCTGCCTCTGTGAAAACAGGAAGCATTTTCCGGTACAGGTAACTCCAGGTCGGTTCCCCATGGAGGCATAGAAATGTGTTTTCAGCGGATGAAAGGCCTTCATCGATATAATGCATGCGCAGGCCTTCATAACCGGTCAGGTTCTCCAGATATTTCGGCTGGAAAGGAAAACCGGGAAGCTCGATAAAGCGTTCATCCGGGGTTCTCAGTATTTCTGCCATGATTAATTCCTCCGGCGGGAAAAGGGTTTATGGATAGCCTGGCGATTGGTTCAGGAGGAATTTTCCTTCACCAAATTGTATCTTTCCTTCTGTTTGCATATGTTCCAGGTGTTTTTGCACCATGCACCTTTCGAAAAAGGAATAGATGATTTCCAGACCGGGAATATACTTTCCATATATGGGCTTTAGAGCACAGATTTCTTCTAGGCTTCGGGGGACCGTCATAACCGCGGCCACCCGCTCCTCGTTTCGGGAGATTTTGGCAGCAAAAGTGTCAATCTCATCCTGAATATTTTCCCGGACAGGCAAGCGGTGGGAACTGGCCACCACCTGAGGCTTGATCGCCATTACGGTATTAATGGAGTCTCTTAAACGGGAAATATCCGACTCGGGATTGCCGTAAAAGGGACCGAACGCGGTCAGGTCGATGTCAAAGGTGAGCAAGATATTTTGCTCAGGTTCCAGAAAACAATAGTGGTCGTCCAAATGTCCCGGGGTGTAGATGGCTTGCAGAGAGATGCCCCCGAAATCAAAGATTTCTCCGTCTTGAAAGGTCTGGGTAGGTTCGTAATCCCGCATTCCCAGGCGCTGCCGGGCAAAATACTCCCAGGAGTCCATGACCGCCTGGTCCGGTCCCACCAGACGTCGGGCAAGGCGCTGGACAGCCCCCACCTCTTCCACTCGCTGGTGGGGAACTAGCAGTTCCTTCCCTGCAAAAAGATGATTGCCTGAGACATGATCCGGATGGCAATGGGAATTGATAACGATATCCACTCCATATTCCTCCAAGACGTGGCGGCAGCCTTTGAGTCCGCACCCCGTGTCAATGAGTGCATGTGTGTCTGTCCCCAGGACCAGGAATGAAAAGGCCATGGGGAATCTCCCCTCGGTGGGAGAATTAACGATATAGAGTCTATTTGAAACTGGAATCAGATCGATTGTTTTCATGATCCCCATTTGATTCGCGCACAGTTTAGCCGTTTGCCCTGACTTTACCCAGAAGTAGCACTTTCATGTCACCATTTGCTTTGAAGCTGGCAAAAAGGAGATATGGGGCGAGAAGCATTATCCCGCCAAAGACACCCACCAAACCCAATAAAACTCCACCCGGAGAAAAATGATGACGCCAGGCGAGCCATAGCCCGGAAAGTACGAGAAAACACATGAAGTCAAAATTGAACTGCCCGGGCCAGGTCAATGATACCATATCACCAAACTGTTCGCTGGGAAACACAAAGTTGCTGAAGGGCATGTCCGAGATCAGGTTGGACGTAACGGCGGTGTAGATGATGTTGCCGATGTCCGTAGCCGCATAGCGCAGGAACTTCTGCACGTTCTGGTAATCAGTCCAGGTGTCCCCGGCCCATGGGCGGTACTGGACGCTGTTCCAGTCAAAAACCGAATTGATGTAGTCGTTGGCGTCGGTGCTTTTCGAGTTATTGTAAATGTTGTAGTTTGCCCCGTTGATGGCGGCCTGCATGGGTACGCCGCCAATCACCCCGAACTGCATCTTTACCATCTGGAGCAACGAATGCGGCAGACCAA